>NZ_JAMBOO010000002.1 GCF_023715895.1 Domibacillus indicus | reverse complement strand
GTGTGGACGGGATAAGTGCTGAAAGCATCTAAGCATGAAGCCCCCCTCAAGATGAGATTTCCCATTACGCAAGTAAGTAAGATCCCTTGAAGATGACGAGGTAGATAGGTTCGAGGTGGAAGTGCGGCGACGCATGGAGCTGACGAATACTAATCGATCGAGGACTTAATCAATGTACACTTGGCGTGTAACCGAAAGGTTTTTGCCCATACAATAACGCTTCTATCCAGTTTTGAAAGAACAAAAAATTTCTTGCAAATTTCATTTATTGTGCTATAATAATAAATGTCGCAAATAAGTCAGGTGGCAATAGCGAAGAGGTCACACCCGTTCCCATCCCGAACACGGCCGTTAAGCTCTTCAGCGCCGATGGTAGTTGGGGGTTTCCCCCTGTGAGAGCAGGACGCCGCCTGGCGGAAGGATTTTATATGATTATTCCGCAGTAGCTCAGTGGTAGAGCAATCGGCTGTTAACCGATCGGTCGCAAGTTCGAGTCTTGCCTGCGGAGCCATTTATGGAGAGCTGTCCGAGAGGTCGAAGGAGCACGATTGGAAATCGTGTAGACGGTTACCGCTGTCTCAAGGGTTCGAATCCCTTGCTCTCCGCCAGTATACTCTATCAAACATACATATTGGCCCCTTGGTCAAGCGGTTAAGACACCGCCCTTTCACGGCGGTAACACGGGTTCGAATCCCGTAGGGGTCACCATTTGGAGGATTAGCTCAGCTGGGAGAGCATCTGCCTTACAAGCAGAGGGTCGGCGGTTCGATCCCGTCATCCTCCACCATATTGTTATCGCGGGGTGGAGCAGCTCGGTAGCTCGTCGGGCTCATAACCCGAAGGTCGCAGGTTCAAATCCTGCCCCCGCAATTGTTTGGTCCGGTAGTTCAGTTGGTTAGAATGCCTGCCTGTCACGCAGGAGGTCGCGGGTTCGAGTCCCGTCCGGACCGCCATTATACATAGAAATCTTGTAAGAAAGGCTCAGTAGCTCAGTTGGTAGAGCAAAGGACTGAAAATCCTTGTGTCGGCGGTTCGATTCCGTCCTGAGCCATTATGCTGCCGGTGTAGCTCAATTGGTAGAGCAACTGACTTGTAATCAGTAGGTTGGGGGTTCAAGTCCTCTTGCCGGCACCATTTTGCTTATGCATGATGGAGGGGTAGCGAAGTGGCTAAACGCGGCGGACTGTAAATCCGCTCCTTCGGGTTCGGCAGTTCGAATCTGCCCCCCTCCACCAGTTTATACAGGGGCATAGTTTAACGGTAGAACAGAGGTCTCCAAAACCTCCGGTGTGGGTTCGATTCCTACTGCCCCTGCCAATTCGATCAATTTTATAAAATTTTATTATGGCGGTCGTGGCGAAGTGGTTAACGCATCGGATTGTGGCTCCGACATTCGGGGGTTCGATTCCCCTCGATCGCCCCATATTTTTGGGCTATAGCCAAGCGGTAAGGCAACGGACTTTGACTCCGTCACGCGAAGGTTCGAATCCTTCTAGCCCAGCCATTATTTTGCGGAAGTAGTTCAGTGGTAGAACATCACCTTGCCAAGGTGGGGGTCGCGGGTTCGAATCCCGTCTTCCGCTCCAACATTTTTATAAAGGCGGCATAGCCAAGCGGTAAGGCCAAGGTCTGCAAAACCTTTACCACCGGTTCGAGTCCGGTTGCCGCCTCCATTATGTATTTGCCGGCGTGGCGGAATTGGCAGACGCGCTGGACTCAAAATCCAGTTCCTTCACGGGAGTGCCGGTTCGACCCCGGCCGCCGGTATTAAACGGCGTAACCCTTCAACATTTGTTGAAGGGTTTTTTCGTGTTTAAAACCGCTGCGTTCTTAACTAAATAAAAAATCCGTTTGTGATTACATCGCTTCTAATGACACGTTTACGGTTATTCATCTAGATAAATAGTATCAACTGTGATGGATATTGTTTAAAATCCCTTCAAATCGGTAATATCCTTATTAACTTAAAACTTAAACTGGAGGGGTATGTATGAAAACATCTACTATGGGTATCATTATCGGTTCTTCAGCTTTGGCATCAGCAGGGGCTGTAAAAATGACAAAAGGGTATAGCAATAAGAAACAAATGGCTGAAAACCGGAACCAAAAATTTAGTGCAGTAAAAGAAGTGAAAAAAGGAATTAAAAATGGGGTAAAAGCTGGTACCGGAAAAACAGCAGACCTTATTAAAACAGGCGTTGAAACCGAAGAAGAGATGATCAAGGGCGGTATTAATAAAACCATCCAGGGAGTAAAAACTGGAATTGAAGCACAGCAAAAAATGATGGAGAAAGAAAAAGAGATGCTTGACCGGATGAATTCCTCTCTTCAGAAAAAAGAAATGACGATGGGTGTAGTAGTTGGTTCTACCGCATTACTCACTACTGGAATCGTTTTAGCTTTAAATGCATTTCAGCAAAAACAAGAATCAGGAGATACGGACTCTGGTACAGTGGGTAAAATCGGCAATGGTTTAAAAGCAGGAACGACAAAAGTGGTAAAAGGCATTAAAAATGGTATTGCTTCTAAGAAAAATGAGCAAACCATGGTCGTTGAGAAAACAAAATTTATTGATGACAAGTCCACTGAACTTAAAAAAGACGAAGTGGAGAGTGTTGATTCAGAAAAAGCAAAAGAATATGAAGGGCTGACGGGATTAGATGCCCAGTACCGCGATGAATGGCAGGCAAACGGGTTTCCGCAGACAAACGCCGAATTAAAAGCACTTGAAGAAGCCGAGGGATCTGATTCTTCCGCTCCGCAAAAAGAAAAAAATAACCTTCGGTAAAACCTAAAGCTCACCTTTATTGGTGAGCTTATTTCTTTACAGTAAAAAGCCTGCTTGTCATAATTTTTTTATACATATCGGTTCTCTGCTTTAAAATTATAAAGAAAAGGATGTTGAAAATGAAAGCAGCTTTTATCTCTGATGTTCATGGGAATGCAGTGGCGCTTCAAGCTGTGTTAAATGATCTTAAAACGAAGCAGGTAGATAAAATTTATGTACTGGGCGACCTTTGTTACCGCGGGCCGGAACCGAAGCGGTCACTGGAGCTGATTCAAGGGCTTCAAACAGAAGTGATTAAAGGGAATGCGGATGAATGGGTTGTGCGAGGTGTTCACAAAGGAGAAGTAGCAGAAGCAGCGCTGGAGCTGATGAATCAAGAGCGTGACTGGACTGTATCACAGTTAGAAGAAGCGGATATCGATTACCTAAACGCTCTTCCAACAGAGCTTCATCTCGATCTGGACGGTGTGGCGGTTCATGCTTTTCATGCAGCGCCGGACAGCTTATTTACCGTAGTTTCTTCTTCCGAGCCTGACGAGGTGTTAGAAACGAAATTAATGCTTTCTGAAAGTAATGACGTATATATCTATGCTCATATTCATAAGCCTTATATTCGGTATATAAAAGGAAAGATCGTCATAAATATCGGCAGCGTCGGCCTCCCGTTTGACGGCGTTAAAAAAGCTTCATACGCTATTGTAGAAACAGACGGACACCGGATCAGCACTTCCATTGAACGGGTGGAATTTGATGCGGACAAAGTGATGAATCAATACAAAGAAGTGAATTATCCAAACCAAAATATGCTGTCTGTCATTCAGAATGCTTCTCTTTAAATAAACAGCCTCTTCGAAGAGAAGAGGCTGTTTCGCAGGGAGAAACCGTTTAAAAACATCCAAAGGGCGGATTGCCATCGCATTAGATGGGGATTGGTTATCGGTCACAAGGTGAATGGAAAACGGGGATTGGTTTGCTTTTCTATTCAAAAAGTGAGGTTCCCAATCCTGCGCCTTGAAAAAGAGTCTCACTTTTTCAAGGTTAAAAATATTTTTCGTCATTAAAGGCAATGGTAACTGTGTAATTTTTTGCATTAATTAAATTAGAAAGCTTATGAGCTTCCCGTTCAAGCTGAATCGCTTTTTGCCGATAGTCCTCAGGCTCGAACAGAGCTACTTTATAAACAGTGGTGCTCTCCGCATAACCGTATTGGATTTCCTCCTTTGGAGAAGCGCCCATTTCCTTGCAAAGCCGTGCTTCTGCACGAAGCTGAGTCGCCCATTCAATTGCTTCTACAAGGGGAACGGTTTCGTTTTTAAAGGAAACGGTGTTTTCGCTATTGGCTTTGTACATGAGCCGGTCCAGTGTGCGCGCGTCTTTTCGAACTTCTTGAAGTTCTGCTTCTACAGCGCTTACGGTCCGTACAGCAGTTGGAATAGAATCACCTTTTTCAATCGTTGTGTAAGCAACGCGGCGTAATTCTTCCTCCAATTCATGCACTTTTTTAGTTAAAATACTTTTTAACTTTACCGCTTCTGCTAAAGAAATAGTCTGCATTGCATTGCCTCCGTTCGCCTGATAAAAAACTAGTTATAAGCGTAGCATTTAAAGGTTTTTGGGGCAAATAAATAGCATTACATGGAAAAAATGCTTTACAGATCATTTTTATCGTGTTACATTTTGTACACAGCTTCATAATTTACAACTGCTAGGGGTGTCCGTTAGCCGGACTGAGAGAAGAGCGCGCTTTAAGGCTCTTTAACCCTTCGAACCTGATCTGGCCAGTACCAGCGTAGGGAAGTAGGGACACGGTTTTTAAGCCGTCCATTAAACTATTTCACGGGTTCTTTTATTTTAAAAGAACCCGTTTTTATTTTTTACGTGTGTGTGTCCAGATCGGTTTCAGCAGTCCAGGGAGGAAAATAAGATGAATCGTTTGAAAAGTGAAAAAATCGATCTGCAGGCACAATTTCCAGCAAGTGAAAAAGTTTATGTGGAAGGAAGTCAAACGGACATCCGGGTTCCATTCCGGCAAATTAAATTAAGCGAAACGAAAACAGATGCAGGAACCCATGCAAACGAACCGATCACCGTTTATGACACAAGCGGTCCTTATTCAGAACCCGGTTTTATTGCAGACGTACATAAAGGCCTGCCGCGTGTAAGAGAGCAGTGGGTGGCAGCCAGAGAAGACACAGAGCTTTATGAAGGAAGAGAAGTAAAGCCGGAAGACAATGGGGTCAAAGAAGCGGAATCGATGTTTCAAGCGGATTTTGCCCATAAACCAAGACGGGCGCTTCCTGGCCAGAACGTAACTCAAATGCATTATGCGAAAAAAGGCATAATCACACCGGAAATGGAATATGTAGCGATTCGTGAGAACATGGACGCAGAAACGATTCGTGAGGAGGTTGCTTCCGGCCGTGCGATTATTCCGGCCAATATTAACCACCCTGAAAATGAGCCGATGATTATTGGCAGCCGTTTTCATGTAAAAGTCAATGCGAATATTGGTAACTCGGCAGTAAGTTCATCTATTGAAGAAGAAGTAGAAAAAATGACGTGGGCAACGCATTGGGGTGCGGACACGATTATGGATCTGTCTACAGGAAAAAATATTCATGCGACAAGGGAATTTATCATCCGCAATTCGCCGGTACCGGTTGGCACTGTGCCGATTTACCAGGCTCTTGAAAAAGTAAAAGGCATAGCAGAAGATTTAACGTGGGAAGTGTATCGGGATACACTCATTGAGCAGGCTGAGCAGGGAGTCGATTATTTTACAATTCACGCCGGCGTACTACTTCGCTATATTCCAATGACAATTAAGCGGACAACCGGTATTGTTTCACGCGGTGGTTCCATTATGGCGCAATGGTGCCTGGCTCATCACCAGGAAAATTTCTTATACACACACTTTGAAGAAATTTGTGAAATTTTAAAAGCGTACGATATTTCGGTTTCTTTGGGAGACGGCCTTCGTCCGGGATCGATTGCCGATGCAAATGACGAAGCTCAATTTGCGGAACTTGAAACGCTTGGCGAACTGACGAAAATTGCCTGGGAATATGATGTGCAGGTAATGATCGAAGGACCAGGACATGTACCACTTCATAAAATCAAAGAAAATATTGATAAAGAAATTGATATTTGCCAGGGCGCGCCGTTTTACACACTTGGTCCGCTTACAACGGATATTGCACCGGGATATGACCATATCACTTCTGCGATTGGTGCAGCGATGATTGCTATGCATGGCACGGCGATGCTTTGTTATGTGACACCGAAGGAGCATCTTGGCCTGCCGGATAAAAATGACGTTCGTGAAGGGGTCATTGCCTACAAAATTGCTGCTCATGCAGCGGATCTTGCCAAAGGCCATCCGGGAGCTCAGAAAAGAGATGATGCTTTATCAAAAGCGCGCTTTGAATTCAGATGGCATGATCAGTTTAATTTATCGCTTGACCCGGACCGGGCGCGCGAATACCATGATGAAACCCTGCCGGCAGAAGGAGCAAAAACGGCTCATTTCTGTTCAATGTGCGGACCAAAATTCTGCTCGATGCGCATTTCTCATGATTTGCGTAAGCAGGCAGCCGAAGAAGGCATGAAAGAAAAGTCGAAGGAATTTGTAGAAACAGGAAGCCATATTTACAGCTGACATGCTCGACTTTATCGCATTTTTGTGAAATAATAAGAAAAACGACAAACAGGCAGACGGGATTCCCGTTTGCCTATTTTCTATGGAACGGAGGAGAAGAAATGTACCGGCAGTTAAAGCAGGAACTGATTGACTACAGCAAAGAAATTGGCATCGATAAAATCGGATTCGCTGCGGCCGATCCGTTTCTTGAATTAAAACAAAAACTGGTACAGCAGCAAGAACTAGGATATGCATCCGGTTTTGAGGAAAAAGATATTGAGAAGCGGACAAACCCGGCACTCTTGATGGATAGTCCGCGTTCGATTATTGCCATTGCGCTTGCGTATCCATCGAAGCTGGAAGGAGCTCCGAAAGGGAAAAAGGGAGAGCGGCGCGGCTTGTTTTGCCGAGCGTCCTGGGGAGAAGATTATCACCTCGTTCTGCGCAGAAAGCTGGAACAGCTGGAAGTGTTTTTAAAAGAAAAAATGCCAGATGTCCAAACGAAATCAATGGTTGATACAGGTGAGCTGTCTGACCGTGCGGTGGCGGAGCGGGCTGGCATCGGCTGGAGTGCAAAAAACTGTGCGATTATTACACCGGAGTTTGGTTCATACGTGTATTTAGGTGAAATGCTGACCAATATTCCTTTTGAACCGGACACGCCGATGGAAAGCCAGTGCGGCACGTGTACGAAATGTATTGACGCCTGCCCAACAAGTGCACTCGTTCAAGGAGGACAGCTTAATTCTCAGCGGTGTATCGCTTATTTAACGCAGACAAAAGACTTTTTGCCGGAGGAATTCCGTAAACATCTCGGAAACCGGCTGTACGGCTGTGATACGTGCCAGACCGTCTGCCCGGCCAATAAAGGGAAACACACATTAAACCATGAAGAAATGACACCGGCACTGGAAGAAGTAAAGCCGCTGTTAGAGCCGCTTTTATCGATGAGCAACAAGGAATTTAAGGAGCGGTTTGGCGCGATGTCTGGTTCATGGCGCGGCAAAAAGCCGATTCAGCGAAATGCAGTCATTGCATTGGCTCATTTCAGGGAGCCATCTTCGCTGCCGGCCCTTGCTGCTCTGCTTCACAACGATCCACGTCCAGTTCTTCGTGGTACAGCAGCTTATGCTATTGGGCAGATTGGCGGCATAGAAGCAGAGTCCCAGCTGTTCAAAGCACTAGAGCGCGAAGAAGATGAGACAGTGGTGGATGAAATTAAAAAAGCACTCGGACAGATAGGTTCCGTGTTATAATGATGAGTTGAAAAGGAGTGAAGTTTTGTGGCAGTTCATGTAGTGCTATACCAGCCGGAAATCCCGGCCAATACCGGAAATATTGCGCGGACGTGTGCGGCGACCGGTACACCGCTTCATTTAATCCGCCCGCTTGGATTTTCAACTGACGATAAAATGCTTAAGCGTGCCGGGCTGGATTATTGGGAATTTGTTGATATTACGTATTATGATTCTCTTGAAGAGTTTTTTGAAAAAAATCCAGATGGAAATATGTATTATCTTTCAAAGTTCGGTAAACAGGATCACGCTAAGTTTGACTACAGCGATACAGAACAGGATCATTATTTTATGTTTGGCAAAGAAACAACGGGTCTTCCAAAAGATTTGATCGCGGCCAATATGGACCGCTGCCTGCGCATTCCAATGAATGAGCATGTCCGCTCGCTTAACTTGTCCAACACGGCAGCCATTCTTATATACGAGGCACTTCGCCAGCAAGGCTTCCCAGACCTGTATTAAAGAAAAGCGCAAGTCGGCCGTTCAGGCCCGGCAGGCATAAGATGAACTGCATTGGCGGCGCTTTTTGCCGCAAAGGCGGGGCAGCTTATGACCGAGGGGCTGGCCGGCTGGAGCAAAAAAGTGCAAGACGCTCTAAGTTGAATGCTGGTTATAATCACATATCTTTTTAAAAAAAGCTGTACCGAAAAAATCGGTACAGCTTTTTTTATTTCGCGCCTGGTTTGTCGTTGTAGCCCGCTGTGAAAATCGCTGATAAAAAAGCAATACATACGAAAAGAACACCTAATAATCTCATGGAAAGAAGCCCCTTTCTGTAGCGTAAACGCATTCATTTTTCCCTATTATACCGGATGCAATATTGAATGTGAACGTTTCTTTTTCTCATAAATGGTTTCGCCGGCGCATAAAATCCGATAAATACGCCCATTAGAGTGCGGAGCGGAGGGAGCCAATTATGACGATACTCGATAAAATTCAATCAAGCCGTGCCGAAGAAGAAAAGCTACGCTGGGAAGGAACATTCCGGGAGTATTTGGAGCTTCTTAGAGAAAAGCCGCATATTGCAATGCCAGCGCATGCGCGTATATACAATATGATTCGCTCATTCGGTATGACAGATGGAAATTATGACTTTTTCAGCCGCGAGCTTTTTGGTCTTGAAGAACCGATCCAGCGTCTTGTAGAAGAGTATTTTCATCCGGCGGCGAAAAAGCTAGATGTACGCAAACGGATTTTGCTGCTGATGGGGCCAGTTGGCGGAGGGAAGTCCACAATTGTATCAATGCTTAAGCGGGGACTGGAGCAATACACCCGCACAGATGCCGGCGCCGTATATGCCATTAAAGGCTGCCAGATGGCAGAAGATCCACTTCATCTAATTCCACGGGATCTTCGGGATGACTTTTATGAAGAGTATGGTATCCGCATTGAAGGATCATTGTCACCGCTAAATGCCTACCGGCTTGAGCATGAATTTGGAGGCCGCATTGAAGAAGTGCCGGTTGAGCGTATTTTCTTCTCAGAAGACCGGCGCCGCGGCATTGGAACGTTCAGTCCATCCGATCCGAAATCACAGGACATTGCGGATTTAACCGGCAGCATCGATTTTTCAACGATCGCCGAGTTTGGATCGGAGTCTGATCCGCGCGCCTACCGGTTTGACGGAGAATTAAACATTGCAAACCGGGGATTAATGGAATTCCAGGAAATGCTGAAGTGTGATGAGAAGTTTCTATGGCACCTGCTCTCACTAACCCAAGAAGGGAATTTCAAAGCCGGCCGGTTTGCCTTAATCTCGGCAGATGAAATGATTATTGCCCATACCAATGAAACAGAGTACCGTTCCTTTATTGCAGATAAAAAGAATGAAGCTCTTCATTCCCGTATGATTGTTATGCCGGTGCCATACAACCTAAAGGTGACTGAAGAAGAAAAAATTTATGAAAAAATGATACACGAAAGTGAAGCGGCTTCCATTCATTTTGCACCGCACACGTTCCGTACTGCAGCCATGTTCACCATCTTAACGCGCTTAAAAGAATCGAGCCGGGCAAACGTTGATCTTGTGATGAAGATGAAGCTTTATGACGGAGCAGTGGTAGAAGGATTAACGCCGCTTGATGCTATTGAACTCCGAAAAGAACATTCGGATGAAGGAATGGATGGAATCGATCCACGGTATGTAATGAACCGCATTTCTGCAGCCATTATTAAAAAAGGAACCAATTCGATCAATGCACTGGATGTGCTGCGCTCATTAAAAGACGGCCTGGATTCACATCCGTCCATTACAAAGGAAATGCGCACGAAATACTTGCAGTTTATTTCCGAAGCGAGAAAGCAGTACGATGAAACGGCGAAAAAAGAAGTTCAAAAAGCCTTTGTTTACTCGTATGAAGAATCGGCCCGGGCATTAATGGACAACTATTTGGATAATGTGGAAGCATACTGCAACAAGGTGAAATTAAGCGATCCGCTCACAGGTGAGGAAGTCAGTCCGGACGAGCGTTTAATGCGGTCGATCGAAGAACAGATTGGCGTGTCAGAAAACGCTAAAAAAGCATTCCGCGAAGAAATGCTGATTCGAATTTCCGCTTATGCACGCAAAGGGAAAAAATTTGATTACCGGGAGCATGATCGGCTTCGAGAAGCGATTCAGAAAAAGCTGTTTTCCGACTTAAAAGACATTGTTAAAATTACCACTTCGTCTGTTACGCCGGATGAACAGCAGTTGAAAAAGATGAATGAAGTCACAGCACGCTTAATTGACGAATGCGGCTACAATTCTGTTTCAGCCAATGAATTGCTTCGCTATGTTGGAGGACTTTTAAACCGATAACCAAAAGAAAAACCCGGTTGCAGGCAGCCGGGTTATTATTTTCCATCGGTTGATTCGTCAAATTGAATCGGATCAGGCTGTCGTTCATGCTGCTTCAGCTCTTCATTTGTCCGCTGGCGCTCCATTTGACGGCCAAGGATTTCCATGTCTTCAAAGCTTGTGACCATTGAATTCATAGGCTGTTCTTCACGCTTCTTTAAATTCATCATGAGTCACCTCATTATTCTTTTATACTTGTTTACCCTTTTTGATTGAAATAAAACCTGGGGAGGAAATGAAATGGACACATCCTATCATTTATCAGAAGAAGACTGGTCACTCCACCGAAAAGGCTATGATGACCAGGAACGCCATCGGCAAAAAGTAAAAGAAGCGATCAAAAAAAATTTAGCTGATATGGTGACTGAAGAGCAAATTATTATGTCGGACGGCAAGCGGACAGTGAAACTGCCGATCCGTTCGCTTCAGGAATATAAAATTCGTTATTCCGATGAAAAATCCAAGCATACCGGGCAGGGAAAAGGAGAAGTTGGAGACGCGATCGCCCGGGCAGGCGGAGATGAGAAAAGTGCGGCTGGGCAGGGCAAAAAAGCAGGAAACCAGCGCGGGGAGGATTTTTATGAAGCGGAAGTCAGCATGGCTGAAATTGAAGATGCTCTGTTTTCTGAGCTGGCCCTGCCAAACCTCGCTGAAAAAGAAAAAGCGGAATCGGTTATTACGGACTGGACTATTAATGACATCCGTAAAACAGGTGTAACGGCACGAATTGATAAAAAGAAAACATTAATGGCAGCGTTTAAGCGAAACGCACTGGCGGGAGAGATGTCTTTTTTCCCTGTCCGCCCGGAAGACCGTCGTTTTCGCTCTTTTACCGAAGAGAAAAAGCCTCAGTCTAAAGCCGTGATTTTTGCGATGATGGATACGAGTGGAAGTATGGGGCCGTTTGAGAAATATATCGCCCGCAGCTTTTTTTTCTGGATGACCCGCTTTTTAAGAAAAAAATATACAACGGTTGATATTGTATTTATTGCCCATCATACAGAAGCGCTCCAGATGGAAGAAAATGATTTCTTCACTAAAGGAGAAAGCGGCGGAACCATCTGTTCATCTGCGTACCGGCTTGTGCTGGAGCTGATGGAAAAAAAATATTCGCCGGAACGGTACAACATTTATCCATTTCATTTTTCTGATGGCGATAATCTTGCTTCAGACAATCCCCAGTGTGTTGCATTGCTCGAAAAAATACTGCCGCACTGCCGCATGTTCGGCTATGGGGAAGTGAATCAGTACAACCGGACCACACCACTGATGTCCGCATTTCGAAAAGTACAAAACCCACTGTTTAAATCCTACGTCATTCGTAAAAGGGAAGACGTCTATCCGGCACTTTCCTACTTTTTTCAGCCGGATAAATGAAAAGGTTTTGTTTTTTTCTCCAGCGGGCAAACTCAGTAAGAGGAAACCACGCATAAGGGGGAGAGTAAGAGATGACAAATTTAGCCGTAATTTATTACAGCATGACCGGTACGAATTTTCAATTGGCGAACTGGGCGAAAGAAGCGGGAGAAGAAGCAGGAGCGAATGTAAAAGTTCTTAAAATTCCAGAAACGGCTCCCGCATCGGCCATTGAAAAAAACGATGCCTGGAAGGCGCACGTAGAAGAAGCAAAGGATATTCCAGAGGTAACGCTGGATGATTTAGAATGGGCAGATGCCATTGTATTCAGCGTTCCGACAAGATACGGCAATGTACCCGGCCAATTCAAGCAATTTATTGATTCAACCGGCGGCCTGTGGGCAACCGGAAAGCTGGCTAATAAAGTAGTCAGCGCTATGACATCAGCTCAAAACGCTCACGGCGGACAGGAGCAGACGATTCTTCAGCTGTATACAACCATGTATCATTGGGGCGCCATTATTGCAGCTCCCGGCTACACAGATCCTGTTCTGTTTGAAGCAGGAGGAAATCCATATGGTACAAGTGTATCAGTAGGAAGAGACGGCATGAAAGAAAATGTAGAAGCCGCAGTCAAGCACCAGGCGAAGCGTACTGTTTCCATTGCCAGCGCTTTATCCTCTTTATAAAAAAATCCGCCCGTATGGGGCGGATTTTTTAGTGCGGCAAAAATAACAGCTGGTAGAAAAACAGCACCGCAAAAATATACACAAGCGGATGAACCTCTTTATAGCGTCCCCGTGCGATTTTCACAAGCGGGTACGATACAAAGCCAAGGGCAATTCCTGTTGCAATACTTGATGTAAGCGGCATGGTTAAAATAATCAGAAACGCAGGGAACGCTTCATCAAGCTCTTTCCAATTTACTTTCGCAGCATTTTGCATCATTAAGCAGCCCACGATAATCAACGAGGGAGCTGTAATGGCAGAAATACCGGATACAGCTGAAACGAGCGGGCCAAAGAAAGCAGCCAGAATAAACAATCCAGCAACGGTTACCGATGTAAGTCCGGTTCTTCCTCCGGCTGCAACGCCTGTTGATGATTCAATATAAGCACTGGTCGGGCTCGTACCCGCCATCGCACCGATGGATGTAGCAACAGAGTCCGCTAAAAGCGCTTGGCGCGCTCGGGGCATTTTGTTTCCTTTCATCAAACCAGCCTGCTGGGCAACACCAACCATTGTGCCGGTTGTGTCAAAAATCGTGACGAGCAGGAAAGAAAAAACAACCGCATATAAGCTGTGGCTGACAACGTCACCAAAGGCTGTAATAGGATTTAAAGCTAACAGCCCATCCGGCATGGACGGCATGCCGACAAAGCCCTCCTTAAACGAAAGCTGGCCGGTAAAAAAAGCAGCAAGCCCCGTAATGACCATACCTATGAATAGGGCACCGTTCACACCGCGAACCATTAACACAATGGTAACCGCAAGGCCGAACAAAGCCAAAAGCGCGGACGGGCTCTGCAAATCGCCCAGCTTCACAAGGTTGCTTGGATCCGGGCCGATGATGCCAGTCAGGCGAAGCCCAATAAAAGCAATAAACAAGCCGATACCGGCAGAAATACCGTGCTTTAAATTTTCGGGTATGGCTTCGATTAACTTTTCACGAAGCGGCGTTAAAGACAAAACCACAAAAAGAAGCCCCGAAATAAAAACAGCTGCAAATGCTGTTTCATACGTAATGCCGCCATGCGACCCGACAACTGAGTAAGCGAAATATGCATTCATTCCCATACCAGGTGCAATCGCAATTGGGTAGTTGGCGAACAAGCCCATCCAAAGTGTTCCGACAACCGCTGCAATGATTGTCGCCGTAAACACCTGCTCAAATGGGACACCGGCATCTGACAAAATAATCGGGTTAACTACCACGATATACACCATTGTCAGGAAGGTTGTTAAGCCGGCAAGCAGTTCCGTTTTAACGGTCGTGCCATGTTCATTCAATTTAAACATTTCTTCATTCCTCCACAAACAAGCATTAAAATCCCTTGTTAATACTAGACGTTTTCTGCAGGAGGTGCAAGAGGCAATTCAAAAAGCCGCTCTCTACGAGAAGCGGCTTTTGAATTATTCTGCGTAGGTAATCAGCTGGTTGATCGGAAGACGGTCAGTAGGGCGGCCTTCCTGAAGGGCTTTACCGACTGTAATCAGCATCGTTGGCAGGTAACGTGCAGGCACGTTAAACGCCTCTGCCAGCCCGGAAGCATTGAAGCCGCCAATTGGGCATGTGTCATATCCTTTTGCCCGTGCAGCCAGCATAAGCTGCATCGCAGCCAGCGATGAATTTAAAATGGCCCCGTCGCGCGGGTACTCAGCGCGGTTGTAAGCTCCGTTAATTTGGCCGGCTAAAATTTCTTTTAGCTCAGGTGTCATTTCGCCGCTTTCAACCTGTGGATCAAAAACCGGATCCACGTTTAAATTGCCTTGCAAATCACCCATGATGCAAATAACAGCAGAGGCATCCACAATTTGCTGCTGATTGTAGGCGATTGGCAATAATTTTTTCTGCACGTCTTTTCCGTGAAAAACAAGGAAGTGCCATTGCTGTAGATTCCACGCAGATGGTGCCCGTCCTGCTACTTGAAGCAATTCTGTTAACTCTTCCCCTGATATACGTGCATTTGGATCGTATACCTTTACCGAACGGCGGCCAAGGGCTACTTCAAAAAAATCTGACATAAACAAAAATCCCCCTATATCGTCATTTTTCGCCATAAAAGCGGAAAAATGGTTCGTCTATTACTTTTCGTAAGTGATATTCGCTTTTCACTTTAATCAATATATGTTCATTCGTCAAGAAATCGGATTTTGTATAAAAAAGCTGAACCAAAAATTGGTTCAGCTTAGAGAAAGATATTCAGTATATAGTAGCTGATGGCTGCGATAGTAGCAGTTATCGGCAGTGTGATGACCCAGGTGATCAGCATGCGCTGAGCAGTATCCCATTTAACTCCTTTAACACGGTGGGCAGTACCAACACCAAGAATAGAAGAAGAGATCACATGGGTTGTGCTGACCGGCAAATGAATAAGCGTGGCGCCAAAAATGATCATCGCAGATGAAAGATCGGCCGCTACACCGTTGACTGGGCGGATTTTCATAATCTTGCCGCCAACGGTTTTAATGATTTTCCAACCGCCGACTGACGTACCAAGCCCCATTGCCAGCGCACAGGAAACCTGTACCCACAGCTGAATATCTGTTGACTGCTGGTAGTTTCCGGCAATTAATGCCATTGTAATGATCCCCATCGCTTTTTGCGCATCATTCGTACCGTGTGTATAAGACTGCAGGGCAGCAGTCGCAATTTGGATCAGACGGAAATTCCGGTTTGTTTTCGCCAAATTGTTGTTTTTAAATACGACTTTAAAAATACTATACACGATAAAGCCGATCGCGAAAGCAAGAAGCGGCGAGATAATAAGCGCTTGAAGAATTTTGAAAAATCCGCCGTAATTTAATGCCTGGAATCCGGCTGCAGCAATTGCCGCTCCGGCAACCGAACCGATAAGAGCATGCGATGAACTGCTTGGAATACCGTAGTACCATGTAAGCAGGTTCCAAAAAATAGCAGCGGTTAAAGCGGCTAAAATGACAACCAGTCCGTTTTCAAGCATAAACGGATCCACAATATCTTTTGTGATCGTTTTTGCTACCCCAGTAAATGTCATGGCGCCTAAAAAGTTCATAAAAGCTGCCAGTATAATAGCACGCCGCGGCGTAAGGGCCTTTGTTGATACGGCTGTCGCAATTGCATTAGCCGTGTCATGGAACCCGTTAATAAAATCAAACGCAAGCGCGAAAATAACAATCAAAATAGTAATAAGAAATAATGTATCCAACGGTCAAGACCCCTTATGCGTTTTTCATAATAATGGTTTCAAGTGTATTGGCGACGTCTTGGCAATAGTCCGCAATTTCTTCAAGGTTTTCGTAAATTTCTTTCATCTTGATCAAGCGGATCGGATCTTTCTCAATTGTAAAAATATGTTTGATTGATTGACGAAGAATTCCGTCACAAACAGTTTCATATTCCTTAATTTTAATAGCATGTGTGCGGATCACCTGCAGCTTTTTAACAGTAAGCAGTTCAACGGCTGAGACAATTTCCTCTGCACAAGAACGGATTGCATCAACGAATTTCAGCATGTATTCGTCTGCATTAATGACAGAGTACATTTCAAACATAGCGGCAGTTGCTTCAAGCCCGTCCATCACATCATCCATGCTCATTGCCAGCGCCAGAATGTCTTCACGTTCAATTGGTGTGATGAAAGTGTGGTTTAACTCTTTAATCACTTCATGCATAAGGTCATCGCCTTTTGTTTCAAAGCGTTTCATTTCATCTGAAAAGATTTTTAAATCTCCAGCATTTTTCAGCTTATATTCAGCGAAATAGTCTGCACCTTCTTTTAAATTTAATGCAATAGATTCAAGCAGCATTGAAAATTTATCTTTTTTCTGTTTAAACACGTTCACAACCTCCTGAAATAGTTAAAAATAATCTCAACTTTCCCATTTTACTCGAAACATGTCGTTAAAAAAAGCTTTTTTATTGAATCCGGCACAGGAGCCGATACGGTTACGCAATCATTTACAAATGGGTGAGGAATTGTTAATTTTGCTGCATGCAGCAGTGGATGGGGAGAAATCCCGCTTCCGCCGTACAATGCATCTCCAGAAATCGGATGGCCGATCGAGGACAGATGGACACGAATTTGGTGAGTGCGGCCTGTTTCGAGCCGGCACTTTAGCAAGGAGCGGCCATCCTGCACGGCCACCCGTTCAAAATGAGTAACCGCTGCCTGGCCGTTCGGAGAAATCCGCCGTCTTGTCGGATGATGGCGATCTTTTCCAATCGCCTTTCGAACCGTGCCGCTTTTTTGAGTAACATCCCCGTCTACTACTGCATAGTACGTGCGGAAAATTTCTTTTTGCTCAAGCAGGCGGGAGAGCATGGCATAAGCCGCTTCATGTTTTGAAAACAAAACAGCTCCGCTTGTTCCTTCATCGAGGCGGTGGACATGCCGCACAGGAAGAGAGTCTCCTTTCACTGACATGTGATAGCTTACACCGTTGAGCAGCGTATGGCGTTCACCAGGGTCATTCGGATGGGTCTTGATTCCGGCCGGTTTATCCGCAACCACCAAATGATCATCCTCGTATAAAATGGAAGGCGAGGGAGGCACAGGTTCAGCGCCGAATGAACCGGGTTTGAAAAAAGGAAAGGCCAAAGAGCTGCCCTGCTCAAGCGGCTGGCGCCAATTTGCAGGCTGTCCATTCAAAAGAATAGAACGGTCCATTCGCCATAAATGAATCATTTTTTTCGGAAGCTGCCATTTTTCTGAAAGAATGGCTTCAATGGTTGAACCATCCAGCTCTGCATTTATATACATTACCCAGTGCTGATTTTGTCGAATTGTATGCATGAAGTTCATCCTTTTCTAATAAATAGTTATTTTCTCTCTGAGAATTGTATGGTATTCTGATAGGAGACTGCAACTAAAGGTGGCTGTAAACCATGTCCATACTTATGTCTTCAACCATTGAACAAGAAGAGAAAATTAAAACATTGTGCTCTTATTTGTCGAAACAGGTATTTCCACGTTACATTCAGTCTGATCTTATTGAAAAGATCGAAGCAGAAAAACTTTTTTCACTGGATGATAAACAACTTGAACAAGTAGAATCGCTGCACGATGCTTCATGTGTAATCACAGCACTCAATACGATTATTTCCATCCTAGAAACCTCATCTCTTTCTACTCAATATGAAGCATTATTTACGGAAAGTATTCATACATTACAAAGTTATCAGATTTCTTTTCCATTTCCGCTGTCCTTTTTTATTGAACAGAAGCGGACGACTTTTTCAAAATAAAAAACGGCTTTCCCATTTAGGGAAGGCCGCTTTTTTTTATTGGTTATTTTCTTTTGTCTGGTTTAAAAACGCAGTCCATTCCGCTTCAGGCTGGCTGCCGACAAGGCGGTCTTTTTCTACCCCGTTTTCAAAATAAACAAGTGTCGGTGTATATTCAATCCCATAGTCTGTCCAGCCTTGTTCAAATTCAAGCAGATTATACTGAAGTACTTCTACATTTTCATCATCCGCAATGGGCATTAAAACAGGCGTGGTTTCCTGGCAGTGTGGGCAGGTCGGGCTGTAAAAATAAACAACCGCATCTTCGCCGTCCTCTAATTTTTTCTCAAGGTCATCAGGCAGGATAATATTTTGGTAGTTTGGGTCATCCAGCTGCTTGACCGTTTCAGTATGAAGGTCATCCTTACCATATGGATTTCCTTTCGATGCTTCTTCTTTTTGATATTGCGTTACAAAGGCAATCGCGCCAAAAACAGCAACGAGAACCACCGCAAAAATAATCACTTTCTTCAATGATTTACGCCCCTTTTCTTTTTAAAATCATCAAGCTGGCCACGAAAATAATCGTAAATGCAGTCAACGCGAGAAACGGGATGGTAACGAATCCGAACCAGTTGATATACATCCCTGTGCACGGCACCCGGCCGCAGGCAGGAGCAGCATCCGATAAAAAATCGATTTTTTGAATGCCATAATGGTAAAGGGAAATAAGACCGCCAATACCAGACATTGCGAGCGAATAAACAGCGGCTTTCGTGTCCCTTCTGGCGATCGCAATCCCAAGAATCAATACGAGAGGGTACATCAAAATACGCTGATACCAGCAAAGCTCACAAGGTTCATAGCCGGCAATTTCTGAGAAATAAAGACTGCCTAGCATGGCTGTAAAGGAAGCAGCCCATGCGGTGAAAAGCAGGTTTTCTTTTTTTTGCATGAGATCCCCGCCTATCATCAAAATAATTGCTGAACATTAGCATTATAGTCTGAATAAAGAAGAAAAGTAAAACATTCTGAGCGTCTCCTATATCCTGGTTGTTTTTGGTTGGAAATGAATGAGGTTTACCGTTAATAATTCTGTGAAATAAGAACAACAGATGGTATGATATAGGAAATCATAGTTTTGGAGGGAATGCCTGTGGCCTGGAAAGAAGAATATACAAGATGGAAAAACTATTCGGAACTTGATGCAGAAATAAGTGAACTGCTTCTTTCAATCGAAGAAGATGAAAAAAGTTTAGAAGATGCTTTTTACAAAAATCTTGAATTTGGTACGGGCGGCATGCGCGGCGAAATTGGCGCTGGCACGAACCGGATGAATGTATATACGATTCGAAAAGCATCTGCAGGTTTGGCAGCTTACATAACAGAACAAGGAGAAGAAGCGAAAAAACGCGGTGTAGCGATTGCCTATGACTCTCGCCATAAATCACCGGAGTTTGCACTTGAAAGTGCGAAAACACTTGCTTCAGCAGGTATTCAAACATATCTTTTTGACGAGCTTCGCCCAACACCGGAATTGTCTTTTGCCGTACGTGAGCTGAATGCTTTTGCTGGTATCGTGATTACAGCAAGCCATAACCCGCCTGAGTACAACGGCTATAAAGTGTACGGGCCGGATGGTGCCCAGCTTGCTCCGGAAGCAGCTGATCGTGTCATCGATAAAGTGAACGCAGCAGGTGATGAACTCCAGATCGGGGTAAAAGATGAGAAACTGTTAAAAGAACAGGGACTAATTCAAGTGATCGGGAAAGAAATCGATCAGGCATATGTGGACAATCTTGTGACTATTTCAGAGTGGCCGGAAGCAGCACAAGAATCTGACGTCAATATTGTGTTTTCTCCTCTTCACGGTACTGGTAATAAGCCTGTACGCCAGGCACTTGAGGCGCTTGGCTATCAAAATGTGACTGTTGTAGCTGAACAGGAGCAGCCAGATGCCAATTTTTCAACCGTAAAATCTCCAAATCCTGAGGAAAAAGCAGCGTTTGAACTGGCTATCCGTGATGGACAAAAAGTGGATGCGGACATTTTGATTGCGACAGATCCGGATGCAGACCGCCTTGGTGTCGCTGTAAAAGACGGAAACGGCGGATATGTTTTGCTGACAGGAAATGAAACAGGCGCTGTGCTGGTGGATTATATTTTGGCTCGCAAAAAAGAAAAAGGCACACTGCCTGAAAATGGCCGCATTTTCAAAACCATTGTAACGTCTGAGCTGGGACGTGCAGCAGCAGCTCAATATGGTGTTTCATGCGAAGACGTGTTAACCGGCTTTAAATTTATCGGTGAAAAAATTGAGCAGTATAACGAATCAGGCGAATTTACATTCTTGTTTGGTTATGAAGAAAGTTATGGATACTTAATTGGCGATTTTGCCCGTGATAAAGATGCAGTGCAGGCAGCGCTTCTGGCTGTTGAAGCATGCGCGTACTTCAAAAAGCAGGGGAAAACGCTGCATGAAGCATTGATAGATTTATATGAGCGTGTTGGCTACTTCAAGGAAGGCCTTCAGTCTTTGACGTTAAAAGGAAAAGACGGGGCAGAGCAAATTGCGGGGCTGCTGTCTTCTTTCCGCGCGCAGGCGCCTGAATCAATTGCAGGCATCCGGGTCGAAGCCGTAGAAGATTATCAGACAGGGGAACGGACGGCCATTGCTACGAATGAAAAACAGTCGATCAAGCTGCCTTCTTCAAATGTATTAAAATATTTCCTTGAAGATGGAACATGGGTGTGCGCTCGTCCATCGGGAACAGAACCAAAAGTGAAATTTTACTTTGGGGTAAAAGCGGATTCGTTGGAAGAAGTAACGGAAAAGCTTGCACTCGTTCAAGAAGATTTCATGGCGCGTGTAAATGAAATGTTGAAATAATGATCAAGAGCTGGCGGCTTCTTTGGGCTGCAGCATATAAAAAAGAGGCGGATGAAATCCGCCTCTTTTTTCATGTTTAATGGGCGTACGCATACACATAGATTCAGGGGGGATTCGGATGAAGCATGCTGATCTTCAATATGCAATCGAAGAAATTACAGATATTGCTGCAGGATTCGGGCTTGATTTCTATTCAATGCGTTATGAAATTTGCCCGGCAGATATTATTTACACTTTTGGTGCTTATGGAATGCCTGCCCGTTTTTCGCATTGGCGGTTTGGGAAGCGATTTTACAAAATGAAGCTCCACTATGAGATGGGGCTCAGCAAAATATACGAGCTGGTAATGAATACAGATCCGTGCCAGGCTTTTTTGCTCAATACAAACTCACTCGTTCAAAACAAGCTTATTGTTGCCCATGTTTTAGCCCACTCGGACTTTTTTAAAAATAATGTCCACTTTGAAAAAACAAACAACCAAATGGAAAAATCAATGGCTTCTGCAGCAGAGCGGATCAGCCAGTTAACAGATGAACATGGAATTGAGCAAGTGGAAGCTTTTCTTGACGCCGTTTTATCCATTGAGGAGCATGTAGATCCCCTGGCACACATCGGCTCTCATCAAATCGACGAGCCATTCACTCACCGTTACGAATACGACGATCTCTGGGAAAAAGAATCGGCTCCCAAGCAAGTAGAGGAAACATTTTTTGAAAAAGACCTTCTTGCTTTTATCGCTGCGAACAGTCCGATTTTAACAGACTGGCAGCGTGAAATTGTCATGTTAATCCGCCAGGAGATGCTTTATTTCTGGCCGCAGATGGAAACAAAAATTATGAATGAAGGCTGGGCCTCTTACTGGCATATGAAGATTATGAGAGAGCTGTCCTTAACAGAATCTGAGGCCATTGAATATGCGCGTTTGAATGCGGATGTTGTGCAGCCGTCTAAAATGGGCATCAACCCCTATTATCTTGGGGTTAAATTATATGAGTATATTGAAAAACAATATGGAAACCGCGAAATTTTATTTGATATCCGTGCTAGAGAATCCGATATTTCTTTTCTGCGCAACTACTTGACGAAAGAATTTGTTGAGCAGGAGGATCTGTATTTGTTTGAGAAAAAAGGAGCCCACTGGACGATCACTGATAAGGAATGGGCGTCGGTGCAGGATCAGCTTGTTTCCTCAAAGGTAAACGGAGGATTCCCGTCTCTTTACGTCACAGATGGAAAAGAAGACCTGCATATTTTACATTCGTATGAAGGAAAAGAACTGGACGTTGGCTATTTGGAGCAAACCATTCCAAATCTCTATACGCTATGGGGCAAACCCGTTCATTTAACAACCGTTATTGATGGGCGAACAACAATTTTCACCTATGGAAAAGACGGCTTAAAGAGGAAGTATGGCGGCATGTTTACCGGTTAATGCCTTCGGGAACAATGAAAGAAAAGCCGTTCCGGAAAGAAGGCAGCAAGATATGGGATTTGTTTTTATTTTACTTTATTTGGTGATCGTGGTGCTTGTCATTGAAATATCTGTAATCGCGTTTCACTTAACAGGACTTGAAAAAGAGGTGGCCCGGTATCAGGCGATTTCCATGCTGACAGGCACCGGATTTACAACAGATGAATCACAGCTTATTATTGATCATCCTATACGACGCCGAATCAGTATGTTTCTCATTCTGTTCGGTGCTTTTTCATTGGCCGTTATTATCTCAGCGATTACCAATATTTTAGCCAATGACCTGCGCTTAAAGGAATTGATCATCATTAGTTCCGTACTGCTGGCCATTTACATTCTCGGCAAAACACCAGTGACTAAAAAGCTTCTTCAGCACCGATTTAAACATGAGATGAAAAAAAACCTGGATATTTCTGAACTCCCGGTGAAAGAAGCGCTTTTTCTTCAAGAAGATGACATTGTAACAGATGTAGTAGTAGAAGAAGGCACCAAGCTTGATGGAAAAAAGGTGGAGGATGTCTTTGAGCATGGGCATGATGCCAATTTGTTATTCATTAAAAGAGGAGAAGTAAATGTACGCGAAGATTTAACGGAGGAAACGATTCAGGCAGGTGACAAGCTGTACTTATACGGAAATAAAAAGGTGATTGAGATGCTTACAAAAGAAACCGAATCAGACAATCCGCATTAAAGGCGGATGTCTGATTCGGTTTCTGCTAGTTTCTCTAAAATACGCCGTTTTTTATAAAGCATGATGGCGGTATCGGACAATTCTTCAATCATCGAGCGGTTTGACAGCGCTCCGAAAACAATGCCCACTACGGGTACAAGGCGAAACACTTTCTTTAAGCTGTATTGCTCTCTGTAGGAAAGCACCACTTCCCGCCAGCCCTGCATTTGCGAAATCATTTCTTTGCTGCTTCCCCGATCGGCATAATTCGCAATTTCTTTTAAAATAGCTCGTTTCCCAACAATATCGGAGGAAGAAAATTGCAGGCATTTAATAATGAAAATCCGTTCTTCCCGCTCATTAGGATCGTATCCATAAGCCACAGCGATTTCTTGAAGCATCTTTAGAGAGATCGCCAACGTGGCAGGGATATCAACTGCCAGCGTAAAAATGCCTCCAATGCCTGTTGCAGCACCTTGAACGGTAGCGGCGCCCGCATGCGATTTTTGAATCGAAAAAGCAGTTTCGTCCATAACGGAAATCGGCAGTTTTTTTACGTCTTCTATAGAGTGAACAGGTATTTCGGCGTTGCGCTCCAGCTTTTTTAAGATGCTGTCCTGCCTCGTTAAATACTTGCCGCCGCTTTGAATATAATAGCCGAGTTCGTCCAGCAGCGAGCCAATTTTTCGCTGAATAAAAGAAGGAGTCAGTTTATCAAGGATAGCAAAAGGAAGACGGGCTGCACGGTCCCAAATCCACAATCCTTTTTGATCCTTTTCCCACTGCCCAATTTGCTGCAGCTGTTCGATCAGTGTTTGTTTTGTTTCCATAGTTATAATCCCTGCCTCTCTAAATGAGTTATACGGATGCTAAATAATTTAGTTTCAAAAAAAAATGCCCTCGCTGGTCCAACCGCAAAGGCGTAAAGATTTAAATGAGTTGTTTTTTAAGCTCCTGTATCTTTACAGCAAGCTCATCGCATACTTCCTGATAAGCGGCCCATCGATCTGTTAAATGATCACAATGTATTGGATTGAATATATTCCATCGTAACACTTTCTGCTCGGATTCATTCAAAAGAGCAGGGAGGCTATCACGTTGAAAATCATAAATAGCAACCACGATGTCCGCCTCATTCACGAGCTGAGGCTTCAGCGAATGCGGTGTTTTACTCTCGATGTCAATGTTTACTTCTTTCATCGCCTTAACAGGAAGGGCGTCATAGTCTGCACGTGAGCAAGCGGCGCTGATTACATTCCAGGAGGGCTCATTTAATCTTGCCGCCCACCCTTCCGCCATCATGCTCAAATGATTAAACGGTGACAGAAATAAAATGGTTTTATTTTTCATACCGGTTGACCCCTTTGACGTGGTGGTTATATTCTTTTATACCCCGATTTTCATAATGATAAGCGCTCCTGTAAAATTTGTTGCACAAAGTGAATATTAAGGCATAGTTCCAAAGACTTGCGCTAACCGAAAAAGAAGTAAAAACGACAAGGTACCAAAGAATAAAAACAGGGGTTTAGATCTTTAAAAGGAGTGGTATGTTACTTCTTAAAATACCGCTGTTATTTTACGTGGTTTTAGTAGAAAAAAGGCAAGGATTTGCACAGTGAAAAAGGGGTGAGTAAATGAAAAAAATGAATTTAACTACCAAGATTGTGGCAGCGCTTGTCCTCGGAGCAATTGTCGGTCTCCTGTTAAACTTGACTGCACCAAATGTATTTGAAGTACTGAATACGTATTTATTCGTACCGGTCGGGCAGATTTTCCTGAGCCTGATCAACATGCTTGTTGTACCACTTGTTTTCTTTTCCATTGTGCTTGGATCGGCAGGTCTTGGCGATCCACAAAAGCTGGGTCGTATTGGTGCAAAGACGATAGGCTATTTTTTAGTTACGACGTGTATCGCGGTTATCATCGGCTTGACCCTTGCTGCTGTGATTCAGCCGGGCGCAGCCGGAGAGTTTGATACGGCAGGCGCTGAGTTCTCAGCAGAAGAAGCACCGCCTGTCAGTGAAACGCTTATGAATATTATTCCGAAAAATCCTATCAACGCGATGGCAGAAGGAAATATGCTTCAGCTAATTGTATTTGCCGTTTTTATCGGCTTTGCCCTGACTGCACTTGGCGAAAAAACAAAAGGCATCCTCAGTTTAGTGAATCAGGGAAATGAAATTATGATGTATTTGGTAGGGCTTGTTATGCGGTTTGCGCCATATGGAACCTTTGCTTTAATTGCTACAGCCATTGGCACACAAGGCTGGAATGCCATTCTGGCAATGGGCTCATACATGCTTGTTGTATTAGCGGCATTGTTTATCCACAGCGCCATCACATATGGGGGCACCGTTGCTTTCTTGGCGAAGAAAAATCCTCTTTGGTTTTTTAAAAAGTTTGCTCCGGCAATGGGAGTCGCATTCAGTACATCAAGCAGTAATGCGACGCTGCCTGTTTCCATGGAAGTAGCCCAAAGAGATCTGAAAGTGCCTGAGCCGATCAGTTCATTTGTACAGCCGCTTGGCGCCACCATTAATATGGATGGAACCGCTATCATGCAGGGCGTAGCAACGATGTTTATTGCCCAGGCTTATGGGATTGATCTTACAATGGGGGAACTGGCGACTGTCGTTCTCACAGCTGTTTTGGCCAGCATTGGAACAGCTGGTGTACCCGGCGTCGGGCTTATTATGCTGGCGATGGTGCTTGGTAGTGTCGGACTGCCGGTTGAGGGAATTGGTTTAATTATCGGAATTGACCGCCTGCTTGATATGACACGGACGGCTGTTAATATCACAGGTGATGCAGCATGCGCTCTGTACGTTGGGGAAACAGAAAAAAACAGAAACCTTCAAGCGGTTGGCCGCGCATAGGAACGAGTAAAGAGGGAAATAGACACAAATCTGTTTCTCTTTTTTCGTTCAAAGGGCCGTTTATCCTTTATAATAAACATATCAACAAAGAAAAGGGGCTAAACACATGAACCTTGGATTTGGCGAAGTTGCCATTATTTTGATTGTCGCCTTGTTGTTATTTGGACCGAAGAAATTGCCACAGCTTGGACGCGCCGCCGGCCAGACGCTTCATGAATTTAAGCGCGGCATGAAAAACGTTATGGACGACGACGATACAGATGAGCAAAAGAAAATAGATTCAAAATAAGCAAGCAGGGCCGTGCGCACTGCTTGTTTTTTTATGGAGACAGCCAGATAGCTGCTTTATGTACCAAAAAAAGGCATGTAACTTTTGAGCCTCTCATCCGTACTAGAAAACAGGGCCTGTTTTAGCATATTCGTTGCAATTTAGCGAAATGTGCTTAAAATGAGAAAAGGCCGCATGTATCACAAAGAAGGGAACCAAACAAAATGAAAGTAGTTATGAGAATGATCCAAACTCTCTGGCGAAAGTTTCACCTGACCCAAATTGCTATTTTGCTTGCTGCAATCGTTGTTTTGGCAGGCCTTGGTGCAGGTTTTTATTTTATGAAATCCGCCGACGTGGAAACATTAAAGCAAGGACTCTCACAGTCAACCATTATTTATGATAGAGACGGAGACAAAGCAAGTAAGCTCTCTGCAAACCGAACGAACAGTGTATCGATCGAAAAAATGCCGGAGCATCTGCAGGAAGCGATTGTGGCAGTGGAAGACAATCGTTTTTACGAACATGGCGGGTTTGACGTAAAAGGCATTTTCCGTGCTGCCTTTACCAACCTTATGGCAGGTTCAAGGGTACAGGGAGCCAGCACGCTGACGCAGCAGCTGACGAAAAACGCGCTTCTGTCGCCGGAAAAAACATACCGGCGGAAAATAGAAGAATTGTTTCTCGCCATTGAGATTGAAAAAGTATACAAAAAAGAAGAGATTTTAGAAATGTACTTGAATACAAGCTATTTCGGAAATGGAGCTTGGGGAGTGCAAAACGCAGCTAAAAAATATTTTGGAAAAGACGTTTCCGAGCTGACTCTTGCGGAGTCGTCTATGCTTGCCGGAATGGTAAAGGCGCCATCACGTTACAATCCGATCGACAGCATGGATAATGCAGTCGACCGCCGCCAGGTTGTGTTAAATCAGATGGTGAAATACGGTTATCTTACCGAGAATGAAGCAGACGAAGCTGCCAATACAGAAGTAACGCTTGAGGATGCAAGCGGTGATCCGCTGAAAGGAAAGTACGCTCATTACGCCGATGCTGTCATCAATGAAGCGATCTCACGCTACGGTTTAACGCAGGACGATCTCCTGTCGCAAGGTTACAATATTTATACAGCGATGGACCAAAACGTACAGGCCGGGCTGGAAGACGTATATGAAAACAGTACAGTTTTCCCTCAAACAGTCAACGGGGAAGATACACAAAGCGCGGCTGTGTTAATGGATCCGAAAAGCGGCGGCGTTTTAGGTGTTGTCGGCCGGCGGGGCGAACACGTTTTCCGCGGCTTCAGCTTTGCTACTCAGATGAAAAAGTCACCAGGCTCCACCATCAAGCCGCTGGCTGTATATACGCCTGCTCTTGAAGAAGGCTATAAACCGACCGATATGCTGGTGGATGAAAAAATGTCTTTTGGAAAAGGTGAAGGTGCGTATTCTCCGTCTAACTACAGTGATACGTATGAAGGAGAAATGCCAATGTACCGGGCGATTGAAAAGTCAGCGAACGTGCCGGCCGTCTGGCTCTTAGACCAAATTGGCCTGTCAAAAGGCGTTAATTCCTTAGAGCGGTTTGGCCTTGAGGCAAAAGATCCAAAGCTGGGGTTAGCCCTTGGTGATATTACGCCAGGTGTGTCCCCCCTTCAAATGGCTGAAGCCTATTCAGCATTTTCAAATGACGGTGTTCGAAAAGAAACATTTTTCATTCAAAAAATTATCGGCCCTGAAGGAGAAATCAAGCCAAAATGGGAGCCGAAGGAAGTTAAAGTAACGTCAAAAGAAGTAACAGACGAAATGACATCCATGCTTCTCGGGGTAGTAGAGAGGGGATCCGGCAAACGCGCCCAGGTAGATGGGGTAGATATTGCCGGGAAAACCGGTTCTACACAAGTGCCGATCGAAGGCATTGACGGCACTGAAGACCAATGGTTTGTCGGATACACACCGAACCTGGTAGGGGCTGTCTGGGTTGGCGTAGAAGAAGTAAGTAAAACAAATTACATGACAACCAACAGTTCGGACGGGGCTGTACCGCTATTTGGTGAAGTTGTGTCTAAGATTCTTCCTTACATCGGAGAAACTTCGTTTGATGTAGACGCCATTGATGACAATGTAAAGCCCGAAGAGGAACATTGGTATGATGGAATCGTAGAAAAATGGAACGAATGGTTTTAAACGAAAGCCGGATGTTTATTCATCCCGCCTAAGACTGACGACTTTGTCGTCAGTCTTTTTTTATGAATGTTTCCATTGTCGAAAAGGGGCAGCTACCTATTGGACTAGCAGGCCAGTTCAAGCCGATTTAGCCGCATAACGCCGGATACGAATCCAATACCTGCCCTATGCAAAAGCGAGCCCGTGCGCCCAAAACATCCCGCGCTTCTAGCATGCAAAAAACAAAAAGATTCTCTAACAAATCATTTATTTTTCTGCCGTTCTAATCTGGATGATTATTCGCCTGGCTTTTTACATATACATAGTGGGAAGCGTTCACAAAAAAGAAACTTTAAAAATAATTTAGTCTTGTCAGAAAATTTGACAGAAAAGGTGTTGACCAAAGTCGAAAAGAGCGGTATTATTGTGACCACAATATAAACTTAATTTTCAGATTAAATAAATGATTCTTACAGATTATTGGGCAATTTGAAAGGCAAGTCATCATGGGGGAGATACAATGCGCAGTGATATGATTAAAAAAGGGGTTGAACGTGCCCCGCACCGTAGCTTGTTGTATGCTGCTGGTGTAAAAACGGCGGATTTACATAAGCCATTTATCGGCGTATGTAATTCCTATATAGATATTATTCCAGGACACGTTCACTTAAACAAATTTGCTGAAGTCGTAAAAAAAGAGATTCGTGAAGCTGGCGGCGTTCCGTTCGAGTTTAATACAATCGGCGTAGATGACGGTATCGCAATGGGCCATATTGGCATGCGTTATTCTCTTCCAAGCCGCGAACTGATTGCCGATTCAGCTGAAACAGTCATTAATGCGCATTGGTTTGACGGAGTATTTTACATTCCAAACTGTGACAAAATTACACCAGGTATGCTTATGGCCGCTGTGCGGACAAACGTACCAGCTGTGTTTGTGTCAGGAGGACCGATGGAAGGCGGCGTTTCTTCAACAGGGAAACCATTAACGCTGACGTCTGTATTTGAAGGAGTCGGAGCTCACCTTTCCGGCAAAATGTCAGCAGAAGAGCTGCTCGATATCGAGTCGAATGCTTGTCCGACTTGTGGGTCTTGTTCAGGGATGTTTACCGCTAATTCCATGAACTCATTGATGGAAATGCTCGGGCTTACACCGCCTGGAAACGCAACGATTGTGGCAACTAGTCCTGAACGTCACCGTTTAATTAAAGAAGCAGTCGGATACTTGATGAACGCAATTGAAAATGATTTGAAACCGCGTGACATCGTAACAGAACGGGCGATTGATGATGCTTTTGCTCTTGATATGGCGATGGGCGGTTCAACAAATACAGTTCTTCACACATTAGCCATTGCAAATGAAGCAGAAATTGAGTATGATTTAAATCGTATAAATGAAGTAGCCAATAGAATTCCATATTTGGCAAAAATAAGTCCAGCATCAGATTACACAATGGATGATGTTAATAAAGCAGGCGGCATCAGCGCGATTATCCGTGAACTGTGCGAGCTTGAAAATGGCATTGACGGCGATCGCTTGACGATCACGGGCAAAACCGTTTATGAAAATGTTAAAGATGCCCATATCACGAATACAAACGTAATTCGGACGAAAGAAGATCCATACAGCCCAGTCGGCGGCCTTTCCATTCTATACGGAAATATTGCCCCGCTTGGCGGAGTTATTAAAGTAGGAGCCGTTGATCCATCCATTAAAACATTTGATGGAGAAGCGATCGTATTTGACTCGCAGGAAGAAGCTATTGAGAACATCAATAATGGAACCGTTAGAGAAGGCCACGTCGTCGTAATCCGGTATGAAGGGCCAAAAGGCGGACCGGGTATGCCGGAGATGCTGACTCCAACATCAGCGATCGCTGGCCGTGGACTTTCGACAAAAGTCGCGCTTATGACAGACGGCCGTTTCTCTGGTGCATCACGTGGTATTTCAATCGGACACGTTTCACCAGAAGCAGCTGAAGGCGGACCAATTGCTTTTATCCATAATGGCGACAAAATCAAAATTGACCTGACAAATCGTACGCTGAACGTTGACTTGTCAGAAGAAGAGCTGGCAGCACGCCGTGCAGATTTTGTACAGCCGGAGCCGAAAATTAAAAAAGGCTGGCTTGCTCGTTATTCTAAGCTTGTTACTTCTGCCAATACCGGCGGAATTATGAAAATTTAACATATGTATTGCATATAAATCGTTGACGAGGAAAAAGTGTTAGGAACTGCATTTCACAGAGAACCGGTTATAGCTGAGAGCCGGGAGTGCATCCTAATCGCGACATCCCCTCTGAGTGCTTTTCTGAACGTCATCCAGTAGGAAAAGCCGGGTGCTGAGCTACCCGTTACCAAAACGAGCCGATTATCGGTTCATAAGGCGGATTTTTGTAAGAAAATTCGTGAATCAGGGTGGTACCGTGAAAAGGAGAAGTCTTTTCACCCCTGCGTTGCTGTTTCGGCAGTCGCAGGCGTGAAAGGACTTTTCTTTTTGCTTTAAAACGGGTATTTGTACCTTTGTAAAGAAGAACCCTCTTGCCAATACGGACAATAAACCATTATTTGGAGGAGATCAAAAATGAGTCAAAATGCTAAAGCACCGGAATTGAAATTTGAAAATGAACCGGTTAAAAGAACAGAGCCAATGAATGGTGCCGACCTATTTGTCGAAACATTGAAAAATGAAAATGTAGAAGTGATGTTTGGTTATCCAGGCGGTGCGGTTCTTCCATTATATGATGCACTTTATAAAAACCCGATCCGTCACATTCTTGCCCGGCATGAGCAGGCGGCTATCCATGCAGCAGAAGGATATGCCCGTGTTTCTGGCAAACCAGGTGTTGTATTGGCCACATCTGGTCCTGGAGCAACAAACCTTGTAACGGGTATTGCGGATGCCATGATGGATTCTCTGCCGCTTGTGATCTTTACAGGACAGGTAGCCACTGGCGTCATCGGATCAGATGCATTCCAGGAAGCCGATGTAATCGGTATTACAATGCCAATTACAAAACACAACTATCAGGTTCGCTCAATGGAAGATCTTCCAAGAATCGTCCATGAAGCTTTTCATATTGCCACAACCGGCCGTCCGGGTCCTGTTTTAATCGATATTCCAAAGGACATTGCAACGACAATCGGAAATGCGGAATTTGTAGATGAACTGAATCTGCCGGGATACCAGCCGAACTTTAAACCAAACAGCCTGCAGGTGAAAAAGCTTCGTGGTGCGCTCGCAAAAGCGAAAAAGCCGGTTATTTTAGCAGGGGCAGGCGTTCTTTTTGCAAAAGCATCTGAAGAATTGCTCGAATTTGTCGAAAAAATGCAAATTCCGGTTGTAAACACACTGCTTGGCCTTGGCGGATTTCCAGCTGACCATTCACTGTTCCTTGGAATGGGCGGAATGCACGGAACATACGCGGCCAACACAGCTCTTTATGAAGCAGACCTGCTGATCAATATCGGCGCTCGCTTCGATGACCGCTTAACTGGAAATCTGGCTCATTTTGCTCCGAATGCAACGGTCGCGCATATTGATATCGACCCGGCAGAGATTGGCAAAAACGTGCCGACCCATATCCCAATCGTAGCGGATGCAAGAGAAGCATTGAAAAAAATTCTCAGCCTTGATCTAGAAGTGCCGCAGGCAGAAGAATGGCGCCAAAAGCTTCAAAAAGACAAGGAAGAAAATCCGCTTTGGAATACAGAAGGCGGGGAAGGCATCTCTCCTCAATCGTTAATGCGCATTATTCATAATGTAACGAATGGAGATGCAGTAGTCACAACGGATGTTGGTCAGCACCAGATGTGGACAGCACAATACTACGGATTCAAAAAACCAGACCAATGGGTAACATCAGGCGGGCTTGGAACAATGGGCTTTGGTTTCCCATCTGCGATCGGCGCGCAAATTGCAAAGCCGGATAAAACAGTCGTGGCGGTAGCCGGTGACGCAGGCTTCCAAATGACTTTGCAGGAGCTTGGACTTGTTGCAGAATTGAAGCTGCCGGTTAAAATTGTCATTTATAATAACCAGGCGCTTGGTATGGTACGCCAGTGGCAGGAAACATTCTACGAAGAGCGGTATTCTCAATCATTGATTCCGGTTCAGCCGGACTTTGTTAAACTGGCCGATGCTTATGGCATTCGCGGCTATGTCGTTACAACAGAGGAAGAAGCAGAAAAAGTTATGCGTGAAACGCTGACAGATAACGAGCCTGTATTGATCGATTGCCGCATTAAACCGAAAGAAATGGTTTATCCGATGATCGCACCAGGCAAAGGACTTCATGAAATGATCGGAGTGAAACCGCAATGAGAAGAATTGTAACAGCAACTGTGTTGAACCAAAGCGGTGTTTTAAACCGTATCGCCGGACTGTTTACACGCCGCCAATTTAATATTGAAAGCATTACAGTAGGTGCGACTGAAACAGAAGGCGTATCAAAAATGACGTTCGTTGTCCAAGTGGAAGACGACCGCATGGTAGAGCAAGTTGTCAAACAGCTGCATAAGCAAATTGACGTGTTAAAAGTCAGTGACATTACTGAACAGGCAATTGTTACACGCGAGCTTGCTCTTATAAAAGTGATGACCACTCCGCAAACGCGGGCTGAAATCAACGTAATCATTGAACCATTCCGGGCGACCATTATTGATGTTGCACGAGACAGTGTGACCATTCAAGTTGTCGGAAACTTCGAGAAAATCGAAGCAATGATTGAACTTCTTCGCCCTTACGGCATCAAAGAAGTGGCGCGTACGGGACAAACAGCGATTAAACGCGGTTCCCAGCGGTTTGTGTCAGACTCAAAACAGGTTTCTATTTTAAATTAAAATAAAAAACAAAAAACAATCTTGGAGGATGAAAAAAATGACAAAAGTTTATTACAATGGTGACATCAACGAAGCGGTACTTGCAAACAAAACAGTAGCTATCATCGGTTACGGTTCACAAGGGCATGCACATGCATTGAACCTTCGTGAAAGCGGCGTAAATGTTGTAGTAGGTCTTCGTCCAGGGAAATCATTTGATCAAGCAACAGCTGACGGCTTTGATGTAAAAACAGTTCGCGAAGCAAGTGCTGCAGCGGATATCATTATGATCCTTCTTCCAGATGAATATCAAACAGCAGTATACAAAGAAGAAATCGAGCCAGTATTAGAAGAAGGCAACGCGCTTGCATTCGCTCACGGCTTCAACGTTCATTTTAACCAAATTACACCGCCTGCAAACGTAGACGTATTCCTTGCTGCACCAAAAGGTCCTGGCCACTTAGTTCGCCGTACGTATGAGCAAGGTGCTGGTGTACCGGCATTGTTCGCGATCTACCAAGACTACACAGGCCAAGCGAAAGACATTGCTCTTGCTTACGCTAAAGGTGTTGGGGCAGGCCGTGCAGGTATTTTGGAAACAACATTCCGTGAAGAAACAGAAACAGATTTGTTCGGTGAGCAAGCCGTTCTTTGCGGCGGTACAGCTGAGCTTGTAAAAGCCGGTTTTGAAACGCTTGTAGAAGCTGGATATCAGCCGGAAATTGCTTACTTCGAGTGCCTGCATGAATTGAAATTGATCGTAGACCTTATGTACGAAGGCGGTCTTGCAGGTATGCGCTACTCAATCTCTGATACAGCTCAATGGGGTGACTACGTATCAGGACCACGCGTTATCACAGCTGAAACAAAAGCACGCATGAAAGACGTATTAACAGATATTCAAACAGGTAAGTTCGCTAAAGGCTGGCTGCAAGAAAACCAATTGAACCGTCCTGAGTTTACAGCCATTACTCGTCGTGAAAGCGAGCACCAGCTTGAAGTAGTCGGAAAAGAGCTTCGTGCCCTAATGCCATTCATCAAGCAAAACCAAAAAGCGGAAAGCGTGAAAAACTAAGCGTTTTTCAACTAGTTTAAAGAAGTTATTTCAAGCAACGGAGGGATTTACGTGAAGAAGAAAATTGCCATTTTGCCGGGCGATGGAATCGGCCGGGAAATCGCATCAGGTGCCGCGTCTGCTCTTGAAGCAGTCGGTAAACGCTTTGGCCACGAATTTGAGATAGAATACGCTGATATTGGGGGTGCTGCAATTGATTCGCACGGGACGCCGCTGCCAGAATCAACGCTGGCACTTGCCAAAGAAAGTGACGCGATTTTGCTCGGTGCGGTAGGAGGTCCTAAATGGGACAGCCTGCCGTCGGCCCAACGCCCGGAGCGCGGCCTGCTTGCCATTCGGAAGGAGCTTGGCTTATTTGCCAACCTGCGTCCGATTCCATCATTCCAAACGCTTGTGCAATCTTCTCCGCTAAAGCCTGAAATTGCCGGAAAGGTCAATATGCTCATCGTGCGTGAATTGACGGGCGGCCTGTACTTCGGGAAACCGAGCGAACGCCGCGGTGAAAACAACGAAGTCGTAGTGGATACTCTTCAATATACACGGGCGGAAATCGAGCGCATCGTTATTAAAGCATTCGAATTCGCAAAAGCACGTGATGGGCGGCTTACATCCGTTGATAAAGCCAACGTGCTGGAGTCGAGCCGGATGTGGCGTGAAATTGTCAATGAAAAAGCAGCGGACTATCCAGAGGTTACAGTTGACCATATGTACGTTGATGCGGCAGCTATGAAGCTGATTTCTAGTCCAGGCCAGTTTGACGTTATCGTAACAGAAAACTTATTCGGCGATATCTTAAGCGATGAAGCGTCCATGATTACAGGTTCACTTGGCATGCTGCCATCGGCAAGTTTATCGGAAAGCGGCCTTGGGCTGTATGAGCCGGTTCACGGTTCGGCACCAGATATTGCCGGCCAGAACAAAGCCAATCCGCTGGCTATGATCCTGTCCACTGCTCTTATGCTGAAATATTCACTGGATATGCGCGCTGAAGGTGAAGCCATTGAGCGGGCTGTGCAATCTGTTTTAAATGACGGCTATTGCACACCAGACTTGCAAATGGAAGGCAGCACAGTGGTAGGAACAGATAAAATGATTGAGCTTGTTACAAGCCGCATCGCTGAAGAAACAACAGCATCGGCCGGCGAAGTTGTATACATGTAAAGCAAACGCCACGTGGATTCAACCTTCTTCTGTAACATTTGCAGAAGAAGGCGGGGTCCTCGTTTTTTATCAAAATGCACATAAGAGGGGGGCTGTACAATGACGAAAAAAACGGTTATCGAAAAAATTTGGGAAAATCACGTTGTAAGCAGAGAAGAAGGGAAGCCGGATCTGCTCTACATCGATTTGCATCTTGTCCACGAAGTGACATCACCACAGGCATTTGAAGGATTACGTATGAACGGACGCCGTGTCAGACGGCCCGATTTAACATACGCCACTATGGATCACAACGTTCCAACAATCAATCGCCACATTGTCAATGACCCAATTTCCAAAACACAGATGGAAACATTAAAACAAAACTGCCGTGAGTTCGGCATTGAATTAGCCGATATTGATCACCCAGACCAAGGGATTGTGCACGTTATCGGACCGCAGCTTGGTCTTACACAGCCGGGCAAAACAATCGTCTGCGGCGACAGCCACACATCAACGCATGGTGCGTTTGGTGCACTTGCTTTCGGTATCGGAACAAGTGAAGTAGAACACGTACTTGCTACCCAGACGATTTGGCAAAAGAAGCCCAAAACATTGCAAATTAAAGTAAATGGCAAGCTTGGTTTTGGTGTTCAAGCGAAAGACATTATATTAGCGATTATTGCAAAGTTTGGTGTAAATGCTGGTACAGGCTATGTAATGGAATTCACAGGTGAAGCTATTCGTTCTCTTTCTATGGAAGAGCGCATGACAATCTGCAACATGTCCATCGAAGCCGGAGCACGTGCAGGTCTTGTCAGCCCGGATATGACGACCGTTGAATATTTACGCGGCCGCCGTTATGCACCGCAGGGTGAAGAGTTTGAAGAAGCAGCGAAAAATTGGCTTGCTCTTGCATCTGATGAAGGTGCAGAATATGACAAAACGCTGGAAATCGACACTGCAGAAATTGAGCCGCAAATGACATGGGGAACGAATCCGTCAATGGGCAGCGGTATTTCAGGTGTTGTTCCGTCACCGGATAACTTTGAACGAGAAGCGGACAAAGAATCTGTACGCCATGCGCTTGAGTATATGGGACTTGAATCGGGTACGAAATTAACTGAAATTCCGGTTGATTATGTATTTATTGGTTCCTGCACAAACTCTCGTTTAAGCGATTTGCGTGCTGCTGCAGAAGTGGCAAAAGGCCGCAAAGTACAGGATCATGTAACAGCTATTGTTGTTCCTGGTTCTCAAACGGTTAAACAGCAGGCGGAAGCAGAAGGACTGGATCAAATTTTTATCAATGCCGGATTTGAGTGGCGTGAGTCAGGCTGCTCAATGTGCCTTGCTATGAATGATGACATTGTGCCTCCGGGCAAACGCTGTGCTTCTACATCTAACCGTAATTTTGAAGGCCGTCAAGGCAGCGGCGCCCGCACGCACCTTGTCAGCCCTTCAATGGCGGCAGCTGCGGCGGTTATGGGCCGTTTTACAGATGTACGTGAACTAGCAGGCGTAAACCAATAAGAAGGAGGAGCCGTTATGGAACCGATCAATCAATTTACAGGAACAGTGTGCCCAATTAACCGGGCAAATATCGATACGGATCAAATTATTCCGAAACAGTTTTTAAAGCGCATTGAGCGTCAAGGTTTTGGCCAATTTGTTTTTTACAACTGGCGTTTTGATGATGATGGCAGCAAACGAGAGGATTTTATTTTAAATGACCCGCAATTTGCGGATTCTGAAATTCTAGTGGCCGGTGAAAACTTTGGATGCGGCTCTTCACGTGAGCATGCTCCGTGGGCTTTGCTTGATTATGGCTTCCGCGTTATTATTGCACCGAGCTACGCGGACATCTTCTACAACAATAGTGTTAAAAACGGAATTCTTGCCGTAAAGCTGACGGATGAGGAAGTAGAAACCCTGCTTCAAAAATCTTCTACACCAGGCTTTAAGCTTCATATTAACCTTGAAGAGCAATCAGTAAGTGATGACAGCGGCTTTAAAGCTCACTTTGACATCGATCCTTACTGGAAGAAAATGTTGTTGAATGGCTGGGATGAGATCTCGGTTACGTTAACAGCTGAAGAACGCATTCGCCAATTTGAAGAAAAAGTATACGGGAAGCAATACAGCTAAAACAAAAAGACCTTTCCTATTTAGGAAAGGTCTTTTTGTTGTTTATTACAGCATGGAAACAATCCATGATATGACAACAATGGCACCAATAATCATTAAGATCGTCCTTAACATTCCGTTCACCTCGTACTTTGATTTGTTACGTATAAAGTTCCCATAGACAAGCAACCTTAAACATAGGAAAAGAAAATGAAAAAAAATTAACGTTTTATGTTTTTACTATATCAAGATAGGGAAATGGAAATACAGGGAGGTGTATATTTTGATTGAATTCAAGGAAGTAGCAAAAAAATATCCAGACGGATTTGAAGCACTCAAACAAATTAATTTAAAAATACATACAGGAGAGCTTTTTGTATTAATCGGGCCTAGTGGCTGTGGAAAAACTACGACGATGAAAATGATTAACCGTTTAATCGATCCATCAAGCGGCTCTATTACAATTGACGGGAAAAATATCTCGGAGATTAATCCTGTGCAGCTTCGACGGGATATCGGTTATGTCATTCAGCAAATCGGCTTAATGCCGCATATGACGATTAAAGAAAATGTTGGACTTGTACCGAAGCTGAAAAAATGGGAAGAAGAAAAGTATGCTGAGAAAGTAAATCAACTAATGAAGCTTGTAGGACTCGATCCAGCTGTTTTTGGCGACCGGTATCCGGCTGAGCTTTCAGGCGGCCAGCAGCAGCGGATTGGCGTAGTTCGGGCAATGGCTGCGGAGCCAAGTATTATCCTTATGGATGAACCGTTTAGTGCACTTGATCCCATCAGCCGTGAGCAGCTGCAAGATGAGCTGGTCCGGCTGCAAGGTGAGATGAAAAAAACCATTGTGTTTGTTACACACGATATGGATGAAGCACTGAAAATTGCGGATCGGATTTGCATTATGCAAAACGGTGTTGTTGTACAGCTCGATACACCAGAGCGCATCTTGCGGCATCCAGCCAATGAGTTTGTCCGCCAATTTATCGGCGAAGACCGTATTCAAGACTCGATGTCTCTTCCAGCGCTTGAGCAGTTAATGACGTCACCTGTTACCGTTTCACCGGATCGAGGAATTGCTGCCGCACTTAAATTAATGCGCCAAAAACGTGTTGACAGTTTAATTCTTATTGACAACCAGCGTCATTATCATGGTGTCGTCGGTATTTGGGATCTTCAAAGATCCTATGCAGATGAGGGATTAATGCTTGGCGGCATTGAAAAAGTAAAAGTGCCGGTTATCAACCATCTGGAAGACCCGGAAACAGCCCTCGAAATGATTAATCAGTCTCCTCTCAGCTTCATTGTTGTGACCGATGAGGAGAATCGGGTACAGGGAATTATTAATCGTGCCAGTATTGTCCGCCATATATCAAATCAATTTGCTTAAGAGGAAGGGATGACCTATTTTTACATTTAGTTTAATTACACAAACAATAAACGCGTTCCAAACAAGGTGGGCTGAAATATGGCAGCTTATCCTTGAGCATTTATATTTATCATTGATTTCCATTGGTCTTGCGATCCTCATATCCGTCCCTCTAGGGATTTATCTAACCCGCCATAAAAAAATTGCCGAGCCCATTATCGGTATTACGGCCATATTTCAAACAATCCCCAGCTTAGCATTACTCGTATTTCTTGTTCCTTTTATCGGCACGGGAAAAGCACCAGCAATTATTGCATTGACGATTTATGGACTGCTGCCTGTTTTAAGAAATACATATCTTGGTATTACGGGTGTTAATCGATCTACAGTTGAAGCTGGAGTCGGAATGGGAATGACAAGCCGTCAAGTATTATGGATGGTAGAATTGCCCCTTGCTTTAAAAGTGATTATGGGGGGAGTGCGAACTGCCGCGGTATTAATTGTCGGGGTTGCGACCATTGCAGGCCTGATTGGTGCGGGCGGTCTTGGCGATTTGATTTTCCGCGGCCTGCAAACTTATAATTCTGGGCTTATTTTGGCAGGAGCCATTCCAGCAGCGTTAATAGCCATTATTCTTGATTTTGTCTTAAAGCGGATTGAGTACAATTCGTCGACTGAAGCACTTCAGAAAAAAGGAAAGCGAAGCCGTCGAATGATATACGCAATTGCCGGTACAGCAGCTTTGCTGCTTGTTGGGATGATTGTCTGGCCGTTTATTACCGGAAGCCAGTCGAATAATACCATCACTATTACCGGAAAGTCATTTACGGAACAGGAAATTCTCGTTCATGTTTATGGAAAATTAATTGAAGAAGAAACGGACCTAAATGTGAAATATGAATCCTTTATTAGCGGATCAGCAGGTGTATTTAATGGCCTCAAACAGGGTTCATACGATCTTTCGATTGAGTATACGGGAACCATTTTGATTAACTACTTAAAAGAAAAAATAAACAGCAACAACCCAGATGACGTATATAATTATACAAAGAAAAGATTTGATCAGGAATTTGATCTGCAGCTGCTTGACCCAATTGGATTCAATAATACGTACTCTGTCACGATTCGCGAGGCGGATGCAAAGCGGTATGGGATTGAGACCATTTCCCAGCTTCAGCCTTATGCCAAAAACATGCGTTTCGGCTCAGAGCCCGAATTTCTAGAGCGTGCTGATGGCTATCCGGGTCTTCAAAAAGTATACGGACTCAATTTTGCTTCTACTGAAACATTGGACAGCGGTATTATATACAGTGCCATTAAAAATAATGAAGTAGACGCGGTGGATGCTTATACAACTGATGGACGCGTTCAGGCATTTAATTTAAAAGTATTAAAAGACGACAAGCAATTCTTCCCTCCTTATTATGCGATTCCAGTTGTACGCGGAGAAGTGCTGGAAAAGCATCCAGAGCTTAAAAAAGTATTAAATATGCTTGCCGGGAAAATTGATGATGAGCGGATGCAGGAGTTAAATAAGCGGGTTGATATTGATGGCAAAAAGTATGAAGAAGTAGCAGAAGAGTTTTTAAAGGAAGAAGGATTAATCGACTGATAAAAAAAGCGTTTCGTAAGGACGGAACGCTTTTTTTTATTTCCTGAGCATGAAGAAAGAAAATTCGGGAAAAGTGTAGGGAGGAACAATTTTGAGGAGGGATACATAATGGAATTCCGAGTAGAGCGTGACACGATCGGTGAAATACAGGTTCCGTCTGATAAATATTGGGGAGCACAAACACAGCGGAGCTTAGAAAATTTTCCGATTGGCACAGAAAAAATGCCAATAGAAATGATTTATGCCTTTGCTCACTTAAAAAAAGCGGCTGCCATCGTAAACGAAAGTCTTGAAAAGCTGTCCGAAGAAAAAATGAGTGCGATTTCGGCAGCTTGTGACGATATTCTGAATGGTGATATTGGTCCCGAGCATTTCCCGCTGGTCGTCTGGCAGACCGGAAGCGGCACGCAATCGAATATGAACGTAAATGAGGTTGTAGCACGGCGCGCCTCTGAAATCGCAGGGAAAGAAGGATTTATTCACCCAAATGATGATGTAAACATGTCACAGAGTTCGAATGACACGTTTCCGACCGCCATGCATATTGCTTTGTATGATGAAACAGAAAAACGTTTAAAACCGGCCCTAAAGCAATTTAAAAAAACATTAAAGAAAAAAGAAAAAGCATTTATGGATGTAATCAAAATCGGCCGTACCCATTTACAGGATGCAACACCTTTATCTCTTGGGCAGGAAATATCCGGCTGGCGGTACATGATCGTCCGCAGTATCGATATGATTAAACTGGCCCAGCGGGAGCTGCTTTACCTGGCAATTGGTGGTACAGCGGTTGGTACCGGTATTAATGCCCATCCATCATTTGGTGAAAAAACAGCCGAACAGCTGGAAAAACAAACGGGCTATCCGTTTATTTCGTCTTCTAATAAATTTCATGCACTGACAAGCCACGATGAAATTGTTTTTTTTCACGGTGCATTAAAAGCACTGGCAGCAGATGCAATGAAAATTGCCAATGATGTAAGGTGGCTTGCCAGCGGGCCGAGAAGCGGTATTGGGGAGCTGACGATTCCGGCGAATGAGCCGGGAAGCTCGATCATGCCTGGAAAGGTAAACCCGACCCAGAGCGAAGCGCTGACGATGGCTGCTGTCCAGGTATTTGGCAATGATGCTGCGGTTGGATTTGCAGCGAGCCAGGGAAACTTTGAACTAAATGTATTTAAGCCAGTTATTGTGTATAATACGCTGCAGTCGATTCGTCTTTTAGCTGACGGTATTGTCTCATTTGATGAACGATGTGCAGTCGGTATTGAAGCGAATATGGGACGTATCCAATCTTTAATGGAGCAGTCGCTGATGCTTGTAACGGCTTTAAACCCGCACATCGGTTATGAAAAAGCAGCAAGTATTGCGAAATCCGCTCACCAAAAGGGAACCACTTTAAAAGAAGCCGCTCTTGCATCCGGTTATGTAACCGAGGAGCAATATGAGCAGTGGATTGACCCGGCGAAAATGGTAAATCTGCCGAAAAAGAAATAAAAAGCAATCCGCCTCAATATTTGAGGCGGATTGCTGGGTCATTACCCTATTACTTTTGGAAGCCGTTTAGTTGCTGTTCAGCCATGCGCACCAAACGTTTTGTGATTTCGCCACCAACTGAACCGTTAGCGCGTGATGTAGCGTCAGCACCTAGCTGTACACCAAATTCAGAAGCGATTTCGTACTTCATTTGGTCGATAGCTTGTTGTGCTCCTGGTGCAAGTAATTGGTTAGAACTGTTGTTGTTTGCCATAACTGTTCATCTCCCTTTTTTTAATTGGCCGGGTACTAACGGAGTTGCACCGCTACGATAAATCGTCCGGACTGCCGGATAAGACCCGTTGTTGATTGTAATCCTAGTATGGATTGAACTCTTTTCTTTATCCGTAATATTTGTAGGTAGTTGTTTCCACTAAAGGAAAATGGCTGTGGCAAGCGTTTTGGAAAGGGCTGTGCTATACTATGGATACAAAAAAACTGGCTTATAAAGTAAAAAGGAGAGCAGAACGGGGAGATGGACGATGAAAACATACAATCGTGATGTGAAAAATCGGCTAAGCCGTATTGAAGGCCAAGTGCGCGGAGTTATGAAAATGGTGGAGGAAGACAAAGACTGCCGTGAAGTTGTCACGCAGCTTTCCGCCATTCGTTCCGCAGTTGACCGTTCAATAGGCTTAATTGTCGCGCAAAACCTGGAAGCATGTATTCGTAGTGCCCATGAAAACGGCGAAAAAGCCGATGATGCCATTCAAGCAGCAGTGAATATGATTGTAAAAAGCAGATGAAAAAACGATGCCGGCTCCCAATGGAACGGCATCGTTTTTTATAAAGAAAGGCGGGAAAACGTTGGGCATATTGTGGCTGGTATTGTTTGTGGGTGTAATTGGGGCGCTGATCGGCGGTATAACAAATGCTATAGCGATCCGTATGTTGTTTCGGCCATACAAGGAATACTACATTGGCAAATGGCGAGTTCCCTTTACGCCAGGATTGATTCCAAAAAGAAAAGCGGAGCTTGCCAGGCAGATTGGAAAAGTGGTGGATGAACATCTGCTTACTCCAAGCAGTATTGAACAAAAGATGATAGAACCTGAATTCCGGGAAGAAATAGGGGCGGTTGTACAGACAGAGGCGAAAAAGTGGCTTCGATCGGAGATAACAATTGCTGAGATTTTTCAGAAAACACACATTTCACAGCCAGAGGCAAAAATAGAAGCACATCTTCAAAAATGGGTGGATGAAAAGTACACAAATATAAAAGATTTTTACACAGATCAGCCTGTTAAAGAATCACTGCCGGCTGAGTGGCTGGACCGGGCAGAAGCAAAAATACCCGACATTTCATCATACCTTTTAACAAAAGGAGCCGATTATTTTTCCAGTGATGAAGGACGGCACCGGGTAAAACGGATGACAAACGATTTTTTATCAGAATGGGGACGAATCGGCAGCATGATTCGGATGGTGGTAGGCAATACATCCCTTGAGGAAAAAATTCGTCTGGAGATTGTAAAGTTTTTTACAAGTCCGGGAGCAAAAGACTTGGTCAATACCATGCTGAAAAACGAATGGGAACGAATGATTGACTGGAAATGGTCAGACGTACTTGAACATTTTTCAGATGAAAAAGCGCTTCAAAAAACGAAAGTGTTTATCTTAAATCAGCTTAATATAGCAGAATTATTGAACCGGCCAGTATCTCTTTATTTGGCGCCATATGAAAACAAGCTTATACATGACTTTGTCCCAAAGCTTGCGGAGGAAGGACTGGCAAGAGCAGCAAAACGCGTTCCTTTTATCATGCAAAAGCTGAAAATTGACAGCATTGTCCGCAGCCAGATTGAAGCATTTTCAACCGAACGGCTTGAAAGAATTGTTCTTGAAATTGCTCATCGCGAATTAAAAATGATTACATGGCTCGGAGCTCTGCTTGGCGGCTTAATCGGCATTTTGCAGGCTTTGATTATGTCAGCGTTCCCTTTATAAAGGGAACGTCTGTTTATTCAAAATACTTCAAATTTTGGCGCCTTTTCGGTATGATAAAAGTGAAAAAGGGGAGGCGGCAAAATGAGATACGTACTTTGTTCCATTGAGCACGAAACAGCTTATATTGATTTGAATCGTCCGAATGCGCTGAATGCCCTCAACGTGGAAATGCTGAAAGAGCTGTGTTGCTGTTTAAAAGAAATCAGCCGGAATGATGATGTGGATATAGTCGTTTTATCAGGGACAGGCTCCGTGTTTTCAGCAGGCGGAGACATAAAAGAAATGCTGTCGGCAGCGAATGAAATGCCATTTGAGCCCGTTATGGAACTTATCTCAGACATCGCCCTTTATTTTTACACCATGCCGAAGCTGACGATCGCAGCGATTCATGGAGCAGCTGCTGGGCTTGCATTAAGCATTGCTTTGGCAGCGGATTTTGTTTTATGCGAAACGGATTCCAGGCTTGCTGTGAATTTTATTGAAATGGGTCTTATACCAGACGGAGGCGGGCATTTTATGCTTGAGAACCGGCTTGGTGCTGCAAAAGCCAAGAAAATCATTTGGGATGGCAAAGTAATCAGCGGAGCGGAAGCAGCGGAGATCGGACTGGCAGATCGTTCTGTCACGCCTGGCACTGTTAGGAAAGAAGTGGAATATTTAATTAAAGAATTACAGCAAAAGCCTATTCAAGCCATGATCAAAACAAAGAAAATTATGGCAGATATGAACAGGCCGCAGCTGTTAAAAACGTTAGAGCTTGAAAAGCAGGGGCAGTTGAAAATGCGGAGAAGCACCGACCATCAAGAAGGGATAGCGGCATTTTTAGAAAAAAGAAAGCCGGTATTTAACCGGCGGACAAAGGGCGCATTCATTAATTGAATGCGCTTTCTGCTTGCTCAGTATGAAAAAGCAGCAATCTCCCGTCCGAAGACGTACAACGATATGTTTTATCCTCACCGGCGAGCTTTTGAATCAGCTCAAAGCTGTGTGTTTTTGCCGCTTCGTCTGAATCCGTTTCAAAGGACTGATCGAGCAGCTTTTTTCCGTTTTTTTCGAAGACGGTCAGCTTATACATGTTCAGCTTTAATCCCCCTTTATGTTGTTTCAATCATTGTATAAAATAAGGATGAAACAAAAAAGAGGCAGGAACAAGAAAGAACATATGATCTGTGGTATAATAGAAAGAAACGATGCAGGGAATAAGGAGGACGGTGCAATGGGAAAAGGCATTACACAGTATGAAGCAGGAGAAAGTGTTGACTGCTTTCTGATGATCCGCTCAGCGGTAAAAAGCACAGCGGTTAATGGAAATCCGTATTTAACGCTTATGCTTCAAGATACAAGCGGAGAAATTGAAGCAAAGCTATGGGATGCAAAAGAAGAAACGATCAAAATGTATACGCCGCAGACGATCGTAAAAGTGGCGGGAGATATTCAAAATTACCGGGGCCGTATGCAGCTGAAGCTTCGGCAGATTCGTCCAGCTTCTCCACAGGACGGAATGGATGCGGGTGACTTCGTTGAAACAGCACCGCTCAGCCAGGAAGAGATGACGGAAACGATTACCCAGTTTATTTTTGAAATGAAAAATCCTCATATTCAGCGTATTACACGCGCGCTGTTGAAAAAATACCATCAGCCGTTTTTAGAGTATCCGGCTGCAACAAAAAACCATCACGAATTTGTTTCTGGGCTTGCATACCATGTTGTATCAATGCTGCAGCTGGCAAAATCCATTGCCGATCTTTATCCATCGCTTGACCGCGACTTGCTGTATGCGGGTGTGATTTTACATGACCTTGGCAAGGTCATTGAACTTTCAGGACCGGTAGCAACAACGTACACAGCAGAAGGGAACTTAATCGGCCATATTTCCATTATGGTCAATGAAATCGGCCAAATGGCAAAAGAGCTTGGTATTGAAGGAGAAGAAGTGATGGTGCTTCAGCATATTGTGCTGTCTCATCATGGAAAAGCAGAATGGGGGAGTCCGAAGCCTCCGATGATCAAAGAAGCGGAAATACTTCACTACATTGACAATCTTGACGCTAAAATGAATATGCTCGACCGTGCGCTTGAACGGACGAAACCGGGCGAGTTTACTGAACGGATTTTTCCGCTGGATAACCGAACTTTTTACAAGCCGCGCTTTTCGAATTAAGAAAAAAGCACCCGTACGGGTGCTTTTTTGTTATTTTGCTTCTTCTGTCTGAGCAGCATCGCTGTTTGTTGTATCTTCTGTTGTGGTTCCTTCTTCAGTTGGAAGAGTTTCCTCTGTCGTTGTAGCGTCTTCCGTGTCAAAAGCGCCTTTAAAGTCTTCGTCTTTCACTTCTACATCAGCGTCTTTCATCACTTTATCCAGCTTTTCTTGAAGCGCTGCAGAGTCTACTTTAGATTTTTTCAGTTCTTCTGTCATTTGGCTCTTCATTTTTTCAAATGAAGCTTTTTCTTTTTGATCCGTAATTTTAATGATATGGTAGCCGTAATCTGATTTAACCGGCTCACTTACTTGGTTTACTTTCAAAGTGCTCAGTGCTTTTGTAAATTCAGGTACAAATTGCGCGCGGCCGGCATTGTCGATCCAGCCAAGGCTGCCGCCATTTTCGGCAGATCCGGTATCCGTTGAATATTCTTTCGCAAGTTCCGCAAAGTCGCCGCCATCAGCCAATTTCTGCTTTACTTCTTTTGCTTTGGCTTCATCTTCTACAAGAATGTGGCTGACTTGAATTTCCGGCTGCCATGAATCGTAATATTCTTTGACTTCTTTATCCGTTACTTTTATATCGGCAAGCGCTGCTTTTTCACGAAGAAGCTCGAGCTTTAGGAATTCTTTAAAGCCATCTTCATCAAGTCCGTATTGAGCCAAGAACATTTCATACTGGTCGCCCAGCTGTTCTTTTGCCGTTTTCACTTCTTTATCAAGCTCTTCATCCGTTACTTCATATTTGTCGGAAAGAACTTTTTTCTGCATTAGTTCCTGCAGGGCCTGTTCCATTTGCGGGCCGTATTTTTCTTTCATTTCTGCGTAAAGCTCCATGTCCGTTACGTCGCCAGCTTTTGATGTAGCGATAACGTTTCCTTCACTGTTTCCACAGCCGGAAAGCGCCAGCACGCCTGCTGCAAGCGATAATGGCAATGCCCATTTCTTCATGCAAAAAACAACTCCCTAATGTTCATTTAATCTCTATTCCACAGACAACTATAACACAGTTGCCGGCTTGGGAAAAGAAAAGACCCGTCTTCTGAAAAAGAACAGGCCTATACATATAATATTTCAATGTAAGAAGAGCAAAGTAAAATAACCATTAAAATATTTACGGTCCGGAATATTTTTTCATGCCGCTCTTCCGGAATTTCCTTTTGAATACACAGTAAGTTTGTCATTCGATTTATATGATACAAAATAAAGACGGAGAAAAGAATAAATGTAATAATTAATGCCGCCATATGATGCCCCCTCTGTAAGCTCTGTACCTTTAACTATATCAAAAGGTCGAAAAAATTGAAAATAGAACCCGCTTATAATGCTTCTATGAATCCATTTATTTCGATACCAGTACTTCCATTAATGCCTAATCATTGCATGATCGAGGGAAGAAGACGAAGCTCCTCAGAAAGAAATTCAAGCAGAACCTTGCTGGCATAGACGGGCAGCGGTTTTTACACGGTCATATCAAAAACGATTCCTTTAAGCGAAACAGCTTTGAAAGAGAACAGGGTGTTAAGATTGGCCGGCCAGGACGTCTGCGGCAGGCTGGACCAATCAGGATAAAAAGCGGGGAACTGTTTGTTTGAACGGATCCGGAGAAAAAGAACGAACCGCTTTTCCCGCATTAAAAAGCATCCGGCCAGCAGTCTGCTTACTCGGACGCCTGTGAACGTTTAGCCCGCTTTAACTCTCCGTTTTCTTCATCGAAGTCCCGTTCGATATTGTGAATAGAGGTCTCGAAAATATTCATAAAATCATCCCCGTAAATATTTCTAATAATCGCCATTAGTTCAACCATATCGGGGAACTTTCCAAATAATTCACGCAGCGGCGCAGTACCAGAGAAGACGAGGTTGGATTCAGGATCATACTGCTCCATTAAATCAAAAATTAATTCTTGGCCGGCAGGCGTAATTTCGATATATGTATTTCGTTTGTCATCTTCTTTTTTAGAAAACGTCAAAAGACCGCGTTCTTCTAGTTTTTTTGAGAAGTTAAACGCTGTAGATACATGCATAACACCGAAATTAGCCACATCGGAGATAGAAGCCCCTTGTAAATGATGAGCAATCCATAAAATATGGTGTTCGTTAATATTTAAATCATAAGGTTTAATCCAGCGCTGCCAGTCTTTTTCGACTGCTTTCCATAGCGCTTTTGAAAGCTGGGCCATCCGCTGGCTGAACATAAATGCTTCTTTCATTGTATAATGATGGGTCGATGCAGAATCGTTTGCTTTATGAATGTCGTCCACCTCAAATCTATTATTTCATTGCTTTATATTATGCCAATAAAATAAAAAAATAGAAAGAGGAAATTAACGAAAATTTTTGAATAAGCTGAAAAATAAAATAAACGAAAAGGGAATTCCCTTTTCGTTTATTTTATTTGCCTGAGCCCGGCGGCTGCGGCAGAGTTTCCTGCAGGTCTTCAACGGTATGTTGAATATTGGAAATTTCTTTTTGAAGTGTTTTAACATTTGGCTCAATACTTTCTTTCCAAAGAGCCGCATTTGTTTTTAAACTATTTACTTTTTCAGGCACTTCCTGTTTCGCTGTTTGAACAAGACGCTTAACGGACTCTTTTACCTGGCCGGCATTATCCTTGATTTCCATCGAAGCCAGCTTGGCGGACACTTGCTTGTTTTTTAAATTTTTACGTGTTTCCTGTCCGCTTGCCGGTGCATTCAACAGCGTTGCCGCCGCACCGCCGGCAAGTCCAGCTGCAAATCCTGCAAATAGGGCTTTCTTATTCATGTTTTCCACCTCTTTAGTCATGTTATTCGTATCTATTCATACATATATGAATTATCGTTCCCGAAAAAAGAATCGGACAAACATAGGTCAGCAGCTTCTTCTTAAAGGCGAGAATGGATCAAAGAAGCAATTTGCGCTAAATCGTACTGGCCATTACTTTCTTTAAATGAAGGATGGAAGCCATCGTCTGTTCCGTAACGTGGAATTAAGTGCATATGGTAATGGAAAACCGTCTGTCCGGCTGTTTCACCGTTGTTGTTTAATAAATTCAACCCTTTAGGAGAGAAAGCAGCTTGAATGGCCTTCGCTACTTTCTGTACCGATTCGAAGAAAGGGCCGGCTGTTTCTGGATGAAGCTCGAAAAGATTTTCATGGTGCGCTTTTGGGATCACCAGTGAATGGCCTTTTGTTACCTGGCTGATATCGAGAAAAGCATAGACATTTTCGTCTTCGTATACTTTTGCTGACGGAATGTCTCCTTTTATAATTTTACAAAATATGCAGTTGTCCATGATTCAGCACTCCTTTTATGTATTGGCTAAGAAAAGTGTAGCATACATTCCAGGTGCAGGGAACTATGTGCAAAAGGGATAATTTTGATATGATACGGGTAACGATTTGAGGAGAAAGGACGTTTTCGAATGTCATTATTATCTGTGGAAAATATTACCGGAGGGTATACCCGGAAACCAGTACTGCACGACGTTTCATTTCAAGTCGGCAAGGGCGAGCTTGTCGGGCTGATCGGATTAAACGGAGCCGGTAAAAGTACAGCTATCAAGCATATTATTGGCTTAATGGAGCCGACGAAAGGAAGCGTTTCGATCAATGGGCGCACTCTTGAAGAAAATCCATCCGTGTACCGGCGCCAGTTTTCATTTATACCGGAAACACCGGTGCTTTATGATGAGCTGACACTTGAGGAACATATGCGGTTAACAGCCGCTGCTTATGGCTTATCAGAAGCAGAGTATGAAAAACGCATTGGCCCGCTTTTAAAAGAATTTCGTCTGGATGCAAAGATGAAATGGTTTCCGGCTCACTTTTCAAAAGGAATGAAACAGAAAGTGATGATTATGGGCGCGTTTTTAACGGAGCCGGCGCTTTATATTATCGACGAGCCGTTTGTAGGACTTGACCCGCTCGGTATCCGTTCGCTTCTCGATTTAATGGATAACATGAAAAAAAGCGGTGCGGGCATTTTAATGTCCACTCACATCCTGGCGACGGCGGAAAGGTATTGTGACAGATTTGTGATTTTACATGAAGGGCACGTGCGTGCGAAAGGCACAATGGAAGAGCTGCGTCGTAATTTCAGTATGCCGGGCGCTGCACTGGATGATATTTATGTAGAATTGACGAAGGAAGCAGCACTATGAAGTTTTCAGCGAACGATTTGTTTAAAGAACGTGCTTCCGCTTATTATACGGAAATCCGCAAGTATACACGTTATATGTTTAATGATCATCTGGCTTTTGTGCTCGTTTTTGCGCTAGGGGCGCTTTTGTATTATTACAGCGGCTGGATACGCACCATTGATGAATCATTTCCGGCCCCTTTTATTATGGCGGCTGTGCTCGGTGCCGTGCTTGCCTGGAGCCCCGTTTACACCTATATAAAGCCGCCTGATACAGTGTATCTGCTTCCGCTTGAAAGTGAGTTGAAAGCTTATTTTCAAAAAGCGGTGTGGACGAGCTTTGCAGCACAAAGCTATGTACTCATTGCGCTGTTAGCATTTGCTATGCCGATGTATGCAAAAGCCGCGGGAACAGGATATGAAAACTTTTTTGTATTTTTAGGCGCTGTTTTGGCCGCGAAGATCTGGAATTTATTTTGTCGTTTTCGTGCGTTAAACACGCTGACAGGCCAAACACGAACAATGGATATAGCAGTTCGTTTTCTGCTGAACGTCTCTTTTCTATCGGCTGTTTTTTTAACGAAGTATGTATGGGCCGGTGCCGCTGTGCTGCTTGGACTGCTATGGCTGTTTTATATAAGACGGCTCGGAAACCGTCCTTTAAAATGGGAACTGCTGGCTGAGCTTGAAGGAAAAAGAATGGCGGCTTTTTACCGGCTGGCGAATATGTTTACAGATGTGCCGCATTTGCGTGGAACGGTAAAGCGCCGTGCCTGGCTGGATGGCCTGCTGCCGGGACCAGAAAAGGGCACGTACACGTATCTGCTTTTCCGGACCTTTGTGCGGATGAATGAATATATTGGATTGTTTGTCCGGCTGACTGTGATCGCTGCATTGATTATCACCTTAAGTGGCCTGCTGCCGATTCAGCTCATTTCTGCGCTGCTCTTTTTGTACTTAACCGGATTTCAATTACTGCCTATTTGGGCCAAACACGGCTATCTGATCTGGCCGAAGCTTTATCCGCAAGGGGAAGAAGGAAAGCAAAGGGCACTTCAGCTTTTGTTGATGCGTGTACTGCTGATTCAATCGGGTGTATTCGGCATTGCCGCTCTTTCAGGCGGATGGCTGGAAGGCGCTATTGTTTTGTCTGCGTCTGTTACGTTCACGCTTTTCTTTGTTTGGATATACACACCAGGTCGGTTGAAAAAAATGAATCGCTTTTAAAAAAGGATTTTGTATGGCACTGGTTCATTGGTCATGCTACACTGTTGAAAAACATACAGAGGTGTAGAGATTGCTCTGGATTAGTTTAGTTTGTTTGATTTTATTTGCGGTTTTATTGTTGGGATTTGATTCCGGCTGGGCATCGGGCATCGACCGTGCCATGCTCGATGCTTTTGATGGAGATTCCTTTTTTGCCTATTTCAGCGTGCTCGGCTCTCAAGCTGTTTTAAGCGGAGGGGCTATTCTGCTTATTGTGTTTCTGTTCTGGAAGCGAAACATAGCAGGTATGACGGCCGTTTTAATTGGTGTAGGGCTCGGAAATGTACTAAATAAAGCATTGAAAGAATGGGTCGCCCGCGAGCGGCCGCCCTTTCCGCATGGAGAAGATGGGTTCAGCTTTGTCAGCGGCCATGCCATGATCGGTCTTATTTTTTATTTGTTTGTGGCCTACTTTCTTTGCTTATATGTGAAAAAAACCACGTCTTTTTATGCGGCTGCACTGCTGCTTGCCTTTTTAGCAGGCGCCAGCCGGGTAGCGGGTCATGCCCACTATGCAACGGATGTAGCAGCTGGCTGGCTGCTGGGCGGCGGAATTTTTCTGCTGATTGCTTTTTTCTTAAACAAGCGGCTTAATCGCCGCCTTCAAGCATAAAAACGGCAAGAAGCCAGGGGATACCCCTGGCTCAGGCAGCCGGCAAACGCCCGCTTTCAATCAGCCTGCTTTCTTACTTTGTCTATAGTAACAGCCAGGGGGTACCCCCTGGCTGTTATTGTTCGTTTGGAATAGTAAAGGTTGTTACGTAAGATTCACCGGAAAAGATATTTGGCTTTTTATCAAGCCCGCCTTCGGTACCACGCTTTTTGTGTGCTTCATTAAATGCCTGGGAGGATTTCCAATTTTCAAACGACGCCGAATCTTCCCATTGTGTAAAAATAACGTACGTATCTGATTTAATTGGGCGCAGAACTCTAATTGAGAGAAATCCTGGCTGATTCTCAATCGCACCTGCCCGGTTTTTAAAGCGGTGTTCAAATAAAGGGCGGCCTTCGTCCGTTACAGGGATATTGTTTAAAACAACATAACCGCGGTTTACCAGTTCTCCAGAAGCATCCACGACTTCATAGCGGCGCGGGGTTGAAAAAACCGTTTTGCCGCTTGTTTCATGAACAAGGGCCGCACCCTGGGCACCGTCCATCAGTAAAATATTTTCTTTACTGTGCTTTTTCTGGATGGTTTTTAAAAAGTCATACGTTCCGGTTGTAATAAACACATTCATCTCCAATCACCTCACGTTCTAGTATATCTTTTTTTGTACCCTTCTTTCCAATTTCCACACATTATTTTGGCAAATTTGCGAACAGTACACCTCTTTAGTGAAAAGTACCATATTGTAAGCTATAATACATAATAGTAATTCTAATCTGTCATAGTTGAAAGGTGGCTCTCAATCCATATGAGGCATTTGAATGATACATTTTTAAAAGCGGCACGGGGAGAAAAAACAGACTATACACCTGTCTGGTTTATGCGCCAGGCAGGACGTTCACAGCCGGAATACCGGAAGCTGAAGGAAAAATATTCGCTGTTTGAAATTACACACCATCCGGAAATTTGTGCGTATGTTACACGCCTGCCGGTTGAGCAGTACGATGTTGATGCAGCGATTCTTTATAAAGATATTATGTCCCCGCTTCCGTCTATTGGAGTGGATGTAGATATAAAATCTGGCATCGGCCCGGTGATATCAAATCCGATCCGCTCGCTGCAAGACGTGGAAAAACTTGGAGAGATCGACCCGGAAAGCGACGTGCCTTATGTGCTTGAGACCATCCGGCTGCTGACAGAAGAGCAGTTGAACGTCCCGTTAATTGGTTTTGCCGGTGCGCCTTTTACGCTGGCCAGTTATATGATCGAAGGCGGGCCATCCAAAAACTACAATAAAACAAAAGCATTTATGTACGCGGAGCCAAAAGCATGGTTCGCGCTTATGGATAAACTGGCGGACATGACGATTACATATGTTCGTTCCCAAGTTAAAGCAGGCGCCAAAGCCATACAGATTTTTGATTCGTGGGTAGGTGCGCTAAACGTATCTGATTACCGGACGTTTATTAAACCGGTGATGGAACGGATTTTCAGCGAGCTTCGTTCAGAAGGGGTACCGATGATTATGTTTGGAGTAGGTGCGAGCCATTTAGCAAAAGAGTGGCATGACCTTCCGCTTGATGTAGTCGGACTCGACTGGCGCACCCAAATCGCTGAAGCAAGGGAAATGGGCTTGACTAAAACATTGCAGGGGAACCTGGACCCTGCCATTTTACTGGCTCCGTGGGAAGTCATTGAAGAGCGCACGAAGGCGATTTTAGATCAGGGGCTGGCGTCACCGGGCCATATTTTCAATCTTGGGCACGGTGTATTCCCGGAAGTAAATCCGGATACGTTAAAGCGTCTGACGGCATTTGTTCATGAATATACAGCACGATAAGCCATTTATTTTAACGAATCTTTTTTTCATGTCATACTAGATAAAAGAAGCAATGAATCAAACGAGGTGGAAGCAGCATGACTAAAAAACAGATGGGCCTTCTTGTGATGGCGTACGGAACGCCTTATAAAGAAGAAGATATTGAACGATACTATACGCATATCCGGCACGGCCGCAAGCCGTCAGAGGAAGCACTGGAAGATTTGCGAAGCCGCTATGAAGCCATTGGCGGTATTTCGCCGCTTGCTAAAATTACCGAAGAGCAGGCGCAGAAGCTTACAGATTTCTTAAACAATATGCAGCAGGAAATCGAATTCAAGCTGTATATTGGCTTAAAGCACATCGAGCCTTTTATTGAAGATGCTGTACATCAAATGGAGCAGGACGGCATTGAGGAAGCTGTTTCAATCGTATTGGCGCCGCACTTTTCTACGTTTAGTGTGAAGTCATATAATGAGCGGGCGGCTGAAGAGTCAGCGAATATTAACGGACCTTCCATTACGTCAATTGAAAGCTGGTATCAGGAGCCTAAATTTATTCAATACTGGGCAGATCAAATTGAAGAGACGCTTCAAACGATGAGCGAGGAAGAAAGAAAGAACTTTGTACTGATTGTATCCGCGCACAGCCTGCCGGAAAAAATCATTGCAGCGGGTGATCCGTATCCACAGCAGCTGAAAGAAACAGCCGACTTAATTGCCGGCGCAGCGGGCGTTGAGCAGTATGCTGTTGGCTGGCAAAGTGCCGGCAATACACCGGAGCCATGGATTGGGCCGGATGTTCAGGATTTAACACGTGATTTATATAAGCAAAACGGCTATAAAGCGTTTATGTATGTGCCGGCCGGATTTGTGGCGGATCATCTTGAAGTGCTGTACGATAATGACTATGAATGCCGGGTTGTTACAGATGAAATTGGTGCTGAATACTACCGTCCAGCCATGCCGAACGCCCGTCCGGAATTTATTGAGGCGCTTGGTGCTGTAGTTATGAAGCACTTAAAGGAAGAAGGAAAACTATAATATCTATCCCGCCGTTCTTCGGTGGGATTTTTTATTGACAAGAAAAGACGAGAAGCATAAAATAAGCATCAGAACTAAATGACCAAATTGTTATTTTGGTCAAAAAGAGGTGGAGAAGTGGCGTCGGGACGGAAAAAAGATGTTATTGAAGCCGCAACAAAATCGTTTACAATGTTTGGCTACAAGGCCACCACAATGGATCAGGTGGCGAAACTGGCCAATGTCGGCAAAGGCACTATTTATACCTTTTTTAAAAACAAAGATGAATTATTTCAAGATATTTGGGTGACATTGATCGAAGAAATGAAAGAAGCGGCAGAAGCCGTCATTGACCCGGCACATTCCTTTCAGGAAAATGTTCATCTGGCGCTGTTTGAAATGCTTGTTTTCCGCACAAAGCATCAACTTGCGATCAAGCTGTTCCAGGAAGAAAAGGAAATGGGAACACCCGCAGCAGCCGAGGCATTAAAAAAAATGGAAGATGCCATTGTCGCTTATATTGCCGCTAAAGCGAAAGAAGCGATGGAGAAAAATGAAATTGAGCAGACGGATCCTGAGATAGCGGCTTTTGTGATGCTGAAGCTTTATGTTACGCTCGTAGCGGACTGGGAGCGGCGCGGCCGCACGCTGTCAAAAGAAGAAATTGCTAAACTGTTTGAGCTGTTTATATTTAAAGGATTGTCCCGGTAAGGGGCTTTCTTTTTGAAATAAAATGACCAAATGAACGATTTGGTCAATACGGAGGTAATCATATGTTTTGGAAAGAAATAAAAGAAATCGGCCAAAATCGAATGCTGCGCATTTCGATCATTGCCATTATGCTGATTCCACTTTTGTATTCCGGTATTTTTTTATGGGCATTTTGGGACCCATACGGACATTTGGATCAGCTGCCGGTTGCAGTTGTCAATAACGATAAGGGAGCGGATTACGAAGGAGAAAGCCTTCATATTGGGGATGGTCTCGAAAAAGAGCTCCAAAAAAGCAATGATTTTGATTTCCACATCGTCACCAAAAAAGAAGCACTCGACGGTTTAAAACAGCAGGAATATTATATGATGATCGAAATACCTGAAAACTTCTCTCAAAACGCTACGACGTTAATGGATGCAAAACCGGAAAAGCTTGAATTAATTTATACGCCAAATGAAAGCTACAATTTTGTTTCCTCGCAAATTGGCCAGTCTGCGATGAAAGAAATTCGGGCATCTATTCAAAAGGACGTCACAAAAACGTACGCAAAGTCGATGTTTGACGCTGTTAAGAAAATGGGAGACGGTTATACAGAAGCTGGAAAAGGAGCCGAAAAGCTTGACGAAGGCGCGCTGAACATAACAAAAGGGACGAGTGAATTGAAAAAAAATCTGGCCGATCTTGCGAATAATTCGGTTTCGTTTGCTTCGGGAGTAGACAAAGCAACGGAAGGGTCGAAGCAGGTCGCAAGCGGAGCGGCTTCTCTTTCCAGCGGCCTTAGTCAGCTTACAGACGGACAGGCAAAGCTTGCAGACGGAGGACAGAATCTGCAGGCGGGCATCGATCAGCTTGCTGCCGGGTCGGCTTCTCTTAAAGACGGTCTTGCATCAGCAAATGACAGTATGCCGAAGCTGATAGACGGAACCACTGCTGCAAAAAGCGGCGTAGACCAATTTCGCGAACAGGTTCCAGCCCTGGCGGATGGAGCCGCTTCTCTTGCTTCAGGCGCAGATGAATTAAACGCTGGCATGGATCAATTTGAAGCAAAGTTGAAAAGTCAAATCAGTGCAGCGCAAAAAGCCCAAATGGATGAGCTGCTGCCGGTGTTATCACAGGTGATGACGGAAGAACAGATTGCTACTATGCAAACAAAAATGGCTGCGCAGCAGGAAAAGTTGAATGAAGGCATTTCAGCGGGGGTTGATGAGCTGCAAAGTGGAAGCAGCCAGATTGGATCAGGAGCACGGGAATTAAATAAATCAGTTTCACAGACGATGCCTGGCAAGCTGGATGAATTATCGGCTGGACTTGGAGAGATACAAAAAGGCCAGCAGCAGCTGCAGGCGGGTCTTGGGAACCTCCAGTCGGGAGCCGCTGCACTAAATGAAGGCGCGAAAAATATTCAATCAGGCAGCGGGACACTCGTAACCGGATTAAACACGATGACCGAAAAAACAGCCGAAGCGAAATCAGGAGCCGATACACTGGCAAAAGGAGCGGGTGACCTCTCAACTGGATTATCGGAGCTTGCCGGCGGGTCCCATCAGTTATCTGACGGGGCAGGGAAGCTGGCTGATGGTTCTGCGGAGCTCGCCAAAGGATCTGCTGATCTGGAACAAGGAACAAAAAAATTGGAGGCGGAATTGTCAAAAGCAGCGGGTGAAGCAGGAGATATGAAAGCTGATGATGATACGTATAATATGATGGCAGAACCGGTGCAGGTAGAAAAAGAGTCCTTACACAAAGTGCCAAACTACGGAACAGGCATGGCGCCTTATATGCTGTCACTCGGCTTGTTTGTTGGCGCGATTATGCTGACGATTATTTTCCCGCTCAAAGAGACGCCGGAGCAGCCGAAAAGCGGACTTGCCTGGTTTCGTGGAAAGCTTGGTATCTTTCTGCTTGTCGGTGCGTGTCAGGCAGCAGCTGCATCGATCTTTTTGCTCGGTGTGCTTCATTTGCATGTGCAAAGCGTACCGCGCTTTTTTATATTGGCGTTTATCGCGAGCGCTGCTTTTATGACGCTCATTCAAATGCTGGCCACGATCCTCGGCAATCCAGGCCGTTTTGTAGCAGTGCTGATTTTGATCAGCCAGCTGACAGCAAGCGGCGGAACGTTCCCGCTCGAGCTTATTCCGAAAGCACTGCAGCACTTGACCAGCTTTTTGCCAATGGCTTATTCGATCAATGCGTTTAGAGCCGTTATTTCAAGTGGCGATTATACATTTATGTGGCAGAATGCCGCTGTTTTAATTGGATTTGCCCTGTTTAATATAACGGTAACTGCTTTGTATTTCCGCGGCCAGTACAAAAAGCAGTATGGGCGGCTTGAAGCAGCATGAGACGGCTTCAGCCGTCTTTTTCGAATAATCTTCACACTTATTTCACACCCAATCCCTATAATGAAAGGAAAAGCAGGGAGGCGCATAAAAGTGAAGAGTATTATACTGGTCATGCTTTTGCTGCTTGCCGGCTGCGGCCGCGCAGCATTTGAGCCGGTTCATGCAGATAAGTTTGCCGCTGTTTTAACCATTAAAGAGCCGGGCATAACCTTTATCTCACCCGACGGGACCATACTTGCTGAGTGGGCGTTTGACGAACCATACACAGGCAGTCTTCTGTTTGACGATAAAATGCTTTTGTACGGCACAGAACTTACTCATGCCAGGCTTTACTCGGTTGAGACGGGCAAAGAGCTTGCGGAGTGGGAAGTGCCAAAAGGAGTGACAGGTGCGGCTTATGTTAAAGAAACAAATGAAGTGGCGCTTTCAGTAAAGGAAGACGGAGCGGTCCATTTTTTAAATAGCGAAGGCCGGGAAACACAAAAAACACGAACGGGGCATTACCCGATGACCATGCTTGAATATAAAGGGAAATTGTATATTATTAATTACCGGGATACGGTACTATCAGAATTGGATGTACACACACACCGCATTACCCGGGAATTTGCCATCCCAACGTCTTCGACTGGCTTAGCTGTAAATAAAGAAAAAAACGAGCTGTGGGTTGGCGGCCATGGGGTTGGGGCTCGTGCCGGTGAAACCATTCGTGTCTATTCACTTGAAACTGGTTCATTAACTGGAACAGCAGATGCACCGGTCATGCCCATTGCTTTTGCTTCAAAAAGCGGGTTTATGTATGCCGCGAGCCATGGATCGAATAAGCTGTTTGCTTTTGATCCCGAAAGAAAATTGGCGGCGCAAACGGACGCGCCGGCCAATCCATTCGCCATTGCCGTACTTGGAAAAACGATTCTTTCAGCCGGCTATGACAGCGGGACACTTTCTTTGTATGAAGAAAAAACACTTGAAAAACGCAAGAATATTAATATAGGTAAAGGACCATTTATGATTTTTGTTGAAGAAGGTGAATGAGATGACGCATTTATTAGTTGTAGATGATGAGCAGGATATGGTGGATTTGGTCACGATGTATCTGGAAAATGCCGGGTACACCGTCAGCTCAGCTTTAAATGGAGAAGAAGCGGAAGAAAAATTAAAAGAGCTTCGGCCGGACCTTATACTGCTGGATATTATGATGCCCGGGCGCGATGGTTTTGCCGTGTGCGAGGCCATCCGTTCTTACAGCGACATCCCCATTATTTTTTTGAGCGCACGCGGAGAAGAGTGGGACAAGGTGCGCGCCTTTTCGCTTGGAGGAGATGACTATATTGTGAAGCCCTTTTCTCCTGGAGAAATGACTGCCCGTATTCAAGCAGTGCTTCGGCGATTCGGCTCTTCGACGGATAAACGGGAAACGATCCACTATCAAACTCTTTTGATCGATATTCATTCCCGGACAGTAAAGGTAGACGGTACAGCCGTCGGGCTGACAATGAAAGAATTTGACTTGCTCGTTCTTCTTGCAAAAAACCGGGGGCGGATTTTTTCGCGGGAAGAACTGCTTGAAACCGTCTGGGGAACAGAGTACAGGGGCGGCACCCGAACAGTAGATACACATATTAAAACATTGCGGATGAAATTGAAGCACGAAGGAGCCTCCATTGAAACCGTTTGGGGAATTGGCTATAAATTTGTGGACGGCACAATATGACATTTCGGAAAAAGCTGTGGGTGACGCTGTTTATTTTTGTTCTTCTTGCGGTTGGATCTGCATTTGGCCTCGCTTATACGCTGTATGAAAAGCTGTATGTAGAAAGCGTTAAAGACGAACTGAAAGCCGCAGCAGAAAACCTGTCGGACGATTATGAGGGAGGAGAATTGAACGCTGCATTTGTAGAGCGCGTCGCCTGGTTCAGTGAAAAGTCACCATTTGAAGCTTTCGCCGTACATAACCCGAGAGAGCTTGCTGCCTGTATTCCATATGAAGCGGATTATGAAACACTGATCGGGCCGGAAGAAAGAGAAAAGCTGCTGGAAAATAAAATGATTGAAGAAACCGGTTATTCCGAGCGGTTTGACCGGCAGATTATTTCCGTTATTTATCCACTTTTGGACGACAAGCAGTTAAAAGGCATTCTTTATTTGTATATACCCCTCGAACGAATTGAAGAGCTTGTGTCGAGCCTGATCTTGTTCTGGGCAGCGGGGGCTGCATTGCTGACGGCTGTTCTCCTGTATGGAGGCATGAGGTGGACCCGCCATGTAGTCAAGCCGCTTGAAGAGATGAAAGGAGCGGCCGTCCGCTTATCAAAAGGGGATTATATGGCACGCGTACCGGCTGAATCAAAGGATGAGTTTGGCCAGCTTGCGCGTACGTTCAATGAAATGGCTGAAGCGATTCAAAAAGAAAACGAACAGCGGAAAACATTTTTGGCAACTGTTTCACATGAGCTTCGTACTCCGCTCAGTTATATAAAGGGCTATAGTGAAGCAATGATAAACGGTATCGGCCGCCCGGAACAGCAGCTCAGTATTATTCAGCGCGAGGCCGCCCGAATGGAGCGCCTTGTAAACGATCTGCTTGAATTAATCCGGCTCGATTCGAATAAAATGAACATAGAAAAAACCTTTCTTCCGCTTGCCGATCTTGTTTACCGGACTGTCGACACGTTTCGGCTGAAGCATGACCGTTTTGCGCTTGACATAGACGAGGAAACGATTGTATATGGGGATGAAGACAGGCTGAGTCAAGTGATGACCAATATTATTGACAACGCGGTGCGGTATTCGCAAAAAAATAAGCCCATTTACATTACGCTCAGACAAGAAAAAGATCAAGTTAAATGGATCGTTCGTGATATTGGAGCCGGCATGCCTGAGGAAGAAATTCCGAAGGTCACAAACCAATTTTACCGTATCAATAAAGCGCGTACCCGTGAAGACGGGGGATCAGGTTTGGGTTTGTCGATTGTGAAGCAGATTGTTGAACGCCATGGAGGAGAGCTTAACATACAAAGCGAAGCAGGAGTAGGGACAACCGTTACGGTTACTCTGCCGGCGCTGATGGAAGAAGGAGAGGAAACATGAACTGGAAAGCAGTATGCATGATGATGCTTGGATTGTTGCTGGCCGCCTGTGCACCTGAAAAAAACGAGCCGCCTCCGCTTCCCGAGCCGGTTGAAGCTGTTCTTCATGTACCGGAAAAAGTGGATGCAGGCGAAGAAGTCACGGTTTCTACTACCATTACCGAAGACGGAGAACCAGTTGATAATCCCGATGAAGTAAAATATGAAATTTGGAAAGATGGACATAAAGAAAACAGCGAAATGCTCGATGCAGTCTCAAAAGGAAATGGAGTATATACTCTTTCCAAAACATTTAACGAAGAAGCTGTCTATTATGTACAGGTGCACGTTACAGCACGAGGACTGCACACAATGCCAAAATCGGCTTTTTCTGTCGGCAATGTTGCCACGCCGGCTCAGCCGGGTAAAGAAGCGCAATAAAAACGTAAATGAAACCCCCTGCCGGTTGAGGCAGGGGGTTTTTATGACGCAGGCGACAGGGTTACAGATCCTTTGATGCGCAAGTTGAGCATGTATTGCTGTAGCAGTCATGCTGTTCTTCGATATGAGAACCGCAGCTTGTGCATTGTTTTGGCGGAAGGTTTTTGAAAAATTCAACGATGTCTGTGATCATGTTTGTCTCTCCTTTGTTATATAACTGATTGATTTGTTATTAACAGTGTATTATAACAGAACCAAATCGTCAACCGTTTTCTGAAAATTTATTTTATTTTTTCGGAATAAGGGAATACAATGAAAAAAGAAAGGAGCATACATACATGAATATAACTGTACTAGGCTGCTGGGGCGGCTTTCCGAAAGCGAATGAGGCCAGCAGCGGATATCTGGTTGAACATGATGGTTTCAAGCTGCTTGTAGACTGCGGCAGCGCTGTTTTATCGAAACTGCAAAATCATTTAAAGCCAGCAGATCTTAATGCTGTTATTCTGTCCCATTATCACGCAGATCATGTAGCGGATATTGGCGTATTGCAGCATGCGCTTTTAATTGATTCTTTTACAAGTAAAACGAGGGAAGAGCCTCTTGCTATTTACGGACATAATGAAGCAGACGGATTCCAAACCTTGACGTACAAAAATATAACGAAGGGCGTTGCTTATAATCCTTCGGATATACTTCAAACCGGGCCTTTTTCGATTTCATTTTTCAAAACAAATCACCCGGCGCCCTGCTATGCCATCAAAATGACAGACGGAACAGATACGGTGGTCTATACAGCGGATACCGCCTTTCAAAGGGAGCTTGCATCTTTTGCACAAGGTGCAGATGTACTGCTTGCTGAAAGCAACTTATATAAAGGAATGGATGGCTCTTCGGCCGGGCATATGACAGCGCAGGAAGCCGGCATCCTTGCCAGGGAAGCACAGGTAAAAACATTAGTGCTGACTCATTTGCCTCACTTTGGAGAACTTGATCAGCTTGTCCAGGAAGCCGGCGAAGAATTTAGCGGCCCTATTATGCTCGCAAGAGAAAACTTGGAAATTGGTTTTTAAAATATAGAAAGCAGGCTGATTTAAAACACTTGTCCTTCAAGGAACGCTGCCGGATGGGAAGCGGTTAGAGGCATGAGCATTCACAGTGGGCAGGCAACATTGAAAGCGGGCATTTGCTGGCAGCCCAAAAGCCGCACTTGCGGCTTTTTTGTTGTTTTATATAATAGAGAAAACAGATTTGTTATTTGTTTGACATGGGGGAGGACGAAACGGTGAATGTATCATGGGCACTTGAACAAATGGCGTCTATTCAAGCGAACAAAAGAGCATATGCATTTTTAAATACGTCTGCGACTTATCGGGAGCTGAACGAGAATGCTACACGATTTGCGGCCGGCCTGCAGTCACTTGGTTTTCAAAAGGGAGACCACATTGCTTTATTGCTGGGCAATTCACCGCAGTTTATCGTTTCATTGTATGGGGCGCTGCGGGCGGGTCTCATCGTGGTTCCAATCAACCCAGCTTATACACAAAATGAATTGCTTTATATCTTACAAAATAGTGATACAAAAGCAGTTGTGACAACGGACAAGCTGCTTCCCGTTATGGAGAGTATGCATCAGGAACTTCCGTCTGTCAGCCAGTTTATTCTCTGTACATCTGATCATCCCTTTACATATGAACCTAATAAGCCGGATTTTTCTATTTCTTTAAAATTGAAAACGTTTTCTGAATTAGCTGAGTGTGGAAATCCCCTTTGCAGGCTTGATTTGTGCGAAGCAGATACAGCTGTGATTTTATATACATCTGGTACAACCGGACATCCGAAAGGTGTCATGCTGACGCATAAAAATATATATTCAAATGCGAGGGATATTGCCGAATACTTATCTATGACGAATTCAGATATTGTCATCACCGCTCTGCCGATGTTTCATATTTTTTGCTTAACGGTCATGCTGAATACGCCTCTTATTTGCGGAGCCGAAATCATTATTCTGCCGTCATTCAGCCCGAAAGAAGTGTTTCAGGCAGCTAAAGAACACAAAGCGACTGTGTTTGCTGGTGTGCCGACCATGTATTCTTTTTTAATACAGCATTCAAAGGCACAACCGGCTGATTTTTCGTCTGTTCGCCTTTGTATCTCCGGCGGAGCGCCTATGCCTGTCTCCCTTTTGAAGCAGTTCGAGGAAACATTTTATGTGCGCGTTTCAGAAGGGTACGGACTGTCAGAAGCAAGCCCGGTTACTTGTTTTAACCCGCTTGACCGTCCACGTAAAGCCGGTTCGATTGGCTGCTCTATTCCGAACGTTGAAAACAAAATCGTCAATGAACTCGGCGAAGAAATAGCACTTGGCCAGGTAGGTGAATTGATTGTGAGAGGGCCAAATGTGATGAAAGGATATTATAAAATGCCGGAAGAAACAGCGGCTGTTCTTCGGGACGGCTGGCTGTATACCGGGGATTTGGCCTGCCAGGACGATGAAGGCTATTTTTATATTGTAGACCGGAAAAAAGATCTGATATTAGTAGGCGGGTACAATGTATATCCGCGTGAAGTAGAAGAAGTCTTATATGAGCACCCCGGTATTAGGGAAGCCGCTGTGCTTGGTGTCCCGGATCCCGATTATGGAGAAGCGGTTCTCGCTTTTGTTGTTCAACATGGAGATTCCCTAACCGAAGAAGAGATCCGGACATATTGCAAAGAAAGACTTGTTTCGTATAAGGTACCATCATCCGTAGAGTTTTTAAAAGAGCTGCCGAAAAACACGACTGGAAAAATTTTAAGAAGATCTCTTAAAAAACAAATTGAAAAACAGAGATAATACACGCGCCAGCCTGCTGCCGGCGCATTTTTTTATTGTTGGACTCCACGTAAAAGAGTATAATTTGTTGAAAAATGAGAAAATGGAGGGGACGAAGTGGAAACAACAGCGGCAGCGCAAAGCGAATTTAAAGAGGGGCTCGCAGCCGGCATAGGCATTGCCATTGGTTATGTGCCGGCAGCTCTTACATATGGCCTGCTCGCTAAAAGTGCGGGATTAACATTGGCCGAGGCGATGTCATTGAGCATCTTTGTTTTTGCCGGAGCCGCTCAGTATATAGCTTTAAGCTTGATCACGATCGGCACAGGGATTTTTGAAATTGTGCTGACGACCTTTATTCTGAACATCCGCCACTTTCTAATGTCAACTGCTTTAAATGAAAAAGCGGAAGAAGAGCCTCTCTGGAAAAAAGCCGCTTATGCCTTTGGCGTGACAGATGAAACATTTTCAGTGGCGGCAATGAAAAGCGGAACGCTTCATTCCTCTTTTATGGCAGGTCTTGTGCTTATTTCTTATTCCAGCTGGGTGCTCGCCTCGGGAGTCGGCTATCTGGCAGGAAGTGCCATGCCGCCTGTTGTTCAGGAAAGTATGGGCATTGCCTTATACGCCATGTTTATTGGTCTTTTGGTGCCGTCGCTTAAAAAAAGCGCAAAAGCGGTCCTGCTGGCTTCTACTGCAGCGGTATTAAACTGTGTTTTTACGTACTCGGATGCTCTTTCAAGCGGCTGGTCTATTATTGTGTCGACGCTTATTGCCGCGATCAGTATTGAAGCAGCTGACCAGGCCAAAAGAAAGGGGAGCAGAGAATGAGTATAACGATTGCGGCGATTGTGATTGGGATGACTCTCGTAACATATATTCCGCGGATGCTGCCATTTGTTTTGTTTAAAGGCAAAGAGCTGCCTTCTTTTTGGCAGGGAATACTGCAGAACGTTCCGTATGCTACTCTAGGCGCGCTTATTTTTCCAGGAATTTTAACCTTTCATGAAAACACGGCCTTTGCTTTAATTGGAACAGCGGCAGCTTTTATTCTTGCGTTTACAGGCGCTAACATTATTATTACGGTTCTTGGGTCAATTGGAATTTTAACGGTTTTATCCGTTTTTTCAATGTGAGAGGGGAAATGCACGCTCAAAAGCACCCGTATCTAGAAGGATACGGGGGCTTTTAGGTTAAGTATGGGATTTTGTCGTTTGGGGAAACCAGTGTGAAGGGAAGCATCAAGATGCGCGATAGGTTTTCTCCAAACGGTTTAATTCATCAGATAGGGCAATAAAAGCGGAACGGTCGCCTTTATCAAGTGAAAGATCGATTTTTTCCATTAATGCGGCTTTTTCTTTTTTGTATAGAATATCGCTTAAAAAGCTGTCAATAAATTCGCTCATTACTGTTTTTTCTTTTTCACGGGGCATCGGGGACTTCATCATCTCAGCAAAGTAATTGTTGTTTTCCATTTTTAATCACCTCAGATACCTTTTTTTTATTATATGGGATTCCAAACAACTAATCAACAGAAAGTTTAAAATTTTTAGAAAATTATTTCTCGTGGCAAATGGGACAATTTTACTGCTAAATGATAGAATAAAGTCGTTCAAATAAATGAAAGAAACGGGTGAGTCGATCAAGTGAACAACCAGCCGAATGATGTAAACAGCGAATATATTATCAATGAACGTACTCTTTCCCTAGAACCGATTCGTTTTGGAGAATACACAAAAGTGTATGAAAAAAACAAAGAACCGGTTATGATAAAGAAAACGCCGCTGAAAATTATTCGGCAAAGCTGCATTCGCTACCTTTCAACCTATGACGGCCGGAGAGAAGCGTCTACCAGAGTCCTTGGCATCAATCGAAAAGTTCCGGTTAATGTGGATCATTTGAAAGGTACTTATCTATTCCCGACGATTTCTCATTTAAAACCTGAATGTATATGGATTACACTTTCCCATTTAAAATTCTTGGAAAAAATCGATAAAAAACAAACAAAAGTAACATTTACAGACGATCAAGCCATTATGGTGCCGGTCTCGCCTCTTGCTGTTCATAATCAGATTATGATGACAAAAGAACTTTATGAAAGGGGTAATGCCAGCTCACCTTCTATACAAACCGAAAAAGTCACTCGTGCTCAATATGTTGTCGGTGTAAAAGAAAATATCATTTCGTTTTTTTATACCCGAAACAGGGAATGAGCACAACAAGGATGGATAACGAAAGGGAACAAGTCAATGAATTTCTCAATAGATCATATTATGGAATGGATTCAGCGGTACGAGTCATTTGGGCCGCTGCCGGGCTTCCTGCTTCCGCTGCTTGAAGCATTCCTGCCCTTCTTGCCGCTTTTTGCTTTTGTTCTTGCAAATGTAAATGCGTTTGGGCTCTGGCTCGGCTTTTTAATTTCATGGGGAGGGGCCGTCACCGGGTCTTTCCTTGTTTTTTTGCTTGTAAGAAGATTGGGACAGCAGCGTATTTTACATTTCCTGCAGCGGAACAAGCAGGTTGCACAAATGATGAACTGGATGGACAGGCATGGCTTTGCGCCCATTTTTTTGATGCTGTGCTTCCCGTTCACGCCTTCTGCGATTGTTAATATCGTAGCGGGCCTGTCTCATATTAGTGTGGTTCAATATTTATTTGCCGTTATGGCGGGAAAAACTGTCATGATTTTTACGATCAGCTACGTCGGCCACGATCTTTTCGCTCTTATTCATCAGCCGGGAAGAACGGCTGTTATTATCGCAGCGATTGCTCTTTTATGGGCAGCAGGAAAACAATTGGAAAAGCGTCTGCAAAAATAAAAACGGCTAAGGGCCGTTTTTATTTTGTTCTTTTGACCGAACGTATGATCTTTGTTATACTGAAAGGAAGTAAAAGGAGGAATCCGGATGGCTTTACAATTTATTATCGGACGTTCCGGTTCGGGAAAAACAGAGCATATTATAAATGAAATAAAAGAACGTCTTATCCGGCAGCCAGACGGAAAGCCGCTTATTTATATTGTACCTGAGCAAATGTCATTCTTGTCAGAGTACCGCCTGGCGTCTGACCAGGAAGTCGGCGGCATTATCCGGGCGCAGGTATACAGCCTGACACGTCTTGCCTGGCGTGTTCTGCAGCAGGAAGGCGGCATGAGCAGGCAGCATATAACGCCAGCCGGGCGCAATATCTTAATTCGAAAAATTATTGAAGAGAACCGCCAAGATTTAGCCGTTTTTGCAAAAGCAGCCGATAAAACAGGGTTTGTCAGCACGGTTGAACAGATGCTGACAGAATTTCGCCAGTATTTAATTGTGCCTGAAGAAATGGAAGAGCACCGCAAGCATGTACCGGCTGCTCTCGCAGACAAACTGAGTGACCTGCAAATGATTTATACGTCATATGAGCGCGCACTTGCCGGCAAATATATAGATGCCGAGGATTATTTGAGGCTCCTTGCCCAAATGGCCGCTTCCTCGTCTTATGTGCGGGAAGCTGATATATATATAGATGGATTTCACAGCTTTACGCCGCAGGAATATGACGTAATAAGAGTATTAATGAAAACAGCCAATGAAGTCACGATTGCCCTGACAACTGACCGTCCGTTCCGGGATGAGGCGCCCGAGGACACGCATTTGTTCCGCCAGCCGGGACGTGCGTATCATGATTTGTATCGGATTGCGGCAGAAGAGGAAATCGATATAAAAAAAGATTTGATCCTGTATGGCCATAAACGCCAGAAAGAGGCTTCTCTTATTCATCTTGAAATGCAGTTCGATAAACGTCCGGCACGAGCCCTGGCCCACAGCAGCGGCACCACTCTCTGGCAGGCGGCAAGCAGACGGGCGGAGGTTGAGGCAGCAGCGCGTGAAATACGCCGCCTTTCCCGCACAGAAGGACTGCGTTACAAGCAAATGGCGCTCCTTGCACGAAACGGGGAAGACTACCGGTCTATTATCGAGACCGTCTTTGATGACTACAGTATCCCGTTTTTTATCGATCAAAAAAGACCGATGCTTAATCATCCGCTCGTTGAGCTTATTCGTTCTTCATTGGAAGTAATCGGCGGAAACTGGCGTTACGAAGCAGTTTTTCGTGCAGTTAAAACCGATTTGCTTTTTTCATTTGACCAGCCGCGCGAACAGGTCCGGCGCGGAATGGACCTGCTTGAAAACTATGTGCTGGCTCATGGAATTTATGGCGAGCGCTGGACGAACGGCGAACGCTGGACCTACCGCCGTTACATGGGACTTGAATTTACCGCTGTTGCCCAGACGGATGAGGAACGGGCATTTGAAGAACGTTTAAACGTAATGAAAGAAACGATTGCAGCGCCGCTTTTCCGGCTTGAAAAGCGGATGAAACGCGCCAAAAATGCGATGGAATGCTGCCGTGCTCTTTATCAGTATATTGAAGAGCTGGATATACCCCAGAAAATAGAGCAGCTCTCTATTGAAGCGGAGGAACGCGGTGAGCTGGCTGAAGCAGCACAGCACAACCAGGCATGGGATGCGGTAATCGGGATGCTCGATGAGTATGCAGAGGTAGCTGGCAGTGAAGAAATGGATGCCAAAAAATTCGCTGCCGTGCTCGATGCCGGGCTTGAAGCACTTGAATTTTCGATTGTGCCGCCGGCAGCCGATCAAGTGATTGTAGCCAACCCGGATAAATCCAGACTCGCCGATATTCATACCACTTTTATTGTCGGCATGAATGATGGCGTTTTTCCCGCTCGTCAGATGGAGGACGGCATTTTAGATGATGAAGAAAGAGAGGCGCTTCTTTCTTCCGGGATGCATGTGGCACCAGGCAGCAAAACGAAACTGCTTGATGAAGAACTCATTGCTTACCGGGCTTTTACTGTTCCATCACACCGCTTGTACGTTTCATGGCCTATTGCGGATGCGGAAGGAAAGTCCCTACAGCCGTCTCCTTATTTAAAAAGAATGCGGGAATGGTTTGAACAAATGGAGGAAACAGTCGTTGCCAACGATCCGGCTGATCTGCCGGCGGAGGAGCAGCTTGCATACATTTGCCATCCGGAGCCGACTTTGTCTTATTTAACCTCCCAGCTTCAAATGAAAAAGCGGGGATACCCGGTTTATCCATTTTGGTGGGATGTATATAACCTGTATCTGGAAAGCAGCAGAAAAAAAGCAGGCTTCGTTCTTGATAGCCTCGCCTATGAAAATAAAACAACACCGTTGGAAGATCAAACAAGCCTTGATTTGTATGGAACGGATATGATTGCCAGCGTTTCGCGGATGGAGACGTTTCACTCATGTCCGTTCAGCCATTTTGCCAGCCATGGCTTAAAGCTGCGTGACCGCCTTGTGTACCGTCTTGAAGCGCCAGATATTGGCGACCTTTTCCATGGTGCACTCAAATGGATTGCAGAAGAAGTAGAAAAAAGAGGGATGAAATGGCCGGAGCTTACACCGGAACAATGCCGGACGTTTGCCAAAACAGCAGTAGAGGAGCTCGCTCCGAAGCTTCAAAATCGTATTTTAATGAGTTCCCACCGGCACCTTTATATTCAGAATAAGCTTGAGCAGATTATTGCCCGTGCCTCAACCGTTTTAAGTGAACAAGCAAAAATAAGCGGGTTTTCACCGCTTGGGATTGAGCTTGCATTTGGACCGCGTTCTGAACTGCCGCCGCTCGTTTTTGAATTAAAAAATGGAGCACGCATGTCGCTTGCCGGCCGTATTGACCGGGTTGACCGTGCGCATGGGGAGAACGATACGTATTTACGCGTTATCGATTATAAATCCGGCACACGGGATGTGGATATGACCGAGATTTACTATGGCTTTGCGATGCAGATGCTGACGTACCTTGATATCGTCGTTACGCATTCACCGCTTTTAACCGGCACGAAAGCACGGCCGGGGGGCGTATTATATTTTCATGTCCACAATCCGTTCTTAAATACGAAAAAATTTATGACGATTGATGAAATTGAAAAAGAAATGATGAAAAGCTTCCGAATGAAAGGGCTGGTGCTGGAGGAAGACGAGGCCATTCATTTAATGGACAAGCAGCTTGAAACAGGAGACTCACTGATTATTCCAGCGGGCTTTAAAAAAGACGGTTCCTTGTCCGCACGCTCAAAAACAGCTGATGACAGCGAGTTCAGCGCGATGAGAGGGCATGTCCGCGGCTTGTACGAAAAAGCGGGCAATGCCATTGTATCCGGCCGCGTGGACATTACGCCATACCGTTACAATAAAAAAACGCCATGTACATTTTGTTCTTACCGGCAGGTATGCCAGTTTGACGATACACTGGATGAAAACAACTACCGGATCATCCGGCCGAAAAAAAATGAAGAGATTATTCAAATGATGAAGGAGGAGAGCGATGAACAGCTATAAAGTTCCCGAAAAACCGGACGGAGCCCGCTGGACGGACGATCAGTGGAAAGCGATTTATGCAGAAGGAAGCGACATTCTGGTCGCTGCGGCAGCCGGCTCTGGCAAAACCGCTGTTCTAGTAGAACGGATCATTCAAAAGATGATTCGTCAGGAAGCACCGGTGGATGTAGATGAGCTTTTAGTTGTCACGTTCACCAATGCAGCAGCAGCAGAAATGCGGCAGCGGATCGGCGAAGCACTGGAAGAAGAGATTGAAAAGGATCCTGCTTCAAGCCGGCTCCGCCGCCAGCTTCGATTATTAAACAAAGCATCTATTTCTACTCTCCATTCTTTTTGTTTGGAGGTTATTCGAAAGTATTACTATTTAATTGATATTGATCCAGGCTTTCGTATCGCTGACGATACAGAAGCCGTCCTGATTCGGGATGAAGTACTCGAGGATTTGCTTGAGGAAGAGTATGCCCGCCCGGACAACGAAGCTTTTTTCGCATTGGTTGATACCTTTTCAGGAGACAGAAGCGATGTAGAGCTTCAGCAGTCCGTTATTCAATTATTTAATTTTGCGCGGTCCCATCCAGATCCGGAACGCTGGCTGAGTGAACTCCCTTCTTTATATGAACCGGCTGAAGCAATTGACAATCTTCCTTTTATAAAACCATTGAAGAAAGATATTCGGTTTCAGCTTCAAAGTGCCGAGGCGCTGCTTCGCGAAGGGCTGGAAATGACAGAAATGCCCGGCGGTCCGTTGCCGCGAGCAGAAAATTTCACTGCAGACCTCGCCATAGTAACCGCACTGCTCGAGTGTAAAACGTGGGAGGAATGGTACAGTGCATTTCAGTCGGTTAAATTTCCGACTTTAAAAACGTGCAAAGGCGATGACTACGATGAAGAGCTGAAGGAGCGGTCTAAAGGTGTTCGGGACAGAGCGAAAAAAATAGTAACCGAATTAAAAGACACGTTTTTTAGCCGGAAGCCTGAAAACTGGCTGAAGGATTTGGCGGAAATGCAGCCAGTTGTGAAACGATTGTCCGAGCTTGTTCTGACGTTTTCAGCCCGGTATGCCGAAGCGAAGCGGGAAAAAGGCCTGACAGATTTCAGCGATCTTGAGCACTATGCGCTGGCTATTTTAACGGAAGGCGGCCAGCCTTCTAAAGCAGCCCAGGCTTATCGGCGCCGTTTTAAAGAAGTACTCGTAGATGAATACCAGGATGTAAACATGGTTCAGGAAACGATTGTCCGCCTTGTTTCCCATGATCAGGAACAGTCGGGCAATCTCTTTATGGTAGGCGATGTTAAACAATCTATTTATCGTTTTCGCCTCGCAGAGCCAGGTCTTTTCCTTGGCAAGTATAATCGTTTTCATCCAGAAGGCGCAGATGCCGGCTTGAAAATCAGCTTATCTCGTAATTTCCGCAGCCGCAGGGAAGTGCTCGATGGAACAAACTATATTTTCGAGCAAATCATGGGAACGGAAGTAGGGGAAATCGAGTATGGAGAAGAAGAAGCACTTGTTTTAGGGGCGTCTTATCCGGAAGCAGATTATCCAATTGAAGTAGCCATTATTGACAGCGACGCTCCGGAAGAAACAGACGGGGACGAAATGGACCGTGAAGATGCAGAACAGTCTCAATTGGAATCCCGCTTCATTGCTTCAAAAATCAAAGAGCTGATCGAATCCGGACATCCAATTTGGGATTCGAAAACCAATTCCATGCGACCGGTTCAATACCGGGATATCGTCATTTTAATGCGCTCTCTTACATGGGTTCCAGAAATGATCGAAGAATTTAAGCATGCGGGCATCCCAGTCTATGCCAATACATCTGGCGGCTATTTCCGGGCGACCGAAATTTCCGTGATGCTGTCGCTGCTCCATGTTATCGATAATCCATTTCAGGATATTCCGCTTGCAGCCGTGCTTCGTTCGCCAATTGTCCGCTGTACAGAAGATGAAATGGCTACGATCCGGCTTGCTTCGAAAAAAGGAAGCTACTTTGAAGCGCTGCTTGCTTTTATGGAAAACGGCCGGGGCGATGCGGCGTTAATGGAGAAAGTAGCGCCATTTATGGAAAAACTTGAGACGTGGCGCTCCATTGGGCGCAGTGGCGCTCTGTCTGATTTAATCTGGGTCTTGTACCGCGACACACAGTTTTATGCTTTTGCGGGTGGAATGCCGGGCGGAAAGCAGCGCCAGGCTAATTTGCGGGCTCTGTACGACCGGGCAAGGCAGTACGAAGAAACATCATTCCGCGGCCTGTTTCGCTTTTTGCGCTTTATTGAGCGGATGCGTGAGCGGGGAGATGATTTGGGCACAGCGCGTGCTTTATCTGAGCAGGAAGACGTCGTCCGCATTATGACGATTCATGCGAGTAAAGGGCTGGAGTTTCCTGTTGTATTTACAGCAGCGGCCGGCCGCCGTTTTAATATGATGGATTTAAACGGGCGTGTGCTGTTTGATAAGGATTACGGCATTGCTGTGAAATATATGAATCCCGAGAAACGAATTGCCTGGCCGTCGCTTGTGCAGCTTGCTTTTCAGCGCAAAAAGAAGCTGGAGCTTCTGGCAGAAGAAATGCGCGTCTTGTATGTGGCGATGACCCGGGCAAAAGAACGGCTGGTCGTCACAGCGTCCGTGAAAAAATTAGAGAAAAAGATGGAGGCGTGGGCACTGTCAGGAGAGCACCCGTCACGGCTGCTCGGGGACGCGGTCCGGGCTTCGGCTGGTTCTTACATTGACTGGATTGGCCCGGCACTGATGCGGCACAGTGACGTGAAAGGCGGCCATCCGTTTTTCGCAGATCATCCATCCCGCTTTCAACTTAGGGTTACAGCGGCTGAAAGCCTTATTGCTTCCCATGCAGAAAGTGAAGAGCAGGAAGAGTCCTGGCTGGATTTATTGAAAGAACGAAAGCCGTCCCCAGAGCAGTCACCGGCAAAAGAAGAAATTAAAGAGCGGATGACATGGGAATACCAATTCCCTGAAGCCGTCCGGCTCCGTTCCAAACAATCCGTGTCTGACCTTAAAAGATCAAATGATATTTACAGTGAAGGAGCGTCCAATGAAGCAGCCCGATCCTACCGCCGTCCTATTTTCCGCCGTCCCCGCTTTGTTCAGGAAAAGCAGCTGTCACCGGCAGAAATAGGGACAGCCGTTCATACCGTTATGCAGCACATCGATTTAAACCGCGCTCCATCTGAAGTGTCGGTAGAACGGCTTTTGGATGAATTGATCGGAAAAGAGCTGCTTACGATTGAGCAGGCAGAAGCAGTTGATGCGGGAGAGATTGTGGCGTTTTTTGCCACCGAGCCGGGCAGAATGCTTCTCGCTGCTGATCACGTTCAGCGGGAACTGCCTTTTAATATGGGCATGACTGCACGTGAAGCAGGTCTGGGTGAATCCGAGGAAGTTGTTTTGATTCAAGGTGTTATTGACTGCTTGTTTGAATACAAAGGCCGCTTGTATTTACTCGACTATAAAACAGACCGGGTCACGGATCGTTTTGCCGGCGGCTTCGAGGAAGCGAAGCCGGTGCTGGCTAAGCGGTACAACGTACAAATCGGGCTTTATGCCAAAGCGGTCGAGCGAATTTGGAAGCGCCCAATTGACGGGAAATTTGTCTTTTTCTTAGATGGCGCCCATGTAGTGGAATATACGTAAATTGTTCCTTTTCTGTTATGATAAGCAAGTAATCATAAAAGGAAAGGGTGTGATTGGTTGCAGTCTGTAAAGCAGAATGAAACGGCGCGGATTGCGTCCATCGATATTTTGAGAGGTATTTCTCTTTTCGGTATTTTCCTTGTGAATATGCTGTCGTTTCATTCTCCTTATTTTTATTACAACCCGTATGAATGGTGGGAAGCCCCTCAGGATAAACTGGCGTTTTCCTGGATTGACGTGCTTGTGCAGGCGAGCTTTTATCCGATTTTTGCGGCTATGTTTGGATTCGGCGCCGCTATGCAGCGTGAAAAAGCGCTCGAGAGAACGGGGACATTTGCCTGGACAGGCGTGCGGCGTTTTTCGTTTTTGCTTATTTTAGGTATTGCTCACGCTATCTTTATTTGGCCGGGGGACATTTTATTTAATTACGCAGTATGCGGCTTTTTGCTTTTGTTTTTTCTGCGTTTTTCCGCAGGAACGCTTCTTCGAATGGGGCTTATTCTCCTGCTTGTACCAGTTGTTTTGTTCAGCGTGCTTCTTTTTGTATCTGCTCAATCCGACCCGTATAATGCCTTGTTTTGGACGGATATTACCTCTGTCTCCGATTCGATTGCAGCCTACGGAAGCGGGTCGTACGCAGAGGTAACGGAGCAGCGTATTCATGATTGGACGAACAATAACATTTTTGACGGTGCCTTTGGGTTTCAGACAATGACGATTTTTCCATTTTTACTTATTGGCGCGGGGGTATACAAGCAGCGCCTTATCCAAAAATGGGCCGCTCATCCGAAAAAAACACTTCGGATGTTTGTACTTTTTTTCGGGGCAGGGCTCCTGCTTAAAGGTGTTCCGCATCTGCTCGGTCCAAGTCATATAGCGTATATGTATGTGCAGGATTCTCTTGGAGGCCCGGTACTTGCAGCTTCTTATGCGATGCTCGTTGTTTATTTGTGTACCTTAACTCGTCCGTCCAAGCTGCTTTTGCCCTTTGCACAGGCCGGTAAAATGTCGCTGACCAACTATTTGATGCAGTCGGTGATCGGTTCGCTTTTGTTTTATGCATATGGTCTCGGTTTTTACGGACAGGTTACGGTCACGACAGGCATTTTGCTTTGCGTCACTATTTTTGCCCTGCAAGTAATGGTTTCCGGGCTGTGGCTGAGCCGGTTTCAGCGCGGACCGATGGAAGCCATCTGGCGGTTTGTTACTTACGGAAAAAAGGGGATGAGAAAATGAAGTGGATGAGCTTTAAACATGAGGGAAAAGAAAAGTATGGTTTTTATTTGGCAGAAAAACAGGCAGTAGCTGCTGTTTCAGATATAAATGGTGCCCCAATCACGCTGGCGGCTGCCATTGAAGAAGAACAGTTTTTAGCATCTGTCTGCCGTAATCCGGAATCCGTACCTTCCGTAGAAGAAGCATCTATTGAATGGCTGGCACCTATCCCGCGCCCGCTTAAAAATGTCATGTGCGTGGGGAAAAACTATCGGGATCATGCCATTGAAATGGGTGGAGAAGCAAGTGTACCGGAGCATCCGATGATTTTTACAAAAGCACCGACCGCAGTCAGTGCACATAGAGCACCTATTCCTGCTTATGAGTCATTGACCGATTCATTGGATTATGAAGGAGAACTGGCTGTTATTATCGGCAGAAAAGGAAAAGAAATTGCTCGTGAAGAGGCATTTGACTATGTGTTTGGCTACACTGTGCTGAATGATATTACCGCACGCGATCTGCAAAGCCGCCATAAACAGTTTTTTATCGGTAAAAGCCTGGATGGCAGCTGCCCGATAGGACCCTGGATTGTGTCAAAAGATGAAATTGCCGATCCTCACAATTTAGCGATTCAAACGATGGTAAATGGGGAAATAAGACAGCAGTCCAGCACTTCTCACTTTATTTTTCCTATTGATGAAGTGATTCATGTTCTTTCAAAAGGCATGACACTCGAGCCGGGCGATATTATCGCAACGGGAACACCGGCGGGAGTAGGATTTGCGATGGAGCCGAAAGGTACATTGCAAAAAGGAGATACGGTTGAAATTACAGTTGAGGGCGTTGGAACGTTGTCGAATACCGTTCAAGAGTAGTATGGTAGAATAAGAAAGAAAAAGGAGGGGATCTTTTATGGACTTTTTAACACAATCCACACACGTACATATTACAACGTGGGTCATTGCGCTCGTACTGTTTTTGATCGCAGTAAGAAAGCCATCAACCAGTGTACATATGGGGCTTCGCCTGTTTTATGTGCTGATTTTAATTACCGGCTTTGCGCTATTTACCACGTTCGACAGCTTGAATCAAGCCCTGTATGGCATCAAAATGCTTTTAGGCATAGTCACAATCGGATTAATGGAAATGACGCTCGTACGGAAGAAAAAAGGCAAAAAAAACGGCGGTGTTTTGGCCGGCGCGTTTATTGTGCTTGTTCTGACGGTTATTTTAGGTTTTGCCCTCCCAGGCATTGCTTAATAAAAGAGCCATGGAAAGAGCTGCGTGCAAAAAGCGCAGCTTTTTTTTGTTATAATGACGAAAAGGAGGCGTCTTTGTGTTTCCCGTGATTTTATGGATTCTTGTTTTTGTTTCGTTTTTTGTGTCAGTGCAGACTGTTTCAGTTTATATGAAAAAAGCCGGCCCGCAGGAAGCAAGTGAATTAGTGCCAATAGAAGAAAAAGAGGGTTCATCCCCCCGATAACCGTCATTCCCGTAAAGGGGCGACGGTTATTTTTTATATACATATCGAAAGCTGCGCCAAATCTGACACTTGTGTATGTTTTTTGTGTAATATTTGTTCATATAAAAGAGAGGGTGGCGTTTATGCCAAAAAGAATCGCAGTTGTTGGAGCGGGGCCAGGCAGGCTTGCTTCAGCTGTGTATGTGGTTTCCCGTTTTAACAAAAGAAATTCTCGCGTTTATTTCAGAAACAGCGGGTATGGAACCGTGTCGTTTTCTTGAACAATCCCTGCTTTCATTGACGTCATGTGGGAAAAAGCGTACTCTAAATGAGGATGGGACATTTTGGCGCAGGGGGAAACGAGCAGTGAGAAAACAATTTCTTTCACTTATCATTCCGCTTCTTCTTTTATCTGGAGGTATGGTTTCTGCCGAAGAAAAGAAGGAAGGCTGGCAGGATGAAACGATGTATTTTTTAATGACCGACCGGTTTATGAACGGGGATCGTTCAAATGATAAACAAACGAATAATGATGATGCATCTGCTTACCAGGGCGGTGACTTTAAAGGAATTCAAGATCAGCTTGATTATCTGAAAGAGCTGGGCATGACGTCAATCGTGATTTCACCTGTGTTTGAAAACGAAGCGGGTGCTTACCATGGCTACAGCATAACGGACTACACAAAGCTAAACCCGCAATTTGGCAATGAGCAGCAGTTAAAAGAACTCGTTGACAGTGCACATAAACAAAATATTCGTGTTTTAGTGGATTTTCCGGCTGTACGTGTAAGCACGAAGCACGTATGGCTAAGTGAAGCCGGCAAAGAGAACTGGTTTACAAACGTCTCTGTTTTGCAGAAGCCGGACTGGCTTGGCGAAATGGCTCTTTTAAACACAGAGAATCCAGATGTACAGGCGGCGCTTGTAGAAGCAGCTGTGAAGCTGGCCGGCCGGACCGGTATTGATGGGTATTTTTTCAGCAATGCTTCCACAGCAAAGCCTGCTTTTTGGAACGCTTTTCATGAGGCTATGCCTAATTTGCACTTAATAGGAGAAATGACGGAAACCACCATACAGGGAGCCGCCGCTTATGAAAAAGCCGGGCTTGATGCGGTGACTTCTTCCTGGATGCAGGAGCCGCTGCGCAAGCAGTTTGCGACAGTAGACCACTCTTCGAATGTGGTAGAAGAGCTCCTTCTCCAGGAAGAAAACATACTGGAGCATCCGTTGGAAACGGTTCATTTAACAGACTCTGTCGTAACAGACCGGTTTACAAGGGATATGGCGGAAGAAAATATGTTTCCGGGCACACGCTGGCGGATGGCGCTTACGTATTTGTACACATCTCCTGGAACTCCAGCCGTTTTTTATGGGTCGGAAATCGCGCAAAACGGAGAAACCGGCCCGGACGCGCACGGACTGATGAATTTCCGTACCGACCAGGAGCTGGTGGATTATATCAAGCAGATCGCAGCCTTACGCCAGAAACTCCCGGCGCTCAGACGTGGTTCCTATGAGCCGATTTTTAATAGGAACGGCATGACGGTGTTTAAGCGGCAATACGAGGATGAAACAGTTGTTGTGGCAATCAATAACACAAGCGAAACACAAAGCATTGCGATTCCAGCTTCTAAACTGGATGAAAACAAAGAGCTGAGAGGATTGCTTGCTGGTGACATGTCGCGTGCGGCAGATGGGGAATTTACCATTATTCTTGACCGTGAGGAAGCGGAAATTTATGCACTGGCGGAGAAAACCGGCATAAATTATGCCTTTATTGCGGCTATGTCAGCGGTCTGGATTATCTTTGTGTTGTTTCTTTATGTGGTATGGAAGCGCGGCAAAAGGGCAGCTCAATCGTAAAAAAAGGCTTCTCAGCAAATTTGCTGAGAAGCCTTTTTTATGCGAACGTTTTTAAAGATAAGCGCTCTTCCAGGAAAACCGCAATGCCGTCTTCTTCGTTTGAAGCGGTAATGTCATTGGCGATCGATTTCAAGGCATCAATACCGTTGCTCATCGCTACACCTGTGCCGGCGTAATCAATCATCTCAAGATCATTATCTTCATCACCGAATGCAATAATCCGGTCCGGCGGGATGCCGATCCAGTCTGATACACGCTTTAAGCCGACTGCTTTGCTTAAGCCGCTTTTGACAATTTCAATCACATGCCACGGAGCGGCCCAGCGGCGGTGGTCAATCACTTCTGCATGCACATCGCTTAAATGGCGGCGGATAGCCGGTACCTGCTCTTCTGTTGCATGAATCAGCATGCTTGTTGGATGATCGGTCAGCTTTTGGCGCAAGTCACCTGTTGTGACTACAGGATTGCCCATGTTAAAAACATCAATAAGCTTTTCATCATGATAATGAAAATAAACGTTATCGAGCACTTCCGCGATAATATTGTAAAAGTCAAAATCATGGCATGCTTCAACGATATCAATGGCGGTTTTTAACTCCATCGGTTCGTGAAAGAAGCCCCATTTTTGATTGCCGGGATGATGAACGAAGGCGCCGTTAAAATTGACAATCGGTGTTGTTAGTCCGAGCTCCGCATAGTAAGGAGCGCTTGAGCGGAACGGGCGGCCTGTGGCAATCATTACTTCATGCCCGTGCTCCATCGCTTTTTGAAGGGTGCGTTTTGTACGGGGGGAAATGGTTTTTTGATCCGTTAATAACGTACCATCGAGGTCTAACACGATTAAATGCTTTTCCATATAGGCGAGTCACTCCTTTGTCGGTTCTGCTTTCAGTGTAGAGGGTTGGGGTGCCGTTTGCAAAGAAACAGGCTTTTTACTCATCATTCGAAGAAATGTCTGTTATGATAAAGCTATACGCATACATTGAAAGGAGTGTTTTACATGGATCAGGATTTAAAAGAAAATATTATGGGTGCGCTTGAACAGGTTGTTGACCCGGAGCTGGGCATTGATATTGTGAATCTCGGGCTTGTGTACGATGTAGATATGGATGAGGCTGGAAAAACAACGGTTACGATGACATTAACATCGATGGGATGCCCGCTTGCCGGCGTGATCGTTGACCAGGTAAAAGCAGCGCTTTCTGATATTCCAGAAGTAACGGACGTTGAAACAAATATCGTCTGGACGCCAGTTTGGTCACGTGATATGATGTCACGCTACGCGAAAATCGCTTTAGGCATTCAGTAAAAAAGAAGGTTCCATTATGGAGCCTTCTGAGACTGACGACTTTGTCGTCAGTCTTTTTTTATGAAAACTTTCACAGCCGAAATCGGGCAGCAGACTTTTCGGGAACATCGCTTCTTAAAAAGAGCCGATAGGAGAAGCCGTGCGCCCGCCGCCTTATCGGCTCTTATTTGAACCTTCCGACTCCTTGCAGGAAAAAATAAAGAGGTTCTTTGGCAAAAGATTTTACTTGTCTACAATCTGAAAAGGTTCCGTTACGGAACCTTCTTTTTTAATCGATTTGGCAAATATCAATCGGGCAATTTTCACAGTTGATTTCACGTTTTAAATAATCAAGATCACAAAGTGTAATCTGGTTTCGTTTCATTTTAATGACGCCTTCTTTTTTCAGCTGAGCGAGAAGGCGGTTAACAACTTCCCGGGATGTTCCGCATAAATTGGCCATTTCCTGATTGGTCAAGGGTACATCAAGAAAAAGGCCGTCTTCTGTTTGTTTGCCAAACGTATTGCCCATCCGGATGAGAGTAGAATAAACGCCGCCTTTTTTCCCGTTCAGTACGAGATCACGCAGCTTGGACTGAGTCCGCAAATGCTCAGTTTGTGTGTAACGGAGCCAGTAAACCATCAATTCCGGCTTTGAGGATAAAAGCTTTTCTAAAAAACGGCGTGGAACCGTCCAGGCTTCCCCGTATTCCAGTGCTTTTGCATTCATCATATAAACAGCTTCTTCTTCAAACAGGGTCATTTCGATAAGCATGTCCTGTTTTTTTGATACGCGGATCGTCAGCTCGCGCCCATCCGGCACAATCTTGCCCACTTGTACTTTTCCGGAGCGAAGCCAGAAAATATCATCAGCAGGCTCACCCTCTTGGAAAAGATAGGCTCCTTTTTGAAAAGAACGTACTTTCCGCTCTTCTGAAAATAACTGCTCCAGTGCTTGTGCAAGAGCGGGTTCAAACGCCACGGTATTCACCTCTTTTTCTACTATTTTAACGGGAAAAACAGGATGTTACAACGTTTCAACCTGATTCTGCATTCTTTAAGAGAGCAAACTTTTATTCAAAAAGAAAGCCAGAAAAAGGGTAAACTTGGATGGAGCTTGTTTGTCTGGCAGTAAATACGCTTCTTTCATGTCGTTTTCTTTGCGTAAAAGGGGAGGATATTTTAAAATGAAACAAAAGGTCAAAAAAGGTCAAGGAGGTTTTGAAGCATATGAACATGGAACAAATGACGTATACAATGCAGGAAGCACTGGCAGCTGCCCAGCAGAGCGCGGTTGAACGAAACCATTCAGACGTGGATACCGTACATATGCTGACAGCGCTGCTTTCAAAAGAAGATGGCCTGTTCAGCCGCATTTTTGAACGCGCCGGCCTATCAAAAGCCGCCTTTCTTAAGTTTGTCCAAAAGGAAATCCAGCTAAAGCCTGCTGTGTCAGGAAACGTGCAATACGGTGCTTACTTGTCAGGCGGGCTGAATACATGGTTTCAACGAGCGGCTGAGATGCAAAAAAAGTGGGAAGATGCATACTTATCGGTTGAACATATGGCCGCTGCGATCTTTTCAGCCGGTACGAAAACAGCCGATTTTATGAAGCAGGAAAACGTGCCAGAGAACGCCGTTTTGGAGGCTATTCATGAAATAAGGGGGAATGAAAAAGTGACGACACAAAATCCGGAATCAGGTTACGAAGCATTAGCAAAATACGGACGGGATCTGGTTGAAGAAGTCCGAGCAGGAAAAATCGACCCGGTGATCGGACGGGATGAGGAAATTCGCCATGTGATCCGTATTTTGTCGCGGAAAACAAAAAACAATCCCGTATTGATCGGTGAGCCGGGCACAGGAAAAACAGCGATCGTTGAAGGGCTTGCCTGGCGGATCGTCCGTAAAGACGTGCCGGATGGCTTAAAAGACAAAACTATTTTTTCACTCGATATGAGCTCACTCATTGCCGGCGCGAAATTTCGCGGGGAATTTGAAGAGCGGCTGAAAGCGGTCTTGAATGAAGTGAAAAAAAGCGACGGACGCATTCTCCTATTTATTGACGAAATTCATACCATTGTCGGTGCAGGTAAAACAGAAGGGTCGATGGATGCCGGCAATATGCTGAAGCCGATGCTTGCGCGGGGAGAGCTGCACTGTATCGGTGCCACTACACTGGATGAACACCGCCAATATATTGAAAAAGACCCGGCTTTAGAGCGCCGGTTTCAGCCCGTGCTCGTCTCTGAACCAACTATTGAAGATGCGATTTCCATCCTGCGCGGCTTAAAAGAGCGGTTTGAAATTCATCACGGTGTAAATATTCATGACCGGGCGCTTGTAGCCGCGGCAACATTATCAAATCGGTATATTACGGACCGCTTTTTGCCTGACAAAGCGATTGACCTGGTGGATGAAGCGTGCGCGATGATTCGGACCGAAATTGATTCTATGCCGTCTGAACTTGACGCCGTGATGCGCCGGGTTATGCAGCTTGAAATTGAAGAAGCGGCCCTTCAAAAAGAAAAAGACCGTGAAAGCGCAGCGCGTCTTGAGCAGATTCAAAGGGAACTGGCCGACTTAAAAGAGCAGGCTGATGCGATGAAGGCCCAGTGGATGAGTGAAAAAGAAGCCATTATGAGCGTCAAAGACAAGCGGGAGGAGCTGGACCGGCTTCGCCGCGAGCTTGAGGATGCGGAAAGCAGATATGATTTAAACCGGGCAGCCGAACTGCGCCACGGTCGAATTCCGGCAGTGGAAAAAGAGCTGGCTGCCCTTGAATCGGCCGCTTCGTCTGAAAAAGACGACCGTCTGCTGCGAGAAGAAGTAACAGAAGAAGAAATTGCTTCTATCGTCGCCCGGTGGACCGGCATTCCGGTAACAAAGCTTGTGGAAGGAGAGCGTGAGAAACTGCTTCGCCTTGAAGACATTCTGCACGAGCGGGTAATTGGCCAGGATGAAGCCGTGTCTCTTGTGAGCGATGCTGTTCTGCGGGCACGGGCAGGTATTAAAGATCCGAATCGGCCGATTGGTTCGTTTCTGTTTCTTGGTCCGACCGGCGTTGGAAAAACAGAACTTGCTAAAACACTCGCCGATGTTTTATTCGACAGCGAGGACCAGATGATCCGCCTTGATATGTCTGAATATATGGAGAAGCATTCGGTGTCGAGACTTGTCGGCGCCCCTCCGGGATACGTTGGCTATGAAGAGGGCGGACAGCTTACCGAAGCGATCCGGCGCCGTCCATATTCTGTCGTGCTGCTTGATGAAGTGGAAAAAGCGCACCCAGATGTGTTTAATATTTTGCTGCAGATGCTTGATGACGGCCGCATTACAGATTCTCAAGGCCGCATGATTGACTGCAAAAATACAGTGGTCATTATGACTTCAAATATTGGTTCATCCTTCCTGCTTGAAGCGGGTGGAGAAGGAGAGATTCCAGAAGAAGCAAAAAACAATGTAATGGCGCAGCTGCGCAGCCATTTCCGTCCGGAATTTTTAAACCGGGTAGATGACATTGTTCTTTTCAAGCCGCTTACACGCGAAAACTTAAAAGGTATCGCCGGCAAAGTGCTTGAAGGGTTGGCGGAACGCCTGCTTGAGCGCGGTGTTACACTTCAGATAACAGAAGCGGCAAAAGAGAAAATTGCAGAGGAAGGGTATGATCCTGTTTTCGGTGCGCGGCCGCTTAAGCGGTTTGTTCAGCGTAATATCGAGACGCAGGCAGCCCGGGCGATTATTGCTGGAACGGTTTTGCCAGGAACTGAAGCTGTCGTTGATGTAGTGAATGGCGAACTTGTTGTGAAATAAGATGAAGTGTCACCTTGCCTGAAGCGATAAGGGCCAAGGATGGCCGGAATATCTTTTTTCGGCTTTCGTGAACAAGAATATGTCCGGCGCATGCTGTGTACAGCCATAAAAAAAGGGCTTGTCTTATAAGCCGGTTTTCCGGCTTATAAGACGCCCTTTCTTTATGTTAAAAACATGAACATAGCCGCATTTCTACATTTTACATGCAGCGGATTTCTTTATTCTTCAAGCAAGGCTTCTTTTTTACCCAGATCGTAAGCTTCCTGCATGACTTTCATAAACAAGCCAAAAAACGGCTCTGCCATTGCAGGTGAAAACTCAATGCCGGCTTCCTGCATTTTCTGCTGGGCTTCCGGCAGGTATTTCATTGCGATTTGCATAAATTCCATATTTTTTTCCATTATAGGTTCTCCTTTTTGGCTTCAGCCAGTTCTTTCCTTCATTTTATTCAATCTGCGCAAATCGTCAAGAAAAAGAAACACTTTTTGCGCGCACGAGCCGATAAATATGCTACTATTATGAACAGAGTACATAAAAAGAAGCAAAGGAGGCTGCCCTATGCAGTATATCATGATGTTCGTCTGGACGTTCTTGCTATCTGAAATGGTCGTGTATGTAGTTTCTTCAATGAACGGAGCGCCATTTCACTTTGAAACAGGTGTTTTCGTTGCTGTTGTCCTGACCATTCTGCTTGTGATCGTGATCAAATTGATTCCGGACGAGCCAGTTGAAAAGCATTAAAATGAAAGCGGGTTCCCACTAGGCGGAATTCGCTTTTTCCTATTTAGGCGTTTTAGACGTTGCATTTAAGGGTGTTTTTCAGTAAAATTAGTACCAAGTCATAATAATTGCTATCACAATATGCGGTTGAAAGAAGGTGCGTTTTTTGAACGCTGGAATATGGGGAATGGGACGTTACATTCCGGATCAAGTGATTACAAACTTCGATCTTGAAAAAAGAATGGAGACTTCTGACGAATGGATTCGTACCCGCACAGGCATCGAGGAACGCCGCATTGCGGGAGATGAAGTCGGCACCGTCCATATGGCAGCAAAAGCAGCTCAAAAAGCCATTGAACATGCAGGCATTCATCCAGAAGAAATAGATTTGATTATTACAGCAACGGTTACACCGGATCACAGCTTTCCATCTGTTTCGTGTGAAATTCAGCACGAAATTGGGGCAGTCAATGCAGCCGCTATGGATATTAGTGCTGCGTGTGCCGGGTTTATGTATGGTATCATTACGGGAAAACAGTTTATCGAAACAGGTGCATACAAACATGTACTCGTTATTGGCGCAGAAAAGCTGTCGAATTTGATTGACTGGGAAGACCGGAATACCGCTGTGCTGTTTGGAGACGGGGCAGGAGCTGCTGTTCTTGGACCGGTATCAGAAGGACGCGGAATTTTATCTTTTGAGCTTGGAGCTGACGGACGCGGCGGCAAGCACTTGTATGAAGACAAATATGTTAAAATGAATGGCCGTGAAGTGTTTAAATTTGCCGTTCGCCAAATGGGAGAATCCTCTATAAGTGTAATTGAAAAAGCGGGTCTTCAAAAAGAAGATGTTGATTTTCTTATGCCGCATCAAGCCAATATTCGTATCATGGAATCGGCACGGGAGCGCCTTGGACTGCCTCCGGAAAAAATGTCTGTAACCGTGAACCAGTTTGGCAATACATCATCTGCATCCATTCCGCTCACAATGGTAGAAGAGCTTGAAAACGGGCGGGTAAAAGATGACGATGTGATTGTCATGGTCGGTTTCGGGGGAGGATTAACGTGGGGCGCCATTGCAATGAGATGGGGACGTTAACAGCAATTTAATAAAGAGGTGAAAAATGTGGAAAAACGAAGAGTAGTGATTACCGGTCTAGGCATTGTTTCACCGGTTGGAAATACAGTAGAAGAAGCTTGGAGTAGTATTACAGCAGGAAAAAGCGGCATTAAGCCGATGACCCGCCTGAATGCAGATGACTATCCTGCTAAAGTGGCGGCTGAAATCCGTGATTTTGAGCCGGAGCAGTTTATAGAAAAAAAAGAAGCACGCAAAATGGACCGCTTTACACAATTTGCCGTTGCGGCGGCTAAAATGGCGGTAGCAGATGCGAAGCTCGAAATTACAGAAGAAAATGCGCCGCGCATCGGTGTCTGGGTCGGTTCGGGCATCGGCGGCATGGAGACGTTTGAAACACAGTATAAAACATTTTTAGAACGCGGCTACCGCCGGGTCAGCCCGTTTTTCGTCCCAATGATGATTCCGGATATGGCCGCGGGCCAAGTCTCGATTTACCTGGGAGCAAAAGGGGTAAACTCGTGTACCGTAACAGCTTGTGCAACAGGAACAAACTCCATTGGAGATGCCTTTAAAGTTATTCAGCGCGGCGATGCCGATGCGATGATTTCAGGTGGAACAGAAGCGCCGATTACGCAAATGTCGGTTGCAGGATTTTGTGCGAACACAGCGCTGTCCACAAATCCAGATCCGGCTACAGCAAGCCGGCCGTTTGATGCTGAACGCGACGGATTTGTAATCGGTGAAGGGGCAGGTATTGTGGTCCTCGAGGAATTAGAACATGCAAAAGCCCGCGGCGCTCACATTTATGCTGAGATTGTCGGTTATGGTTCAACCGGCGATGCTCACCATATTACAGCACCGGCACCGGAAGGAGAAGGCGGTTCTCGTGCCATGAAAATGGCGCTTGATGATGCAGGTCTTGCCCCATCTGATATCGACTATATCAATGCACATGGAACAAGCACGCCGTACAACGATAAGTTTGAAACAGCGGCGATTAAAACCGTTTTTGGCGATCATGCCAAACAATTGGCTGTTTCTTCAACAAAATCAATGACGGGCCACCTGCTTGGTGCGGCTGGCGGTGTCGAAGCCATTTTTACTGCGCTTGCCATTCAGGAAAACACACTTCCGCCAACAATCAATCTGCAAAACCCGGATCCGGAATGTGACCTTGATTATGTGCCGAACGAAGCACGTAAAAGTGAAGTCCGCGCAGCGATGAGCAACTCGCTTGGATTCGGTGGACATAACGCGACAATTGTGCTGAAACAATACAACGATTAAAAAAACAGGCCTCGGCCTGTTTTTTTTTGCTCATTTTTGCATATACATGAAGGACAAGCAGCGGGGGCGTGATAGAATGAAACTCGTTCTTTTTTTAACCGGCTTTGGCCTGGCCGTAGCAGGCGGGATTAGTTTTATTATGTATTTGAATTTACTTGCTGCAGGCATGACATGGCCTGAATACATTTCCTTTACGATTCGCCGGCCGGAATGCTATTTATTTTTCGTCGGCTGGCTGCTCATGTTTTTCGGTTTTATTGAATAAAGTAACAAAAACGTGTCGATAATGAACCCATAAAACGGTAATCAAGGAGGAATTTGATGCTGTACCTTCATGATGTGTGGGTGAACTGGTTCGAAGGAGAAGAAAATGGATGCAATGTATGCCCGTATCACGAATGGCGTAAAGACGACGGGATGATGCTGCTTGATCAAGTACCGGTTTTAATTTTACGTAAAAATGCAATGGATTTCTTTGAAAAAACTCTTTGTGAATTGCCGGAAGAGCTGCTGCAGAAAGTAGAAAGCAAAGCGTTTATCCGTAAAGGAAGCAAACGTGAAATGATGGAGTACTGCTTTATTGTTTCAGATGGAGACCGGACAATGGCTGTTGATACAAATGGATATCGGGTGCCAATTAAAAAAAGCCGCATTATGCCTCAGCATGAGTTAATTGTCCGGGAAATGGCCGACTGCCATCCGGCAGAACCATTTTACTTCCCGGATATGGCTGAAAAAACATACAGCCTTTCAGAGCCGGCGCCGGAATGGATGATTGGGTTAACAAGAAAAGAGCGGCAGCTAAAAACGCTTCTGTTAATGGCTGTTGATCAGCTTATTGAATCCGACCATGAGCCGGCGTTGAAGTACTGGCTCACAGAGTGGAAGCCGGCAAAATATGAAATTATCCGGCAGATGGATTGGACATCCGCAGTGAAAATGTTTAGTGAATCAGTTGTAATCGGCTGGACTTCTGCACATGAACAGCTGTGTGCCCAGATGATTAAAGGGCGCCCGTTCTTTGAAAAAATGTATGAGCAGGAAATGAAAGTCGTAACAAGCAAATAAAAAACGTTCCGGTATAAACCGGAACGTTTTTTATTTGCGTTTGCGGCCGAGACCCATCGCATTTTCCATTTTTTTAAGCATTTTACCGGCTCTAAAGCGGGCTTTTTCAGCGCCTTCGTCTAGGATCTGGTCTAGCTCATCAGACTCGATTAATGCATAGTAGCGTTCCTGAATCGGTGCTAAATGCTTGATGACAACATCGGCTGCTGCCTGTTTAAAGTCCCCATAGCCTTTTCCGCTAAACTGCTGTTCAAGATCCGCAACCGAAATTCCTTCAAGTGCTGAGTAAATAGACAGAAGGTTTGAGATGCCAGGCTTGTTTTCCTTGTCGTACTTTACTACGCCTTCCGAATCGGTTACGGCACTTTTGATTTTTTTCTCGATTTGCTTCGGTTCATCCAAAAGCGTAATAAATGCTTTTTGGTTTGGATCGGATTTACTCATTTTTTTCGTTGGTTCCTGCAGAGACATGACCCGTGCGCCTTCTTTCGGAATACGCACTTCAGGAATCGTGAAAATATCATTGTATTTTCGGTTAAACCGCTCCGCCAAATCGCGTGTCAGCTCAAGGTGCTGCTTTTGATCTTCGCCAACCGGCACCAGGTCAGTGCCGTAAAGCAGGATATCCGCTGCCATGAGAGGAGGATATGTAAGAAGTCCGGCTGATACCGCTTCTTTACCTGCAGATTTGTCTTTAAATTGTGTCATTCGCTCCAGCTCTCCGATGTAAGAGACACACTGAAGCATCCAGCCCGCCTGTGCATGAGCAGGCACTTCTGATTGGATAAATAGGGTTGCTTTAGAAGGATCAAGGCCTATAGCCACGTAAAGCGCCGCCAGGCTGCGGATATTTTTGCGCAGCGCGAGGCGGTCCTGCTGAACGGTAATGGCATGCTGGTCTACAATACAAAAAAAGCAGTCATAGTCTTCCTGTAATTCGACAAACTGCCGCATAGCGCCGATATAATTACCCAATGTAACAGAGCCGCTTGGCTGAATGCCGGAAAAAATTGTTTTCATCATTAGTCCACTTCACTTCGTTTCATCTTGATATGTGTTCCATTATAAATAAAACAAACTGAATATTCAAGATGACAGGAAATAAGAAGAAAGCAGGGTCAAAAGAGCAGCGGCACCTCCAGTTAACAGAAGTGGAAGGGTCCATTTTGAGAATGTACGCTTTTTGTATTCTTCATGGGGTGCGCCCGTTTTGTCCAAGTCATCAAACCGTGCTGTATAAGCGCCTTCTTTTGAAGAGGTGCGCAGCTGTTTGAATCCAAAACTAATGCCATTAAAAAATCCTTTTCCAAATACCAGCATGCTTGCCCCTATGATAAAGAAAAACAATCCGCCCATAAAAGCAGCATTTACAAAAGCGATCAGATGGGAAGGCTTCGTTAAACTGTAAAAAAGTGAACCTGCCAAAAGAACAAAAGCTAAAAAAATATTTTTTCCCATTTATGTTTACTCCTTCCGTAAATCAGGTAAAAAAGTATAAAGAATATACTCGATTATAAATAAATCGGTTATGTTTCATTGTGTATATTATACAAAACATATTATATTTATAAAGCAATATAGTTAAAAATTACTATGGGAATGTAAGTGATTCATAGGATAGATTGAAGGAAAAGCGCTCTTTGGAGCGCTTTTTTTGTTTCACTAAACTATTAAATTTATGTAATGGTTGTAAATAAAACGTAAATAAGTTATTGCAATAAAGTGAATTGACAGTATATAATATTAACAAATCTTCTGAATTCTTAGGAAGGTCAAAATATTATAAAAGGGGAGGCATTCATCTATGCACAAGAAAAAGCTTTCGATTTTCCTTGTTTTGATGCTTGCAGTCAGTGCAGTGCTCGCAGCTTGTAGCGGCGGCTCGTCCGATTCCGGTAACAGTGGTCAGACATCTGACGATGGCGGCGGGAAAGAAAATGTACTGAATTTATCAGAAACGCAGGATATCCCGAACATGGACTCTGCTCTCGCCACAGATGCTGTTTCATTTGCTGTAATGGATAGTGTTATGGAAGGGCTTTATCGTCTCGGTGAAGGCGACAAAGCGGTAGAGGGGATGGCAGAAGGGGAGCCGCAAATCAGCGAAGACGGTAGAACGTGGACAGTGAAACTTCGGGACGCGAAATGGTCCAACGGTGAGCCTGTCACAGCCAATGATTTCGTTTATGCATGGCGTAAAGCATTAAATCCGGATACAGCTGCAGAGTATGCGTATATCATGTATGACTTGAAAAATGCACAGGCCGTCAATACCGGAAAAATGAAGCCGGAAGAATTGGGTGTAAAAGCCATCGATGAAAAAACGCTTGAAATCCAATTAGAGAATCCAGTTCCATATTTTAAAGAATTACTGACGTTTGCTACATTCCTTCCGCAAAATGAAGCGTTCGTGACGGAGCAGGGCGATCAATATGGACTTGAAGCCAATACAGTTCTTTACAATGGTCCTTTCACACTTGCTCAATGGAAGCATGAAGACCGTTTCGTAATGAAAAAGAATCCTGAATATTGGGATGCAGATACTGTAAAGCTTGAAACTATTAATACAAAAATTGTGAAAGACACACAAACGGATGTGAATTTATATGAAAGCGGCGAATTGGATCGCGTCAAGCTTTCATCTGAGTTTGTAGATAAATACAAAGAGCAGGAAGGCTTCCAGACCGTAAAAGAAGCATCTGTTTTCTTCCTCCGTTTAAACCAGACAACGAATGACGTCTTGAAAAACGTAGATGCGCGCAAAGCGATCGCCATGGCTTATGACAAAACAGGCATTACAGATACACTGTTAAATAACGGTTCTGTACCGGCGGATTATTTTGTGCCGGCTGAATTTGTTCAAGGCCCAGACGGAAAAGATTTCCGTGAAACGGCAGGTACGTATCTAGAAACTGACATTGATGCAGCAAAAGAGCATTGGGAAAAAGCAAAAAAAGCAATTGGACAGGATACGGTTGAGCTTGAGCTTTTAAGTTATGACGATGACTTGTCAAAGAAAGTAACAGAATATTTAAAAGAACAGCTTGAATCAAATCTTGAAGGTCTAACCGTAAATATTAAATTGCAGCCATTTAAACAAAAACTTGACCTTGAAACGGCGATGGATTATGAAATGTCTTTATCAGGCTGGGGTCCTGACTATCCAGATCCAATGACGTACCTGGATATGTATGTAACAGAAGGTGCGCATAACCAGTCAGGTTATTCAAACCCACAAGTGGACAAGCTTGTTCAGCAAGCAAAAACAACACTTCTAACGGACGAACAGGCGCGTTGGGATGCTCTTGTTGAAGTTGAAAAATTGATGCTTGAAGACGCAGCTATTGCGCCAATTTATCAGCGTGCACGCGCTTATTTAACCAACCCGGATGTGGAGGGAATCGTCTATCACAAATTCGGACCAGATTACTCATTGAAATGGGCAGAGGTTACGCGTTAAGTAAGCAGAGGAGGGCAGGTGCAAGCGGGCCTGCTCTCTTTTTACCTGTTAAAAAAATAAAGTGAAGGAGGGACTAGTCATGGTGAAATACACATTAAAAAGACTTTTTTACATGGTGCTGACACTGTTTATTATCGCAACGATCACTTTCTTCTTAATGAAACTCCTCCCTGGCTCGCCACTTACCAATCAGGAAAAATTATCTCCAGAGCAGCAGGAAATCATTTTAGACAAATATGGCTTAAATGACCCCGTTCCTGTTCAATACGTGAATTACATGACCAATTTGCTGAAAGGGGACTTAGGTTTGTCGTTTGCATATGATAATCGGCCGGTTTCCCAAATGATCGGCGAACGCATTGGGCCGTCAGCAGAACTCGGATTTCAAGCGATCATATTCGGTACCGTTATTGGTATCCTGCTTGGAGTGATTTCAGCCCTAAAACACAACACCATAATCGACTACGCGGCGACGACGATCGCCGTGCTTGGCATTTCGATTCCTTCATTTGTGTTCGCCGGCCTTCTCCAATATTTCGTTGGTGTTCAATGGCAGTGGCTGCCGGTTGCTTCGTGGGAAGGCTTTGAATACACGATTATGCCGACTTTGGCGCTATCTGTATTTGTTATTGCTACAGTCGCACGTTATATGCGCTCGGAGCTGTTGGAAATTTTAAATTCTGACTACATTACACTAGCACGCGCAAAAGGGGTCAGTGCACCGTCGATTATGATCAAGCATGCCATTCGGAATGCCCTTATTCCCATTATTACACTGCTTGGACCGCTTGCTGTTAATATCATGACTGGCTCGCTGGTTATTGAGCGTATTTTTGCGATACCAGGAGTGGGTGATCAGTTTGTTCGCTCCATTAATACAAATGATTTTACTGTTATTATGGGGACCACTTTATTTTATAGTGTGCTGTTTGTAGTCGTTGTTTTTATTGTTGATGTACTCTATGGCGTAGTGGATCCGCGCATTCGTGTAAGTGGAGGTGGACGGAAATGAGTCAAATGGAACCAAAACTATTTGAAATTCAAGGTTCGCGCGCACATGAAGCAGAAAAAATGGGCCGCCCAAGCTTAAACTTCTGGTATGATGCATGGCTGCGCCTTCGCAGCAACAAGGGTGCCATCTTCGGACTGGTGCTGATTGCGTTAATTGTCTTGATGGCAATTATCGGGCCGTCGATGAGCGGTTACACATACAAACAGCAAAATATTCAGCATGCTAAGCTGCCTCCAAAAATTGCAGCGCTCGAAAATGTTCATTGGCTTCCGTTTGATGGACGCGATAAAGATGGCTTTGATGTGTATGAATCAAAAGGCGTAAAAGAGTATTACTGGTTCGGGACAGACGACCTCGGGCGGGATTTATGGACACGCGCCTGGTATGGCACGCGCATCTCTATCTACATTGGCGTGCTGGCAGCAGTCATTGACCTGTTAATCGGTATTGCATATGGCGGTATTTCCGGGTACTATGGCGGCCGCCTGGACAATGTAATGCAGCGAATTATTGAAATTTTAATGGGGATTCCGCAGCTGATTGTGGTTATCCTGTTTATTCTCGTATTTGAACCAGGTATTCTCTCCATCACGATGGCCATGGTCATCACTGGCTGGGTAAACATGGCGCGGATTGTACGCGGGCAGTTTTTAAAGCTGAAAAACCAGGAGTATGTATTAGCTTCAAGAACACTCGGTGCTTCAGGCGGCCGTTTAATATGGAAGCATTTAATGCCAAATGTGGTCGGACCGATTATCGTTACAACGATGTTTACCATTCCAACCGCTATTTTTACCGAAGCCTTTTTGAGCTTTATCGGTCTTGGGATTGCACCGCCGGAAGCCTCGCTTGGCTCATTGGTCAATGACGGCTTTAAATCAATGCAGATGTATCCGCATATGCTGATTATTCCATCTGTTATTATCAGCTTGCTGATTTTAAGCTTTAACCTGCTTGCAGACGGACTTCGCGATGCCCTGGATCCGCAAATGAAAAAATAAATAGAAAGGAGGCATTTTTATGGAGAAAGTGTTAGATGTTAAAAACTTACACGTTTCATTTGATTTGCATGCAGGAGAGGTAAGAGCGGTGCGGGGAGTGGAGTTTCACCTTGAGAAAGGAGAAACACTGGCCATTGTCGGTGAATCCGGCTCCGGGAAATCGGTTACCACAAAAGCGCTCATGAGGCTTATTCCAAATCCGCCGGGCCGCATTAAAGAAGGGCAGATTTGGTTTGGAGGACGCGACCTTTCCGAGCTGACCGAAAAAGAAATGGAGAAAATTCGCGGTAAGGAAATATCAATGATCTTTCAGGATCCGATGACTTCATTGAATCCGACGATGAAAATTGGCAAACAAATTATGGAGCCGCTGATCAAGCATCAAAAAATGAGTAAAGAGGACGCGTACAAGCGGGCGGCCGAATTACTGACACTTGTTGGGCTGCAAAATCCAGAAATGCGTATGAAGCAGTTTCCCCACCAATTTTCAGGCGGGCAGCGCCAGCGGATCGTGATTGCCATTGCACTCGCCTGCAATCCAAAAGTATTGATTGCGGATGAACCAACAACAGCTCTTGATGTAACGATACAAGCTCAAATTTTAGAATTGATGAAGGAGCTTCAAAAGAAAATCGATACAGCGATTATTTTTATTACGCATGATCTTGGTGTTGTGGCGAATGTTGCGGACCGTGTTGCCGTGATGTATGGCGGGCAGATTGTAGAAACGGGAACCGTTGATGAAATTTTTTACGATCCGAGGCATCCATATACATGGGGACTTCTGTCTTCCATGCCAAGTCCGGATACGGATCATGAAGCAGAACTTCGGGCTATTCCGGGCACCCCGCCGGATTTAATCAATCCACCAAAAGGCGATGCATTTGCTCTTAGAAGCGACTACGCAATGGCGATTGATTTTGAACAGGAGCCGCCGCTTTATCAAGTATCAGATACACATTTTGTGAAATCGTGGCTGCTGCATGAACAGGCACCAAAGGTTGAACCGCCAGAAATCGTAAAAATGCAGCGCCGCTCCATGCCGGGAAATTATGATAAGCCTGTGCTGGCCGGGGAGGGAATGTAATGGAAAAGCTTCTCGAAATAAAAGGATTAAAGCAATACTTTAATGAAGGAAAACCAAATATGGTTAAAGCGGTTGACGATATTAGCTTTGACATTTACAAAGGTGAAACGTTAGGTCTTGTCGGAGAGTCTGGATGCGGAAAGTCTACAACCGGACGCACGATGATCCGGCTGTATGACGCTACAGGCGGCCAGGTGCTCTTTAACGGACAGGATGTGCACGGTAAAAAATCGCGAAAAGAACTTATGCAGTTTAACCGAAAGATGCAGATGATTTTTCAAGACCCTTATGCTTCATTGAATCCACGTATGAAAGTATCAGATATTATTGCGGAAGGCATCGATATTCATGGGTTAGCCAAGTCGAAAGAAGAGCGTATGAAAAAAGTATACGAACTGCTTGAAACAGTTGGGTTAAACAGGGAGCATGCCAACCGGTATCCGCATGAATTTTCAGGCGGCCAGCGCCAGCGTCTCGGTATCGCTCGTGCGCTTGCGGTGGAGCCTGATTTTATTATTGCTGATGAACCTATTTCCGCACTGGATGTATCCATCCAAGCACAAGTGGTCAACTTAATGAAAAAGCTTCAAAAAGAAAAAGGGTTAACGTATTTGTTTATTGCACACGACCTGTCAATGGTGAAATATATTTCCGATCGAATTGGCGTCATGTACTTCGGTAAGCTGGTGGAGCTTGCGCCGAGTGAGGTGCTATATAAAAATCCGCTGCATCCATACACAAAATCATTACTGTCCGCTATTCCACTTCCGGATCCAGACTATGAGCGCAGCAGAGTACGAAAAGTGTACTCACCGGATGTTCATCAGTACGGAGCGGATGATCGGGTGGAAATGCGTGAGGTGGCGCCGGGTCATTTTGTTTACTGTTCAGAAAAAGAATTGAATCAATTTCAAAAAAGCTACGAAGCGGCCCGATAAGCGGCCGCTTTTTTAAATTATAGGTTTAAGCGTTAAAAAACGGTCTATATTATATAAGAAGCACTTAATATAGGTAAGCAAAGGAGACATGCATGAACTGGTATGAAAAGTTGAATCAATATTTTCCGATTGAAGAAATGAAGGCAAAAGAACAAATCGATGTACTGCTCGCTGAACGCGGCGATGTTTACCATAAAGATGAAGGTCCGAACCACGTACTCATTTATGTAGAGTTTGACGGGTTTGTTTTTGTCGACTATCTTTTTGTGTCCAAACAAGCAAGGGGACAGGGACTAGGCAAAAAACTGATTAATGGATTAAAGTCGAAAAACAAACCGGTCATTCTTGAGGTTGAACCGGTTCAATATGAGGATACGGATACAGAAAAAAGACTTCGCTTCTATGCCCGTGAAGGATTTGAACATGCTTCTAAAATCGGCTACCGCCGGCGTTCGCTTGCGACCGGCCGGGAAACGGTGATGGAAATTCTTTATTGGAGCCCAAGCGGGGCAGATGAGGAAGATATTTACGAAGCGATGGTTCGGACATATCGTGATATTCATAAGTATAAAGACAAAGAAATTTACGGAGCTCCTTTTGCACCGGTAAGCGAAACCCTTTCCTTTATAGATAAAGAAGAGCGTGAGAATATTCTTGAGCCGTTTGAATCCTCACAAAAAGTTTAAAAAGGTGCAGCTTTGACGTTTAGTTGACACATTCACCGGGTACAATGTATTTGTAAGTAAAAGATAATTGTTGATACAACTGAAAACGATATTCAATTGGCTGTCATTTCGTGGTATAATACATATGTAGCCGGTTGTTGAGGAGTTTCACTTATCTATGAAATCTCCATGAACGTTCGATTCCTCAAATTGACAGGTATTATATATTTTATTTAAGGAGTGTGAATGAGGAATGGTTACACTATACACATCACCAAGCTGCACCTCATGCCGAAAAGCAAAAGCGTGGTTAGAGGAACACGAAATTCCTTACGTGGAACGCAATATTTTCTCAGAGCCGTTAAGCATTGACGAGATCAAAGAAATTTTGCGTATGACGGAGGACGGAACGGATGAAATCATTTCAACACGTTCGAAAATTTTCCAAAAATTGAATGTTGATCTTGAAACACTTCCACTTCAAGATTTGTTTGAATTGATCCGCCAAAACCCAGGATTGCTTCGTCGTCCAATTATTATGGATGAAAAGCGCCTGCAAGTTGGTTATAACGAAGATGAAATTCGTCGTTTCTTACCGCGGAAAGTTCGTACTTTCCAGCTGCTTGAAGCACAACGTATGGTTAACTAATTGACAAAGAAAAATTCCTGCCCGGTATGCAGGAATTTTTTATTTTTTTTAACCGTTTTAGCTTGAAGAACGCAGAAAATTCAGTTAGAATGTGCAGACACCTAAGTCTTTCTGTTTTCATTTACGCCTTGTTTATCATACAATATAAAGAAGGGATGGGGATATGTTTCCGCACCCCTGTGAACCCTCTAAATGGAAGGGAGAGACCGCATAATGGAAATTGAACGCATTAATGATAACACGGTGAAGTTTTTCATATCATATGTTGATATAGAAGAACGGGGCTTTGACCGCGAGGAAATCTGGTACAACCGGGAACGCAGCGAAGAACTGTTCTGGGATATGATGGAGGAAGTCCACGATGAAGAAGATTTTACAGTGGATGGGCCTCTTTGGATTCAAGTGCATGCACTTGATAAAGGTTTGGAAATTTTGGTTACCCAGGCAAATCTGACAAAAGACGGACAGCGTCTGGAACTGCCATTTACAAGCGATAAAATGGATGTAAATGGGCAGATCGAAGACTTGCTTGATGAACATTTTGACCGTTCAGAAGAAGACGATGCGCCGCTTGATTTTGTTCTTGCATTCCGTGATTTTGAAGACGTTATCGCGCTTAGCAATCGCGGCGGTCTCGATTACTTGACCACTTCCTTGTATGCGCACGAAAATCGTTATTATCTGTTTGTTGAGTTCGCGGACGATCGTTTCCAGGAAGAAGAAATTGACGATGCGCTCAGCATTCTGCTTGAATATACGCATGAATCCCGCATGACGATCCATACACTTCAGGAATACGGAAAATGCATCATGCCTGAAAATGTATTCGAAACCGTTCGTCAATACTTTTCATAACCAGCGTCCTCTTGACATGTCAAGAGGATGCTTTTTTTTGCAAAAAAAAGGAAGTGACCTCCCGCTTGTCGAATCGTATAAAATGAAAGGAGAGGATATCTGTATGCTGTCGGCAGTGAATCGACAAGGAAAGCCGGTCGTATTGGCCGGGACAGAAGCCAAGTCACTAGCTCTTCGTTTAAAAAATACTCCGCATTACTGCCCGCAATGTGGCAGCCCTGTCATGATTAAAGCAGGGAATGTTAACATTCCACATTTTGCCCACATTTCCCACACTTTATGCCAATCATTTTCAGAACACGAATCTCCCAGGCATTTAACCGGAAAAGCAGACTTATTTCAATGGATTACCCAAACAGCAGAAGCAGAATTGGAAGCATGTCTGCCAGGCGGAGATCAGCGCCCGGACATTTTAACAGGAAATATAGCGGTTGAGTTTCAGTGTTCTTCGATTTCCGCTGCTTTATTTAAGGAGCGGACAGAGAAGTATACAGCGCGTGGAATGATTCCGTTTTGGATATATGGCGGCAAGCCGGTTGAGCGGAAAGGGAGCTGCGTAAAGCTGACGCCTTTTCAGCGGCTGTTTTTGCGTTTTCACCCTCAGCTGGGCTTTTATTTTTTGTCGTATGACCCTGAACGAAAAGGATTTACGTTATATAAAAACATCACTCCGCTTACGGTAACACTTTGTGCAGCACACCAGCGCTTTATTCCTATTCAAGACATGGCGTTTCCTCCGTCCGCTTCGGGCAGCGAAAGAGATGTATCTGACCTGAATACCTTTTTTGATTACAGGCGGAAATGGATCGATCAGACCTGCTAGTTTGACCGGGGGCAGCGGCACCCTTTTCTTCAAGCGGTTTATGCATCCGGCCGTAATCCTTATTTGCTGCCGGAACACATCGGGCTTCCTGTCCGCAGCAGCATAGCGATTCGGAATCATCCGATTGAATGGCAGTTTTATCTTTTGCTGGAGCTGGAGAAGCGTCCGGCTAAAGAAATTATTCGACGCCGAATCGAGCTTGGACATATAAAAGAGCAGCCGTTGCCGCTTGCCAGCGGAAAAACACCGGAGATGGCCGCTGTAGAATATGCCGCGCTGTTGGATGTAATCAGAAATCCGCTTTCTTTGGACAGCCCTTCGCTCGGTGTGAAGCTGGAAAAAGAAAAAGCCTTTACAGAGGTATTCGGGGAGACTGTTTTAGACAAGCTGATTTTTTGAGATGAAAAACAAAGGATTATATAATAAGGAAGGAGAATGGTTATATACATAAAAGGAGGTTTTTGGAGATGGCAGAAAATGCAGTAAAACAGCTTCCGGCACGTTCTGAGGTGCCGGAGGAGCTGAAATGGCGTCTTGAAGATATTTTTGTAACGGATGAAGAGTGGGAGAAGGAATTTAAAGCGCTTCAGACACTTGCAGGAGAAGCCTCTTCCTATAGAGGGACCCTTGATGAAAGTGCAGAGCAGATGTATGCCTTTTTCTCCTGGCAGGATGTTCTGCTTGAGCGGATGGGCCGTCTATATACGTATGCGCATATGCGCTACGATGAAGATACTCAAAACGCCCATTACCAGGGCATGAATGACCGGGCTAAAATGCTGTATACGCAAATTGCAGGAGCGCTTTCGTTTGCCGATCCTGAAATTTTGTCGATTGACGAAGAAAAAGTAAACGGGTTTGTCGCATCCCATGAGCCGCTCCAATTGTACAAGAAAGTGCTGGATGACTTAAATAAGCAGCGTCCGCATGTTCTGTCTGCAACAGAAGAGAATTTACTGGCGCAGGCATCAGATGTATTAGGCTCATCGAGTGCAACATTTGGAATGCTGAATAATGCTGACCTGGAATTTCCGGTTATCCAGGATGAAAACGGAGAAAGTGTACAAATTACACACGGCAACTACGTGCGGTTTCTTGAGTCATCGGACCGCCGTGTTCGAGAGGAAGCTTTTAAAGCCGTGTATGCCACCTATGGAAAATTTAAAAATACATTTGCTTCCACGCTATCCGGCCAGGTGAAACGGGATAATTTTTCTGCAAGTGTACGCCATTATAACAGCGCGCGAGAGGCAGCACTGTCACGTAATCATATTCCTGAAGAGGTATACGACAATTTAGTGGCTACCATTAACAAAAATCTGCCGCTGCTTCACCGTTATGTGGCGCTGCGCAAGCGGGTACTTGGTCTTGATGAACTGCATATGTACGATTTGTATACGCCGCTTGTAGCAGAAGGCAAGTTTGATGTAACGTATGACGAAGCGAAAGATCTTCTTCAAAAAGGTTTACAGCCGCTCGGAAAAGAATACATCGAGATTTTAACGACAGGGTTAGAAAGCCGCTGGGTCGATGTAGTGGAGAATAAAGGAAAAAGAAGCGGGGCTTACTCCTCCGGTGCTTATGGCACAAATCCTTACGTTCTGATGAACTGGCAGGATAATGTAAACAATTTGTTTACACTTGCTCATGAATTTGGGCACAGCATTCACAGCTATTATACACGTGCGAGCCAGCCGTATATTTATGGGGACTACTCTATTTTCGTGGCAGAAGTGGCTTCTACGTGCAATGAATCCATTTTAAATGATTATTTGCTGAAAGCAACAGACGATGAGAAAAAACGCATTTACTTGCTGAATCATTTTCTTGAAACATTCCGCGGCACGATTTTTCGCCAGACGATGTTTGCAGAATTTGAACACCTGATTCATGAAAAAGCGCAAAAGGGAGAAGCACTGACAGCAGACGGCTTAAGTGAAGCTTATTACGCACTGAATAAAAAGTATTTCGGTGATGATATGGTTATTGATGAAGAAATTGCACTTGAATGGGCACGCATTCCGCATTTCTATTATAACTATTACGTATATCAGTATGCGACGGGCTTAAGTGCAGCGATTGCGCTGTCTTCACAAATTTTAAAAGATGGCGAGCCGGCTGCCCAGCGGTACATTAATGAGTTCTTAAAAGCAGGAAGCTCTGCGGATCCAATTGAAGTATTAAAGCGTGCAGGCGTTGATATGACGGAAGCAGGTCCAATTGAAGCAGCCTGCCGTGTGTTTGAGGAAACACTGGATGAAATGGAGAAATTACTGGGTTAATTTGTAAGTTAACGCTGTCAAATCCATTATTATGTCGATTTTGTGAATTGAAGGGTCATTCCTTGCAAAAAATGTGCCACACATGGTACGATGAGGTCGTGAAGTTGATCACAAACAAACATATACCCCTTTGTTTGACCGTGAAAAATTTCTCCCATCCCCTTTGTTCGTAAGAAAGAGCTCCGCTTCGGCGGGGCTTTTTCTATTTGGATGCAAAAAAAACACCAGCATCCGATGCTGGCGTTTTTACTGAATATATTCCCAAAAAGTGCCGTGCTTCGTATAGATCCTGCGGACTTTTCGCTGCAGAAGCAGTTTTTTCATTTCGCATTCTGTCTGGCTGTCGGTCCAATCATAAACGCCTCTTATTTCACTTGTAGCCGCAATGCGAAAGTATTGCATAAATTCTTCAAGTGAAGGCGGGTCAAGCGGTTCTGGTATTTCTTCTAGAATTTCCTGCAAAATTTGTACGTAAATATCATAGGAGTAAAGGCCAGCAATTTTAATACCTTCATCTTCAATGCGTTCATTAAAAAATACGATCGTCGGCGCTTCGTCCACATCCATTTCACATGTGACCGCTAAATCACTTTGAAAGGCTTTTGTGGCACCAGCTGAATAAATATCATTTAAAAACTCGCTTTTGTCGAGCCCCGCCTCTTCAGCACAGCGGGTTAACACAGCTATATCTGCGACATTCTCTTTATCTAAAAATAATTGCTCCTGGATTCTCCGGAGGAACTTACTGCCGGCCCGTTTTCCTTGCAGCTCAGCTGCTTTGATGGCAATAGATGCAAGAAAAGGAGATTCGATAGTCTCTTCCTCCCAGACGGATTCCTCGCAGGCAAGCCCGCTTTGCTCGACTGCAAGAAGAGGCTTAGCTGTATTCAAGGCAGTCAGCTTGCCGGTTAATACCTGCTTCAACTTGAAATAATGGCCGTATTCTACTTGCAGCTTCCGAATAAGGGGGTCGAGCGCCCAGCAATCCGGGCACAAAGGATCAATAAATACATAGAGTTCGAGCGGCTTTTGCCGGGCAGAGCAAATACGTTCAGGCAGTTGCATCGAATTCACAAAGCATCACCCTTATCATCCGGCTGGTTCACCATATGAAACGCCGTTTGTTTAAGTCGTTCAAAAAAGAAAACACGCAATTCACCGGTTAAATGCACATCATCCATTGCCGCATTCATGCACTCCAGCCAGGCTTCTGCGCGTGCTGGCGTAATAGGGAAAGGCAAATGGCGTGCCCGGAGCATCGGGTGCCCGTGTTCATCTGTATAAAGGCTTGGTCCACCTAGAAATTGAGTTAGAAATTGTTTCTGCTTTCGGGCAGTTTCGGTTAAATCGTCGGGAAAAATCGGCGCAAGATCCGGATGCTGCGAAACGCGGCTGTAAAAAACGTCCACCAGTTCTGAAAGCTGTTTCCCGCCAATGATGTCGTATGGAACATTGGATTGCTCGGCCATAAACGTTACTCCTTTTTCCTCGTAATGTATCTTCATTTTAACAAGGCTTTCGACATAAAACAAATGATAGGATTGAGGGCATATCTCCAAAACATTCCTTTTCTTTAAAAAAACCGGCTCTACGCATTGTAGTAGCCGGTGATCTTTTTTACATAGTTTTGTGTTTCATTGAATGGCGGGATGCCGCCATACTTCTTTACGTTGCCCGGCCCTGCATTATATGCAGCGAGCGCAAGGGAAATGTCTCCATCAAACATATCGAGCATTTGGCGTAAATATTTCGTTCCGCCAAATACGTTTTGTTCTGGGTTCATTGAATCTTTAACACCGAGGTAGCTTGCAGTGCCCGGCATTAACTGCATAAGCCCTGAAGCGCCCGCGTAGCTGACGGCATTCGGGTTAAAATTGGATTCCTGTTTAATCACAGATTGGATCAATTTTTTCGGAACATTGTACTTCTCGGCAGCCCGAGTAATGATATTATCAAAATCTGTTTTAGGTGCGGCTGCAATGTCGGCGCCGGCTTTTGTGAAGAGGGCTGGTGCAGATGCTGCAGAAGAAGCGGCACTTACAGAAGCGGAGGTCCCGGCTTGAATAATTTCAAGACCCTGCGCAAGCGCCTGCTGCAAAATAGAGCCAAACACATTGCCTGTCCCAGCGACAGAAGAAAATGGAGAAGTGGTTCCTGTTCCAGCGGCTTTAGCGACAGTCGTGTTGATCATCGTGTTGAAAAAGTTTGTATCCACGTTGTTAGTTTCCCCCATGTTGTGTAAGTGCGTGATAGAAACGGCGGATTTTATTTTCTGCCGGTGTGTAGTCGATGCCATATTTCTTCAAAAGCTGATAAAAAACATCTTCTCCAGAAGCATCCTTTGCTTCATATTCAATCTCGTAATCTTCCTGCCCGAGATACGTGCTATGGTCAAACACGAGCAGGCCGCCTTCGTAAGCCATCTCTGCCCGTGTTGTTGAAAGTGTGCCAAAGTGAGCGAAATCGGCCGCGCCAGCGCGGCCAGCCGCCCGGCTGATGACTTTATTATCAGGAAGGGTGCCGGCTAAGGCGTCCTTCACTTCAAGTTGTGATAATGAAACCGTTGATTCTAAAAGACCTGTATCTGCTGGTTCTTTCAGCGTCATTTCCGCTCGTCCGCCCTTTTCACGGATGCGAAGCGCGGCGCCGGCTTCTTTAAGCAAAAAATCTGGTGTATCAAAATAGTGGTTGGACTGCTGTTGAAAAGGTCCTGGATTAAAAGCGGCGACAAGCTGATCAAACTGTGTTTTTGTAACCACACATTTAAATTCAATTTCAATTTCTTCCTTCATCGTGTCCGCCTCATTTTCCATAATGTTCTTCTTTTATTGTATCCTGTTCGAACCGTGTTTGAAAGAGTAAAATGTGGTAAAATGTTTACGAAGTTTTGAATGAACGGTTGTTGTAAAGGAGAAGTGAAGAATGAGAACGAAATGGCATTTTACAAAAACAGAATGGGCAGGCGAAACGCTTCGTCTTTTATCAGAGGAAGAGGTACAGGTCACACACTTAAAGCCGGTCTCCCAGGTGATTACCGATTCAGACGCCGCGGCTTTTGTGTATCTGGCGGAAGCAGAGCCGGGCTATGTTTATCTATATGTACACGAGAGTACGTGGGAAGAAGTAAAGAGAGCGATTGACGGCGGACACCCGGTTGAAGCAGCCGGAGCGGACGGTACATTTCTGCTTGCCTCATTTCATGAGGAAATGAGCGATCTGCTTGTCAACATCGAAGGAAACAGCAACTACGGCGAAGAAATGGTAGAGAAAGTGGAACGTGTTTTTTTCGCCGAACAGCGCTAATGGAGGACACCGTGCATGGACAACTGGGATGAGTTTTTAGTACCGTACAAGCAGGCGGTAGAGGAATTAAAAGTGAAGCTGCGCGGCATTCGCAAGCAGTTTACACTGGAAGACGACCGTTCACCAATCGAATTTGTGACAGGACGGGTAAAGCCGGTTCCAAGCATCTTAGATAAAATGGAAACGAAACGAATTCCAAGGGAACGCATCCAGCAGGATATGCAGGACATTGCCGGGCTGCGCATGATGTGCCAGTTTGTGGATGATATTAAAATCGTTGTAGAGATTTTGCGCAAGCGGAAAGATTTTAAAATCGTTGAAGAAAAAGATTATATTTCCCATAAAAAGCCAAGCGGCTACAGATCCTATCATGTAGTCATTGAATATCCGGTACAGACCATTCACGGGGAAAGAAAGCTGCTCGCTGAAATTCAAATCAGAACGCTTGCCATGAATTTCTGGGCGACCATTGAGCATTCGCTGAATTATAAATACAATGGCGATTTTCCGGAAGAAATTCAAACAAGGCTGCAGCGTGCGGCAGAGGCCGCTTTCCGGCTGGACGAGGAAATGTCCTTGATTCGAGAAGAGATCCAGGAAGCGCAGCTGTTTTTCACAAAGAAAAAAGAATGACTACTAAACGGCAGGGGTGAGGCAGAATGAAGTTTGCGATTACATCAAAAGGGGACGCCAAGTCCAATGCATTAATGCATAAAATCCGTAATTACCTGACGGATTTTAAATTAACATACGATGAAAGCGAGCCGGATATCGTCATTTCGGTTGGCGGAGATGGAACGCTTCTCTACGCGTTTCACCGGTATAATGGACGTCTTGATAAAACGGCATTTGTCGGGGTACATACGGGGCATCTTGGTTTTTATGCGGACTGGACACCGGATGAAATTGAGAAGCTGGTAATCGCCATTGCGCGGACGCCCTATCAGATCATTGAATATCCACTTCTTGAAGCGATTATCCGCTATCAGGATGGAGGTAAAGAAACACGCTATTTGGCCTTGAATGAATCAACCGTCAAAAGTGTGGATGGAACACTCGTAATGGATGTGGAAATTCGCGGCGAGCAGTTTGAGCGTTTTCGCGGCGATGGCTTGTGCGTATCAACGCCATCTGGCAGCACAGCCTACAATAAAGCGCTTGGCGGAGCTATTTTGCATCCGTCAATCCGTGCCCTGCAGCTGGCGGAAATGGCATCGATCAACAACCGTGTGTTCCGGACTGTTGGCTCACCGCTCATTTTGCCGGCTCACCATACGTGTATTTTAAAACCGGTTAACCGGCCGGATTTTTTAGTGACCATTGATCACTTAACAATTTTGCATAAAGATGTAAAATCCATTCAATATCGTGTTGCCACAGAAAAAATCCGTTTTGCCCGCTTCCGGCCGTTCCCATTTTGGAAAAGGGTGCATGATTCCTTTGTCAGCAGTTAATGGAAAGCCATTTGAATTGTGCTGGACTGCGGATGAGGATGGACTACTGCTCCGAACCTTTTTAGCGCAAAAGGAGATCTCTAAGCGTGCTTTAACGGATATTAAATTTACCGGCGGGCTGATTGAAGTAAATGGCCGCGAAGTAAATGTCCGCCATGTGTTATCCGCAGGAGATGCCGTACGGGTAGTGTTTCCGCCCGAAGTACCATCAGGCGGACTCGAAGCGGAGCCGGTCGATCTTCCGGTTTTATTTGAGGATGAAGCGCTGATCGCTGTCGCCAAGCCGGCGGGCATGAACACGATTCCGTCCCGCGAGCATCCATCCGGCTCGCTTGCATCCGGCCTGCTCTGGCTGTATAGGGAGCAGGGGCTGCAGGCAACGGCACACGTCGTTACCCGGCTGGACCGCGACACATCAGGGATTGTCCTTGCGGCGAAAAACCGATACGTGCATCATTTAATGTCTGAGATGCAAAAGCAAAAAAAGGTGTTCCGTCAGTATGAAGCACTTGCGGAGGGTGTTTTTGAGCAGGCATCCGGTTTTGTGGAAGCGCCGATTGGCCGCCGGGACGACAGCATTATCGAACGAATGGTGCGTGAGGACGGCCAATATGCCCGGACGGTTTACAAAGTGATCCTGCAGTACGATGATTTTGCCCATGTGGCTGTTAAGCCGGAAACCGGGCGGACGCACCAGATTCGTGTTCATCTTGCCCATGTTGGTCATCCGCTTGCAGGCGATGATTTATATGGAGGCAGCAGGAGCCGTATAAACAGGCAGGCACTTCACTGCGGATCGCTGTCGTTTCACCATCCTGTAACAGGCGCGCCTGTCGATCTTACAATGCCCATGCCAATGGATATGAAAAATATGGTTATATAGAAAAAACCGGGTTCCACTATGGAACCCGGGTTTTTTTATGAAACATCGCTGAATGAACGGAATTTTTCTCGAACGAGCGGCTGCTGGGAATCCACCGATAGGATTTCACGCTCCGGCCAGCGCAGTGCGGTCAGCTTGCCGCCAAATACACAGCCGGTGTCGATATTGATGGTGTTGCCGATCGCGCGCGGCGCGCTGACAGGCGTATGGCCGTACACAACATATGCATCTCCTACGTACTTTTTTGCCCAGTCGCGGCGGACAGGGGAGCCATCCGGATGTTTTTCACCTGTAATGTCTCCGTAAAGCACAAACGTTTTTACACGCGCATCAAATCGGCCAATATAGTCGGCACGTATCCCGGCGTGAGCAATCACAAGCCGCCGGTCTTCAAGCACGTGATAGAGCGGTGACTCTTCATACATAGACAGGAACCGTTTTCTAAGCAGGCGGTATTCATTGGCAGGCATGGAATCAAGCTCTGCCACTGTTGTTTCCAGTCCGTGTGTTTCCTGAACGTTGTTGCCAAGAAAATACCGGTACAGCTTATTGCAGTGGTTGCCTGGCACAAAAAGGGCATTTTGCTCTTCAAACAGCCGGCAGACAACGTCCATTACCCGGACCGAATCCGGGCCCCGGTCGGTTAAGTCGCCGACAAAAGCCAGCGTCCGCCCATCCGGATGAATAGGGATACCTTCGTCCCATTTGTATCCAAGCGTATGCGTAAGCATATGAAACTCATCGAAACAGCCGTGTATGTCTCCGATAATATCCAGCTTCATTCAATCGCTCCCCATTCATTTTTGTCTACTGCACTAGTATAATCCGTTTGGAGAAAATTTAAAAGCCGAGCAAAGCTGGCTTGATATTCGTTGATTTTTTTGGCAATCATGATAAGATTAACACTAGGTACTAATAACTTGTATAAATGGAGGAACGGATTTATGCTATTTTCACTTGAAGGAAAAACGTTTGTCGTAATGGGTGTTGCCAACAAGCGCAGCATTGCATGGGGAATTGCCCGCTCTCTGGACGCAGCAGGAGCACGTCTTGTTTTTACTTATGCAGGCGATCGTTTAGAAAAAAACGTTCGTGACCTGGCGGCAACACTTGAAAATCAAAAGGATCCGTTCATTTTACCATGTGATGTAACAGATGATTCCGCGATTGAAGAATGCTTCCGTGCCATTAAAGAAAAAGAAGGCGTCATCCACGGCCTTGCTCATTGTATCGCGTTTGCCAACAAAGAAGACTTAGACGGCGATTTTGTCGATACATCCCGTGATGGCTTTATGCTTGCCCACAACATCAGTGCTTACTCGCTGACAGCGGTAGCAAAATATGCGAAGCCTCTTATGACAGAAGGCGGCAGCATTGTGACACTGACGTACCTCGGCGGTGAGCGCGTAATTACAAACTACAACGTGATGGGTGTCGCAAAAGCGTCCCTTGATGCAAGCGTGCGTTATTTGGCTGCTGATCTTGGCAAAGACGGCATTCGTGTGAACTCGATTTCTGCCGGACCAATTCGTACACTGGCTGCAAAAGGCATTAGTGATTTTAATGAGATGCTGACTCAAATTGAAGAACGAGCACCGCTTCGCCGGACAACAACACAGGAAGAAGTAGGCGATACAGCTGTTTTCTTGTTCAGCGACATGTCCCGTGGTATCACCGGTGAAAACATTCATGTGGATTCCGGCTACCACATTACAGGCAATTAAATAAAAAAACCGTCCATATTGGGCGGTTTTTCTGCATATACTGGACAAAAAAGCGGAGGTGTGTGCATATGAAAAAAACACCTGGTCCCTTGCTTTATATTGGTCAGCCTCATTTGACGCCTATTCAGCCCGTAATGCAGAAAATTGCTAAAGCAGAATCAGAGGGAGAAATTATCGAAGAGGTGAAACAAGAGGCTGAGGAAAAGCAATTGACGCCGCCGGTCCAAAAAAAAGAAGAAAAGTCAGGCGACGGCCGCTTAAAACCATTTCGGGAAATGAGTATAACAGAAAAAGTCGTTTACCTTGCTGAGCGGCGCATTCCGGTTCCGTGCCGCTTTGAGTGGAGCGGTCCTGCGGTTCGGGGGGTTATTCAATCATTTGATGAAACGTACGTATGGATACTTGATGAAGAAAGCCATACACCGGTGCAGGTTCCCATTGCTGACATTGTGTATATCCGTCTCGCTGGAACATAAAAAAAGCCGCCCCGTTAGTGGAGGCGGTAGATTTTAACGGCAGATATCAAGATCAACGTCTTTGATGCACTGAACCGCAATAAATTCATTTAGATCGACCGTTACGCAGCTTCGTGTTTTGTCAAAATTTTCGACTTTGCACACCTGCTTTAAGCTGATGCCTTCGTCGCATGCAAGGTTAACCGGCTCATGATCATCATCAAGCGGCATAAGTACCCGCAGGCGCGCACAGCAGCTGTCAAATACATCTTCTACACGGAAGAAGATGGATACACAGCCGGCGTCACAATCATCAGCTTCATCTGGACTAAAGAAAGCAAAAAACGGCTTTCCTTTTTTTGTTGTCAGCGTAAACACACGTGTATCTGCATTGCGGCGGCGCGGTCCATCCAGGTCGCCCAGCGGCTCAGCGAAGCAGTCTTTGCAATCACGGCACTCTTCATCTTCTCGTGCGTCTTGAATATCACGGATCGCGCGGACAACTTCGCATACACAGCTCTCAAACTTGTCATCATCGCGATGCTTGTGGCATCCCATTGTGCATTCCTCCTTTAATATCGGTACATTATTACAGTATGAATTTCATTCAAAAAGGCATGGACAAATGCCGTGTTGAATGGAATTTTTTTTTTTGTTTCGCACATACTGATCGAAAACGGAGGTGCGGGTATGAAAAAAACAGCGTGCATTTTTTTAGTTCTTTTGCTGGCAGGATGCGGACCCGAGCACGACGGGACGGCGATGATTGAAAAAGCAGATCCCGATGCTGTTCAGCTGGACGGCCATGATGATCAGCTGGCAGCGGAAATAAAAAAGGAAGCAGATTCTTTTGATGAAATTTACGATACAGCCGTTGTAAAAGGCACGAAGCAGCTGCTTGTAGCTTACAAAGTGCGCCATCTGGAGCGGTTTCGGATGAAGCAAATCGAAAAAAACCTGGCTGAACGCATGAAAAAAACGGCAGAAAAAGAAAAAGTAGAAATTGTTGTGTCAAGCGATTATAAAATTTTTCTTGAAGCAGTTCGTTTAAAAGAAGATATGGAAGCGGGACATTTTACAGAAAAAGAAGCGGACAAACGCCTGGCGGAAATTATTAAATTGAAAAAAGAAATGGCGTAGAGAAAGGAAGAAGAAGATGATCGCAATGTTTTTTTGGGCATTTGTCGTCGGCGGGCTTATTTGTGTCATTGGTCAGCTTATGATGGACCTTGGAAAGTTGACACCAGGTCATACGTTGTCGATTCTCGTTTCAGTCGGAGCACTGCTTGCAGGCTTTGATCTTTATGAACCGCTTGTAGGTTTTGCCGGCGCCGGTGCAACAATGCCGATTACAAGCTTTGGCAACTCACTTGTAGAAGGTGCGATGCAGGAAGCGAAGCTCCATGGAGTGGTCGGCGTGCTGACCGGCATGTTTGAAGTGACAAGCTCAGGTATTTCTGCTGCGATCGTGTTTGGATTTATCGGTGCCCTCTTTTTTAAACCAAAAGGGTGAACAGGGCCCATCCCTTTTTGCATCTCTCTCATATGATAAGGAGAGAACAGCGAAAGGGGGAGAAATATATGGCAATGTATGGATGCGGCGGTTACGGTGGCGGTTACGGCGGCTCAAGCACATTTGTATTGATTGTTGTTCTGTTCATTTTGCTCATCATCGTCGGTGCGAGCTTTTATTGATGCATTAGAAGGAGGAGCGGACAATGAACGATAAATTTTTCGGCAATATTGAAAAAAAGACCGGCGTGCGTATGAGCGATGTATTTGCACTCGTCGACTCTCTTCAATATGCTGATTTCAAAGATGAACGGACAATCCGTGCGGTTGTCGCGCAAACAGCCGCGCTTGCCGGAAAAAAAGTACCGAAGCAGGTCGAAGATGAAATCGTCCGCACGATCTTAAAAGACGGCAAAAAGCTCGATATGAATACGATCACAAAGATGATCAAATGAGCCTAGAAAGAGAGCAGCAAAAACGCTGCTCTTTTTCCTATTTATACAGGTCAAACGATCTGTTTCTCAATTAAAGCGTTTGCGTAAGGAATAAATGAGGAAAAAGTGAATATACATGGAGATTAATGAATATTTTATTGAAAGGAGCGAATAACATGGGCTACATTCTTCCAATTCCACAATTCCAATACAATGATTACAGAGAACGGGTTTTAAACGAAGCAACCGCTGGGTATACACCGATTGATCCGACTTCAAAAGTAACGTTTGAAAAAGTGCTGCAAGACCGCACAGAGCCACAGGTCCAGTTAAGCACGGAAGAAATAAGAAGAAAACGGCAAAGCGAGCATGAAGCATTTCGTGTACATATGGCGCAGATCAGTGGAAGAGGTATTGAAATTGACCGTCTTGCATAATGCAGCAGCGTTTACATAAGCGCACAAAAAAGCGTACTCTCTGCATCGAGAACACGCTTTTTTTATGGTTATAGCGATTTTGTCATCGTTTTATGCAAAATGCCTGCATCTAAAAACTCGCCAGATACGACTGTATAGCCGCGCTTTTCGTAAAAGGGAATAGCGTGAAGCTGTGCGTCAAGCTTAAGCGCTGTCAGGCCGGCTACCGATTGAGCATGCTGCTCAATCGCTTCCATAATCAGATTGCCGGCGCCGCGCCCTCTTGCTTCTTTGAGTACACAAATCCGTTCCACTTTTCCAAATTCTCCGACAGTACGAAACCGGCCGGCGCCGCACGGCTTTTGCTCTTCATCATACAAAATAAAATGAACGGCTTCATCTTCTAATTCATCAATTTCAAGTGCAGGCGGAACATTTTGTTCTCCTACGAAAACGGTTGTGCGTACAGAATACGCATCTTCCCGCTGATCAAGATCTGTTGTTTTTACAACATTCACGTTTTATGCATCCTTCCCAAGTAAAAATGTTTCATAAACTGTCCATGAGCCATTCTCAAGCTGATACAGCAAATGAAAACGGTCTGCTTTTTCCGTTAAATCAATCGATTCCATCTGCAGGGCTCCGTATACATCAGAATGTTCATCATTGGACAGCTTCTGGCCGATTGTAATGTGGGGAACAAATCTATACGGCTCTTCACCCGGAAATTCCTCCGTATGGAGCATTTCATATAAAGAAGTGAGTGTATCGTTCGGATCCACTTTAAAATAAATCACGTTATTTACCGGTTCGAACGATTTAACTTTGCTGACGTGATACGAAAACGGCTGATGAAGCGAAGCAACACGGCGCAGCTGCTCTGCAATCTTGCTTATATCCTGTTCATCTGCGTCAAATGGGCTTTTTAGCGTAATATGAGGCGCCACGAGCGCATAATGCGGATCGTACCGTTTCCGGTAACCGTTTACTTTATCCTGCAAAGATTTTGATGGAAAAATGACAACACCGTATTTCATGTTCATTCACTCCTTTAAAATAACCTTTCATCTATTAGTATACCAAACGTTTTCAAAAATGCAGAATGGGAGGCAGGCCTCATTCAAACATTTTTAAAAGCGCGCGTTTCATGTCTTTTTGCCAGTAAGTCCATGTGTGATTACCGGCAAACTCCTCATAAAAATAGTCGGTTCTTTTGCCGGATAGGAGCGAAGAAAGCGCCCGGTTCGGCGTCAGAAAATCCGCCCGTTCGCCGTTTGTCATCAGCACATCTGTTTCTTCAGTGCCGATCACATGATAAAGAGAAGGAAGGGTTTCTGCTGACTCGGCTAGATTCATTACCGTGCTGTCCACAAAAGGCGAATGCATCAGGACGCGCCCGAATAAATCTGGATATTTTAACGCCGCCATAAAGGAAACGGTACCAGCAAGGGAATCGCCCGCGAGCGCACGGCCAAAACGGTTGCCATGCCCCGGAAACTGCTCGTCCAAATAAGGAACAAGTTCATTGGCGAGAAAGCGTATGTATGCGGCTTGCTGCACGCCGTCCGGATGATACTTTTCGCGCCGGTCGTGCTTGTTAAGATAGGGAATGCCGACTATAATCAACGGTTCTATCTCTTCCGCTTCGAGCAGTTCATCGGCCAGGCGCGGAAGCCGTCCAAGCTGAAAGTAGTCTTTGCCGTCCTGGCAGATTAAAAAGGTATACGAAAACATCGGTGAAAAGTCTGCCGGCACGTATACCAAAAAAGAAACGTCTTCTCCTAATTCGGCTGAATGAATAAGGTGATCCTGAATGGTTCCGCGTTTCATGTTAAAACCTCCTGTGAAAAATGCAGTCAGCTTATTGTACCACGATCAAAAGGGAATGAATGTTCTTTTTCAAGCAGAGGCAGCAGCGAGTATGGTATGATGAACAAAATAATGGAAACGAAGAAGGTGACAATGTGGTGAAAATCGGGACGCTCCGGCGCGCTCCAGAAATCGTGGCAGTTTTTGCGAGGCACGGCTTTGCCGGATACATAAAAGATCTTGGGCTGGCGGAAAAAATTCCGTTCACACGCTGGGCCGCCAAAGAGCAAAATGTAAAAGGCGAAGAGCTGCGGCGGGCGCTTGAAGATCTGGGTCCGACTTTTATGAAGCTCGGGCAGTTTTTATCCACGCGAACCGACCTGCTGCCCCCATCCTGGACAGAGCCGCTTGCCAAGCTGCAAAACAGTGCACCGGCGATGCCGTTTGATGATATTCGCAAAATTGTGGAGTTAGAAGCGGGCCAGCCGATTGAAGACTGGCTGTTGTATATAGAAGAAATGCCGCTCGGTGCCGCGTCAATCGGACAGGTACACCGCGCTGCTTTAAAAGATGGAACAGAGGTTGCGATCAAAATTCGCCGGCCGGGCATCGAACCGATGATTCGAAACGACATTTCGATTTTGCGCCAGCTGGCCAGCCTCGCTGAGCGAAACTCCGAGCTTGCGCGGCAGATCAGCTTAAAAGCGATTATTGATGATTTTGCGGCCGCCCTTGGCCGGGAAATGAACTACCGGCTCGAGGCCACCGAGGCGGCGGGAATGCGGGAGTCGATGAAAGACAAGCGTATTTATGTGCCGCGTATTTTCTCGGAATGGACGACCGAGCGAATGCTGGTAATGGAATTTGTGAACGGAAAATCACTGCGGGGCAATGTGATCAAAGAAATGGATGTCGAGCGGCGGCAGGAGCTTGCACGGGCTTTGTCAGAAACTGTGCTGCGCCAGGTATTTATCGATGGCGTATTTCATGCCGACCCGCACCCGGGCAACCTGCTGCTTCTGCACGACGGCCGTCTTGGACTGATTGATTTCGGCAACACCGGCCGGCTGTCAGAGGATATGAGGCATCTGTTATCAGACTGCTTGTTTGCCCTCGCTGACCGCGATGCTGCAGCGCTGTCGATGCTTGTGCTCGAACTTGGTGCGCGAAAACCGATCGAAAGGCGCCAGCTTCAGCGTGACATCAGCCGCTGGATGGCGGGCTACATGGACATTGAACTTGCGGAGGTACAAATGGGCGCCATGCTGCAGGAGCTGTTTGCTGTTGCTGGACGCCATCACATTTCCATTCCAAAAGATTTTGTTCAAGTGGGACAGGCTTTTCTGAAAGTGGAACAAACCGTCATTGCCCTTGATCCGGGCTCAAGCTTATCCGGTATGGTGCGCGATATGGCGAAAGAAGTGCTGTTTGGACGTATTCATCCGAAGGAAATGATACGCGAATCCCGTTCATTTTTACGCTTGTTTAAAATGGCCGCCAACAAGCTGCCGAGTATTTTAAATGAAACGCTGAATGAATGGGAAGGCGGCCAGCCGAAGCTGAAAATGCATGTAACCGCCGATAACAATCTGATGAGGCGCCTTGAGCGGATGGCGTCACTCATTGTCCTCAGCGTGATTATGCTCGCTTTCAGCATTATTATGGCAGGCATTTTCGTTTCCATGGGCAACCAGTCGCCGATTTCCGGAACGAATACGTATATTATCGCGCTCATTACAGCGTTTTTAATGACGGTTCTCTTTATGACCGTGTTGTATCTTATGTGGCGGAAGATTAAATAGAAGAAAGCAGGCCCTTGCCGTTTGACGGAAAAGGGCCCGCTTTTGTAATCAAGACTTGATAGGGGCTATTAGCCGCATACTACATGCATAAAAGAGGAGTAACATAAACTTACATCAATAAAGATACATAAACTTGTTGACATGGAAGACTTTATTGAATAAAATATAAATTGTCAGTAAACGATTCCTTAGCTCAGCTGGGAGAGCGCTACCTTGACAGGGTAGAGGTCGCTGGTTCGAACCCAGTAGGAATCATCAATGTTCAAAACCGTAAATCCTTGATGTATAAGGGTTTGCGGTTTTTTTATTTTGTTCACTTATATCCACTCAGCTTCATTGGTCACATATTTGGTCACAAGGACAAGAAATTAACCGTTGAACAATTTATTTGCTAGACGATTTGATGCTTCTTGCTGCATGTTAGGCAAAACATGCGAGTAGGTATCCAATGTAATTTTTACGCTGCTATGACCTAACCGCTCGGATATTAGTTTAATGTTTTCCCCTTGCTGTAACATCAGACTAGCGTGTGTATGTCTTAAATCGTGGAAGCGGACTTGAGAAAGATTTGCTTTACTAATCAAGTTATTGAATGTACGAAGTAAATTTCTTGGATTGATTGGTTTCCCCTTACGAGTGCAAATAACAAGGTCATGGTCGCTATAAGTATTTCCATAAGCAAGTTTGTTTGCCATATTCTTTTTTCTCTGGTGTTTAAGAGCGGAAAGAGTAGTGGTATCCAAACCGATAGAACGGTTACCAGCCTTGCTCTTAGTTCCTTCCTTAAATCCTTTTCCATCGTGTGTAAGGGTTTGTTTAATCACAAGACATTCGTTTTGAAAATCTACATCTACCCAACGTAAACCTAAGATTTCCCCTTGACGCATACCAGTTGTTACTGCGAGTAAAAAAGCCGTATAGTAAGGACTTGAAGTTGAATGTTTAAGGAATAAAGAAACTTCCTCAACAGTCCAAATTGCATTTTTTTTGGCAAGTGCTTTAGGTTTTTCAATAATTGAAGCCGGATTCTTCTTAATAAGTTCCAATTTCACAGCACTGTTTAAAGAAGCATTGACTACGTTAAAAATTCGCTTTGTAGTAGTTTCTGCTAACCCCTTATTCCTAAGTTCTCCTACGAAGCATTGGATGTGTAAAGGGGTTAGTTTAGCGAGCGGAACCGCTCCTAAATTAGGTAAGATATGTGCCTTTAAATACGAGTTATATGCCTTTAACGTCTGAACACTCAAATCATGTTTCTTTTCCTTTATCCAAGCCTTCATGTAGTCATCATACCGCTGTTTAGAGGGTTCAATATATGCGCGCTCATTCAACTCATTCAATAAGGCAGTCAAAGCTTTTTCTGCTTCTTTTTTAGTTGCAAATCCTCTTTTTTTCTTTTGCTTACGCTTTCCAGTTAGCGGGTCTTTACCAATATCTATTACAAAATCCCATTTGCCTGTTTGTTTATTTTTTTTAATGCTGCCTTTCACAGTAGAACAACCTCCTTAAAAGTTGCTCTTAAGCCTGCTAAAGGTTTCCTATGAATATTTTAACATGCCGAAACGAGAATATAACACTTCTAGCCGCCGAATCATATGAAAAATTTGCTCCGTATGCTTATACAAAAATTGATTTAAAATTTCCTCAAAAGAGAGGATTTTTACGTATGCTTCTACGTATGATAAAACTTTGATTTTATGAATTAAGGGGAGAACAGGAAACAAAAAAATACGAACAGGGGGCTGACACTCTATAAAAAAGTAAAAAAATCACGTTATTATGTTGACAAATTACTTTAAGTATTATATAATATTTACTTTTTCGTTAAATTATGTTATAATACTATTACAAGGTTAAAATATAGCTTAAAGAAATGATATACCTTCTTCTTTTTTTGGCTGATGCGATTAAGTCCTTCGCTACGCTACGGTCTTATTATCGCATTTTGCCGCCCCAAAAAAAGAAGCAAAAAAAGGTCGGCGTTGATGACTTGTTGAGCGTGGGTGGGTGACGGGATAGAAAATCGGTTGAAAGATTGTAACTCGCTTTTGCGACGTTGTTCGCAAAACGAACAACGGGCTTGCGAGTTGGAGTTTGTCACAAGTGGGAATACGTGCAAACTTGTTTGCGCGTATATAGCCTATCAAGAGGGAGTGATTCCATTGTTATAGATGATTTGGAAAAGTAATAAAAATCAATTATTAATTAACTTTAGTTTATTAAATTGATTCTTATTACCTTAAAAAATAAAAATAAAAAGGATTTGAAAGTTAAAAATGAAAACAATTTGGACAAAGAGAGAAGCAGTAATGGAGTTTGGGAATGAAGCGCAGCAGGCACACTTTGATAAGTATGGGAAATTCGCTAGTAAAGGATACGAGGAAGGATTGATGAAAACGATGAATGAAATTTTTGAAAGCGTTTCGATAATCAAAAATCCTAAGGGTCGTGGAAAAGTATATGAAGTCGGTGCCAAGCGGGCTGTACGTGCGGAACGTGAAGATGGACGTAGCAAGAACGGCAGAGAATTACCTTATGAAAATGAAATCAACAGCTTGGTGATTGACTACTTACTGAAAAACAAACTAAACAAACTAATGTCGCTGAACCATTGGATTGTAATCCTTGAACTAGGTGACAAGACATTCACTTCCTCCTATTACAGTGATGTTATAAAAGGCAGATTGTTTAAGGAACTTAAAGAGAAACACGGTGACTTGATTAAAGATAAGGATTACGCCATGTTAGAACATGCTATCTCCACAGAACTGACTACACTTAAAAATAATCTGCGCTCGGTTTTTAATAAACTAGCAAAAGCAAAGATTATCATGCACAAAATTGAATGGTATGGGTGCGTTGTGGATAGTGGAGAACATAGACCTTTAACGAATGACGAGTTTGCGGCAATCGGTGAAATGAAGCGTCACTTGATGATTCTAAATAACATTAGCGCCAGTGACTTGTGGAAGCGTAATGAGAAGAACGTTGAATCATACTGGAAAGCATACAACAAGTGTCTTAGAACAGATTTTGGGCTTAGTTACATATATGAAGCACATGGAGCTGTTGTACAAGTGCCAGATAAGGACATTGACAGATACCTTAACAAGTTGAAAGGAAAAGGTGAATTGGTTTTCTCACATGGATTAGGTGAAAGAGGATTATTAGAATTATTGATTGGGTTTTACAGCAAATACGGTGACAATGCGATAGTCCGTGCAAAAGATAGAGAGAAGAACATAAGTGAAAAATATAATCGCATAAACGAATTGAAAAAGAATGGCGATTACGTAGATATATACGAGAAAATGCTTGAAGTGTTGAAGTTAAGACATAGCGAATAAAAAATTGTACCGATATTGCCATAGTAACAAGTAGGAAAGCAATGAAAGTCCTTTTGCGCTCCAAAATATAAAAACAGAAATCAGTAATTCAGAGTTATCCTTCTAAATAAACCCCAAACATAAACTACATAAAATATCATAGCGGTCATATCCATTCAAACACAAACCGCTTCAAACATGTATCCAAACACAAAATGGAACGCTGCTTTACTAAAACACACGGTTAATAACTTCACTCTCTATATTCATGCTATCTAAATGTGATTGAAGGAGAAGGGGATACTTATCCCCAATTACCTGACTCTACTTCATTAAATTGATAGTAGCACTTTCACGCCCGTAATCAGCTTTAATTTCACGCGCGTATGCTCACCTGCTAAAAGTAGCTTAGAATCCTCTTATGGTTAATTTTTCACGTGAATAAAGTATTTGTAAATTTATGTAGTGAAATGTTACTATTTGTATTATATATCTTTAAAATTGGAAGTGATTCGGAATGAGCGGGATTAATAATAAAGGTATCCTAGAGAAAGCATTCAAAAGATTTAATAAGGGTCAAGTAATTTCATATATTACAGAGAAAAAAGCAGGCTGGGTACTTGATAAAAAAAAGAAAAACAAAGAGGATTTAAAAGATACTTTTTTTGATATGGAAAATATTCTCACTGAGAAGGATTTTCAATATTTAGCTGAAATGAGTGTAATGAAAAAGAAGAAAGGTTTGTCCGCTTATACATATAATTATAAAAATTTGGGCAAGCTGAAGGATAAAGAACTTGAGGAGTTAAAAAGAGAACTTATTAAATCATACCCTCTGGATTCGACGTACGAAATTGTGCTGGCAGACATCGAAATTGAGGAAGAAAATATTATTCTGTCAATAAAAATAAAAGAATATGGTAACTATTGGAGAAGTGGAGTACAGGACTTAGGTTCATTAACTGCATTCTATGATAATAAAGTCACAATAGAAAAGGATACTAAAAAGGTTTCGATTGAATCTGGCGACGATAACCTTGAAGATGTTATCGCTGCCTTTCTAAGTAAGAGGTTAGGATTAATTTTATCACCCTATACTATAGGGATTCTTAATGCTGACTATTCTAATGAAGACAGCGCAACACCAAAAACAATGCTGATTTTTGACTTTATTTATAATAGGTTACCTTCCAAAGGTATAAGTTCAAGCTTTAGTAAGGTAAGTTTTAAAATAAGCAATAGTCATCAAAATGGTGGAGTTCAAGGTGTGTCAGTTCATGGTAATAACATCATTAATTCGGATGAAGCATGTAAGTATATTTCTTTAGGGAACGATATTGTCTCGTTTAAGACAAGCTCTGTCTATGACGGTTCCAAAGTAAACATTGAGTTTAGTTTAAAGGGGAAAGACTTTGATAGGTTGAAAATTGTAATAACTGCTAACAAATCAGAGGAGCTTAAACAAGAAGTTATGGAGCATGTTCAAGAGGAGTACATACTCATGTGTAAGAATGGAATTAAAGATATTAAAAAAACAAGAAAGATTTTAGAGCCTATAATCGAGGCTTTTGTAACTTCTAGGGTGTAAATGGGGCTATTTTATAGGAAAGTAGGTGAATAAATATTGTTGCTTCACAGAGACTGTATTTTTTATAAATATAATGGCGCGCCCGATTGGGGTGATATTAAAAATAAACAAGAGGACAGCTTTTGCTTTTTTAATTTCGAGCCTTATGAAGACGGTATATTGAACGTCAGTTTTGAATGGATAGACCCCATAAAAATACGAGACAAAATTATTGCCTCGGAAAGAAAGAAAATAAGATTTTTTGTTTTTGAAGAGAGCAGAGTAATTTGTATTTTTGGCGGTTCAGAGAGCCATATTGCATATACAATTTCTAAATTATCGGCTTTCTTTCCTATGTCGTTTGAAAAAGTAGAGATATTTGAAGCTTACAAAAAGCAGTTTTTGAACGCGCCTTCTTATAAAGGCTTTACTTTAACAAGTATAGATATTTCAAAGCAGCAATCTGGTTTTGACGATAGCACCTATACAAATATAAAAGTTACTGATATTGAATCAGGTAAGTTAATGAAATATATGAGTTCTTCGGAAACATTAAGTTTGGTTATTCTTTTCGAAGATAAAAAAATATATTTTTCTTTAGATTTATATTCGGTAGCAGCTTTTTTTGAGACTGATGAAGCGGATTCAATTTATGAAGTCTGCAAAAGGATAGTGGTGGATGTTGTTTAAATGGTGGTCAACTCTTTTATTGATAGCTCCTTTTATTTTTATATTAGGGCTATTATTTTTCTGTAAAGACTTACAATCGTTTTTTTTAATAAATGGAAAATTGCCTGATGAAATTACAAATACCTCTGATTTGGTTAGTTGGATGTTTGGCGGAATAATGTCATTACTAGGCTTTATAACATTATTTATTGCTTTTTCATATGAAAATAAACTTTTAACTGCATCAAAAATAAAGCAACAATTATTAAGACCTTATGCGTTAAGTCTTGAAGAGATTATGTTGAATTTTAGCGAATACAAACTTTACCTTTCAAAAGATTTTCTATTAAATTTTATTTATTGGATTTTTGTTATAGTTTCAGCTGTCTCCATTTTTAGTTGGGGAATTATAATTTGCTTCTATACAAACTTTGATTTTGTTTTATCTAGTTCTATTAACTATAAACAAATAATTAATTTAGTAGTATTAGCGATATGGGGGTTGTTATCTTTTGTATTGATAGCTCTTACTATTCTTTTGAATTTAATTCGATTCAATAAAGACCCGTTAGATAAGGGATATTTATTAGATGAAAAACAATTGTCTGATGTTCAAATAATCCTGGAGAAAAAAGGGGATTTACACGAGCTGTTATTTAAAATTGCACCCACTATAACTTTGTTAAAGAATCCTTCACAAGAAAATCATGAATTGAATATTTATTTTCCACTTAAGTTGGCAAATATAAGATTTGTAGCAAAGTTATACAATAATAACATGGAAACCCCAATAAGGATATTTGGTGTTTTAAAAAATATTGATAATATTGGAGAAGGATTTTCGCATATTCTTGCTAGCGAATTAAATTTAGCAAAGACCAATCTCAATGAGCAATCCACAGGCATTATAAAATTTTATGACCAAGATAATAAGATAATTGCTTTACTTAAGTTAAAAGCTCAAAGGGATGCTAATGATATACAGTTTAAAACTATAGGCAAGATAGATTTGAAATTAATAACAAATGATAATGATTATAGAGATATAGAGAACCGCGAGGATGAGTTTGTAGATTACTCTGAATAATTTTTTTAATTATTGAATGGGTATAGATAAGGAAACCTTTATACAATTGGCTTAAGAAGCGAAATTTTTGGTCACAGATTGGTCACGAGCCTGTGACCAATTCGTTAATGTTGGTTGAATAGTTGCGTATTAACCCTTTAGATTCCTTAGCTCAGCATCCACGCCGCTACCTTGACAGGGTAGAGGTCGCTGGTTCGAACCCAGTAGGAATCATAGGAATTAAAAATCCATCCTGTTCAGAAAGCAGGGTGGATTTTTTGTGTTTAAAGGATTTTCTTCTATTCTAATGATCTATTTCATTTATGGAGAAGGAAACGTTTTAAATTCAATCTGCAGGGTACTGTAATCTAAATAAAAAAGATGTTTAAATGCCCTGCTTTTCGCCTCTGTTCCCAAGTTCATTCATTTTTAAAGAAACGTAAAAAATGCTATAATCATAGTGTAAGAGAAAGAATAAATTAAAAGGCGTTTGCCTTCAAAGAAAGGGCTGTCTCAAGCATAACAACTAATTGTATGTTGTCATAAGAAAGATAGGTAAGAGGCAGGATCTACTACAAAATACCATGCTTATGAGCATGAAGGAGATAAAACATTGAAAAAATTTATTACGGCTATACTTGCAGCAGCAATCGCGTTTTCACCGGTTGGAAGTGCGGTTTTTCACGATCAGTCTACAACCGTAGAAGCAAGAGGAAGCAAGGGCGGATTCAAGAGCACAAATGGCAGCGTGAACAGCCCTTCTACTTCAACGTTTCAAAATAAAAAAGCCAATTCAGCAGTGTCTAATAAATCGACTTTTTCTACAAAGAAAAAGAACAGCTTTTTCTCAAGCCGATTAATGAAAGGGCTTATGCTTGGCGGATTGGCAGGCTTAATATTTGGCAGTCTGCTTAGCAGCATGGGAATGCTTGGGTCTATATTAGGACTACTCGTTAATGTGCTCGCGGTTGTCGTGTTAATTGCAATTATCCGCAAGGTCTTCTTTAGAAGAAGAGCAAACCGTTACTATTCATAAAAGAAAGACCCTTCTGTTGTCAGAAGGGTCTTTTTGTTTTAGGAAAAGCAGTCCATTTATTTACAACATCACTTCGGCCAAACGAGCATAAGACTGTACTTTATCCTCAAAGTTGTGCACGTTGGCAATGACCATAAATTCTTCTGTTTGATAGACGTCGCTCAGGGCAAGAAGCTCGTCCCTTACTTTTTGCGGGGTGCCGACAATCATTCGTTTTCGGTTTTCTTTTACTTTTTCTTTATCTGCCTGTGTAACGATTTTTCGTTTGGCTTCTTCAATCGTCGGAATTCTTGTATCGCCTCCTTTTTCAACCGCTAAAAGCCAGGCATCCTGGCTGAGGGCGATTTCATCTGCTTTTTCCTGAGAAGGCGCACATACAACAAAAATACAGACATTTACTTTTGGGTGCTTCAGCAGGGCGGACGGCTGAAAATCGCTTCGATATTGCTTCATGGCTCTTTGGCCATTGTAAGGATTAATAAAATGACCGTATGTAAAAGCGGTTCCGTTTTCGGCAGCGGTCCGTGCACCTCGGTGGGTAATGCCCAGCATCCACATTTCGGGAAGCCCGTTCGTCTTCGGGTAGGCTTTTATCGCTTCATCTCGATCCGTTAAGTAACGCTGCAGGTCTCTTACTTGTCTCGGGAATTCATTTAAGCTCCTCCGCACGCCGTCTGTGAGAGCCAGACGGGTATCGGCAGAACCGCCGGGGGAGCGGCCGATGCCCAAATCAATCCGGTTTGGAAACAGCGCTTCTAACACTTTAAAATTCTCTGCAATCTTATAAGGGCTGTATTGAGGGAGAAGCACGCCGCCTGATCCGACGCGGATCGATTTTGTTTGTGAGGCGATATGCGAAATGAGTATTTCTGGTGCGGATCCCGCCATTCCGTTTGTATTATGGTGTTCTGCTGTCCAAAAGCGGGTATAGCCCATGGCTTCTGCCGACTGCGCCAGCTTCACGGTTTTCTTTAATGCATCCGCTCCCGTTTCGCCGGCCGCAATAACAGACTGGTCCAGTACACTCAGCTTCATTTTATCCCAACCTTTCTAACCGTAAAGCTTTTAGCTTGTTTGATCAAAAGATAGATTATCGAGGGAGAGATGTAAAGAAAAGAGCTTAAAGAAGAGATTATTCAGGAAAATAAAGGTAAAATGAAAGTGATCCATATTTTATGGTTTAGTTTACCAAATTCTTTTGTGTAAACGGTATCAAGTTAAACTAAGGGGGATGACGATGAAACCAGAAAAGCACATACAGACACACGAGGAGTTGAATGGACCTGTAAAAAAGACGCCGGTGATCGGGCCGGGATTGATCGTGGCGGCCACCGGAGTAGGCGCGGGTGATTTAGTGGCAGCACTGATGGCGGGTGCTAATTATGGCCTGGTGTTTCTTTAGGCAATTTTCATCGGTTCTGTTTTGAAGTTTGCCCTAAATGAAGGGGTAGGCCGCTGGCACTTAACAAGTGGAAACACCATATTAGAAGGCTGGCATATGATGGGGAAATGGGCTACTGGCTATTTTGGTGTGTATTCCGTTATTTGGGGGTTTGTATATGGAGCTGCCGGTACAGCATCCTGTGCCCTCGCACTGGCCGCACTTTTTCCTCAGCTTTCTTTAACACAATGGGCCGTTATTCATGGATTAGCCGGTTTTGGCTTGGTTTGGTGGGGGAAATACAAGACATTTGAAAAGGTAATGAACTGGCTGGTTGGCATTATGTTTATTACGGTAGTAGGATCTGCTGTTTTGGTTGTACCTCAGCTTGGTGACATTGTAGATACAGCTGTTCCTACACTTCCAGAAGGATCATTAGTGTATGCGCTCGGGTTAATTGGCGGGGTGGGCGGCTCTCTCACAATGGCTTCTTATGGGTATTGGCTCCAAGAAAATAAATGGCAGGGGCCTTCCTTTATTCGTGCCGTTCGCTATGATTCTGCCGTTGCGTATATTGTAACCGCGCTATTTACCATTGCCCTTCTCCTATTGGGCGCAGGATTGTTATATGGAACAAATGTAAACATTAGCGGTGAAAAAGGATTGATCGATTTTGCTTCTATTCTAGGAAATGAACTGCATCCTGCTGTACGCTATTTATTCCTTATCGGCTTTTGGTCTGCTTCCTTCACCTCCGTTCTTGGAGTGTGGAATGGGGTTCCGTATTTATTTGCTGATTTTATCCGGACCATCCGCCATCAACATATCAGCAAGGAGGATTTGAGTAAAACAAAGGCATATCGTTTTTACGTGCTATGGTTAACCTTTCCGCCGATGCTGCTTCATTTTATCGGAAAGCCGGTTTTTTTAATTATTGCTTACGGGGCGCTGGGGTCGATTTTTATGCCGTTTATGGCGATTACACTGCTTTATTTACTCAACAAGAAAACATACGTAGGGACGATTGACCGCTATCAGCGCTGGTCTAACTTTGCGCTGGGCATTAGCATTTTATTATTTATTGTGCTGACAGTGAATGAACTGAAAAATATCTTTTTCAAATAAAATAAAAAAGCAAGCCTTCTCCTGGAAGAAGAGCTTGCTTTTTTGTTTTATTTCCCATCCGTAATTTCTTTTAAAATTTCATAGGACCGTTTTTGCTTGTCCGGATCGTAAATATAAGAGACGGCCATAATTTCGTCTACATTGTACATATCCTGGAAGCTCGTCAGCTGGTCGCGGACAGATTGCTTGCTTCCCATCAGTGTAACGCTGGACATGGAAGACGCCATTTGTTTTTCTGATTCGCTCCACAGTTCGTCCATATTTTCTACAGGAGGGCTGAGCGGTACGCTGGAGCCGCGTACAACGTTTAAGAAAAATTGCTGCATCGTTGTAGACTCGAACTTGGCTTCCTCATCGCTTTCTGCTGCAATTACGTTCAAGCAGACGATCATATAAGGAGCGTCCAAATAGTCGGATGGCTTAAACCGGTTGCGGTAAATCGCAATGGCTTCTGCCAAGTACCTTGGTGCGAAATGAGCGGCAAAAACATACGGCAGGCCAAGCTCCGCTGCTAAATAAGCGGAATCGGTGGAAGAGCCGAGAATATAAATCGGGATATTGGTACCGGCGCCCGGGTAAGCTTTTACATCGCCTTGCAGCGCGGCCGGGCCAAAGTATGTCAGCAGGCTGTTTACATCCTCTGGGAATGTATAAACCGTATCATGCTGTGATCGTCTTAAAGCGCTGGCTGTTTTCATATCCGTACCTGGTGCACGTCCGAGGCCTAAATCGAGACGGTCGGGATAAATAGTCGCCATCGTGCCGAATTGCTCAGCGACAACGAGAGGTGAATGGTTCGGCAGCATAATACCGCCGGAGCCGACGCGAATATGCTTTGTGTGCTCAAGGGTATGCTTAATTAAAATGGATGTAGCGGAGCTCACAAGAGTAGGTGTATTGTGATGTTCTGCAATCCAGTAGCGGCTGTAGCCCATTTTTTCTGCTGCCTGCGCTAAATCGATCATAGAATCAATCGCTTCTTTTGGCTTTTGTCCTTTGCGGATAGGGGCCAAGTTTAAAACCGATACAGGTATTTGTATATTTGACATTTCATTTTGTCCTTTCTGGATGAAGTTTCTTTTCTATCGTAACAGTCCAAACATCCAAAACAAACTAAAATGCTTAGGGACCCTAAAGGTCTGTTTTCCTATAAAGAAGATAGGTGTTTATTGCCAGTAAGCTGAACCATCCCAAAGGTAAGCCTGGAGCAGGTCCGTATTGATCTCAACTCCAATTCCTATCCCGTCTGGAATCGAAACAGAGCCAGCGGATGGTGTAACAGGCACCAGCTCGGAAAACGGATTTTCCATTACGTCCCACTCAACGGGTTCAATATTTTCCGCGTTCATTTTTGTCCAGGGGGCCAGGCTCGCCTGAGCAAAAAGCGTATACAGCCGTGAAAGCGCACCGTCGTAACTGTGAGGAGATACTCTAACCCCGAAATGCCGGGCAAGCTGCAAAGCATCGCGGAAATCGTCGATACCCGTCCCATGCAGAATATCCGGCTGGATGATATCAAGCGCATTTTCGTTTAAAATCGGTAAAAATTGTTTGGCGCTTTTTATGTTTTCACCGCCTGCAATCGGCACAGAAGAACTGGCACGCAGCAGCTTGTACTCAGGCAGATTGTTCAGCGGCATGGGCTCCTCCAGCCACAAAAGATTGGTCCAATTTGATAGGTAAGGTTCCCATCTGCGTGCTGCTGCCATATCGTAGCTCTGGTTGGCATCCAGAATAAGCGGGATTCGTTCTTCGGTCATTTTTTGCAGAGACTGAATATGTGTAAGGTCGTCTTGAAACGTTCTGCCGCCAATTTTTACTTTTACTGCCCCAAACTCCTTTTGAATCGCTCCTTCTACAAGCTGCAGAGAGTGGCCGACCCAATCGTCCCGGTCTGAATAAGATTGAAAGGAAGCGTACACGGGTATGCGGTCCCGCCATTTTCCTCCCCACAAATCACAAACCGAAAGACGGGCAGATTTTGCGGCTATTTCCGTTAACGCCATACTGACTGCAGCGGCCGCCCGCTTATGCCATTTTTGAATGACGGACACTAACGGCTGGCGATCAGCGGCAGATTTTCCGATTAAGTACGGGATAATTCTTTCTGTAAATCCGACATGCAGGGCAGGCAGCCAGTCGATGCATTCTCCCCAGCCGTCAACACCGGATTTGGTAGTAATGCGGATGAGGTAACACGATCTATATTTCTTAGGGCCATTCGCATCTCCGTAAGGGGCGGCAAGACGATGAAGCAGGGGAAACGTTTCAATTTTTTCGATTTGCATAGCGGACCCACCTTAAAAAGTTTATGATCACGTTTGTACGACGGTTCTATTCTGTACGTTCGTTTTGAATTTATACGCAAGCAGGCGGGCGGAAGAGCGGAAAACGGAGAGAATGTAGAAGCCCTTTTGCAGGAAGCAGCCGTGAAGATAGCGGAGAGGGTGGATGGAATTTTATCTGCGCCTGCTTGGGATATTCGGTTTGTAGATTTGCGCAGCCGGTCGATGGACTTTTTAGTAGAGATTCCGATTACAAGTTTTGAAATCAAGGAGCAGGTGGAAAGCCGTCTCCGTCACTCTATTGTTCAGCTTTTTATGAAAAACGATATTACGCTCGCTTCCCCTATAGTTGATTCAGCGCTTTTTGAATAAGAATGATTTTTTTCTGTCTGGCACGAGCAGGAATCTTTTTTCTATTCGTCTAGTTGATTAGTTTTCTGAGTGATGGGTAATAAGAAAAAGACTGAACAAAGAGAGGAGAAACGGATAATGACAATGAGAATTATAGGCGGCATCTTTCGTGAGCATGAAGCGGTGATTAAAGTCATTGAAGAATTAAAGCTGAAAGGATACAGCATTGATGACATTTCCGTTTTTGCAAAAAGCAGCAAGGACGTACGTGATATCGAACATGAAACAAATGCAGATATTATTACAGACAGCAGTGAACGTCTGGAACATGCAGAAAGAGGGGCGGGCATCGGTGCTCTTTCCGGCGGTCTTCTCGTCGGATCACTCGGTGCGATTCTTGGAGCCGGCTTGATTGCAATTCCGGGTATTGGACCGATTGTGGCGGCTGGACCGATTGTGGCTGGCCTGACTGGAGCGGGCGTCGGCCTGGGAAGCGGCGGTATTATTGGGGCGCTCGCCGGAGCCGGTATACCGGAGGAAAAAGCAAAAGAGTATGAGCGGTATTTAAAGGAAGGCAATATTGTTGTGCTGGTGGACGCCAAAGAAAATCATGAAGCAGAAATTAAACGTATATTTGAAACACACAGTATGGCAACAAGAGCCGCGTATCGGCATCAAAGGGAACTATAATATAAATGGTAAATAGTAGAAAGGACCGCCTTGTGTCAATAACAGGGCGGTTTTCTTCATTTTTTTCCTTATGGTCCATTTTATGAAACATAGTGGGCACTTCAACCGTATAGGAATAAAATAAAGCGGGGGATGACATGCAAAAAAAAGTAGAGAAAAAGTTAGTCAGCTTATGTACAGGTGAACTATTCGCCGCCATTCTTTTTGCTGCCATGTGGGTCATGTATATAGAAATAATAGAATGGACAAAACCATACTTAACCTCTTTCCCACCTTTATATGCGTTTGGTTTATTAGAACTGATTCTGCTGCAGGGAAGCATGTATTGGTTTTTGAAGCTGAGGCAGATCAGACGCAGGAGCCGTACCCGTTTGCCCGAAGGCCAGCGGCAAATGTTCCAGTGGTTTAAACGGATCGATCAATGTTTGATTGGCGTTGGCGTTCTCATTCTTATCAAGCAGCTGTTCGACTTTCCTGCAACATTTTATTGGTTTTTGTTTTTATACGTATTTGCCCTTATTGAATACATTAATTATTTTCATATTCGTCTTTCTTACCAAACGAAAGAGGAAATTAAAGATTTTCTTCGTCAAAAAGAATTTAGGCGGTCGAAACTGGCGGACGAATTAAAGTATTTTAACTGATCGATTAAGGCTTCAAAACAAAAGCTTTCCTCTCGAGGAAAGTTTTTGTTTTTGCTCATATCAGCTTGCTCTTTGCGCACTGCGGCGGTTTTGATGGGGTGCAAGAGAAGGGAAAGAAAATAAAAGGATTGTATTTAAAGGAAGATTTGATATAATACCTCTATAAATGTTAACGTTAACATAAAAAGAAATTTTAGTTATTCTGCTCAATGTTAAGGTTTATATTGTAAGCTTTCTTTTTGATAAAGAAAAATGTTAACGTTAACATTTTGACGAAAAGGAAAGGAGCTGAGGAGAAAAGCCGCCCGCAGGCCGAACATCATAAGGTAACAGAAAATAAGTATCGTCTTTTTGTAAGCGTTTTAGTAGTGTGGAGAGGAAAGACTTTCTATTCGCCAGTCGCCAAACCAAGAATAGAAAGCCCTTTTGAAAAAACATTTGTCTCCAGTATAGCAGATTTCAAGCAATCACTTCAATGCACAGGAGGGTTATGATGAGTACTGTTTTTGCAGCAGATCCTGCGCCGAAAGGACAGGAGACCAAAAAGGAAAAGCTGAGTTTAAAAGAAAAGATTTCTTATGGCATGGGCGATTTTGGAAACGGTTTTATGTTCGATTTAGGCCAGTTATATTTGTTGAAATTTTTAACAGATGTAGCCGGTATTTCAGCCGCTGCAGCAGGCACCATTTTTCTGGTCAGCAAATTGTTTAATGCAGTTATGGACCCGCTTGTCGGCTCCTCGATTGATTATCGAAAAAACATCGGCAGGCGTGGGAAATTTCGGCCGTATCTTTTATTCGGCAGCTTAGCACTTGCCATCGTTACTGTACTGCTTTTTATCTCACCATCTGTACCGCCCGCAGGCAAGCTTGCGTATGCGTATGCCATTTACATGATGTGGGGCGTTGCTTATTCGTTTACAAATATTCCGTACGGCTCGCTGGGTGCGGCCATTACGCAAAATGCGGAGGAACGGACGTCTCTTGCCACATTCCGTCAAATCGGTTCACTGGGCGCACTGCTCATTACAAGTGTAATTGTGATGCCGCTGATTGTGCAGTTTGACCGTGCGGAAGTCGGCTATCCAGTTGTAATGGGGATTATGTCGGTCATCGGGATTATTGGATTTTTCATTTGTTACCGGAATACAAAAGAGCGCATCGTCGTAAAAGGCGGGCCAAAAGAAAAGCTGTCGTTTGGGTCAATTATCAAAACGTTCATTACGAACAAGCCGCTTTTGACACTGATCTTGATGACGATTTTCTCTATTTCTGCTTACAATATCAAATCAGCATTGCTTGTGTATTTTGCAGAATATAACTTAGGCAATGTGACACTCGTTGCCAACATGAGCTTTATTATTATCGGCTCTTCCTTTCTAGGTGTGATCTTCATGCCGAAGCTTGTAGCCCGGTTTGGGAAAAAGCGGACGGCCATGCTTGGATTCGTCATTTGTATTGCAGCCGATTTGCTGAACTTTTTTATTCCGACGAACATTTACTCATTTACCATTTTATCTGCGATTGCATTTATAGGGATCAGCATTCCGAACGGTATTACATGGGCGCTTGTTTCCGATATTATCGATTATGGCGAGTGGGTTTCGGGAGAGCGGAAAGAAGCGACTACATACTCGTTGTTTAACTTTTCACGCAAGCTTGCCCAGTCTCTGGCTGGTTTTTTATCGGGTATCAGTTTAACACTGGTCGGCTATGTGCCAAATGTAGCGCAGTCAGCTGGTACGCTGCTCGGCATTAAAGGGATGCTGACGCTTTATCCGGCTGCAGCGCTGACTATTGCGGTTTTAATTATCGGATTTATGTACAAGCTTACGGATGAAAAGCACGCGCAGATTATTAAAGACCTTGAAGCAAAAATATAATGGGGATGTAGGGTGCCGGAGGAACGGCTATGGTACTATTAGAGGGAGTAAATCTTGAGTTCTAAAGGGTGAATGGAATGGTTACGATTAAAGATATTGCAAAACTCGCAAATGTATCCCACACTACCGTTTCAAGAGCGCTGAATAACAGTGTATTGATCAAGGAGGATACGCGGAAAAAGATACTGGATTTAGCCGCCCAGCTGAACTATACACCCAACTACAGTGCTAAAAGCCTTGTTCTGAAAAAATCGTATACGATCGGCTTGTTTTTTACGAGCATTTCAACGGGAACGTCGCCAAGCTTTTTTGCCGAAACGGTAAAAGGAGTAAACAGCGTAATTGGCGAGGAATTCAACTTGTTTGTGCGCGGGATCGATGATTATAAAGATTATGCGTCGATTACAAAGCTGCGGTTTGACGGAATTATTTTAATGAGCCAAAGTGAAGTGGACAACACGTTTGTATATCATGTTTTGCAGCAAAAAATCCCGCTTGTGGTCTTGAACCGGCAGGTCGAGGAACAAAAAGCGATCAATATTTTGTCCAACGACCGGGAAGGGTCATTTCAGGCGGTGGAGCATTTAATTCAAAACGGCCATACAAAAGTTGCGATTATCAAGGGGATGAAAGGATTTAAGTCGACGGTAGAGCGGAAAGAAGGATATATGGAAGCGCTTATTCGCCATCAGCTTCCTGTTGAGCGCCATTATATTGAATGCGGAAGCTATGATATGCCGAGCGGTTATGCGGCAATGGAACGGCTTCTGGTACAGATGGACCCGCCGACGGCCGTCTTTTGCTCCAATGACGACATGGCGATCGGCGCAATGAATGCCGTGTTTGCGCATGGACTAAAAGTGCCGGACGATATCTCCATTGTTGGCTTCGATGATATTGGCTTTTCCCAATATACAACGCCAAGCTTAACGACTGTAAAGCGGCCAATTGAAAAAATAAGCGTTCAAGGTGCGAAGAAGCTTTTGGGGCTTATGGAAGGGTCGACAGAAACAGGAGAACGGATTTTTGTAAATACGGAATTGATGATCAGGAATTCTGTCAGTAAACAAAAAAAGTAGGCCGCCTGGGCCTGCTCATTCTGTCAAGCAAAGGAATGCAGAAGGGGAAGCTTTTTGCTTTTTCGTTCACGAAAGGACTTGACGGGATTTGAACCCGCAAGATACACAATAGTCATTCCAGGAAGCTATTGGCCGCTCTCACCGTTGAGCTACAAGTCCGTGTTTTTAGTATAAACAAATAAACAAATCTTATACACAGGTGAGTGGAATGTTGAAGTCCGCACCTACAAAAAAGGACTGATATGCATCATATCAGTCCTTTTTTACATTATGAATCGTACCTCTAGAGATCATTGAGCTGTTTCAAGCGTTGACCAAATGAACGACGAATTACTGCTGAACGAGTCTAACGAGCAGATGAGCCAGCTGGTGCTGCTGCTCTTCGTTTCCGACTTTCCAAAGCTCTTGAAGCAATTTTTCCTCGCGGTTGCGCGGCTCCTCATGCGCTGCCAGATAATCGGCTACTTTTTGCGCTGTTTTTGCAAGCTGCTCTTCATTCATGCCCAGCTTTTCACCTTTTTCCACTTTCTCGCCAAGGTAATTTTTAAAGGTGTCAAAACTTGCCAGAATGTCTTCTTTTTTATCTTGACCCATTGACTGTACTTTTTCTTCTACTTGACCTTGCGTTTCTGGAATTTCATTTCGATTTAAGTCTGCCATGTAACATCTCTCTCCTTTCGGTATTCCTTATTTGGTTGCCCCATTTGGAGAGAAATCAAACATAAAAACACATCTCAATGTGCTGGTAAATGATGCAGCCCTTCACAGCGGCAGGTCTGGCAAAAAAGTTTTTATTCATAAAAAACATGTTTCTGAAGAACATCAAGCGCATGCGCGATCGTATCCACTTGGTCGTTTGATACGTCTCCAACTCGTTCCAAAAATCGTGTATGAATTTGCTTAAACACTTCATCCATCATGGCTCGTCCGTCCGCTGATAAGTGAATGAACTGCTTTCTGCGGTCTTCCTCACTTTCTTTTCGTTCAACCAGCCCTTGCTCAGTGAGCTTTTTGAGTTCACGGCTCGTATTCGGCATGGAGATATGAAAACATGAGCTGATATCGCTCGGTGTAAGAGGCTGGCGGCTGACGGCAATATGCTCGAGGATGCTGTACTGAAGAGCTGTCAGCCCATCAGGCCGTGCATCTTTTGTCAGGTTGTGCTGAACGCGGTGGACTGAGGCAATAAAAGAAACAAAGTGCTCGAATAATGTATCACGGGTCATTGTTTTCACCTCATATCGGTACGATACCAAATTGATTATCAAAAAACAATTATCAATTGACAACTATTTAATCTCCTTATATGATTTAGTTATCAAATGATAAGTAAGGGGGCAGCGCTTTGAATGTATTGGTGATTTATACGTATCCTCACCATAAAAGCTTAAATGGCGCTTTTTTACAAAAGGTGATCGACGGCTGCAGTGAAAATGATCAAGTGCATGAAGCGAAAGTGATCGACTTGTACAAAGAAAACTTTCAACCAGCTTTACTATTTAATGAAACGAAGCGGCGCCGGAATATGCATAAGGATCCGGACCTGGCTTCCTACAGAGAGCTGATCACCTGGGCGGATAAGCTTGTGTTTGTTTACCCCATCTGGTGGGGAAGGCCGCCGGCCATGCTGCTTGGCTTTATTGATCAAATGTTTGCAGCAAACTTTGCATATCGTGACGGGCCTGGACTTTTCCCGGAAGGGCTTCTGGCAGGAAAATCGACGGTTTGTATATCGACGATGAAAGGGCCGGCACATTATCCCCGGTTCTGGCTCAATAATGCGCACCAAGTATTGATGAAAAGGGCCCTGTTTGGCTTTGTCGGCATTAAACGGGTAACCTTTTTTGAGTTCGGCAATATGGAAAAGAAAAACGGGAATCAGGAAAAAAAGCTCGATCGCGTTTACCGGTACTTTAAACGGATGAAACGGTAACACTTAAAAAAGCCCTCCTTTATCAAGGAGGGCTCAGGCTGCGAGCAAACGCCTGCTTTCTTACTTTGTTTTTGCTCGCAGCCCGCAGGACCGGGCTATTTTATTCAGATTCAATATCTGCATTGCGGACGATATTTTTTCCGTAAAAAATTTCATCCATTTCATGATGGAGCTTTTCGGTAATATTTTTAATTTCATCTTTGTCTAAATCGTTTTTCGTATGACCGAACAAATAGTTATCGAGGTCAAATTGGCGCAGTTTACACTTTGTATGGAAAATATTTTCCTGATAAATATTCACATCAATCATATGATACAGATCTTTTACATCCTTCGGAATGTAGTTTTGAATGGAATTGATATCATGATCAATAAACAGCTTATTGCCGTTAATATCACGCGTAAAGCCGCGCACGCGGTAATCCATTGTCATAATGTCTGTATCAAATGAATGAATAAGGTAGTTAAGTGCTTTCAGCGGGGAAATTTCGCCGCAGGTGGAAACATCAATATCGGCCCGGAATGTGGAGATTCCTTCATTTGGATGATACTCTGGATACGTATGAACGGTAATATGGCTTTTATCAAGTGCCATGACGACCGTGTCAGGCAGGGGACCTGGTGACTCTTCCTGTGATTGCCCGCGCGAATCTGGATGAACCGGTCCTTCTGAAATGAGCATCGTCACGCTTGCACCCTGCGGGATATAATCCTGCTTGGCAATGTTTAACACGTGAGCGCCGATAATATCGGTTACCTTTTTTAAAATTTCTGTCAGCCGGTCTGCGTTGTATTGTTCATCGATATATTCAATGTACGCTTTTCGTTCTTCTTTTGTTTTTGTCCAGCAAATATCGTACATATTAAAGCTGAGCGATTTTGTCAGGTTATTAAAATCGTGCAGCTGAATACCTTGACTTTGTTTAATGACCATTGTTACGCACTCCTTTGTTTCCATAATGGATATGTTTATGTTACCCGTCCAGACGAGGAAAAAACAACCCTTTCCCTTTAAGAAAAAATTTCACAAAAAAGAAGCGGAAAAGCATCCGCTTTTTTGACTCATTAAATGTCCATTTCCCAGCGTTCTTGTTCGGTTTTCTTTAGCTGGTCTTCTGTTTCCTTCGGGTGGACAGTACGGAATTTATGATGGTCCGCCGGTATAATTTCTACCATCTTGGCAATCATATCCGCCGGGTCGAACTGGTTCTTCAGGGCTTCTTCCTGCCGTTTCATATCTTCTTTCCGGGTAAAATGCGTTTCATCATTGAACCATTTCCATTTTTCTTCAGCGCTTCGGTCATTAAAGCCGGTTGCGTACGCCCCGGGGTTGATCGTCGCTACCTGCACGCCGAATTCCTTCAATTCCGCCTGCAGCGTTTGGGCAATCCCTTCAATCGCATGCTTGATCGCGGTGTAAGGACCTACATAGGGTGTGGCTGAAATACCGGCCATCGAGCTCATAAACACAATTTTGCCCTTGCCGCGCTGGACCAGCTGGCGGGCTGCGATCTGAACGGTTTCGAGCGTCGCAAAAACATTTACCTCAAACAGTGCCCGAAAGCGGTCCATTGGAACTTCGGCAAGCGGCCCGCCTTCGTTAATCGCCGCATTGGCAACGAAAATGTCAAAATCATAGTCCGCAATCTGGGCAGTATCACGCGGATTGGTAATATCAAGTTTAATTACATCGATATCAAGGCCCTGCTCCTGAACTTCCCGAAGCAGGTCTGTTTTTTGGGCGGTAATTTCAGTGGCCGCAATCACGCGCTGGCCGGATTGAGCCAAGCCGATCGCAGCTCCGCGTCCGAGCCCTGTTCCTGCACCCGTGATGAAAATGTTTTTTTTCATATGTATGCCTCCTGTTAAAAGAACGTGTTTCTTTTGACGTCCCCTCTTTACAGGCAGTAAAACATTAAAAAAGAACAGAAAAAACACAGCAGATTAAGCTAACGTACCTTTTTCGGCATATAGTTTCAAAAAAATGGCTCTAACAATAGGACCGACTACAAGCAGCTGCAGAGGAAGAGCAAACAGAGCATTTTTCCAAAGTGTATCTGCATAGAGCTGGGGAAAAGCAGGTGTAATGCCTACATTCACCATAACACCATATAGAGACATAAATAAAACCATAAAGAAAATCATGAAGCAGGACATGCATAAAATTTTATGGATTGGTTTTGTTTGCTCAGTTGTGATCTTGTTCAAAAGAAACCGTGCAGCAGGACCCGCTACGAATACATCCAGCAAAAGAGCCACGACAAATCCGGGAATCAATCCAGCAATCAAGTGCCCAAAAAAGTGTGAAGAAAAGCCTTCGAGCAGTAGAAGGTTATACATACTCATAAAAATGACCATGCCTGCACACATCAATATGGTAAACGTAAATTTTTCCTTTTTTGTTTGTCCCATTACTTAAACTCCTTTTTTATATTGTCAACACTGTTGACGATTCATTATATCGGCTCGTTTTCTTATTGTCAACGGTGTTGACATAAAGTAAAAGCCTCTTTATTGTTAAAAAAAAGACCATTAGAAAAGGAAGGTCGATTATGCAAAAAAAGAGCTATTTACCGGATTTGCTAAGTGACAAACACTTGCTGCTCCGCCAAAAGGTTCGAATGCTGTGGCAACAGTCAGGCAGGGAAGATGTGACACTGGCAGAGTCCCACTTGCTCAGCCTGCTTGAGCAGCAGCCGGAAACCATCGCTGGTGCTGCAAGAAAAATGAATATTTCACGCCAGGCCGTTCATCGATGTGCTAAAGGACTGATTGAAAAAAACTATATTGATGACAAAATGATACAAAAAAATGAGCGTGACAAAGTGCTGGTACTCACGGACAAAGGCAGCGCTTTTTGCAGGGAGATCATGGAGGTGAAGCAGCAAGTAGAAGAAGAGATTGCAGAAAAGATTGGACAGGAAAACGTAATCTGGCTAAAAAAGCTGCTGGAGGAGAACTGGGATAATAAAATCATGTAAATGAGCGGCGGCTTAAGTGCAAACGCTGTCCTTTTTTCGTTTGTGTTTAGGAGCAGGGGGTACAGGATAAAAAACGAGGGAGATGATCAAGGTGGAACAGGAAAAGCAGATATACTATGTGGATTTAAACAGTGAAAGTATCCTGCCCGAGCCGATAGACAGCCCAAGCTTTGTTATTCATGCGACCCCAAAAGAAGCCGATGTGTTAAAAGCGGTAATGGATGATAAATATGGAGCCGATGTGGAGGCGTTTGTTCGTGCGCATATTCCTTATTTAGAATATCATCATGATCCGCAAAACGACCGTTACGACGCTTCACAAAGGGTTCTTTATTCTCTGATTTATTTGTTGGGAGACCAAGCAGCAAAACAGCATATTGAGCAGATGGGGATTTTAACAGACCGAAAAGAGGACGACCCGGATGAAATTCAGCGTTTCAGGTAAAAAGGTGCGTATTATACGCACCTTTTTTCGTGGTCAGCAACCGTTGTCCGTTTCTTCTCATACTCTAGTTCTACAAGTGCCCGCGTAATAAAATCAGCCGTTTTATTGGCCATTTTATAAACAAGTGAAAGGCGTGTGCCTTGAAGTACCTGAATCGGAAGAAACCCGCCGACATTAACAATCCCGGAAATATGATAATCACCGATTGGAGGCAGGTCTTTTTGAACACCGGCGCCAGGTTTTAAGGCCCCTTGTTCTAAGCTGACGGTGCCGATATTAGCAGCGGCCCCAAGGCAGGCGTCAATCGCGATAATAAGCGGATTTGCATGCTGCTGTCGGATCTGTTCAACCGTTTCGGCTAAATTTTTAGCATGAACTGGGTGATCGAGGCAACCATACACAGAAACATGCGTGTATTTACGGAGGAAAAAGGTTTGTTTTAATTTAAAACCAACGAAAGGACCATAGCTGTCACCGGCCGACCGGTCCGTGCCTATGCACACAAAAACGATCTCCCGGCGGCTGGATAAAATAGGTTTTAATTCGTTCTTTAAATCATGTACAAAAAATGTATCATCTACACACTGTCTCATTGCCGACAAACCCCCTTCTGTTCTTTATTAAGAATTAAACTCATTATATAGTCTTTATAAAGAAATTCATCTTTTACCATAAGAATGCTTAAGATAATACTTGGCAAAACAGATAAAACTGCGTTTGATTCGCATCTTTTCGAACGAGGCGATGGAGGTGGAAAAAATAATCGGAATCTTTAGTGCCTTCTTTGAGTCGCTTATGGCAGCGGCGTACACCCGAACAGGCCGGCACGCTCCCGCTTGGGCTGCTTTTTAAAGGCTTCTTAAATATAGTATGCCCATTATCGCAAGTTATTATATGAAATAACTTTGCCTATTTTTTAAGAAGGCTCCTGCACGTTTAAGAATCTTTCTTGCGATGGGCAGCAATGGCAGCTGCCGCCTGTTTTGAATGGCTGCAAGAAGACAAAAAAAGACAGAAAAAGGAGCGCGGCCTTTTTGGAATGCGCTTTTTGTCGGCATTTGATGAACGATTTTTACAGGTAAATCTTGTATTCTAGCGAAATAGTTAAATAAAGGAGGATGATTATTGTGAAAACGAGCAACCTTACATACTTACAATCGATTACGTATCATGTGGTAAACCGGCTGGGGAAGTCAAAATGTGCTTTATGTAAAACAAAAGGAGAGCCACTGTTTCAAGTGAATCAGCACAATCGAAAGCGAAGTGTCTGCTCGAAATGCGCTGTATACGCAGAAGCAAGAATCTTCCGGAAACATGCATAATAAAAGACTTTGTCAAAGTCTCCAGGCGTGAAAGCATCGAATTCCCTGCCGTTATATGCTTTATGAATAGTCATGCTTTATCCTATTATGAGAGAAAATAAACCAGTTTGTGCAAAGCTTGCAGGAACAAGCTTTAAAAACGGGAAGAAAGTGCCGCGCCAGCTCACATTCAACTTGGCGGGCTGGCATGTGTTTATTTATAATCAGTATCTAACACCGTTTGTAGCAGGCCAACGGTGTTAAAGCTGTTTTTAGCTTTAATTAGAATAACGAGCGGTCTTTTTGGGATGATTACAAGATTAATAGTGCGTTTTTATTTGTAAAATCAGATGAAGGCAGCTGCAGCAGACAAGAGAGGCGGATTACTGCCCGGTAACGCCTCCTCACAGTAAACGTGTTCATTGGGATTTAACGATCCGGCCAAGGCAGAAGAAACTGAAGAAGAAAAGCGGGCTTTTTTCAGCGGGTACGTGATGAAATTGGTGAACGTATCAGCCGCTTTGCGCAAACAGGTGAGTAAGAAAAATCGGGGAGGCTTCTCTCGGCTTTTTTATTATGAGAGCAAAGTATAGGAGCCTGGCGGGCATACCGGTTTTAGAAGCGGTGCCAATAGGCAATACTACATGTGGGAAGTAGATCAAGACACCGCCGGAAGGCTTCCGCCCGTTTTTTATGCAGGGAGCACATTCCGACGGAGCAGCAATATAGCATTGAATGGTGAATCTTGCCTAAGAAGCATTTGTTTTAGTTCTGCTGCAGGAATAAACGGTACTGCCGGTGAAGACTATATTTGTCAGCTCGTTCTCATTTGCCGCTTTTTGATCTTTGCAGTTCACGTAAAAATCCCATGGAAGCAGCGAAAGCAGCAGCACGCGGCGGAACTCCTTGCTTCATTAAAGCATCTGTTGTTTCCTGAATGCGCTGGCCTGTATTTTGCGGTTTTTCCATCCTGTCCACTCCTTTCTCTATTTACGTTTAGCTTGGAGCTGGCCGTTCTTTTTTATGTGGGAAAAATACTGGTTTATGAAGTATTTTTGTGTTTTTATTCCTTAATAAAACGTTTACAGTTTTTTAACAATATAAATTTTTCCATACCCCTTTACAAATGGGCAAAACCGGCGTATAGTACGTGTTTATCAGGCGTTTGCGCCAATCTTTATTTACGAGCAATGGAGGGAACAGCGAGGTATGTTGACTAAGTTAATGAACCAGGTAAAAGGCCGCATCGGTTCACCGCATATCGACTTGTTGCTGGATAAAAATGAATTTATGCCCGGCGAAAAAGTGACGGGTTCATTTGTCATAAAAGGCGGTTTGTTTGAACAGAAATTAAGCCGGCTTGAGTGTGATTTACTGACAGGAAGCGATGAGGCCCCCGCTGGAGATGCGATTATGATTTTTATGTCAGAGCATATTCCGCCGAATGCGTCCAAGCGTATTCCGTTTTCGTTTCAGCTGCCAGAGCAATTAAGTGAAAGCCGTTATTATTTCCAAACGAAGCTTTGCTTTGGTGAAGGAAAAAAATGCATTGGACAAGATCCTATTCGTGTTGTGCAGCCGTCTTTTTCTTAAATCGTGAGTTGACGTTCCAAAGAAGGGTATAACGAAAGAACCGTTATGCGAAAAGGAGCGGATGTATATGAAACCGGATATACAGACCTTTCAATGTAAAGATGATGGTGAAATCCCGAATAATGGGAGGTTCCCGGTCATCGTTTATAAGCAGGTATTTACGGATACACCAAGCGAGATAGAGCCGGCATTTAACCGGCATGGCTGGACGAACAGCTGGGTGAATGGTATTTTCGATTATCATCATTACCATACCAATACACATGAAGTGCTTGGAGTAAAGTCTGGAGACGCGGTTGTACAGATCGGCGGGGAGCAGGGAGAACGGCTGGAGATTCAAACGGGCGACGTGATCGTACTTCCCGCTGGGACGGGCCATAAGCGGCTCAGCCAAAGTCCGGATTTTTCTGTAGTCGGTGCGTACCCGAATGGGCAAAGCCCTAATTTAAAAAAGCGTGATACAGGTTCCCGGGCACAGTCTCTTAGCGAAATTGAACAAGTGCCAGCAGCCGAAACGGATCCCGTTTTTGGCGAAAGAGGGCCGCTGCTGGACTATTGGAAGGATTGTAAAGAAGACGGCTGCGATTGAGCAGCTTTTTTTTATGCCAAAAATGCCGAACGGCAGTGCTTCTGCGGAAAGCCGTCCTTTTTTAAAAACCATCTTCTCAAAGGAACCGTCCTTTTTTATATTAAAAACCGGCCGCAAAATTATACTTTAAAGAGCCGAGGTGCGGTTTTTAAAAGAAATACAAGAACAATGGTGCATACTAGAAATGTGAGAAGGGCGGCGCTGCCATTGATAGCCAGAGAGTAAAGGGCAGCCGGCATGTCTTTCGGTGCAGCCTCTCCAAAATACACCCATCCAGCAAGGAAATGCCAGAAGTAACGGGCCAGGCAGCCGACGAACACAGCCATGACAATGGATTTTGCCGTAATATTACGGCCGGCGAACAGCCCGGCAAGACCAATAAATGAAAACGCAATAAAGTATTCAATAAATGCTTGAAGTGGTGTTAAAACGTAAGCAGTGCCCAGTACAATCTGTAAAAGCCCCCAAACAAAGCCGGAAGCCATTCCTGCTTTCCATCCCCAGCGCAGTGACAAAAGCAGAACGGGAATCATGGCAATTGAAATCTTTACCCATGGAAAAGGCTCAATAGCAGGCAGAACATCAATAATATAGGCAAGAGCAGCTATGATCGCTGCTTCAATTAAGGCTTGAAGCGGCAGTTTGCGATTCAATGTTTTTCCTCCTTTCTTTGCCGTACGCGAAGATGGAAGAAAAGGTACAAATCCTTGCGCCGGCATAATCCGACATGCTCCATGGAACCAGATGAACACTGTTTTCAGCCCGAAGGTTCCCCATATGGCCTTATTCATTGTAGCAAAGAGCAAGAAAAGACAAAAGGATACAGTAATGGAAACCTTTATAAAGGGCAGGTTTGGCAGCTAAATAGCCAGATTCTCTACACTCCGGCTGTAAAAACGGATTTGTTACAATAGAAGAAAATGGAGGCGGAATATTGGATGAAATCATCTGTTTGCGAGTTGTGCGGCCGCTCGCCGGTTGAAACGACCGTTCACCATTTAACGCCGAGGGAAGAAGGAGGATCGTATGGACCGACGGCTGACTTGTGCCTGCCGTGCCACAAGCAGATTCATGCACTTTACACTAATAAAGAACTGGCTGTTCGTCTCCATTCGATTGAGAGGCTGCGCCAGGATGAAAAAATTAGCAAGTATATAAAATGGATCCGCAAGCAGCCGGCTGAAACGCTTGTCCGTGTGCGTAAGTCAAATGAACGAAAGCGGTCCAGATAAACGCAAAGACGGCTTCCTTTTGGAGCCGTCTTTGCGTTTCGTTAGTTTGTTGGTGTGATGCCTTTTATCATATGGGCAAGCTTATACTGAATCCGCTCATAATCCTTTGCTTCATTTGAGTTTCTTTTATCAACAACACGATTTTGATTATCCATAAACAAATACGGGTGCTCGCTCGGTCCCTGATAGAAATAATACGTCGGTCCCTGCTTCTTCAGCAGTTCGAAAGGTGCGCCTTCATAGCGGGGCAGCTTCGACTCCGGTACGGCCCAAATAATAGCAAGTATCGGCTTGTGGCCCAGGTAAGCCGTGTTATTGTAATAAAAATACGTTCCATATGAACCGATTTTATCTTTTTTATTTTCTGTCGTTACCTGCGTTTTCATATAGTTAGGCAGTTCCAGCTTATATGTAAGTGCTGTATTCGTGTAGGTATATGTTTTATAGTCGTCATTTAGGGCACGCGCTAGAAAGACCGAAAATTGCGAGCGTGTCAGAGCTTGATTCGGCTTAAAGGTTCCATCGGGATAACCGAGCGTAATATTTTGGCTGGAAAGCGCAGTAATATAAGGATGCCCCCAGAAGCTCTTCGGTACATCTTTAAATGAAACAGCATCAGATGCTTTCCATTTGAATGCGGCAGTCAGCATACGTGCCATCTGGGCGCGTGTGATCGGTTCTGCTGGTTTTAAAGATGTGCTTTTGGGAAATAATCCTTCGTCCACAACCGCGGCTGCTTCTGCATAGCCGCTGCTTGATTTGGGCAGGTCGTTAAATCCTGGAGCCGGGCGGTTTGTTAAATCCAGATTCAGCGCTCTTGCTGTCATAATCATGGCTTGAATTTTAGTAACAGGCGCATTGGGCTGAAACGATTGATCCTTAAAGCCGCTAATAATTTTTTTGTTCGTTAAATAAACAATTTCTTCGTTCGCCCAGTACGACTGGCTGACGTCTTTGAACGCAGCTGATGCGGAAATGGACTGGGTAAACAACAAGCCTGCAGCAAGTAAAACAGCACACACTTTCTTCATGACTTTTCTCCTTTTGTAAAAAAATCATTTATTTGGTTCTTTTTTACAATAACATTATTTTACACTTGTTACCACCTTTAATTGGAAAATAGTTCAAAAAGAGCAAGGGAACCAGACTCTATAAGAAATGCCTGCTGAGATAAAAGAGGATGGAAGGAAGCATTGTAAAAAGTGGTTGCCTTTTGTGGAAAGGAATATAACGTAATCTATTACTATCGAAGTTGGTTCAAAAGAATCGGTACTTCTCTGTTTTATTTTTTAGAGGATGACCATTGCGGATTATTTGCGGAGACGCCCGCGGCAGTCGGGTAGTGAAACTAGGGAATAAAGAAGATTTTTTTGGAGATGTAGATATAGGAGAAAGAGAATGGGGACCGTTCAAAAGAGCCGCTTCTTTGGTTTGACAATGGAGAAATACCTATCAGGCAAAGGAGCACCGAATTTGAACATTATCCTTAAGAAGATTTTGATCAAGGTGATTCGTACTCAGAAATCCTGAATTCCTGTTGAATAAAAAACGGTCCAGCATGAATGAACTAAAATGCCGACTGCTATCGCTAAAAACAGGACATGAGTGATCTGCAGACGGTGTTCCCGCTTTGTTTTCACGAATAAAATAATCCACAGCACAGCGAGCAGATTATGCAAAACAAACAGTCCGTCCATTAAAAACAGCTCCTTCCTTACCGCTTATTGTGCCTGGGAATCACCGCAAAGACAACGAGTCTGTCAGGTTATCTGACCAAGAACAAAACCGGCTGCTTTCAAAGCGTTTTATATTCTTCCATCCTTGCGTGATAGAGAAGATACTCGACGGTAACAGCAAAATGTTGTATATTTTATAAATGCGCTTCTCATTAAATGATAATTTTATAAAAAAGACTTTGGATGATTATGAATAGGTTGGAAGAAGGGAATTAAAATGAATCGATTGTTTTTAAAGCCGTTACACTTTTTTGCTTTAGCGGTTATTTTGGTTTGGCTGAAATCGTACATTGCCTACCTCACAGAATTTCAGCTGGGGATCAACAATGCGATGCAGACATTTCTTCTATTTTTAAATCCGCTCAGCTCAGCGGTTCTCTTTTTAGGGCTCGCCCTGTTTTCAAAACGAAGCGGCAGATGGATTCTTGTATTCAGTAGTATTATGACGCTGATTTTATACAGCAACATCCTATACTACCGTTTCTTCAATGACTTTGTTACGCTGCCGACACTGTTTCAAACGAGCAACGCCGGGCATTTGGGCGGAAGCATTGCCGATTTAACAGAATGGCATGATGTCATTTATTTCGCAGATTTAGTGATTCTTGCAGTGGTTCTTTGGATGAAAAGAAAAGAATGGAAGCTTCAGGTTACACCGAAAAGAAAAGTACTGGCGATTTTGGCAGCCGGTGCAGTAATTTTTGCGGTAAATCTGGGTCTTGCGGAAGCAGACCGTCCGCAGCTTCTGTCTAGAGCGTTTGACCGCAACTATTTAATCAAATATTTAGGCGCATACAATTACACGGTATATGATGCAATTCAAACTGTGAAAAACGAGAAGCAAAGCGCTTTTGCGAGCAGTGACGACTTAACAAATGTGGAAAACTACACAAAGTCTCATTATGCAGCGCCAAATGAAGAGTATTTCGGGAAAGCAAAAGGGATGAATGTGATTAAAATTCACCTTGAGTCGTTTCAAACATTTTTGATTGATTACAAGTTAAACGGCCAGGAAGTCACACCGTTCTTAAATTCACTGGCGCACAACAACGAGTATATGTATTTTGATAACTTCTTTCATCAAACCGGCCAGGGGAAAACCGCTGACGCTGAATTGATGATGGATACTTCGCTGTTCGGCCTGCCGCAGGGATCTGCGTTTGTTCTCAAAGGCCGCAACACCTATCAGGCTGCACCGGCAATTTTGAACCAAAAAGCAGGCTATACAAGTGCTGTTCTGCACGGTGACTATAAAACATTCTGGAACCGGAATGAAATTTACAAGCAAATGGGCGTAGACACGTTTTTTGATGCCAGCTATTACAACATGGAAGGCGACCGGAAAATCAACTACGGTTTGAAAGACAAGCCGTTTTTTGAAGAGTCTATTCCAATGCTTCAATCAATGGAGCAGCCGTTTTACGCGCATTTAATGACGCTGACTAACCATTTCCCATTTGTTATGGATGAAGGAGATGCATCGATTGAGCCAGCGACAACGGGAGACGGCACTGTAGACCGGTACTTCCAGACGGCACGTTACATGGATGAAGCACTTCAGTCATTTTTTGCAGACTTGAAAAAAGCTGGTTTATACGATAACTCCATGATTCTCATTTACGGTGATCACTACGGCATCTCCGAAAACCATAACAAAGCGATGGCGCAAATTATGGGCGAAGAGATTACGGACTTTAAAAACGCACAGCTCCAGCGCGTACCGCTGTTTATCCACGTGCCAGGCGTTGAAGGCGGAGTGAAACACCAGTATGGCGGCGAAATTGACGTCCTGCCGACGATGCTTCACCTTTTAGGCATTGACAATAAAGAATTTATTCAGTTCGGTACGGACCTCCTTTCACCGGAGCACGATGAAGTAGTAGCATTCCGCAACGGCGACTTTGTATCACCGAAGTACACATCGATTGATGGAACGTACTATGATTCAAAAACAGGTGCAACATTAGAGCCGACCGCCGATATGCAGGCGGCTAAAAAGAAAGTAGCTGATCAGCTGTCTTTCTCTGATCAAGTATTGTATGGTGATTTACTGCGCTTCCATGATATAGAAGGCATGGAGCCGGTTGACCCAACTCAGTACCAGTACGGAAAAGAAACAGCCGAGGAATAAGATTGTAATAAAAAGCCCGCAGAGCCAGGGACTGACCCCCATTCTGCGGGCTTTTTTATATACAAATAGATGCTCTTTTACTTTAGTTGGTAAAAACGAATGATGCTGCCTGATAACAGCCGCTTCAGCTTTGCAGACGCCTGCATATCTTGTTAATAGATTCATTGAAAGGAGGAAAAGAGATGTGTTCGGGCTTCAGCAGGAACGAGTGTCACTGCGGTTGTTCACATGACCACGGCTGGAATTGTTTAGGCAGGCATAACTGCTGCGTAAACTGGATTCGTGATGAATTTTATGTGATATCGAGCGACCCTTGCTTTAAAAAAACGGTCCATCACTGTTCAGGAGAAAGATTTCATGACGTTCAGCGAATGATCTTGGGCGATCTATGCAAAGTTTGCTTTCAAAACCCGCTGTGTAAAAAATGCATGAGGTAATGCTTCTGCAGGAAAAATAATAAATGAAAGCTTGAGGAATGTAACGACCCTCAGGCTTTTTATGTTTAAAAGCATAGTTATGTCATGCATAGCTTCACTTGTTTTGGTGAAGCATCACAAATGGCAGCAGAACAAGTGGAAATAAAATTCAGTACCTTGTAATAATTAGTAGTGGGTGTTACTATATATTTACAGTGTATCAAGTATAAACTGGTACTGTTTATTATACAGTAGTGAAGAGAGGTGAATAACGTTTGAATGTACAATTTAAAAAAGGGGTTTTGGAATTATGCGTACTGGCACTTTTAAATAAAAAAGACCGGTACGGCTATGAGCTGGTGCAAAAGATTTCGGACCAGATTGAGATTTCAGAAGGCTCCGTTTATCCGCTGCTGCGCCGCCTGACAAAAGAAGAATACTTTACGACCTATTTGCAGGAATCATCCGAAGGTCCATCACGCAAGTATTACGCGTTAACGGACAAAGGACGAACCTATCTGCGCGAGCTGATTGCAGAATGGAATGAATTTTCAAGAGGAGTTAACCAATTAATTAAAGAGGGTGGGAATGATGAATAAACAGCAATTTTTGCGTGAGCTTGATTCGTCGCTGGAAGCTATTTCTTCAGCTGAGCGACGCGAGATTCTGCAGGATTATGAGGAGTATTTTTCCATTGGGCTTGAAGAAGGAAAGACGGAAGAGGCTATTGCTTCTTCACTTGGTTCACCGCGCCAGATCGGCAAAGAACTGGCCGCATCGTATCAGGTAGAGAAGGCAAAAACATCTGCCACGGCCGGCAATATAATGCGGGCTGTCTGGGCGGTTATCGGACTGGGCTTTTTCAATTTGGTTATTGTACTTGGGCCACTGGCGGGGCTTATCGGAGTTTTGGCAGGCGGGTGGGCCGCTGGCAGTGCGTTTGTCGCTTCTCCGCTTTTAGTTCTTGTTAATGCGGTCATCAACATGGGCACATTTGAATGGTTTGACCTGTTTCTTTCTATTGCTCTTTGCGGTATAGGGCTGTTTATCCTTATTGGTATGTTCTTTGCGACCAAAGCAACCTTAAAAGGATTTCTGCGCTACTTAAAATGGAATGCATCACTTGTGAAAGGCGGGCTGCAGCATGATTAAAAAATTGTCGGTCGCAGGGCTTATTTTACTGCTTGTCGGCGGTGCCGGAAGTGCGCTGACATTCAGTCAGGCCAATACTCCTGTTGAGGTAGCAGAAGAAAGAACAATCAGCGGGCCGCCTATCAAAGCGGTGAAGCTTGAAACAAATAATGCAGAGGTAGAAGTCCTGCCAACTAAGGAAACAGCTGTGCGGGTGGAACTCGCCGGAAAGCGGAAACCGAATGATACTTTAACCTTCCAGGTAGAAGCGGAGGGGGATACCTTGGTGGTCAAGGTGAATGAAAAACAAAATAAATTATTCACGGCCGATTTTGTGTTAACGGATCTGACACTGCATGTCTACCTTCCAAAAAAAACGTACGACTCCATTGATATTGCAAATCATAACGGCCAGGTAGAGCTTGGACAATTAAGTGCCCGTAAGGTAAATGTTCAACTGAACAATGGGAAAGTAAATGTAAAAAACACAGCATCCAACGAAGTAAAAGTGAAAGCTGACAACGGAGAGATTTTGCTTGAACATGTGGACGGAACAATAAACGGAAAAGTCGCCAATGGGCGTATTCATGTTTTAACAAAAGATTTAGACCGGCCGATGCAGTTGGAGAGCCACAATGGCAGCATTACCGTGCAAGCCGAACAAGAACCAACGAATACGACATTTGATGTGCATAAAGACAACGGTGAAATTAATATTTTAAACAAGTACAGCGGTAATGCCCGTTTCGGTGACGGAAAAAATCTTATTAAGCTGAGGACAAACAACGGGAAAATTACAGTCACAAAATAAAAGTGAGAAGGAGAGCGGGAAAAATGAACGCTGTAAAAAACGTATGGAGAGAAGAGCCGGTCCTTACAGCGGCCGGTTTGCTGGGATTTACGCTGGCTGCTTTTTGTGCAGTCATGATGGCTGTTCAAGGAGTCATTGTACCGCCAGAGGGAAACTTACTCAGCGCTTTTTCATTTAATGCAGCGCTCGGCTTGTTTTTGATTACAACCGCTTTTTTAGTGCCCTTAGCCGGATTCAGCCGGCGTAAGCGGCAGATTTTTTGCTGGTCCTATCTCGTGTGTGCTTTTACAGCTATGGAGCCGAAACGGTTCAGCATATGCGCGGTTTCTCTCCTCGGTACAGTCAGGCCGGCGGGACTGCTGATTCGATTGTCGGCGGTGTATTTGGATTGATAGCCGTTTTGATGATTGTTTATTACGTTGTGCTTGCCTGGCCATTTTTCCGCTCGCGCCTTTTAAAGGACCGGCCGCTTCTAACGATTGGTATTCGGTATGGCATGGCAACAACGATGCTTTCATTTGCCGGAGGTCTCTGGATGATTGCCCTTCAAAGCCGCTACACCGGACTAGAAGGAAATATCATTTGGTTTCACGGCCTTGGCTTTCATGGCCTGCAGATGATGCCGATTTTGGCCCTGCTGGTTGAAAGAAATCAATCCATGTCTGAGAAGAGCCGACGGTACTTTCTTCATGCAGGCGGCACTGCCTGGCTGTTATTGATTATCCTGATTGGATGGCAGACGACTCTGGGTCATTCTGTTCTTTATCCGAATGCTATTATGCTCATAAGCGGCGGTTTACTGATTGGCTGGGCCGCCGTATTTATCATGGCCATTATACCGGTTTTGAAAAAAAGGCGTCTTTTTTTGTCTCATAAAAAAATATAAAAAGAAGCAGATAACCTCTGCTTCTTTTTGTATTTTCTTCATATCGAATGCATGGTAAATTACGGAAGGCTCATGCTTCAACTAAGAAATATATAAAAGCATTCGTCCAAAGTAAGGTGGAGATGATATAGTAATAAAGAATGTCATGCTTTTTTACTAAGTGAGGAGAAAGATATGCCGCACTACATACTGATTTATATCCTAGTGTTGATCGCAGGTGCCTCCGTGAGTTCTTTTTTAGGAATCTACGCTTTTATAAAAATTAAACATGCACCCGGTGGAAAGTACTTTTGCGTGGCTGCCTTTCTGGCTGCTTTTTTTGCGGTAACTTATGCGTTTGAGCTGATGTCTCAATCATTGAAGGATATTTTGTTATGGGTCGCCGTTGAATATGTGGCGATCTCTTTTCTGCCAGCGGTGATTTTGCTTATGTGCCTTGATTATACCGGGCGAAACGTCAAAAGGTGGATGTATATTCCCCTGCTTGGCATTCCGGCTGTAACGCTTATTCTGCATTGGACAAATTCTTTTCATCACCTTTATTACTCCTCCGTCGGTTTGCGCACCGGTACGGCCTACCCGCTGGCAAACCTTGAAGGAGGATTGTGGTTTTTTGTTCAATCTGTGTTTCTTTATTTCTGCATGGCAGCAAGTGTATGCATTCTGCTTTGGCAGCTGAGAAAAGTAACTTTTCGTTTTCGAATGCAAATTTTATTAATGGTAGCGGGCCTTTTGGTTCCGCCAGTTTCAAGTATTTTTTATATAAGCGGCTGGAGCAGGGGAATCGATCTCGGTCCGGTGTCTATGTGTCTTGCTTTTTTATTTCAAGGAGCAGCGCTTTTGCGCTTTCAAATGTTTGATGTAGTGCCTATCGCCCGTGAAACGGTTTTTGAAGGACTGGAAGAAGGGGTAGTCGTTTTAAATGAAAATGATATTGTCGTAGATTACAACCAGGCAATGAAAACCGTTCTGCCTGCTTTGACCGTTCACACGATTGGCCGGCCGTTGAGAGAAGTGATTTCGGCAAACGAGCAGCTGGCCTCCATTCTGTGCCAGGGGGAGGAATGTGATTATAAGCTCGATCAACCCGAAGAAACGCTTCATTTCCAAGTCCGTTTTACCCCTTTAAAAGATAAAAAGGGGGAGAAGATTGGCAAAATCGTCATGTTTATCAACGTAACCGAGCGGGTGCAAATGGAAAAACAATTGCAGAAACTGGCTCGCCTGGACGGCTTGACCGGTATATTAAACCGGACTTTCTTTTTAGGGCAGGCAGAAGCAGCCTGCAGGCAGCTTCAAAAAGAAGAAGGCGTCGTTTCGATAATTATGTTTGATATTGACCATTTTAAGCGGGTGAATGATACATTCGGCCATGAAGCAGGAGACCGTGTGCTCACAAGTATTGCACACCGGGTTGGGAAGAACATGCAGACAAACGATTTATTCGGCCGTTATGGCGGAGAGGAATTTATTATTTTCCTTCCCCACGCTTCTTTACCAGAAGCACGCGAGCGGGCAGAGTCCATCCGTACAGCTATCGCAGAAACGGTCATCCAGCTCGGAGAAGAAACGCTCAGTGTAACATCGAGTTTTGGCCTGTCCCATACGCGGATCCAAGCAGGCAGTCCCGATTCTCCGGTACAGGAACTGATGCGTGAAGCGGATCAAGCGCTTTATACGGCTAAACGAAATGGCCGAAATCGTGTGCAGGTGTTTAAGCAGGCACTTTAAGTGAAAGCAGCTTCCAGGAGACAAGGAATCTATTAGAAAAGGAGAACATCACGCCTGTTCTCCTTTTTTCTATGTAGAAACCGTCGATTAAGGCGCTTACTTTTATAGGAAATGTATATTTAAACAAAGATGAATCGTACAGTATGGTGGTTATCAGGAGCTTTTATGAATATTTTTTATGATCATATTCATGATACAATAGAATGAAAAAGGAGGAGAGAAATGGAAAAAAGAACATGCCTAGACCTCGGATATGCAAAGCAGACGGCGGATAGAACAGCTTATCCACAAGTCATCGCAGACCGGGGAGATGCCCTGCTGCTTCTCTACTCACATGATCAAGGCCGCGTATATATAAAGAATGAAAATAAACTGTATGCCGCGATGCATTACGAGGCTATTTTAAAGTCTGGCTATTGGAACGAATACAGGGGAGAAAATGTGGCCGCCTGGATCGATGCTTATGCGGAAAAAGCGGATGAGCCAAAAAGCTTATTCCAATTTGCGACAGGTGAGCTGTCACAAGATGCGTTTTTGTGCTGGTTTGCACAGTGGGCGGCACCATATGGGAAAACAGCAGATGAATTTTTACATAAATGTGCGCTGTTGTTTTTGGAGCGGATGTTTAAAAAGCATGGAGAAGTACTTCCAGAAGTAAGGTCCATTGGAATGATTCAGCAGCTTCAAGGACTGGATGTGTTACTGCTAGTAAATGATCATGCAGCTGTTTTAATTGAAGAGAAAACGAATACAAGCGATCATTCCGATCAGCTGGCCTGTTATTTGAAAGCGGTTCAAAAAGTGTATCCTCACCGAAAGCCGCTGCCGATTTACTATAAGCCAGCAAGCCAGAGTCATTATCGGTCGTGCGAAAAAGCGGGTTATGCGCCATTTTTGCGGGAAGACATGATCGATGTGCTGAACGAAGGCAAGAGAGCGGGTATTACAAATCACATTTTCCTTGATTATTTAAAACGACTGGAGGAAATCGAAGCAGGGTATCAATCATACCGGTGGCTTCCGGTTTCAGCTTGGACCTCCTCCTCATGGCAGGGATTTTACCGGCTGCTTCAACGTGAGCTTCAAAATGGAAATTGGAGTTATGTGGCCAATATGGCCGGTGGATTTGAAGGGTTCTGGTGGGCAAAAAACAGAAACCATGCGTGTTATTTCCAGCTTGAACAAAGTCGTTTATGTATCAAACTAGCAGAGCCAGATCCGCTCCGCCAGCGGGAGGCACGTATGAAGACTTTTGCGCGTCTGCTGGAGCAGCCAGCAGTGAAAGATCTCTCCTTTGAAAAACCAGGCCGTCCCCAAAATGGAAAAACGATGACGATTATGGTAAAAAACGATTATTTGCAAACAAATGAAGATGGAACTGTGAATGTGGAAGCGACGATTCATTTATTAAAAGAAGTGGAAGAAAAAATTGTGTTTTCTTAAGCTTATCTGTCTCGAGAAACGATAACGCTTCGCCGCCGGCAGGAGAAGCAGCAATAGATTGCACCGCTGGGCTCAGTTCCGGCGGTTTTTTTGTTTTATTTTGCGTGACGGAGTGAACAGCCTGCCTTGCTTATAGGAGCAAACAGGCTTTTTTTACAGTTGTTCATTTACAATAAAAGGAATAATATAAAAAGTTAAACGAAGAAAATCTACTGTTTGGAAATGTTATATCAGAAAAGTAGTTTTTCGGCGGTTCAGAACAATGGTAGGGAAGGTTTGTGAATAATTATGCAAAAAAGCTGTTTTTAAGTACCAAATAAAGGAGATGCTGCTTACCTCAATTTTTGTCGAATCCATTCAAAAAAGCAAGACTTCTTTTGAATTGAATCTCTTTTTTTCTGCTATATCAGCCAGTTTTCGTTGTATAAGGATATACAGTTCTAAAAAGCGACAAAATAGAATTCGGTTTATAATGGCTGACTGTTTAAGTTCCTATAAAAAACAGTTTGAAAATATTTGTTATATTATGGATAATTATGGGGTTTGCTATCTGTTTAAGTTCATACTATGATAAGAAAAGTGAAACTGTGACAATTAACCTATAAATCTATTTGTAAAAAAGTGCGTATTTTAAGCCTGGCATTCATTGTTGGAGCCGCGGCTTTCTTAAAGGGGAAAGCATCATTTATAATCGAATCAAAAGAGAGCGTGGTCATTGGTGGGAGCCTTATCTGCAAAAACAAAATGGATCTTGTTTGTTTGTCTCATAATGGCCATCGCAGTTGTTATTGCTGTTGGAGCAGTCAGGTATGCGGACACAAAGGAAGTAATCAGCCGTATTGCCCCGGATGCGAGAAGGACGGCGGAGGCATGGTCAAAAGGGATAACAAAAGAAGAAATAAAGAAGGTTATTCAAAGTAAAAGCAGAGATGGTAAAGCAGCCCGGAAGCTTGAAGAGCATTTTAACCGGCTGTCTCGGTGTGAGCCGCAGCTGACACACGGATATATATTTGGTGCAGAATTGAAAAATGGTACTGATACCCGCTTCGTAGCAGCATCAACGGACTTAGCCAATGCAGCGGAGAAAAACGGTTTAGAAACGGGAGATTTTTACACACAGCCGGCCAATATTGCAAATGTAATAGAAGAAATGAAAAAAAAGAAAACCACTATCATATCCAAGCCTTATTCAGATGATTATGGAACCTGGCTTACAGTCGTTAAACCATATTTGGATGAGAATGGAGAGGTTTTTGCGTATTACGGCATTGATTATGATGTTAAGCCTTATGTAGATTACCAGCGGAAAGTACTGCTAGTGACTGGGAGCATTCTTTTAGTCCTGCTGCTCGCCGTCATTTTTCTTATGATGTAAGAAGAATGAAAAAGAGCAGCCTTTATTCTTTGCGAGCCCGCCTGCTCCAGCAGTTGTTGGAGTATTTTTTTTCGGAAAATATTCCCTTATTATGCTAAAGTAAAGAAGAATCAGCGAAGCGCGTTTCAGAAAAACCAATCTTTCAAAGAGCGGGGTTTTAACATGAAAAAAGTTGTGTTAGCAGGCGGAACGGGATTTATTGGCCGGTACATGGAGGAACGATGTAAGGAGCTTGGCTATACAGTACACATTATTTCTCGGCAGGAGCCTCACATTTCTTGGGAAAACAAGGACCGTATGATCGAAGCACTGGACGGGGCGGAGCTGCTTGTAAATTTAGCGGGAAAATCGGTCAACTGCCGGTATAATGAAACAAATAAACGAGCTATTATGCTTTCTAGGACAAGTACGACGAACCGGCTTGGTGAAGCCGTGCAGGCATGTGAACATCCGCCGAAGATGTGGATTAATTCAAGCACAGCTACCATTTACCGGCATGCAGAAGACAGGCCAATGACGGGAGAAGCAGGAGAGATTGGATCAGGATTTTCAGTTGATGTTGCCAGGAGCTGGGAAGAAGCGTTTTTTTCATTTGATCTGACGAAAACGCGGCAAACTGCCCTGCGCATCGCCATTGTGTTTGGACCAGGGGGTGGCGTTATGACGCCTTACCGGAACTTGGTGAAATATGGTCTTGGAGGTCCTCAAGGAAGCGGCCGGCAGTGGTTCAGCTGGATTCATCTCGAGGATTTGTTTGGAATTATCATGTTTTTAAATGAACGGCCTGAGTTAAACGGAGTATTTAACTGTGCGGCGCCTAACCCCGTTCAAAATGATGAATTAATGGCAGCCCTGCGCAGAGCGGCAAATGTGGGGTTTGGCCTTCCTACGCCCGAATGGCTGCTCGAGCTTGGCGCTAAAGTAATCCGGACAGAAACCGAGCTCGTGCTTAAAAGCCGGTGGGTACTTCCAGAGCGGCTGGAGCGTGCAGGCTATACCTTTTTATTTCCAACATTAGACAAATCCCTTCAATCTATTTTATCCTCTTAAACGAGCCTTACGCAGGCTATCTATGGTAAACTAAACACAGCAACGTGAGGAAAGAAGAGGTGCAGTATGATCAAAAGAATCGTCAGCATTGCCGTTCTGGCCGGCATTCTGCTGCTTGGCATTACACAAAAAGAAGGGCTGCTTGCTATTGTAAATGAAGGAGGCACATATGCTGTTTTAGTCAGCATGCTGCTCGTGGCGATCTGTGTGTTTGTTCCGATTGTGCCGTTTCCGGTGCTGGCCGGACTCATTGGTGGTATTTTCGGCACGGCAGAAGGCGTACTTGTTACACTCAGCGGTTCAATGATTGGAACGATGCTGTTTTTCTACATTGCCCGGTACGGTTTTAAAGAATGGGCACAGGCAAAACTTGACCGGTATCCACAGGTGAAGGACTATGAAGACAAGCTGCACAAAAATGCGTTTCTGGCGATTCTGCTTGTGCGCTTAGTGCCGGTTGTTCCATCTCCTGTTGTAAATATTGTCTGCGGATTAAGCCGTGTTAACGGATTTGTGTTTTTACTCGCTTCAGCAATTGGAAAGCTGCCGAATATTCTTCTGCTGTCATTTGCTGGTGCAAGCTTTGCGGAAAACAAATGGTTTTCGTTTGGGCTGTACGGCGTCTATGTGCTGATTATTATGGCTGTCAATTATGTAATTGTTTATAAACGAATGAACAAAGTGCCGGAATAATACCGGCGCTTTTTTATTTTAAAAAAGAAGAAAAACAAAGAAAATGAAAGCAAGAGTTAGAAAAAAGGCGATGATGCACGCTTACATAGCCAATGTTTCCGTTTTCTTTAGGTTTTTCAATTTTGAGGGCGTGTAGGATAATAAAGGCAAGATACGAGCGATGAGGGGAGATAATAAAATGACTAAATATATGATCGATACAGCAATGGTATTAAAAGAAAAAGCAGGTTTTGGAAAATACGTACAGGCAATCGCTGCAGCAGTAAACAGCTTCCGCCAGTCTATGGACCAATATGGAGAAGCAATCATTAAAGTAAAATCAAGATAATCTTTTTATATAAACAAAAAAGCCAATTCTCTTTTTTTAATGAGAATTGGCTTTTTTCATGGAACGCCGTTTTAATTTCGCCGGCTGCACGCCTTTTTTGGAAGCCCTGTCCATAAAAAAAATACAGGTAAGGGAAAAGCCGATAAATGAATGTACCCAGAAAATACCCGAAAGCCCATTAATCCCGGCGGCAAGGAGGGTTACAACAAGCAAATAAAACGCGCCCAGGCACTGTACGATGGTTCGAAATCCGATCTTTTTTTGCACTCTTGCCGTTTTAATTGCTGCAATGGAGCGGAACAGCTGCCAGAGAAACACAGCGATCGTTACAAAGAAAAAGCTATAAGAGACCACACGCACGATATTTTGTTCAGTGAGCCATTCCATGGACAGAACCAAGCGGATTGCTTCATTCATTTTTTTGCTCCTTTCTTTTTATGACAGGTAAAAATCAGCATGCCCGTCCAAAGGATATTTCAAACAATAATACTCCATTTTTCCAATCGTTCTTTCTGCACGGAGGGATCTTCCAGCCTGCATCGAATACTATAAAGAGCAGCGAGGCAAAGCCATTCACAAGGCAGGAGGGATTTGTTGAGACACTACGCTTTTTTGATTCTGTTAGCTGTTTTGCTTGTAGGCTGTCGTTCCGGTGATCCGGAAGAAGGCCAGGCAGATGCCATTGATTGGGTTGATTTTGTTAAATGGAATGGAGTGGAGTATCACGGCATTCATACCGGAATTTTGGCAGACAAAAATGCAGTTGGCGAAAAAGTTGGACAGGTCACCTTTACGGTAGCGGGCCATATTACCGAGCCATCCTATAAACCAAAGGATGGCGATGCCGCTTTTTATGGAAAAGGAACAGGGCTTTATGCCGTTAAAGAACATCCGGGTCTGCTGGCTGTAAGGGATAAACAAGCGAAGAATGGATACAAGCTCTATTACTCAACAAAAGCGGGCGGCTATAGGTGGCATTTTGATAATGTGCCAATTGAAAAGGTAATCCGGGCTGAAGTTTTCCCGGATGGACAAAAACAGGGAAGAAGTATCTCCGGTTCAGATTTAAAGCATTTATTAAAACTGTTAACGACGAGCGAACCGGTTGATTCCTTTACACCAAATACGCAAGAAGAAGGTGTCTCGTATCATATCGTACTGTATACCGGCGAGGCGGTTGCATATCAATACAGCGTGCAATATGATGGAATAACCTACTACTGGCATCCATGGGATACGGCGATTTTGGATGATGACATTAAGCCGTTTCTTGAAAGCCAGGTAGAGTAAAAAGGAGCGCTTGCCGCTCCTTTTTATTGTATCAAATTTTAAACTGCATTTAGCATAATAGTAAAAAATACATAGGATCCCTGAAGGAGAAATAACGTATATGCCAAATCATTTTATCACTTATGTCAGTGAGGCCGCACCGTTCGTAGTCATCGGGCTCATTAGCTTTTTTCTTTGGAAAACAGGCAGGCTGAGAGTAAGGGCTGTAACGAAAATCCGCTATGTGTATAAGCAGAGCTTTGAACACCTGCGGATTTCTTATAAAAGGTTTCATGGTGTTGATGAATATTCCTTCTACTTCAGCAAAGGGAGTACAGTCACGCTTGCCTATGAAGTGAAGGTCGAAGAAGGAGAACTGCACCTCGAGTGGCAGGATCGAACATCTCCTATCTGGAGCCGGACGTTTACAAAGAACGAAGAAGGCACTATTGTGTTTACCGCCGAGCATCGGCTGCATTCACTTATCGTTGAGGGCAATCAAACAAAAGGCGGGTGCCGTATTGACTTTACTCACCAGCGTGAGAAAGCAGGCGCCCTGTAGCCGTCCGGCAGATGGTTCAATTTTCCGGGATGGTTTCTGCTGTGAAAAGTGCTGGATTCCATCCTGTGTTCATCGCTTGGGTAGAGGCCCATAAATTTTCGAGCATCTTGGCCATCATTTGTTTAGAAGGAACATGTCCGTATTGATGGTAATAAACAAAATACTGCAAATAAAGAGAAGCTGATGCGGGCAGGTGCACCTGCTCGAGGTAGAAGCGGTTTTCGGTAATGGTAGCGATTGAGTACGTTTCAAATCCAGACAGAAAGCGTGTCCGCCTGCTCTTGTATAGGTTATCGATAAAGTGCAGGTTCCGAATAACTGCGGGATCATCTTCTCCGTCCGCATTGGCTATTCGCAGCTGACGGTCTGCCGGTACTTTCTCCAGCCTGTCGGCAAAAACCGTTGTATGAACAAACGCTTTGTCGAAGTCGGCCATCCTGGCGCTGAAGCCTGTTTCGTTCATGTAATCGACTAATTTTAATGTTGTTTGCTTGTCCACATAGGAAGGGCGGTGAACCTGACGTGCATATTTCACCTCGGTCAACGATTCACATTCCCAGCGTACGGCAAGATACCATTGGTGATGGTCATCTTTCATAAGTGTATAAGGTAAATCCTCGTGTCGATAGCTTGTAAACCGGTCCTGCCGGTCAAACATATATGGTTCTGGTGAAACAGCCTGGAAGCCCGGTAAAAAACCTGGGCGGTCAATCGGTACCATGATATCCATCCACATAAAAAACACTCCTTTTGGGACACTTTTTCCTATAAGCATCGTGTTCATTTTTTATCCAAAGAATGCCGGTTGAAAACATTCGGGGTCTGCTCACTTTTAATATAGCCGCTGTTTAATGCCGTGTCCGCTGTCAGGGCAAATAATTTGACGCACATATACACATCCTGTATATTAATTGATGGATCAAAGGTTGACCCGTCAATGAATTGAGGAGACGGATAGGAGAAGGTGTTTTTGACTAATTTATACAAGGAAGATGAGCGAATCATTTACCACTTGCATGAAATCAACAAGGGGATCATGCCAAAGTTTGAACGATGTACAGGTGTAAGCCAGTCCCGCTTAGAGCTGCTGCATGTGCTGTTTGAAGTAGAAGAGATCAGCCAGACGGCTTTACAGAAAAGGATAAATATTGATCATGCGGCTGTAACGCGGCATCTCAAGCAGCTGGAGGAGCGCGGCACTGTTGTGCGGCGCAAAAACCCAGCTGACAACCGCGTTACCTTCGTTCGTTTGACCGAGGCAGGACGCAGCCGGATGGAAGGCTACTGCAGTGAAAAAAAGCGGTTTATTCAACAGGTTCTGCGGAATGTGCCGGAAGCTGACCGTGCTCATCTTGCTGACCTGCTTGCCCGTATACAGCAAAACGTCGAAAACATTGAGTGAACATAAAGGAGAGACATCGATGAACCACATCAAAACAAATGATTTTCAGGAAATTGTAACCGGCCGCCGTTCGATTCGGTATTATGATCCGTCGGTTAAAATTAGCCGTGAGGAAATAAAGGAAATATTAGAAACAGCATCGCTTGCACCTTCTTCTGTGAACCTGCAGCCATGGCGTTTTCTTGTGATCGATACACCGGAAGGCAAAGAAACGCTTGCGCCGCTTGCCCGGTTCAACCAGTCCCAGGTCGAAACGTCTGCTGCTGTAATCGCCGTGTTTGCTGATATGAACAGCAGTGACTATTTGGATGGTATTTATGATACAGCCGTTCAAAAAGGGTTTATGCCAGAAGATGTGAAAAATCAGCAGGTCAAATCAATCAAAGGTTTTTTTGAAGTTATGACAACGGATCAGTTAAAAGAAATGAACTTAATTGATGCCGGGCTTGTGTCCATGCAGCTTATGCTTGCAGCCCGGGCGCATGGGTATGATACAAATCCAATTGGCGGATTTGAGAAAGCTGAGATTGCCCAGGCATTTGGCCTGGACAAGGACCGCTATTATCCGGTTATGCTTATTTCTATTGGCAAAGCGGCAAATCAAGGCTATCAGTCGGTTCGGCTGCCTGTTGACCAAATTACAGAGTGGCGATAAGAAAAAAGGAGGATATAAAAATGATTATTATTCATGCACGCTTTCAAGTGAATCCAGCAAAAGAACAAGCATTTTTGGAGGAAATTCGTCCGCTTATTGAAGGATCAAGAGCGGAAGATGGAAACATTGCTTACGATTTAATGAAAGACACCGAGCAGGCGCATGCTTACACAATGGTAGAAGTATGGAAGGATGCAGATGCAGTGGCCTTCCATAATACGAGCAGCCACTTTACGGCTTTCGTTGGTAAAGCGCCCGAATTTTTAACAGCGCCTTTGGATGTAAACAGCTATGAAGCGTCTCCTTTGTCCAAATAAAGAATAGAAAAAACAGCCGGAGTAATTTCGGCTGTTTTTTATTTCGCACCTAAAGTTCCTGTGTTCAACAAAAAGGGTTCCATCCCTCTTAATCCAATGGTAACATGTTTATAAAATCAGCGGCAGCTGTGTTTATTCGTAAGTATAAAGGGAGCGGCTTCACAATTTCCCGACATTATGTGGGAATCTGTTTAGTTTGTCAGCCCACAAACAGATTGAACAAAAGAGTGTCGCTGCCAGCTGGTCGGCTTATAGATGAAATAATCAAAAAAGGAATGTGAAAAAGGTGGATCAGATGATTACGATTCGGCAGGCATTACCAAGTGAAAAAGCATCTATTCGTAAGCAAAGAATAAAATCGTATGAAGAGCATGCAAAACAAATCCCTCCCGGGCATTGGGAAGCATTAAAAAGTGCCGTCTCATCTAACACAGATGAACAAGAAGGCGTTGAACTGATTGTAGCGGTTGAAGAAGGAGAAGTGATCGGCAGTGTAGCTCTGTTTCCGGCGAAGTCAGACGCGTATACGGGGCTTGTTGATATGCTGGATTACCCGGAGATCCGAATGCTGGCGGTTGATCCGCAAGCCCGGAATAAAGGGGCAGCCAAAGCGCTGATCAATGAATGTATCCGGCGAACAAAAGAAAGCGGCCTGCCTTATATTGGCCTTCATACAGCCGATTTTATGGAAGCAGCTGTGCGCCTTTATGAGCGTTTGGGCTTTGAGCGCATGCCTCAGTTTGATTTTGAACCAGCTAACGACGGAATTATTGTCAAAGCATACCGGCTTTCTATTACATAAGTGTATGCGGCTGGCAGCACAGAAACAGGCAGTGAAAGGTTAGCCGGCAGGAAAAGAAAACAGAGGCAAAAGGTTCTTTTTCTTTTTGCAAAGGATGTCCGCATCTGCATAAGAAAAGGCCGGATCCACATACTAACTGTGGATCCGGCCTTTTTTTTTGAAAGGTGGACTCGGAATTGAACTGAGGGTGAAGGTTTTGCAAACCTTTGCCTTACCGCTTGGCCGTACCACCATATTTTTCTTAAAGGTTGATAAGAAGAGCTGTTAATTCTCATATATTTTGCTGTATTTATGTAAGTATTTTCTTTTAAAATCCTTATCTATTTTTTCTTTTTTAGCTGCGAATATTTTATTAATCTATTTGATCTCTTATTCCTATGAAAAAGAAAAAATTTTATGAAATGGATAGAAAGAAGCGAAAGGGCTATTGAGCTGATAAACAGCTTGAGGCAGTGGAGGCCAAAGAATGAAAAAGTGGATAAAACTCCTCTCCCGTACCCAGTGCATCAAATCCCCGTAATGCGGATAAACATGATATGATACCAAAAGAAAAAAAGAAGTAAATAGGTGGAGGAAAAAAGATGTACAGAATATTGCTTTATTATCAATATGTATCAATAGATGATCCAGAAACGTTTGCGAAGGAACATAAGCAGTTTTGCGAGGGGCTTGAGCTGAAAGGGCGTATTTTGGTTGCCAACGAAGGCATTAACGGCACTGTATCCGGAACGGTCGAGCAAACAGAGCGATATATGGAGGCGATGCATGCGGATCCGCGTTTTAAAGACATGGTCTTTAAAATCGATGAAGCAGAAGAACATGCTTTTGCAAAATTAAAAGTGCGTCCACGTCCTGAATTGGTGACGCTTCGCCTTGAAGATGACGTAAATCCGCTTGAGCTGACTGGTAAATATGCAGAGCCAAAAGAATTTTTGGCGGCGATGAAAGAAGAAAATACGGTAATTCTTGATGCGCGTAATACGTATGAACACGAACTTGGCCATTTCAAAGGCGCCATTCGTCCGGATGTGGAAACATTCCGCGAACTGCCGCAATGGATCCGGGATCACCGGGAAGAACTTGAAGGAAAGAAAATTCTTACGTACTGTACGGGCGGCATCCGCTGCGAGAAGTTTTCTGGTTTCCTTAAAAAAGAAGGCTTTGAAGATGTTGTCCAGCTGCACGGCGGTATCGTGTCTTACGGAAAAGACCCGGAAGTACGTGGCGAGGATTGGGAAGGCCAGTGCTTTGTGTTTGACGACCGCCTCAGTGTGCCGGTCAACCGCGTAAACCCGACTGTAGTCGGCAAAGATTACTTTACCGGTGAACCGTGCGAACGGTATGTCAGCTGTGCCAATCCGGAATGCAACAAAAAGATTTTGGCATCAGAAGAGTCCGAGCACCGCTTCCTGCGCAGCTGTTCAGACGAATGCCGGACACATCCGCGCAACCGATACATCGCTGAGCATGGACTAACAGCAGAAGAAGTAGAAGAGCGTCTTGAAGCTTTAAAGCAGACGATGTAAACTGGATAGACACATACGGAAGCAGCCCCCTGTTTTGAAAAACAGGGGGCTTTTCTCGTTCCTTTGAAGTAAAAACCGATTTATTCTTACAGCAGGAAAAGGTTATGACAAGGAAAAGAGCGGAAGTGCTCAGCCCAGCCCGGCTTAAAAAATTTCATCAGCGGCCAAAACAGCGAGTGTGTTGAAAAATGTGAATAAAAGCTCTAAAAGAGGGCTGTTTCCTTTTAAAAGGAAACAGCCCTCTTTCATTAGTGTGTGACTTCCTTCAAGTCTTCAATCCCAACTTGTGTCCGTTCTTCGCCAGGACCACGCAGGTGAACGGTCGCTGTGTTTGTGTCTTCGTGTACTTCGTCAATCCAAACAGATACACCGTTAAATTCAACATCAATATCAACGGATGAATTGGAAACGATTTGTTTAGCGCGCTGCAGTTCCATGCTGCCACCTCCCGTTTTATGATTTTTCAGAATGGCCGGCTTTGCCGAGCCGTTTGTTTCGTAAGCGGGTGATTTCCGCCAGCTCGCGGGCATATTCCTCATTCACACTGTCAGCCGGTATTTTTAAATTTTTTGGTGTTTGTGAAAGACCCCGGTCACCGTGGCTGCCTGTTTTATGCTCGTCTCTTCCCATTGGTATAACCTCCTTCCGCTATTCTGATCGATGCGAGGAAGCATTCATTCTTTCCTGTGGATGGGTATTAATGGAGCCGTCAGCCCGTTTAGAGGCGTAAGCCGCTTTAGCCCGTGCTTTTCCGGCTTCACCTTTCATGGTTGTTATTGGAAAATCCTTTGCTTTATTTCTCATTTCCATCCCTCCCAAGTGAATGAACTTTGCGTGTCCGCTGATATAGTATGGGGAGTTGGAGGAAAATTATCAGGCCGTTTTGAATGAAAATGATGGCTCGTATGAGTCAGGCAATTGAGGAAATACTGTAAGTAAAACGTTTACGCCATATACAGAGAAGCAGGCACGGCGAAAACAAATGATTGGATATGAAAGAACAGTTTAGCTTGCCCGTTAGAGTCAATCTTAATCACGGCATGCGCATTTTATGTTTGAAATCGCTTAATATTCGATTTGTTTATAAAGTGATTCCAGCGCGTAGGAGAACTCTTGATCCGCAAAAGGATGTTTTTTACTTCTGTTTCTTTAGTCCAAAAACTGTATTATTTTTCCTCTTTCGAGTAAGTGTGTTTCCATTATTAAAAATTAATCTTATCTCCTAATAAACTTCATTTTAAATTAAAAGAAAATTAACAATATGCTGATAGAGTGTTAAAGGGATAGAAAAGCAGATAGGAGATGAAGAAATGAAGAAAAAATGGATGGCTGCAGCTTTGACACTTCTGGTAGGAGCAAGCATTGTTTCAGGCACGGGCGGGGCTATGGCAAAAGAAAAACAAAAAGACATTGTCAACGTAGCGCACCGAGGTGCTTCAGGGTACGCACCTGAACACACTCTTGTATCCTATGAAATGGGAGAAAAATTAAAAGGCGATTATATTGAAATTGACTTGCAGATGACAAAAGACGGCCAGCTCATTGCGATGCATGATGAAACGCTCGACCGTACGACAAATGGAACAGGGCTTGTAAAAGACTTTACACTAGACCAAATTAAAGAACTCGATGCAGGCAGCTGGTTTAATGAAACCTACCCGCAGTATGCAAAAGCATCGTATGAAGGATTAACAGTGCCAACGCTTGAAGAGGTTTTTCAAAAGTTTGGGAAAAATGAATTTTATTATATTGAAACGAAATCTCCGGAAGTGTACCCGGGCATGGAAGAAGAACTGCTTCGCCTTGTAGAAAAATACGGAATTGACAAAGATAAGCTTCTTGTTCAATCCTTTAGCGCGGAAAGCCTTGAGAAAATGCATGGGCTTGACGATTCCGTTAAGCTTGTTCAATTGCTCTGGTATACAGCCGACGCTGTGATTACGGATGAAGAAATTGAAGAGATCAAAGACTATGCCATCGGCGTTGGTCCGAACTATTCATTTATTGACAAAGAATATGTGCAAAAGGTAACGGCGAGCGGACTCGAAATTCACCCGTATACAGTAAATGATAAAGAAACAATGAAAACATTGATTGACTGGGGTGTAACTGGAATCTTCACTAATTTTCCAGGTTTACTTCACGAAGTGAAAAAAGGGAAATAGGGTGAAGGCAGCCGTTTGAGAGATGGCCGGTGAAAGAACAAACCGGCTTTAATCAAAAAAATTTCAAGGATCAGATAAAGGATACAGTTAAAATAAGAAAAACGCCCGGATGAAAAAATCCGGGCGTTTTTTAAATCAAGCATAATAGAGGAACTGTAGTGCTTGCTGCAGGACACAAAGCGTTTAAAAGGCTATTATGCACCTCGTTCATTATCTTTATTGCCATGGGCGGCAGCACAAATAAAAGAAGAAAAAAGACGGTTCATCTCCGTGCTCCCTGGCACCATCGATTCAGGGTGCCACTGTACCCCGATCACAAAAACATCTCCGTCCATCTCCACCGCTTCAATTAAGTGATCCGGACTGTGGCCGACAACTGAGAGTCCTTTTCCTAAAGCGTCGATAGCCTGATGATGAAGACTATTAACGTTTACTTTATCTGCTTCCATCATTTTGGCTAGTTGTGAATGGGGAACGAGAGTAACCTCGTGAATGGAAAGAGAGCGGTGATACGTTTGTGCATGTTGAATGTGGCTGCTCACCTGGCTTGGAACATCCTGCCAGAGTGTGCCGCCGAGTGCGACATTCAATACCTGCAGACCGCGGCAAATGGCCAAAATCGGCTTTTTTTTCTTTAAAAGCAAAGCTGTCAGCTCGAGCTCAAACTCATCGCGCTCTGCAAACACTGAACCCATTTTTGCATGAGGAGCCTGGCCGTAGTACATCGGGTCCACATCTTCCCCGCCGCTTAAAATAAAACCATCACACAGGTCAAGATAGTAAGGAATAGTGTTTGGGGGGACAGACGGCAGAATAACGGGGATGCCTCCGGCTTTCAGTACAGCACGATGGTAATCGTGATGAACGTAAACTCCTTCTGAATTTAACGTTTGGCGGACATATGAACTGGTGATGCCGATAATAGGCGCTTTCTTCACGTGAATCCTCCTTTGGCCATTTAGCTGGGGTGTTTTCATGAAAGCTGCCGCATTGCGAAAAGTGTATGCTTATTTTTTGCAAGAGGGTGCAAAGAGTTGTTGATTTAGTTTATTCAGCACCCGGTTTCCTTGTGAGCGGCAGAGAAGCTGGTTGGCAAAATAAAGGAAATAAGAAGAAAGCAGAACTTTAGCATTCTCGGCTGTGAAGCGTTACACTGGAAGAAGTTCTTACAGTGGAAGGAGAAAAAGAAAATGAGATGCAAGGTCAACCAAAAAGCCGCAAAAGCACTGAAAAAAATGCTTGATACACCTGAAGCGGAAGGAAAAATGATTCGTGTTGCAGTCACGGAACATCATGGCAATCATGCGCATTATGCGATTACGCTCGATACGCCAAAAGAGCATGATGTAGTCGTTCACACTGATAAAGATATTGATATTATCCTCGACAGCCGTGAAGAGTTTCTTGATGGAATTTTCGTTCAGTACTTCTATGTGCCGCAGGAAGGGTTTGTTGTAACGAACTCATCAAAAGGCGGGCATCATCACCACTAACAAAAGGGCGCCGCATGGCGTTTGAGAGTGTAGACAACGTAAGAAAGCAGGCGTTTGTCAACAGCCTGAAAGCGCCATTACGGCGTTTTTTTATTTTGTCGGGCTCGTTCTATCCTTTCATTGAAAATTAATCATGATAAAACTTTAAAAAAATAATCGATAAAGCGATTGTACAAAGAAAAAATGTCGATTTTTACAGGTTCATGATTTACTATCAAAGTAGAAATAATACTTTTCGATAAATAAACCGGTTAGAAGGTGTTTAGTACTTATGGTCAAACGTGGAAGGATCATTTTAGCGGCAGCTTTGACTGCAGCTGTCGCGATCCTGGTTACGGTCAGTTTAAAAGCAGAAGAGATTGTACAGAAGGAAACAGCTGTTCAAACAGAAAAAAAGGTGAAAGTTTATATTTTAACAGCTGATGCCATAGAAGACCAAAGCTGGAGCAGTCTTGCCTATAAAGGAATGCTTCAAATAGAAGATGAGTTTCCAGTTGAGGCGAAGCTAGTGAGTGAGATACGGTCCGAGGCACAAATGAGGAAAATCATTGACCAGGCCGTTCAAAGTGGGGCAAAAGTCATTATTGGCCACGGACGCGAGTACAGCCTGCCTTTTGATAAAGCTGCCGCCGATTATCCGGACGTGCAGTTTGCAAATTTAAATGGTGAGTCAAAAGAAAAGAACCATACTGCTTATATGTACAAGCAGAATTCGGTTGATATTGAGCGAATCGCCGCTTTGGCTGCTGCTATGAAAACAAAAACGAATAAAATAGGCCTTATCGATCCGATAGAAGACCGGCTGTTTCATCCTGGATTTGAAAAAGGGCTTAAAAAAGCGGCTCCACAGGCGGAGTTTTACTATAAGGTCGTGGGTGATTGGGAAGATGGGACAATAGCCGTTCAAATAGCCAAAGAAATGATTAACGATGGAGTGGACGTTCTTTACTCTAGAGGGAATGAGTTTAACCGGGCGGTCATTGATTATGCATTGAAGCGGGGAGTTTACGTAATCGGCTATATGGATGATCAGTCTTACATGGGAAAAGAGGTTGTCCTAACCAGTGTAGTGAACGATATACCACAAGTTTACAAGGCCATCATGGATGATTATTTCAGCCGGGAAGGGATGCCCGGCGGGATTGCCATGTTAACCAATGAGGACGGCGTGTATTCCCTTGCGCCGCTTGGCCCCATGTATACAGAAAAAGAAAAGCAGCGGATTCAAGAGGAAACGGACAAGTTGAACTGATGCAAAAGGAAGCAGGTTATGAAAAAACAATTTCTTCATATGTCTTTCCGTCACAAAATCTTAACCGTACTGTTAGTCAATACCCTCTTATTAAGCGGGTTTTCACTTGTTTTTGTACGATCTATTGAAGACGTTCAAAGCGTTGGTCAGCAGATTAATAAAAACGATATCCCTGAAATGGTTTGGATTTCTTACTGGCAGGAAGATCTTAATGTTAAAAAGTATATCGTCGAAAGTTATCTATCCGGCGGTCTCAATGATACGCTTGTAGAAGTATACAAGGAGCAGGACAAAAAAGCTGCCCAGTTTCCCGGGAACGAGAAGGTCGTGATTCCGCCGGCACTTGAGACGTTTAGCCGGGATATCGACCGTTTAGACTTTTTAATCGGAAATAATGTCCAGGGGCTTTTACTTAATGGTAATACAGATGAAGCAGCAGCATATATAACGGAGCAATACCTGCCGGAGCTGGATCGTTTAAAATTGAGCCTTAGAGAAAAAGAAACGGAGACACTTTCTTCGTTAAGCGGGCAGGCAGACCGGTTTTCAGGAATTATTGAAGCGGCTCTCGTGATTTTATTATTTCTGACAACGGCGGCATTGATCATGTCAATTTATGGGTCACACCGGATCAGCAAGGGGCTGACAAAACCAATCGAAAAAATGGTTGAAAGTGTAGATCAAATTGCAGGCGGCCGTTACGGCTTGACAGTGATAGAGGTGGAGCAGGAAGAGCTGAAACTGATTGCGGACTCTATTAATAAAATGTCTGCCAGTTTAAAAGAATCGTTTTATACCATTACAGAGGGCAAAATTTACCAGGAACAAATTTTAAATTCATTGCCTGTTGGAATTATAACGAGTGACGATAAAACGGACGCCTTTTCTTTAAATACGTTTGCCAAGCACTTATTAGAGGCAGGAGAAGACACCGTACAGCATTTAGCCCAAACAGATCACAAAAACAAGAAGTTCTGGGGAATATTAAAAGATAAGCGCATTTGCCAAAATGAAAAAATTCCTTTTATAACTGGTAAACAATCTTATCAGCTGCTTGTGTCTCAAACCGAATTAGTAAATAAACGGGAAGAGAGAATTGGCCGCATTTTTTATTTTATCGATTTTACAAAAATGAGCGAGCTTGAACGGCGGATGCAGCAGTCGGAAAAACTGGCAGTGGTAGGTGAAATGGCAGCTGGTGCTGCCCATGAAATACGAAATCCACTCGCTGTTATTCAAGGCTTTCTTTCTTTAATGGATCACTCTTTCTCCAGAGAAGAAAAAGAGCAGTATTATCTGCCTCTTCTTTTAAAAGAGCTGGACCGGATTAATACGATTATTGAAGATATGCTGCTGATGTCGAAGCCGGAGGCCCCGAGATTAAAAGAAGTCAAAATAGAAGATTTAATCCAGGATATCCTCCCGCTTATCACACAGTCACTGCAAAAAGATATTGAGTTTACTTTTTCACTGGATCCACATCTTCTGCAGGTGGATCCTAATCAAATGAAGCAGATTTTTCATAATTTGATCCGCAATAGTATAGAAGCGATAGAGGAAAAAGGCCATATTTTCATTCAATCAACGATTGAAAAAGGCTGGTACCGCATTTACTTGCAGGATACGGGTACAGGAATAGACGATGGGATGCGAAAAACGCTTTTTGATCCTTTTTCAACCTCTAAAGAAGACGGGACAGGGCTTGGACTGCCGCTCGTCCAGCGAATGGTGGAAAGCCACGGCGGAACCATCGAATTAATGTCCACCTCAAAAACCGGCACGACATTTTGTATGACTCTGCCGGTTTCATAAAGAAAAAGGAGCAGGGTGACAATCAACCGTTTGGAACCCTGCCCCTTTTTATATGTTTGCTTCTTCGACGGGCTGGTGAAATAATGTGTTCATATGATGAACAATCACCTTTTTTATTTTCTCCTTTGACAGCCGCTTAGGGTGAAGCATCGCATGAAGAGCAAGACCGTCCACTAAAGCATAAAGCCGTTCGATTTCCAGGTTTACATCCACTTCTTTTTTCAGCAATCTGCCCTCGAACAGTCCTGTCATAATCCGCTCGATCCCTTCACGTATACCATCCTCCTCTTCCTGGGCATGCGGCAGGCTGTTCATGACAAAGTGAAACCAGACAGACATCTCTGTCTGGCTTTCAGCATCGTATGGAATAAGCTCAAGCAAGATGCGAATACTAATTTGTTCTGGAGAATCCTCTGATTGTAAAAGGCGGTTAATCCGGATAGATACCCGCTCTTTAACGAGATCCATCGCGTATAGGAGCAGTTCCTCCTGGGAGGAAAAATAATGACGGAGCGAGCCGAGAGAAACGCCGGCTTCAGCAGCAATGGCACGAACGGTCGCCCCTTCTATTCCCTTTTTTACAATAATAGTCCAGGTTGCTTCGGCAATTTGTTTTTTTCGCTTTTCGTGATCGACGATTTTTGGCATATACCGATTGTAACAAAAAAGAGGGCAAGAAACCATTTTTTTAATACGATTGTATTTAATAAGAAAATGTGTTATCTTTTAAATAATACAACTGTATTATTTAAAAGGGGAGGAAAAGATGGATACCATTGCCTGGCTTATTATTGCGTGTGAAGCAGCGTTTTGGGTGGTTATCGGAGTGGGTTTAACGATAAGATATGTATTCCAAAAGGAAAAAGCGGGTCTGCTTTTTTTAGCGCTTACCCCCATAATAGATTTGCTGCTGCTGATATTTACAGTAACAGATCTTCAAAGAGGAGCATCGGCCAGCATGGCTCATGGCATTGCGGCCGTTTATATCGGTGTTTCCGTTGCTTATGGGAAAAGCATGATCAGATGGGCCGATGAGACATTCCGCCACTATGTGCTGAAAGAGGGCAGCAAGCCGGTGTCGAAAACAGGCTTTGCTTTTGCTAAGCAGGATTTAAAAAACACTATACGCCATGTTTTCGCTTACGGAATTGGAGCCGGACTGCTGTATGGCATCATCCTGCTGGTTGCCGGGGGAGAACGAACAGAAGCACTCTGGCAGATTTTGCGCATTTGGACGCTTGTATTAGGGATTGATCTTCTAATAACAGCCAGCTATTTCATTCGGCCAAAACAGAGCAAAAAGAACGCACTTAAATAAAAAGTGCGTTCTTTCAGACTGTAGACAAATGATATGGATGACCGTGCACATAAATGGGATAGATTGGCGGCGTCCGGGCAGCTCCGCTTTCCATGGGGCAGGCGCTGAGCCCGACTTCCCCTGGCGGCTTCACCGGTCTCAGCTGCCCGCTTAGTCCCATAGGAGTCTGCGCCGCCCTCCCGCCGCCAAGTGGCTTGCGACAAGGTTGTATAGAGCTGATAAGGTCATATCTTTCTGTTTAAAAAGGAGAAAGGTTTTATACAGTCCTTGCTTATGGACCTTCCATACTACTTAGTGAAGCCTGCCGGGCGAAGACTCCTGCGGGAAGTACAGTGAGTCGGGAGACCCCGCAGGCGCAGCCGAGGAGGCTCCCGCACTGCCCTAAGGTGTGCAAAGTCCGGCAGGCTTCACTTATCGGCTCTTTTTTAAAAGCGAAAGATTTTGTCTACACACTGAAAGAACGCACTCAGATAAGAAGTGCGTTCTTTTTATAAACGGATTGCTTTGAAAAATTTTTGCTCAGAAACGAGCTTGATGGCTCCGCCTTTTGACTGCCAGTTTTTTGCCCGTTGAATTTGGGCGGAAAGCTGTCCGTCTCGGTATTTTTTCGCATCAGATTCACCGACGATTAAATAATCAGTGTTCTTTTTAACGGTAGGATGAATGCTGGCACCAAGGCTTTGGACAATATGGATGGCTTCCTGCCGTTTCATAGATGTAAGCGTGCCGGTAAATGAAATGGCTTTTTGCGCAAAAGGATGTACGCCCGCATCTGCTTTTGGCTTTTGAAGTGGAGCCCGCTTGTCCGGCTTCTTTTTGCGAAAAGACTCGCCGTGAATATAGCCGAAGCCATACTGCGCTTCCTGGAGAAAGGCAGCAAGCGAAGCGTGGCGTTCCATCATACCGTTTACCACGACTGCACAGGCAACGGCATCTTCCAGCGCATTATGATGATTGAATGTAAAGTTAAAGTGGCCGGCTACTACATTCAATTTGTTAGAAGGCAGATTCAACATAGATTTTGCCAGCATACAGGAACAGAAATATGGATTATTCGGCAGGGACAGCCTATGTTTTTGAGCTGTGCTGCGCAGGACGCTGATGTCGAATTGGGCAAAGTGAGCCACAATTGGATCCTCTCCGATAAAAGCCATTACTTCATCGAAAATATCGCTGAACGAGGGCGCGTCCGCTACATTTTCCGGCCGGATGCCGTGCACGGCGATATTCCGGCTGTCAAACCGCTCTTTCGGATTAACAAGCGAATAGTACGTTTTTTTGATTTCTCCATCGACTACTTTTGCCAGTCCAATCGAACAAACACTGCTTCGGCTGGCGTTCGCCGTCTCGAAATCAAGTGCAGTGAAATTTTTCACGTCTGGATCATCCTTTACGTTAATCATAGTTATAGTAGAATAAGTGTACTGGTTTTAGGCATGAAATACAATCGGGCGTGTGGTACACTAGCAGAAAAAGCAGGTAAGGCAGGTAAGATGATGATTAAATTCGGTTGGGCATTAACAGTTCTTGGACTAATCGCTATTTTGAGCGGGCTTCTTTATCCGATGGGCGTCATTCCAAAAAATACGTTTCTCATCCTGCTCGTTGCAGGCGCACTCGTCATGTTTATTGGATCAATGGTGCGGACAGTGGGCATCTTAAAAAAGAAGTAGCCCTTTTGTTTTTACATGGTGCCAGATTATAATCTTTGTTTATTTTCAAGAAAATGTGGAAATAACGTAAAAGAGACAGATCAAAGGAGGCACATTCACATGACAGAAGAAAACAAACAGTCCAATGACTCAATAGAGCAGCAACGAAAGAAAGAGCGCGGTGAAGATATCGAACCGCAGCGCGCACAGGATAAAAAGGAAAAGCGCCCTGAAGATAAAAACCCTGACGATTTCGAATAATCGTCAGGGTTTTTTATTTTCCATGAAAAAAAGGAGCCCAATGGAGAAAAGTATGTCAAAATAAATGAAGCAGAGGATAATAGAAAGAAGGATCAATGTGAACGAATTTATTTATACAGTGAATTATAGTGAGGAAGACGAAGAACTGGCTGAAATGGAGCTGCGCGCTTTTTTCGGTTCGTCTGCCTCCGGGCCGGTAGTGAAAAGCAGCGTCGATCTGGACGTGAATCGAAGCCCGTTTATACGGGAAAAAGTAGAAGTGCTTCTTGAGGCGGATTCGGTGGCTGACATCGTTCAAAAAGCCGGCAGCATCGATATAGGAAGTGAAACATTTAAAGCGATTTTTGTAAAAACGAACGACCTTCCGCCTGAAAAAAAGGTGGAATATCAGGAACGGCTGGAAATTGAACGGGCTATTGGCTGGGAAATTATTGGGGAAGCGGACTTGAAAAATCCGGATCACCTCTTTGGCCTTGTGGCTTGCGGCGGACGCTGGTATCTGGGGCGTTATGAGAAAAACAAGCGTGTATGGATGAAACATATTCAAAAGCCGCGTGAATATTCAACAGCGCTTAGTGCCCGGGATGCCCGGGTCATGGCGAATATTGCTGTACCAGAGCCGGAAGGCATTCGGGCTGTCGATCCATGCTGCGGGATCGGGACTGTTTTAGTGGAAGCTTTATCAATGGGGATGGACATTGAGGGGCGCGATATCAATCCGCTTGTTGTCGGAGGCTCGCGTGAAAACCTGGATTACTTTGGTCTCGAAGGCCGTGTCACGCTCGGACCGATTGAAGAAGTAGAAGAGCATTATGATGTAGCGATTATTGATATGCCATATAATCTGTATACACATGCAACGCCTGATGAGCTGCAGTCCATTTTAACGCACGCACGGCGCATTGCCGACAGGCTCGTTGTCGTATCGATTGATCCGATTGAAGAAATGGTTGAGAAAGCCGGTTTTGTTATTCAAGACCGCTGCATTGCAAGAAAAAGTACTTTTTCCAGACGCATTCTCTCCTGTTCATAAGAAGGCCCTTCCCTTCAAATATATCAGGCTTCACTTATCGGCTCTTTTTTAAAAGCGAAAGACTTTGTCTACGCACTGAGACATTTCAGTTGAAATGTCTTTTTTTATTTGACATAATGTAAAGTTTTATTGAGAAAATTGTAAATATTCTCATTTCTTTTCGCCGATCATGCTATAATTCCTATATTGAAAAAATAGTTTAGGGGGCAGTTGAATGAAAAAAGCTTGGACAGTAGGAACCGTTATTGCAGCAGGGTTATTTGTGCCGCAGATGGCAGAGGCAGCCGAAGATACTGTAAAGCTGCGTATTGTAGAAACATCCGATCTTCATTCTAATGTAATGAACTATGATTACTATAAGGATTCGGCGACGAACGCCTACGGGCTTGCTAAAGCGGCTACCTTAATCAAACAGGTGCGCGGGGAAGCAGACAACAGCATGCTTTTTGACAATGGCGATTTAATTCAAGGAAGCCCGCTTGGTGATTACGTATATAACAACGGATTAATGAAGGAAGGCTATATTCACCCGGTATACAAAGCGATGAATCAACTTGGCTATGATGCAGCAACAATCGGCAACCATGAATTCAACTATGGGCTTGAGTATATGGATACAGCGCTTAGCGGGGCAGCGTTCCCATACGTAAATGCGAACGTTTATGACACGGAAGGAAATCCTTATTTTACGCCGTTTAAAATCATTGAGAAAGAAGTAAAAGATACAGACGGAGAAGTACATACAATTAAAGTCGGCGTGACCGGTTTTGTACCACAGGACATTATGAAATGGGATGCCAAGCACCTAGAAGGAAAACTGGTGGTGGGGGACATTGTAAAGTCCGCTCAAAAGGTGGTGCCGCAAATGAAGGAAGCGGGAGCGGATGTGATTGTGATTCTTTCCCATTCTGGCATTGCCGAGTATGACCAGAACGGCGCCATGAAAGAGTATACAGAAGGCATTGAAAACGCTTCTTATTATTTAACGAAAATTCCAGGTGTAGATGCTGTTTTAACAGGCCACCAGCATTTGAGCTTTCCGAATGCGGCCAAGCCGTCTTTTCCGGATGGAAGCGGTATCGATAACACAAATGGGACTATTAATGGTGTTCCGACAGTTATGCCTGGATCATGGGGCAATAACATTGGGCTGATTGATCTCCAGATTCAAAAAGTGAATGGAAAATGGGATGTAACAAGCGGAACTGGTTCTCTTAAGCCGATTACATCCGGTAATGTGACTGTAGAAGCGGATGCCGCTGTTGCAGCATCTGTTCAAACCGAACACGAAGCGACGATTAAGTATATGGAAACACCAGTAGGAGAGCTCAAAGGAGATTTAAATACGTATTTTGGTCTTGTGCGGGATAATGCGGCAATGGAAATTTTAAACCGGGCACAAACCTGGTATGTAGAAGATGCACTGAAAGGTACGCAGTATGAGAACCTTCCTGTCCTTTCAGCAGCGGCACCATTTAAAGCAGGACGCGGTGGCGTAGAAGATTATACGGATGTTCAAGCAGGCACGCTCGTGCTGAAAAACATTGCGGATCTGTACCTATACGACAACAACGTCGTCAATGCCATTAAAGTAAACGGTGCCACTTTGAAAGAGTGGCTTGAATGGTCAGCAGGACAGTTTAACACGATCGATCCGGCAAAAGGAGATGGACAAGCACTGATTAACCCGGATTTCCCGACCTACAACTTTGACGTGATCGACGGCGTTACCTATGAGATCAATGTGACATCCCTGCCGAAATACGACAAAGGACAAAATGTGATCAACGCATCGGCAAACCGGATTAAAAATTTAAAATTTAATGGCAAACCGGTAACAGATGAGATGGAGTTTATCGTAGCCACCAATGATTATCGGGCAGCAGGCAGCAAGCTGATGAATCCAGGCGGCGTAAACACGGTATTAAAAGCACCGGATTCCAACCGCCAGGCGGTAATGAATTATGTAAAGGAATTCAAAGAAATTGACGCAGCAGTAGATAACAACTGGACATTTGCCAAAACAAAAGCGAAAGCAACGTTTACCTCTAATCCAAAAGCAGAAGCGCTTGCCAAAGAAACGGATAACATTACGTATACGGGCAAAACCGATGAAAAAGGATTTGGCATTTTTGAGCTTGACTTAAACAAAGGCACAGCAGGTGCGCCGTCCTTTGCAGACGTGCCAGCGGATCACTGGGCAGCTGAGTATATCGCGGCACTCGCTGAAGCAGGCATTATTAAAGGCAAAACAGATGCAACATTCGATCCTGAAGGCGATGTGACACGCGGCCAGTTTGCGAGCATGCTCGTCCGTACCATGAAATGGACGGCCCAAAAAGAAACACCATTTGTCGATGTAAAGGGCCGGCTGAAGCAGGATATTACGGCTGCATTCGAAGCAGGCGTTGTAAAGGGCACAACAGCTAAAACGTTTGAACCGGCTAAATCGATCAGCCGTGCCGAGATGGCAGCCATGCTCGTGCGCGCTTATGAAAAAGAACACGGAGCAGTTAAATTAACGGGCTCTATGCCGTTTAACGATGTGGGCCAATACCGCACATCTATTCAACAATCCATTCAGAAAGCGTATCAGCTCGGCTTGATGGAGGGAACAGGCAAAACATTTAAGCCGGGCGACACGGCGACACGGGCCGAGGCGGCAAAAGTGCTTTATTTGCTCGGGCAAAAATCAATATGACACTTGTCATATTGATTGTATGACGGGTGCTACTGCACAACACGCTTTCCTTCCGCTATAGTAAAGTTATTACTGAGCGGAGGGAACGTAAACATGAGCAAAGAACATACAAAAATTTTACGAAAACAAGTAGCCCCCTATGAAAAATCTGATACGCATAAAAGCATCTTTCAATTAATCAATACAATTGGCCCGTTTTTGCTGGTCTGGTTTCTTGCATACCAAAGCCTGCAAATTTCCTACTGGCTGACACTCGGGTTATCGGTAATCGGTGCCGGGTTTATTACACGCATCTTTATTATTTTTCACGATTGCTGCCACCACTCCTTTTTTAAGAACCGCAAGCTGAACCGGGTAGTAGGCACGATCACAGGTGTTTTAACGTTTTTCCCGTATGACCAGTGGCAGCACAGCCATAATGTCCACCACGCAACAAGCTCAAATCTTGACAAGCGCGGTACAGGAGACATGTGGATGCTGACGGTTAATGAATATTATGAAGCGCCATTGAAAACACGTATTGCATACCGTTTATATCGCAATCCGTTTATCATGTTCGTTATTGGTCCAATATGGGTGTTCTTGATCACCAACCGTTTTAACGTGAAAGGCGCCCGCAAAAAAGAACGCATGAACACATACTTAACGAATGTGCTTCTTCTTCTTGGCGTCGCCCTTATGTGCTGGCTCGTCGGCTGGCAGGCGTTTCTCCTTGTACATGGCCCGATGTTCTGGATCGCCGGTGCGATGGGTGTGTGGTTGTTTTATGTGCAGCATACCTTTGAGGATTCGTATTTTGAAGAAGATGAACATTGGAGTTATGTAAAAGCAGCAGTAGAAGGAAGCTCGTTTTACAAACTGCCAAAGCCGCTTCAATGGATTACCGGTAATATTGGCTTTCACCATGTGCATCATTTAAGCCCGCGCGTGCCAAATTATCAGCTTGAAGCAGCGCACTCAAATTCCGAACCGCTTCAAAGTGTTCCGACTATCACACTCTGGACCAGTATCCAGTCTGTAAAGTTTCGCCTTTGGGATGAGGAACAGGATAAATTCGTTACATTTAAACAAGCTAAAAAAACATATGGCTCACTTGGTAAACGAAGTGCCATTCAGTAGTTTGAAAAGCTGCCCCCACTCAAGTGAGGGCAGTTTTTTTGTGGTAAAATAAAAATAAAAAAGGTGTCGTATGAAAAAAAGATTCGCATCGTTTGGGAAAAGCTCCGGCTTGTCTCCTTATATATGGATTATTTTAAGTCTGCTGCCGTTTTATTTTATTTTTCAGTCGTCGTCCACGAATGAAATTGTCATCGGCATTACATTGACGATTTTGTTTTTTATCAGCTTCAGGTTTGCTTTTTTATCATCCAGGTGGCCGGTTTACTTCTGGGTCTGCCTTCTTGTCGGCATTTCTGTAGCCATGACGGTTATGTATCAGTTTATTTACTTTTCATTCTACATTGCTTATTACAATGGAAATATCCGTAAGCGTGCGGCTTTTATAACAGCTTACGTGATCCACCTGGTCAGCACCATTGGTTCTATTAACTATAACCTTGTGGTTCAGGACCCACTGTTTATTCAGCAGATTCCCATTATTGTCATCGTATTTATTGGCATTGTGCTGTTGCCCTTTTCATTGTACAACCGAAAAAAACAGGATAAGCTTGAAGCTGAGCTGCAGCTTGCCAACAACCGGATTGCTGATCTTGTGAAACAGGAGGAACGCCAGCGGATCGCTCGTGATCTGCATGATACGCTTGGCCAGAAGCTTTCCCTCATTGGATTAAAAAGCGATTTGGCGCGCAAGCTGATCGAAAAAGACCCGGAGCGGGCAAGAGGAGAGCTGCTGGATGTGCAGCAAACGGCACGAACTGCACTGAATGAAGTGAGAAACCTTGTTTCGTCTATGCGGGGCATCCGGGTGAATGATGAAATTGTCCTTGTTCAGCAAATGCTGCGGGCTGCACAAATTGAGTATACAGGCGCTGATTCTTTTCAGCTTGTAAATGTATCGCTGTTTGTGGAAAATGTGCTCAGTATGTGCATGAAAGAAGCGGTAACGAATATCGTAAAACACAGCCAGGCCTTTTCCTGCCATATATCGATTGAGCAGCTTGAAGATTCCGTTCGAATGACCGTAAAAGACGATGGTGTAGGGCTCAGCCGCCAGGATATTGGAAAAGGAAGCGGACTGCCTGGTATGCGGGAGCGGCTTGAGTTCGTAAATGGAAGTTTAGAGATCCGAAGTGAAAATGGCACAGTTTTAGTTATGACGGTACCGAACAATGTCACACAGCATGACAGGGAGGGAATGAAATGATCCGCATTGTCATTGCAGAGGACCAGCGCATGCTTCTTGGAGCACTTGGGTCGCTGCTCAGCTTGGAAGATGATATGGAAGTGGTTGGACAAGCTGCAAATGGAGAAGAAGCTGTTACACTTGTGCGGGAGCTGCAGCCGGACATTTGTATAATGGATATTGAAATGCCGCTGAAAACAGGGCTTGAAGCGGCCGAAGAATTAAAAAATGATGCATGTAAGGTGATTATTTTAACGACATTTGCCCGCACAGGCTATTTCCAGCGGGCATTAAAAGCAAAAGTGAGCGGGTATTTACTAAAGGACAGTCCAAGCGATGAACTGGCGAGCTCTATCCGAAATATTATGAATGGCCGAAAAGTATATGCGCCGGAATTGATGGATGACTTATACAGTGAAGAAAATCCGCTGACGGAACGTGAAAAAGATGTGCTGGCTCTTGTTTCAGAAGGAAAAAGCACAGGAGAGATTGCAAAGCAGCTGAATTTAAAAAACGGGACCGTCCGCAATTACATCTCTACGATTTTCGATAAGCTGGAAGTGAAAAATCGAATAGAAGCCATTTCTCAATCTAAAGAAAAAGGCTGGTTTAAATAAAGGAGAGCGTGCAGAAGCACGCTTTTTTTTATGGAAGAAAAAGAGATGACGGAGGCCATTCGCTCATAAGATAAAAAAGCACAGAAGAAAAAGGAGGACAAGCTGTGAGTTTATTTTTAGGCGCTGGGATTGCACTGGCCGGCTATTTTATCGGAGACGGTCTTAAAAATTGGAAAAATCCATCTGAAAAAACGTTTATCGATCATTTCAAGCGAAGAGGTCAGTCTGAGCTTATTCAGGAGGATACTTTGCATCGTTTTTTGGGCGCACCGAAGCAGGATACGAAAGAACTGCTTCAAAAATATCGGGATATTCCATCTATTGATGTAAATGGAAAAACGTATTTTTCAAGAACTTCTCTCCGCCAGTGGCTGGCAGCACGTAAGATTCGTTCCGATTAACAGGCTCAAGCTGTATAAATAGCGTTCATCTGCCTAAGACTAAAGAAAAAAGGAGGGATAAAGTGGATACAAACCTGACATTGATCCTCGGAAAAATAATGGGAGAACTATACGATCTTCAAAGCCGGCAGGGCATTGACAAAGCCGATAAAGGCCATATTTACGGACTTAAAAATGGATTTGAAGAAGCGCTGGCGAAAGAATTCGGGGAGCTCTCCGTTGTCCGGAAAGAAGAAGTGGAGACGGTATACCGATATTTTTCTCCTTTTATGGAGGCAAAGACGGAAACAGACGAGCTTCCCCCCATTGAAGAAATGCGGGCACAGATGGAGAAAAAGGGGATTTCTCAAGACCGGTTTATTATCATTTTAAGATACTTGAATGCATGTGACAGGATCAATGTTGATGTAAACCAATTTGGAGATTTTATGTTAATAGGCGGGCATGAAGAAAAGTAAGCATCCTTTATGGGTGCTTTTTTCATTTTATTTTCACTTTCTTCCGCTACGATAAAAGGCAGATCATGTTACAAAGGAAGTGCGGTAGATGGAGCAGGAAATGGATGAATGGAAAAAACTGATGCTGATTCACAAATTTGCGCTGGATAAAGTAAATACGAAGCTGAATATTTTAAATGAAGAGTTTCAGCATATCCACCAATACAATCCGATTGAACATATTAAATCGCGATTGAAAAATCAGCATGGCATTATTCAAAAGTTAAACCGAAAAGGTTACGCGTTAACCCCGGAAAATGCACGGCGCCATGTGCACGATATTGCCGGCATTCGCATTACATGTTCGTTTGCAGCCGACATCTACCAAGTGCTGCAAATGCTCAAGCAACAGCGGGATATTCAACTTGCACATGTAAAAGATTACATCAAACAGCCGAAACCAAACGGCTATCAAAGTTTGCATGCGATCATTGAAATTCCTGTTTTTATGGCGGCTTCAACCGAAAAAACGATGGTTGAAGTGCAAATCCGTACGGCTGCGATGGATTTCTGGGCAGGACTGGAGCATAAGCTGTTTTATAAATTTGACGGTGTCATTCCGCCCCGCCTGCAAAGAGAACTGAAAAGTGCAGCGGACACGATGACCGAGCTCGATCAAAAAATGGAAGTGATCAAACAGGAAATGGATTTTGTTAAAAACGGCGGAACATTCATTTGACTTTCACCGTTTTTTCACTTTTGTTTTTTATACTGAACTCGGAAAATAAATAGCAGGGAGAGAAAAAATGAACGCTTTAAAAAAAGGAAAAACGTATGTATGGGCTGCGATTATCGCAGCAATAGCGGCGGCTGGATTCTTTTTTGCCACAGCCGGCAGCAGTGCAGAAACGATTGCGGAGGTAGGCGGAACCAAAATTACGAAAGATGATTTGTATGATTCACTCGTAAAAATGTACGGAGCAGACGCAGCGGAATCGTTAATTGCGGACAAGATTGTGGAAAAAGAAGCCGCTAAGGAAAAGGTGCAGGTGACGGATAAGGAGATTCAAGAAGAACTGGACGCAACCATTGAGTCGTACGGAGGAGAAGAAGCGTACAAGTCAGCGCTTGAATCAAGCGGTATGACCGAAGCAGATATGAAAGAAGAAATTAAAGTATATCTTGAGACGGTGAAATTGCTTGAGCCGCGCATCGAAATCACAGATGAAGAAATCGAGACTTATTTTAATGAAAACAAAGATACGTTTGCCACATCTGAACAGGTAGAAGCCAGCCACATTTTAGTAGATGACGAAGCGACAGCAAAAGAAGTTGCAGCGAAGCTTGCAGACGGAGAAGACTTTGCAGCGCTGGCAAAAGAATATTCTACCGATACAACAAGTGCGGAAAATGGCGGTGAGCTGGGCTACTTCGGTACAGGGGAAATGACCGGGGAATTCGAGAAAGCAGCTTTTGCGATGGAGATTGGTGAAATCAGCGAACCGGTTAAAACCGATTACGGCTATCATATTATTAAAGTAACAGGAAAGAAAGAAGCGAAAGCTGCTAACTTGGAAGACAGCAAAGAGGAAATTAAAGAAACGCTCAAGCAGGAAAAAATGTCGAGTGAATATACAACCTGGCTGGAAGAAAAAAAGGAAGACTATGATATTTACAATTCATTTGAATAAAAGAAAGAACTCTGTCCTCAGGGCAGAGTTTTAGACTGTCGACAAATTATATGGATGATCGTGCATATGAATGGGATGGACCGACGGCGTCCAGGCAGCTCCGCTTTCCATGGGGCAGGCGCTGAGCCCGATTTCGCCTAGCGGCTCCACTGGTCTCAGCTGCCCGCTAGTCCCATAGGAGTCTGCGCTGCCCTCCCGCCGCCAAGTGACTTGTGATAAGATTGTATGGGGCTAACAAGGTCATAGTTTTCTGTTAAAAAAAGAGAAAATCTCTATTTGGTCCTTGCTTATTAATCTTTAATGCCACTCAGTGAAGTCGGGCAGGCTTCACTTATCGGCTCTTTTTTTAAAGCGAAAGACTTTATCTACACACTGGAACTCTGTCCTCGGGGCAGAGTTTCTTTTTCTTTTGGACAGAGTCTTGTTTCTAAAAAAAGTGGGTATGGATAAAAGAAGATGGGAGAAAACGGCTTTTGGGGACGGTGTTTTAGAGCCCTTTTTCCCCAAACAGATTAGTTGTGAAAACAGCGAAATCGTACGTATAATGAACAATTAATACGGCAACAATGAACAGTATTTCCGAATAAAAGGAGGAACAAGGAAAGAGGCATGAAAGTCATCGCCACCATTTTAAGTGTTGTAGCAGTGTGTGTGGCAGGTTTCGCGATTTGGATGTATTACCCGCAATATCAGATAAAACAATTAAAAGAAGGACCGCAGACGCTTGCAAGTGAGCAGAAAGAGACATATATCGATTATTTCCGCGAAAGTGACAAGCAGGTACTTCGCCACCTGGCAATTGGAGATTCTATTATTACCGGTTTTGGTGCACCGCCGAAAGAAAATCTCGTGAAGTCTTTTTCGGAGAGCCTTGAGTCATCCATCCAAAAAGAGGTTGAATTCCAAAACGAAGGCATTAATGAAATTACAAGCACTGAATTAAACCGTCTCGTGCAGGGCGGAGAGTTTGATGACCAGATCAAGAAAGCGGATATTGTGACGATTAATATCGGCGGCAATGATATTTTGCAGCTTGGCTTCCAAAAAGGGTTTTATGAGGCTGTTCAATCCGTGGATTCGCTTCAAAAAACATTTAATACCAATCTAACCGACATCATGGAGCGGGTGCATACGTTAAATCCGGAAGCCACGGTTTTGCTGTTAGAATTGTACAATCCGCTTGATAAAGAATTTGAATTGTATTCAATGGCAGACCGGCTCCTGCCAAGATGGAACCTTCAATTTTACGAGCTGGCAGCCAAGCACGATTATGCGGTTGTCGTCGATACCACCGAAGTGATCAACAGTGAAACACCACAGAATGTGTCAGATGATGGGATTCATCCGAACGAGTTTGGCTACCATGCTATTGCGGATCAAATGCTGTTTCAGCTTCAGCAGGAAGTACGGTAAAAACGAGCGGGCTTTTGCTTGGAAAGAAAGCCCGCACCTGTTAGGATGAAACAAAAGGGGGATTTGCATGAAACCGAACCGGCTGAAAGGATCTATGAAAATTGCGTTAGGATGGGATGGAAGCGCTTCGCTTTTTGACCTGGATATGATGGCGCTGCTTGTAGATAGGGAGAACCGTGTGCGCTCAAGTGAACATATTGTTTTTTACAATCAGCTCACTGCTTTCGACGGAGCGCTTCTTTTATCGAGCGATAATCAAACAGGAGCAGGCAGCGGTGATGATGAAGAGCTTTACGTACAGCTGTCGATGCTTCCTGATACAGTGGATAAAATTGTTCTTGCCATTGCCCTTCACGAATCGGGCGGGCGGACATTCCGCGATGTGAACGCTGCATTTGTCCGGATGATCAATGATGAAATAAAAGAAGAAATTGTCCGGTATGAATTAGGAGAAGACTTTTCGGACGCAGCCGGCGTCGTGATTGGTGATGTTCGACGGGCAGAAAAAGGCTGGAGAATCGTTTTGACCGGAAGTGGTGTATCCGGCGATTTTCGGTCTATTTGTCGTGCGTACGGCCTCACATCCTTGCCGGAAGGGTTTTTCAATAAGAAAAAAGGAATGAATAAAATCTCCCCGCTGCATATTGAGAAGCTGTTTTAAATAAAACAGCTTTTTTAGTTGTGTTTTTTATTTAAATCGTGTACGATTTAATCGTAGAAGATTTAAAAACGGTTAAAGGAGTTTTTCGAATGAAACCTATTTTTGAAACAACAATTATTAACACAGGCGGACGCGACGGAGAAGTTCATTCACCGGACAACATTTTTAATTTAGACGTTGAAAAACCACAGGCACTTGGCGGCAATGCGACAACAGCCACAAATCCAGAGCAGTTATTTGCAGCGGGCTACAGTGCATGCTTTAACAGTGCACTTGAATTGATGCTTGAACAGGGAGGCGTTGAATTCCAAAGCAGCCAGGTTATAGCAACCGTTGCTCTTTACCCGGACAAAGCCGATAAAGGTGTTAAGCTTGGTGTTAAGCTTGAAGTGTCCATTGAAGGAGTAGACCAAGCAACAGCAGAGGAATATGTGAACAAAGCGCACCACTTCTGCCCATATTCAAAAGCGATCAGCGGTAACGTTGATGTTGAATTGTCTGTAAAGCAATAAGGAGGAGGGAGTTCTGTGACAACTGTTTACGATTTTAGCGTTAAAAAACCGAACGGCAATGAAATGCCGCTAAAAGAGTACGAGGGCAAACCGCTGTTGATTGTCAATACAGCAAGCAAATGCGGATTTACGCCGCAGTTTGGCGGCCTGCAGTCTTTATATGAAAAGTACAAAGACGAAGGTTTTGTTGTTCTCGGGTTTCCATGTGATCAGTTTAACAACCAGGAATATGGCGATATCAATCAAACGACCGAGTTTTGCCGGGTAAACTATGGTGTTACGTTTCCCATCTTTGCCAAGGTTGATGTAAATGGTGAGGGTGCACACCCGCTGTTTGTTCACTTAACAACCGAGAAAAAAGGGATGCTGTCCAAAAAAATCAAATGGAATTTTACAAAATTTCTCGTCGACCGAAACGGGCAGGTTGTCGAGCGGTATGCACCACAGACAAGCCCTGAAAAAATAGAAGAGGATGTAAAAAAAATCCTATCATGAATGATTTCCGCTCACTGAACAGCCAGCTTTGTTTTGCTGTTTATGAAACAGCTGGCGAGTTTAACAAGCTGTATACAAGCGTATTGCAGCCGTTTGGACTTACGTATCCGCAGTATTTGGTGCTTTTGGCTTTATGGGAAAAAGATGAAGTAACGATGAAAGAGCTTGGTGCAAAGCTCGACCTTGGTACTGGAACACTGACACCGATGATTTCACGTATGCAGGAAAATGGATGGGTGCGTAAAGAGCGCTCCAAAGAAGATGAACGAAAAGTATTTATCTATTTAGAGGAAAAAGCGCACCAGCAGCAGAGGGCTATTACGAAGCGTGTGGCAGAGGAAATCGAACTTTGTCAAATTAACGTGGACGAATACAAAGAATTGATGACCAGGCTTAATGATCTGCATCAAAAACTCAAAAAAAGAACAAATTCCGCTGATGCGTAGTGCATCGGCGGAGTTTTTTTTGTTGTCATGTTTCGGACAGGTCGCGCATATCGTATTACGGGAAAGGGTGATGCGCATGTGTGGCATAACAGGCTTTGTACATTTTAATCAAGAGCTTGCCAGTAAAAAAGAAACAGTCCGCCAGATGGCGCAGACACTTGAAAAACGGGGACCGGACGATTTTAACATTTGGACAGCGGAACATGTAGCATTCGGTCATACGCGGCTTGTCGTCGTAGATCCGACAGGCGGGATCCAGCCGATGACGCGCGGAACGTACACCATTGTATACAATGGTGAGCTGTACAATACGGAAGAAATCCGGGCTGAGCTCAAAAAGTGCGGCCACTCATTTCAAGGACATTCGGACACGGAAGTGCTGCTTTATTCATTTATCGAGTGGCGTGAAAAGTGCCTGGAGCGGCTAAATGGCATTTTTGCGTTTGGTGTGTGGGACCAAACACGTGGGGAGTTATTTATGGCACGTGACCGGCTCGGTGTGAAGCCGTTATTTTATACAGAAAAAAATGGCGCGTTTATTTTCGGCTCAGAAATCAAGGCGCTGCTTGCCCATCCAGATGTGAAACCGGAACTTGACCGATTAGGCTTTATGGAACTGATCGCGATCGGACCGGGCCGTACACCGGGGCAGGGAGTGTTTAAAGGGATAAAAGAGCTTCGGCCGGCGCACGCGCTAACTGTAAAAAAGACCGGGGTGAAAGTATGGAGATACTGGAATGTACAGAGCGCCCCGCATGCTGATTCCCTTCCTGAGACAGCCCTGCGTGTCCGGGAGCTGCTGCAGGATGCCGTAATGCGTCAGCTGACGGCAGATGTACCGGTGTGTACCTTTCTGTCTGGAGGGGTAGATTCCAGTGCAATCAGTGCATTTGCAGCTCAGTTTTTCGACACACCGCTTCATACGTATTCGATTGAGTACGAAGACAACAGCCGCTTTTTCAAGCAAAACGTTTTTCAGCCGGGGGAAGACCGGCCATGGATCGAAAAAATGCAGCAGCACATTGGCTCCGTTCATCACACAAAAGTGATTGATCAGGAAACATTGGCTCATGCATTAAAAGAAGCCATGTGTGCGCGTGACCTCCCGGGCATGGCCGATGTGGATTCGTCCCTGCTTTGGTTCTGCCATGAAATCAAGCAGGACTTTACTGTCGGCTTGTCAGGAGAGTGTGCGGATGAAGTGTTCGGCGGGTATCCGTGGTTTCACCGGAACGGATCGGAAGAAGGGTTTCCGTGGATTACCTCCATGCAGGAGAAATCCCAGCTGTTAAACGATAAATGGCGGCAGGTTCTTCCATTAAAAGAATACGGACGGGAGCAAAGCGGCAAACTGCGGGACGAGACACCGAAGCTTGATGGGGAATCAGATGTGGAGCGCCGGCGCAGAGAGCTGTTTTATTTGAATATGGTATCATTTATGACCGCACTTCTGGAACGAAAAGACCGGATGAGTATGGGGGCAGGACTGGAAGTGCGTGTACCGTTTGCGGATCACCGGCTTGTTGAATACGTCTGGAACATACCGTGGGAGATGAAAATGGCAGACGGGCGTGAAAAAGGCATTCTTCGAAGAGCACTGGATGGTGTTCTGCCGGGAGATGTGCTGTATCGAAAGAAAAGCCCGTATCCAAAGACGCATCATCCAGCGTATACAGCAACCGTGTCAAGCATGCTGCAGGATATTTTAAAGAAGGATACACCGCTCTTGCACTTTTTCTCAAAAGAAGGACTTGAGAAACTCGCACAGACCGGCGGGGCGTCTTTTCAATATCCGTGGTTTGGCCAGTTGATGACTGGACCGCAGCTTGTTGCTTATTTTATTCAAATGCACGAATGGTTTGAGGAATATTCTGTTAGGTTTTATGACAAATAAGATGTTTTTGAGCAGGAAATCGGGGAATATAGTAATCAAATACGAAAGGAGTGCTGAAAATGAAAACAAATAAAATGACATGTGTATATAGAAACGGGCAAGGTGAGTGGAAACAAGGCGAGTTGTTTGAAGAAGAACTCAAGCTCGGCGAAGGCACTCACTTTCATATCAAGTGCGGCGAAACATCAAAGTTTTACGAAATGGTTTCAGACCGTTATATAACGGATCGAAAAGACCGTCAAAAAACATTTTATAAATTTGAAACACCCGATGGCTACAAAGCAGGAGACCGCTTTTTCAGTGTTGCTTATATAGACCATCGCAATCAGGATATTACATTTGATATTCACAGCGAATAAACTGGCTTTACATGTTTTTATCATAAAAAAGGGGTTATTCCAAAGTCGAGGGAGTGGACTTTTGGAATAACCCCTTTTTATGTGTTAAAGAGACTCCAGTTTTTTCACACTTACTTTCACCTCAAGTGTCTGGCTGCCGCCTCTGTAAATCCCTTGAAGAGGGCTGACATCTGTATAGTCCCGGCCAATGCCGATTCGAATATGGTTTTCTAGTGCTTCTACATTATTGGTTGGATCAAGCCCAATCCAGCCAATTCCAGGCACCATCACTTCTACCCAGGCATGGGAAGCTGAGTCGCCAATAAACTCCGCATTGTCTCCTGTGTATAAATAGCCGCTGACATATCTGGCTGGGATCCCTTTTTTTCTAAGAATGCCGAGCATAACATGCGTATAATCCTGACAGACGCCTTTTTTCAAAGCGAAAGCTTCCTGGGCCGTTGTCTGAACATTCGTGGCTTCAGTATCATACGTAAATGTCTTATGCAAATACCGCATTAATTCTAGTGAAAATTGAACAGGATTTTCGATATTACCGACAGACTGCATCATTTCTTCTACTTGTTCCGGACTAAGAAAGGTATATGTATTTCCCTTTAAAAAAGGAAGATAGTGCTCCTTGAACCGTTTTGAATGAAAAATGGACTTCATTTCAGAAGAGTATTCAATTCGTTCAATAAACGGCGCCCGCTGAATGCTGACAACAGAAGTCGTTTTTACTTCTAATGAGCGGTGTTTTTGTGGGATAAGAAAGCTCTCCACGGTATTTCCCCACAAATCTATACTTTCTTTTGTCATAGAAGGAGGAGTAATATCAATCTGATAAGAAAGCAGGTGCTGGCATTCGTCCGTACTTGGTTTTAAACGAATATGGTTCATGCTTTGGTCCACATCATTTTCGTATTGGAAAATATTGGTATGAGTAATTTCATATTTCATAAAGCCTTCACTCTCCAAGTGCTTTGGTTTATTCGTTCACATAATAGATTCACGCTCCATTAAATAATACGTCTCAGAGAATGTTTTGCCAAATTCTATGCAGCGGTTTAACGATTGAAGCAGAAAATATTCCATTTCTTCTTCTGCCAGGCTGTTCAGGTAATCTTCATGAAATTCTGTCATCATCGTATCAAGCAGCGCATACATCCGCCAAGAATAATGAGACACTTTTTCATTTTCTAATTTTTTGATGGCTTCCCAAATATGGTCTATGCAGTAACGGATCGAGCGTGGGAAAGAGACGTCTGTCATGAGAAACCTAATCACACAATCCGGATTAATAATAGGAGAAAAACGGTTAAAGTATGTGTCAGCCCCGTTTACAAACTGCAACGCAGAACGCCAGGCAACATCATCGGTCGTGGTTTCGCCAGCCTGCTTTGATTTTTGGTAAAAAACGTGCAAAATACGCGCTGTTTTCTCTGCCCGTTCAAGCCATCTGCCGATCTTTATAAAATGATAAGGAAGATCACGTGCCATAGAAGCGTCTATCACACCTGTTGCAGTAAACGATGTTTTTTTAATTTGATTTAAAAAGAAATGGATATCCGGAAGAGAGCAGTTTACTGTCTGTGGTATCTTTGGAAGAGACAAATAAAATTCATTCCAGACCTCCCACAGCTCATTCGGGATATGATTGCGGGTAATGCGGGCATTTTCGCGCACGATTGACACGGTATTTACAGTCGAATTTACATTTTCTTTTGAAAATGTTAAATAATCTACCACGTTGTCTAATTGTATACTGTTATACAAAAAAGAAAATTCCTCTTTTGACGAGCAAATATCAAGAACAGTTTCCCAGTCATCTTGTGCAGTCGTTTCCTGCTCGGATGATTCGAGCATTTTGATCAGCTGCATACTGAGGATATGCGCATTTTGCTCTGTTCTTTCACCATTTCTAGACATCCAATATAATGAATCAGCGACTCTGCTTAACATGCTGTGGTTCCTCCTTTAATACCCAAGTATCTTTTGCTCCTCCGCCTTGTGAAGAGTTCACAACGAGTGAGCCTTCTTTTAATGCAACACGTGACAGACCGCCTGGAAAAACATTAATGTTTTCCCCTTTCATCACAAATACGCGAAGGTCTACATGGCAAGGATAAAAGCGGCCATCCTGATAAACCGGTGCTCGTGACAGCTTGATGGTCGGCTGCGCAATATATTGATTTGGGTTTTCCAAAATTTTCTCTTTGAAAATAGCGATTTCTTCTTCAGACGCGTGCGGGCCAATCAACATATCGTAGCCTCCAGAAGCTCCTACGTTTTTAACAACAAGCTGGTCAATATGCTTAAGCACCCATTCGCGCTGTTCAGGATTTCGCAGCATATAGGTTTCCACATTTGGGATAATCGGTTCTTCGTTTAAATAGTATTTGATCATATCAGGTACATACGCATAGATTGCTTTATCATCTGCAGCCCCGTTGCCGATTCCGTTTACGATTGAAACATTTCCTGCCCGGTACGCATCGAGCAGGCCGGGAACGCCTAAACGGGAATCTTTTCGAAATGCCTGTGGATCAAGAAAATCATCATCAATACGGCGGTAAATAATATCAACCCGTTTTAGTCCCCTGATTGTTTTCATGTAGACGATTTTGTCCTTAACAATCAAATCCCGCCCTTCAACAAGAGAAATATTCATCCGCTGTGCTAAAAAAACGTGATCATAGTAAGCGGAATTATACATGCCCGGTGTTAACAAAACAGCTCGTGGATCGGCGGTTGTTCTTGCATTTTTAGGAAGATGGGACATTAAAGCAGCATGCAGGTGGCCGATTTGTTCTTCCAGCATGTTAAGGGAATGCTTTGAAAAGAATTCCGGGCAAACCTGGCGCATCACATACCGGTTTTGATATACATATGACATGCCGGAAGGGTTTCGCAAGTTGTCTTCGAGTACTCTGTAAACACCCTTTTCATCTTTGATTAAATCAATGCCTGCCAAAAAAATATGGTTTCGAAGCGGGATGTCTAATCCGCCTGCCTGCCGGTAGTAAAAGTAAGGGTTTTGTTCAATGAGGCCACGCGGAATAATCCCATCATTCAAAATATTTTGATTATGGTAAATGTCATCTAAAAACAAATTTAATGCTTTGACACGCTGCACCATTCCTTTTTCGATTTGCTTCCACTTGTCAGCTGGGATAATAATAGGAATAAAATCGAAAGGCAGCGTCCGCTCGGTCCCGCCTTCGTTTCCGTAGACGGTAAACGTGATACCCTGACGTAAAAAATTTAAATTCGCTGTATCCTGTTTTTCTTTTAAATCTTCAGGATTCAATTGTAGAAGAGAGTTATAAAAACGCTGGTAATGTTCCCTCGGATTTCCGTTTTGGTCAATCATTTCGTCGAAATAAGGATCACTATTGTATAGTTTAAACATTGTCAGAACTCTCCTTAAAAGTATTTAATGTAAGAATACAACAAATGATGGCAAATTCCTTTATTTTTGTCGGCAAATCTAACATTTACATGTAAGATTTTTTAACAAACGAAGAAAGCACAAAAAAATAATAGATACAAATAAAAGATTTGAAAGGAAAGATAGAATTTTTAACATGTAGAAGAAAAAGTGAAAAGTAGTGGAAAAATTCTGTTTAATGAGCCGGACTTTTATGATAAATTATTGGGAGAAAGTGAAAGGATGGAGAATATGACTCAACTAAAAAACGTAGATATTACAAAGGAAGCAAACATTTATTTCGACGGGAAGGTAACGAGCAGAACCATTTTCCTGCAGGATGGAGCCAAAAAAACGCTCGGTATTATGATGCCCGGGGAATATACATTTTCAACGGAGTTAAAAGAAGAAATGGATATTTCAGCTGGGAAGCTCGAATACAAGCTTCAAGGCGGTGACTGGGAAACGATTGACGGAGCGGGTGTTTTCTTCGTGCCGGCCAATGAAACATTTGAATTAAAAGTACATACAATTGTGGATTATTGCTGCTCTTATCTGTCTGAGTAATAAAGTTGTTTTTTTCGTTTTTGGCGCTCCCTTTCGAGCGCTTTTTTTTGTTTAAATTTTTGGGAAAAAGGATATAAATAATGGAAATGTGGATTCAATTTGGCAGGGAGGAATAAATGTGGAACACGAAGACAAGAAAAAAACGGGGACAGGTGAAACGGAAGAAACGTTAACAGACCGTCAGGGACATCCAGTTGTAGACAATCAAAACATTCGAACTGTTGGAAACCGTGGTCCGGCAACGCTCGAAAACTATCATTTTATCGAAAAAATTTCCCACTTTGACCGTGAACGTATTCCGGAACGGGTTGTGCATGCGCGTGGTGCCGGTGCACATGGCTATTTTGAAACGTATGGGAAAGTCGGCGACGAAGATGTTGCTAAATATACACGGGCAAAGGTATTTAAAGGAGCGGGCAAGCGGACACCGGTATTTGTTCGGTTTTCAACGGTTGCCGGAGCGAAGGAATCTCCAGAAACAGCCCGCGACCCGCGTGGATTTGCGGTTAAATTTTATACGGAAGATGGCAACTGGGATCTTGTCGGCAACAACCTGAAAATTTTCTTTATTCGTGATCCACTGAAATTCCCAGATATGATTCATGCGTTTAAGCCAGACCCGGTGACAAACATTCAAAATCCGGAGCGTATGTTTGATTTTGTTTCCAAGACACCGGAAGCGACTCATATGATTACCTTCTTGTTTTCACCATGGGGCATTCCGGCAAACTATCGCCAAATGCAGGGCTCGGGTGTTAACACGTATAAGTGGGTAAACGAAGCGGGTGAAGCGGTGCTGGTGAAATATCATTGGGAGCCGTTAAAGCAGGGCATTCGGAACTTAACGCAAAAAGAAGCCAATGAAATTCAAGGAATGAACACGAGCCATGCCACACAGGATCTTTATGAAGCGATTGAAAAAGGTGATTACCCGGAATGGGAGCTTTGCGTACAAATCATGAGTGATGATGAGCACCCAGAGCTTGATTTTGATCCGCTTGATGATACAAAGCTATGGCCTCAGGATCAATTCCCGTTCCTCCCGGTTGGGAAAATGGTGCTGGATAAAAATCCGGAAAATTATTTTGCGGAAGTTGAGCAGGCGGCTTTTGGGACAGGAGTGCTTGTGGACGGCCTGGATTTTTCTGATGATAAAATGCTCCAGGGACGCACGTTCTCTTACTCAGATACCCAGCGCTACCGTGTTGGAGCAAACTACCTGCAAATTCCGATCAATAAACCGAAAAAGCGGGTTGCGACCAATCAGCGCGATGGCCAGCATGCCCACTATGTAGACGATGGGCGGAATCCGCATGTGAATTACGAGCCGTCTATGCTGGATGGTTTAAAAGAAGCAGAAAGAGCCGGTGCAGACCATCAGCCTGCCTACAACGCAAAATTAACAAAGCAGCCGATTGACCGCAAAAACGATTACGGGCAGGCCGGTGATACATACCGGAGTTTTGAAGACTGGGAACGCGATGAGCTGATCAGCAATTTGGTTGATGCGCTCAGCATATCGCACCCGGATATTCAAAAAGCCATGATCGGCCACTTTACAAAAGCGGACGAGGGGTATGGCCGCCGTGTAGCGGAAGGGCTTGAAAAAGCAAAACAGAAGATGGATCAAACAGCTGGGGATACCGGTTCAGCGGCAGCGAAAAAAGCAGCGGATACTGCAAAACAAGAAGGCCACGAGGCGGATCCATACTAAAACAACCCCCTTCACCATAGTGAAGGGGGATTTTTGATTTTTATTCGAGCGAACGCAAAACGTCTGCTGCGAGTTCAAAGGAACGCAGCCTTGCTTTATGGTCGTAAATTTGCGCGTTAATCATTAGTTCGTCCGCGCCGGTTTCTTCGATGAACGCGGCTAATTTTTTCTTAATGGTTTCCGGACCGCCGATGATGGAGGAACCGAGCTGCTGCTGCAGTGCTGCTTTTTCAAATTCAGTCCATATGCCGTCCATGCTGTCCACTGGCGGCTGAAGAGGCACCGCTTTGTTGCGGATCAGGTTTAAAAATTGCTGCTGCATGGATGTAGCAAGCCGCTCTGCTTCTTGGTCCGTATCAGCGGCAATAACGTTTACGCCAAGCATAGCATGCGGCTTTTCGAGAACGTCCGATGGAATAAAATGACGCCGATAAAGGGCAAGCGCCGGCAGCGTATTATCTGGAGAAAAGTGGCTTGCAAAAGAAAATGGCAGGCCTAAATCACCAGCGAGGCGAGCGCTGAACCCGCTTGAGCCAAGCAGCCAGATCGGAATGGACAAGCCTTCACCCGGAACGGCATGAACGTGATTTGTACCGTTAAAGTATCCGCGCAGCTCAGCCAGCTGCTCTGGAAAGTCGTGCCCGTCGCTTATATTTTGGCGGCGCAGTGCCCGCATCGTCACCTGGTCCGTTCCAGGAGCGCGGCCAAGCCCCAGGTCGATGCGTCCAGGAAACAGGGACTCAAGGGTGCCAAATTGTTCTGCGATGACAAGCGGCGCATGATTAGGCAGCATAATGCCTCCGGAGCCAACCCGGATTGTTTTTGTAGCGGCGGCAATATGGCCGATCACCACGGATGTGGCAGAGCTTGCAATGCCGGGCATATTATGATGCTCAGCAAGCCAGTACCGGTTATAACCCCATTTTTCTGCATGACGGGCGAGGTCAGCAGAACGCTGAAAAGATTCTGAAGCGGTGCTTCCCGCTGTAATAGGAGCAAGGTCAAGAGCAGAATAAGAGATAGACATCTATAAACACTTCTTTCATATAAGGTAAGTAAAGGTACTCATTTCTCGTCTGTTTAGTGTAGCAGGAATATTTCGTGTGGCAAAATAAAACGGCTTGCATTTCAGGCGAAAAAGAAGTAAGATACGAATACAGCTGCATTGTACGTGTTTTTTTAATTAAGTTTTAACCTTTAAGCTGTAATAGGGAGTTTAACATTAAAGCGGGATTGACAAGCCTCTGCCGGTTCGGCAGGGAGGACAGACATGAACGTTTTTGCAAACACCCACTTTGAGGAGTGGTGGTTTAAAACTTTCTTATTTTTGATAATACGGCAAAAGCGGCACAAAAAAACCAGCCCCGTTTGGGAGCTGGTTTTTTTGTGCCTGAAAAACAATAAGGAGAAAAAATATTTAAAACTTTCTATAGGGCTGAAATTGATTCATCAGCTCGTCCAGTTCTTGGCTGTACTGAACAGTCTCTGCATGGCTTAATCCTTTTGTTGTGCCGGATGTAATCATGTCCCGGCGGACTTTTTTAATTTTTTTCATTAACTCATCACGATTTACCAACGTATTCATTTTGAAACCTCCGTGAGTACTTTCCATACTTTTTTTATAAGAGAACAGCATCTAGTATACGAAAAGATCGTATTATTTAAAACAGATTCGACAAAACGTATCAAAACGTTACAGATGGAGCGGGTTGTTTGACAGAAAGGGGAAATTTCCGAAAAAGGAGCAGCATAGAAAGAGAAGAAAAGCCGGCTTCAAAAAAAACCGGCTGCAGGATTAAGAACGGAAAAATGCTTTATCCGTATTGTATTTCGCTTCGAACGTATTAATAATATAGGTTTCATAAATATCCCGTTCCATCGGGTTATCCACCACAAGAACAACAATTTTGTGAACGTCATCACGGTGGTTTTTAATGTCGGATACATTATCTTCAAAATGTTTGCGGATACGCATGCGGAGTTTACGGGCTTTACCCACGAACAGAAGACGGTCCTGTGCATCATAAAAAAGAAAAACGCCTGGTTTATCACGCGGAATTTTATGATAATCGGTAAATCCGTACTCGCGTGCGATCGCCGCTTCACTTGTGTCCTCCGGATTCCGTTTTCTTGTTAAAATGTAGTCAGCCTGAGGCAGTTCAATGTTAATCAATGTGAATCACTTCCTATTCCTTTGCATAATGGTACAATGCTATCATAACAGAGAAGAGAGGGATATGTGTGTCTATTTTTGTTTGGGCAGTTATTATTTTACTGTTTATCGCAAGCTTTGCCGGCTTCATTTTTCCAATTGTTCCATCGGTTCTCGTTTTGTGGGTAGGATTTGGTCTTTATTATGTTGGCATTAGCCGCGAGGAATTATCCATTCTTTTTTGGATTGGCATGCTTGTTTTAACAGCGCTTATGTTTTTAGCTGATTTTCTGGCAAACAGCTACTTTGTAAAAAAATACGGCGGTTCCAAATGGGGCGAGTGGACAGCGGTGATTGCTCTTATTGCGGGTTCGTTTATCATCCCGCCCTTTGGGATTTTGATTGTGCCGTTTGTGGCGGTTTTTGCGGTTGAACTCATTGTTTTAAAAAATATAAAACAGGCTTTTTTTGTTGCGTACGCCACGCTTATTGCTTTCTTAAGCGGAACGCTGGCCAAAGTGGTGATCCAGCTTATTATGATCGGCTGGTTTTTGGCAGAAGCAATCCTGTAGCCGTCCCATGTTTGGGTGCTTCCTCTGTAAGGGTATAGAGCATACCATGAAGAAGCATACAGGAGGCTTGAGCAATGGCAGCTGAACGGATACGAGTTGGATATATGGAATTAACAGAAGAAGAATCAAATCGCTTGTTAAAAGAAATGCAGCGTGATGGACGGGCGGAAACACTGGAAGATCTGCAGCAATTGATGGATAAGTATGATGCCCGTATGGTAGAGGCGGAAGGCCATCTTCTTGAGGGAATGATGGAAGAAAAGGAAGAGCAACCCTCTGTAACAGAGGAAGAAATTGAATTTTTTCCAAAAACAGAAAGTGATAAACGGTATCGGATTAAAGCATCGAAAAAAACAAATGCTTTTGACAAACCCGGAAATCAATAAAAGCAGGCAAAAGAAAAAAGCGGATTCCCAAGAGGGATCACGCTTTTTTTTGTTCGGCCTCTGCCGGTTTACGAAACGTATTGTTTTGCAGCGAATTCGTGTGCCGGGTTCCGTTTTCCATCTCGCTCCCGCAAAATGGGCACGTTGGTGAATCATCATCTGAAAAGTTCTTTCTCATCCAGCCTTTGCAGCCCTCCGACGGGCATTCCCATGTCTCGATATCAACGTTTGGCAATGGTTCCGTACGATTTTTGCTGTAATAAGACATTTTAAACGTCACCCCCGGGATTATTGGTCAATCCTGTCTATTATCTCACACTTTGCCTCGTTCTGATACATTTTGCTGTTTATTTTTGTTTTTAAGCAGGCCTTATCTCGAACCGGGCGGCGATGATCCGTTAAATATCCCTTAATTTTTGATATACTGGGATGTAAAGGAGAAGATAGCGATGAATGATCTTATTTTACAAATTATAGTCTGGGCAGTAGTCATTTTGGCCATGGTAAAGCTTTATCCGATTTTACAAAAATTATGGAAAAAATGAGAAAAGGCTTTCAGAAAGAAGTTGAAATTTTCTGGAAGCCATGTTACTCTTTTTTTAAGGTTTTTTTGAAACGCTGTTGCGTAATAAGAAACAAAGGGGATGTTGTACATGGGGAATTATGTGAAAGCAGGGTCGCTGCAAGTAGATGATCGGTTTTATGAATTTGTAAACAGCCGTGTGCTTCCTCGGGCAGGGGTGGATCAGGAAGCATTCTGGACGGGTTTCAGCCGGCTTGTGGCGGATGTTACACCGAAAAACAAGAAGCTTTTGGAGCGAAGAAATGACTTGCAGGCTCAAATCAACGATTGGCATCAAAAGCATTCTTTTGAGCCGGCAGCGTATAAAACCTTTTTGGAGGAAATCGGTTATCTTGAGCCTGAAGGGGAAGACTTCACGATCCAAACGGAAAACATAGATGATGAAATTGCGCTTCAAGCCGGTCCGCAGCTTGTTGTACCGGTAAATAATGCGCGATATGCCGTTAACGCAGCTAATGCAAGATGGGGGAGCCTGTATGATGCGTTATATGGTACAGATGCGATTCCGGAAACGGACGGTGCGGAAAAGTCAGCCGGCTTTAATCCGATCCGCGGCAAGAGAGTCGTTGCTTTTGCACGCCGGTTCTTAGATACAGCAGCACCGCTTGCAGCAGGTTCACATACAGAATCAACCGGCTATCGTATAGAAAATGGCCGTCTGATCGTTTCTTTACAAAATGGCGAGACATCACTGAAGAACCCAGAGCAATTGAAAGGAACGAGTGAAGAAGGGATTTTGCTTGTGCATCATGGCTTGCATATTGAAATACAAGTGGATCCGGAGCACCCAATTGGCTCAAAGGATCCAGCGGGGGTCAAAGATATTTTGCTGGAAGCAGCCATAACGACGATTATGGACTGTGAAGACTCTGTAGCGGCCGTCGATGCCGAAGACAAGCTCCTTGTGTACGAAAACTGGCTGGGCTTGATGCGGGGAGACTTATCCGCTTCTTTTACAAAAAACGGCAGGCAAATCCACCGTACACTGAATGCAGACCGGTCTTATATATCGCCAGATGGTGCGCCGTTTGAACTTCCCGGCCGCTCTCTTATGTTTGTTCGAAATGTTGGCCATTTAATGACCAACATTGCCATATTGGACGAGCATGGTGATGAAATTTTTGAAGGTATTTTGGATGGTGTGATCACAAGCGCCATTGCCAAGCCGTCAGCACTCGGACAGCCGAAACGGATAAATTCACGCAAGCGCTCCATTTATATTGTGAAGCCGAAAATGCATGGATCCGAGGAAGTGGCTTTTGCAGACGATTTATTTAACCGGATTGAGGATTTATTAAATATGCCGCGATACACACTTAAAATCGGAGTGATGGATGAAGAGCGCCGAACGTCTCTTAATTTAAAAAATTGTATCGCAGCTGTTCGAAATCGGATTGTCTTTATTAACACGGGCTTTTTAGACCGGACTGGCGATGAGATGCACACTTCAATGGAAGTGGGTCCGATGATCCAAAAAAGCGAAATGAAAAAAACAGCCTGGCTGGAGGGCTATGAAAAATCGAACGTAGCGAGCGGGTTGGCAGCGGGCTTCGGACACCGGGCGCAAATCGGTAAAGGAATGTGGGCGATGCCGGACTTGATGGCTGATATGATGGAGCAGAAAATCAGCCATGTGCAGGCTGGCGCCAATACAGCCTGGGTCCCGTCTCCGACAGCAGCTGTTTTGCACGCCATTCATTACCATGAAGTGAACGTATTTGACCGCCAGAAGAAAATCGCCGATCAAGCTTCCGCTTTTCAGGATGCGATGCTGCAAATTCCAATCGCGCTTAATGCGGATTGGCGTGCAGAAGATATTCAGCAGGAGCTCGATAACAATGCCCAGGGAATTTTAGGATATGTTGTCCGGTGGGTTGAACAGGGGATTGGCTGTTCCAAAGTGCCGGATATTCATAATACCGGCTTGATGGAAGACCGGGCGACTCTCCGGATTTCAAGTCAGCACATGGCCAACTGGCTGCGTCATGGAATTTGCACAAAGAAGCAGGTTATGGACACGCTGGAGCGGATGGCGAAAGTGGTTGATGAGCAAAATGCGGGGGATCCAGGCTACCGGCCAATGGGGCCGAATTATTATGAATCGGTCGCCTTTGCGGCTGCTTGTGATTTGATCTTTAAAGGGTATGAGCAGCCGAATGGCTACACAGAACCGATCCTGCACGAAAAACGGCTCCAGGCAAAAGAAAAATATCGTATTACATCATAAAGGAAAGCGGGCCCCGGCCGGCTTTTCCTGGTTAGTAAGGAAGGGATTCGGTTGGAAAGAGAAAACGTCGTTAAATCAGTCGCGCGTGCGCTTGATATTATTGCGCTTGTCAGCGCCTCCTCAAGAGGACTTGGCGTAACAGAAATTGCGAATGAAATGGATATTAATAAAAGCTCGGTATTTCGGACACTAGCGACGCTTGAGCAATACGGCTATATTGAGCAGCATAAGGAAACAGGCCGCTATCGAATCGGCTACGCTTTTCTAGAGGTAAGCTCAAGGCTGCTTGAATCGCTCGATGTCAGATCAGAAGCACAGGCTGTTTTACGCCAGTTGGAGGCGGAAACAAATGAAGTGGTTCACCTTGTCGTGTATGACCGTGGAGAAGTGGTGTATATTGAAAAGCTGGACGGGCACGAAGCACTGCGCATGCATTCAAAAGTCGGCAGGCGTGCGCCGGTTCACTGCACATCCGTCGGAAAAGCGATTTTAGCCCATCTGCCTGAGTCAGAAGTACACGACATATTGGAACGAAGAGGGCTGCCGGTCCATACAGACCAGACCATTACGACGAAAGAAGCGTATCTGGCGGAGCTCGCGCGTGTAAGAGAAGCAGGATATGCGCTCGATCTTGAAGAAAACGAGCCGGGCATCCGCTGTATTGCAGCGCCGGTATTTGATCATCATGGAGCAATCGCAGCGGCTGTATCGATTTCCGGCCCCACTCTTCGCATGACGGATGAGCGCTTAAAAGCATTAAGAGAGCGCATGATAAAAGCGGGAAGCGACATTTCGGAGCGCCTTGGATGGAAAAGGTAATAATTTCTTGACTTTTTATTTGATGAGTGTTATGATTAATATCTAATTGAGATCGTAACTTAGAGCGTTCAAATAAAATTCTGGCATTCTGCTAGTGTTGACTTTACTTATTCACACTGGAGCAGCTTCGGAGCTGCAAGGACTTAAGAGCAGGAAGGGCTTAGGTCGTTTAGGGACATCAAAAACGATAATGTGGAATTAATATACCGCGGCGGTTTAACGAAGGATAAAGAAAAGGATTTATCCTCGGAACGTTGTGAGTTACCCAATAAATATAAAAAAACCGGCCTGATCCGTTCAGGTCGGTTTTTCTATTCTCTTCCGGCATACGCTGTAGGAAAGGAGGAGATGGCGATGTATGATCGTGAAGCCGCAGTCCGTTATGCGGAAAAGTGGTGGAACAAACGCAATCCGGCTTTTCCGGCGTTTGCTGTAGACTGTACCAATTATGTTTCACAATGCCTGCTGGCCGGAGGCGCCCCTATGAGAGGCGGCTACGCGGACCGCAAAAATGGCTGGTGGGTTGGAGGCGGTACGTGGAGTTTCAGCTGGAGTGTGACCCATTCGCTCAGATGGTATTTAGAAGGATCGAAGAAGGGATTAAAGGCTGTGCGGAAAGCATCGGCAGCAGACCTGCTTCCTGGAGACGTCATTATTTATGATTTTAACGGTGATGGCCGTATGGATCATGCTGCTTTTGTTGTGAGCCGCCAAAACGGTGTACCGCTTGTGAATGCGCACACGGCTGACAGCTATCACCGCCATTGGAGCTATACAACGTCACCGGCACACACGGCCGGCATTCGTTACTACTTTTTCCATATTGATGAAAATACCTCTTTGTAACAGGTTTGTAAAAGAGTTACGCTTATATGTCGCTGCCTGTTTCTGCCTGCAAGTGAAAACAGCACAGCGCTGACTGGATAGGGACTGAGCACTGTGGGCAAAGCAGGAAACTATCATTATGAAATGAGGCTATCATTTTCCATCTCAAAATCTATTGCCGTTTTTTCGTGTTTCGGGCTATAGTAATCACGCAGCCCGGGCAACACATAAAAAAACGCAGGAGGATTTTGACCTTGAAAATAAATGTACGCATTGCCGCAATCGCTGGTCTTGTGACAATTGGACTTTTCACAGCAGGACAGGTAGAAGCAGCTTCCCTGACTTGTGATACGACAAAGACTGTTCAGGTGAAAACCTACCAAAAATATTATCAAGTAAAATGGCAGGCACAGCCAGCAGCTGCTGCTCCATCTAAAGAAGTAACACAGCCAACAGCGCCTGCTGCTGAAGCAAAGCCTCAGCAGACAGCGCCTTCGCAAGAAGCACCAAAGCAGGAACAGGCGGCACAGCCGGCAGCTTCTCAATCAGTAAATGCTTTTGAACAGGAAGTAGCAAAGCTTGTAAACCAGGAGCGCGCTAAAGCGGGATTAAAGGCTTTAACGTTAGACACTGAGCTTAGCAAAGTCGCTCGTGCGAAATCACAGGATATGAAAGATAAAGGCTACTTTTCTCACCAGTCACCAACATACGGATCACCATTTGATATGATGAAACAATTCGGTATTACGTATAAAACAGCAGGCGAAAACATTGCCAAAGGCCAAAAAACGCCAGCAGAAGTAATGGAAGCGTGGATGAACAGTGACGGCCACCGGAAAAACATTTTAAACCCTGAATTCACTCACATCGGTGTTGGCTATGTAGATGGCCACTGGACACAAATGTTTATCGGAAAATAAAAACGCGCGGAAAATGGGGATCATTTTCCGCTTTTTTGCGTGTTCATTGTATGCTGAATAGTGGACGATGAGAACTTTAGATGTTATTCGAAAGAATGCTTATGGCTTCGGCAGCGAATGAAAATAAGAAGAATTCCGGAGAAACGGAAAATTCCGTAATTCCGGAAAAATCGGCGCGGTTTTTTTCCGGAATCACGGAATCAAGGGAAGAAAACAGCGAAAAAAGACTCTTTTATGGTTGGCACAGCTCTTGCAAAAATAAAATGAAAACGGTTACTAAAGGGGGAGCGAAAATGGATTTACTTGTGATACTTCTGGCGCTTGGCCTGCTCATGTTTACCGCATACCGCGGCTTTTCTGTTATCTTATTTGCGCCGATTTGTGCATTGCTGGCTGTTCTTTTAACAGAACCAGCCCATGTTTTGCCGTTTTTCTCAAATATTTTTATGGAGAAAATGGTCGGTTTTATTAAATTATATTTTCCTGTTTTTTTACTCGGTGCTATTTTTGGAAAAGTAGTGGAAATGTCAGGTATTGCAGAATCGATTGCCAAAACAATCGTTAAGTTCGTAGGTGCCAGGCAGGCTGTTTTAGCCATTGTGTTAATGTGCGCCATTTTAACGTACAGCGGTGTCAGCTTATTTGTAGTTGTTTTTGCAGTTTACCCGTTCGCAAAAAAAATGTTTATGGAGGCTGACATTCCGAAGCGGCTCATTCCAGGAACGATTGCACTTGGCGCTTTTACCTTTACGATGGATGCACTGCCGGGAACTCCGCAAATTCAAAATGTCATCCCGACAACCTTTTTTAAAACAGATATTTACGCAGCGCCGGTTCTAGGAATCATCGGAGCGGTATTTGTGCTTGGCGCAGGCCTGTTGTATTTGGAGATGCGCCGGAAGAAAGCCGCCAAAGCCGGTGAAGGCTACTACGGGTTAAACAATGACGTTTTGGAAGAAGAAGAGGAAACAAAAGCTGTAGAAAAAGAAACATCAGCCCTTCGCAAAGCACTCGCTTTTGTACCACTTATTTTAGTAGCCGTAATGAATAAATTTTTCACTGAAACATTGCCTGTATGGTACCCGAACGGATTTGATTTTGCAGCCATCGGCTTAGATTCTTTTGGGAAAGTAGAGCTGTCGTCTGTTCTGGCGATCTGGTCTGTAGAAATGGCTTTGCTAACGGGAATTGTTGCGGCTCTTTTATACAACTGGAAGCAGGTTAAGACCAATTTTCAAGCTGGTGTAAACACGGCTATTGGCGGTGCGCTGCTTGCCGCAATGAACACAGGGGCTGAATATGGATTCGGCGGTATCATTTCTTCGCTGCCGGGCTTTTCGGTTGTCAGCAAGGGGATTTCAGATACGTTTACAAATCCGCTTGTAAACGGAGCTGTTACCACAACCACTTTAGCCGGGATTACAGGATCAGCCTCCGGCGGTATGGGAATTGCGCTTAGTGCCATGTCAGACAAATATATGGAAGCGATTACAAAATATCATATTGATCCTGAAGTGATGCACCGTGTGATCTCAATGGCCTCCGGCGGCATGGATACACTGCCGCACAACGGAGCAGTTATTACACTTTTAGCTGTAACGGGTCTTACCCATCGGCAGTCGTACAGAGACATCTTTGCGATCACCATTATTAAAACAATCGCTGTCTTTTTGATTATTTTCATTTACAGTACAACAGGACTTGTTTAAGGGGGAAGAAAAGATGTTAAAAAACAGAACGGCATTAATTACAGGCGCTGGAAGCGGTATCGGACTCGAGCTGGCAGGTGTTTTTGCAGCAGAAGGAGCAAACGTCATTGTTGCGGATATCAATGAGGAAGCAGCTGTGCAGGCTGCAGAAGCATTTCAAGAGCGGGGATTCCACGCGTCCGCGGTTTTATGTGATGTAACGAATGAAGAACAGGTTAAAAGCAGCATTGAATTTGCGGCTAATCGGTACGGTACGCTCGACATTTTAATTAACAATGCCGGAATGCAGCATGTGGCGCCCATTGAACATTTTTCGACAGAGCGGTTTAACCAGCTTTTAAGCATTATGCTGACAGCTCCCTTTACAGCCATCAAGCACGCACTGCCAATTATGAAAAAACAAGGAAACGGACGCATTATTAATATGTCTTCTATCAACGGGCTGGTTGGCTTTGCCGGCAAAGCCGGATACAACAGTGCGAAGCACGGAGTGATTGGGTTAACGAAAGTAGCCGCTTTAGAAGCCGCCCCGCACGGAATTACAGTAAATGCACTTTGTCCTGGATACGTTGATACTCCGCTTGTGCGCGGTCAATTTGAAGATTTAGCAAAAACGCGCAGCGTTCCGCTTGAGCGGGTGCTTGAGGAAGTTATTTACCCGCTTGTGCCGCAAAAGCGGCTGCTGGAGGTTCGAGAAATAGCTGATTATGCTGTTTTTCTTTGCAGTGATCGGGCGAAAGGTGTGACTGGCCAGGCGATTGTTTTAGACGGCGGTTATACGGCACAATAAGTGAAAGCTGCCTTTACGGCGGCTTTTTTTGATAAAATAAAAGAAAAAGGAGGGCATAACGATGAAGAAGCTCCCTTATGAATGGCTGGAAGAAATTATTAATCTGGCGGCGGAATGGGTTGTTGCAGTTGACCGGGGTGCAAAGGTTATTTTTATGAACACGGCTTACTGCGAGTATCTTGGAACGACTCAGCAGGAAGTATTCGGAAAAGACGTAAGAGATGTGATTGAAAACACGCGCATGCATATTGTTCTTCAAACAGCCCGGGCAGAAATTGCATCGATACATACAATTAAAGGCAGTGAAATGATTGCAAACCGGTATCCTTTCTATGTAAACGGCGAGCTTGTTGGAGCAGTCGGGGCTGTGATGTTTCGCAACGCAGAAGAGTGGATGGCGTATTCCAACAAAGTACAGCCGCTAATGGAAGAGCTTAACTATTATAAGAAACGGTTTGCGAACGAATTAAAAAGTAAGTACAGTTTTGAGGACTTAATTGGCACAACAGAATCTTTTATAGAAGCAAAGCAGCTGGCTGCGCGTGCGTCCACAAGCCAGTCAGTCGTGCTTTTAACTGGGAAATCTGGCACGGGCAAAGAACTTTTTGCTCATGCAATCCACGGGGCAAGCACAAGAAGTGTGTTTCCTTTTGTTCGTGTCAATTCAGCCTCAATCCCGGAGCAGCTGCTTGAATCGGAACTGTTTGGATATGAGGAAGGGGCTTTTACCGGGGCGAAAAAAGGCGGGAAAAAAGGGAAGTTTGAGCTGGCGCACCGCGGAACCATTTTTCTCGATGAAATTGGCGATATGCCATTGGCTATGCAAAGCAAGCTGCTTCGCGTTCTTCAGGAAAAAGAAATCGAGCGGGTTGGCGGACAAGGCACAGCCCCTGTTGATGTACGGGTGATTGCTGCCACACACCGCAATCTTGAGGAAATGGTCAAACAGGGAAAGTTCCGGGAGGATTTATACTATCGGCTGAACGTAATGAAAATTGATATTCCTTCCTTAATGGAACGAAAACAAGATATTCCGGCTGTTGCAGCTGTCTTGCTTCGAAAGCTTGAGAAGAACTTTGACCGGCTTGTGATCACTTTATCCAAAGAAGCGGAAAACCGTCTTTTGCTTCATACCTGGCCCGGAAATGTACGGGAGTTAGAAAATGTGCTGGAAAGAGCGGTGAACGTGATGGATGGATCTGTGATTCGGCTTGATCATTTGCCGCTTTACTTACAGGAGGAACCCTCTCAAGAAGCCGGAACCCGTTCCGTAAAAACGTCTGTAGCTGTTATGCCGCTAAAATATACTCTTCAAAAAATAGAAAAAGAAGCGATCCAGCATGCCCTTTGCCAGTCTGCTAATAAAACTGAAGCGGCCCGGCTGCTCGGCATCGGAAAAACAAAGCTTTATGACAAGTGCCGGGAGTATGGATTATGATAGAATAGAAGCGGTCATACATAGAGGAGGAAATGGTATGGAATCGATTAAGCAATTTATTTTTGCAAGAAACGCAGCGCTCGGCACCATTGCCAAAGCACCGGAAAATAAGTGGGATGAAGTCCCTGCAGGGTTTTCAAATAATATCCGCTGGAATGCCGGACATATTTTCGTAACGGCAGAGGGGCTGCTTCATTTAGCAGATGAAGCCTATGAGACTGTGCATCCTGACTGGAATGTCCTGTTTGCAACAGGAACACGTCCGGCTGACTGGCCGGCAGAGGTGCCATCAGCAGAAGAAATTACGAACGCCCTGCAGGAACAATTGAATCGTGTAGAACGTCATTTTTCTGCCAAGCTCGGTGAAAAAGCAGCAAAGCCCGTCACAATCGGCCCGCTTGAAATGACAACGGTAGAAGCTCTTTTACAGTTTGTCACGTTCCATGAAGGCATGCATACCGGGGTTATAAACAGCTTAACAAAAATTCTATAAAAAACGCCCTTGCCGGATGCGGCAAAGGGCGTTTTTGTTGTGAGCAGATTAACCAGCAGACTTTTGCTTAGACAGCTGGCTGGCAGGCGTTACCCGTTTCATAAAGAAAGCCAGGACAAGGGCAACAGCGGCAATAAACACAGAGACGGTAAAAGAGAAATTAATGCCGTGCAGCATCGCTTCATTTGCAATATTGGCCATCGCAGCTGGATCGCCGGCAGCGGACTCGGCAAGCTGTTCAGCTTCCGACTCGGTCCGGTTTTGCATTAGTGTAACGAGCAGGGCAGACCCGACAGCACCGGATACTTGCTGCAGGGTATTGTTCATGGCCGTTCCGTGCGGATTCATAGCCGGCGGAAGCTGGTTCAGCCCGTTTGTCATAACCGGCATCATAACCATAGACATCCCAAACATGCGAAGTGTATATACAAACATAATATAGCCGTAAGAGGTATCCAACGTTAAATTACTGAACATAAAGGTCGTTAAAATGGTAATAGATAAGCCGATAACAGCTAAAATCCGTGCACCGAATTTATCAAACAGTATTCCGGTAACCGGAGACATGATCCCCATAACGATCGCACCCGGCAGCATTAACAGTCCGGAATCAAGCGGAGAAATGCCGCGGATTGTCTGTACATAAATCGGCATAAGAAGCATAGCAGAAAACATAGCCATTGCAATCACAACCGAAATAGCTGAAGACAGGGCAAACATCGGATACTTATAAATCCGGAACTCAAGCAGCGGTTCATCCAGCTTCATTTGGCGTAAAACAAACCAAACTAAGCCGATGACACCGGCCGCAATCGGGCCATAAACGTAAATAGAATCCCAGCCTTTTTCACCGGCAGAGCTGAATCCGTACAAGATGCCGCCGAAGCCGATGCTCGACAGCGCAAGAGACAAAAGATCCAGCGAAATGGGGCGCTGTGGCGTAATATTTTTTAATTTAAAGATGGCAAAAAGAAGCGTAAGAGCGGCAATCGGAATGACGACGTCAAACAGGGTGCGCCATGTGTAATGCTCAATGAGCCAGCCTGAAAGGGTAGGTCCGATCGCTGGTGCCGTAATCATCACAAGCCCGAAAATCCCCATGGCCGCACCGCGGCGTTCCACCGGAAAGCTTGCAAGCATAACATTCATTAAAAGCGGCATCATAATCGCAGAACCGGATGCCTGGATCATCCGAGCGGCGAGCAGCACGCTAAACGATGGCGAAAGTGTTGCGAGAACAGATCCCGCCGTAAATAATATCATTGCCGTAAGAAATAAACTCCGGTTTGTAAACCTCTGAATGAAAAAAGCACTTGCTGGAATTAAAACCCCGTTTACCAGCATATATCCAGTCGACAGCCACTGAACAGCAGAAGCCGATACATCAAATTCTTTCATAATAGACGGAAGCGCTACGTTGAGAAGCGTTTCATTTAAAAGGGAAACAAAAGCGCCGACAAACAAAATGGCAATCATCGCGTAAGGCGGTTTTCCCGGTACTCCGTGTGTATTCAATTTATATCCTCCTTATACATACTCACTGTTCAATTTTTATACTGTTGTTCTAACAGGTATTTATCTTATACCGATCGTTCAAAAAAATCAACAAATAAATTAAATTTATAAATGAAAGCTTGAAATAACAAGGTTATTGCGCTAATCTCTGAATAGACCGACAGTTCAAAAAAGGAAGTGCATTCATTGAACGAACGAAAAAGAAATGTAATGGAAGCAGCGCATGCTTTATTTGTAGAAAAAGGGTATGCGGCTACATCGATTCAAGATATTCTCGATCAAAGCGGCATTTCGAAAGGAACGTTTTATAATTACTTTCCATCTAAAAACGAGCTGCTGATGAGTATCTTTGAAAAAATTAATCTCGAAACGGACCAGCGCCGGGCGCATGTCATTGCCGGACGGCCTGTTCACGATAAAGAAGCGTTCATCCAGCAAGTGAAAGTCAAGATGGAAGTCAGCAAGGAAAACAATTTGTTTGCTCTCTTTCAAGGTGTATTTGTATCGGAAGATGAAGAATTAAAAAAGTTTATTAAGCAGCACCATATAAGCGAGCTGCGCTGGATGCAAAGAAGGGTTATAGAAGTGTATGGAATGCGGGTTTATCCTTATTCAATTGACCTGGCTGTGATGATGCATGGCATGATCCATCATACGGTTCACTTTGTGATGGCAATCGAGGCAGGTGTTGATGTAGATCAAGTCATTGGGTATGCGATGCGCCGGGTAGATGCGGCTATAGAGGAAATTATCCACACAAACGATGCACTGCTTGATCCGCATGTGCTCGAAAAATGGCAGCCCGAAGAAGAACGGGCAAGGGAGCGGAAAAAAAGCCGTGTGCTGCAGGAAATCGGTGCGATGCAGAGGGAGGCGGATGAACGTTTTGAGGAGCTGCTGGTATTTTTACAGGATGAAATGAGGGAAGAAGCGCCTCGCCGTCTTGTGATGGAAACAGTGGCCGGCACTATTCCAAACAATGAAACCCTTATACTGCGTATACAGGAATTTTTTTCATAAGCGCCGGGCGGTCCAGACAGGGCCGTCTTTTTTTGGACAAAGACCAGCGGGGCTATGATAATAAAGAGAGCGAGAGGAGCGAAAGGGATGGATAAACAGCGTATTTTAATTGTAGAAGACGAAGAGCGGATTGCCCGGGTGCTTGAGTTGGAGCTTGAGCATGAAGGATATAAAACGAAAAAAGTGCTGGACGGGCTCGATGCTCTTGCTTTGTTTCGAACAGAGACATTTGACCTTGTCCTGCTTGATGTGATGCTGCCGGGAATGGATGGAATGGGCGTTCTGCGGCGAATCCGCCAGGGAAGTGATGTACCTGTTATTATGCTGACAGCCAAGGATGAAGTGGCCGACAAAGTAACCGGGCTTGATCTTGGGGCCAGTGATTATGTCACAAAGCCGTTTGATATGGATGAGCTTTTAGCCAGAATCCGGGCGGCACTTCGTAAAACGGTTTCGAACAGCTCGCTGTCTGCAGCGGATTTAATCGTAAAAGAAGAATCTCGTGAAGTTACACGAGCGGGCCAGCCTATCGATCTTACACCGCGTGAGTATGATCTGCTCGTTTACCTGTTGAAAAACAAGCGTCACGTATTGTCCAGAGAGCAGCTGCTTGATGGCGTCTGGGGATATGATTATTACGGTGACACAAACGTGGTGGATGTATATATCCGCTATGTGCGAAACAAAGTCGATAAACCGTTTGACCTGTCCCTTATTCACACGGTACGCGGTGTTGGATACGTGTTGAAAGAATCATGAAGCTGAAAAATAAAATTCACCTCGGCACGAGCGTCCTGCTTGTTGTGATTGTCATTTTGATGAATACGGCCGTTTATTTTGCCGCTTCTTTTATGCTGAGGGAAGCAGATGTTGAAAGAGCGGCAGCGGATGCAGCACAAATAGCCGGAGGCGTGTCGAGTCCAGCCGAGTCTATAACGAGCAGTGATTTACTCCGGGCTTATGCGCCGGCGAATGGAATGGTTCGTGTGATATTGCCGGATGGAACGGTTGATGGGGTGGCAGTTTCGCCAGATGCCTCCGGGCTCAGAGAGCGGGCTGCTGCTTTTACAAAAGGAGAGAAACGGGAGATCATAAGGGATGATAAGGGTTCTTCCTATGCCCGAGTCGCACTTCCGGTTATTTGGCGCGGCGGCGAAGTGGCTTCGCTTGAATTATGGGAGGATCTGCAGGCAACAGAGCGAATTTTAACGATTTTGCGCGGCGTGCTTTTTGCTGCTTTGCTAATAGCGGTTATTCCTGCTGTGATATCAGCCCGCGTACTGGGCGCTATTATCTCTAACCCGGTTGAACAGATGACGGAAACGATGCGCCGGATCCGTAAAAGCGGTACACATGAACGGATTGAAACAAACGGCAGCCGGCATGATGAACTGCAGGATATGGCACTTACCTTCAACGATATGATGAATTTGCTTGAAGAAAATTACCGAAAGCAGGAAGCGTTTGTACAAAACGCTTCACATGAATTAAAAACACCCCTTACCGTTGTAGAATCATACGCCCGTTTGTTGAAACGCCGCGGAAAGGACCACCCGGATTTGTTCGATGAATCGGTGGAAGCCATTTACGAAGAAGCGCTCCGCATGAAAGAACTGACCCAGCAGCTGCTTGCGCTCGCACGGCGCGATGAAACATGGAATGTGAAAATGGAAACGGCTGATATGGCTGTTTTTGTACGGGAAACAGCCGACTCCTTTCAGCGGGCATATAAGCGGCGTGTTGACGTTCGAATAAAGGAAACATGCAGCGTGAAGACGGACCGGGCTAAACTGCGGCAGCTGTTATTTATTTTTTTGGATAATGCACGCAAATATTCTGAGAAGGAAATCTGTATAGAAGTCGAGAAACAGGAAATTCGTGTGATAGATCAGGGAATGGGCATACCAGCATCGGACCTGCCAAAAGTATTTGACCGATTTTACCGGGTGGACAAAGCAAGAGCACGTAAAACGGGCGGGTTTGGCCTCGGTTTGTCTCTCGCAAAAGAGCTGGCGGATGCCCTTGGGGTCATTCTCCGGATTGAAAGTGAAGAAGGAAGAGGAACAATCGTGATTCTTACTTTTAGCGAATGCTCGTCTGCTGAACGAAAAGACGAACGGGGGAAAGAGGAATGAAAAAAGTCATAACGGCTGCCATCGCAATCGCAGCCGCCGCTGCCGCGGTTTTTTTATACCAGTCCCTGCAGCAGCCGGATGTCACGATGAACGAAGCAGGAGAAAAGCTGGCTGAGCAGTACGGCGGCACGGTGAAGAAGGCGGAGCAGGCAGATGGAGAATTTCACTATACAATAGAAGTACCCGATGAAGGCCAATACAGCATGACGGTTGACAGTGAGACGGGCGAATTAGTGGCTATGACACGCCTGGAAACAGTAGAAAATGATTCGGCTGCCCAAGAAGAAAAAACTGAAAAAGGTGCTCGACAGCTGACAACGGAAGAAGCAGGAGAGATTGCGCTTAAAAAAGTACCGGGAACAGTGGATGATATCGAACAAGGCGACGGAGAAGAAGCCGGTTCTTACCTCGTTGATATAGACGCTCAAAATGGCGAAGAAGTGACGGTGCGAATCAATGCGATTTCAGGGGAAGTGCTGTCGATTTCCTGGGATGACTAACGGTTCTCATCAAACTCTCATTTTTCCCTCCCTTTTTTCTCATTTTGCATGGCTATGATAAAAGCAGAAAAGAAAAAAGAGGAGGAAATAAAAATGAAGAAAACAACCATTGCAGGCAGCTTCTTAACGTTAGGTCTTTTAGGCGGAGGGGTTCTCTGGGGCGTACAGAATGACAAAATCCAGGCGGAAGTGCCCGGCTTTGACGCGAAGCTGACGATGGAAGAAGCAAAAGCAATTGCTGAAAAAGAAACGCAGTCTGTAGTTGAGAGCATTGAATTGGAGAAAAATTTGTCTGGCCCTGTTTATGAAATCGATACGCAGGAGTATGATATAAAAATTGATGGAGACTCCGGCAAGGTGTTAAAAAAACAACGGGATACGGATGATGACAGCGGCGATGATTATGATAATCGTGAGAATACAAGTGTGACAGTAACAGAAGCAGAAGCGAAAGCCGCCGCCCAAAAACAAGTAAAAGGCACAATTGAAAAAATAGAGCTGGATGACGGACACTATGAATTAGAGATCAGGGACGGCAAAACAGAAACGGATGTATGGGTAAATGGAACAACAGGTGAAGTCGTAATCGAGGAAGAAGATCTGGATGATTAATCCGGGTCTTTTTCATTTTTCCCTTGCTAAAAGAAGCTCTTCCCTGCTAATGTTAAAGACAACAAAACTAAATAAAGCAATCATTAAAAGTGCCCGGAGTTTCTACGTCCGGGATAATAGGGAAACCGGTGAAAGTCCGGTGCAGCCCCCGCTACTGTATGCGTGATGAACCTGTCTGAAACCCACTGGATTCTATCCGGGAAGGGAGGCAGAAGTAAAGTGACCGCAAGCCAGGAGACCTGCTTTTAATGCTGAAACATCATTCTTCGGTGGGAAGAACGGGATGAATACGCATGGCTTTTTTGGACAAGTCTTTTCTTTTATGCGGTTTTCTGCCCCTGCTTCTGCCGTAGAAGCGGGGGCTTTTTGTATGCTTTAAAAAAGGAGCGGATAAAGTGGCAACGTGGAACTTAACGAGTATGAGCAAGCATGTGCTGATTTGCAACGGGTCTACCTGTATGCGAAAAGGCGGCGAAGAAGTGACACAGGCAATCCGGAATGAAATTACCGAGCGGGATTTGGATGCATATGTACATACAACAAGAACAAGATGCAATGGACGCTGCAAAGACGGGTGTGTGGTTGTCGTTTACCCGGAAGCAGACTGGTATTTTGAAATGGACGAGCACCGTGCCAAAGAGATGGTCGCCTCGCATCTTGAAAACAACCAGCCAATAAAAGAATGGATTGCCTATGAGCGGTCAGGAGAAGGCATGCAGCTGCTGAACGGCCGCTTTAAGGGAACAGAAAAAGGAGAGAAAAAATGACGGGCACATTGTATGTTGTCGGCTTCGGACCCGGCCATGAAGATCATATTACCGATCGGGCGAAACAAGCGCTGAAAGAAAGTGATTACGTCATTGGATACAAAACCTACATGGAGCTTGTAGCCCCTTTGATTGAAGGAAAAGACGTTATTTCAACCGGAATGAGCGAGGAAGTAAGCCGGGCACAGGCAGCGGTTAAGCAGGCGGAGCGCGGAAAAACCGTTTCTGTCATTTCAAGCGGTGATGCCGGTGTATACGGCATGGCAGGTCTTGTATATGAAGTATTGGCGGAACAGGGATGGAAGCGGGATACCGGCATTCGTGTAGAAATCATTCCGGGAATATCGGCGATCAATTCATGCGCGTCTTTGCTCGGCGCCCCTATTATGCATGATGCCTGTACGATCAGCTTAAGTGACCATTTAACGCCGTGGGAGCTTATAGCGAAACGGATAGATGCTGCCGGCGCTGCTGATTTTGTAATTGCGCTGTATAACCCGAAAAGCGGGCGGCGCACGAAACAAATTGAAGAGGCACAGCGGATTTTGCGCAACTACCGAAAACCGGACACGCCGGTTGGGCTTGTAAAAAGCGCATATCGTGACCGGGAAGAAGTCGTGATGACGACACTTGCGGAAATGCTGGACCACGAAATTGGGATGCTGACAACAGTCGTGATCGGCAATTCAACGACTTTTTTCTATGATGGACTGATGATTACACCGCGTGGATACACACGCAAATATACATTAACAGAAGAAAAGCAGCCGCTGCGGCCGCATGAGCGGCTTCGCCCTGAAAACGAACCGTGGGCATTGCATGGAGGCCAAAGTGAAAAAAAGCCCGAGCTTAAAGAGCTTGGCCTGCAGGCGCTCGCCGCACTGAAGCGGCAGAAGACGGCGCCGCCAGCTGTGAAAACAATCTTTGAAGCGGCGGTCAGTCCAGGACTGGTAAACAAGCATTTTACACCGCAGCAGCTGATCGCTATATCTGAAGCGGCGGGCGAAAGGGGTACGATCGAATATACACCCCATCATTATGTGCTGTTAAAAACCGAAACGAGTAACCCGCAGCCGATTATTGAAAAGTTGAAAGCAGCGGGACTAAGCCTTGCGCCAACCGGCGATGTTGTCACGATAAAAGCGTGTGACTTCTGCAACGGTGATAAAGGCGACGCGATTCCATATACCGAGCAGCTTGGACGGGAGCTTGGCGGCCTCGACGTGCCGAAAGAGCTTCGTATTGGCGTGAATGGCTGCGGCATGGCGTGCTACGGTGCAGTGAACGAGGATATTGGCATTGTATACCGTAAAGGAGCGTTTGACCTGTTTTTAGGCGCTAAAGTGGTCAGCCGGACTGCGCACCCAGGTGTGTATGTGGCAGAAGGCATTCCGCCGGAACGAGTTGTTCCGATGCTCACAGGAATTGTAGAAGAATACCGTGAATCCGGCCATCCAAATGAACGCTTTTTCAAATATTTTAAACGGGTTGGGGAAATAGAAGGATTTGCCCATCGAGATATGCCGGTGCCGGACGTTGAACCGATGCCGTGCGGAGAATAAGGAGGAAAAAGAATGAAAGCCGTACTTTTTGTTGGGCACGGAAGCCGTGACCCGGAAGGCAATGACCAAATTCATCAATTTGTGGAAGGATTTCTGCCGGATTTAAATCCGCTCGTTTTATATGAAACATGTTTTCTGGAGTTTGCGCGTCCCGATATCGCGGAAGGCATCGAGCGGTGTGTAGCCCGGGGAGCAACTGAAGTTGCCCTCATACCACTTATGCTGCTGCCGGCGGGGCACTCGAAAATTCATATTCCAGCAGCGATTGACGCAGCAAAAGAAAAGTATCCGGGTGTGACATTTACCTATGGAAAGCCAATTGGCATCCATTATGAAACTTCTGTGATTTTAAAAGAACGCCTGCAGGCTGCCGGCATTGATCCGGATGAAGCGGACGAACAGGATGCGGTGATTCTGCTTGGGCGCGGCGGAAGCGATACAGATGCCAACAGTGACTTATGCAAAATTGCCCGTATTTTATGGGAAAAAACATCCTTTGAAACCGTTGAACCGGCGTTTTATGGTGTGACGAAGCCATCACTTCCCCAAGCGGTAGAAAGAGTTAAAAAGCTTGGCGCGAAAAAAATCATTATTCTGCCGTACTTTTTGTTTACGGGTGTGCTGATCAAACGGATCGAACAGGATTTGGCCCTGTTTCGTGAGCAATATCCAGAATTGTCTTTCACGCTTGCGAATTATTTCGGGTTTCATCCGAAGCTTAAAGTCATTGTGGCAGACCGGATTGATGAAGCGCTGGGCGGTAAATCACTCATGAATTGTGATACATGCCAGTACCGGTTTGAAGCGGGTATTCACCATCATCATGACCACGACCATGATCATCATCACCATGATCACGACCACGGCCGCCATCATCACGGTCATGACCATGATCATGAAAAAGAGGCGATTCGATGATTTTCTTTTTAGCGGGGACGAGTGATGCCCGGGAGCTCGCTGTGAAACTGCAAAAAACGGGGCGCCCGGTTACAGCATCTGTAGTCACCCAGAATGCGTCAATTGAACTTGAAGCAGCGGGCATTTCAACGCGTGTGGGCCGGCTGGCTGGAGATGAAATGACATCTGTGCTCGGAAAGGGTTATACGGCAGTCGTCGACGCCAGCCATCCGTTTGCCGAAGAAGCATCCCGAAATGCTATCGAAGCTGCCCAACGTGCCGGAATTCCTTATATCCGCTTTGAGCGGGCCGGCACGCAGGTTATTGAGCATCCGCTTGTCACACGCGTGGATACGTATGAAGAAGCAGCGGAAGCGGCACTAGAGCGGGGAGGTGTCGTGCTCCTGACGACTGGCAGCAAGACGCTGCAGGTTTTCACTGAAAAGCTGCTGCCCCACACGGATATCCGGCTGATTGCACGGATGCTGCCGCGCACGGACAATATGGAAAAATGCGCTGAGCTTGGACTGCCTCAAAAAAATATTGTGGCTATGCAGGGTCCTTTTACGAAAGAGTTTGATCTTGCACTGTACCGCCATTACGGCGTGACGACGACCGTCATGAAAGAAAGCGGCGCGATCGGCGCGGTGGCGGAAAAGATCGAAGCGGCCGTGTCGCTTGGTATCGAAACGATTGTCATTTCCCGGCCGCCGGTACAATACCCAAATCAATGCGAGCAATTTGATCAAGTGATCCACACATTAAATCGCCTGGAGGAAACGAAACATGGACTTTAAAACAACTTTTGTACCGGAAACAGTGAAACCAATGGAAATTGAATCGCTTAGTTTCTCGATTATTGAAGACGAGTTTGGCCCCCATGATTTATCACCGGAAGAGTTCGCTGTTGTACAGCGGGTGATTCATGCTTCTGCCGATTTTGAACTCGGGAAAAGCGTGCTGTTTCATCCAAAGGCCATTGAGTCCGGCATTCGCGCGATCCGGCAGGGTACGCGTGTAATTTGTGACGTGCAAATGATTCAATCAGGCGTATCAAAACCGCGTATTGAGCAGTTTGGCGGTTCTGTGCATGTACATATCTCGGACGATGATGTGATGAAAGAAGCCAAAGAACTTGGGTTGACACGGGCGATTATCTCTATGCGTAAAGCGGCTGCGATTGGAGAAGGCGGTATTTACGCGATCGGCAATGCCCCGACAGCTCTTTTAGAAATTATCCGCCTCGCCAAAGAAGGCCTTGCCAAGCCTGATTTAATTATCGGCATGCCGGTCGGCTTTGTGTCGGCAGCAGAATCCAAAGAAGAACTGGCAAAACTGGATATTCCGTTTATTACGAATATTGGCCGTAAAGGCGGCAGTACGGTCACCGTGGCAGCACTGAATGCGCTGTCGCTGCTTGCCGTAAAATGAAGCCGGTCCCTGATAAGCCGCTTCGCACAGGCTACACAACGGGTTCCTGTGCGACTGCCGCGGCAAAAATTGCGCTGCAGACGCTTCTTACAGGCCAGCCGCCCGAATCGGTTTCTATTTATCTGCCGGCGAAGCAATGGGCTCACTTTACACCGGAATTTATCGAAGCAGGCGAGGGCTCTGTAAAAGCCGGCATCAAAAAAGATGCGGGAGACGATCCTGATATTACACACGGAGCTGTTATTTGTGCAGAAGTAAGCTGGACAAGCGAGCCAGGCATTGAGCTTGATGGCGGGGAAGGTGTCGGCCGGGCGACAAAGCCGGGACTCGACGTAGCACCGGGTGAAGCCGCGATTAATCCGGTGCCGCGCCGTATGATTACTGAAGCAGTTCAAGAGTTGCTTTTAGAAGCGGGAGCTGGAAAAGGCGTCCGCGTGATCATTTCCATTCCAGGCGGCGAGAAGCTGGCTGAAAAAACCTTAAATGCAAGACTTGGCATTTTAGGCGGCTTGTCTATTCTAGGGACGAGCGGCATTGTCCGCCCGTTTTCAACTGCGGCTTTTCGAGCCAGTATTGTAAAGGCTATTGAAGTGGCCGTTGCAGCCGGCTGTAAGCACGTGGCCGCTACGACAGGCGGACGCAGTGAAAAATATGCCATGAATCATTTACAGCACCTGCCGGAAGAAGCATTTATTGAAATGGGCGATTTTGTCGGCTTTACACTCAAGCATTGTAAACGGCTCGGTATTCAAAAAGTTACACTTGCCGGGATGCCGGGCAAATTTTCAAAGGTCGCTCAAGGCGTCATGATGGTGCACTCTAAAAGCGCACCGGTCGATATGAATTTTTTGGCACAGATGGCGGAAGAAGCAGGCGCCTCCGAGAATGAAATTGAAGAAGTGAGGGCAGCTAACACAGCGACGCATGCAGCAGAATTAATGGCGGACTATCCGGCATTTTTTGCGCTTTTCTGCCGCAATTGCTCAAGAAATGCCGTTCAGGAAGTGCGCGGCGGCATGGAAGTTGAAACGCTGCTGTTTGCGATGAAAGGACAGCTTTTAGGAAAGGCGGAATACAGTGAGTAACGTACATATTATTGGCATCGGTGCAGACGGAGCGGAAGGGCTGCACCCTCGCCAGCTAAAGCGTATTGAAGAGAGCCGGCTGCTTGTCGGCGGAGAACGGCAGCTGTCGTTTTTTCCTGATTTCACAGGGGAGAGGCTCGTGATTGGCGGGAATTTAAAAGAAGTAAAAACAAGGGTTCAGGACGAAGAAGGTCCAGTCGTGGTGCTGGCTTCGGGCGATCCGCTTTTTTACGGAATCGGAGCGTATCTGTCAGGGAGTACAGAAGCCGTGATTGAGCCGCAGCCGTCAAGTGTACAGCTTGCATTTGCCCGGATGAATGAATCGTGGCAGAATGCAAAAACGATCAGTGTGCACGGCCGTCCAATCACCGGGCTTGCCCAGAAAATTGACGGTGAAGAAAAAGTGGCGCTGCTGACAGATGAAACGCATTCACCAGATGTGATTGCCCGCTACCTGCTTCGGTTTAACATGACCGAGTACGATGCATTCGTGGCTGAAAATATGGGTGCGGCGGACGAACGTTGCCGTCATTTAACGCTTGAAGAAATGAGTGAAGCTTCATTTGCTCCGTTGAACGTGGTGATTTTAAAGAAAAACGGGCCATCGAAAGAATGGACTACCGGTATTCCGGATGAGGAATTCAGCCAGCGCAAGCCGGACAAAGGCTTGATTACAAAGCGTGATATCCGCATTCTCACCATCGGCCGAATGAACATCCGTCCGGACAGTACCGTTTGGGATATCGGAACGTGTACTGGTTCCATTGCGATTGAAGCAGCTAAAATAGCCCGAAATGGAGCTGTTTTTGCCATCGAGAAAAATGAAGCGGACCTCGCCAATGCTGAAGCGAATTTTCAAAAATTTCGCACGGACGTGACGCTTGTTCATGGAAAAGCGCCAGATGGATTAGAGGCTTTCCCTGATCCAGATTGCGTGTTTATGGGCGGCACGGCCGGTAATATGGACAAGCTTATTGACACGTGTGCGAAGCGGCTGAAGCCGGGCGGGACAATCGTATTGAATGCCGTTACGATTGAAAACATGTCAAAAGCCCATCAGTTATTCCGGGAAGCCGGCTTTGAGGTAGATATGGCTCTTGCCCAAGTGTCCTTGTCTAAGCCTATTTTAAATATGACGCGCTTTGAAGCGCAGAATCCGGTTTACATTATATGTGCTAAAAGAAAAGAGGAACAGTGATGACAGGTATTTTATATGGGATTGGTGCAGGACCGGGCGATCCGGAACTGTTAACGGTAAAAGCGTTTCGCATTTTGTCGGAAAGCCGGGTTATTGCGTTTCCGAAAAAGCGGTCTGGTGAAAAAAGTTATGCGCGCCAGATTATTGATGCTTATATTGATCCGCAGGAAAAAGACATGCTTGGTCTTGTTTTTCCGATGACGAAGGATCCGGTCATTTTAGAGCGTGAATGGAACAAAGCAGCAGAAGCCGTAGCGGAAAAACTGGAATCCGGTGAAAACGTCGCGTTTGTGACAGAGGGCGATCCGATGCTGTACAGCACATTTATTCACATGAAAAATGTATTGCAAAAAAGAATGCCGAACGTAAAAACAGAAGTAGTGCCCGGCATATCATCAGTAAATGGAACCGCAGCAAGGCTGAACATTCCGCTTGCCGACGGAGATGAGCATGTCGCGATTATTCCGGCAACAAATGATCGCGAGGCGCTGAAACAGGCAATTGAGACGCATGACTGCGTTATTTTTCTGAAAGTCGCGAAGGTGGCAGCCCTTATTTCAAGTGTAATCCGGGAGCTTGGACTTGAGGAGCACGCCCATGCGGTCACAAAAGTTACATCCAGTGATGAAGTTGTCTGGACACTGGATGAATTTGAGCGGGCAGAACCGAATTATTTAACGCTGATGGTGGTGAAGAAAAAATGAAGCTGTTCATTGTGGGAGCGGGGCCCGGCGCACCTGATTTAATTACGGTCCGCGGGATGAAGCTTGTAGAGGAAGCAGACGTGATTTTGTATGCCGATTCACTCGTTAACGAGGAATTAATGGCGGGCTGCAAGGAAGGTGCTGTTGTACTGAAAACAGCCGGCATGCATTTAGAAGAGATGGTAGAGACCATGGTCAATTACGTGAAGGAAGGAAAGAAAGTCGTCCGCCTTCACACAGGCGACCCGGCTATTTATGGAGCGATCATCGAGCAAATCGCCCTCTTGAAAGAAGCGGGCATTGAAACAGAAATCGTACCTGGAGTCAGCTCTGTTTTTGCAGCAGCTGCGGCAGCTGGGGCGGAATTGACCATTCCGGATGTTACACAAACCGTTATTTTAACGCGCGCCGAGGGAAGAACGCCGGTACCAGAGAAAGAGCAGCTGAAGGATTTAGCCAAGCATGAATGTACAATTGCTTTTTTCTTAAGCGCAACACTGACCAAAAAGGTGACGCGTGAGCTGGTTGAAGCAGGCTGGCCGGAAGACACGCCGGTAGCTGTTGTATACCGTGCCACGTGGCCGGACGAAAAAATTGTCCGTTCAACGATCGCCGGACTCGATGCGGCGATGCGTGAAAACGGCATTCGCAAGCAGGCGATGATTTTAGCCGGCAAAGCGCTTGATCCGGACATTGGAAATTCGGGACATCGTTCAAAACTGTATGATAAAACCTTTACCCACGGTTTCCGGAAGGGAATCAAGTCATGAAGGTTGCGATTGCTTCCATTACAAAACACGGAACCGAAACAGCACGTAAGCTTGCCGAGGAGATGCAGGCGGATTTGTACTACATGCGGAAATTTTGCCGCGGTGATGAAGAAGAGCGGGGCATTACGCTGTTTGACGGTTCTGTCCGCCTTCAACTGCCGAAATTATTTAAAGAATACGATGGCATTGTGCTGATTATTTCACTCGGTGCTGTGGTCCGGATGATTGCTCCGATTTTAGGCGATAAAAAAACCGATCCCGCAGTGGTCGTCCTCGATGACCGAGCCGAGCATGCAATCAGTGTTCTTTCGGGCCATATCGGCGGCGCCAACGAGCTTACACACTGGGTGGCCGAGCTGACAGGTGCCCGGCCGGTGATTACAACTGCATCCGATGTCCAAAAAACGATTCCGGTTGATATGTTTGGCCGTGAATTCGGCTGGAAGTTTGAATATGACCGCTTTTTAACGCAGGCGGCAGCTGCTGTAGTGAACGAAGAGCCGGTACTTGTCGTGCAGGAATCAGGAGAGCCGAACTGGTGGAAGCATGACCGGCCGATGCCGGCTCATATCAAGACGGCGGCTTCGGTAAAAGAAGCACTTGAAACGCCTCACAATGCCGCTCTCGTCATCACCCACAGACTGCTTGAGGCAGAAGAACTCGATGGGCTTCACTATCCTGTTGTGTACCGCCCAAAATCAATCGTCCTTGGCATTGGCTGCAACCGTGGAACAAAAGCGGAAGAAATTGAGCAGGTTATCGATGAGACCCTTCGCGATCTTGCCCTTTCCAAAACAAGCGTTCAGTCCATTGCATCCATTGACCTGAAAAAAGATGAAGAGGGTATTTTGGCAGTTGCCGAAAAAAACGACTGGCCGTTTTTCACCTTTCCGCCTGAGCAGTTAAACGAAGCGCCGATGAAAGAGCGTTCAGAAACGGTGTTTAAGTATACCGGTGCGTATGGGGTCAGTGAACCGGCTGCTTATTTAGCGTCAAAAGGGGGAGAAGTTATTCTGCCAAAGAAAAAAAACGGCAACGTAACCATTTCGGCTGCCCTGATCGAATTTGGCAAGAAGTAAAGGAGAGAAGAATAAGATGGGAAAACGAATCGTTATTGCCGGAACGGGCAGCGGCTCCGGCAAAACAACGGTTACGCTGGCGCTGCTTGGCGCCCTGAAGCAGCAAGGCCTTTCTGTACAGCCGTTTAAATGCGGACCGGATTATATCGACCCGACGTACCATACGGCTATATGCGGGCGCCTTTCGCGCAACCTGGACAGCTGGATGGGAGATGCCGGCACGATCCGTGAGGTATTTTCTGAAGCGTCACGGGATGCTGATATTTCAGTGATTGAAGGTGTCATGGGGATGTTTGATGGAAAAGACCCGCTCAAAGATGACGGCAGTACAGCCGAGATCAGCCGTCTTACAGGCGCGCCCGTACTGCTGGTCATTGATGCATCCGGCACGGCACGAAGCGCGGCAGCCATTGTGAAAGGATTTCAAATGATGGCACCTGGGCAGATCAAAGCCGTTATTGCGAACAAAACCGGCAGTGAAGGACACTTTCGCTTGATTGAACAGGCAGTAAAGCAGGAATGCGGCATCCCGGTTATCGGCCATTTGCTGAAAATGCCTGGTGTCAGTGTGCCGGAGCGCCATCTGGGCCTTGTCCCGGCCGTTGAAAGAGGAGATCTGGCCGGTTTTTTTCATACGCTTGCAGAAGCGGCCCGAAAGACGGTTGACCTTGATGAACTGCTCCGCCTTGCAGAAGTGCCGGACCTGCCGCAGTCTGAAAACCGTTTATTTGGAAGAAAACAAGACAGCCATGTGACGATTGCGGTTGCAAAGGATGCCGCCTTTCACTTTTATTACGAAGAAAATTTGGAGATGCTTCGCACGCATGGGGCAGACCTTCACTTTTTCTCGCCTCTTGCCGGCGAGACCGTACCCGAAGCAGCAGATGCTCTTTATATTGGCGGCGGATTTCCGGAAGAATTTGCACCCGTTCTCGCTGCCCAGTGCGAAGCACGGAAGTCCGTCCGGCGGGCTGTTGAGTCCGGTATACCGACATTGGCTGAATGCGGCGGGTTTATGTATTTAACGGAAGAACTGATTACCGTTGATGGACACTCTTATCCGATGTGCGGCATTATTCAGGGGAAAACGGTCATGAAATCAACCAGAGCAGCCCTAGGCTACCGGGAATTAACCGCTTTTCCGGGTGCGTGGATCCCAGAAGGTGAGAAGCTAAGAGGACATGAGTTTCATTATTCTGTGTTTGAAGGACAGGAAAAACCAGCTCCGGCTTTTCAATCCGGCAGCCGATTTGGGCAGAAGCCGGACGGCTGTATAGTGCATAATGTTATTGCAGGCTATGCCCATCTTTATTTTCCGTCAAATACTGGAATCCCGGAAGCATTCGTGAAAGCGGCCCGGACTTACCAGCGGAAAAAAGTGACAATCTAAATAACTTGTACGTTTTTCGTCAAATTATGACAAAAACATAGCCATATTTTTATGAAACTATTGTATTATACTATCTCTTTGTTTACAATCATAAATGGAAGGTGCATCCAATATTATGTTTAATTAGGGGATACGTATGAACAAAAAAACGACCATCATTGCTTTGCTGTCAAGTTTATTTTTGATGCTCGCCATGGTACTGGTCAATTTGATTGTAACAGCCACCCACCACAACAAAACGGTGTGGGCAACAAGCACAGTAAAATCGTCTTATGAAAATATTAACATTAAAACGAAAGAAGCCCATGAAAAGAGGTACGATATCGCGATACAGTACCCTGTTTTTCAACAGGCTTCCTTAAATAAAAAAATCGAACAGTATGTAAAACAAAAAGAGTCAGGTTTTTTAAAAGAAGTTGGGAAAACCGATAGAAAAATGCGAAACGAACAGCCTGCTTCCCTGCGGTTAACGTTTGAGCTTGTTCCAGACAGCAGCGGTATTTACTCGGTTCTTTTCAATGAAAAAACGTATATCACGGCTGAAAAAAACCGCATCTTAAATGAAACGTTTATCGTGGATACAGCAGCGGGCCTGCTTGCAAAAGCGCCGGACTTATTTATCAATCCGCAAAAAGCTTCTACGGCTCTTCATACACCTGTTTCGATCAACCAAGCCGGTTTGTATGTGAAAAATGGCGAAATGGTTTTTTTTAGTGATCGTAAAAAGCACGAAGGAAGTGTGCCGCTTCGCAAGGCAGTGCCGTTTTTAAAAAAGGAATGGAGGGACCAGTTAGCGGCAGAGACTGAGCCTCAGGTGGAGCCAGCCGGAAAAACATCTAGAAAAATTGCGCTTACGTTTGATGATGGGCCAAATCCGCAGAGTACAAAAGCGATTTTGGCTACGCTTAAAAAACATCATGCAAGAGCCACCTTTTTTATGCTCGGCAGTCGTGTGGAGCAATATCCGGAGCTCGCCGACCAAGTGGTGCAAGAAGGCCATGAAATCGGCAATCATTCTTTTAGTCACCGGAACCTGACTGCACTCGATAAGCAGGGTATAGAAGAAGAAATTCGGCGGACAGCTTCAGCAGTAGAAGCGGCTGCCGGTGTTTCGCCATTGACGGTCCGGCCTCCTTATGGAGCGACAAATGACAGTGTAAATGAAGTGATTGGAGCAAAACCGCTGCTTTGGACCATTGACACCATGGACTGGAAATCGCACAATCCAAAAGCCATCTGCGGGATTGTCGAAAAAGAAACAAAGGACGGTTCAATCGTGTTAATGCATGATATTCATCAAACTACTGCCCAATCGCTTGATGAAATCGTGTCTTTTCTGCAAAAGGAAGGCTATGAACTTGTCACAGTCAGTGAATTGTAAAGAGATCCGGCCCGGCGAAAGCTGAGCCGGATTTTGTGTTCATAAAGCGGAACGTGATATGATAAGAAAAAAGACGGTTATTTTTTGAAAAACAGGAGGTGGATGCTCCGAGCTATCGGAGCCTGTCATTGGAGATTGTGAATTTATTGGGCATTGCTTTATTAATCGCCCTCACTGCTTTTTTCGTGGCTGCGGAATTTGCTATTGTAAAAATGAGAGCTTCACGCGTCGATCAGCTTGTAGCGGAAGGAAAACCGGGTGCTATGGCAGCGAAACGCGTTACAACCCGTTTAGATGAGTATTTATCTGCCTGCCAGCTCGGCATTACCATTACGGCACTCGGGCTTGGCTGGATTGGCGAACCGACGGTGGAAAAGCTTCTTCATCCGCTGTTTGAGCGTTTTGAGCTTGCTTCTTCTCTCGCTGCAGTTTTGTCATTTATCCTTGCTTTTACCATTGTCACGTTTCTTCATGTTGTTGTGGGCGAGCTGGCGCCTAAAACAGTTGCTATCCAAAAAGCGGAGGAAGTCACGCTGGCGCTTGCCGTCCCGCTTATATGGTTTTACCGTATTATGTATCCGTTTATATGGACGCTCAACGGCTCTGCACGGTTTGTGACCGGCTTGTTCGGGCTGAAAATGGCATCTGAACATGATGAGGTTCATACAGAGGAAGAATGGCGGATGCTGCTTTCTGAAAGTTACAAAAGCGGCGAAATCAATCAAACTGAACTGAAATATGTAAATAATATTTTTGAATTTGATGAGCGCCTTGCAAAAGAAATTATGGTGCCGCGCACAGAAATGGTCAGCTTATCGATTGATGATACACTCGATGATGTTCTGGCTATTATCAGAGAAGAAAAATATACGCGGTATCCCGTTATTGACGGAGACAAAGACAATGTAATCGGCATGGTGAACTTCAAAGAAATTTTAAGCGTCGCCGTAAAAGGCAAGCCGCTTCCTAAAGTGCAGCCGCTGCGTCAATTTGTAAAACCCGTGATTCGCGTGTTTGAAAACATGCTGATTCATGACCTGCTTGTGAAAATGCAGAAAGAGCAGACTCATATGGCAATCTTAATTGATGAATATGGCGGTACATCAGGTCTTGTAACGGTAGAAGACATTTTAGAAGAAATTGTCGGGGAAATTCGTGACGAATATGATACAGATGAAATTCCCGAAGTACGAAAAGTGAATGATAGCCATTATCTATTCAGCGCGAAAGTATTAATAAGTGAAGTAAATGCCCTGCTTGGCACCGAGTTAAATGATGAAGATGTCGATACGCTCGGCGGCTGGTTTTTAACAGAAAAAATTGATACATCCCTTCATGACATGCTCGAAGAAGAGGACTGGATATTTACGATTATCGAAATGGAAGATCATCATATTTTATATATTGAAGCGAAAAAGCGCACATAACGGGCGCTTTTTTTCGTGGTTGTCACAAGAAATAGTCCGGGACAAGTTGCCGGAACGCTCAAAAAGGTGTAGGATAATAGGAATGAAACACGATGGAAAAGCAAAGGGAGTAAAAATAATGTCACGATATGAAGACGACAGCCTTGCCTTGCATACCGACCTTTATCAGATTAATATGGCCGAAACGTACTGGCATGATGGCATCCATACAAAAAAAGCCGTATTTGAATTATATTTTCGCAAGCTTCCATTCGGAAACGGATACGGTGTTTTTGCCGGATTAGAAAAAATTATCGATTACTTGGAGAATTTTCATTTTTCAGAGAGCGATATCGACTATTTGCGCGATATCGGCTACAAGGAAGATTTTTTAGCTTATTTAAAAAACATGAGGTTTACAGGCACGTTAAAAAGCATGCAGGAAGGTGAGCTTGTCTTTGCAAACGAACCGATTCTGCGTATTGAAGCGCCGCTGGCGGAAGCTCAAATTGTCGAAACCGCCCTGCTTAATATTGTGAACTATCAAACATTGATCGCCACGAAAGCATCTCGGATTAAACAGGTGCTTGGCGACGAAACGGCAATGGAATTTGGCTCGCGCCGGGCGCACGAGATGGATGCAGCAGTATGGGGAACGCGGGCTGCTTATATCGGCGGTTTTGATGCAACAAGCAATGTCCGGGCAGGCAAGCTGTTTGGCATTCCTGTTTCCGGTACGCACGCCCATGCACTTGTGCAAACGTACAAAGATGAATACACAGCTTTTCGAAAATATGCAGAGCGGCATCGTGACTGTGTGTTTCTCGTAGATACTTATGACACGCTCAAGTCTGGTATGCCGGCAGCGATCCGGGCCGCAAAAGAGCTGGGAGACCAGATTCGCTTCGTTGGTGTCCGCCTCGACAGCGGCGATATGGCTTATCTTTCCAAGGAAGCACGTAAAATGCTTGATGAAGCAGGGTTTCCAAAAGCGCATATTGTGGCGTCCAATGATCTGGATGAATACACAATTATGAACTTAAAAGCAGAAGGTGCCAAAATTGATGTATGGGGTATCGGTACAAAGGTGATTACCGCATATGACCAAGCTGCTCTTGGTGCCGTTTATAAATTGGTGTCGATTGAAGATGACAACGGAAGGATGACGGATACGATCAAGCTGTCAGCCAATCCAGAAAAAGTGACAACACCTGGATTAAAACGCGTGTACCGCATTATCAATAAGCTGAATGGCAAAGCGGAAGGGGATTATATTGCGATGGAACATGAAGATCCACAGCATGCCGAGCGGCTGAAAATGTTTCATCCTGTACACACCTTTGTCAGCAAATTTGTGACCAATTTTGAAGCGCGCGAACTGCATGAACCGATTTTCATCAACGGCACGCGTGTATATGAACTGCCCGATATCCACACGATTCGGAGCCGGACGGCGGATAACCTGTCGCTATTATGGAGCGAATACAAGCGGGCGCTTAATCCGGAAGAATATCCGGTCGATTTAAGCCAGGCCTGCTGGGATAATAAAATGAAAAATATTGAAGCCGTTAAAGCGCAGCCGCAGGAGCAGCTGTAACGGTCCGAAAAAGCGCCAAAATCGGCGCTTTTTTTCATGTAATCTTTGCCCCTGTAAAAAGCAGCGATTATAATGGAAGAAGGTACACTAGGAGGTGCGTCTCGTGAAGGAAGAATTAAGTGAATTTTATGATATCTTTACCGGCACTAAAAAAGATATTGAAAGTTTTATGGCAATGCTCGATCCGGTTATTAACAATGCAAAAGATGACCACGAGCGGCTGTATTATCACCATATTTTTGAAGAAGAGGAACAGCGGCTTGCCAGGCTTGCCGAGTTGATCCCGCTGATTGAAACCTTTCAGGCCGGGTGGGGAGGCGATTTCACACCGTCCAACAATACGTTTAACCGGCTGCTGCAGGAATTGAATCTTGAAAAGTTCGGCCTGCATAACTTTGTGGAGCATCTTGATCTTGCTCTTTTTCAATTTAAAGATGCGGAGCGCCAGGCCAAGCTGTCCCAAATGCGCGAATCCAATTATAAAAGTTATCAGTTTGTAAAAGAAAAGCTTGCCGGCATTAACAAACGCTTTGACACAGGGTACACAGACCCGCATGCGCACCATGACGAGCATGGCGATCATTTAAACCATCATGCACACAGCGATCATCATTCCCATGTGCATACATCGGCGGCGCTTCCGGCAAAACCGGCAGGACCAAAGCGGACATTTACAGTAGGGTCCCTTATTTCAAAGTAGGAGGAAGAGTTGATGAGCAAATTACACTTATATCCAGACGCACCACTGTCAGAGGCTGACTTTGATCAGTTGGAGCAAATTATGATTGAAGCGGCCAGAGGGCAATTAACAGGCCGGCGGTTCATTGAGTTATACGGCCCGCTTGGACGCGGCGTACAGAGCATTCACACAGACATTTTTTCTGAAAAAAGCGCAGCTCATATGGATTTGCAGGGATCGTTTGACACGGAAGTGGAATCATCCAAGCGTGTCAATTATACCATTCCTATGTTATATAAGGATTTTGTTTTGTACTGGCGTGACATTGAGCAGGCAAAAGCACTTGATATTCCGATCGACTTTTCCGCAGCAGCCAATGCGGCACGTGATGTGGCATTGCTCGAAGACGAAATGATTTTTCATGGCGCGGCCCAGTTTGACATACCTGGTTTAATGAATGTCAAAGGACGCCAGACACATTTAATCAGCAATTGGTACGAATCCGGAACCGCATTCCAGGACGTAGTGGAAGCACGCGGAAAGCTGATGGAGATGAACCATAACGGTCCGTATGCGCTTGTTCTGTCGCCAGAGCTGTATGCACTGCTGCACCGGGTACACCGCGATACAAACGTGCTCGAAATTGAGCATGTGCGTGAGCTTGTAACAGGCGGCGTTTTTCAATCGCCTGTTTTAAAAGGAAAAACAGGTGTGCTTGTGAATACAGGACGTAATAATCTTGATTTGGCGGTATCGGAAGATTTCGAAACCGCTTATCTCGGCGAAGAAGGAATGAATCACCCATTCCGTGTATACGAAACGGCAGTGCTCCGGATCAAACGTCCATCTGCAATTTGTACATTCGCCGACCCAAGAGATGATGAATAGGGAGTGGACGGTCGGTTCGCTCATTCCAGGCAGGGAAACACGGCGTGCACCGCTGGAGCCGCCGGCCCGCCTGGCGGAAGGAAAACAGCCATTTCTCGATAAGCTGGCAGCAGCTGTTCAATGGAAGCAAAAAGAAGCCTCCTGCACTGTATCAGTCAAGCCGGGTATTACACTGCTCGATGCGGCGCTTGAACAAGGGTGCAGCATAGATTACAAATGCCGTAAAGGAACATGCGGCCGGTGTGCTGTGGATATTCTTTCAGGAGAAACCTTTCTCTCACTTAAAAATGAAGCCGAACAAAAAAAGCTCGGCGCTTCTTTACGCAGGCTGGCCTGCCAGGCGGTCATTAGAGAAGCGTAAAAAAAAAACAGGGAAGCCGATTGGGCACCCTGTTTTTCACATAAAAAAAAGCCTTTTAACAAGGCTGGTTATATATTAAGCAAATTTTTTCATATTGATGGCAACTACATTCGATTCAATCGCAAATGGCAAATGAACATGCCGCTTTTCCAGTTCGTCTATACTGACGTCCCGTACAAGCTTTAATGCTTCTTTTTTAAAGGAGTGAGTGACAAATCCTTCATTTACTTCACACAGCTTACGCAAGTAGCGAAGGGTTTCTTCTGTCAGTATTTCTCGAACGGCTGCATTTTGAAGCTGGCAGATCAATTTATGGCGAAGTCCCCGCATGACGCCGATTTGATCAACGTGTGCTGTAACGTTTTCGCCGCTATCTGCCACAAAGCTGAACGAAATGTATTTTCCCTGGGACAAATCAACATTTGTAAAAACCGGATTGGTATATGTTTCACCGGATGAAAGTGTAATCGACTCGGCTTCCGCAGCACCACCCAGCTTTCGGCTGTTGGCGATAACCATATGGATGTCTTTGAGTCCATGAAGCATTCCATTCATGCAGTCTCCCTCTTTTCATCGTCGTTCTTCTTTCATCTTAAAGGGAATGATAATCATTGTCAATAAGAAGTTAAGGAAGCATGAACTGCGTATTTTTGTACAGAATAAAAGAGCATTCCGCTTTACTTAATACTATTCAGAAAATTCGTTCTTTATGCAAAATCTATTCAGTATTCTGTAATAAAATGCAAAAAATGCGCATTTTCGATGAATATTCATGTATAAAAATAAACAAATGCATAAAAAATGATTGAGTTTTTAAAGCGGAAAGAGTATTATCGTACTATATAAAAAAATCAAAGGGGATTTTTACATGACCTATTCATTTAAAAAAGCAGCAGCCGCTATCATGGCCAGCACTGCTTTGCTGTTAGCAGCGTGCGGCGGCGAAGAAGAAGAAAAGGGCAGCAGTCCTTCTGAAGAGAAAAAGGTACTTAATGTTGGAACGGAAGCTACATTCGCTCCGTTTGAATTTATGGATAAAGGTGAAGTGTCCGGATTTGACGTAGATCTTTTAAATGCCGCAGCAGAAGAAGCTGGCTATGACGTCAACATTCAAAATACAGGATGGGATTCCATGCTTGCCGGTCTTCAAAGCGGACAGCTTGATATCGGCATGTCAGGCATCACTATCACCGATGAACGTAAAGAAACATATGATTTCTCTGTTCCATATTTTGAATCTGTAACGATGATCATCTACAAAGAAGGAACAGACATTAAAGCAGCGGAAGATTTAAAAGGCAAGAAAATTGGCGTTCAAAATGGGACAACTGGACAATTTGCAGCTGAAGGCATCGTGGGTGTAAACAACAATGCTATTTCAAAATATGAAACAGCCGCTCTGATGTTCCAAGCTCTTCAAAGTGGAGATGTTGAAGCTGTAGTAACAGATATTGCAGTAGCACTTGAATATGAAAAATCAAATCCGAATGCCGGTGTTAAAACGGTCACAGATGATCAGTTTGCAGCTGAATACTACGGTATTGCTTTCCCGAAAGGAAGCGAGTATAAGGACGATTTTGACAAAGCATTAAATACGCTTTACGAAAACGGTAAATATGCTGAAATATACGAAAAATGGTTTGATGAAGCGCCAGATATGGAAACTTTAAAAAAAGCAGCGCAATAAAAAAACGGCTGTCCATTTCTTAACGGGCAGCCATTTTCTATGAAAGGAGAGAAAAAAATGGATTTTCGTTTTGATATTATCACAGATTATATGCCGTTTTTTCTGCAGGGCTTAAAAGTCACGCTCGGTGTTTCCCTTGCCGGTGTGCTGGCCGGGCTTGTACTCGGGCTTTTTATCGCGCTCGGAAAAATGTCAACTAATAGATGGATTCGTCTTCCCTTTAATATTTATATTAATATTTTCCGGGGAACACCGCTCCTTGTACAGCTATTAATTATTCATTTTGGGATAGTACCGTTGTTTATGTCGCCTTCTAACCCCGTTGTATCTCTTGTGATTGGATTGTCTCTGAATGCGGCAGCATATATTGCGGAAATTTTCCGGGCAGGTATTCAATCTATTGATAAAGGGCAGATGGAAGCTGCGCGCTCTCTTGGGATGACGCGCGTGCAGGCGATGAAACTCGTTATTTTGCCGCAGGCGTTTAAGCGTGTAATTCCGCCGCTCGGCAATGAATTTATCGTGTTACTAAAAGAATCTTCACTCGGTTCGGTGCTGGCTGCGCCTGAACTGATGTATTGGGGCCGTGCTGCGGCAGGCCAGTATATTCGTGTATGGGAGCCGTACCTGACCGTTGCACTTATTTATCTTGTACTGACACTGTCACTTACCTACTTGATGAATTATGTTGAAAGGAGATTAAGCACTGATGATAAGCGTTAAAAACTTAAAAAAATCTTTTGGCGACAATGAAGTGCTGAAAGACATTTCCCTTGATGTATCACCGCAGGAAGTGGTAGTGGTTATTGGTCCATCCGGATCAGGAAAATCAACGTTTATCCGCTGCTTAAACATGCTGGAAACAATTAATGGCGGGCACGTAATCATTGATGGAAAAGATTTAACCGATAAGAAAACAAATATTAACGAGGTTCGAACAGACGTAGGAATGGTATTTCAGCACTTTAACTTATTCCCTCACAAAACGATTCTTGAAAATGTTACACTCGCCCCCATCAATGTACGGGGGGTAAAAAAAGCAGAAGCAGAAGAAAAAGCGCGGGTCCTGCTGGCCAAAGTAGGTCTTGCCGAAAAAGCCTCTGCTTATCCGGATTCACTTTCCGGGGGACAAAAGCAGCGTGTGGCGATTGCGCGTGCACTTGCCATGGAGCCGAAGGTCATGCTGTTTGATGAACCAACATCGGCTCTTGACCCTGAAATGGTCGGGGAAGTGCTGGAAGTCATGAAGCAGCTGGCTAAGGACGGAATGACCATGATTGTCGTAACGCATGAAATGGGCTTTGCCCGCGAGGTGGGCGACCGGGTTATTTTTATGGATAATGGCTATGTAGTGGAACAAAACGAACCGAAAGCGCTGTTTGATGCTCCTCAGCACGAACGGACGAAAGCCTTTTTAAGCAAGGTACTATAACAAAAAAGCCTCCTTTTAAAAGGAGGCTTTTTTTAGTGCTGGTAAATGAGCATTTCGATTTCTGTGCCTTCAAGCGTTTCTTTGGTCATTAAATCTTCTACGAGCCGTTCGAACGCCTCTCGGTTTTCCTCAATTAATGTTTGGGACCGTTCGAGTGCGACTTCAAACAGCTCATTCATTTTTGTTTCCTTGTCTGCTTGACGGAATGTCAGGGAAAAACGATCCTGGAAAATACCAGTATCTACCATGCGTTCTAAGATCTGTTTTGCCTGCTGAACATCACCGCTTACGCCAATTGAATGCTCACCAAGGTAAAGGCGCTCTGCTACCCCGCCTGAAAGAATCATAGCGACCTGGTCAATCAATTCGCTGGCCGTTGATAAATGAAGCTCTTTTGGCACAGGAGCAACATAACCAAGCGCTTGTCCACGTGGAATGATCGTAGCCTTGCGGACAGAGCCGGGCTTCGTAAGAGCAGCTACAAGAGCATGGCCGGCTTCATGGATCGCCACACGCCGCTTTGTAGCAGGATCTGCAAGCGGCCGCGTTGTTGTGCCCAAAATGGTGCGGTCGAGCGCATAGTCAAAATCTTCTTTTCCAATCGTATCACGCCCGCTTCGAATGGCATTGCGGCTTGCCGTTTCAAACAGCGCCGACAATTCAGCTCCGGAAAAGCCGACGGTAGACTCTGCCAGATCCTGAAGCATGGCGGCGGCGTTGTCAGTTAATTTTCTTCCTTTAGCGTGAATATCAATAATTTCTTTCCGTCCTTTTGCATCCGGCAAAGTCACATGGAACGAGAAATCAATACGGCCGGGGCGGAGAAAGGCTTCATCAAGCATGTCGCGCCGGTTTGTCGCAGCGATAAACAGAATGCCATCATTGTCAAGGCCGCCGTCAAGCTGGACAAGCAGCTCAGTCAGTGTTTTTTCGCCTTCCTCGCCGCCGTGTGTTTTCCGGCGCCCGGCTAATGCATCAACTTCATCAATAAAAATAACAGCTGGTTTTTGTTTGCGTGCTTCTGTAAACAAGCTGCGCACACGCGATGCACCAACACCGACAAACAGCTCTGTAAAAGCGGAACCGCTTGATGAGAAGAAAGAAGCGCCAATTTCACGGGCAATAGCCTGAGCGAGCAGCGTTTTTCCTGTGCCCGGCGGTCCGTATAGAAGAATACCGCGCGGCGGTTCAAGGCCCAGGCGGGTAGATAAATCTCTTTCTTTTAAAATCGACAGCGTCTGCAGAATATCTTCCTTCATCTCATCCGCAAGACCGCCGACATCATCAAGCGTAATATCTGGAAGGGGACGGGCCTGTGAAAGGCTGTTTTTCATTGAGTGAGCCACACCCATGCCGCCGCCTTTTTTTCGGTAAATGTAAAACCCAATGGCCGATGCTGTTAACAGAACAAGTACAATAATCCAGCTTTCATATGGATTGGCTTTTACATATTCATAGCGAATATTGTATGTTTTGTTCAATTCGTCAACTGCATCGCTTCCCGGAGAAATATAAGAAGTAAACTCGCCGTTTTGTGTGGAAATATGCAGCTTGCCGTCAGGGTGCTCCTCCAGCTCAACTACTTTTCCGTTTTCTTTTTGAATAATAGATTCAACCGATGAAAACGGAACGACAGTCGCTTGATTCGTATCCCGTACATATAAAAATACAACGGCTGCTATGAGCAGCGAAAAAGCAATCGCTGCTTTCCACCACAGTCCGGGACGTGTTAACATCGACATCACACTCCCTTTTTAGTCTTTCTCTATTATAAGAGAAAACGAGATTTGATGAAAGCGGAAAACATTTCTGCCCGAAAACACTCTTGTTTTAAAATCGAATGGTGCGTGGTATGATAAGAAAGATTAAATTTAAAGGAGCGATTACTTTGGCGAAAAAAGGCTATATTCAAATGAAAGACGGAGCGAAAATCGAATTCGATTTGTTTCCGGAGGCAGCACCGGGTACAGTAGAAAACTTCGAGAAACTAGCGAATGAAGGATTTTACAACGGTGTTGTATTCCACCGTGTTATTCCGGGATTTGTAAGCCAGGGCGGCGATCCGACTGGAACAGGAATGGGCGGTCCGGGTTACACAATCAAATGTGAAACAGAAGGAAACCCGCATACACATCAGGAAGGGTCTCTATCTATGGCACATGCAGGAAGAGACACAGGCGGCAGCCAGTTCTTTATCGTTCATGAGCCGCAGCCTCATTTGAATGGCGTTCATACTGTTTTTGGCCAGGTAACATCAGGCATTGAAGCTGTAAAGTCTATGAAAAATGGCGATGTAATGGAGAAGGTAGAAGTATTCGACGCGTAATGACACCAAAAGCCGGCTTTTGCCGGCTTTTTTCATGGAAAAAATGAGTATTTCGGATGCACAGTTGACGAGGTTCATACAACTGTGTAAAAATAAAACACATCATACATAAAAGCCTACTGGGGGTGCCTTCAGGCTGAGAGAGGAATGTCCTTAACCCCAATAACCTGATCCGGATCATGCCGGCGTAGGGAAGTAGCAATCACTGACGAAAAAACGGTTCAGCGTATTGCTGAGCCGTTTTTTGTATGAAGGAGGAAAAATCAGTTGTTTACCCCTAAAAAAATGGCGGTAATGTCTCTCCTGGCCGCAATTGGCGTTCTCGGCGCCACTTTTATCTGGTTTCCGGCAGGGGCGGCGAAAGCCTTTCCTGTCCAGCATGCCATCAATGTGCTGGCGGCCATTTTGCTCGGTCCCGGCCCGGCAGTCATCATCGCTTTTTTAATTGCAGCTGTTCGTAATCTATTAGGGCTTGGAACGATTCTCGCTTTTCCAGGCAGTATGATTGGTGCCCTTTTGGCCGGGTATGCTTATCAAAAATGGAAGAAGCCTTCTCTTGCCGCAGTGGGAGAAATAGCAGGAACCGGCGTGATCGCTTCGCTTGTATCTGTACCGATCGCCAACTTATTTCTCGGTATGAAAGCAGCCGCATTTGCCTTTATGCCGGCATTTCTCATCAGCAGCGTGACAGGGGCCGTGCTTGGTCTTCTTCTGGCCGTCCGCTTGAAAAAAACAAGAATGTTTCAACGAAAGGATCATTTCTAATGAATAATCACGATGCAGCTCAGCTGCTCCAAAAAGTAAGAGCGGAAAAGCCGCTTATTCACAATTTAACCAACACTGTTGTGACAAACTTTACGGCAAACGGCCTGCTTGCACTGGGTGCTTCCCCGGTTATGGCTGATGCCGTGGAAGAAGCAGCAGATATGGCCCGTATTGCGTCTGCCGTTGTCCTCAATATCGGTACACTTTCAGCTTCTAAGGTAGAAGCCATGATTTTAGCAGGGAAAGCAGCGAATGAAAAAGGGATTCCTGTTTTGTTTGATCCTGTCGGGGCAGGAGCCACTCTATTTCGCACAGAAAGCGCCAAGCGCATTTTATCAGAGGTAAAAGTGGATGTACTGCGCGGGAATGCAGGAGAAGTTGCCGTACTGTGCGGACGGTCCGTTGAAGTAAAAGGAGTAGACGGCGGCGGAAATGAAGATGTGCGCAAACTGGCAAGGGAAGCAGCCGAATTGCTGAACCTTACTTGTGTGATTACCGGCAAGGAAGATAGTGTGTTTGGGGAAGAAGCATATGCCATTCAAAACGGCCATCCTATTTTAACGCGCGTTACAGGGACAGGCTGTCTTCTTGGGGCTGTAATTGCTTCTTTCTGCGCGGTTGAAAAAAACTACGCAAAAGCAGCTGCAGCAGCGCTGTCCTTTTATGGTGTGGCTGCGGAACGTGCTGCCGCTGCGCCGGGTGCAGACGGACCGGGTACGTTTGCTGCCGGGTTTATTAATCAACTTTATCAAACAAGCAGCCAGGACATAATTGAAAACGGAAAAGTAGAGGTGCTTTAATATGACAGTAGCCAAAGCATTAACCATTGCAGGATCTGACAGCGGAGGCGGCGCTGGCATCCAAGCGGATTTAAAAACATTTCAAGAATTGGGTGTGTACGGCACGTCCGCTTTAACGGCTGTTACAGCACAAAACACACTCGGGGTACACGGTGTGTATCCGATCGAAGCTGAAGCCGTAGAAAAGCAAATTGAAGCGGTACTGTCAGACATCGGAGTAAATGCCGTGAAAACAGGGATGCTGTTTTCGGCTGGCATTATTGAAGCCGCTGCCTGGACACTCCGGAAATACGAGTGCCACAACCTTGTCATTGACCCTGTGATGATTGCCAAAGGGGGTGCCTCATTGCTGCAGAAGGAAGCATCTGAAGCATTGAAAAAGGTTTTGCTTCCGCTTGCGCTTGTTGTGACCCCTAATATTCCTGAAGCAGAAGTGCTGACAGGAATGACCATTCGTTCAGAAGCCGATAAAAAAGAAGCGGCAAAGCGGATTGCTTCTTACGGAGTGAAAAACGTCTTGATTAAAGGCGGTCATGAGGAAGGAGATCAAACATCCGACCTTTTATATGACGGGGCGGCGTTCCACACGTTTACCGGCCGGCGGATTGATACAAAAGACACTCACGGAACCGGCTGTACTTTTTCAGCAGCTATGACAGCAGAGATTGCAAAGGGTGCATCTGTCCGCGCGGCGGCTCAAACGGCTAAATCTTTTATTCAGGCGGCGATTGAAGACGGTCTTCATATCGGAGAAGGCCATGGACCGACTAATCATTGGGCACATCGCCAGCGGGGAGGACAGCTATGAGAAACGAGCAGCTGGCTGTGTATTTTATCGCCGGTACGCCGAACTGCCCGCGGCCGATTGAAACCATCCTGCAGGAAGCCATTGCCGGCGGCATTACGATGTTTCAGTTCCGGGAAAAAGGAAAGAATGCGCTCGCAGGAGCTGCCAAAAAACAAACCGCGCAGCGCCTTCAGGCGATCTGCCGGGAAGCAGGCATCCCGTTTATTGTCAATGATGATATTGAGCTTGCCGTCGACATTGGTGCAGACGGTGTTCATATTGGCCAGGAAGATGAAGCGGCATCCATCGTACGTGAGAAGCTAAAAGGCGGTATTGTCGGAGTATCCGTTCATACGATGGAAGAATTTGAACAAGCGATAAAAGATGGAGCTGATTATGTCGGGACCGGTCCAGTATATGCCACCGCAACGAAAACGGATACCCGCCCGGTGGCAGGCACGGGTTTAATCCGCCGTATGAAAGAGCGTTATCCACAGTTTCCGGTAGTCGGTATTGGCGGTATTACGCTTGAAAACGCGGAAGAGGTCATCGGGGCCGGAGCCGACGGAGTATCTGTGATTACGGCCATCAGCCTGGCTGAAAATCCTGCTTCCGCTGCAGCACTTTTAAAAAACAACTTCTTATAAAAAAGCAAACCAGCAGGCCTTTTTTCGTGCTATGATAAGAAAAAGGCATTTGGAACGAGGTTGGGGTGAAGCAATGTACCTATTTATTATCAACCCGTCTTCCGGAAACGGACAGGCGGTTTTTTTGTGGAAAAAAGTTGAGGGTATTTTAAAAAAGAAACAGATTCCTTATGAAGCGCTTGTGGGAGGTTCGGGCGTAGCAGCCCGTGAGTTTATTTGGAAGCGGATGAAAGAAAAAAAGATAAAAGCTGTGGCAGTGATCGGCGGCGACGGAACCTTTCACGCGGTTATACAGGATCTTGTTTACGCGGATACAGCGGCCGCTTTACTTCCGGCCGGGTCGGGGAATGACCTCGCCCGTATGTTTGGCTTGACGAAAAATCCACATGCTTTTGTAGAAGGCCTGCTGTCAAAAACTCCGCAGCAGATCGATGTGTTGAAAGTCAACAACGGCTTTGGGCTGACGGTTTCCGGTATTGGCCTGGATGCTCATATTGCCGGACAGGCAGCCCGGGCTTTTTATAAAAAAACGCTTCATAAACTTGGGGCAGGCGGCCTATCTTATAAGCTGAGCGCCCTTTCATCCATTATTCACTACAAGCCATTTAAAAGCATTGTTACGATTGATGAGGATCAATACATATCAGACCGCACCTGGATGATCGCAAGCGGCAATACGTCTTTGTATGGGGGAGGGCTTGTCATTTGTCCGTATGCCCATCCTATTGATGGAGTAGCCGACATTACACTTGTGCATACTGTCTCGAGAAGACGGCTGCTTTTTCGGCTGTTTCCGCTTCTTATGAAAGGGGACCCGGTACTGCGTACAGGAGTTGCCTATAAAAAAGGAAAAAGTATCATGGTTCAAACGAGCCGGCCGGTGCCGGTAATGGTTGATGGTGAAGTAATTGGCATGACGCCTGCTGCCATTTCTATTCAAGAAAAAGCTATTTATCTCATCATCACTACGTAACAAAATGAAACTTGTTTGCATATTAGAGCCGGGTTTTGGGTATGAAAAAAGGAGAAGATATGTGCACAAGCGAAGTGGAGGCGTAGGAATGGAAAAAATGAACCGTGGTATTTTAACAGCGCTGTCAGCGATCGGCATTGCGCAAGGGCTGAAAATCTTTACTCATAAAAAAGTAAGTGGCAATTGGGATGTAAAACAAGCCTTTACAACAGGCGGTATGCCAAGCTCTCACTCGGCCGGCGTGTCGGCACTGGCTTCTTATGTGGCTGCAAATAAAGGGTGGCGCCACACGGAAACAGCATTAGCAACTGTTTTTGGTGTCATTGTAATGTATGATGCTCAAGGCATCCGCCGTCATACGGGAGAAATTGCCCAGCTGGTCAATGATCTTGAAGACAATCTTGCTAAATTTTCCGGTGAATTTCCGAGTTTTCAATACGTGCAGCGCGAAAAAGAATTAAAGGAATTGCTCGGCCACCAGCCGGTTGAAGTAGGGGCAGGTGCCCTGCTAGGCATTCTCCTTGGCATCGTCTCTGCAAAAATTGAAGACGGACTGCGAAAATCAGAACAAAAAAAACAAATTTACAATCGGCGTGAAATCAATCGGCGTAAACATCAATGGTAACGAAAAAAGCACCCGTCGCGGGTGCTTTTTTATTTGATTACTTGGAAAACAACATGACGGTTCATAACCGGTTTCAGCTTGAAAAGCACATGATGGATGATTTCCTTTTTCATCACAGCTGAAACGGCCGGTGAGAGGGTTAATGATTGAATAAAGCGTAATGCGTGGCATTCGATATAGTGGGTAATTTGCTCTTTATAAAATAAATCGCGCTTAACGATTTTTTCTTTTATTTCGTTTGTAAGCTGTATCGCAAATTGCGTAACAGAATACTCAACTCCTCCGTAAAATTCAGCTACTGTCATAGCTCATTCCACTCCTTCCTCCATTCCATTTGTCAATACTTCTATTTATATCTTAACATAAACTTTACAATAAATTAATAATTAAATGATATTTATTTACATTACCTTAATTTATATGCCATAAACAGCCTTATATGAAAAAAAACCCCTAAACAGATGGGGTTTTTTTGTATAACGATTTAAGAAAGAGAGATCGCTGCCGGCTTTACTTGAAGGGAAGAAAGCTGGTACGTTTTATGGCGGATTGCTTCAACGGAAACATGTTTTCGCGCAACGTCGGTATCCATCGCTGCCTGCGCAACAGCAGCAGCCACTTCCGGTGCTACACGCGGATCAAATGCAGATGGAATAATATATTCCTCAGAGCGTTCTTGATCGCCTACAAGAGAGGCAATGGCAAAAGCAGCAGCCATTTTCATCTCCTCATTGATATCTGAAGCCCGTGTATCAAGCGCCCCACGGAAAATGCCCGGAAAAGCTAAAACATTGTTGACTTGATTTGGAAAGTCGGAGCGGCCTGTGCCGATCACGCGTACACCGGCTGCTTTGGCATCTGCCGGCAGAATTTCCGGCGTCGGGTTGGCCATTGCAAAAACAATCGCATCCGGCTTCATCGTCTGGATCATAGCCGGTGTCAGCGCTCCTGCAGCAGAGACACCGATAAACACATCGCTATTCTTTACAGCTTCCTCAAGCGGTCCGCTCACTTTATCCGGGTTAGTAAACGAAGCAATTTCTTCTTTAATCGGATTCATCCCAGCGGTCCGTCCCTCGTAAATTGCTCCTTTCGTATCACACATAATAATATTTTTTACGTTAAATGCCTGAAGCAGTTTAGCGATGGCTATACCAGCCGAACCAGCACCATTAATGACAATTTTGATATCAGAAAAGGACTTGTCCACAATTTTTAACGCATTAATTAAACCGGCAGCTGTAACGATCGCTGTACCGTGCTGGTCGTCATGAAAAACAGGAATATCCATTTCCTTTCTGAGACGCTCTTCAATCAAAAAGCAGTTGGGCGCTTTGATATCTTCTAAATTAATGCCTCCAAAGGATGAAGCAGTAAGTTTTACCGTTCGGATAATGTCTTCTGGATCGCTGCTATTGATGCAAAGCGGAAAAGCATCCACACCGCCAAAATTTTTAAATAAAATAGCTTTCCCCTCCATTACGGGAAGGGAAGCATGGGCGCCGATATCTCCCAATCCGAGAACAGCTGAACCGTCTGATACAACTGCCACTGTGTTGGCTTTCATCGTATACTCATACAGATTTTCTGGGTTTTCGTGAATCTCAAGGCAGGGTTCAGCCACGCCTGGCGAATAAACAAGGCTTAAATCGTTTAAGTCTGTAACCCCCATTTTCGCTGCTGTTTCCAGCTTTCCTTGATAGTGACGATGAAGGTCAAGTGCATCCTGACGTAAATCTTTCAATGTGATTCCCCTTTTCTGTTCAGTTTTCTAATTTTCATAGCAATGCAAACCGGAAACTGATTCAAATTTTCTGAAAATTTATTTTTGTATTGTATCGCTTTTCAGAAGGGTTGTAAATAGAATCGGGCAAAAAATGTCCCGATAAATAAAAGGGTTGTGTTCTTTTCTTTTTTCCTGTACATTTAGAAAATAAGATCAATTAAACAAACCTTATCAAGAGAAGCGGAGGGACTGGCCCGACGATGCTTCAGCAACCGGCCGTATCGGCAAAGGTGCTAAATCCAGCGGACTGACACCGTCCGGGAGATGAGAAGAAGTGTAAAAACAAGCCTTCTTCCATGGAGGCTTGTTTTTTTTATATTAAAAGGAGCGATAGAAATGACAAATATTGAAACAAAGCTTGCCCAACTCGGCAACCGTACAAACAATCCAACTGGAACAGTTAATCCGCCTGTTTATTTTTCAACAGCTTATCGCCACGAGGGAATTGGCATGTCCACAGGCTATGACTACGTGCGGACAGGAAACCCAACCCGCGAGGTCGTCGAAAAAGCGATCGCTGATCTTGAAGGAGCAGATGCAGGATTTGCTTTTTCATCCGGCATGGCCGCTATCCATACTTTAATGTCTTTGTTTGAGCCGGGTGATCATTTCTTAGTATCAGCTGACTTGTACGGTGGCACGTACCGCTTATTTGAAAAAGCCTGGAAAAAGTTTGGCCTCGACTTTACATATGACAGCTTTGAATCATTGAGTGAAACAAAAAAATTGGTAACCGAGAAAACAAAAGCGGTCTTTTTGGAAACGCCAACCAACCCGCTTATGAACGAAATCAGCATCAAAGACGTTTCTGATTTTGCAAAAGAACACGGTCTGCTGTTGATTGTGGATAATACATTTTATACTCCAGTGCTGCAGCGTCCTATTGAGCAGGGTGCCGATATTGTTCTTCACAGCGCCACGAAATATCTTGGCGGGCACAATGACCTGCTGGCCGGCTTAATTGCTGTAAAAGGTGAGGAACTGGCGGCTCGTGTTTTTGACTTTCAAAATGCAATCGGTGCCGTGCTCGCGCCATTTGATTCCTGGCTGCTTGTCCGCGGCATGAAAACACTCAGCCTGCGTATGAAACAGCATACAGAAAACGGTCGAAAAATTGCGTCATTTTTAAAAGAGCATGATGATATTACAGATGTTTTATATCCGGGACAGGGCGGTATGCTGTCATTCCGCTTACAGTCAGAAGAGTGGGTAAATGCATTCCTGCAAAACTTGCAGATTATTTCCTTTGCGGAAAGCCTGGGCGGCGTAGAGAGTCTTATGACGTATCCAGCCACACAAACACACATGGATATACCGGAAGAAATCCGTGTTGCAAACGGCGTCTGTAACCGGCTTTTACGTTTTTCAATCGGGATCGAACATGCGGAGGATTTAATTGCAGATCTCGAGCAGGCATTTCAAAAAATGAAGGGATGAACAACGAGTTGAGCGACTATACATTTCAAACCAAATTACTTCATAACAATCATAAATTTGATCCAAATACCGGCGCGGTTAGTGTGCCGATTCAGCATGCATCTACGTTTCATCAGTCTGACTTTGATACGTTCGGCCAGTATGATTACAGCCGGTCCGGCAACCCGACTCGTGAAACGCTAGAAGCAGCAATTGCTGAATTGGAAGGCGGCGTGCGTGGTTTTGCGTTCGCTTCCGGTATGGCGGCTATCTCTACAGCGTTTATGCTTTTATCAAAAGGCGATCATGTAGTGGTGACAGATGACGTATACGGCGGCACGTTCCGAATGGTTACATCCGTGCTCACACGCTTTGGCATTGAACATACATTTGTCGATATGACAGATCTGGATGCTGTCGCTAAAGCTATTCAGCCGAATACAAAAGTGCTTTACATGGAAACGCCGTCTAATCCGCTGCTCAAAGTAACCGATATTGAGGGTGTTGTGAAACTCGCTAAAGCGAACGGATGCCTGACATTCTTAGATAACACTTTTTTGACTCCTTATTTGCAGCGGCCCATTGAGCTTGGTGTAGATCTTGTTCTTCATAGTGCAACAAAATTTTTATCCGGGCACAGCGATGTGCTGGCCGGTCTCGCTGTAGCAAAAGATGAAGAATTAGCTGCTCAATTTTATGCGCTGCAAAACTCGTTTGGAGCGGTGCTTGGTGTTCAGGACTGCTGGCTTGTGCTGAGAGGATTAAAAACATTATCAGTCCGGATGGAGCAATCGCAAAAAGGGGCAGCTGAAATTGCTCATTACCTGGCTTCTCATCCAAAAGTAAAGCATGTGTATTATCCAGGTCTTGCTGAGCACCCAGGCCATTCCGTTCACTTCCGCCAGGCAGCAGGCGGCGGCGCTGTGCTGTCATTTGAATTAGAAGATGCAGATGCGGTACGCCGTTTTACTGCCCGTGCAAAAATTCCAGTATTTGCGGTCAGTCTTGGTGCGGTTGAATCCATTTTGTCATATCCGCCAAAAATGTCCCACGCGGCTATGCCGGATGCGGAACGGGACAAGCGTGGCATTCGAGACGGATTGCTGCGATTGTCCGTTGGGCTCGAATCTCCAGATGATTTAATTCGGGATTTTGAACAGGCTTTTCAAGATTAATGCAAAAAAACGTCATCCTTTTAAAAAGGATGACGTTTTTATTAAGCGTGACGCATTTTTTTAAGGATAAAGCTTACAATGGCAACAAGGATGATAGCGCCGATTAAAGCTGGAATAATAGCCATTCCACCGATGGTTGGTCCCCAATCACCGAAGATTGCGCCGCCAAGCCATGCGCCAATAATACCTGCAATAATGTTGCCGATGATCCCGCCTGGAATATCCTTACCTAGAATAAGTCCTGCCAACCAGCCGATGATTCCACCGACAATTAAGAAGATAATAAAGCCCATGATGTTTTCCTCCTGGTAAAGTTATTTGTAATGCTTTGATGGTTTATGTATTCCCGATATCAAATAGATCAAACCAAAAAAATGAATAAAAATTAATTGGGAATATTTTCACAATTAAGACAAAAGAAAAAGAAAGAGCAATTGCTCTTTCTTTAGTATTTCCGAATGGCGAAATCACATTCACCTTCGAGTGCTTTAATCAGCGGGCAGAACCCGCTGGCTTCATCAATTACACGCTGATCAAGCAGTTCATTAAAACGGCCTCCGTAAAATTTCACATGAAGCATAATGCTGAGACGGTGGCCGCCCCTCTCAGGGTCTTTCAACACATCAACTTGTGCAGCAACATCAGCAAACGTTTCATCTGCATGATCATCAATACCGGCAGCCTGCTGCACGGCGTTTTGATAGCAGGCAGCAATTGAAGCGCCAAATAACTCAAGATAGTTTGTTCGCAGCTGTCCCTGGCCGCCGAATATGGATGGAGTGGTCAGCTCAAGGTTCAGCGGTCCTTCTTCTGTCCAGACGCTTCCTTCCCGTCCGCCCTTTGCATTAACGGTCACCCTATAGACCGGTTCCATTAAAGATCGCTCCTTTTCGGGTCAGATTTCGTTTCTTCTATCATTTCCCCGCGAAAAGAAGCGACCAAACAACTAAATAAGCATACCAGCAATCGCAGCACTAAGCAGGGAAGCAAGAGCCCCCGCTATAACTGCTCTCAAGCCAAGGCGGGCAATGTCAGGGCGGCGTGATGGCGCTAAGTTGCCGAGGCCCCCTATTAAAATGGCCAATGAAGAAATATTGGCAAACCCGCAAAGAGCAAAGCTGATAATCGCGACTGTTTTTGGCGTCAGGTCGTCGATTTGCGGGCCAAAGTTGGAGTAAGCAACAAATTCATTTAAAACCAGCTTTTGTCCAATAAAGCTGCCGGCCGTGACAGCTTCCTGCCACGGAACACCGATGGCAAACGCAATTGGTGCGAAAAGGTAACCAAGAATCATTTCAAGTGAAAGGTCGTTTAAACCAAACCAGCTGCCAACCCATCCGAGCAGGCCGTTGATCAAGGCAATAATTGCGATAAACGCCAGCAGCATAGCGCCAATGTTCAAAGCCAGCTGAAGACCGACGCTTGCTCCTTTGGCAGCTGCATCAATCACATTTACCGCATCCTCATCTGATTCCATTTTAAACTCTTTCGGTTCAGGCACATCCGACGTTTCTGGAAGAAACAGTTTTGCCATGACAAGTCCAGCCGGTGCAGCCATAAAGCTTGCCGCAAGCAGGTACTCAAGCGGTACGCCAAGAAGGGAGTAGCCAATCAAAACAGAGCCCGAAACCGATGCAAGACCGCCTGTCATGACCGCAAACAATTCTGATTCCGTCATTTTTTGAATATAAGGTCTTACTACAAGCGGTGCTTCAGTCTGTCCGACAAAGATATTAGCGGCAGCTGACATGGATTCTGCTTTACGGGTACCGAGAAGCGATGATAGAAATCCGCCAATGATTTTAATGAAAAACTGCATAATGTTTAAATAGTACAAAACAGAAATCAAGGCCGAGAAAAAGATAACGACCGGAAGAATATTTAAGGCGAATACATATGTAATACCAGATTGTTCTGTATAAAAGCCGCCAAATAAAAAGTTGATTCCTTCATTTGCATAGCCAGTGATCGCATTGACGACTTCCGTCAGCTTCAGCATCATTTTTTGCCCGAAGCTCCATTTTAAAACAACAAACGCAAAAACAAGCTGGAAAGCAAGTCCCCCTAATACAGTCCGCCAGTTGATACGCTTCCGATTGGTCGAGAAAAGAAATCCAATCCCTAATACGATTACAATCCCAAATAGTCCCCAGAGGAACGACATTTTAAACACTCCTTTAATTTTCTTTACACATCCACATCTGACTAGTTTATAATTAACAGCGTTGGCGATTCAACTGTTTGGAAAAAGACGCAACATTAAAATAATACTTACTTATATAGCTTATCTGATTTAACAGAATATAAATGTGTAAGGAAAGAAAGGAAGAACAGAATGGCATCATTTAAAGAAGACGTATTATCAAGACGAACGTTTGCAATTATCTCTCACCCGGATGCCGGGAAAACGACAATGACAGAGAAATTGCTCCTATTCGGCGGTGCAATCCGTGACGCCGGAACGGTAAAAGGAAAGAAAACAGGCAAATTTGCTACATCTGACTGGATGGAAATCGAGAAGCAGCGGGGAATTTCCGTCACCTCTTCTGTTATGCAGTTTGCTTACGAAGGGTACAATGTAAACATTTTGGATACACCGGGTCACCAGGATTTCTCGGAAGACACGTACCGGACGCTGATGGCGGTTGACAGTGCCGTAATGATTGTCGATGCGGCAAAAGGGATTGAAGCCCAGACACTCAAATTATTTAAAGTATGCCGCATGCGCGGTATTCCGATTTTTACGTTCATTAATAAATTGGACCGCCAGGGGAAAATGCCGCTTGAACTGCTGGAGGAGCTTGAAGAGGTGCTCGGCATTCAGTCTTATCCGATGAACTGGCCGATTGGCATGGGGAAAGAGTTTTTTGGCATTTATGACCGTTATAACAAGCGAGTTGAGCAATTCCGTACAGAAGAAGCGGATCGCTTTTTGCCGCTTGATGAAGAGGGGCATATTGCGGTCGACCATCCTATTAAAGAATCTTCTCTTTACACAGAAGCGATGGATGATATTTTACTGCTTGAAGAAGCAGGCAATGAATTTTCGCGGGAAAAAATTAATTCAGGTGAATTATCACCCGTCTTTTTCGGCAGCGCACTCACAAACTTTGGCGTACAGACATTTTTAGAAACGTACCTTCAGTTTGCGCCACCGCCACAGCCGCGCAACGCTGACGCAGGTGAAATTGATCCGCTGAACGAACAATTTTCCGGCTTTATTTTTAAAATCCAGGCGAATATGAACCCGGCTCACCGTGACCGGATTGCTTTTCTGCGTATTTGCTCCGGCAAGTTTGAGCGCGGTATGGCGGTTACACTCGCCCGGACAGGAAAAACAACAAAGGTGTCCCAATCTACACAATTTTTAGCGGACGACCGCAGTACGGTTAATGAAGCGGTTAGTGGGGACATCATCGGACTATACGATACAGGAACGTACCAAATTGGCGATACCCTTACAGGCGGCAAGCCTATTTTCCAATTTGAAAAGCTGCCTCAGTTTACTCCAGAGCTGTTTGTAAAAGTGGCAGCGAAAAACGTGATGAAGCAAAAAAGCTTTCACAAAGGAATTGAGCAGCTTGTACAGGAAGGCGCCATTCAAATGTATAAAACGGTCCGTACAGAAGAGTATATTCTCGGGGCTGTCGGGCAGCTCCAATTTGAAGTATTTGAGCACCGGATGGTCGGCGAATACAATTCAGAAGTGCGCATGGAGCCAATCGGCCAAAAAATTGCCCGCTGGATTGAAAACGAAGAGGATATTACCGATGCCATGTCGTCTTCGCGCAGCACGCTTGTGCGCGACCGTCATGGCAAGCTTGTTTTCTTGTTTGAAAATGACTTTGCGCTCCGCTGGTTCCAGGATAAGCATCCAAATATTCGTTTGTATAACTTAATTGGATAATTTCTTTTTAAAGAAGCCTTGTCAAAAGGCTTCTTTCTTTTTGGCCGTAAAAGTGTTCAATTTGGTCAGTGGGCCGATCATTCGGTATAGTTAAAGAAGAATCAGTCAAGAAAGAAGGAGGAAGCAGGTTGAAGCTAAGCCGATTTTCGATTGACCGGCCCGTGTTTACGACGGTCATTATGTTTTTAGTTATTATTCTCGGAATCGTTTCCTTAACCCGGATTCCGTTAAAATTAATTCCGGATTTAAATCCGCCGATCGCAGTGGTGGTGACTAATTATGAAGGGGCTGGCCCGAAGGAAGTATCGGAAAAAGTAACCAAGCCGCTTGAAACAAATCTGGCCACTCTTCCAGGCATAGAAAATATCTCATCGACCTCCCAGGAAGGATCCAACTTTATTTTGCTTGAATTTTCTTGGAGTACAAGTATAGATGATGTCCAGAACGATATACTGCAGCGGATTGGGCAGACACCTATGCCAGACGGTGCAGGGGAACCTCAGCTGTTAAAGTTTGATCCATCACAGTTTCCTATTATTCAGCTGTCCCTTCAGGCAGGAGCAGAAGAAGACCTTGAGCGTTTGGCAGAAGCGCTGCAGACGAATTTGTCATCCGTAGAGGGTGTGGCGAATGTATCGGTTACAGGAACAACAGCCGATGAAGTTATTGTGGAGCTTGATGAAGAAAAATTAAAGGAATATGGGCTGGGGCAATCTGACGTTGTTCAAGTAATCGGTGCCAATAACGTATCACTTCCGGGCAGCACAGTGGAAACAGAAGGGAAAACGCTGACTACGCGTGTTATCAGTCAGTTAACATCCCTGGCAGACATTGAAAATTTAATCATTTCTGTTAACCCGCTTACTGGAGAAGAAATAAGCATAGCCGATGTGGCAGTTGTTCAAAAAAAACCATTGAATGAAAATTCCATTACACGAGCGAACGAGCAGCCGGCTGTTTTATTAAGTGTTCTTCAGGAATCAAATGCAAATACAGCAGAAGTATCAAAGAGATTCCAGGAAAAGCTGGATGAGCTTCTGGAAAAAGACGAATACAAATCCGTTCAAGCCAATATTTTAACAGACCAGGGAGATTATATCCGGCTGGCAATCGGAAACATCGCCAATTCTCTCGTTGTTGGCGGGGCGCTGGCCATGGCGGTTCTTTTCTTCTTTTTACGAAACATCAGAAGCCCGCTTATTATTGGAGTAGCCATTCCTTATTCCGTTATTATTACGTTTGTACTCATGTTTTTGGCTGGGTTCAATTTGAATATTATGACTCTGGGCGCTCTTGCCCTCGGGATCGGAATGCTCGTTGATAATGCGATCGTGGTCATTGAAAACATTTACCGGCACCTGTCAATGGGGAAGGATTCAAAAACAGCTGCTTATGACGGCGCTAAAGAAGTCGGTGCGGCGATTACAGCTTCTACTTTAACGACCGTTGCTGTTTTTCTGCCTGTTGTGTTTATCTCGGGGATTCTCGGTCAGATTTTCAAAGAATTCGCTTTAACCATTTCCTTCAGCTTGCTGGCTTCACTTTTCGTTGCTTTAACCGTGATACCGATGCTGGCCAGCCGCTTTTTAAAAACGGTACCGGCCGATTTGGAAATGAAGCGCCAGCAGTCACGCCGGCTGATGTTATTTGAGAGAGCTGTGAGATGGTCACTCGCACATCGGCTGATTGTCCTTGGTACAGCACTGACATTGCTGGCTGGAGGTGTGTTCGGGTTAACGAAAGTGGGAACTCAGTTTTTGCCTCCAACCGATGAAGGGTTTGTAACGGTTCGGGTAGAGACGGAAAATGGAACTTCCCTCGGTGAAACAAACCGCGTGGTTAAAGCTGTTGAAAAAGTGCTGGCCGGTGAGCAGGATACACAGGTATACGTAAGTTTAATTGGATCGACGCAGGAAGGATCATTTCGTGGAGGAGACAGTGCAAATGAAGCCGAACTGTATGTGAAAATGAAAGAAGACCGGAACCGGTCTATTTTTGACTTTGTAGATCATGTGAAGCCAGCCGCAGAGAAGGCTGCAAAAGAAGTAAATAAAACAGCGGATGTAAGGTTTAATCTTCAATCTGCATCTGGAACTACTCCGCAAACGTTGTCTTTTAGTGTACGGGACAGTGATAAAACCCGTCTTGATCATGTAGTTGAAAAGCTTCAGTCGGAAGTAGAAGCAATTGATGGTGTAACAGATGTACGAACAGACCTGGATGAAACGGTTCGCGAAATACAAATAACAGTCAACCGTGAAAAAGCCCAGGCAGCTGGATTTGCGCCTGCTCAAGTAGCGCAGCTCGTTAATGACGCAACACGCGGCGTGTTTGCCACACAGATTATCCAAGAAGAATCCTCGGAAGTAAAAGCGGTTTACGTCCGGTACGATAAAGATGTAACAGCAAATTTGGAAAAATTAAAGAAAATGCTTGTTAAAACACCAGCTGGCAACTTTTTGGCTCTTGAAGCATTAGCGGATATTGAAGTAACAAAAGGACCTGTTAATATTCGACATATTGATGGACAGGATGCCGTTCAATTTACGGTTACTTATGCAGCATCTCAAAATCTGGGAGACATTTCTTCGGCTGTAGATGAGAAAATTGCCGGCTTGCACTTATCGGATCAAACCGTTGTTTCATACAGCGGAGACCAAGAGCTTTTGGATAATTCAAAGGATGATATGATTATGGCAATGGTGCTGGCCGTCGTACTTATTTACATTGTTATGGCTGCCCAGTATGAATCATTTAAATATCCGTTTGTTATCATGTTTACAGTACCATTAATGATTATTGGAGTAGCGTTGTCGCTTATTATGGCAAATTTGCCGCTTAGTATCCCTGCTGTAATTGGTATTTTAATTTTGGTCGGTATCGTCGTTAACAATGCCATTGTGATTGTTGATTATATTTTACAGCGAAAAGAAGAAGGATACTCTGGCACAGAAGCCATTGTCCAGTCTGTTAAAGACAGGGTCCGTCCAATATTAATGACAGCTCTGACAACCATTCTTGGGCTTATTCCACTTGCATCAGGAATTGGTGATGGGACGGAAATCAACCAGCCGATGGGGATCGTTGTAATCGGTGGTTTGGTTTCCAGTACGTTTTTAACGCTTTTTGTTATTCCGGTTGTGTTTAGTTTTTTTGATCGGGAGACGAAAAAAGAAAAAAGTTTACAAACTAAAAAGAATTGAATATACTAATATTGTGAAAAATAAATTTCTTTGACGAATAGTCGAAGGGGAGTAGCGTTAGGTGCAAACCTAAAGCAGCGTCGTCACTTCATGGATTTATCCATCGGCGCTGCTGGCATGAAGAAGACCACACATGCTTAGCGAGACCTTTGTCTGTAATTTTTATTACAGGCAAAGGTCTCGCTTTTTTTTGTTTTCTTTATGCTCGCTTCCAAAAAAGATATTGGAAGGAGATGGGCAAATGGATACAGCTTTATTACTGGAGTACGTATGGGTGCTCGGAGTCCTGATTATTTTGGAAGGGATTTTAGCAGCAGACAATGCTGTCGTCATGGCGGTCATGGTCAAGCACCTGCCGAAAGAAGAGCAGAAAAAAGCGCTGTTTTATGGATTGATGGGAGCTCTTGTTTTTCGCATCGCAGCACTGTTCCTTATTTCGTTTCTCGTCAAAGTATGGCAGGTACAGGCAATTGGCGCTCTTTATTTGTTCTTTATCTGTGTCAGTCATTTGTACAAAAAGTGGAAAGAAGACAAAAAGATCGAAGGACATGGACTCGAAAAGGATTTGCGCGGCTCTTCTTTTTGGATGACAGTCTTGAAAGTAGAAGTGGCGGATATTGCGTTTGCCATTGATTCGATGCTCGCGGCTGTAGCATTAGCCGTTACCCTTCCGGAAACAGGCTGGGGCCAGATTGGCGGCATTGATTCCGGGCAGTTTTTGGTGATGTTCCTTGGCGGTTTTATTGGCGTTGTTATTATGCGCTTTGCGGCTACCTGGTTTGTCCGTCTTCTGCAAAAATATCCAACACTCGAAACAGCTGCATTTTTAATTGTCGGCTGGGTCGGCGTGAAACTGGCAGTCTTTACATTGTCTCACCCGTCCCTGGCAGTGCTGGATGAGCATTTTCCTGAATCAAAACCGTGGAAGTTTGTTTTCTGGGGTGTTCTCCTTGCGATTGCTGCAGGCGGGTATTTAGTTGCCCGCGCGAAAGGGCCTGAACAAAGCAGTGAAAACGCCAGCGCTTAAATCAAAAAACTTTAAAACACTTCGAATGTCACAGTTCGAAGTGTTTTTTTGGGTTTGAAAACGATGTTTTAAGCGTATAGATAGAGACGGATAAGAAAAAGGAGATATAGCTATGGATTTAAAATCAGGAAGTATGTACTGGCCGGAGACATTGAAAGAAGCACCGGCTTACCCACCTGTAAAAGCCGATATAGAATGTGATGTCGTGATTATCGGTGCAGGTGTATCTGGCGCCTGTACCGCTTATGAATTAAGAAACACAGGCTTTGACGTCGTACTCGTTGAAAAACGGACAGTGGCCGCGGGAAGCTCGAGCGCGAATACAGGATTACTGCAGTTTGCGAGCGATCAGCTTCTGCATGAAGCGATCCGTTTATTTGGCAAAAGGCCAGCAGTTGATCATTATTGGCGCTGTTTTGATGCGATCCGCTATCTTCAAAACGATATCGCCCCGTCGCTGCCGATTGATCCGGACCTGACCATGCGCAGCAGTTTGTTTTTCGCGAGCTGTGAAGAAGATATGGGCAAAATACAAACAGAATACGCTGCTTTAAAAGAAGCAGGGTTTGATGTTGACTACGTGGAAAGAGAGGGAATGAAAAAATGGGTTCCTTTCAGCCGGCCGGCCGCTATTATCGCAAAAGGCGATGCAGAGGTCAATCCGTTCAAGCTCACACATGGACTTGTAAGGGCGGCTGCTGAAGAAGGGGTTCGTGTATTTGAGCAAACAGAAGTAAGTTTAAAAAAAGCGGATGAAGCCGGTGTCATTCTGCGAACAGAGACCGGCCATTTACTTAAAGCGAAAAAAGCCGTTTTTGCCCAGGGGTATGAAACGCAGGAAACGGTAAGGGACCCAAATGCAGTCGTCGAAAGCAGCTATGCGATTATAACGAACCCAGTAGAGGATTTATCGTTTTGGAAGGATAGCGTCATGATCTGGGAATCCAACCGCCCTTACTATTACGCCCGGACAACAGCAGACCGGCGCATTGTAATCGGCGGACTTGATGAACCGGCTTCAGAAGGAAGTGCGCGTGACCGAAAGATGCCGGCAAAGACGGAGAAGCTTATTGGAGAAGCTGAGGCATGGTTCCCGTCTTTAAAAGGAAAAATACGCGCGGAGTACAGCTGGAGCGGGTCGTTTGCCCATACGCAGGACGGGCAGCCCATCATCGGTCAGTACAGCCATGTGCCCAACAGCTTGTTCCTGCTTGGCTATGGCGGCAACGGAGTGGTGTACAGCTTGTTTCTATCCCGTCTGATCGCCCGGTTTTTAATGGGAAAAAGGGATGCGGCTTTTTCATTTTATTCAAAAGAGCGGGTTTATGAACCAAAGTAAAAAGCGGCAGGCCGGGAAGGCCTGACGCTTTTGGTTTACATAGCTGCCGTTAAACGGGACGGAAAAAAGTAGGACGAAGAGCCGGCACCGTTTGGCTGGAAGTAAACAAGCAGCCAGCCGTCTTCTTGTACCCAGGTGCCGTTTCGTTTTTGCATTGTAACGGGCTCTAGGATCGTATGCTTATGCAGTTCTTTTTCGCGAAGCCCGAGAGATGCGAACGACTCACCGGCAAGCAGAGGGTGGACGGCAAGCTGCTGATAGATTGCTTTCCGCTGGGCAGACTCGTCTGTATTCCACCAAGGCTTACGCGGCTTAAAGCGCTGATTGGCTAAATAATCATACTTCATAATATTCTCTACATGAGCCGCGTCATTCGGATAAGCCGTCCGCACAAACGAATCCAGCCGCTTAAATAAATCCTCCAGCTGGTGGCCGATACGGCTCCAGCCGTTCGCTTCCCAGAATGCGCCAAAATCCTGGAAAAAGTCAAACGGTGTTTCAGCGAGATGGCGTGTAATATAATCAATCGTCTCATCGGTCCGGTGATCGTTCCAGTACTTTTCAAGCACGTCTTCCGTTTGTTTAATACGAATCACTTCATCAAATGGAAGCACCCGGTTTGACAGCATTTCATACGGCGCTTGATCCATGTACTGATAGCCGTACTGAGGAGCGCTTAGACGCAGACCTGTTCCGCGAAGCAGCTTTAAGAAGCCAAGCTGCAGCTCTTCCGGCCGAAGGGCAAATACGTCATTGAATGTATTGCGGAATGAATCGTAATTTTCTTCCGGCAGGCCGGCGATCAAATCAAGATGCTGCTCAATTTTACCGCCTTCCTTTACCATCGTCACGGTACGTACTAGTTTTTCCCAATTTTGTTTTCGCTGAACGAGCTCGTTTACGCCGTCATTGGTCGACTGTACCCCGATTTCAAAACGAAACAAACCGGCCGGGGCGCTCTCATTTAAAAATTGAATCACTTCCGGACGCATAATATCGCCTGTAATCTCGAATTGAAATACAGTGCCGGGCACATGCTCATCAATGAGAAACTGAAACATTTCCATTGCATAGCTGCGGCTGATATTAAACGTCCGATCAACAAATTTAATGGTTTTAGCCCCGTTTTTCATCAGAAAACGAATATCGTCTTTTATTTTCTCGCGGTCAAAATAGCGCACTCCAGTCTCAATAGACGATAAACAGAATTGGCAGCGGAATGGACAGCCGCGGCTCGTTTCAATGTAGGTGATCCGCTTAGACAGTGAATCCAGGTCTTCTTCAAAGCGAAACGGGGAAGGCAGCTCGCGCAGATCGATTTTATTCGTCTGGGGCTGAATGAGCTGTTTGCCGTTTTCTTTGTAGGCAAGGCCGGGCACTTTGGAAAAGTCGCGCTCTCCCGATAACTGGTCGAGCAGCATACGGAACGTTTTTTCTCCTTCACCGATCGCAATGAAGTCCACATCCGTAAGCCGGTCCAGCCAGTATGGAACATCATAAGTCACTTCCGGGCCGCCAAAGACAATCGTACACTCAGGCAGTACTTTTTTTATCATGCCGGCTACGCGGATCGTTTCTTCAATATTCCAGATGTAGCAGCTGAAGCCGATCACATCTGGTTTGTGGCTGTACAAGTCGGATACAATATTCATGGCAGGATCTTTGATCGTATACTCGGCCAGCCGGATATTATAGGCATCCTCACAGTAAGATTTCAAGTAACGGATCGCCAAATTAGTATGGATATATTTTGCATTTAATGTGCAAACAGTAATATTCACGATTTATTCTCCTTTTTAATGAAAAAGCTGGGGCGTTTCAGCTCCAAAAATGGGCGGAACAGGGCGGCTGTCCATGGAGACGCCAGGACAAATGTTAAAACAGTAGCCGTCCCAAACAAAACAAGCAGAGACGGCGGCAGTTCCAGTGTTTCTACACGCCGTGACGACTGAACAAAAAAACCATGCAGCAAGTACACGTATAAAGTATTGCGTCCCCATGCGGTAAAGAAAAAGACTTTATGCGGCACAAGGGAAAGAAAAAAAGCAATCATGACGATATTAACAGCATAAACAAACAATCGTAAAAGCAAACCATCTGTTCCGTCAGCGCCAAGCGCTGCGTACGATTGGGAGCCAAACAGCCACTCAATCTGCATCGTTGTATGCGTATAGCAGTATGCAAACAGCCCGGCGGCAAAAAGAAACAGCGGAATGCGGGACCGCATGCGGAACAACGGCTGGAACCATTCTTTTTTTGCATAATAGCCCGCTAAAAAGAACGGGAAAAACACAAATGTCCGGCCGATGCTTAAAACAGTCAGTGATTCATTGACCAAGCCGATTCCAACACCGGCTGCTACCGAAAGGATAAGCGCAATGAACGGGTTTTTCAGCCATTTAACAGTGCCTAAAAGCAATACATGCCAGAGAAACAAGCTCATTAAAAACCAAAGCGACCATTCAGGAATCAGCAATCTTACAGAAAGGGCTTCTTCATGGTCGATCCAAAAATAAAAAACCGAATACACACATTGAAAAATAAGAAATGGAATCAGCAGCTTTTCGGCCGCTTTTTTAATATAGCCCGGCCGTTTTATGCTTTTGGCGAAAAAGCCGGAAATCAAAATAAAAGCTGGCATATGAAAAGAATAGATTACCATATAAAGAGCATAAAGGAACGGACCGGTGTGAATATATGGACGAAGAAGATGACCAAATACCACCAAAAAAATAAGAAAAAACCGAACGTTGTCAAAATAATTATCACGTTTTTTCAATAAGATCACCTGTTTAATAGAGTAAACACATGACGTTATTATACACGACCGAGAAAGGAAATCGACAAAAACCGCTGTGGAAATTGTGGAAAATGGCAGGTTTCTGCTTCCAAAAGGAAGCGAAAATGTGTAACGTATAAATGAAGAAATGAATAGACAGGCAGGGGAATAATAATGAAAGAAAGTGAAAAATCGCTAAAATTATTTATTGTGCTATCGCGCGCATATAAAGTGGTAAACGAGCAGGTCAATGGGTTTATTCAAAAGTCCGGCCTTAATCCGACAGAATTTGCTGTACTGGAACTGTTATATCATAAAGGGCCTCAGCCTCTTCAGCAAATTGGCGGGAAAATCCTGCTTGCAAGCGGCAGTATTACATATGTTGTGGATAAGCTTGAGAAAAAGCAGCTGCTAAAACGGGTAGCCTGCCCACACGACCGGCGCATTACCCATGCCGCTATCACGGAAGCAGGAACAGAACTGATTGAGCGCATTTTTCCAGTGCATGAGCAAAACATTCATGATCTTGTAAGTGTGCTGTCGGAGGAAGAAGTCGAACAGGCAACGGCTATTTTAAGAAAACTGGGGCTGTCTATTAAAAACTTATCGTAACGCTTTTGCCGAATCTGAGTTTTATATGGTAAAATAACTCGGATTAAGGAAAGGAGCTTTATGAATGGCACTATGGAAAGACTGGCGCTTTATTCTTGGAGTGGCAGCGGCATACGTTCTTTTATATGTAACTTTCTTGGATAAAGATATTTTTTGGTATATTTACACAGCAGCTACTTTGTTTTTTATTAGTATTTCAATTATAAGCGAGCCGATCGATGATCAGCAGAATACAAACCGGTTTATGCTATACGGTATTTTGTCTGGGGTTGTTTTATACGCACTCTTTGCGGCTGGATATGCACTGCTGAAGCTGATGCCTGTAGCGGCAGAGGAGCATGTTTCTTCTATCTATGCTTTATTCAGCCCCGTATTTATTTGGCATTATATCGTTCTTGTGCTGATTATCATTCCTGGAGAAGAATTGTTTTTTCGGGGATTTATCCAAAAACGCCTCGGCCGCTATATGAACAAGTGGGCAGCTATGGTGATAGCGGCACTGTTTTACGCTTCTGTTTTTGTTTTTTCCGGTGAATGGCTTTGGATGATGGCCGCTCTTTGCGGCGGATTGTTTTGGGGAAGCTTATATATATGGCGCAAAAGCATACCAATGCTGATTATTTCTCACTTAATCTTTGATTTGCTTTTTGTTGTTTTTTTGCCGCTTGCATAAAGTGCCTTTTTGGCACTTTATTTTTTTAAAAAAGTACTTGAAAGTCAAAAAAGGTCAAAGTATAATAAATATATGGTCAGAGATGGTCAAAGTTAAACATAATAAATACTCACAAAACCTTTTAGGTTAACTTGCAGGACAGTTCAAAAGCCAGAGGGAGCAGTTTTCTCTTGGGGAAGCTGAACTTGCTTTTGTTCTCCTTATGCTCGCTCGTGTTGTTTTCCTTAGGCACATCATATTGAGCAGAAAAGTTGAAGGTCAAAAAGATCAGTTTATAATAGAGTTATAGTCAAAGATGGTCAAAATTAAGAACAACGAAACTTTCGAACCTTTTTAAACGAACTTGCAATGAAGGGCAAATGCAGAACAAGAATCCATTTCTTCTATGTAAGTTGAACTTTTCTTTTGTTGCAGCCATTTATGGTGAGCAGAAAAGTTGAAAGTCAAAAAAGGTCAAATTATAATAAAGATATGGTCAAATATAGTCAAAGTCAAAGTAAAGGGGATGACGTGGATGAAATGTCAAAAATGCCAGCAGCATCGTGCGAATGTGCAAATGAATGTCCGTGTCAATGGTCAATCAGCACAGTATCATTTATGCGATGCATGCTTTCAAAAAGAAAAACAAACTATGGGAGGAATGAACATGAATTTTGGATCATTCGGTTTTCCATTTGATGAGTTTATGAAAGGAATGCAATCACAAAATCTGCAGCAGGCAATGAAGCAGCAAGTACCGTCAGCTGGAGCGGGACGCGGAGGCGGCGGGATTCTCGATCAATTCGGACGCAATCTGTCCTCACTTGCCAAAGCCGGATTAATTGACCCGGTGATCGGCCGCGACAAAGAAGTCGCGCGTGTGATTGAAATTTTAAACAGAAGAAATAAAAACAACCCTGTTCTGATTGGGGAGCCTGGTGTTGGTAAAACGGCGATTGCAGAAGGACTTGCTCTTTACATTGCAGAAGGACGAGTGCCGGCGAAACTGACAGGCAAAGAAGTATATGTGCTGGATGTTGCTTCCCTTGTTGCCGGTACAGGTGTGCGCGGGCAATTTGAAGAGCGTATGAAACAAATCATTGAAGAAGTAAAAACGCGGAAAAATATTTTGCTTTTTATTGATGAAATTCATCAGCTGGTTGGAGCGGGGTCAGCAGAAGGATCTATGGATGCCGGCAACATTTTAAAACCGGCCCTTGCCCGTGGCGAAATGCAATTGATTGGTGCAACAACATTAAAAGAATACCGTCAAATCGAAAAAGATGCAGCGCTCGAACGCCGCTTTCAGCCGGTGCAAGTCGCGGAGCCAAACGTAGAAGAAACGATCCATATTTTAAAAGGCCTGCAGAAGCATTATGAAGACTTCCACCAGGTTACTTACACTGAAGAAGCGATTCAAGCGTGTGCCGCTCTGTCACATCGTTATATTCAGGACCGGTTCCTGCCGGACAAAGCAATTGACCTTCTTGACGAAGCGGGTTCTAAGTTAAACTTGACCATTAACCCGTCTGATACAGCTTCTATTCAAGAACAGCTTTCCGAGGCAGCAAAGCGTAAAGAAGAAGCGCTGCAAAAGGAAGCATATGAAGAAGCAGCAAAATGGCGTGACGAAGAAGCTGCGCTGGAACAAAAACTGGCTCAAGGCGGTACAGCGGCTGAGGCACCAACCGTTACAGCAGAAGTGATTCAATCACTAATTGCAAGCAAAACAGGCATTCCGGTTGGAAAGCTTCATCAAGATGAACAGCTTCAAATTAAACATCTTGAAGAAAATCTTGCCGGCAAGGTAATTGGCCAAAAAAGAGCCGTTCAAAAAGTGGCGAAAGCGATCCGCCGCAGCCGTGCGGGCTTAAAAGCGAAAAATCGCCCAATTGGTTCATTCCTGTTTGTCGGACCAACAGGGGTTGGTAAAACAGAATTAACAAAAACATTGGCAGAAGAGTTATTCGGCTCTAAAGAAGCCCTTATTCGCCTGGACATGAGTGAGTTCATGGAGAAACACAGTGTGTCTAAACTGATTGGTTCTCCTCCGGGATATGTGGGATTTGAAGAAGCAGGTCAGTTAACAGAAAAAGTGCGCCGTAATCCATATAGCATTATTTTGCTTGATGAAATTGAAAAAGCACACCCTGATGTTCAGCATATGTTCCTGCAAATAATGGAAGATGGCAGATTAACAGACAGCCAGGGGCGGACGGTAAGTTTCAAAGAGTGCGTTATCATTATGACAAGCAACGCTGGTGTCGGCAGAAGAAATATAACAGTCGGCTTTGACAAGCAGGCTCAAAAATCCGATGATTCTGTTCTTGACTCATTGTCTGATTTCTTCAAGCCGGAATTTCTAAACCGTTTCGACGCGATTATCGAGTTTGAAGCGCTTGGCAAAAAAGAGCTTATCCAAATTGTTGATTTGATGCTTGGCGACTTGAATGATATGCTTGCGGAGCAGCAAATGAAAATTGGTGTGGATGCAGCAGTAAAAGAAAAGCTGGCTGAGATTGGCTTTAACCCTCAATTTGGGGCACGGCCGCTTCGCCGGGCCATTCAAGAGCATATTGAAGATGCAATCGCTGATTTTATGATCGATCATCCAGATGCTGCGCATTTAAAAGCAGTAGTTGAAAACGATCAAATTACGATTCAATCAGTGTAAATAAACAAAAGAGCGGATTCTAGAATCCGCTCTTTTTTTCATGCATGGACGATGATATAATTTTTATGGTTAACGACTGTTTTTTCTTCTAATTCGCGCTCATCGAAATCTTCCATAATTGTCAAATCAACAATGACGGAGTTTTCATTTACTTTTTCGACGATCCCGCGTAGGCCGTCTTTAAATTCAATAATGTTGCCGACTTCTGCTTTAGTCATCTGTTTCGCTCCTTTTCGACAATTGACGATACCATTTTCTCTCGTTTTCTTTTATAATGAAAACGTTAGCGAAAGGTATTAAAATAAATTTTGCCTTATTTTTTGAAAATAGTAAAGGATTTTACACGGTGTTGTGTCAATTTTTTGACTATTTTAATAGGAGGTGAGAAGCGTGACTGCAGAAGAAGCTGCGGGATATCTTGAAAGCCTTCGCAATGGAACTGTTGCACGTGTACACATTGAACGAAATGATTTTCTTTCGTTTCGGCAGGTGCTTATTCAACAGGCTGACTTTAAACATTTCCGAGGCATTGCCAAACACGGTGGCCACACTGAATATGAATATATGGAAGCACCTCGAAGCTAAAGGAGTGGAAGCATGTTCAAGAACAAAACCGTCATCGTAACAGGCGGGGCGAATGGGATTGGCAGAGCAACAGCCTATGCTTTCGCCGCAAAAGGTGCCAACACAATTATTGTAGATATGAAAGAGGAAGGCCGGACAGTTGTTCAGGAATGGAAGCAATCCGGTTATAACGCGGCGTTTTGTTGTGCGGATGTAGGAAATACAGACAAAATGGCAGAGTTGTTTGCGCAGATTAACCAGGAATACGGCGGCATCGACATCTTAATTAACAATGCAGGAGTTTCTTCTTTTGGCTCTATCTGGGACATAAAGAAAACAGACTGGGACAAAATAATGACCACTAATGCAGCAAGCGTCCTGTTTTGTTCCCGCGAAGCCGCCCGCTATATGAAAAGCGGCAGCGCCATCGTAAATATGTGCTCAACTCGGCAAAGTATGTCAGAGCCTCATACAGAATTGTATGCAGCGTCAAAAGGAGCCATTTATTCGTTGACTCATGCGCTTTCCGTGACATTAGGTGAGAAGGGAATACGGGTAAACAGTATCAGTCCCGGCTGGATTGAAACGGGTGACTACGCGAAGCTGCGGCCGGAAGATCATGCCCAGCATCCAGCAGGTCGGGTCGGCAGGCCGGAGGATGTAGCCAAAGCCTGTTTATATCTTACCGACCCAGAAAATACTTTTATAACCGGAGAAAATTTGGTTATTGACGGTGGAATGACGCGCAAAATGATTTATGTTCATTAACGTTTCGACTTTTTCAATTGCTCTTTCGTGTACCTTTTAAGTGAGTCAATAATCTGGTTTTTTAATGCTTCGTTTCCGTCGCTTTGAACAGCGTAGTGATATACGCTGCCGGCTTGTCGCTGCCGAATCATTTTTCCTGGAAAAGAAATAAGCGTACCAGCCAGCTCAAAAGTAAAAACGAGAATCGGATCGGCTGCTGGGTCAAGAGCTTCTTTTGAAGCCGCTTTTAATCCACTGGGGCTGATATCAAGGATAAAAGCATCAAACGATTGAACTTTTTTTCTTTCATCTGGACCGGTGGACTCGAATACTTCGCAAACCGCTGGAATTGATTTGGAAAAAGCATAGCGAAACGCTTCTTGTCTTTTATAATACATGCCAAAAACTCCTTACACTTGTCTATATTTGTCTATTTTAAAAGATAAAGGGAGAAGCAGCAACTTGAAAAAACTCGATCGTTGAGAGAAATGAAATTTAATGCTATTCTCTATGAAGAAAAATGTATGAAGGAGAGACGATCCATGTCTAAAAAAACTTTTACAGTAACAGCAGACACAGGCATTCATGCACGTCCTGCAACGCTGCTTGTTCAAACAGCAAGCAAATACTCAAGCGATATAAATCTTGAATTTAACGGTAAAACAGTGAACTTAAAATCCATCATGGGTGTAATGTCACTTGGAATCGGCAAAGGTGCTGAAATTACGATTTCAGCAGAAGGCAGTGATGAAGAAGCTGCACTCCAAGCGATTGAAACACTACTCCAAAACGAAGGGCTGGCAAACTAATAATGGCAGCGATATTAAAAGGAATTGGCGCATCAGACGGAATTTCATTTGCAAAAGCTTACCGCTTAATGGAACCAGACTTAACAGTTGAGAAAAAGGATGTAGCAGATGCTGCAGCTGAAGCTGAGCGTTTCCGTGCAGCGTTGAAAAAATCAGAAGCAGAACTTGAAGTAATCAAAGAAAAAGCACGCAAGGATTTAGGAGACGATAAAGCGGCTATTTTCGAAGCTCACCTGCTTGTGTTAAACGATCCAGAACTTACTGGACCGATTGAAGACAAAATTAAATCAGAGTCTGTGAATGCAGAATACGCGCTTCAAGAAACAGCAAACATGTTTATCGGCATGTTTGAAGCGATGGATAATGAATACATGAAAGAGCGCGCAGCAGATATTAAAGACGTAACAAAACGTGTATTGGCAGCGCTTCTTGGTGTAGATCTTCCAGCACCTGCTTTGATTGCAGAGGAAGTCGTTGTCGTTGCAGAAGATTTAACGCCTTCTATGACCGCTCAGCTGAACCGTGAATTCGTTAAAGGATTTACAACAGATATCGGCGGCCGTACGTCGCACTCTGCGATCATGGCACGTTCATTGGAAATTCCAGCAGTTGTTGGAACGAAAAATGCAACAACAGATATTCAAAACGGTGATATGATTATCATTGACGGTCTTCAAGGGGAAGTACACATCAACCCGACAGAAGAAGTAGCAGCAGAATATAAAAAACGTGCAGAAGCATACGCGCAGCAAAAAGCGGAATGGGCGAAGCTTGTAAACGAACAAACGGTTACAGCGGACGGCCGCCACGTTGAGCTTGCGGCTAACATTGGGACGCCTGCAGACCTTGAAGGGGTAAAAGCAAACGGCGGAGAAGGCGTTGGCTTGTACCGTACAGAATTTTTATATATGGGCCGCGATAACCTCCCTACAGAAGAAGAGCAATTTGAATCTTACAAAGCTGTTTTAGAAGGCATGGAAGGCAAACCGGTCGTTGTTCGCACATTGGATATCGGCGGTGATAAAGAGCTTCCATACTTGAACCTGCCGCATGAAATGAACCCATTCCTTGGTTTCCGTGCGATTCGTCTTTGCTTAGAAGAGCAGGATATTTTCCGTACGCAGCTTCGTGCCCTGCTTCGTGCGAGCATTTACGGAAACTTGAAAATCATGTTCCCGATGATTGCGACCGTAAACGAATTCCGCCAGGCAAAAGCCGTTCTTTTAGAAGAGCGTGCAAAACTTGAAGCAGAAGGCGTAAGCGTTGCAGAACACATAGAGCTTGGCATCATGGTGGAAATCCCATCAACAGCTGTTATTGCTGATTTGTTTGCAAAAGAAGTAGACTTTTTCTCAATCGGCACAAACGACTTGATTCAATACACAATGGCGGCAGACCGTATGAACGAACGTGTATCTTACTTGTACCAGCCGTACAATCCGTCTATCCTGCGTCTTGTTAAAATGGTTATTGAAGCGGCGCACAAAGAAGGCAAATGGGCTGGCATGTGCGGTGAAATGGCCGGAGATGAAACAGCGATTCCATTACTCTTAGGTCTAGGCCTTGATGAATTCTCAATGAGTGCCACATCCATCCTAAAAGCACGTGCGCAAATGAAACATTTGTCAAAAGCAGACATGGAAGAGCTGGCAGCAAAAGCAATTGAAATGTCAACAGCTGAAGAAGTTGTAGAACTTGTTCAATCCATCAAAAAAAATTCATAAAAAAGGTGTAAAAGCAGAAAAAACGGGAATGATATAAACGTAACCAGTTTTTCATTCTCCATTTCTCTCACTTTTTGCCCGGGCGATCGCTGTCCGGGCTTTTTTTATGAAAAAAAGCAGAAGCTGCATCACAGCTTCTGCTTTATTCATTAAAGTGTTCTTAAAAATTGCTCGATCCGCCGCAGCCCTTCTTCAATTTCCTCAACACTGCATGCATAAGACAAACGGAACCAGCCTTCCCCCGCATCAGAAAAAGCACTGCCGGGCACAACCGCTACTTTATATTTTTGAGCTAAAGTTAAACAAAAATCAAAAGAAGAGCCGATATAAGCTGTAGGTACTTTTACAAAAAAGTAAAAAGCACCATCAGGTTTGACCGTTTCTAGTCCGAGCTCCCGCAATTTCTCGAAGGTGAAATCACGCCGCTTTTGGTATTCGCTGCGCATAGGCAGCGCATCATCCATGCCGTCGGTCAGGGCGGCAACCGCTGCTTTTTGTGAAACAGAAGAAGCGCAGGAGACGTTGTACTGATGGACTTTTAAAATGTGCTGTGTAATAGACTGCGGCGCAAATAAAAGCCCAATCCGCCAGCCGGTCATCGCATGTGACTTGGACAAGCCGTTTACGACAATCGTTTGTTCCGGCAAAAAGGACGCAATGGAAACGTGAGGACGTTCATACACAATTTCGCTGTAAATTTCGTCGGCTAAAACGAAAAGCTCATATCTTTTTGCCAGCGCCGCAACGTCTTGAAGCTCCTGGTCCGTTAAGCTGACGCCAGTCGGATTTGAAGGATAAGGAAGAACGATCACTTTTGTTTTTTTGGATATGTATGGCTCGATTTTGTCGGCAGTCATGCGAAAATCATTATCGGTTACATTTACCATCACCGGCTTGGCACCGCATAAGTGAATAATGGGCTCATAACCGGGGTAAACAGGACCTGGAAGAATCACTTCATCACCCGGCTCCAGAGCAGCCCGCAGTGCAATGTCGATCGCCTGGCTTGCGCCAACAGTCACAATCACTTCAGTGTCCGCACTGTAAGAGACTCCATACTTTTCCTTATAAAAACGGACAGCAGCTTCTTTTAGCTCAGGCAGCCCGCTGTTTGGCGTATACACGGTCGCGTTTTGCTTGATAGCACGGATACCGGCTTCTTTTACATGATCAGGAGTGTTAAAATCCGGCTGGCCGATCGTAAGAGAAATCATTCCTTCCTGAGTACCGACCAGGTTATAAAACTTGCGGATACCCGAAATTTCAATGCTTTTCACACGTGTATTCAATCGATGTTCCATTTGTAAACCACCTTTTTCTTATCTAATATTATTATAGTGTAAATTTTTGAATTAGATATTAAAGAATTATAAACTTTTCAAGCATCGACAATCTTTTCGTTCGTGATATAGTAAAATAAAAAAGCAAGGGGACTTATGACTTATGACAAATGATTATGGAATTTTACTTGAATCTGGAACAAATGAACTTGAAATTGTGGAATTTGAAGTTCAGGGCAATAAATATGGGATTAATGTGATGAAAGTAAAAGAAATCATTCAGCCTATGCCTATTACTTTTATCCCGCATGCCCACTCCCACATTGAAGGCATTATTCAGCTTCGTGGTGAGGTGCTGCCAGTGATTGATATGGCAAAAGTGCTGGGCCTGCAGCCATCTCAAAATGGCCAGATGGATAAATACATTGTAACAGAGTTTAACCAGCAAAAAGTGGTTTTTCACGTTCAAAACGTGACGCGCATTCACCGTATTTCCTGGAATGATATTGAAAAGCCGTCTGAAATGTATCAGGGAGGCAACAATCAAATTATCGGCGTGATCAAAATCAATGAAACGATGATTTTGTTGATCGACTTTGAAAAAATTGTCGTAGATATTAATCCGCATTCCGGCATTCACGTGGATCAAATTCGAAGTCTGGGCAAGCGTGAGCGGTCCGAAAAACAAATTATTGTGGCAGAGGACTCACCGCTGCTCCGCAAGCTGCTTCACGATACGCTGGTGGAAGCGGGATATGACCGGGTTGAGTTTTTTGAAAACGGCCAGATTGCCCTCGATTATTTGGAATCGACACTTGAACAGGAAAATACATTCGAAAAAGTGCAGCTGATTGTTACAGATATTGAAATGCCAAAAATGGACGGACACCATCTAACAAGACGGATCAAAGATCATCCTGTTTTGAAAAAACTTCCAGTCATTATTTTTTCTTCATTGATTACCGACGAGCTTCGCCACAAGGGTACAGGAGTAGGTGCCGATGCGCAGGTGAGCAAGCCGGAAATTGCCCGTCTTGTTCAGTATATTGATGAACTTGCCCTATAAAAGAAAGGACGCTTGCTTGTCAGCGGCGTCCTTTTCGTTCTTAATATGACTGGCCAAGCGGTTTAAACACCGGCTTCGTGTACTTTTTCTGACCGGGAGGCTTCGGCTTTGTTTCTTTTTCTTTCATACCCGTATACGCCTCAAGAGTACTTTTTGCTTTAGACAGCCCCATGGAACAGCGGGGGTTGCGTATTTGTTCGCTTAACCGTCCTAGGTGCGGCAATAAAGTAAAGTCTTCTTTACAAGGCGGCATATGAAAGGTGTATTCACCGCATGAAACAAGCACATCCGACTGCTGCCGGCTGTTTTTAGGATTTCGGGAAAAGTGAAGGCCTTTTTTTTCTGCTTTGCCTTCCTTGATCATCTTCAGGAGAGCGCATTTTTTCAGCGCATATAGATATTTTGGGTTTGTAGCCGTTTTTGCATGGCGGTTAACCGTGAAAATGGCTTTAGCGAGGGTCTCTTCGGATGAAGGTTCGGTGAAGGGTTCAGATTTTTTGCTCAATGTAGTGACTCCTTTCGTCCTCATTTTCTCTCATTATATACTGTTTAACCGTGATTTGGAAGCATTCATGGTGGTTTGCATGGTATATTTAAAGGGGAAAATGAATAAAAAAAGAAAGCGGGAATCACTGTGATGCAAACCAAAACAGGCATTATTGATATTGGATCCAATACAGTCCGTCTGGTTTTATATAAAGAGCAAGGGTCAGCGATTGAGGAATTTCGAAATGTAAAAGCACCTCTCAGGCTGCGGCACTTTTTAAATGAAAAAAGTGAAATGAGCGATGAAGGTGTCCGGCTGCTGCTTGAAGCGCTGCTCAATTTCAAAGAAGTTCTCCGTTACTACGAGGTAACAGAGGTAGAATGTACCGCAACAGCTGCTATAAGACAGGCATCAAACCGAGATGCCATTATTGAAAGAGTCAAGGAAGAAACGGGATTTCATATCCGGTTGCTGTCGGGAGAGGAAGAAGCTTCTTACGGGCTGTCAGCCGTTTTGAAAACAATGCCGGCTGATAATGGACTGACGATTGATATCGGCGGAGGTAGTACAGAAATCACACTTTATAGAAACAGAAAATTGAAACATTTTTTCAGCTTTCCTTTTGGCGTGGTCTCCCTTAAAGAACAGTTTATCCCAGAAGGTCGAATGAAGCCGAAAGAGCAGAAACGAATGGCTGAGTTTATTCAAGGAGAGCTTGAAAAATTCGATTGGCTTGGTGAAGCACCGGACGGCATAATTACGGCTGTGGGCGGCAGCGCGCGCAACTTGGCGAATGTCCAGCAGCTAAAAGAAAATTATCCGCCTCTTGGCGTACACGGCTATGAGCTGTCCGCAGAAGCTCTTGAACAGCTGCGCACCGAGCTTTCTCCGCTTTCATACACAGAGCTTGAGAAAGTGGATGGTCTTTCAAATGAGCGCGCTGATTTAATTTTGCCGGCTATTGAAGTCTTTTATCAGCTGACTATACATACAAAAGCGAAAAGAATACTGGTCAGCTCCCGGGGGCTTCGAGATGGAATCATGCTGGAGCGGGCAAAAAACAGCAATTGGGACACAGCAGAAGATGTAAAACGAAACGGCGTGAAAAGACTGTTAACTGTTTATGGCCATGATGAAAATCATCATTACCAAATGATGAAGCTGACTCAAAATATGCTTCGCGGTTTTGAACAAGAACAGATTTTAAAGGTCACGAACAAAGAGCGGTTTATGATTGAACAAGCGGCGGCTTTGTTTTATCTCGGTGAATACATATCATCCAATGCAAAAAGCCGGCATACCTTTTATCTTCTGCTTAACTCCATGTTTGACGGCTTTACCCATCGAGAGAAAGCATATATTTCTTTGGTCGCTTCCTTTACAAATAATTCGACACTCAAGCAATATTTAGAGCAGTTCGACGGCTGGTTCACCAAAGAGGACCTCCAAAAAATGCGGGAGTACGGTGCCCTGCTTAAGCTTTGTTATAGCTTAAACAGCTCAAAGCGAAGCATTGTCAGCGATCTAGGTGTGAAAAGAAAACATGATCATATTGTTATTACGGTTTATTGCGAAGGAAGCGAGCTCGCTGAACGCTACCAAAGCGATAAACAAAAACGCCATTTAGAAAAAGCCTTGCAGACAGACATTCAGATAGAATTTAAACAAATTAAAGAAAACTGAAATGAGGGAGTCCGATGAGCAGGCAGACAGCCATTGATTTAGCGAATCCAAGATACTACAACAATCGAGAATTAAGCTGGCTTAACTTTAACAAACGTGTGTTGGAAGAATCATCGGATTTAAATAATCCTTTGCTGGAACGCATGAAATTTTTGGCGATCTTCAGTTCAAACTTAGATGAATTTTTTATGGTACGGGTAGCCGGCTTAAAAGATCAAGTAAAAGCAGGCTTTAATAAGCCTGAGAACAAAGCGGGCCTGACACCCAAGCAGCAGCTCAACCGGATCAGCATTAAAGCGCATGAGCTCGTGGAAACACAAAACAGGATATTAAGAGAGGAAATTCTTCCCGCCCTTAAAGAGGAAGGATTTTTGTTGAAAAAGCCGGCTGAGCTGGTGGATGAACAACAGCGTTTTTTGCTTGATTACTTCGACAACGAAGTGTTTCCTGTTTTAACACCGATGGCCATTGACGCTTACCGCCCGTTTCCAATGCTGTTAAATAAATCACTTAATTTAGTTGTGATGCTGCAAAATGATGAGCCGGAAGCAGAAATGGACCGCGTAGCCATTGTGCAGGTGCCGGGAGTGCTGGAACGTACAATCGAAGTGCCATCGGAGGAAGGCGGCACATTTGTTTTACTTGAAGACGTATTAGAATATTTTATTGACCGTATCTTTCAAGGGTATGTTGTGAAGAATGTGAATACTTTCCGGATTACACGCAATGCGGATATGGAAATTCACGAAGAAGGCGCCCGCGATTTGCTTCTTGAAATTGAAAAAGAATTAAAAAAGCGAAAATGGGGAGCCGCTGTCCGGCTTGAAATTAAATCTCAGGATTTAGATCAGGATGTACTGGACTACCTGCTTGAAGAGCTTGAAATTCATTTTAAAGATGTTTATGAAATAGACGGCCCGATTGATTTAACTTTCTTGTTTCCTTTTACGAAGAAGCTGAGCACGCTTCGTGAAGGGCTGACGTATGAAACGTTTATTCCGCAGCTGCCAATCGATTTGTCTTCCCGGGAAAATATTTTTGAAAAAGTATTGCAGCAGGATATTCTTTTCTATCACCCGTACGAATCATTCGAGCCGGTAGTGGATTTTATCTCGCAGGCGGCAGATGATCCTACCGTTTTAGCGATTAAAATGACGCTTTACCGGGTCAGCGGCGATTCACCGATTATTGAATCGCTTAAACGGGCAGCGGAAAAAGGAAAACAAGTTACCGTTCTCGTTGAACTAAAAGCGCGATTCGACGAAGAAAACAATGTTCAGTGGGCCAAAGAGCTGGAAAAAGCGGGCTGTCATGTGATCTATGGCATGCACAATTTGAAAACACATAGTAAAATTACACTTGTTGTTCGGAAACGAGCAGGCCAAATTGAACGGTTCGTTCATCTCGGCACAGGCAATTACAATGATGCAACAGCAAAGCTTTACACGGACCATGGCTTAATTACATCTAAAAAAGAGTTTGGCGTAGATGCGACGAATTTCTTCAATTATTTAAGCGGGTACATGAACAAACCAAAATATAATCACTTAGTGGTCGCTCCATTTGATATTCAGGACGCATTTATAAAACTCATTGATGAAGAAATTGACAATCACAAAAAGTATGGGAATGGCCGGATTATTGCCAAGATGAATTCTTTAACAGATAAACGGTTAATTATGAAGCTGTACGAAGCATCCAATGCAGGGGTACAAATCGACTGCATCATCCGTGGAATTTGCTGTATGCGCCCGGGGATTCCCGGTGTAAGTGAAAACATACGGGTAATCAGCATTGTAGGCCGCTTTTTAGAGCACAGCCGGATTTACTATTTTCATCATAACGGTGAACGGAATATTTACCTTTCTTCAGCAGATATGATGACACGCAATATGATTAAGCGGGTGGAAATTTTATTCCCGATCTTAGACCATACATTAAAAAACAGGCTGACGGACTTTTTGCATTTGCAGCTGTCGGATACAGCAAAAGCACGTTATCAGGACAATGAAGGAAACTACCATTACGTAGCCAGTGACAAAGATGAGATATATGTTGACAGTCAGCTTGAATGTTTACAGGCTGTTTATCAACTAAGGGAAGACGAAGAATAAAACAAAAAAGGAAATCCACTTGTATTGCGGATTTCCTTTTTATTATATATTTATGAATGACTATTCATTCATGAGGGGGGAACACATGAAAAACCAGACGGTCGTCATAACGGGTGGATCAAGCGGTATGGGAAAATATATGGCCCGGCGTTTTTTTGAGAAAGGAGCCAATGTAGTCATTTGCGGACGAAACGAAGCAAAATTAAGGGCAGCTAAAAATGAAATAAGCGGCGAAAACGACCGGCTTTTAACAGTGGCCATGGATGTACGCTGTCCTGAAGAAGCTGTGCAGCTGATGGAAAAGGCGGATCAGGCGTTTGGCTCGATCCATGTGCTCATTAATAATGCTGCCGGTAATTTTATTTGTCCCACAGAAAAGCTGACGCCAGATGGATGGCAGGCTGTTATAGACATTGTGTTAAACGGAACCTTTTATTGTTCACACGCTGCAGGAAACTATTGGATTAAACGAAAAAGCAGCGGTTTAATCATTAATATGGCTGCTGCTTATGCATGGAATGCAGGAGCCAAAGTTGCGCATTCGGCTGCTGCCAAGGCGGGTGTACTGTCTCTCACACGTACTCTTGCAGTTGAATGGGGCTATCAGTATGGAATACGTGTTAATGCGATCGCTCCCGGTCCAATTGAGCGGACAGGAGGGGCTGAAAAACTATGGGAGTCATCAGAAGCAGCCCGGCGGACGCTGAACAGCGTACCGCTGGGCCGGCTTGGGACGCCCGAGGAAGTCGCTTCTCTTGCCCTTTTTTTGTGTTCGAAAGACGCTGCTTATATAAATGGTGAATGTATTACAATAGATGGCGGACAGTGGTTAAACCGCTTTCCTTTTTAAAAGCAGCGATAGGGCTGCTCTTTTTTTTTGGAATCGCTTCCTTGTTTGTTGACAACATGTATATACAGGTGGTAAAGTCTTATTAAGATGTATATACAAGATTAGGAGGGCAGTAACAATGGGTGCATATTCAAAACAAGCGGAGCAGATTGTAGAGGCAGTCGGCGGACGTGATAATATTAGTGCAGCTACACATTGTGTAACACGGCTGCGTTTTGCATTAAAAGATGACAGCAAAGTCGATACAGCAAAACTCGAACAAATTGATGTAGTCAAAGGATCTTTCGCAGCCAACGGACAGTATCAGGTTGTTATTGGCCAGGGTACCGTCAACAAAGTGTATCAGGATTTAGTTGACCAAACCGGTATTGGAGAATCTTCCAAAGATGATGTAAAAAAAGCATCAGAATCCAATTTAAATCCGGTGCAGCGGGCGATTAAAACATTGGCTGATATTTTTATACCCATTTTACCGGCCATTGTAACAGCCGGCTTGCTGCTTGGACTGAATAATATTTTAACCGGTCCCGGCATTTTCTTTGAGGAATCGTTAATCGAGCGTTATCCTCAGTGGGCTGACATTGCAAACGTTATCAACTTGATTGCGAATACAGCGTTTACCTTCCTGCCTGCCTTGATCGGATGGTCAGCCGTGAAGCGGTTTGGCGGCAGTCCGCTTTTAGGGATTGTGCTGGGATTAATTCTCGTTCATCCCGATTTATTGAACGCCTGGGCATACGGTGAAGCAGAAAAAGCAGGAGAAATTCCAACCTGGAATATTTTGGGGCTGACGGTTGAAAAAATCGGCTACCAGGGACAGGTCCTGCCTGTTTTATTCGCCTCCTATTTATTGGCGAAAATTGAAGTTTTCTTAACAAAAAGAGTTCCTGAAGGCATTCAGCTGCTCGTTGTAGCACCGGTTGCTCTTCTTATTACCGGGTTTGCCGCTTTTATTTTAATCGGTCCGGTTATGTTTATCGTTGGAAATGCCATCACAGATGCGGTTATTTATATTTTTGACACTGTACCGCTTTTAGGCGGCTTAATTTACGGCGGCCTGTACAGCGTGCTTGTTATCACAGGAATGCACCACACCTTCTTAGCTGTTGATTTGCAGCTGGTCGGCTCTCAGCTTGGCGGCACGTTTTTATGGCCGATGCTTGCTCTTTCTAACATCGCACAGGGCGCAGCTGCTTTAGCAATTGGGCTTTTAGCAAAAGAAGACCGTTTAAAAGGTCTTTCCTACACATCAGCACTGTCTGCTTTTCTCGGTGTAACAGAGCCGGCTATATTCGGGGTAAATCTCCGCTTCCGGTATGCTTTTATTGCTGCCATGATCAGCTCCGCCATTGCCGGTATGTTTATCTCGGTAAATGGTGTTCTCGCTAGTACGATTGGCGTCGGAGGCATTCCAGGCTTTCTCGTTATCAGTAAAGGAATGACATCCTTTTTGATCGGCATGGTCATTGTAATCGTTCTGCCGATCATTCTCACATTTATTTTTTCACGATTTGCGAAACAAAAATAAAGGGCGCTTTTGCCCTTTTTTCTATTAGGAGGCTTACGATATGAATGAACAATGGTGGAAACAAAGTGTTGTATATCAAATTTATCCGAAAAGCTTTAATGATACGAAGGGCAGCGGAGTCGGCGACTTGCGGGGCATTATTGAAAAGCTGGATTATTTAAAAGACCTCGGGGTTGATGTGCTGTGGCTGACGCCCATTTATGCGTCCCCGCAAAAAGACAACGGCTATGACATTAGCGATTATTATGCGGTAAACCCGGAATACGGAACAATGGCTGACGTGGAAGAGCTGCTCGAGCAAGCCCATAATCGGGAGATCAAAATTGTCATGGACCTCGTTGTTAACCACACTTCTACCGAGCATAACTGGTTTCAGCAGTCGAGAGAAGCTGACGGCCGCTTCCGGGACTATTATATTTGGAAAGACGGAGTAAACGGAGGTCCGCCAAACAACTGGAAGTCAAAATTTGGCGGATCAGCATGGGCTTATGATGAAAAGCGCGGCCAGTATTATCTGCATTTATTTGATCGTACGCAGGCCGATTTAAATTGGGAAAACGAACAAGTTCGCCGTGATTTATATGAAATGATGCATTTTTGGCTTCAAAAAGGGATTGACGGCTTCCGTCTGGATGTCATTAATCTTATTTCCAAAGATCAATCTTTCCCAGATGACTTTGAAGGGGACGGGCGGCGCTTTTACACAGATGGCCCGCGGGTTCACGAGTTTTTACGTGAAATGAATGATAACGTGTTTTCTCAATATGATCTGTTAACGGTAGGTGAAATGTCTTCTACAACCATTGAACACTGCATTCGTTATTCTCATCCGGATTCGCATGAATTGGCGATGACCTTTAATTTCCATCATTTAAAAGCAGATTATCCTGGAGGAGAAAAATGGACAGCCGCTCCGTTTGATTTTTTGTGGCTGAAAGGGATTATGTCAGACTGGCAGCAGGAAATGGATAAAGGCGGAGGCTGGAATGCCTTGTTCTGGTGTAACCATGACCAGCCCCGTATTGTAAGCCGGTATGGAAATGACGGAGAATACCGGGTGAAGTCAGCGAAGATGCTGGCAAACGCCATTCATTTTATGAAAGGAACCCCTTATATTTACCAGGGTGAAGAAATTGGAATGACAAATCCTCATTTTGAACGGATTGAGCAGTATCGTGATGTGGAATCTTTGAATATGTACAATGAAATGCGCGCCCAGGGAATGGCAGAGGAAGACATCATGACGATTATAAAGCAAAAATCACGTGATAACAGCCGTACGCCTGTTCAGTGGAACAGCGAAAAAAATGCCGGCTTCACAAGTGGCACTCCATGGATTGAAACGGCTGAAAACTATAAAGAAATTAATGTGGAAGCCGCACAACAAGATCCAGACTCTATTTTTTATCATTACAAAACACTGATTGAGCTCCGGAAAAAGGAAAAGGTGATGCGTGAAGGAAGCTACCGGCTGCTTATGGGCGATCATCCTGAGCTGTTTGTATATATGAGAGAATACGAGGGGGAAGCATGGATCGTCATCAATAATTTTTATGGCCGCCCGGTGTCATTCGTTGTACCTGAAGAATTGAAAGGCAAGCGTTCATCTCTTGTTCTGTCAAATGAGAAAGAAGCTCCTGTGCAGCTTTCAAGCCGGACATTAACGCCTTATGAAAGCACCGTGTACCGTCTGTTTAACTAATCCATTTTGTGTTATAGTGGAGGGAATGACAGTATGCAGGTGAACGAAGATGAAAATCAATAAATACAAGTATATTTACGAAGAGCTGGTTGAGAAAATAAAAACGGGTGTTTTTCAGCCGGGTGAGCTTATTCCGTCAGAGCATGACCTGGCCGCCAGCTATGAAACATCCAGGGAAACGATTCGAAAAGCGCTGACACTTCTTTCGCAAAATGGTTTTATTCAAAAACTGCGCGGCAAAGGCTCGGTCGTTCTTGACACGAGCCGTGCAAGCTTTCCGTTTTCGGGGCTTGTCAGCTTTAAAGAGCTGGCAGAAGGGCTTAACGCAGCGATTCACACAGATGTAGAAGAGCTTGCATTAATTCGTCCCGAGCCATATTTGCAGCATCAGCTTCAATGTAGTCCAAAGGAAGAGATATGGAAAGTGACCCGGACGCGTGTTTTCGATGGGGAGCGTGTTATTTTAGACAAGGATTTTTTATTGAAAAAGCATGTTCCCTCTCTGACAGAAGAGATATGCGGACAATCGATTTATGCTTATATTGAAGAAGAACTTGGTTTAACGATCAGTTTTGCTAAAAAGGAAATAACCGTTGAGCCCTGCACAGAAGAAGACACAGCCCTTCTTGACATGAATGGCTGTTCACATATTGCTGTGGTGCGTAACTACGTTTATTTAGATAATGCGAGCCTTTTTCAGTATACGGAGTCAAGACACCGGCCGGATAAATTTCGATTCGTCGATTTTGCCCGCCGGCATATGATGTAGCCTGGCGCGTTTCTGTGCCGGGCTTCTTTGAATTAACAGCATAATAAATAAAAGTCATGTATAATAATAAACGATTGGACGGAATGGGGGGTTTTTCATGGATGCATTGGAAATTATGAGTCATCTGGATCGTGTTGTACCATATTACCAGCCGATCTTCAGCGCTGATGAACATAAAATTATTGGGTATGAAGTGTTAGGCCGTTACATAGAAGGAGAGACGGTCCATAGTCTCGGACACTTTTTCCATGATGAAGATACACCGGATGACTACCGTTGTGAAGTAGAAGATGTCATTATACGAAAAGCACTCGATGCTTTTTTGAAAGCCGGCAGAACCGAAATGCTGTTTGTAAACCGGCGGGCAGCCGGACTGCTTGAGGATTACGGTGAATCTTTTCTGGCTATTTTAGACGAATATACCGAAAAAGGATTAAGGTATGAGCAGATTGTGCTGGAGATCTCGGAAGCGGATTACAGCAAATCGCTTGATAACGTTCTTCGCTACTATAAAACACTCGGGATTCGACTTGCCGTTGATCATATAGGGGAAGTGGACGTGGACGGGGATATTCGCCGTTTTGCCGGGTCATCACCTGATATTTTAAAAATAAGCCTGCAGGCCCTTCGAAAAGACGCCAGTGACCAGACCTATAAAAATATCGTTTATTCCCTTTCAATGTTTGCCCGTAAAATTGGTGCCTCGCTCCTGTTTGAAACCGTGGAAGCAGAGTATCAGCTTCAGTATGCCTGGAAAAATGGCGGGCGTTATTATCAAGGCTTTTACTTATCGGAGCCTATGCCCGATTTTGCCCAGCCTGACGGGCAAAAAGAAATGCTAAGGGAAAAATGCAGCCGGTTTATTACGTATGAAAAACAGGCGCTCAGCAGCGTATATGCGCTGGCGGACCAGCTGGAAAGCGGACTGAGTGCTATCATTTCCAGATCGAAATCAGCCCCGAAAGAAAAGCTCCTCGAAGATATCGCCAGGGAGTTTAATGAAATGTGTTTCCGGTTATATATATGTGATGAGAACGGTTTTGAATTAACACCAAACTACTTTAAAAGGGATGGCCAATGGATTTTTCAGCCGGAATATTTAAACAAGAATTGGAGCTGGCGCCCTTATTTTCTTGAAAACATTGTCCGGATGAATAAAAATGGCGGCGGTTTAATCTCTGATTTGTATAATGATCTTGAAACAGGAGAAACCATCCGAACATTTTCCTACCCGGTGAATGAGCACGAATATTTATTTTTTGATATTCCATATGCTTATTTATACGACCAGGATGGATTGCTCTATTAACGTATGAAGCTGGAGGAATCCGGGCACAATGGAAGTATCCTGGCATAAAAGGGGATGCTTATGGAAGCTTGGATTCTATTAACAGCTGCTGTTCTGCTTGGCGGCCTGCTTTGGACTGCCAGATTGATGAAACGGTCCGGCGCTTTTGGCATTCGGGATACAGCCAATTCTAAGCCGGTTCGCCAGCATCCATATGGATTGAATCCGGTCATTTGGCTATTTATCGCGATGTTTGTCATATTTCTTGGAATTATTGCAATTGTATGGCTGCAGGGGCGCTGATTTTGGCGTCTTTTTTATTTGTAGATTGTGAAAAAAGAGGGCAAAAATATTGGATTAAAGCAGGGATGTATGGTATATTTCTTGTGCTTACTAAATGGTTAACGAAAGAAAGGGGTCGACAATATATGTCACAATTAGTTGGAATCGTACAGCGCCTTAAATCACTGCAGGAAGGCGGAGAGCAGGGAGAAGTACAGCAGCGCTTGTTTGAATTAAACGGCAAAACACTCTGCCAGGTAAAATATTTCCCAAATAAAGACACGTTCGAGCTTGAAGTATATGATAAGGACGGAAAAGGAAGTAAGTATCCTTTTGATGATATTGATATGACAGCAATCGAAATTTTTGAACTTCTTCAAGAAGCGAAGCAGGAAGCACAAGGGTAACAGCAGGCGGCCAGGGCCGGATCTTTTTGAAGAAGAACGGCTCGTTTCTCTGGTAGAAGCTACAGGCATTTTGCTATAATGGAAGGTAAGTAAAGCGCTTACAAAAAAGAAAGGAAGAACACCAATGATCTCCTTCAGAAACAAAGACGTTCTGCAGACAAATATTATGGATTACATTATTCCGGGAGAGAAAGTGGCATTTGTCCAGCGGGGAAACAGTCTGGAGCATGCATTGCTGATTCTGACGAAAAGTGGTTACACGGCTATTCCGGTTTTGGATACCAAATACCGTCTTGAAGGGCTGATTAGCATTCCTATGATTACGGAAGCGCTTCTCGGTCTTGAACGTATTGAGTTTGAGCGGCTTGATGAGCTGAAAGTGGAGGATGTGATGGCCATCGATAAACCGAGATTAACGGTTCATGACCACTTCCGAAAAGCGCTTGGACAGCTTATTAATCATCCTTTTTTATGTGTAACTGATGAAGAAGGCCATTTTGAGGGTATATTAACAAGACGGGTCATTTTAAAGCAGCTCAATTATTATGTTGATGGATTAAATTAAAGATCCGCCAGGCGGCGGATTTTTTTTATTGAATTTGGGGTGAAAGGGTTGAAACCAAAACAAACAAAGCGTCCTCTCGTCTTGGCGGCTGTGATGCTGGCCATGTTTATGGGAGCGATCGAAGCAACAATTGTTTCAACGGCTATGCCGGATATTGTAGCGGAGCTTGGTGGTTTTTCGCTGTATAGCTGGGTGTTCTCTGCTTATTTGCTTATGAACGCAGCGACTGTTTTAATTTATGGAAAGCTATCGGATATCTTTGGCCGGCGGCCGGTTTTATTTGCGGGTATGACGATTTTTTTGGCCGGCTCTATTCTTTGCGGACTGGCCGGCTCAATGGAGCAGATGATTCTTTTCCGCTTTATTCAAGGAGTGGGGGCCGGTGCAGTAATGCCCATTGCCACAACCATTGTCGGCGATATTTATTCCAAGGAAGAGCGGGCGCATATTCAAGGCTATCTGTCGAGTGTGTGGGGCATTTCGGCCGTTTCCGGGCCGGCACTTGGCGGCCTGCTTGTAGAATATGTATCGTGGCGCTGGGTATTTTGGATTAACATACCTCTTGGCATTGTTTCGATGATCATGCTTGGCCTTTTCCTGCATGAGAAGGTAGAAAAGAAAAAGCCGGATATCGACTATATCGGAACGGTGCTTTTTTTAGTAGGAATTTCAACGTTTATGTACTGGTTGGTTGAAGCAGGCAACACAGCTTATACAGGTCCGCTGCTGGTGCTTGGAGCCGTTTCGTTTTGTCTTTTTGCTTTGCACGAACGGCGTGCACCGTCTCCTATTGTGCCTTTTCATTTGTGGAAGGTGCGTCCAATCTTAATTGCCAACCTTGTATCGTTAACGACCGGCATTATGCTCATCGGCATTTCATCTTTTTTGCCGACTTATGTACAGGGTGTGATGGGGAAAAGTGCTACGATCGCCGGGTTCACGCTGACCGCTATGTCAATCGGCTGGCCGATTGCCTCCTCTTTATCCGGCCGCCTTCTTCACTCCATTGGCTACCGTGCTACAACTCTAATTGGCGGGGCAGCACTGTTAGCCGGCGGCTTAATGTTTATGTTCATGACACCGGATTTAGGCCCCTGGTGGGCAGCCGCTTCTTCTTTCGTTACAGGAGTGGGAATGGGTTTGACCTCGACTGCTTTTATTATTTCGATACAAAACGCGGTCGACTGGCATGAAAGAGGAGCTGCGACGGCAGCCAATATGTTTATGAGAAATATCGGCAATGCTATAGGGGCAGCGCTGCTTGGCGGTGTACTAAACAGCCAGTTGTCCGCTTATTTGGCAGGCAAAAGCGGAGCAGATAATCTGAGCGTTAACTCCGTGAATGAGCTCCTCGGCGGAGAAGGAGATATACCGGCTTCCGCCCGCGCTATTTTAGGTGAAGGGCTGACTTCTTCCCTGCACGCGGTTTATTTTGTCGTTTTCCTATTTGCGGCCCTTTCATTTATTCTGCTTTTGTTTTTAAAGAAAGGAGAGTGACGGGATGTCTGTTTCAGAATTTCGCCTGCTGACCGTTCTTGCAGAGGAAATGAATATGCGAAAAGCAGCAGAGCGGCTTTTTGTTTCTCAGCCGGCTCTTTCCCAGCGCCTGCAGACAGTCGAAAAAGAGTGGGGGGTTAAAATTTTTAACCGTTCTACAAAAGGGCTTTCTTTAACGCCGGCAGGTGAGAGAATTGTGGAGTATGCAAAAGAAACCCTGGAGAAAAGAGAACGTCTCCTCGAAGAGCTGCAGCTGCTTGAGCCGCAGGTGCATGGAACATTGAAAATCGCCTGCGCTACCATCGTCGGCCAAAACTGGCTGCCAAAAGTGCTAAAGCTGTACGTAGAACGCTATCCCCACGCCAAAATTCAGCTGATTACCGGCTGGAGCAGCGAAATTGTCAAAGCGCTTTATGAAGGGGATGTACATGTTGGCATTATACGTGGAACGCCGGAATGGAAAGGGCGAAAAATTCACTTGTTTGAAGATCCGCTTTATTTAGTCGATAAAGATATTCAAAATGTGGAAGATGTGCTTTCCACCGACAAACCGTTTATTCAATTCAAAAGTGACTCAAGCTATTATCAGGAAATACAAGAATGGTGGCACAGTCGTTTTCAAATGGCGCCAAAGCGCTCAATTGTGGTAGACCAAATTGAAACATGCCGGCAGATGGCGTTTAATGGACTTGGGTACGCGATTTTGCCAGCTATTACATTAGCGAATCATGAACACGACCTTTTTCAAATCCCGCTTCTTGACCGTGAAGGCGCACCGATTCAGCGCGATACGTGGCTTCTTGGCTATGATGCCGCTTTTGAACTTCGTCAAGTGCAGGCATTTGTCGAAACAGTGGAGCTTTTTATGGCACAATCGGAAGAAAATCGCTTGTGAAAGTGGCGCTGCTTTGATACAGTAATAGCAGAAAAAACAGATTGACCAGGAGGAATACATACTTATGAAAATGATGGATGCACACGAAATTATTGCTTTTATCGGAAACAGCAAAAAATCAACACCGGTAAAAGTGTACGTAAATGGAGATGTAGAAGGCATTAACTTCGGCGAATCAGCAAAAGTATTTGGCGAAGGCAAATCTGTTGTTGTGTTCGGTGAATGGGCAGAAGTGTCTGAAGCACTTGAGCAAAATAAAGATAAAATCACTGATTACGTAGTGGAAAATGACCGCCGCAACTCTGCGATTCCGCTTTTAGATATGAAAAACATTAAAGCACGTATTGAGCCGGGTGTTGTGATCCGCGATCAAGTTGAAATCGGCGACAATGCCGTTATTATGATGGGTGCTTCTATTAATATTGGAGCAGTAGTTGGCGAAGGAACGATGATCGACATGAATGCGGTTCTTGGCGGGCGTGCGACAACGGGTAAAAACTGCCATGTTGGTGCAGGCGCTGTGTTAGCGGGTGTAATTGAGCCGCCTTCTGCTTCACCGGTTATTTTAGAAGACAACGTTTTAATCGGGGCAAATGCGGTTGTGCTTGAAGGCTGTCGTATTGGCGAAGGTTCTGTCGTGGCTGCAGGCGCGATCGTTACAGAAGATATCCCGCCTTACTCTGTTGCAGTTGGAGCACCAGCACGCGTGATTAAACAGATCGATGATAAAACAAAATCAAAAACAGAAATCATGCAGGAACTCCGTAAACTATAAAAGCGGTAATCATAAGGACGCGTGGGCAGCTGCTCGCGCGTTCTTTTTCTAAAAAGGGGGAAAAGAAATGAGCCAATTTACGGCTATTCGACGTGATTTGCACCAAATTCCAGAGCTCGGATTTCAAGAATTCAAAACGCAGGCTTATTTGCTGGAGTATTTAAAATCACTTCCGCAGGAGCGGATGGAAATTCAAACATGGCGGACAGGCATTCTTGTAAAAATAAACGGGTCTAACCCATCTAAAACAATCGGATGGCGGTCAGATATCGATGGCCTGCCTATTACCGAGCAGACCGGCTTTTCATTTGCTTCAACACACGAAGGGCGTATGCACGCATGCGGCCATGATCTGCATATGAGCATTGCACTTGGCGTGGTTACTCATTTTGCTTCTCATCCGATTGATGACGATTTAGTTTTTATTTTTCAGCCGGCAGAAGAAGGACCAGGAGGAGCCGAGCCGATGATGGCATCGAAAGAGTTCCGCGCATGGCTGCCGGATGAAATTTATGCACTTCATATTGCGCCGGAGCATCCGGCGGGCACAATTTCTACGAAGCCGGGCCTTTTATTTGCGAATACGTCAGAGCTGTTTATTGATATTCGCGGCAAAGGCGGCCATGCTGCTTACCCGCACGAAACAAAGGATATGGTTGTAGCGGCCTCTTACTTTGTTACACAGCTCCAGTCTATCGTTTCCCGAAACGTTGACCCGCTTGATAGTGCTGTGGTGACGGTAGGGAAAATGACGGCCGGCACTGTGCAAAACGTGATCGCCGACCATGCAAGGCTGGAAGGTACCATCCGCACGCTTTCACCAGAAGCAATGGTAAAAGCAAAGGCACGGGTTCAATCTCTTTTAAAAGGGATAGAAACGGCGTTTGACTGCGAAACAGAAATCGACTGCGGCAGCGGCTATTATCAAGTGTATAATGATCCGGAAGTGACGGGCCGCTTTATTCAATTTGCAATGCAGCAGCCAGATATCCAATTCGTGCAGGCACGAGAAGCCATGACAGGAGAAGACTTTGGCTTTATGCTGAAAGAAATTCCAGGTCTTATGTTTTGGCTTGGTGTCGGATCGGAGTATGGCCTTCATCACGCAAAATTAAACCCGGATGAGGCGGCGATCCAAACGGCAATTTCATTTATCAGCGGTTACTTTGAGCAGCTGGGCAGCCGCTGAGCATTTTTTTAGGACCAACCATCTTACAAAGCGCTCCATTTAAGCGAGCGGCTTTACCCTCCAAACTGAAAACGAAATCACAAAAAACCCTTTAATCTGTAATGCTCACCAGGGCTTGATACACCGTTAGGCCCTGATGTGTCTATACTATTAAAAAAGGGGTGTGTGGACGGATGAAATTAAAAGAGCAAATGCCAGAGCTTAATGGTGCAACAAAGTGGCTGAACGGGAAAGTGTCTACCAGTGAGTTAATTGGCGAAAAGCCAACCCTCATTCATTTTTGGTCGGTAAGCTGTCACTTATGCAAAGAAGCCATGCCAAACATCAACAAATTCCGTGATGATTACAAGGGTACATTAAATGTTCTGGCTGTACACATGCCTCTTTCGGAGGATGATCTGGACTTGGAAGAGATTAAAGCAGCAGCAGCAGAACATGGAATCACACAGCCGATTTTTGTTGACAGTGAACATACACTTACAGAAGCATTTAACAATCAATATGTTCCTGCTTATTATGTTTTCGATAAAGAAGGCCGGCTGCGTCACTTTCAAGCAGGAGGAAGCGGGCTGAAAATGCTTGAGAAGCGTTTAAATCGCGTTCTCGGTGAAACGTCCAAAACAAGATAAAGCAGGTGACCGGCGCCAGCCGGTTTTTCTTTGTTTCTTTTCGTAAGAAAGAGTGAGTGTATGGCGAGAGCAGAAAAATAAGAAAGGAAGCAATTAAAGGCCTTTCGTGGTAAACTGTCAGAGCAAAACCTTTTATTTAACGTTGACAGCGGGGGAAGAATCATGAAAAAGGAATTTGTCGTTATTGGACTCGGTCGATTCGGAAGCAGCATTTGCCGGGAGCTGAGTGAACAAGGAATGGAAGTAATGGCGATCGATAAAGACGAGGATCGTGTAAATGAGTTTACTTCGATTGCTTCTCATGCTGTTGTCGCAGATACGACAGATGAATCGGTTTTAAAAAGCCTGGGCATTCGAAATTTTGATCACGTGATTGTCGCTATTGGAGACGATATTCAGTCCAGTATTTTAACGACGCTGATGTTAAAAGAAGTGGGCGTTAAAAAAGTTACGGCCAAGGCACAAAATGATTATCATGAAAAAGTGCTGATCAAGATTGGAGCAGACCAGGTTGTCCACCCGGAGCGTGATATGGGACGGCGGATTGCCAATAATATCGTCTCAAACAACGTATTAGATTATTTAGAGCTTTCCGATGAGCATTCCATCGCCGAAATTATTGCCAATGAATCGCTTGCTGGCAATACGTTGATTGACCTTGATATTCGGGCTCTTTACGGGATTAATATCGTAGCAATTAAACGGCGTAAAGAAATTATCGTGTCGCCACAGGCGGATGAGCCTATTCATTTAGGCGACATTTTAATTATTATTGGTGCGGATAGAGATATTGACCGATTCCAGAGAAAGATGAATCACTGAAAAAACCCTCCACTCAAAGTGGAGGGTTTTTTGGCGAAACAAGCACAAAACGGAGGACGTGTGCCTGATCTTCAAATGAGGTGCGGCGGATTCTGCTTTTTCGTCCAGGAGCACCGTGATCATGCAGGAACAAATAAATACGCCCTTGCTGGATTTCATATCCTATCAGCACGACCCAATGATACGCAAACAAAGGCTTGGCAAAAAAGCGGAGGGTGAAATACTTGTCAAATTTTGCGGCAACGGGCCGGCCGTGATCAAGCTCGTGAATCACTTCATCAATCCGGTTCGAGGAACTAACACGCCAGTTGCTGCCCAGCAGTTTTTTTAATCTCCGAACCATTAAAAAGCGGGATAAACCGATTTTTGTAGTACCAAGTTTTTTATATAAATCGTTTGCTGTACACGAATATCCCCAATAATCTAAAATAACCGAAACTGTGACGGGGCCGCAGGCGGATGAACGATAGTTCTTTTCAATATTTTCTGCATACTGGGACTGGCTCTTTACCTGAATGATAGCAGACACCTCCGAAAAAACGCGCTCCTAAAAGCAGGAGCGCGTTTTCTTTTGTTACACTTCCATAATGATCGGCAGGATCATTGGGCGGCGTTTTGTCCGCTCGTAAAGGAAAGGTGAAAGAGTATCGGTAATTTCATTTTTAATATCAGACCATTGAGTGGTGTTGTTATTGAGAAGCTGCTTTACATGGCGATTCAGCATCGACTGTGCTTCGTAAATAAGATCGCCCGACTCACGCATATACACAAATCCGCGCGAAATAATATCAGGGCCTGCTTCGATTTTATTTTTTTCTTTGTTGATGCTTACGACCACAATCACAAGGCCTTCTTCTGAAAGAATGCGGCGGTCACGAAGCACGATGTTGCCGATGTCGCCAATGCCGCTTCCGTCAATATAAACGGAGCCGGATTGAATGCGTCCAGCCACGTGCGCTTCGTCTTTTGAAAGGGCCAATACATCGCCGTTGTCCATAATAAAGCAGTTTTCCGGCGGAACACCGCAGTCGATCGCGTGCTGGCAGTGCATTTTCTGCATCCGGTACTCACCGTGAATCGGCATGAAAAATTTAGGCTTAATCAAGCGAAGCATCAATTTTTGCTCTTCCTGGCTTCCGTGCCCGGATGTATGGATCTCATTTAATGGGCCGTGAATAACGTCTGCTCCTGCCCGGGACAAAGCATCAATAATTCGATTGACACTTACATTGTTGCCAGGAATCGGTGAGGAAGAGAAAACGACCGTATCATTCGGCTGAATTTGAATTTGACGGTGAGATCCGTTGGCGATGCGTGACAGTGCCGCCATAGGTTCACCCTGGCTGCCAGTGCACAAAATTGTTACTTTGTTCGCCGGTAATTTATTTAACTGGTGAGTATCGACAAACGTGTCTTTCGGACAGCGGATATAGCCGAGCTGTTGTCCGATATTAATCGCATTTTCCATGCTGCGTCCAAACACACCGACTTTCCGGCCGTCTTCAACAGCTGCATCAACGACCTGCTGGAGGCGGTGGATGTTCGAAGCAAAAGTAGCGAAAATAATGCGTCCCTGTACTTTTCGAAACACATTGTGAATGCTTTCCCCAACTTTCCGTTCAGACATCGTGAAATTGGGCACTTCACTGTTAGTACTATCAGACAGGAGACAAAGAACACCTTCCTTGCCGATTTCCGCCATCTTCGTTAAGTTGGCCGGCTCTCCTACAGGAGTGAAGTCAAATTTAAAGTCGCCTGTGTGAACGATATTGCCTTGCGGTGTTTTGACTACAACACCATAAGAGTCTGGAATACTATGGGTTGTCCGGAAAAAGGATACGGATGTTTTCCGGAACTTGATAATGTCATCCTCGCCGATTTCGTGAAGGCGGGCGCGGCGCAGAAGGCCGTGTTCATCTAGTTTATTGCGCAGAAGACCAAGTGCAAGCTTCCCGCCGTACACCGGTACATTTACAACCCGGAGCAGGTAAGGGATACCGCCGATGTGATCTTCGTGACCGTGTGTAACAAACAAGCCTTTAATTTTATCCGCATTTTTTTGAAGATAAGAATAATCTGGAATCACATAATCGATTCCAAGAAGCTCATCTTCAGGGAACTTAATCCCTGCATCAATTAAAATAATTTCGTCCTGAAATTGGACGGCATAAGTGTTTTTGCCGATTTCGCCCAAACCGCCGAGGGCGAAAACTGCAGTTTGATCATTTTTTACAAACTTCATGCTTTACAGCTGCTCCACTTTAAAGTCCGGAGACTTCTTCTCATACTCAAGGTGGTTGTCAGTTACCTTTTGAACAAACTCAATATTATATGGGCGGCTTTTTAATGCGTGGCGTACTTCACGTTCTGTTTGCGCTTCCGCATATAAGGTTTTTGTTTTTTCCCGAACGGGCACTTCAGAACGGTCTTCCTGGTAATACACTTTGAAAATCATGATTTTCTCTCCTTTATTCCGGTTTAATATATACAAACCGCCATAAAAGCGGTTCTTCTCGTTTTTAATGCTGCGTCTTATGAAGTGATCTTGGTTTTTATTATATAGAAAGAACGATGTTTTGACACGAAAGAACATCTTTTTGTTTCATACATAAAGACAGCCCTTCGTAACGGAAGGGCTTAACCATTCTAAATTATGCGATTGATTTTCTTCTAAGCAGATCTTTCCACTGTTTTACGAGCTTTTTTTTCAGCTTCTTCAACATTGTGGATCACTCCTCACTGCCATTTTATCATATGGCTGTCGGAATGAAAAGAGATCGACATATTCTATTAGACTGCTCAGCGTTCGATTGCCTGTGCGTTCTCTTCAATCTGAAAAGGCGCTTTTTCATTGATATAATCATAAAACATAACGCCGTTTAAGTGATCTATTTCATGCTGCATACAAATAGCAGGAAGCCCCTTTAAACGCAGCTTTACTTCTTCCCCTTCCAATGTAACCGCTTTTACTGTCACTCTTGCATAGCGGTGTACATAACCCGAAACGTTACGATCAACGGATAAGCACCCTTCACCGCTTGTTAAATAAGCTTTTTCAACAGAATGGCTGACAATTTTCGGGTTAAACAGCGCATAGCTGAGCTGGTTTCCATTCTCATCATTTACATGGACAGCAATCATCCGTTTTGAAACACCAATTTGCGGTGCAGCCAAACCAATACCGGGGCGCAGCCCGTATTTTTCGGCTATTTCGGGATCCTGGCTGTTTTTTACGTATTCAATCAGTGAAGCGAGAACCGCTTTGTCTTCTTCAGAAGCAGGAAGCGGCACTTCTTTCGCTTTTTCCCGAAGAACCGGATCGCCTTCCCGCACGATGTCATTCATTTTAATCATATGGTTTCCTTCCTTTTTCGCTTTTAGTGTATTTATCTTATCAAAAACTGTGCAAAATGTTAATGAAGCGATTTTTTGTTTTACGCTTTGGAAACCGGGAATAGGGGAAAGGGGTAAAAAATGTAATGTATAACAGCTGAAAAAAGCGCTTTCTTTTTATAATACAGATTAAACAGAAACACTAGTACAGAGCGCGTGAAAGCAGTGGTTTAAAGGATAATTATAAAAATTCTTTTTGAATTGACGTATGAACACGGTTATTATACACTATTAACCGAAGCTTTTAATTGTATTAGTGATTTATAAAAAATAACTGGTACAGGTCATTATAAATGAAAACAGCCATATGACAAATAGAGAAAGGAAAGGTGACAACCATGAGTCCAAAGAAAACTCAGTTCGATCCGCAAAAAACGCTTGAGTCGATTGAAACGCAATTTGAAATGGTTCAAGTTTTGAATGAAGAAGGAAAAATTGTAAACGAAAGTGCAGCATCAAAGCTTTCAGATGAAGAACTTCAAGAATTGATGACACGCATGGTATATACACGCGTACTTGACCAGCGTTCTATTTCATTAAACCGTCAAGGACGTCTTGGCTTCTACGCACCAACAGCTGGACAAGAAGCATCACAAATTGCTTCCCAGTATGCTCTTGAAAAAGAAGATTGGATTTTGCCAGGATACCGTGATGTTCCGCAAATCGTATGGCATGGCCTTCCATTATGGAAAGCATTCTTGTTCTCGCGCGGTCACTACGTAGGCAACCAGGCACCTGAAGGCGTAAATGTTTTGTCTCCACAAATCATTATCGGTGCACAATACGTGCAAAATGCCGGCGTGGCTCTAGGACTTAAAAAACGCGGTAAAAAAGCAGTAGCTGTTACATATACAGGCGACGGCGGCTCATCACAAGGTGATTTCTACGAAGGAATCAACTTTGCCGGTGCATTCAATGCTCCAGCGATCTTTATCGTTCAAAACAACCAATTCGCGATTTCAACTCCGCGTGAAAAACAAACAGCAGCGAAAACAATCGCTCAAAAAGGGATTGCAGCAGGTATTCCATCTGTTCTTGTTGATGGTATGGATCCACTTGCGGTGTATGCAGCTGTTAAAGATGCGCGTGAGCGTGCAATCAACGGCGAAGGTCCAACATTGATCGAAACACTTTGCTACCGTTACGGTCCACATACAATGGCCGGGGATGACCCGACTCGCTACCGTACATCTGACCTTGATACAGAGTGGGAGAAAAAAGATCCGCTTGTTCGTTTCCGCAAATACTTAGAAGCAAAAGGTCTATGGAACGAAGAAAAAGAAACAGAAGTAATTGAACGCGCGAAAGAAGAAATCAAAGACGCGATCAAAAAAGCGGATGAAACGCCAAAACAAAAAGTAACAGACCTTATGAAAAATATGTATGAAGAAATGCCAGCAAACTTAAAAGAACAATATGCAATCTACACTGAAAAGGAGTCGAAGTAAGCCATGGCACAAATGACAATGATTCAAGCGATTACGGATGCCTTGCGCGTAGAGCTTAAAAATGACGAAAACGTCCTTGTTTTCGGCGAAGACGTAGGCGTTAACGGCGGCGTATTCCGTGCAACAGAAGGCCTTCAAAAAGAATTCGGGGAAGATCGCGTTTTCGATACGCCGCTTGCAGAATCTGGAATCGGTGGTTTAGCTGTCGGTCTTGCTTTAGAAGGGTTCCGCCCAGTACCAGAGCTTCAGTTTTTCGGATTTGTTTACGAAGTAATGGATTCTATCAACGGACAGCTTGCACGTATGCGTTACCGTTCAGGCGGAACTTATTCTGCTCCTGTAACGTTCCGTTCTCCATTTGGCGGCGGCGTTCATACACCAGAACTTCATGCGGACAGCTTAGAAGGATTGGTAGCACAGCAGCCTGGTTTAAAAGTAGTTATTCCTTCTACTCCTTACGAAGCAAAAGGACTTTTGATCTCTGCTATTCGTGACAACGATCCGGTTATTTTCTTAGAGCACATGAAATTGTACCGTTCATTCCGTGAAGAAGTGCCGGAAGAAGAATATACAATTCCTCTTGGAAAAGCAGCAGTAAAACGTGAAGGTACAGATCTTTCAATCATTACGTACGGTGCAATGGTTCATGAATCTCTTAAAGCAGCAGAAGCGCTTGAAAAAGAAGGACATTCTGTTGAAGTAATCGATCTTCGTACGATCCAGCCGCTTGATATCGAAACAATCATCGCTTCAGTTGAGAAAACAGGACGCGCTATCGTTGTTCAAGAAGCGCAAAAACAAGGCGGTATTGCAGCGAACGTTGTAGCAGAAATCAACGATCGTGCAATTTTAAGCCTGGAAGCTCCTGTTCTGCGTGTAGCAGCACCGGATACGGTATTCCCATTCTCACAAGCAGAGGGTGTATGGCTTCCAAACCATAAAGATGTTATCGAAACAGCGAAAAAAGTTCTTCAATTTTAATCATACTTAATTCATGAAAAGGAGGCAGTGCCTCCTTTTCAAAATTCAATTATTAGGAGGCTGAATGCATTGGCATTTGAATTTAAATTACCAGACATCGGTGAAGGTATTCACGAAGGTGAAATCGTCAAGTGGTTTGTAAAGCCAGGTGACAAAGTAGCGGAAGATGACGTACTTTGCGAAGTACAAAACGATAAAGCAGTTGTTGAAATCCCATCACCAGTTGCAGGTACGGTAGAAGAAGTACTGGTTGAAGAGGGCACTACAGCAATCGTTGGCGATACATTAATCAAATTTGACGCTCCTGGATACGAAGATTTGAAATTCAAAGGCGACGATCATGGCGACGAAGGCGAAGCAAAAACAGAAGCGCAAGTTCAGTCTTCTTTAGAAGGCGGTCAAAACATTGATAAAGCACCTGTTGAAGAAGCGCCGAAAGAGTCTACAGGTCCTATTCACACAGGCCCGGCTCAAACACAGGAAGAAGTAGACCCGAACCGCCGCATCATTGCAATGCCATCTGTACGTAAATACGCGCGTGAGAAAAATGTAAACATCGCTCAAGTAGCAGGCAGCGGTAAAAACGGCCGTATTGTGAAAGAAGATATTGATGCATTCGTAAACGGCGGTGCGAACACTTCTGCACAAGCTGAAGCAGCTGTACAACAAGAAGCTCCAGCAGCGAAAGAAGAGTCAAAACCAGCAGCGGCAGCAGCGATTCCAGAAGGCGAGTTCCCAGAAACACGCGAAAAAATGAGCGGCATCCGCAAAGCAATTGCCAAAGCGATGGTCAACTCAAAACATACAGCACCACACGTTACTCTAATGGACGAAGTAGAAGTAACCGAGTTGTGGGCACACCGCAAAAAGTTCAAAGATATTGCGGCGGAAAAAGGCGTAAAATTAACGTTCCTTCCATACGTTGTAAAAGCTTTGACAAGTGCGCTTCGTGAATTCCCTGCGCTTAACACATCCATCGACGATGCAACAAGCGAAATTGTTCATAAGCACTATTACAACATCGGTATTGCAGCTGATACTGAAAAAGGCTTGATGGTACCAGTTGTGAAAAACGCAGACCGTAAATCAATGTTTACGATCTCTAACGAAATCAATGAACTTGCTGTAAAAGCACGTGACGGCAAATTGGCTCCTGCAGAAATGAAAGGCGCATCTTGCACAATCACCAATATCGGTTCTGCCGGCGGACAATGGTTTACACCAGTTATCAACCATCCAGAAGTAGCAATTTTGGGTATTGGACGCATTGCTGAAAAACCAATTGTAAAAAATGGTGAAATTGTAGCGGCACCTGTGTTAGCATTATCATTGAGCTTTGATCATCGTATGATTGACGGAGCGACTGCACAAAATGCGTTGAATCACATTAAACGGTTGTTAAACAACCCAGAACTTTTACTAATGGAGGCGTAAGAGATGGTAGTAGGAGATTTCCCAATTGAAACAGACACTATAGTAATTGGTTCAGGCCCTGGCGGTTATGTAGCGGCAATCCGCGCAGCACAGCTTGGACAAAAAGTAACGATCGTTGAAAAAGAAAATCTTGGAGGCGTCTGCTTAAACGTAGGCTGTATTCCTTCTAAAGCTCTTTTAACAGCAGCTCACCGTTTCGAGCAGGCGAAACACTCTGACGATATCGGTATCATTGCTGAAGCTGTTTCTGTAAACTTCGACAAAGTACAAGAGTGGAAAGCTGGCGTCGTGAACAAGCTTACAGGCGGCGTTGAAGGCCTTCTAAAAGGAAACAAAGTGGAAATCGTTCGCGGTGAAGCATACTTCAACGATGCGAACACGCTTCGTGTTATGGGTGAAGATTCTGCACAAACGTATACATTTAAAAATGCGATCATTGCTACTGGATCACGCCCAATTGAAATTCCGAACTTTAAATTTTCAAACCGCGTTATTGATTCAACAGGCGCATTATCACTAAAAGAAATCCCTAAAAAAATGGTTGTTGTCGGCGGCGGCTACATCGGCTCTGAGCTTTCAACAGCATATGCGGATTTTGGAACAGAAGTAACAATCCTTGAAGGCGCTCCTGAAATTCTTGGCGGCTTTGAAAAACAAATGTCTGCTATCGTTAAACGCAATATGAAGAAAAAAGGCATCGAAATCGTAACGAGTGCGATGGCTAAATCAGCCGTAGAAACAGAAAACGGCGTAAAAGTAACATACGAAGCAGGCGGAAAAGAAGAAACAATTGAAGCTGATTACGTACTTGTTACAGTAGGCCGTCGTCCAAACACGGATGAAATGGGTCTTGAAGGCATTGGCGTGAAAGTAGCAGAGCGCGGCTTGGTAGAAGTTGACAAACAGTGCCGTACAAGTGTAGAAAACATTTACGCAATCGGCGATATCGTTTCGGGACCTCCTTTGGCCCATAAAGCATCTTATGAAGGTAAGATTGCTGCTGAGGCGATTGCAGGAGAAAAATCTGAAGTGGATTACCTTGCGATTCCAGCGGTTTGCTTTACAGAGCCAGAACTTGCAACAGTTGGTTACAGTGAAGCACAAGCAAAAGAAGAAAACATCGAAATCGTATCTGCGAAATTCCCATTTGCAGCGAATGGCCGTGCGCTTGCGCTTAACAGCACAGACGGCTTCGTAAAAGTGGTATCACGCAAAGAAGACGGACTGATCATCGGCGCGCAAATCGCTGGTTCAGGCGCTTCTGACATGGTAGCAGAGCTTGGTCTTGCGATTGAAGCAGGTATGACACTTGAAGATGTAGCGATGACAATCCATGCTCACCCTACGCTTGCTGAAATGACAATGGAAGCAGCAGAAGTAGCACTTGGAACACCAATTCACATCGTAAAATAATCGAATGATTACATTGAAACCCCCGGTTTCCTTATTTTAGGAAACCGGGGGTTTTTTGTCCCGTTTTTAAATATGTTATACAATTAGAGCTTGAAATTTTAAATGTGTTATATTATTATTAACTCAAGAAACATAAAACGCTTTCAAAAACAAAAACAGGAGGTTATAAAACATGGGAACAATCATCTGCAAGTCTTGCCAAGCAACAATTGAGCATTTCGAAGAAGAAAAGGTGACAGTTTTATACTCTCATTGTGGCTGTGATCATGAAACTGAAAGTGACGACTGAACGGATAGCTAAAAGAGCCGCTCCAAGTGGATATAAATTTAATAAACATAAATCGCTTTCAAAAACAAAAACAGGGGGTTATAAAACATGGGAACAATCATCTGCAAGTCATGCAAAGCAACAATTGAGCACTTTGAAGAAGAAAAGGTGACAGTTTTATACTCTCATTGTGGCTGTGATCATGAAACAGAGAGTGATGACTGAACGGATAGATAAAGAGCCGCTCCAACTGGAGCGGCTCTTTTTTTAATAAATCGGCTTGCGTTCGCGGATCACACGTAATGTTTTTAATTCTTCATCTTCCGGGCCTTGAACAGGAAGTCCGGCTGCTACGTTTTCTTTTACATAACGCAGGTTTTCTTCTGTAATGATTTCACCCGGAATAAAAATCGGGATACCCGGTGGGTAAACCATCATAAATTCTGCCATGATCCGGCCTGCTGATTCATCAAGCGGGACTGTTTCTGTCTCGCTATAAAAAGCTTCGCGAGGAGACAGTGCTAACAGCGGGATATCCGGCAGCATTACATGCGCATATCTAGACTGAACAGTGCCTTTAAAGGAAGCTGCCATTTCAGTTAAGGCTTTCACAAGCAGTTCACAATCTTCTTTCGTATCCCCTGGTGTAATAATGCAGAGAATGTTGTATAAATCACTGAGCTCTACCTCGATGTTATAACGGTCCCGGAGCCATTTTTCTGCATCATGGCCGCTTATACCAAGGTTCTTAACAGAAACAATCAGTTTGGTCGGGTCATAATCATACGTGGCTTTTGAGCCTAGAATTTCTTCACCTACACAATACAGGTGATCAATTTCGTTTATTTTTTTTCGTGTTTCCTGCGCGTGTTTCAGGGTCTGCTCAATAATTTGATGCCCGTTGATCGCAAGGTGTCTCCGTGCGGTGTCAAGGGAAGCAAGCAGGATATAAGACGTAGATGTCGTTGTCAGCATACTCAAAATCGTCTGTACACGATTTACGGATACAAGTCCTTCGCGTACATTTAAGATAGAGCTCTGGGTCATAGAACCGCCCAGCTTATGCACACTCGTGGCCGCCATATCGGCTCCTGCCTGCATAGCCGAAATCGGAAGGTCTTCATGAAAATGGATATGAACACCGTGTGCTTCGTCGACAAGAACGGGAACGTTGAATGAATGGGCAATATCAACGATTTGTTTTAAATCGCCCGCAATGCCGAAGTACGTCGGGTTAATCACGAGCAGGCCTTTTGCATCCGGATGCTCTGTTAATGCCCGAGTAACAGACTCGGTTGTAATACCATGCGAAATTCCTAAATCTTTATCAATTTCAGGGTGAATAAAGATCGGAACTGCACCAGAAAATACAATCGCGGTCATAATGGATTTATGGACATTACGCGGTACAATGATTTTTTCACCAGGTCCGCAAACGGCCATAATCATCGTCATAATAGCTCCACTTGTTCCTTGAACAGAGAAAAACGTATGGTCAGCACCAAATGCCTCGGCAGCCAGCTGCTGGGCTTCTTTAATGATACCGTGCGGCTGATGGAGGTCATCAAGGGGTGCAATATTAATTAAATCAATGGAAAGCGCATTTTCTCCGATAAATTCTTTGAAGACGGGGTCCATTCCGCTTCCTTTTTTATGACCTGGAATATGAAATTGAACTGGGTTCCGTTCGGCGTGGCGAAGAAGCCCGTCAAATAATGGTGTTTCGTGTTGTGACAACGCCATTTCCACCTCTTTTCTAATCATTCGCTAAAGCAAAAGAATTATAGCACTTTGCATGGTCCTTGCAAAGAAATTTTTCTTCCCAAGCAAGGAGATGACTTGTACAAAAGCGAATAAATAAAGGGAGGTGAGAAAAATGGAATATTCGTACCCGTTTTCAACGGACTGGTCAACGGAAGAAGTGATTGATGTCGTTTCCTTTTTCGAAGCCATTGAACAGGCTTATGAAAAAGGAATTGCCAAAGAAACGTTAATGGAGCGGTATCGCCGCTTTAAAGAAATTGTGCCAGGAAAAGCAGAAGAAAAGCGCATTTGCAATGAGTTTGAAGAAGTAAGCGGCTATTCTTCCTACCGGGCTGTTCAAAAAATGAAGCAGGCTCCTGAACAAACAAAAATACGCATGTAAATACAGCAGCCCATTTCGGCAGAGGAAATGGGCTGCTGTTTATTTATAAGCAAGCTGGTAAATAGGAAGAAGTGTTTCAAACGTTTCTTTAATAAGGGTATAAAGTGCTTTTCCATCCTGCAGCACGGGGTCATCCGCTTGAATGTGGCGGCCAATTAAAAGCTCCGCTTTTTTTACATCCCGGAACCGCTCGAGAGCCTGTTCAACGTCCAGCTCTTCCCACGTTTGAGCGTCTTTTTTCAAATGATCGAGAGACACCACATAGTCAGTGGGTATCGTATTATGGAGCATCTGCTGATGAGTTAAGAAGGTTTGAGCAATTTCTTTTTTACGCGGCAGCTCGTAAATAAAAGCAAGCCAAACGAAAACATGATCGTCAAACAAGCCGACTTGAAAATGGGGGTGCTGCTTATATCCACGCTTGTTGTCTGCCACAGCAAGCCATGTATCGTTTGGCGGATTCACTTTACGTCGCGCGTGGCGTGCAATGTGTAAAAACATTTCCTGTCCGAGCAGTGCTGCCAAATCATCGGCCAGAGCGCTGCCGAGCTGATTGAATTTCGGCTGGATCCGTTCCTGTATGGCGGTCATTCTTTCTGTAAGACCATTTATTTGGAAGACCTGAAAATCTTCTTCTGTAAAACCGGTAAAATTCATGAGAGTGTAATCCTTTCCTGTAAATCATTTTTCATATTAATGTTACCATATCGTGAGAAGTTGGAAAAACTTGATAAGCCTTTTTATTTCGTGTAAGGTGATAAAAAACGGAATAGAAGTGAGACGGGGGCTGTATCATGGCGAATTGGACAAAAATAGACCAAACGGTGAAGCGGTGGATTCAGGAAGCCGGCACAAATATACGCGCATCCTTTACTAATTCGCTCACCATTCAGACAAAGTCAAATCCGAATGATTTAGTGACAAATGTAGACCAGGAAACAGAGCGGTTTTTTATAGAGAATATCCGCTCCCACTTTCCTGATCATCGTATTTTAGGTGAAGAAGGCCAGGGAGATCAAATCAAATCGCTTGATGGTGTGATATGGATGATCGACCCGATTGACGGTACGATGAATTTTGTTCACCAGCAGCGTAATTTCGCCATCTCTATCGGTATTTATGAGGACGGTATCGGCCAGCTTGGATACATATATGATATTGTTCATGACGAGCTTTATCATGCCAGAAAAGGACAGGGGGCCTGGATGAACGATACACCGCTTCAAAAACTCGAACAAGTACCGGTTGAAACGGCTATATTAGGGATTAGTGCCACTTGGCTGATTAACAATCGGCATTTTGATCAAAACAAACTCATCCAGCTGGCGAAAGATGTGCGCGGAGTAAGATCATACGGATCAGCAGCGCTGGAACTTGCTTATATAGCTTCAGGGCGTTTAAGCGCCTATATTACAATGCGGAATGCGCCGTGGGATTTTGCCGGCGGCAAAATAATTGTCGAAGAAGCGGGCGGCATTGTGAGCACGATTAGCGGAGAAGAAATTGATATGCTTTCCATCAATCCGGTTTTTGCGGCAGCGCCGGGTCTTTATGAGGACATTTTAAAAAAGTATTTGAGCTAATAAAAAAGAACAGCGCTTTGTGCGGCTGTTCCTTTTTATTGTAAGCAGTCCGTTATATGTAGGGCGTTACTCGGCCCGGCACCAGGCATTGTTACCTTGTACCTTTTTATAATTTGCCTGCCCGGCGCATTTTCGCTTTGTACGAAAATCCAAATCCCATAACAGCGAGAAGCAGGATAATAGAGAGCGCGCCGCCTAAAATACTTCCTTCACCGATGGCAATACCGATGCCAATCATGCATGCAGCGGCTAAAACAGCAAATCCTAAAAACGGCCATTGAATAGTAGGCAAAGTGCAGACCTCCTTTTTGTCTATTGTAGTACAACGAGATCTTTTTTTGCAATGCCGCTTTTTCCAAATAGGCATCGTGGTTATGATGTGGTATAATAGTTCAGTTAATGGAAACCGAACAAAACGAAGTTTCTAGAAAAGGCAGGAGGAAATAGGTTGAAAACAAGAAACGATTTACGGAACATCGCGATTATCGCCCACGTTGACCACGGAAAAACAACGCTGGTCGATCAGTTATTGAAGCAGTCAGGTATTTTTCGTTCAAATGAGCATGTAGAAGAGCGCGCGATGGATTCAAACGACCTTGAACGCGAACGCGGTATTACAATTCTCGCTAAAAATACTGCGATTCAATATAAAGATACAAAAATCAACATTTTGGATACACCAGGACACGCTGACTTCGGCGGCGAAGTAGAGCGGATCATGAAAATGGTTGACGGTGTTTTACTTGTTGTCGATGCGTACGAAGGCTGCATGCCTCAGACACGCTTCGTATTGAAAAAAGCACTAGAGCAAAATTTGCGTCCGATTGTTGTTGTTAACAAAATTGACCGTGATTTTGCCCGTCCGGCAGAAGTAGTAGATGAAGTACTTGAGCTTTTCATTGAGCTTGATGCAAACGATGAGCAGCTTGAATTCCCGGTTATTTATGCGTCTGGTATTAACGGAACTGCAAGTACAGATCCGGAAAAACAAGATGAAAACATGGAAGCACTATACGAAGCGATTATCGAACATATCCCGGCACCGGTTGATAACAGTGACGAGCCGCTTCAATTCCAGGTAGCTCTTCTTGATTACAATGACTATTTAGGCCGTATCGGAATCGGCCGTGTTTTCCGCGGCGAAATGTCTGTTGGACAGTCTGTAGCGTTAATGAAGCTTGACGGTAAAGTAAAACAGTTCCGTGTAACAAAAATGTTTGGCTTCCTTGGATTAAAACGGGTTGAAATTGAAACGGCAAAAGCCGGCGATCTTGTAGCCGTTTCCGGCATGGAAGATATTAACGTTGGTGAAACAGTTACACCAATGGAGCATCAAGAAGCACTTCCGGTACTTCGCATTGATGAGCCAACATTGCAAATGAACTTCCTTGTAAACAACAGCCCATTCGCTGGCCGCGAAGGGAAATTTGTTACATCAAGAAAAATCGAAGAACGTCTTCATGCACAGCTTGAAACAGATGTCAGCCTTCGTGTTGAAAATACCGCTTCTCCGGATGAGTGGATCGTATCAGGGCGTGGCGAGCTTCACTTATCCATTTTAATTGAAAACCTTCGCCGTGAAGGATTCGAGCTTCAAGTATCGAAGCCGCAGGTTATCGTTCGCGAAATTGATGGAGTTCAATGTGAACCGGTTGAACGCGTTCAAATTGATGTGCCGGAAGAATACACCGGCTCTATCATCGAATCAATGGGTGAGCGTAAAGGTGAAATGCTCGACATGATCAACAATGGAAACGGCCAGGTCCGCTTGATTTTCATGGTGCCTGCACGTGGATTGATCGGATACACAACAGAGTTTTTAACCATGACACGCGGTTACGGCATTATCAACCACACGTTTGACAGCTATCAGCCAATGCAAAAAGGACGCATCGGCGGCCGCCGTCAGGGCGTTCTTGTATCGCAGGAAACTGGAAAAGCATCAACATACGGCATCATGGGTGTGGAAGACCGCGGAACGATTTTTGTCGAAGCGGGTACAGAAATTTATGCCGGTATGATCGTGGGCGAACATACACGTGACAATGATTTAACGGTAAATATCGCAAAAACAAAACAGGCAACCAATGTCCGTTCTGCAAACAAAGATCAAACCGCTACAATGAAAAAGCCGCGCATTATGTCTCTTGAAGAAGCGCTTGAGTACTTGAATGATGATGAATACTGCGAATTAACGCCGGAATCGATCCGTCTTCGCAAAAAAATCCTAGATAAAAACGAACGTGAGCGCGCAGCGAAAAAGAATAAGCAGGACTAAGCATTAAGCATAAGGATAGGGAGGAATGAGTGTGGAAGGATTGGAACATGTCGGCCCGCTTCTCCGGGCTCTTATTGAATCATTTGGTGTTCAAACAGCGATCTATATTTATTGGGCTGTTTTAATTGCCCTCTCCATTCTCGTTTATAATCTCGGGTTTGCAAAAAAACTAAAAATGTGGCAAAACGCCATCGTTTATGTTTCCCTTGCGGCCGGCTCCCTGCTGCTTTTAATCCTGTCTTACCAGCTGCCGGTTGTTGAAAGCCTGATTGTAGCTGCCCTTGTGTTAGGGGCGTATAAATTCAGGCTGAGAAAGCATCAAAAACAAGAAAGAACCGCACGCTGAATAAAGCGGGGGGCTTATGCCTCCCGCTTTATTTTTTGCCCGTACAGACCAAGGACAAGGGCATATAAAGCGTGTCCTGCTGCCCACCAGCCAAAAGCCTGTCCATTGTACGGAGCAGCAACGGGCTTGTGGGAAAGTATAGATAAAGGGTAGTACAGAAAAACAGTCGGCAGCACAAGAACAAAAGCAGTTGTAAAAGGCCGCTTCGTTTTGGAAAGCAGTCCCAAAAAAACAGCTGTAATCGAAAAAGAAAGAAGTAAGTGAAAGAAGAATTCCATCCATTCCGGCCACACGATTCGGTTAAGAAGAGGAATGAAATCAACGTTCAGCAGTAAGGTATACACTTTTTTTCCTGTAAGCCATTCGGCTGCCTTTAAAAAAAAGCCGAGTACTATTCCTCCTGCAGTGCCAGCCAACAGAAGGCTTCTTATGAAAGCCACTCTTTTTCTTTGCCAGAACGATAAACAAAAAACTGTCCTGTACGGATTCGCTGCTCGGTTTTTTCCGCAATACGTGCCCGGCATGCTTCACACATATAGGTATGAATAGGCCGGTTGCGCAGCTTTTTAGCAGAAGGCAATTGATCGTCAATTGATTCAATTTTGTCACACATTATGCATTTTACTCTCATAGAGGCACCTCCGTTTTACAAGTAGTATAACATGGGAGAGGGCAGCATATAGAAATGCAGACAGAATATCGGTATAATAGGAGAAAAGTCAGAAGGAGCGGTGGCGTTGGCAAATCGAAACGAACCATATTTAATACCGGAATTGTTCGAAGCACTTCAATCGGAACGCCTTTCATTTTTTTCGACAGTAGATGCGGAAACAGGGGCCCCTTTTATGAATGCGATTTCCTGGGTGTATGCTTTAAATGATACAACGCTGCGTATAGCGGTAGACAGCCGTTCAAAAATCATCCATAATATTCATAAAAATGCACTGGTTTCCCTGGCTGTTTTTGCCTCCGAATCGGCTTATACAATCAGTGGTAGTGCAAAAATCCTATCCTATCATTTAGAGGGAGTACCGTTAAAAGCATCCGTTATCGAAGTGTCTATTAAAGAAGTGCGGGATGTTATGTTTTATGGATCGAGAATTACAGTAGAACCTGTTTCCGAAAAAACATACGATTTACAGGCAGCCGAAAAGCTGGACGGGCAAATTATGGCAGCTTTAAAACAGGAAACGATTCAATAAAGTTATTTCGGCTATATAAGGAGTTCGAACATTTTGAGATTAGTCGCTGTGTCATCCATCCAAGAAAATGTCTTTCTTGCTGAAAATGTCTTAAACAGCAAAGGACGAATACTGTTGAAGGCAGGTGCTGAGCTCACACCGCCTATCGTGAAGCGGCTGTACTCGCTTGGTATTTCATACGTATACATTGAAGATGCACGTACGGATGACATCTATATTCGCCCGGTTTTAACAGAAGGGACAAGAAGAGAAGCTCTCTGTATTATGTCGGAAGCGTTTAATCAAGTGAAAAAAGACTTATCGGCAGATTCACCGGAATTTGGCTTTCACAAAATGGAAAAAAAGTTTGTTTCTGTTGTCCGCGATATTATCAGGCAGATCAAAAGCCGAAAAGAAGCGATTGATTTATTGACCCACTTATATGCCCACGATGATTATATTTTTACTCATTCACTAAACGTGACCATTTACACACTGGCGCTCAGTATGAAACTGAAAAATTTAACACCAAAACAAACAGAAGAAATCGGCTTAGGGGCAATGCTGCACGATGTAGGAAAAATGCTGATTCCGTTAGCCATTTTAAAAAAGCCTTCAAAGCTGACAAGTGACGAATTTACTATTATGAAATCTCATACAGAATTAGGCTTTGAGCTGCTTCGGAAAGAACACGGGCTGCCGCTGACTGCAGCCCATTGTGCGCTTCAGCACCATGAGCGCTTAAACGGTTCTGGCTATCCGCGCGGCTTAAAGGGAAATGAAATTCATTTTTTTGGGAAAATGATTGGGATTGCCGATGTATACGACGCGGTAACCTCAAATCGAATTTACCGCAAAGCGATGCTGCCGCATGAAGGAATGGAAATTTTATATGCAGGTTCAGGAACCGAGTTTGAAACGGAGTATATTGAAAAATTCCGCAAAGCGATCGTGATGTATCCAACAGGTTTAACCGTATGGCTTACAGACGGCCGGAAGGGTATTGTGTGCGAGCAGAATGAGCATGTCAGCGACCGGCCTGTTTTGCTTATTTTAGAAGAAGACGGTCACAACTTAAAAGTGCCTTATAAAGTGAATCTAGCAGTTGAAACAACCGTTTTTATAAAAGAAACGGATACAACATTGTCTGGTACATAAAAATCCATCTGCCCGAAGGCAGATGGATTTTTACTGAACAGAAATAGCCGTTACATTTTTGATCGGACAGTCACGGTTTGATCCATCTTTCAGTAAGACATAAACGGGGCCGTCTTCCCGCAGCGGTTTTCCTTTAAAGGAAAACTGCATGATGAGCGAGTCCGCTTCTGCAAGGGGAAATGAAAAAGAACCGTCCTTTGTTTCGATCACAATTTGGGAAGCGCTGTCTGACGGCACTGCATTTTTTAAAAAGGGTGAAAGCGGCACGCCGAATGTGCTGGTGAGCACTTTTTCTTTTTCATATTTTTTTTCAGATTTAATCGTCGGCGGAAAAACCGCACCTTCCCGAATTTCTTTTTCCCAAAATTTCGATGTGCTTTTTATGTATTCTTGCTCTGTGTCCCGTTCAGGCTGAGGTGATGAGGAAAAAAAGTCGTCTAAATCAATGCGGCGGTCGTCGAAAATCCACACACCGGGGTCAAGAGTGAGCGGAAACGAGACGTTTCCTTTGATGGGAATGATTTGCTCCATCGAATCATATCTCCTTTATGTAAGTGAACTATGTTTCCTCATAAGTATAGCGTGAAAATTTTGTGTTGTCAGTCTGCCTGTTAAAATTCCTTGCAAATTCCCTGTATTAACGATAAAATCTTTTAATATACAGTGATTCCATTCTTGGAACAGGGGGAGAAATTATGGCATCTGAAATGAAAATAGACCATCGGGAAAAGGCCTACTCTCTGTTGCAGGCGGATGCGGAAAAAATTTTGCGTCTCATCAAAGTGCAAATGGACAATTTAACGATGCCGCAATGTCCTTTATACGAGGAAGTGCTTGACACTCAAATGTTCGGCTTATCCCGTGAAATAGACTTCGCTATACGTCTCGGACTGGTGGATGAAGCAGATGGCAAACAGCTGATTGACTCACTTGAGCAAGAACTTTCAGCATTGCATGAAGCATCCGTTGACCGGTAAACAGACAGAAAACTCAAACAGCTGTTTGAGTTTTTTTAACTTAACGAGTATCGCTTATCGGTAAGCGCATGAATGGAAGGTTTGTATGTGGAAAAGAAATTTAAAATCATATGATTATCCGTTGGCGGCCGTGTTTTGTATTTTATGTTTATTTGGGCTGATGATGATTTTTAGTGCAAGTTCAGTAATGGCCGTTCAGCGGTGGGGACTTGAAAGTGGTTATTTTTATGATAAGCAGAAGATACATATACTTATGGCTTTTATTGCTTTTGGCGTTGTATCCTTTTTTCCGTACCAGCGTTTAAGAGCAAAGCGGTTTCAGCAATGGATGCTGGCAGGCATGTTTGGAATGCTGCTTTTACTGTTTGCATTTGGACATGTATCAAACAATGCCCAAAGCTGGTTTCAAATAGGGGCGCGTTCGATTCAGCCGTCAGAGTTTGCTAAGTTGGTTGTCATTCTTTATATGGCTGCCATTTTTTCAAAAAAACAAAAAAATATTAACTCGCTTAACAACAGTATTGCGCCGCCAGTTATTATGCTTTTTAGCATTTGTTTCCTTGTAGCGCTTCAGCCTGACTTCGGAACGGCTGCGATCATTTTTGCGATCGGGTTGACAATCGTCCTAACATCCGGTATAAAAATGAAAAAGCTTGTTAAGTTTATGCTGTTGATTGGTATTTTTGCCCTGTTTTTGTCGCCGCTGTTCTTTTGGCAAAAAGATGAAATTTTGTCTGAAGAGCGAATGGGGCGTCTAACAAGTTATTTAGATCCTTTTAAATATGAGCAGGGCGACGGCTATCATCTAGTAAATTCCTATCTTGCGATTGGCTCGGGCGGACTGACCGGTCGGGGACTTGGCCAAAGTGTACAAAAGCTTGGCTACTTACCGGAGCCGCATACAGATTTTATCATGGCGATTATCGCTGAAGAACTTGGAATCTTGGGAGTCATTTTTGCAATAGGCGGCATTTTATTTATTGTGTTACACGGCCTTCGTATTGCCGTGAAGAGTCCCGATTCGTTTGGTTCAATGCTTGCAGTCGGCGTTTCTTCGATGATTGGGATACAGGCATTTATCAATCTCGGCGGCATGTCAGGGGTCATCCCTATTACGGGGGTTCCGTTGCCATTTATCAGTTATGGCGGATCTTCTTTACTGCTGCTCTCAATTTCACTTGGTATTTTGGCCAACATATCGATGCAGTCAAAATACGAAAAAAAACTATAAATCTTAAAAATAAAAAGGTTCAAAGATTTGAACCTTTTTATATATAATTTTATCAACAGATCAGGGGAGAGATGAAGATGAAAAAAATCAGCAAAGTGCTGGTGGCAAACAGGGGAGAGATTGCCATCCGCGTATTCCGCGCCTGCACAGAACTACATATCCGGACAGTAGCTGTTTACTCGAAGGAAGATTCAGGTTCATATCATCGCTATAAGGCCGACGAAGCATACTTGGTAGGAGAAGGAAAAAAACCAATTGATGCTTATCTTGATATCGAGGGCATCATTGAAATTGCCAAGCAGGCAGAGGTCGATGCTATTCATCCTGGCTATGGATTTTTATCTGAAAATATCGAATTTGCAAAACGTTGTGAAGAGGAAGGTATTGTCTTTATTGGACCGAAATCCGCTCACCTTGATATGTTTGGCGATAAAGTAAAAGCACGCACACAGGCAATAAAAGCAGAGATCCCGGTTATTCCAGGCACTGATGGACCGGTTGGCAGTTTAGATGAAGTCATTGAATTTGGGAAAAATCACGGCTTCCCTATTATCATCAAAGCGGCTCTTGGCGGCGGCGGACGCGGTATGCGGATTGTTCAAAACCTCGGAGAAGTGCGTGAAGCATACGACCGTGCCAAGTCTGAAGCCAAAGCAGCCTTCGGTAATGACGAAGTGTATGTAGAAAAATTTGTTCAAAATCCAAAGCACATTGAAGTGCAGATTATTGGCGACCATGAAGGAAATGTCGTTCATTTATATGAGCGTGACTGTTCGGTTCAGCGCCGTCATCAAAAAGTAGTTGAGGTAGCACCAGCCGTTTCGATTTCAGAAGACCTGCGTGATCGTATCTGTGAAGCAGCTGTGAAGCTGATGAAAAATGTGGACTATTTAAACGCGGGAACAGTGGAATTCTTAACCGCAGGTGAAGATTTTTACTTTATCGAAGTCAACCCGCGCATCCAGGTTGAACATACGATTACGGAGCTGATTACAGGGATCGATATCGTGCAGACGCAGATCCTTGTGGCAGAAGGTCATGGGCTGCATAGCGACAAAGTCGGCATTCCTGAGCAGGAAGACATTCGTACTATGGGATATGCCATTCAGTCCCGCGTTACAACAGAAGATCCTGAAAACGGCTTTATGCCGGATACGGGCCGTATCATGGCTTACCGTTCTGGCGGCGGCTACGGTGTCCGCCTGGATGCCGGGAACAGCTTCCAGGGTGCGGTAATCACGCCATACTATGATTCACTGCTTGTAAAAGTATCGACGTTTGCGATGACTTTTGAACAGGCCGCATCTAAAATGCTGCGGAACCTGCAGGAATTCCGGATCCGCGGAATTAAAACAAACATTCCGTTTTTGGAAAACGTCATGCGCCATGAAGATTTTATTTCAGGCAACTATGATACGTCTTTTATTGACAAATCACCTGAGCTGTTTGTATTCCCGAAACGAAAAGACCGCGGAACAAAAATGCTCAATTATATCGGCACCGTAACAGTGAATGGATTCCCGGGTGTGGAGCAGAAGAAAAAGCCTGTGTTTGACACGCCGCGCATCCCGAAAGTTAAACTGTCCGAAAAGCCGGCAGGCGGAACGAAGCAGATCCTGGATGAGCAGGGCGCAGACGGCCTTGTCAGCTGGGTGAAAGAACAAAAAGAGGTGCTGTTAACGGATACGACGATGCGTGATGCGCACCAGTCACTGCTTGCAACACGCGTCCGTACAACGGATCTGACTCATATCGCACCGGCAACGGCCCGTCTTCTTCCAGAATTGTTCTCAATGGAAATGTGGGGGGGAGCGACGTTTGATGTGGCGTACCGCTTCCTGAAAGAAGATCCGTGGAAGCGTCTTGAAACGCTTCGCAAGCAGGTACCGAATATTCTATTCCAGATGCTGCTTCGCGCATCAAATGCGGTCGGCTACAAAAACTATCCGGACAACGTCATTAAAGAGTTTGTTCAGCAGTCTGCCGAGTCCGGCATTGACGTGTTCCGTATTTTTGACAGCTTAAACTGGGTGAAAGGCATGGAGGTTGCCATCGATGCAGTCCGCCAGTCTGGTAAAATTGCCGAAGCGGCGATTTGCTACACAGGGGATATCGATGATCCATCCCGTGCGAAATACAATGTAGAATACTACAAAAACATGGCGAAAGAGCTGGAAGCACAGGGTGCTCATATTCTGGGCATTAAAGATATGGCCGGCCTTTTGAAACCGCAGGCTGCCTACCGCCTGATTTCTGAATTAAAAGAAGCGGTTGATATTCCGGTTCACCTGCATACGCACGACACAAGCGGCAACGGTGTGCTGATGTACACGAAAGCGATTGAAGCGGGTGTAGATATCGTTGATACGGCTCTCAGCACAATGGCGGGGCTTACATCACAGCCGAGCGCCAACACGCTTCACTACGCACTTGAAGGAACAGACCGGGCTCCGTCTGTCAGCATCGATGCGCTTGAAAAAGTCTCTTACTACTGGGAAGATGTCCGCAAGTTTTATGCACCGTTTGAAAGCGGGATGCTTGCGCCGCATACGGAAATTTACGAGCATGAAATGCCGGGCGGTCAGTATTCGAACCTTCAGCAGCAGGCGAAAGGCGTCGGCCTTGGCGACCGCTGGGATGAAGTAAAAGATATGTACCGCCGCGTGAACCTTATGTTCGGTGATATTGTCAAAGTAACACCGTCTTCTAAAGTAGTCGGGGATATGGCCCTCTTTATGGTGCAGAATGACCTGACGGAAGAAGAAGTGCTGCTTCGCGGCGACAAAATTGATTTCCCTGACTCTGTGATTGAACTGTTTGAAGGCTATCTTGGCCAGCCGGTTGGCGGCTTCCCAGAGCAGCTGCAAAAAGTTATCTTAAAAGGAAAATCACCGATCACCGTACGTCCGGGTGAACTTTTGGAAGACGTTGATTTCGATGCCCTTCGCAAAGAGCTGGAGCAGGAAATCGGGGAAGAACCAACGGATCATGATGTGATTGCGTATGCTCTGTATCCAAAAGTGTTTACGGATTATGCAAAAGTAAAAGCACAGTATGGCGATATTTCGGTTCTCGATACACCAACGTTCCTGTACGGCATGCGTCTCGGTGAAGAAAAAGAAATCGAGATTGAAACAGGAAAAACACTCATTGTGAAACTCGTTTCGATCGGTCACCCGCAGGTCGATGGAACACGTATTTTAAGCTTCGAACTGAATGGCCAGCCGCGTGATGTGGTGATTAAAGATGAAAGCATCAAATCAGCCGTTAATGCGAAAGTGAAAGCTGATCCGAAAAATGAGGGTCATATTGCGGCCACAATGCCGGGTACGGTCATTAAAGTCATCCTTGAAAAAGGCGATAAAGTAAAGCGCGGGGATCATCTCATGATTACCGAAGCGATGAAAATGGAGACAACGGTACAGGCACCATTTGATGGAACTGTTAAAGCTGTCCATGTACAAAATGGCGAAGCCATTTCTACGGGCGATCTTCTGGTAGAACTTGAAAAATAAAATAAAAAACAAAAAGCACCGGTCTCAAAAGAGGCGGTGCTTTTTTGTTAAGTATTGATTCTGCTTCGGGAGACGAGCAGAATAAAGTAACACAACAGTCCAAACAAGCAGGATACAAATAAAGCGTGTGCGAGAGCGATATACAGATTTAAGCGGGTCCAAATAATAAACGCGCCTGCAATTGCCTGCAGTGAAACAAGAATGAAGGCAATCAGCCATCCATAATACAAAACACGCTGGTGCTTATAGTATTTAAGGGCAAGGTAAGCGATATAAGCAATCCAGATGAAAATCAAGCCGGCTGCCGCCCGATGACTCATTTGAATCCACTGATACAAATTTGAAGGCAGTATATCATCATTTCCGCACAGCGGCCAGGACCCGCATACCATGCTGGATTTTGTATGGCGGACGAGCGCCCCCGTATATACAACGATATAGCTGTACAGGGTAACGCCGACAGTATGCCATTTCATTCGGCTGTCAATCACGATGGAGGAAGCATCAAATCGCTGATCCACTTCAAAAATAAGCAGGGTCAGCAATAAAACGGCGGAAAACGAAATAAGAGAGATGCCAAAATGAAGAGCGAGCACAAAGTCGTTTTGCCCCCACAAAACAGCCGCCGCTCCAATTAGTGCCTGGACAAGCAGAAACAAAAAAGCCAGAGCAGAGAGGAATTTTGTTTCCCGCTTATGGCCGATACAGCGCCAGGAAAAAACAGACAGCGCTAAAACAAGAAGTCCGGCTGCACCAGAAACAGCACGATGGGAAAGCTCAATGATGGTTTCTGCCTGAATGTTTTCGGGAATAACCTGTCCATGGCAAAGCGGCCAGTCGTTACCACAGCCAAGCCCGGAATCCGTTTTTGTCACAAGTGCACCGCCAATTAAAACTGCAAGCATAACCAATGTGGTCACAACTCCAAGCCATTTAAGCCAGCCGTTCAACATGCTCACCTTCTTCTCTCTGTCTGTCTATCTATCTATCTATCTTTAACCTTTTATACACGGGAAAGAAAACCGTTTCATTTTTGTCCATTCCCATATTTATTCTATTATCTTACAAAAAAGAATCACTGGAAACAAATCGTTTTTACGAGACACAAATTCGACATAAATCGTTCATCAGCCGTTCACATAAAAACGGTGAATATGATTTAATATGGAAGAGAGCGTCTATTCGCTTGAAATGTTTTTAAATTGTGTAGAAAAGCGCAGCTATATCCTTTATAGTAAGATTAAGATAGTGTGTTTAAAGAAAGGGGGGGAATAGTGTTGCGCAGTACAACATTAGATAAAACAAGTGTGCCAGAAACAACGGCTGTAAAAGATTTTATGGCCTTGATTAAGATCGGCATCGTTAACTCCAATTTAATAACTGTTTTTACAGGTATGTGGCTGGCTTTTATTTTAAACGATATCCGGTTTTTAGCCAACCTTGATACCATTGCTTTAACACTCATTGGTTCCGCCCTTATCATCGCGGGCTCAGCAAGTTTGAACAACTATATTGACCGGGACATCGATCCTTTAATGGAGCGTACAAAAACAAGGCCGACAGTTACCGGAAAAATCAGCTATCCAAAAGTACTAACCATAGGACTGGCGCTTGTCATTGTCGGATCAGCGCTTTTATTTATGACGACCTTTACAGCAGGGGTGATCGGAGTCATTGGGATCATCAGCTACGTAGTGATTTACACAATGTGGTCAAAGCGCCGTCATGTCAGCAATACAATCGTTGGCAGCATCTCAGGTGCTGTGCCGCCTCTTATCGGTTGGGCTGCTGTAGACCCAACACTGGATATGCTGGCTTGGATGCTGTTTTTAATTATGTTTATCTGGCAGCCGCCGCACTTTTACGCATTGGCGATGAAGCGTGCTGATGAATATGGAAGAGCAGGAATTCCGATGCTTCCCACTGTAAAAGGATTTTCCGTTACAAAGCGTCATATGTTTGTTTGGACACTGCTTCTTTTGCCGCTGCCGTTTTTCATGACAGAACTTGGCATGGCGTTTATCGTTCTGGCTACCTTGCTAAACGTAGGCTGGGTTGCCCTGGCAGCAACAGGCTTTAAAGCAAAAGATGATTTGAAATGGGCCAGATATATGTTTATTTATTCATTGCAGTATTTAACCATTATTTTCGTTGCGATGGTTATCGTTACCGTTATTTAAACAGGGGAATTCTTCTTTTAAGAAATCCATATATATGCACTGTTTTAGTAAACATTTCAAACGAAAGAGGGGTTGTAATACGCTATGAAAAAGAAGCTGACAAACTGGCGTCTTTTTACGTTTACCGGCCTGACGGCGCTCTTTCTGTCCGGCTGCGGCGAACCATTTCTTTCAACGTTGACTCCTGCTGGTGAAGCAGGCCAAACCGCCTATGATCTCATGTTGCTCAGCACATGGATCATGGTCGGCGTGGTCATCGTTGTCTCTGTTTTATTTGCCATTGCGGTTTTGAAGTTCCGCCGCAAAAAAGATGACCCGGCTATTCCAAAGCAAGTGGAAGGAAGCCATGTACTCGAAATGATATGGACGATTATTCCAATCATTTTACTGATTATTTTAGCAATTCCAACAGTTTTGGCTACATTTGATTTAGCTGACACAAAAGCAATGGATAAGAAAAAAGAAGACGGTACAACAGATGCCATGGTTGTAAACGTACGGGCCAATTTGTATTGGTGGGAATTTGAATATCCGAACCAAAAAATTATTACAAGCCAGGAGCTCGTTGTTCCGACCGATCAGAAGGTGTACTTTAACGTAAAAGCATCCGATGTAAAACACTCTTTTTGGATTCCAGCGGCCGGTGGGAAAATAGACACAAATGTAGAGAACGTTAATCAAATCTGGCTTGAGTTTGATGGTGAAAAAGCAGAAGAAGCAGACAATCTATTTTATGGGAAATGTGCAGAGCTTTGCGGTCCTTCCCATGCTTTAATGGACTTTAAAGTGCATGCGCTTCCAAAACAGGAATTTAACCAGTGGGTAACAGCGATGCAGGCAATCGACGCGAAAGCAGCAGAAGCAAAACCAGAGGATCCAGCTGCAGCTGCAGGGCAGGAAATATTCAATCAAAAGTGTTTGAGCTGTCATGCTGTTACAACGGCTGATGCACGTCCCGAAGCAGCCCGTACTGCGCCAAACCTTGCAGGATTTGGAGAACGTGAAAGAATAGCAGGTATTCTTGAGCATAACGAAGAAGAATTGAAGAATTGGATTTCAAATCCGGAAGAGTACAAACCAGGCAATAAAATGACAGGCACGTATGGAGAATTGTCTGATCAGGAAACAGATCAGCTAGCTGCGTACTTGATGAGCCTTAAAGTAGAATAAATATATAGAATCAGGGTAAAGGAGGTAAAACCGTTGAGTAGCATTGCACATACACAAAAACGGGGATTTACCAGCACAGTTTGGGAATACTTAACGACAGTGGACCACAAGAAAATCGCTATTTTATATTTGCTTGCCGGCGGCTTTTTCTTTATTGTCGGCGGTATTGAAGCGATGATGATCCGCATTCAGCTGGCTGTGCCGAATAATGACTTTGTCAGTGCCGGGTTGTTTAATGAAATTATTACCATGCACGGTACTACCATGATTTTCCTGGCTGCTATGCCGCTTTTATTCGCTTTTATGAACGCTGTGATGCCGCTTCAAATCGGCGCGCGCGATGTGGCTTTCCCTTTTGTAAATGCACTTGGTTTTTGGCTGTTTTTTTTCGGCGGGCTGTTTTTAAATCTTTCCTGGTTCCTGGGGGGAGCACCTGATGCAGGCTGGACGTCCTACGCCTCACTTTCACTTGCTTCCGAAGGGCATGGCATTGACTTTTATGCTCTTGGGCTTCAAATTTCCGGCTTCGGCACACTGATGGGCGGCATTAACTTTTTAGTAACAATTATCAACATGCGTGCACCGGGAATGACGTATATGAGAATGCCGCTTTTTACATGGACAACATTTGTAGCGTCCGCTCTGATTTTGTTTGCATTTCCTCCGCTTACCGTTGGATTGTTTATGCTCATTTTTGACCGGATGTTTGGCTCGGGATTTTTTGATGTAGCAATGGGCGGGAACACCATTATCTGGGAGCACTTTTTCTGGATTTTCGGCCACCCGGAAGTATACATTCTCGTCCTGCCGGCGTTTGGCCTTTTCTCGGAAATATTCCCGACTTTTGCGAGAAAGCGCTTGTTTGGCTACTCATCTATGGTGTTTGCTACGGTGCTGATCGGCTTCCTTGGATTTATGGTGTGGGCACACCACATGTTTACAACCGGGCTTGGTCCTGTTGCCAATGCGATTTTCGCCGTTGCTACAATGGCTATTGCCGTTCCGACGGGCATTAAGATTTTCAACTGGATTTTAACGATTTGGGGAGGAAGCATTAAATTCACTGTGCCGATGCTGTACGCAGTTGCGTTTATTCCTTCTTTCGTGATGGGCGGCGTAACAGGAGTGATGCAGGCTGCTGCGCCAGCTGACTACCAGTTCCATGACAGCTACTTTATTGTTGCGCATTTCCACTATGTAATCGTAGGGGGAATCGTTCTTGGACTGCTTGGAGGCGCCCACTTTTATTGGCCGCTTATGTTTGGCACGATGCTTAGCGAAAAGCTGGGCAAAATTACGTTTGTGCTGTTTTTAGTCGGCTTCCATTTAACCTTCTTTATTCAGCATTTTCTTGGATTGATGGGAATGCCGCGCCGTGTATGGACATTCCTTGAAGGGCAGGGACTTGAGACAGGGAACTTAATCAGTTCGATCGGTGCTGGTTTGATGGCTCTCGGCATTCTCGTCCTGCTTGTGAATATCGTCATTACGCAGAAAAATAATATACAGGTAGGCAGAGACCCATGGAAAGATGGCCGTACACTTGAATGGGCGATTCCATCTCCGACTCCTTTCTATAATTTCAAGCAGCTTCCGCTCGTTCGCGGACTGGATGCTTTTTGGATCGAAAAGATGGAAGGAAAAACAGATATGACACCGGCTGAACCAATTGGTGACATTCACATGCCAAACAATTCGTTTGTGCCGTTTGTGATTTCCCTTGGGCTGTTTATCGCTGCATTTGGCGCCATGTATCATGCTGATGAAGGTAAGGACTGGGCCATTCCTGTGCTGATTATCGGTATGCTGATCACATTTGGCGCGATGCTGTACCGCTCTGTTAAAGATGATCATGGATACCATATTCATAAAGAAGACTTGCTGGATGAGGCAGAAGGAGGAACACGGTAATGGCAGCTGAACAAAAATTCACTCCGCAGACGTGGCCCGAATCGCCTGAGCAGGCAACGCTTGAAGGGAAAAATAAATTTCTTGGCTTTTGGTTTTTCCTGGGAGGCGAGACCGTTTTATTTGCTTCGTTATTTGCAACGTATTTAGCCCTGAAAGATAGTGTGCCAAGCGATACGCATGCCAAAGCAAGTGACCTGTTTGAATTGCCGCTCGTTTTTTTAATGACAATGCTGCTTTTAACCAGCTCTTTAACATCGGTTTTTGCGATCTATCATATGAAAAACTACAGCTTTAAAAAAATGCAGCAATGGCTGTTTATAACCGTTGTGCTCGGCTTGGGCTTTCTTGCATGTGAAATTTATGAATTTTATCATTACTACCATGAGTTTGAACACAAATTTACAAGCAGCGCATTTGGATCTGCTTTTTATACGCTTGTTGGTTTTCACGGAGGACACGTCGTCTTCGGTCTTTCCTGGATTATTGCGTTGATGGTTCGAAATGCAAAACGCGGTCTTAATCTGTACAATGCACCTAAATTTTATTTAGCAAGTCTTTACTGGCATTTTATCGATGTAGTATGGGTGTTTATCTTTACGGTTGTATACTTAATGGGAATGGTGGGATAGCGAATGGCGAATTTACACCCAAAGTCAGGAGATCCTAAAGTTACGTATGAATATCGCCGTAAAAAGAATGCAGAAGAAATGAGAATGCAGGTTATTACGTTTACGATGATGATCTTTTTTACCGTCATTGCTTTTGCTGCAGTGGGGGCGGGTTTTTCTAAATGGTTTGTTGTTCCATTCGTATTGCTTCTAGCGGTCGTACAGGTCATCTTTCAGCTGTACTATTTTATGCATATGAGTCACAAAGGTCATGAAGCGCCGCAGTTATTTATGTACTCAGGCATCGTGGTAGCTTTTGTGACGATTCTTGCTTTTTTAACGATTATTTGGCTCTGAGAAAAAAGTGCTGCCCGACATTGCCGGGGAGCACTTTTTTCTGTCAAGAACTTGTCATTTGCTGTCGTTGTCAAGTATGTGGGCGGACGATATAATAAGAGAAGCAGTGAAATACAAATGAGGTGGGAAAAATGCCGATCCGTATATTTGGTTTTTCCGCTCTTTGGAGCCCCTATTTTCTGGCTGTATTATTGGTTATAACCATGCTGTTCTTTTGGGTGACAACGAAAGGGCGCCGGCATTTTCAAAACAGTGAACCGCTCACAAAGCGCCAGGCGCTGCTGTTTGTAAGTGCGGTGATCATTTTGTATACGATCAAAGGCTCGCCGCTTGATCTGCTTGGGCATATTATGATGACCTACCATATGCTGCAAATGGCTGTGCTTTATCTTGTCGTGCCGCCTCTTTTTATTAAAGCGATTCCTTGGTGGATATGGCGGCCTGTTATGACTCTTCCTGTAGTAAAACCGCTTTTTTCATTTTCGTCGCGGCCGCTGCTTGCGCTTATTTTATTTAACGGTTTGTTTTCTTTTTACCACATTCCGCTCATTTTTGATTTTGTTAAGATGAACGAGGTATTTCACAGTTTATATACGGTTATGTTGTTTTTCTTTGCAGTTTGCATGTGGTGGCCGCTTGTGAATGAGCAGCCGGGAGAAAAAGGGCTGGATGGATTAAAAAAAGTCGGCTACATTTTTGCGAACGGCATATTGCTTACGCCTGCCTGCGCGCTGATTATTTTTGCATCCGCACCGCTTTATGCCACTTACTCTGATGGAACCGCATGGCTTAAAGCGATGGAGCTTTGTGTGCCTTCCTCCACGTTATCGAACTTGCAGTTAAGCGGACCGGAACTATTTTCTAACATGGCGGTTGTTGAAGACCAAAAAACCGGCGGCATTGTCATGAAAGTTGTACAGGAAATTGTATTTGGTGTTGTTCTGGCCCAGGTCTTTTTTGAATGGGTGAGAAAAGAAGAAAAAGAGGCGGACAAACTAACAGAGGCCGCACTTGCCCGGCACAATAAAACAATGTAATCTATTAAAAGAAATGGTCTGCCATTTCTTTTGTTTTACATAATGGAAGTGAGGAAAAAAATGTCATTACCAATTTTGCCGACGATCAGTACGTTTTTTATCGTTTTAAGCGCTGTTTTCGTAGCGATCGGCTGGGCACAAATCAAACAGAGAAAAATAGAGAAACATAAAAAAACGATGCTTTTAGCAGGGCTTTTTGCTCTTACGTTTTTCACCATTTACGTAAGCCGCACGCTGTTTATTGGCAATACGGCATTTGGCGGTCCAGACAACATTAAAATTTATTATACGATTTTTTTGGTTTTTCATATTTTTCTGGCCACAACAGGAGCTGTTTTTGGCATCGTCTCTATTGCCAGCGGCTTGAAAAGTAAATGGGTCCTTCATCGGAAAATAGGGCCTATCACGAGTGTTATTTGGTTTTTCACCGCGATTACGGGTGTAGCGGTATACTTGCTTTTGTATGTTTTTTACACAGGCGGTCCAACTACATCTATGTTTAAAGCCATTTTAGGCGGTCATTAAAAAAGCTTTCCTCTTTGAAAAGAGGAAAGCTTTTTTTATACATAATAAAGGATTTCTCCTTTTATATCGGTCAGCAGCTTTTCACAGGTTTGAACAAGAGACTCTGGAAAATATTCATTGTCCCCATATTCTACGCCGTGTGGATAATAGTGTTTGCCTAGAAGCGGCGCCATTAACTCGATCAGGGCATCTTCAGCTCCCACGTCTCCTTTTGCGGCAAAACCAAAGATACGTAAATAATATATACCTTCTTTTAATTCAAATTTGCGGTCATAGGTGACACGTTCATAATCCCACTGTCCTGCCAGAACCATCCCGTGCTGTTCCATGATATGAGTCAGCTGGTTCAAGTCAATTTGCATGCCTTCCAAGCCTGTATTCTCAAATTTCATACACATACCCCTTTCCGCTATATCATCCATTTATTTCTTCTTTTCATCATAGTCGAAAATGCGCTTTCACGCAATGGAGTTGGGGAGTGAAAGTGAACAAAATGCAATGCAGGCAAGGAAAGTTTTTGAAACATAGAAAGGGAATGATATACTGATGAAAGAAAGAGAAGGACTGGATAGGGAGATGATCGTCTGCGAGCTGTTTTTAAGATTTTGGTCATTTTTTTAATTATCATGCTGATTGGCATTTATGCTGACAAAGCAATAGATGAAAAGGGCGAGGGGCCGCCTTCACTGCCTCCCGTAAACAGCGGAAAGGTTGATCCCCGCCTGCCGGCAGATGTAGAACCGGCGCCGAAAGAAGGCGTGGGGACCCTGGTCGGTGCATCACAGGAAGTGCTCATCAAAAAATACGGGGAGCCGGTTCGGAGAGAGCCATCTGCCTATGGCTATACATGGTGGGTATATAAAACGTCTGAAAGCTATATGCTTGCGGGAGTCCAAAACAGCCAGGTTGTCACGATTTTTGCAAAGGGAGAGATGAATACGTCTCCTTTCTTACTCGGCCGCTCTGCCAGCGAAATTTTCCGTTCCCGGTATCCAGAAGCTGAAATCGTAGCCCATGCAAATGACAGCTATTATCGCTTTGAATTGTCGGAAGAAGAGCTGAATATCAGGCCGCTTATTCCAATTGGTGATTTTTACGCCCAGCTTTATATTGATCAGCAGACTGGCATTTTATCAGGTATCCGATTTATGACAGCGGACGTTTTGCTAAAAATGAAGCCTTATGAGCTTGTGTATGAAGGGGTATTGCCGGAAGTTCCTTCGCCGGGCAGGTCGGCATGGGTTCATATTGAGCGCGGAAGTGAAGCGCAGCTGGCTGATATAAGTCAATTCATCAGAGACAAAGAAGGCGTGCCGGCGCTTGTTTGGGCGCCTGAATTAAACAGCGCAGCCAAGTCACACAGCCAGGACATGTTTGAAGCTGACTATTTTGGGCATCAATCACCTCGATTTGGAGATTTAAAGCAGCGTTTAACAAGAGCAGGTTTGTTCTTTGATCAAGCGGATGAAATGATTAATGCCAATTATCCGGACGCACCCGCTGCGATGGAAGCATGGCTCAATTCACCGGATGAGAGGGAATTGTTGTTGAGCGATACGTTTACTTCATTTGGTACCGGTGCCTACCGAACGCATTTTACACAAATTTTAACCGGAAAGTAACGATATGTGGTAGAATAAGCCGATGGAGGTGCACATATGATTGCAACAACAATGGAACTTATTAACGTTGCCGATGCAGCAGACGCACTTGGAGATATGATTCTTCAATCAGAGCAGGCCGTGCAGTACCGTGAATGTTACCAGAAACTTTATACGGAAGAATCCGTTAAACATAAAATTTTCGCTTTCAGCCGTCTGAAAGAGCAATATGAAGAAGTACAGCGTTTTGGGCGATATCATCCGGACTATAAGCGGATTATGATGGAAACACGTACAGCCAAACGAGAAATGGATATGGATGAGCATGTCGCAGCCTTTAGACGGGCGGAAACGGAACTGCAGCAGCTGCTCGATGAAGTGAGCCTGCTTGTTGCCCGGTCTGTATCAGAGCAGGTAAAGGTGCCAGGAGCCGGCTCTATATTTTCAAGCGGATGTGGAAGCTGTGGAAGCGGCGGTTCTTGTGGCTGTTCGGCATAAAAAGTAAAAAAGCGGGGGATGGACATGCTGACAGAAAGGCAGGCATTGATTGTATGGCTTCATTCATTGAAGCCAGCCAAATCATTACGCAAATACGGGAATATTCATTACGTCTCAAAAAAAATGAAGTATGCGGTTCTTTATTGCAACCATGCAGAATCGCGGGAACTGGCGGAAAAGCTGACGGGATTTTCTTTTGTTAAGAAAGTTGATTTTTCCGAAAAGCCGTTTTTAAAGGTGGACTACGAAAACTCCCGTCCCGATAAAGCAAAAGAATACGATTATAAAATTGGTGTATAAAAAAAGCCTGTTTTTAAACAGACTTGAGATTGTAGACAAAGTAAGAAAGCAGGCTGGTTGAAAACGTCTGGCTTTCTAGGAACGCCGCTGGCTGGGAAGCGGAGTGACCTTTTTGGGTCATGAGCATTCACTGCCGGCAAGTGACGCTGAAAGCGGGCGTTTGTCAACAGCCTGAAGCCTGTCTTTAGACAGGCTTTTTTATTTGGTTAAGTTACCAGGATGGGAAGGATAGAAACGCCCCATACTGGTAAGGCAAGGCGGACAAAAAAAGAGGGAGTGATTGAATCATGTCAAGCAGCAATCGCAATCGGCTGTTGGTTCCTGGAGCCCAGCAAGCTATTGACCAATTGAAGCACGAAATCGCCTCTGAATTTGGTGTTCAGCCCGGGGCCGATGCCCCGTCGCGTGTCAACGGTGAAATCACGAAACGCCTCGTGCAAATGGCGGAACAGCAATTGTCTCGCCGTTAGGAAACACGGTGAAACTAAAAAGCAAAAGGCAGGGAATCCAAGGAGACGGGGTCCTCTGCCTTTTGTCGTCATTAACAATATTCATCTTTAACCTAACCTTTTATTTAAAGCGGACGAAGATAATGGTTAAGGCGTAAAATGCCGATTAAATACTGGTAGTACAACGTTTTTTCGGCAAACTGGGAGGAAGGCTTGACTTCTAGCTCAATGAGCGGCTTACCCGCTGAAGCTGCAGCCTGCTGAAATAAGCGAAACCGTTCATTTTCTTTTTGATAAGGATTGGGAATGCCCTCCCGGCATACATAAATCGGCTGAAAACTGCCTGTCTCCGTTGGATGTAGAATAACCGCACATGACGTACCCCCGGCAGAGTGCAGGGCAACAAATTGCGAAATCCGGCCGGCTGCGCGCTCCGTAATATCAAGAAGCTCATATAAATCTGAATATCCTTCACCAAGTTCAATAAATCGTTGAATCATCTATATACCTCCATTCATCTCCCTTATTATAAGCAATGTTCACTTGGTTTTGACAAATTTCATCGTCAGCGAAAAATTTTTTTGATATGATAGGGATAGGTCATAGTTCTTAAGGGGTGTGAGTTGTGCATGAATAAAGTCCCTGTGTTTCTTTTTCTTTTAACAGCGGTCGCCAGCATATTGTTAACAGTTCAATGGATTGGCTATGAGAAACGATCAAGCGCTTCCCAGAAAGTAATCGCAAACCAGACGATTGAAATAGATGTTAAAGAAAGCGGCTTTACGATCAAGCAAACGCTCGCTTCCGTATCGGAAGGCACGAATTTAACAATGAGGCTGCCTGCCGATGCAAAAGAAGTATCCTGTTCAAAAGGAGATACGTGCATAACGAGCAGTCAGTCGGGAACCATTACGGTAAAAGGTGAAAATGTCTCGATTCAATACACGATTCCAGCTTCGCTTTCTCCACGTTCTTTTTTATTGAACAATTGGCAGGCAGCGTTTGAAGAAATGACCTCAGCCAAAACAACGCTGCTCATAACGGATCATACAAAAAGAGGTGGACAATGGATATCCTCTATTGAGCAAAAAGCCGCCAAGCAGCTTTCAGAAATTGATTTTTATTCCTTTGAAGGGGAAGCAGAAAGGCCGCCGCTTTTCTGGCAAAAAGAACGTTTAAAAGAAACCCAATTTTCAGGAGGGACCATTTTTGCACGAGACACCGTGCAGCTTCCGTCAGGATTAATGGACATGCCATTTTCTACAGAAGACCTTCCAAGGCAGACCGTTGTGATCTCTTCTGATATTAAACCGCAGCAGCTTGATGGATTGCTGTTTATCCGGCAGCAAAGTGATTTAAACACCATCCACACAAATGCGGTGTATGCGTATGTAAAAAAACACTTTATTTTTCCGGCAGATGAACAATGGATGACGTCATTCCTTGCTGTGTCTTTATATAACGCAAAACCGATGTATATGAAAGCCGCCGAGATGAAGGAGCAAGTTACGGCCGTACTGACTGAACAAGAAGAAAAGAAATGGGAAGAAGCACTTTTGCAGCTTAAAGGCAAAGAAATAAATGCCGTTAAGCTTGACCAGGTGCTGTCAGCAGTAAAAGGTGAGCAGACAAACTTTTTTAAAGAAAACAAAAGCAGCCGCCCTCCGTCTCTGCCTCTTGTTTTTTTTGATGGACGGCTTGTTACAGTAGAGGATCAGCCAGTGCCTTTTCATGTTAAAACAAAAAATGGCCTGCTGTATATTCCGCTTGAAGACGCAGCTAAAGCTCTCGGATTTTCTGTTCAAAAAGTATCACTGCAGCAGTGGAGGATGAAAAAAGGAGTGGATGTATACCGGTTCGATGCAGCCCGAAACCAGGTATATGTAAATAACCATCCGCATCTTTTGTATGAACATGCTCTTGACCAAATCGACGGTATAACGTATATAGATAAAATTTGGTTTCAAAAAGTGTTTCTCTTTGAAGTAAAAGAATCCAATGAAGCCATTGAGCTGACACCTTATGGACTGTAGAAACCTCGCGCCAAAGGCGGGGTTTCTTTTTCACCCTATAGATTTCATTTATACGTTTATGATACCATGAATGAAGAAAAACGAATGGCAGGTTAAAATATGAGAATCATTTCAGGTGGAAAAAAGGGGCTGCCTTTAAAAGCTGTGCCGGGAAAAGACACGCGCCCTACGACAGATAAAGTAAAGGAGTCCATTTTCAATATGGTCGGTCCTTATTTTGAAGGCGGCACTGGATTAGATTTATTCGCAGGCTCAGGAGGGCTCGGAATTGAAGCGCTCAGCCGGGGAATGGATCGAATGATTTTTGTTGATCGCGATATGAAAGCGATTCAAACGGTAAAAGAAAATATACGGAACGCTGGATTTACAGAGTGCTCAGAAGTATATCGAAATGAAGCGGAGCGGGCATTAAAAGCCATTGTAAAGCGCGAATTAGTATTCGATGGTATTTTTCTTGATCCGCCTTATAAAAAGCAAAAGCTTGAAGCCATGCTGCTGTTTATTGCGGAGCATAATCTGCTTGCACCACATGGATTTGTGATGTGTGAGCACGGATCAGATGTACGCCTTCCTGAACAGGTCGGCCCGTTTTCTTGCACACGCGCCGAAACGTACGGAATGATTTCTGTTTCCATTTACGAAGCGGCAGATGAGGAGGAAAGATCATGACAAGTATTGCAGTTTGCCCAGGAAGCTTTGATCCGATTACCAACGGGCACCTGGATATTATTCAGCGCGGGGCGAAAGTATTCGACAAAGTGTATGTCGTCATTTTAAGTAATTCATCTAAACAACCGCTGTTTTCGGCGGAGGAGCGGGCTGAGTTAATCCGCCAGGTTACGGCACATATTCCAAATGTGGAAGTGGACCATTATCAGGGCCTGCTCGTTGATTACGCAAAACAGGTAAAAGCAAAAGCCATACTGCGTGGACTGCGGGCTGTATCTGACTTTGAATATGAAATGCAGATTACGTCCATGAACCGCGTATTAAACGATGAGCTTGAAACGTTTTTTATGATGACCAATAGTCAGTATTCGTTTCTCAGCTCAAGCATTGTCAAGGAAGTGGCGAAATATGGGGCGGATATTTCAGAGCTTGTCCCGAGGGAAGTGGAAGAAGCTTTAATAAAAAAACGTCTTGCTGATTCCGTTTCGAAATAAAAAAGCCGGGCCGAAAGATTAAACTCTTTTGGTCCGGCTTTTTGAATAGCGGATTCCCAGCAAAAGAGAAGCGATACCCAGAACAACTACTGTGATCAGCATGCCATGCTCTGGCGCAAACGATAGAGCCGCCTTCGGAAAAGAAACAGGCCATGATAACAAACAAAAAGTAATGACTGCTGCATATACACTATGAAGAATACGGCCGGCGAAAAAAGGACCGAAACGGATATCCGTTTCACTAATAATCGCCGCTACCTGCGCGTGAACGCTTAAGCCGCTAAAGCCAAGAATAGCACTGATCATCAGCAGGCTTACGGGTAAAGGAATCGATTCGGAAGAGGAGAGCTGCACACCAGACGTGAGTTCGAAAAAGCCAGCAAAAAGCGCTTTAAACACAGGCATGCTTGTTTCGTTGGAGCCAAGAAGAGAAAATAAAAAAGCGGCCACTCCATACTTATGCAGCAAAGTGGTTAAGACAGAAAAAAAGAGAATAAAGCCGCCAACCAGTACAAGTGTTTTAACAGAAGACAGTACTGCATCAGCAAGCAAGGTGCCAAAAACCCGTCCATCTTTTTCGCGTGCTTCTTTAAATGCCTGAAGAGGCCCGGCTGTTTTTATTTTTTTTCTCTCTATTTTTTCTTCTTTTCCATAAAAACGCATTGTAAGCCCGACTAAAAAAGCACCGCTGTAATGAGCTGAGGCAAGCAGCAGGCCGGTCTCCGGACTTTTTAAAAAACCGCTGGCCACCGCACTTAAAATAAATAATGGGTTAGAGGAATGGGCCATCGCAACGAGCCGTTCCGCTTCCGTACGGGTAATCGACTGCTCCGTGCGAAGCTGTGCAGCCATTCTTGCGCCGGCCGGAAATCCTGAAGCAAGTGACAGCATCCAAGTCACACCGGCTGGACCGGGAATGCGAAAAAAAAACCGCATCAAACCGCTTAGAATGGAGCCGAAAAAAGCAATCACGCCAAGACCTGTCATTAACTCTGTTAAAATGAGAAAAGGAAGAAGGGATGGAAAAACAGTTTTCCACCATATATCCATACCGTAGACTGCTGCCTTCAAGCCGGTTTGAGGTGAAAATAAAAGAGCGGCAGCCAGCAGCGTAATGGAGCAGGCAGCAGCATAAGTTTTCCACATAAAAAGCCCCCTGATTAGAATATAAAGCACGCCTTCTTAAAATTTTGTACAATAAAAGAGCCTGTACAAAAGGATATGTAAAGGCAGAAAGAATAGACTAATGAAACAATTCATACCAGTTATAGAGCTGGATGATTTCTGCATGGAAGGAAGAACAAATGTGAAAAATAAAAGAACAGGGCTCTTATATGCGATTCTGCTGCTGATTATTGTGGCAGCCTTTATCCCGCTGCCATTTTACATTACAAGACCGGGAGAAGCGCACACGCTTAATCCAATTGTTGATGTAGATGAAGGAGACGACAATGATACAAGCACATTGATGCTGACCACGATACAGATGGGGCCTGCTAACATTTATTCATACGCGTGGGCATTTCTTCGGGATTATGAGGAAATTCTCCCGAAAGAAACGGTTCGCTATTCACACGAATCAGAGAACGAATTTAACGTGAGGCAGGTTCATTTAATGGATACCTCACAGCAAAACGCCATAGCGGTTGCTTTTAGGGAAGCGGGCAAACCGTACAACTGGATATACAAAGGTATTTATGTGTTAAGTGTATTTCCTGAAATGCCTGCGGAAGGAGTGCTTGAAGCAGGCGACCGCATCATATCTATTGATGGCCGTTCTGTTACATCGTCTAAACAAATGACGGATTATGTGCAGGCGAAAAAGCCAGGCAGCCGAATTACAGTCGCATTTACACGCGATAAAAAAAATTATGAAAAAACCGTTCAGCTGAGAGCATTCGCAGAGCTGGGCGGCAAGTCCGGCCTTGGCATCAGCCTGGCCGATGATCGAGCGCTCAAAAGCGACCCAAAGGTAACGCTGAAAGCAGATGACATTGGCGGTCCTTCTGCCGGTCTTATGTTTTCACTTGAAATTTACGACCAGCTGGTAGAAGAGGATTTGGCGGCTGGATTAAAGGTAGCTGGAACGGGAACAATTGCCCCGGACGGCACAGTTGGCCGGATTGGAGGCATTGCTCAAAAAGTCGTAGCGGCCGACCGGGCAGGGGCGCAGTTTTTCTTTGCACCGGATGATAAGCTGCCGGCGGGCCGTACAGATGTCAAAACCAATTATGAAGAAGCTAAAAAAGCTGCAGAGGATATTGGAACAAGCATGGTTATTGTACCGGTTCAAACTTTTTCGGACGCAGTGGACTATTTAAGAAACCTGTCTGTGTCAAAGTAAAATCGGCGGCATGGAATATTCTTGCTCTAAAAGAGAACGCACGTAGCTTTCACTCGCGTTGGGGGCGGAAGCGAACACACGGGATGCTTTTATATCCAGCGCAAGCAGGCTGCCGGCAGCAGCTGTGCGGGAAAGCAGCGGCACTTCCATTTCTTTTTTAACGGACCGGATATATGCACGCCCACTTTCGGTCATACCAAGCAGCCGGACAAACGAAGTCTGCTGAGCCTTCTGTATGCTTGCTTTATCGGTGTCAGTTAAAATGTGGGTCATCATTCGCTGAAGGCGGGTCCACGTGTAACGTTTCGTTTTAACCTGTTCCATAAAGCCAGCAAAGGAGCTGCTTTGCCGTGCTGCTTCTGTGAGTCTTGGCCCGATGCCTTCCTCTACTTCATAAATGGAAGCAAGACGGCCGGGTTCAATGGACAGCAAGCGGTAGCGAAGTAGAGGCCAGTAAGATTCCCATGAATGCAGCGGACGGTTTTGCATGGCTTCAGCACTCAGCGAAGGCATGACATCATGAATCGGTTCTTCTGTAGTAAAGAGGCGCTGCCGAATCGCTGTCGCACTTGCAATCGGCCCTGTTGATTCAGTATCATGGAATCCTGCTCCTTTTCGCTGAATCGTCAGCGGCTGCATAGGCGTGGTCAGCCCGAGGTTGGCTTTTACATAATGAAAGCCTAAAATGTTATTTGGCTTTGACAAATCAAGCGGCAGTGCATTTTCTCCGAACACTTCGTTTCTTGCTTTTGTCTGGGCGGCGGGGTAGCTCATTCCTTCTTTCATAAGGGAGCGGACGCAGGTATCAAGCTCTATGCTGTTTTTTTTCAGTTGTTCTGCGGTGTGGAGGAAAGGATCCATACCGCCATTTTCACTGCCGAAGCAAAAAAAGCGGCACTTTAAATGGGAAAGAATCTCAATGGCGCCCTGTGCAAATATTTCAGCCCGCTGCGTTGAAAAAGCGTATGGAAGTTCAACAACAATATCCACACCGTGCTGCAGGGCTACCTTTGTGCGGGTCCACTTATCAACAATGGCCGGCTCTCCGCGCTGTAAAAATGAGCCGCTCATCACTGCGATAATGGTGTCTGCATTTGACAAACGCCTCGTTTCATTTATATGGTAGAGATGTCCATTATGAAATGGATTGTATTCAACAACAATGCCGGCTGCGTTCATGTGAAACGTCCTTTCTTCAGGAGAATGTTCTTTTATTTTCAAAGATGGTGAATAAAAAGTCAAACCGGTATTTCACTGTAAAGAAAATATATTGACATTCAATCGGGAGAGGGCTATAATTACTTTTGTTGCCTTGAGGTGATTAAATGAAATGGTCAATAATTCAACTGCAAAAATACCGCGACCGCGGTCTTGAAATTGATGAAACAGTTGACGTAACAGACTTAACAACACTCGATAATGACATACGCCGCATTTCGCCTGTCCATGTAACAGGCAGAGCTGATATTCGTCATGATCAAATTGTTTTTCATGTAAAAGCAACGGGTGAAATGATTGTCCCTTGTTCTCGGACACTTGTAGACGTGCCTTACTCGTTTGAAATTCCGCTGACAGAACGGTTTTTATTAAAGCCGGAGGAAGGCGAATCATATGAGACAGAAGATGTTCACTTTCCGGAGGGAAATGTAATAGATCTCCGGCCGATTTTAAAAGAAGCGATCATTTTAGAGGTACCAATGCAGATTTTCAGTGAAGAAGCGGATGAGCATGTTGTTCAGTCTGGGAAAGATTGGGCGTTTTTTGAAGAAGAAGAAGAGCTTCCCGAAAAAAAGAAGCCGGCTGTTGATCCAAGATTAGCAGGACTTCAAAACTTCTTTTCGTCCGATGATGAGTAATTGAGAAGTACAGCTATTCTGGCTTCATATAGTTTTTATTCCGTTAAGGAGGTGTATATCACATGGCAGTACCTTTTAGAAGAACTTCTACTACACGCAAAAACAAACGCCGTACGCACTTCAAACTTCAAGTGCCAGGTATGGTAGCTTGCCCGAACTGCGGTGAGATGAAACTTGCGCACCGCGTATGCAAAGAGTGCGGAACATATAAAGGTAAAGAAGTTGTTAGCAAATAACATCTTTTACATCTTTCAAAAAAAGCGAAGAGGCCATGGCTCTTCGCTTTTTTTGTCATTAGAGTATGGGTAAAAGAGAACAGATTGTGCGTGAGTTCAGCTTGTTTTCTGAGCGTTTTTCTTTTCAGGAAGCCAAATAAGGCGTGTGCTGTTTTCGGATACCGGCTTAAAATCTACTTTCTCCCAAAAAGACTGTGACTTTACGCGTGGCTTTGTCATGATAGGGAGTTCAAACGACTTGGCAAACTGGACAAGCAATGCCCCAAGTCCTTTTTTTTGAAAAGCCGGCAGCACTTCAAGTTTCCATATTTCCACATACTGATCGTTTCCGGGTACAAGATTTAACGCATCCCGCCGGATGTACAGGCACATACGGGCAGCAAGCCGGTCCCCGTAATAAATGCCGTAAAAAGGCGAATCGGTATTGTCTTCCACCATGGAAGTTTGTAATTCTTCGATCATCGAAAGTTCTTCAAGTCCATATTCTTTGAAGGATTTAAACTCTTCCATCGTTTTGAAATTCATTTTCAGATTCTCAACTGCTAAGCCCATTTCCTCAATCTCCTTTGCAAACTCTCTCTTGATTTGTCTCCTTTATTATATAATAAAGTAAATAAAAAAAGTAGCGATCCTGTTATCGCTTACAAACTGGGAGAGATACATGAACATTCATATTATTGGAGCAGGTGCCCTTGGGCTGTTTTTTGCTGCAGAGTGGAGCAGCCGCCACCGCATAACTATTCAAACGAGAACAAACGTACAACGGAAACGCCTTGAAAAGGAAGGCATTCATGTCATTGAGCAGGGGCAGTCACATATTTATCCGGTTCAAACAGCCGCTGCTGCGCCTCCGGAAACGGATTTAATCGTTGCAGCGGTGAAGCAGTACCATTTGCCGGGAATCCTTCAGCACCTTCCAAAAGTATCATCTTTGCTGTTTATCCAAAATGGTTTAAGCCATCTTAAGCTGATTCAGCAGCTTCCTTTTTCAAATATTTATGCCGGCTCTGTGACGCATGGGGCAGCCAAAATAGACGAGCGTACGGTGCAGGTGAACGGGCGCGGCCAAACGAAAATAGCCTGTGTTAAAGGGGGAGAGGAAGCGATTGTCCGAGAACTGGAAACACCTGTTTTTTCTTTTCAATGGGCAGAAAGTGCATACGAGATGCTGGTTGATAAAATGGCCGCAAATGCAGTGATTAATCCGTTAACTGCCCTTTTACATGCGAAAAACGGAGAGTTGGCTGAAAACAGCGAATACGCTGCAGCGGCAGAAAATTTATGTGCAGAAATTGCGGCCGTTTTTCCTTTTAAAACGAAGGAATCCGTTACACAGTCTGTTTTCGATGTGTGCCGTCAGACAGCCGCCAATGAATCCTCAATGCTTCGAGACATAAAAGCAGGGCGGAAAACGGAATTAGACGCAATCGTAGGAGCTCTTTTGGAAGAAGCAGCACAAAGGGGCGTTGAGACCCCCGCTTTTTCGCTCTTATACCATCTTATAAAAGGAAAAGAAGCCGAATTGGGCAGATAAGGAAAAAGAATTGGAGCTGTGCAGGCACATTGTTTTCCCTTTCAATCCGACAGGTGGTATACTCGAACAAGAAAATTTGTCCGAAAGAAAGGAAGTACATCCATGGAACAAAAACGCATTTCTGTTCCCGCTTTGACCCCCTTTGCCAGGGAATATATAAGCGGCTCAAAGCAGGCAGGCGGCTTTTTTGACTACGATCCATTTTCGCAGCAGTCTTTTCAGCAGCGGTCAGAAGAGGTGCGGACACGAATGTTTAAGCGAAAAGAGCTGGCTGGCATCATTCGGAATTATATGGCGCCGCATCATGTGACAGTGCAAACAGAGCACTCTCTTCAGAAGCTTGAAGACCCTGAATCGGTTGTCGTGATCGGCGGCCAGCAGGCTGGACTTTTAACAGGTCCGCTTTATTCTATACATAAAATCATTTCGATTCTGCACCTGGCGAGAGAGCAGGAAGAGCAGCTGGGTATTCCGGTTGTCCCCGTTTTTTGGATTGCCGGCGAGGATCATGATCTGCTGGAAATCAACCATGTGTTTGTAGAAAAAAACGGGAGTATGCAAAAAATAGGATACCCAGAGCGGTTTGTGAAAAAACAGGCCGCATCAAGCACGGTCTACGATCAGGAGCAAATGCTCGGCTGGGTGGCCTCTGTTTTTGCTTGTTTAAAAGAAACACACTATACGAATCAGCTTCTTCATGATGTGAAAAAAGCGGTGAAGGCAAGCCGCACATTTACCGATTTTTTTGCTTTTTTAACCGGCTCCTTTTTTGCCAAGCACGGCCTGCTGCTGATTGATGCGGCAGACCCGGAGCTTCGAAAGCTTGAAGCGCCGTTTTTCAAGAGACTGATTGTGGAAAGCGGCCCGATTGCGGAAGCGGTGCACTCCACGCAGCAGGATCTTGAACAAGCCGGCTTTACGCCCGCAATTGAAATGAGCGGCCAGCCGGCGAATCTATTCCTGATTGAAGAAGAAGAGCGCCACCTGCTTGAAAGGGAAGGCGCGCTGTTTATCAGCAAAAGCGGGAGGTCGTACACAGAAGGTGATTTACTGCAGCTTCTGGAAACGTCGCCGGAATCCTTTAGTAACAACGTTGTGACGCGGCCGCTTATGCAGGAATGGCTGTTTCCTACACTTGCTTTTATCGCCGGTCCAGGCGAGATTGCTTATTGGGCGGAGTTAAAAGGAGCTTTTGAATATATCGGGCTTACGATGCCGCTTATTATGCCAAGATTAAATATTACGATTGTAGACCGGACAGTGGCGGAGATTGTTTCAGAGATTGGGACACCGATTGAAACGGCGGTGCAGCAAGGCGTGCAAAATGAAAAATCTGCTTATATGGACTCTATTCGTGATCACCACCTTGATGAGCTTGTTGCCCATATGAAGCAGGATTTGATGGCGAGCTATGAGAAAATTGAAGCGCGTGCGGCCGAGCTTCATAATGGCCTTGCACCGATTGTTGAAAAAAACAAGCAGTATCATGAACGGCAAATTGAGCTGCTGCTTCAAAAAAGCGACGCTGTTTTGAAGCAGACACACGATGCGGCTTTACGCCGGTTCGACCGTGTACAAGTCGCTCTGCGCCCGGATGGACTGCAGGAAAGAGTTTGGAATGTATATCCATTTTTAAATGTGTACGGTCCTTCTTTTATTGATGACTTGTTGAATCAGCCATATAAACACGATGGCGGCCATTATCTTCTATATGTATAAATGAAAAGTCTGCTCTTAGGGCAGGCTTTTTTGTGTAAACGAAATGAAAAGATCTGCAACATGAAATTGGTGGTGCAAAGTGGGGGGATGTGGTAAAGTTAGTGTAGAAAGTGGGGAAGCATTATGTTCATGGGTGAATACCGTCATTCAGTCGATGAAAAAGGCAGATTGATTATCCCCGCAAAATTCCGCGGTGAAGCCGGCCAAACTTTTGTGGTCACACGCGGATTGGACAAGTGCTTGTTTTTATATCCCCTGGACGAGTGGAAAGTACTCGAGAAAAAACTCGCCGCTTTGCCGTTAACAAGGAAGGATTCACGTGCGTTCGCCCGTTTTTTCTTTTCGGGAGCAAACGACTGTACCCTTGACCGGCAGGGCAGAATCAATATCCCCGCCCCGCTTCTGCAATATGCCTCACTTCAAAAAGAATGTGTGATTGTTGGAGTGTCAAACCGGATGGAAATCTGGTGTGCCGCAGCATGGGATGAGTATGTGGAAGCATCGGCGGATTCATTCGCAGACATAGCGGAAAATTTAACTGATTTCGATTTATAATGCTGATTGGACTGATAAGAAAATGGAATTTAATCATACGACTGTCCTACTTCATGAAACAGTCGACGGGCTGAATATCCGCCCGGACGGAATTTATGTAGATTGTACACTCGGCGGAGCCGGACACAGTGAATATTTGCTGTCAAAGCTTGGGCCAAACGGAAAACTATATGCATTTGATCAAGATGAAACCGCGATTGAACATGCGAAAAAACGGCTTGCTCCGTTTCTTGAGCGTGTTGAATTTATAAAAAGCAACTTTGAACATGTGAAGGAAGAGCTTCACAAACGAAATGTTACGGGAATCGACGGCATTTTGTACGACTTGGGTGTTTCATCACCTCAGCTTGACACACCGGAGCGCGGTTTCAGCTATCATCATGATGCACCTCTTGATATGAGAATGGACAAAAGCGCTGCACTGACCGCTTATCACGTTGTGAATGAATGGTCTTTTGAAGAGCTTGTCCGCATTTTCTTCAGATATGGAGAAGAAAAGTTTTCCAAGCAGATTGCCCGGAAAATTGAAGCTGCGCGGGAAGTTCAGCCGATTGAAACGACAGGCCAGCTGACGGAACTGATCAAAGAAGGAATTCCGGCCCCGGCAAGAAGAAAAGGCGGCCATCCGGCCAAACGTATTTTCCAGGCTATTCGAATTGCGGTAAATGATGAACTGGGTGTGTTTGAACGGTCACTTCACGATGCGATCGATTTATTGAATGTCGATGGGCGTATTAGTGTCATCACCTTCCACTCGCTTGAAGACCGTATTTGCAAAACGGTTTTCAAGGAAGCGTCTGCAGGGCCGGAGCTGCCGCCCGGCTTACCTGTAATCCCGGAAGAATATGAACCTGTTTTAAAGCTGGTAACAAGAAAACCGATTATCCCGACTGAAAAAGAGCTGACAGAAAACAATCGGGCACGTTCAGCCAAACTGCGTATTGCAGAAAAAAGAAAACAAACCAATTAGGGGGGGATCGAAATGAACAACACAGCGAGAAAGCCGATTGTCGAACAGCCTAAAAAGGCTTCTGTTAAACAGCGGAAGATCAGCAGGTCATTTTTTACTCCTGGAGAAAAGGTGCTGTTTCTTGTTTTTGTATTAACAGTTTGCTTTATGAGTGCAAAGCTTATCTCTACACAGGCAGCGATCTATGAAACAAACAAACAAATTCAAGATGTAGAAGCGAAAATCCAGGAGCAGGAAAAAGTGAATCATGATCTTGAGGTCCAAATCAGCGAAGAAAGCACGTATGAAAAAATTTGGGAACGTGCTAAAGCGATGGGGCTGGATTTAAGCAAAAACATTAAGGTTGTTGAGCCGAAATGATGGAAAATAGAAACAATCGGAAAATAGGAGTTGCGATCCTGTACGTCGGGTTCGCCCTCCTCTTTTTTATCTTATTTTCACGGGTATTTTACATTCAGGCGACCGGAACAGCGGACGGACATAAACTTAAAAACGAAGCGCTTGAAAAATACATGCGCACGGATGTTCTTGAAGCGAGCCGGGGAACGATTTATGATACAAATGGAGAAGTCATCGCAGAAGATACTACTTCATTTACAATGGCAGCGATTTTAGACGATTCTGTAACAACGAATCCAGAATCTCCAAATCATGTAGTAGATCCAGAGAAAACAGCAAAGGTGCTTGCGAAATATATTGATATGGATGAGGAAGATATACTGGCGCGTTTGAAAAAAGAAGGAGCATTCCAGGTAGAGTTTGGCACGGCAGGGCGCGGGCTGACAAACAGTGTAAAGCGAAAAATTGAAGCCGAAAAGCTGCCCGGTATTACATTTACCCGACAGGCGAAACGGTTTTATCCAAATGGAAAATTTGCTTCTCATTTAATCGGCTTTACACAGCAAATTGAACAAGAAGATAAAAATGGGAATGTTACGTTTGAAACAAAAGGCCAGATGGGCATTGAAAAATCCTATGAAAAATATTTGCAGGGCAAAAATGGGAAAATCCGTTATACGAGCGACTTATGGGGTTACCTGCTTCCTGAAAAACAAGAAATGGTCACTGAGCCACAAAACGGCGATGATATGTATTTAACCATTGACTCTAAAATCCAGACGTTTATGGAAGACGCATTAAGTGAAGTAGAAGCGCAATACAATCCATCCAAAGCGTTTGCCATTGTAGCCGAAGCTAAAACAGGGAAAATTTTGGCGATGAGCCAGCGTCCTACATTTCATCCGGGCACGCGGGAAGGGCTTGATGTAAACTGGATGAACGACCTCGTTGAATATTCATATGAGCCTGGATCTACGATGAAAATTTTTACGCTGGCAGCGGCGATTGAGGAAGGCACGTTTGAAGCCGATGCTCTTTACAAGTCAGGAAGATATAAAGTAAAAGGTGGGGGCAGTATTGGAGATCATAACGGCGGGGCCGGCTGGGGCAATATTACATATAAAGAAGGCATTCAGCGCTCTTCCAATGTAGCGATTGCGAATATGCTGGAACAAATGTCGCCGGGTGTTTTCAGGCAGTATCTTGAAGACTTCCATTTCGGGCGTAAAACAGGTATTGAACTGCCTAACGAAGCGGCAGGCAGTATTTTGTATAATTACCCGCTTGAACAAGTGACAACAGCATTTGGTCAAGGATCAACGGTAAATGCGATGCAGATGCTCCAGGCAGCGACGGCGATTGCCAACGGCGGAAAAATGATGAAGCCGTATATTATTGATAAAATTGTGGATGACACGACCGGAAAAACAATTGTCGATACAAAGCCGGAAGTGGTTGGTGAGCCTATTTCTAAAGAAACGGCAGCCGAAACACTAAACATTCTAGAAACAGTCGTAACAGCAGAACATGGCACTGGCAAGCCGTATCATATTGAAGGATACGATGTGGCAGGGAAAACAGGAACCGCGCAGCTTGTCGGAGAAGATGGGCGCTATTTAACAGGATCAAACAATTATTTGTTTTCTTTTATGGGCATGGCCCCAAAAGAAGATCCGGAGCTCATCGTATATGTAGCAGTTGCGCAGCCGCAGCTGGATGGAGAGTCCGGGTCGGTCCCTGTTTCAAAGATTTTCAATCCTGTTATGCGAAACAGTCTTCAATATTTAAATATCAAGCCGGATAAAACGATTATTTCTCAAACGGTAACGTTAAAAGATTTTACCGGCAAGAAAACATCAGAAGCACGTAAGGCGTACGAAGACGCCGGAATGGATCCGGTCGTGATCGGTACAGGCAGTAAAATTGAAAAGCAAGTACCAGCGGCCGGCGAAAAGCTGCTGCAGGGAGAGAAAGCCATCCTGCTGACATCTGAGAAGTGGACGATGCCAAATATGAAAGGCTGGGCCATGCGTGATGTGATGAAAGTAGCTGAGAGTATGGGTCTTAAAGTAAGCTATTCAGGATCCGGCTATGTAGTATCTCAAAATATTGAACCAAACAAAGCCGTAAAAGAAGGCCAGAAGCTTATTATTAAGCTTGAAGAGCCTGGCAGTGCGGAAGAAGCTAACCAAAAAGCAAATGAAGACTCGGATCAATCCCGATAAAGGGAGCAGTCTCGCTTTTTAGTGCCAGTCACTAAATCGCCGGGACGGCTCTTTTTTTTTTGTCAATTTTCCTCAAATGAAGCATATGATCATGAAGAAAAGGAGTGTGGACAATGCGGGTGCGAATGTTTTGGATCCTTCTTTTGTCTTTTTTGGCTTTTTCGGCATTGGTCATCCGCACCGGCTATATCCAGCTTGTTAATGGGGGTGAGCTGACAGATAAAGCAGAAGAACTGTGGGGAAGAAGCATCCCTGCTGAGCCGGAGCGCGGTCTGATCCTGGACCGAAATGGAAAAGTATTAGTGGGGAATAAAAATGCGCCGACGGTTTATGTGATTCCGGCTCAAATTGACGACCCGAAACAAACGGCCAAGAAGCTGGCCGCCGTTCTCGGGGAGAAAGAATCGGTTTTGTATGAACGAATGACAAAACGTTCTTCAATTGAACGTCTTTCTTCCAAAGGCAGGCATTTATCCGCTGAAACCGCGCAGGCGGTAAGGGATCTTCAATTAAAGGGAGTCTGGCTTGGGGAAGACTCGATCCGGGATTATGTGATGAAGGACAGGCTTGCCCACATTATTGGATTTACGGGAGCTGACAACCAGGGGCTTGCCGGGATCGAAGCCTATTATGATAAAAAGCTTTCTGGCAAACCAGGTTCGATCCAAATGTATACAGATGCGAAAGGAAACCAAATGCCGGGGCTTACCAATCATTATGAGGAACCGGTAAATGGAATGGATTTAAGTTTAACGATTGATGCGGATATTCAAGCTGTAATGGAAAGAGAGCTGGATCAGGCTGAAAAAACGTACAAGCCGGATGCGGCTATGAGTATCGCAATGGATCCGAACACAGGGGCTATTTTGGCGATGTCTTCACGCCCGTCTTATGACCCGGCCCGCTTTAGCGAATATGATCCAGATGTATATAATCGAAATCTTCCTGTATGGAGCACATTTGAGCCGGGATCAACGTTTAAGATCATTACACTGGCAGCTGCTTTAGAAGAAAAGAAAGTAGATCTTGATAAGGATCACTTTAATGACCCCGGCTACGTGGAAGTGGATGGTGCGCGGCTGCGCTGCTGGAAGCGGGAAGGGCACGGCCATCAGACTTTCCTTGAAGTCGTGCAGAATTCTTGTAACCCGGGTTTTGTAGAGCTCGGTTCACGCCTTGGTGAAAAAAAGCTTTTTTCTTACATTCGCAAATTTGGATTTGGCGAAAAAACAGGCATTGACTTGTATGGAGAAGGAACTGGAATCCTTTTTACAGAGGAATCGGCCGGTCCGGTAGAAGCGGCAACGGCAGCTTTCGGACAAGGTGTAGCCGTTACACCTATCCAGCAGGTGACAGCAGTGTCCGCGGCGATAAACGGCGGCATATTGTATGAGCCGTATGTAGCCGAGAGCTGGACAAACCCGGAGACAGGCAAAACGGAAGAGGTTCGTAAGCCGAAAAAGGTACGCCGGGTTATTAGTGAAGAAACATCGAAAGAAGTGCGGCGCGCTCTTGAAAACGTAGTAGCCAAAGGAACCGGACGAAACGCTTTCGTAGACGGATACCGGGTTGGAGGGAAAACGGGTACCGCCCAGAAAGCGAAAGACGGCCGTTATCTTGAAAACAACCATATTGTTTCTTTTATCGGAATGGCGCCCGCAAATGATCCGAAGGTGGTCATTTACACGGCTATTGACAACCCAAAAGGCACGGTTCAGTTTGGCGGTACAGTCGCCGCCCCGATTGTCGGGAAAATGATGCAGGATGTTCTTCCGCTGTTAAACGTTGAAAAACAAACGAATCAGATCGAAAAAGAAAAAGCCTGGAATGACCCGGATTTCATTCAAGTGCCTAACTTGATTGGCCTGTCAAAAAAGAAATTAAAAGAACAGCTGATCAATGTTGAAATTGTAGCTGAAGGAGCGGGAGATAAGGTCGTGTACCAATCGCCGAAACAAGGAGTAAAAGTAGAGAGAGGAAGCAAAGTACGCGTTTTATTAAAATAAAAGAGCCTATGCCGCCAAATTTGATCGAAACAGGCTGAAAAGCATTCGCATCGGCGGCTTTTTTTCGTTACAATAGAAATCGCGGGAAATTGTACATAGTGTTTGCAGAAAAGAAAGGATTGAAAAAACGTGGATTTATCAACTGTGCTCCGAGCACTTCCATTTTATCAGCAAGATAAGGATGGAAATCCGGCGATTACGTCGATGGAAAACGATCACCGCCTCGTTCAAGAGGGATCAATATTTATTTGTATAAAAGGATTTACCTTTGATGGCCATAACGCTGCGGAAGAAGCAGTGAGAAAAGGGGCAGCTGCCATTGTAGCAGAACGGCCTGTGGACGTATCTGTTCCAGTTATTTATGTGCCGGATACAAAACGGGCAATGGCGCTTTTAGCGGCTCATTTTTACGGTTACCCGACAGATTCCTTCCATCTAATTGGGATTACAGGAACAAACGGAAAAACAACTACGAGCCATTTAATTGACCATATTTTGCGGGCTCACGGAGAGACGACTGGTTTAATCGGAACGATGTATATGAAGATTGGCGATCAGACTATTGAAACGAAAAACACGACACCAGAGAGCCTTACGCTTCAAAAAACATTTTCAAATATGAAAGAAGCAGGTGTAACGGCTGCGGTTATGGAAGTATCTTCTCATGCACTCCAAGAAGGGAGGACAAATGGCACTGCTTTTAATGTGGCAGTTTTCACCAACCTAACGCAGGATCATCTCGATTTTCATAAAACAATGGATGAATACCGGACAGCGAAAGGGCTGTTGTTTGCCCGCCTTGGAAATGTAATGCATTCCGACCGTCCGTCTTTTGCGGTGTTAAATGCCGATGATGCAGCTTCTGCTGTTTACCGTTCGATGACGGCGGCGCATGTTGTTACCTATGGCATTGACCATCCAGCAGACATTCGTGCTAAGGATATTCGGCTCACCTCAGGAGGAACAGCTTTTACCATCACGTATCCGGGCGGAGAGCTGCAAGTTCAGTCAAAATTAGCAGGCCGCTTCAATGTATACAATATGCTTGCTGCGTTTGCGGCTGGCTTCGTCTCAAACATCAAGCCGGAAACCATTCAAACAGCGCTTGAGCAGGTGGAAGGAGTAGCAGGCCGTTTTGAAGTGGTGCCAAATGACCGTGATATTTCGGTGATTGTTGATTACGCGCATACACCGGACAGCTTAATTAATGTTCTTCAAACGGTTCGGCCATTAACAAAAGGGCGGGTAATTGCCATTGCCGGATGCGGCGGTGACCGTGACAAAACAAAGCGCCCGCTTATGGCACAGGCGGCTTGCAAATATGCAGATGAAGCGATCTTCACATCGGATAACCCGCGCAGCGAAGACCCGAAAACCATTTTAAAAGATATGGAAGCAGGTGTGCCGCAGGAGCGCTATACGGTGATTGAGGATCGAAAAGAAGCCATTTTTGAAGCGATTCGTACGGCGAAGCCTGGCGACGCGGTTGTGATTGCAGGAAAAGGCCATGAAACGTATCAGCTTATTGGAAAAGATGTTTTTCATTTTGATGATCGGGAGATTGCGAAAGAAGCACTTCTTCAGAAGGACGGTGGACAGGCATGAATGAGTGGCAGATAGCGTTAATTATTGCGGTTTCGTTTTTAATTACGGTTCTTATTGCCCCGTTATTTATTCCTTTTTTAAGGAGACTGAAGTTCGGGCAGAGCATTCGTGAAGAAGGACCGAAGTCTCACCAGCAAAAATCAGGCACTCCGACAATGGGCGGAATCGTCTTTTTGCTATCTATTATTGTGACGACGTTGTTTTTTGCCCAATTATTTGATTCAATCGGTACAGAAACAACCTTGCTTTTACTTGTAACCATTGGATTTGGACTTCTTGGGTTTTTAGATGATTTTATTAAAGTCGTGATGAAGCGCAATCTTGGTCTGACATCCTTGCAAAAATTAATCGGCCAAATTATTATTTCTATTATCTTTTATGTGATTTATGCGCAGCAAGGATTATCAACGGAGCTTTCATTTGGTTTTTTCTCCGTTGACCTGGGCATTTTATATGCGCTGTTTGTTCTTTTCTGGCTGGTCGGCTTTTCAAACGCAGTGAACTTAACCGACGGACTTGATGGCCTCGTATCGGGTACGGCAGCTGTTGCATTTGGAGCATATGCAGTCATTGCCTGGAGCCAGGGGCTGGATGAAACAGCCATTTTCGCTTTTTCAGTTGTTGGGGCCATCATCGGTTTTCTTGTGTTTAACGCTTATCCGGCCCATGTATTTATGGGAGACACAGGATCGCTTGCGCTGGGCGGTGCGATCGCGGTTCTATCAATTTTAACGAAGTTTGAGTTTTTGCTGCTTCTTATTGGGATTGTATTTGTAGCAGAAACACTATCGGTTATTTTGCAGGTTTGGTCATTTAAAACTAGAGGGAAACGAATTTTTAGAATGAGTCCGCTGCACCATCACTTTGAACTAGGCGGCTGGTCTGAGTGGCGTGTAGTGGTCACTTTTTGGTCCGTCGGTGTGATTGCAGCAGCGGTCGGTCTATGGATTGGAGTATGGAACATATGAAGCAGATCAATCAATTTAACGGAAAAAAAGTACTTGTATTAGGTTTAGCAAAAAGCGGGCTCGCAGCTGCCCGTTTGCTGAAAAAACTAGGCGCTGATATCACAGTCAATGATGGAAAGCCGCTTGAAGAAAATGAAGCTGCCCGCTCACTTTCGGCAGAAGGAATTAAAGTGATCTGCGGAAGCCATCCGGTAGAACTGCTGGATGAAGGGTTCGAGCTGGTCGTGAAAAACCCGGGTATTCCCTACTCAAACCCGATCATATCCAAGGCGGTCTTAGACGGACTGCCGGTGATTACGGAAGTAGAGCTTGCCGGACTGATTTCTGAAGCGCCGTTCATTGGCATTACCGGCACTAACGGCAAAACAACAACGACGACACTGATCGATGAAATGATGAAAAAAGGCGGCAAAAGCACTGTACTTGCCGGTAATATCGGTAAGGTAGCATCTGAGGTCGTACAGCAAGCCAAGCCGGAAGACCATGTGGTGATTGAGCTTTCCTCTTTTCAGTTAATGGGAATTCAGGAATTTCGTCCTCACATTGCGATTATCACGAATATTTATGATGCCCACTTAGACTATCATGGATCACGGGAAGAGTACGTTGGAGCAAAGATGAAAATCACACAAAACCAGACTGACGAAGACTTTTTAATTATTAACGCGGATCAAGAAGCTCTTCTGTCTTTGGGTGGGGCGAGTGTGGCGAATGTAATTCCATTTTCCGTGCGCCAGAAAGTAGAAAATGGGGCTTATATCGAGAATGGAATGGTGTATTTTCAAGAAGAAGCGATTATGCCGACAGCAGATATCGCATTGCCGGGCAGCCATAACCTTGAAAATATTTTGGCGGCCATTGCGGCAGTTAAACTATCAGGTGTAGCAAATGAAGCGATTATCCATGTTCTTAAGACGTTTTCGGGTGTGAGACACCGGACCCAGTTTGTACGCGAATGGAACGGCCGGAAGTTTTACAATGACTCTAAAGCAACCAATACGCTTGCGACAAAAAGTGCCCTCACAGCCTTTCAAGCTCCTATCATTCTGCTCGCGGGAGGGCTCGACCGGGGCAACGGCTTTGATGACCTGCTTCCATACCTGCACGATGTCAAAGCAGTTGTGACGTTTGGAGAAACAGCAGAAAAATGGAGAGAAACGGCGGAAAAAGCCGGCATTACCTGTATTGAAAAAGCGGAATATATGACTGATGCGGTACAAAAAGCAGCTGCACTGTCAAAAGCAGGAGATGTTGTTTTATTGTCTCCAGCTTGTGCAAGCTGGGATCAATATAAAACCTTTGAAGAACGCGGAGACATATTTATCGACTGTGTGAATACGTTATAAGAAAGAGCCGGGGCCTTGATGGCTCCGGTTTTTTAATGCGCATGAGAGGGGTGGCTGCTGTTTCTACTCGTGGAACGGACAAACTGTTTTTGCTGCTTGTCTTGTTGTTAACAGGAAGCGGCCTTCTGATGGTCGCAAGCGCTGGGGAAGTATGGGGGCAATTTAACTATGGGAATTCTTTTTATTTTGTAGAAAGACAAGCCGTATTTGCTGCAGCCGGGATCGTGGTGATGACGGTATTCTCACGCTTTGATTATAGGATTTTCAAGACCTATTCAAAGCATGCGCTTATCGTCGCATTTTTGCTGCTGATCGCTGTATTAATTCCGGGGATTGGGATGGTGCGCAACGGGTCACAAAGCTGGATTGGCGTAGGCTCTTTGTCCTTCCAGCCCTCTGAGTGGATGAAAATGGCTCTTGTTTTTTTTCTGGCATCTATCCTGTCTGAACGAAAGAAAACCATTCACTTGTTTTGGAAAGGGCTCTTTTTTCCGCTTTCTGTTATCGGGGCTGCTTTTGGCTTAATTATGCTGCAGCCGGATCTTGGAACAGCGGCCGTTATGGGGGGAACTGCTTTTCTTTTGCTGTTCAGTGCGGGAGCACCGATTCGCTTTTTTATGACGATCGGTGTAACAGCAGTGATTGGATTGGTTGGACTGATTGCATCGGCACCCTATCGAATGAAGCGTATTACGGCTTATTTGGATCCATGGTCGGATCCGCTTGGAAGTGGGTTTCAAATTATTCAGTCTCTTTATGCAGTTGGACCAGGAGGGCTTTTTGGGCATGGCTACGGAGAAAGCCGGCAGAAATATTACTATCTTCCTGAACCGCAGACTGATTTTATTTTTGCCATATGGTCAGAGGAAACGGGCTTTCTTGGTGCTGTATGGATTATTCTTTTATTTTTCCTGCTTATTTGGCGCGGAGTATATATAGCCATGCGGATTGACGATCCATTTGGCATGCTGCTCGTTTTCGGCTTGACGGCTATGATAAGCCTGCAGTCTTTTATTAACCTTGGGGTCGTAGTAGGACTCCTTCCAGTAACAGGGGTAACCCTGCCGTTTTTAAGCTATGGAGGCTCTTCTTTAACTATGACACTGGCATTGGCGGGAATTGTTTTAAGTGCAAGCCGTCATATGCGGTAGTATTGAAGGAAATTTACGGTTTTTTCAAGATAATATTTGATTCTCGTGACACATTGATTTAAGATGAAAATGCATTGGACAGCTGTTTGAACAACAAAAGCTGCCAGATGAATTATTGAGGTGACAGAATTGAAAATAGTAGTCAGCGGCGGAGGAACGGGCGGACATATTTACCCGGCACTCGCACTTATTCGGATGATTAAAAAGAAACACCCGGACACATCGTTCCTATACATCGGAACAGAAAAAGGACTAGAATCCAAGCTTGTTGTACGGGAAGGGATTCCCTTTCAATCAATCGACATTACTGGATTCCGCCGGGCAGTTTCATTTGAAAACGTGAAAACGGTTATGCGCTTTTTAAAAGGTGTTAACGACTGTAAAAAAATGCTAAAAGAATTTCAGCCGGATGTTGTGATTGGTACAGGCGGCTACGTATGCGGACCAGTCGTGTATGCAGCTGCGAAAATGGGAATCCCATCAATTGTCCATGAACAGAACAGCGTGCCGGGACTGACAAATAAATTTCTAAGCAGGTATGTGGATAAAGTGGCGGTTTGTTTTGATGCAGCAAAAACACACTTTCCGGCAGAAAAAACCGTTCTTACCGGCAATCCTAGAGCTTCCGAAGTGATCGAAGCGAGCGGGGCGGGTGTACTGCAAAAGTACGGGTTTACACCTGAACGAAAAACCGTTCTTATTTTTGGAGGAAGCCGCGGCGCCCGTCCTATTAATGATGCGGTAATCGAGGCATTGAACAACTTGGCGGATCGCAGCTACCAGGTGTTATATGTCACAGGTGATGTTCATTATGAACGCGTTTCGACGGAGCTGCAGACTGCAGGGAAGCCTGATAATGTGGCGGTTGAGCCGTTTATTCATAACATGCCGGATGTGCTGGCTGCTTGTGATCTGGTAGTAGCAAGAGCGGGGGCCACTACCCTTGCAGAGCTGACAGCGCTCGGTATTCCGTCCATTTTAATTCCAAGTCCATACGTAACAAACAATCATCAAGAGAAAAATGCACGCTCTCTAACGGACCAGGACGCAGCAGTGCTGCTGCTTGAAAAAGATTTAACGGGCGCGTTGCTCGTAAAAGAGTTGGATGCTATCCTGATGAATGAGCCGCGGCTCGGTAAAATGAAAGAACAAGCAAAACGTTTGGGCATTCCGGATGCGGCAGATCGTTTATATAATGTAATGGTGGAATTAACAGAAAGAACCAGCCGTTCATCTTGAACACATGGCAGTCAGCCGCGTTAAAAGAGATCATGCGCGGCTGGTTTGCAGCATGGGCAGAGGTGTGAACATGACAAAGGAAAAAATCATTTCAATTGAGGATCGCATTCCAAAGCTGAAACAAATCAGAAAAAAGAAAGCGAACCGCCGGCTGCTGTTTTTACTATCTTTGTTTTTCGCGCTTATTCTTCTTGTTGTGTATCTGCAGTCTCCCTTAAGCAAAGTGGCAGACATTCACGTGCAGGGAAACAGTCTTGTGACGAAGCAGGAAGTAATTGAGAAAAGCGGGCTTGTAAAAGGAAGCAGCATTTGGGCAGCCGGGAAGGGAAGGGCAGAAGAAGCTCTTTTAAAAGACGACCGCATTAAAAAAGCGGAGGTTACAATTGGGTTCCCAAATGATTTAATGATTTCGGTGGAAGAGCATAATGAAATTGCTTACGCTGCTCAAAAAGGCGGGCTGTACCCTGTTCTTCAAAATGGGAAAATTTTAAGCCAGCCTCTGAGCGGTGCACCATTACAGCTTCCGATTTTGTATGGCTTCAAAGAAGGAAAGGCACTCGATTTGTTTGCAAAAGCAGCCCAAACACTTCCGGATGAAGTATATAATACAATTTCTGAAGTGTATTATGATCCAAAGAAAAATAACTCTCTTCATATAAAGGCGTTTATGACAGATGGGTTTGAAGTGTCTGCCACTCTCTCCACATTTGCTGAGAAAATGGTTTACTATCCTTCCATTTCTACACAGCTTAATCCCGATGTAAAAGGTGTAATCGACATCGAAGTTGGTTCGTATTTCAAAGCCTATGATCCAGCTCAGCAGCAGGAACTAGCAGAAGAAGCCGAAGAGGAAGCAGCAGGAGAAACAACAGAGGAAACTACACAAGAAGCAGAGACGCCATAAAGTTTTCTTAAAACTGAATAACTTAGCCTTTTCGAGCTTCTTATCTTAGTGTAGACTTGTATGAGAGAGTTTAAGAAAAACATCAAAAATACTAAACTTTAAAAGGGAAACACGCTGAATATGACGAATTACGTTCTTAAACATGTATTCGTAGAGTAAATGTGCGAATGGTTGTTCGGTTATTCACGCTTTTATGGTAAAGGAGGTGCCGCAGCATGAATAATAATGAAATTTTAGTAAGTCTCGACATCGGTACATCCGCGATTAAAGTGATTATTGGCGAAATGGTTAATGATTCCTTAAATATAATTGGTGTCGGAAATGTAAAATCAAAAGGCATTCGAAAAGGAGCGGTCGTCGATATTGACGATACGGTTTATTCGATTAAAAAAGCGATTGAGCAGGCGGAGCGTATGGTAGGCCTAGAGATTGGCTCCGTGATTGTTGGTATTGCTGCCAACCACGCCATTTTGCATCCGTGCAATGGCGTTGTAGCTGTTTCAAGCGAAAACCGGGAGATTACAAGTGAAGACGTGATCCGGGTCAAAGATGCGGCACAAGTGATGTCTATTCCACCCGACCGGGAAATTGTTAATGTAATTGCCAAACAATTTATTGTAGATGGCTTTGATGAAATTAATGATCCCCGCGGTATGCTCGGTGTACGTCTTGAAATGGAAGGGATCATCGTAACAGGTTCAAGAACATTTTTACATAACACGCTGCGCTGTGTAGAGCGCGCGGGTCTTGAGATTAATGAAATTGTTCTGCAGCCGCTTGCGAGTGGAGAAATCGCTTTATCCATGGATGAGAAAAATCTAGGCACTGTACTAGTCGACATCGGTGGCGGCTCCACGACAATTTCTTACTTTAGAGATGGCTATATTCAGCATACCTCTGTCCTGCCTGTTGGCGGTGATCACATTACGAAAGATTTATCCATTGGTCTGCGTACGTCAACAGAGGAAGCCGAAGGAATTAAAATGAAGCATGGACATGCTTTTTATGATTTAGCTTCTGAAGAAGAAGTGTTCAGTGTTCCGGTGATTGGCAGTGACCAGCATGATCAATTTAACCAGCTTGAAATTTCAGAAATTATCGAGGCAAGACTGGAAGAATTGTTTATGATGGTCGTGGAAGAACTTCGCCAGTTGGGTATTCATGATATTCCAGGTGGATTTGTTTTAACCGGCGGATCATCCGCAATGAATGGCATTCTTGATTTGGCACAGGATGTATTTCAAAATCGTGTACGCGTTGCGATTCCTGATTATATCGGTGTACGTGAGCCACAATTTACAACGTCTGTAGGCCTGATCAAGTATGCATATAAAAATGCCCGGTTAACGGGACGGAAATTAAGTGAATCCAATCAAGCGGCTCCGGCGCCGAAAGAAGTTAGAAGAGAGCGCCAGGAAGTCAAACAGGAACCGAAGCCTGTGAAAAAAGAGCAGCCGCATGACGGAGAAGAAAAAGGCGTCAAAGGAAAAATGAAAAGACTTTTCGGGTACTTCTTTGAAGAATAGAAAAAAGAACGCATTAAATAGGAGGATTTGCCATGCTGGAATTCGATACAAGTTTAGATTCGTTGGCAACGATTAAAGTTATCGGCGTAGGCGGTGGCGGTAACAATGCCGTCAACCGAATGATTGAGCACGGAGTGCAGGGAGTAGACTTTATTGCCGTCAATACGGATGCGCAAGCTCTTAATTTGTCAAAAGCAGAAGTGAAAATGCAAATCGGCAACAAGCTGACGCGCGGATTAGGTGCCGGTGCTAACCCTGAGGTTGGAAAAAAAGCGGCTGAAGAAAGCAAAGAGCAAATTGAAGAAGCGCTTAAGGGCGCTGACATGGTGTTCGTAACAGCTGGTATGGGCGGAGGCACAGGAACAGGTGCGGCTCCGGTTATTGCACAAATTGCAAAAGATCTTGGCGCCCTGACAGTAGGGGTTGTGACACGTCCATTTACATTCGAAGGCCGTAAGCGTGCTACGCAGGCAGCTGGTGGAATTGAATCAATGAAAGCGGCAGTAGATACATTAATCGTCATTCCAAATGACCGCCTGCTTGAAATTGTCGACAAAAGCACACCAATGCTTGAAGCATTCCGTGAAGCAGACAATGTTCTTCGCCAAGGGGTACAGGGGATCTCTGACTTGATCGCAACACCAGGTTTAATCAACTTAGACTTTGCCGATGTAAAAACTATTATGTCGAACAAAGGTTCTGCCTTGATGGGAATCGGGGTTGCTTCAGGTGAAAACCGCGCAGTGGAAGCGGCGAAAAAAGCCATTTCCAGTCCATTGCTTGAAAAAGCCATTGACGGTGCGCAAGGTGTGCTAATGAACATTACCGGAGGCACAAACTTAAGTCTTTATGAAGTACAGGAAGCAGCTGATATTGTATCTTCAGCTTCAGACCAAGACGTAAATATGATCTTCGGTTCTGTTATTAATGAAAATTTAAAAGAAGAAATTGTCGTTACAGTTATTGCGACCGGTTTTAAAGAGGTGCCAGGTGAAGCAGGCCAGCAGGTTCGTCCAGGTCTTGGCCAAGTAAAACCACAGCCTTCGCAGCCAGCTTCGCAACAGCAGCCAAAATCGCGTGAACTGAAGCGTGAAGATACGCCGGCGCCGGAGCAGCCAATGCGCCAGCATCAACAGCCTTCAGCGGATGATACGTTGGATATTCCTACATTTTTACGTAACCGCAATAGAAGAAGATAAAAAGCAGACCCGCCACTTATGTGGCGGGTTTTTTTGTGCATGCTAGTTCTTACAGGCAAAAGGCGCACCGTACTATGCAAAGGGCGTAACCGGCTTTTTCCATGCCCGAATTAGACATGATTCGGAAAAACTACTGTAAAAATTCACTTACATTCCGACATACATCCACTATTGAATCCGGTACACTAATGCACATAGGACAGGCAGCCGGAAAAAAGGAGGGATCAATTGGCCGGTTACGCAGAAGGGATTATTTTTTTTAATTTTGCTGCGGATGCACTGCTTCTTTTCGTAACAGGAAAGCTGAGCGGGCGTACATTCAGGGTGCCCCGGCTGCTTGTGGCTTCGTTAGCTGGAACTATCCCCGTATGTATCTATTTAGCAGCAGGCCCGACCGGACTTTTGCATAAATCGCTGACGGTCATTATGCCTGTATTCATGATTCGTATTGCGTTTCAAACAACCGGCATAAAAAGCCTTGTTTCTATGGTTCTTACCTTTTACTTTACTGTTTTTTTAACAGGCGGCATTTTATTCGGATTTCAATCCATGTACAGGCAATATGCCGATGCGGGAAAATGGTCTCTCATATTCTTTTTTATTGTATCAGTGGCCATTTCCTTTTACTTTATTCAACGCCGTTTGTTAGGTTTAAATGCTTCAAGGCGGGTAATCAGTCAGACAGTTCCCGTTTCTTTTACACTTTGCGGAATTAATTGGTCAGGGCACGGATTGATTGATACGGGCAATGCGCTGTGTGATCCTATTTCAAAAAAAGAAGTGGCAGTCTGTCAGATTCAGCCCTCTGAGGAGTGGCCCGAGGCGCTTTTTAAAGAGGACATCAGTGATCTGCTCCATCTCCCGGACACTTGGACTGAAAAACTCGTATGGGTACCATCTAAATCTATTCATGCTGAAAGCAGGCTGCTTGCCTCCTTTCGTACAGACAGCTTTACTATATGTATAAATGGAAAAAAACAAGAAACGAACAGGGCGCTTGTCACGTTTACGGACAAGATGTTATCGGATGACGGAGCGTTTGCGTGCATCCTGCATCCGAATATGGTTCGGGAATGAATCGAAAGGTGAGTGGATAATATGCGGCAGGTAAAAACGAAGTGGATGTACGTAATGTATAATATGATTCAAAAAGCCGGGCTTAAATCCAAGGCGATTTACTATATCGGCGGCAGTGAAGCACTTCCGCCGCCGCTTACACGTGACGAGGAAGCGCATCTTTTAACGAAGCTGCCTTCTGGAGACAAAGCAGTACGCGCTATGCTGATTGAGCGAAATCTGCGCCTTGTTGTGTATATTGCCCGGAAGTTTGAAAACACTGGCATTCATATTGAAGATCTCATCAGCATCGGAGCAATCGGGCTTATCAAAGCCGTCAACACTTTTGACCCCGAAAAGAAAATCAAGCTTGCGACTTATGCGTCCCGCTGTATTGAAAATGAGATCTTAATGTACCTGCGCCGCAATAATAAAATCCGTTCGGAAATCTCATTTGACGAACCGCTTAACATCGATTGGGACGGTAATGAACTGCTTTTATCCGACGTGCTGGGGACCGAAAGTGATATTATCACAAAAGGCATTGAAGAAGAAGTGGACAAACACCTTGTAGCAGAAGCGCTTGAAGACTTAGAAGGCCGTGAAAAACAAATTATTGAAATGCGGTTTGGACTGAATGGACAGGAAGAAAGAACACAAAAAGATGTCGCAGATTTGCTGGGAATCTCACAGTCTTATATTTCACGGTTGGAGAAAAAAATTATCGGAAGACTGAAAAAGGAACTCAATAAACTGCGCTGAATAATTTCTTTCGGGCCGGCAATACTGTTTTGAGAAACAGACATCATGAGGAGGAACAGTGATGGCCCGAAATAAAGTTGTTCTGTGCGGCGTCGACACATCGACGCTTCCTGTATTAACAAATCCTGAGATGAAAGTGCTGTTTGTAAAATACCAAAATGGGGATAAAGAAGCCCGCGAAGAACTGGTTACCGGAAATTTACGCCTCGTTTTAAGTGTAATTCAACGATTCAACCACCGTAATGAACAAGCCGATGACTTGTTTCAAGTAGGCTGCATCGGTTTGATGAAATCCATTGATAATTTTGATTTAAGCCACAATGTCCGCTTTTCCACTTATGCGGTTCCCATGATTATCGGTGAAATCCGCCGGTATCTGAGGGATAATAATCCTATTCGAGTATCACGCTCGCTGCGTGACATTGCTTATAAAGCTTTGCAGGCAAGAGAAAGGCTGACTGCCGAACGGTCTGTTGAGCCGGCAGCGGAAGACATTGCACGTGAAATCAATGTGCCAAAAGAAGAAATGGTTTTTGCTCTTGATGCGATTCAAGATCCCGTTTCATTGTTTGAACCCGTTTTCCAGGACGGAGGCGACCCTATTTACATGATGGATCAAATCAGTGACGGAAAAGACAGGGAAAAAGAATGGGTAGATACAATGACGGTGACCGATGAGCTGAGTAAATTATCAGACCGGGAACGAATGATTATCGAAAAACGCTTTTTTACCGGACGTACTCAGATGGAAGTAGCAGATGAAATCGGTATTTCTCAAGCACAGGTATCCCGGCTCGAAAAAGGGGCCATCAAACAAATGAAAAAGAAAATAAATGGTTAATCAGAAAAACAGAAGAGAAGATCTTCTGTTTTTTCTTTGGTTTGGCGCATACATTGATACAAAGGAGGGGCTGTTATGCGAATTTCAGAATTCCAGCTCAAGGATATCGTCAATGTTACAAACGGAAAAAAGCTTGGCCGGCTGGCTGACATTGAGTTAAATAATGCAACGGGTGCTATATCCGCTCTTATCATTGAACAAAGCGGAAAAAAATTTGGTTTATTCGGCAGGGAAGAAGAATTGGTGATTCCCTGGATGCATATTGTGAAAATCGGCGGTGACGTTATTTTAGTCCGCCATAGTGACACCGAACCGAAAGAGGAAGAACGGTGACGAAAAAGAGGGCATGTGGTACACTAAAAGAAAATGAGCGGGAGCATGCCATGACAGAACCTTTTAAAAAATCGAATGACGGTTTATTTCATCTGGAAAAATGGGAGCTGGAAGAACCAGGTCTTGTGGCTGGATTTACGTCGAAAGCTGGCGGAACCGGCCGCTATAATGGCTTGAACATGGCTTTTCATGTGCAGGAGGAAGCTTCTTTTGTTCAGGAAAATCGAAAAAATACAGCCAAATTAATTGATTTTCCGACAGCTGGCTGGGTTGGGTGTGAACAAACACATGAGGTGCACATTGCTCATGTGTCAAAGAGAGATGCCGGCAAGGGCGCACTTGATTATGAAACGGCCCTGGCGGCTACTGATGGACTGTACAGCGAGGATGCCGGTGTGCTCCTTACTCTTTGTTATGCGGATTGTGTACCTCTTTTTTTTCTTGACCGGGCAGCGAAGCGTATTGGTACGGCCCACGCCGGCTGGAAGGGTGCAGTTGGCGGAATAGGGCCGAAGATGCTTGAGAAATGGAAGCAGCAAGGCAGCCGCCTGCAGAATATTGAAGCAGCCATTGGCCCTTCTATTTGTGGATCATGCTACAAAGTGGGAGCGGCTGTAGCGGAAGAAGTACAGAAATGGTATCGTCCGGGAGAAAAGCTGCCGCTCTCTCCCGTGCCGGATGAAGCAGATGCGTATTTTTTCTCCCTGCAGGATTTTAACAAAGACCTTTTAATCAAAGCAGGACTCCCGCCGGAAAATATTTATGTAACATCCTTATGTTCAAGCTGCTCTCCGGACTTTTTTTCTCATCGGCGTGACCGGGGGAGTACGGGCAGAATGATGGGTTATATCGGCTGGAAGGAAGGGAAACATGAAAGTTAGTGAAAATGTAAAAAGTATTAAACAGCGGATTGAAGAAGCGGCCCACCGGTCAGGCCGGCAGGCGGAAGATGTGCAGATTATCGCCGTCACAAAATACGTGACAACAGCTCGCGCCCAGGAAGCAGTGGAAGCGGGTATTACACATCTTGGTGAAAACCGGGCCGAAGGGCTAAATGAAAAGTATGAAAGTATTGGAGATCGTGCCGTATGGCATTTTATCGGGTCTCTGCAGACAAGAAAAGTAAAGTCAATTATTCACCAGGCTGATTTTATTCATTCACTTGACCGGGCATCGCTCGCTAAAGAAATAAACAGCCGTGCTGAAAAACCTGTCCAATGTTTTGTGCAGGTAAATGTATCAGGCGAAGAATCAAAGCACGGGCTGGCACCGGATGAAGTCGTTCCATTTATTCAATCGCTTCATATCTACGAAAAAATTCGCGTGTGCGGCTTGATGACAATGGCTCCGCTGACAGAAGACCGTGATGTTCTGCGGTCCTGCTTTCGGAAGCTTGCTTTATGCAAAGAAGAAGTGGCAGCATTAAACCTTCCCTATGCCCCGTGTCAGGAGCTATCGATGGGCATGAGCAATGATTTTGAAATAGCTGTAGAAGAAGGAGCTACAATGATTCGTATTGGCACGGCGCTTGTTGGAGAGTAAAAAGAAAGCGGAGGTGGAATGATGGGCGTGAAGTCGAAGTTTAAGTCATTTTTCCTGCTGGATGAAGAAGATTACGATATGGTGGAAGAAGAAGTGTATGAAGAAGAGCCGCCTCCAGCGGCAGCGCCTCGCAAAAAAAATGTTGTGAGTTTAAAAAGTGCGCAAAAGCCATCAAAAGTCGTTATGGCAGAACCACGTGTGTATGCAGAAGCACAAGAGATTGCCGATCATCTAAAAGCAAAAAAAGCAGTTGTTGTAAACCTGCAGCGCATTCAAACAGATCAGGCGCGCAGAATTGTTGATTTTCTAAGCGGAACGGTATACGCTATCGGCGGCGAAATTCAGCAAATTGGGGAAAAAATCTTTTTCTGTGCGCCGGAAAACGTGGAGATTTCAGGAAATATTACACAGTTTGGGCAGCAGGATCAAGAAAAAACGGGGTGGCAATAGAAAAGATGGATGTTGTACTTTATTATTTGATCCGGGCAATTGATCTATATTCCTGGGCACTCATTATTTATATTTTAATGTCTTGGTTTCCCGATGCACGTAATACATCAATCGGGCGCTTTTTAACAAGAATTTGTGAACCGTACCTGGACCCATTCCGCCGTATTATTCCGCCGCTTGGCATGATTGATATCTCGCCAATCGTTGCTTTTATTACGCTGAACCTAGCAACGCGCGGACTTCATCAGCTGATGATCTGGGTATAACATGAGTGATATTTATCAGCATTTCAGGCCGGAAGAGCGGGACTTCATTGATAAAACCGTAAAGTGGAAGCAGCAAGTGGCGGATATGTATGCGCCTAAACTAACCGGCTTTTTAGACCCCCGGCAGCGGCAGATTCTTCGGTCGGTTGTCGGATCAGGGGAGGAAGTGCTCGTTTCGTTTTTCGGAGGCTATCCGAACGCAGAACGAAAAAGAGCGCTTATTCATCCTTCTTATTTCGAACCGAAGGAAACGGATTTTGATGTTAGTCTTTTTGATATTGAATACCCGCATAAATTTGCTTCTATCAGCCACCCCCATATTTTGGGGAGTATGATGGGGCTTGGCTTAAAGCGGGAGAAATTTGGCGATATTTTAAACGAGCAGGAACGCTTTCAGGTAATTGTGGCAAAAGAACTTGTCGATTACCTGCACAGCCATTTTGACCATGTTGGCAAAGTACCTGTTTCGTTGAAAGAAAAGCCATTTTCGGAAGCTCTTTACACAGCGGAAGATTGGCGCGAGCAAGCGGTTACGGTTTCGTCACTGCGCCTTGATGTGATCATCAGCGCGCTGCCGTCGATGTCACGCCAAAAGGCTCAGCAGCTTATTAAAGGCGGTGCCGTGAAAGTAAACTGGCGGGCTGTAGACCAACCTTCTTTTGAATGTGCAACCGGAGATATGCTGTCTATTCGTGGAACAGGACGTGTGAAAATTTTATCCCTTGATGGACAAACTAAAAAAGAAAAATGGCGAATGACCTTGGGCATTTTGAAATAAATTTGTGAAAATGCCGAGATTTTCCCACAAGCGCTCGAAAAACCTTTATAATGAAAATCAATGATCATGTAATGCTTTGGAGGTGGCTGTATGCCCTTAACGCCGTTGGACATACATAAAAAAGAATTTGGCCGTTCATTTCGTGGGTATGATGAAGATGAAGTGAACGATTTTCTAAATCAAATTATTAAAGATTACGAGTTGATTATTCGCGAGAAAAAAGAATTAGAAGCGCAGCTGGCCGGCCAAACGGAACGGCTTAGTTATTTTGCCAATATTGAAGAAACATTAAATAAATCTATCGTTATTGCGCAGGAAACGGCAGAGGATGTAAAACGAAATGCTTTAAAAGAGTCTAAACTTTTGATTCGTGAAGCAGAAAAAAATGCCGACCGTATTGTCGAGGAGTCTTTATCAAAAGCCCGTCGTATCGCTGTTGAAATTGAAGAACTGAAAAAGCAGTCTAAAGTATTCCGTACGCGCTTTAAAATGCTGATGGAAGCTCAGTTAGATTTATTAAACAATGATGACTGGGATACACTTCTTGAATTTGAAGTAGATACGGAAGAAGTTGAGCGCTTCAGCGACGAAGAGAGATAAGCTTGACGAATGAATCGTTCATTTTTATAATGTAACCATCTGAATAAATTATGAAACGCGATGAAAGGGACAGTAGAGCGCAGATAGTCGGTCATAAGCGAACCAGGGACGGTGAAAGCCTGGTGCCGATATGCAGCTCCAAAATCACCCTTGAGCATTTTTCGTGAACATCGGAGTAGCGGAAAACGATCGATCCACGTTACGGATTTTGAGCGGGCAGCCATTGGCTGTCAATCAGGGTGGTACCGCGGAAACCTTTCCGTCCCTTTTGAGGGATGTGAAAGGTTTTTTTATTTTCATTTAAAAAAGGAGATTATGGAATGAATTATAAAGATACGTTATTAATGCCGAAAACAGACTTTCCGATGCGCGGCAATCTGCCAAAGCGCGAGCCGGTCATGCAGAGCACATGGAATGAAGAAAACATTTATCAACAGGTATTGGACCGCACAAAGGACCGGCCAATGTTTGTCCTGCACGATGGTCCTCCATATGCAAATGGTGATATTCATATTGGGCACGCACTGAATAAAATCTTAAAAGACTTTATTGTCCGCTTTAAATCGATGAGCGGTTTTTATGCACCGTATATTCCAGGCTGGGATACTCACGGTCTTCCGATTGAGCAGGCACTAACAAATTCCGGTGTAAATCGGAAAGAGATGACGGTAGCCGAGTTCCGTCAGCTTTGTGAAGAGTATGCCTACAAGCAAGTGGACAGCCAGCGGGAGCAGTTTAAGCGTCTTGGCGTCCGCGGTGACTGGGAAAATCCTTATATTACATTAAAGCCTGAGTATGAAGCAGCTCAAATTAAAGTGTTTGGTGAAATGGCGAAAAAAGGGTTTATCTATAAAGGGTTAAAACCTGTTTATTGGTCTCCGTCTTCTGAGTCTGCTCTTGCAGAAGCAGAAATTGAGTACCAGGATAAAAAATCAGCTTCTATTTATGTTTCTTTTGAAGTGAAAAAAGGAAACGGTGTGCTTGAAGAAGGCACAAAAATTATCATTTGGACTACAACTCCATGGACGATTCCGGCAAACCTTGGTATCTCCGTTCATCCGGAACTGAATTATGCCGTTGTCAGTGCAGCGGGCGAGAAGTTTGTTGTGGCTGAAGCACTTCTAGAAGAAGTAGCATCAAAAATCGGCTGGGAATCCTATACGACTGATAAGCTGGTAAAAGGGGAACAGCTTGACCGTATCATCGCCGCACATCCGCTTTACGGACGTGATTCTCTTGTAATGCTTGGTGAGCATGTAACAACGGATTCCGGTACAGGAGCGGTTCATACAGCACCAGGACACGGGGAAGATGACTTTATCGTTGGGAAGAAATATGGCCTTGATGTTCTTTGCCCAGTAAACGACCGCGGTGTGATGACAGAGGAAGCTCCTGGATTTGAAGGGCTGTTTTATGACAATGCCAACAAGGCGATTACCGAAAAATTGACAGAAGCCGGCGCGCTGTTAAAAATGGAGTTTATTACCCATTCGTATCCGCATGACTGGCGGACGAAAAAGCCGGTTATTTTCCGCGCGACAGCTCAATGGTTTGCGTCGATCGACAAGTTCCGCCCGGAATTGCTCCAAGCTGTAAAAGAAACGAAATGGGTGCCGGCATGGGGCGAAACACGCTTGTTTAATATGATCCGAGACCGTGGTGACTGGTGTATTTCCCGCCAGCGGGCATGGGGAGTGCCAATTCCGGTGTTTTACGCAGAAAACGGTGAAGCGATTATTACTGATGAAACGGTTTCGCATGTTTCGAATTTATTCCGCGAGCACGGATCAAATATTTGGTTTAAGCGGACAGCTAAGGAGCTGCTTCCGGAAGGATTTACGCATCCTGGCAGCCCGAACGGTGAATTTACGAAAGAAAACGATATTATGGATGTTTGGTTCGATTCCGGCTCTTCACATGAAGCCGTTTTAGAGCAGCGCGAGGATGCACAGCGTCCGGCTGATCTTTACCTGGAAGGTTCTGACCAGTATCGCGGCTGGTTTAACTCTTCTTTGATCACAGCAGTAGCTGTAACGGGAAATGCTCCATACAAAGGAGTGCTAAGCCACGGATTTGCACTTGACGGTGAAGGCCGCAAGATGAGTAAGTCACTTGGCAACACGGTTGTTCCAGCCAAAGTAATGGAGCAGCTTGGTGCTGATATTCTGCGTCTATGGGTATCATCGGTTGATTTCCAAGCGGATGTGCGTGTATCAGATGCGATTTTAAAACAAGTGGCCGAAGTTTACCGTAAAATCCGTAATACGTTCCGCTTCCTTTTAGGAAACCTGGATGGCTTTAAGCCGAGTGAGCATGCGGTAGCATATGAAAACCTGCGTGAAGTTGACCAGTTTATGCTGGTGAAATTAAACGAACTAATCAAAGCGGTACGCGGCCATTACGAAAACTATGAATTCGCGGCTATTTACCATGCGATCAACAATTTCTGTACAGTTGATTTAAGCTCCTTCTACCTTGACTTTACGAAAGATGTTTTATATATCGAAGCGGAGAATCATGCCGACCGCCGTGCTATTCAAACGGTTCTCTTTGAAACGTTAACAGCACTTGCAAAATTGGTATCGCCAATCCTTCCGCATACAGCGGACGAAGTATGGGTGGAAGTGCCGGAAGCTGAAGAGAAATACGTACAGCTGACAGATATGCCAGAGTACAAAGAACTTCCGGACGCTGAGGCGTTAACGAAAAAATGGACAGCATTTATGGCGGTTCGTGACGATGTGCTCAAAGCGCTTGAAGAAGCCCGCAACGAAAAAGTCATTGGGAAATCATTGACAGCCCATGTGAAGTTGTTTGCTGGAGCGGAAACAACAGCATTGCTTGCGTCTATCGAAGAAGACCTGAAGCAGCTATTTATCGTTTCTGGATTTGAAATTGCTGGAACAGATGCTGAAGCACCTGAACGTGCGGTTCAGCTTGAAACAGCTTCTGTTGTAGTAGAAAAAGCGTCTGGTGAAACATGCGAACGCTGCTGGACTGTAACAGACGAAGTAGGAAAGGATGCTGAGCATCCGACGCTTTGCCCACGCTGTGCGTCTGTTGTAAAAGAGCATTATTCAGAAGTGAACTAAAACAAACGAAAAAGAGGTTAGCTAAGAAAACCGCTAACCTCTTTTCAGCGTTGGAGGTAAAATATGTATTACTACGTATTGTCGCTGCTCATCATTCTGCTTGACCAATGGACAAAGTGGCTTATTGTGAAATCAATGGAAATAGGGGAAAGTGTGCCGGTTATGGACAACCTGTTTCATATTACTTCGCACCGGAACAGGGGAGCAGCATGGGGAATGCTCGAAGGTCAATTTTGGCTGTTTTATCTGATTACAGCTATTGTAGTGGTTGGCATCATTTACTTTATGCAAAAAGAAGCAAAGGGAAAACCGTTAATGAAAATCTCTCTAGCTGTTTTGCTCGGGGGAGCATTAGGCAATTTTATTGACCGGCTGTTCCGCGGGGAAGTGGTTGATTTTGTGCAGACGTTTATTTTCGGCTACCGGTTTCCCATTTTTAATATTGCCGATGCGGCGTTAACGATCGGTGTTATTTTGCTGTTTGCTGCCATGCTAATAGAAGATCGAAAAGGAAAGAAGGCATAATATGAAATCATTACAGTTTACAGTAAGTGAAGAAGAAAACGGGAGCCGGATTGATAAACTCGCCGCAGCTCAAGAGGAGCAGTATTCCCGTTCGCAGGTGCAGGAGTGGCTTAAGGAAGGGCGCGTTCTAGTCAATGGTCAGCCGGTCAAAGCGAACTACAAAGCGGCAGCAGGAGACGAAGTGACCATTGACATTCCAGATCCTGAAGAACTGAATATTGAAGCGGAAGATCTGAAGCTGGACATTTACTACGAGGATGAAGATGTCATTGTGGTCAACAAGCCGCGCGGCATGGTTGTGCATCCGGCCCCCGGGCATACAACGGGAACGCTTGTGAATGGTTTAATGTACCATTGCAAAGACTTATCCGGTATTAACGGTGTGATGCGTCCGGGTATTGTCCACCGAATTGACAAAGATACATCCGGTCTTCTCATGGTCGCTAAAAATGATATGGCACATGAAAAATTAGTGAATCAGCTTGTCGAAAAGTCTGTGACGCGTAAGTACCAGGCGATTGTACATGGTATTATTTCTCATGATTATGGCACTATCGATGCCCCGATTGGCCGGGATACGAAAGACCGGCAAAAAATGGGCATTGTAGATCATGGTAAAGTAGCTGTGACGCATTTTCAAGTGCTTGAGCGTTTCCGGGACTTTACGCTGGTGGAATGTGAGCTCGAAACAGGGCGTACCCACCAAATCCGTGTTCATATGAAGTATATCGGCTTCCCGCTTGCTGGAGATCCAAAATACGGACCGCGGAAAACACTCGACATTGACGGCCAGGCACTTCATGCAGGCGTATTGGGCTTTGTTCACCCGCGTACGAATGAATATATGGAGTTTGAAGCACCGGCACCTAAAGAGTTTACAGATTTAGTTGATGACTTACGGAAAAAGATTTGACTTTTGTCGAATTTATCGATACAATGAACTCAGTTGAATAAGAACCTTTAAGAACAGTCCCGTGAGGCTGGGAAGGAATCGGATATGAAATGGCATGAGTATGCCATTTTCAAGGAACCACTATGCCTTCTCGCCCACACCGGGTGAGGAGGCTTTTTTCATGGAAAAAGCGGTTGTACTTGATCAGCAGGCGATTCGCCGGGCATTAACAAGAATCGCACACGAAATTATTGAAAGAAATAAAGGCATTGAAAATTGTGTGCTTATTGGCATTAAAACACGGGGCATTTACCTGGCACAGCGGCTTGCCGAGCGCATTTTTCAAATTGAGGGACAGCGTATCCCTGTCGGAGAGCTTGATATTACGCTGTATCGGGACGATTTAACAGTAAAAACAAAAAACGATGATCCAGAAGTAAAAGGATCCGACATACCCGTTGATTTAAACGGCAAAACGGTCATTCTTGTAGATGATGTTTTGTATACGGGCCGCACTGTCCGGGCTGCAATGGATGCCATCATGGACATTGGACGCCCTTCCCACATTCAAATGGCGGCACTTATTGACAGAGGGCACCGTGAATTGCCAATCCGGGCCGACTATATTGGAAAAAACATTCCATCAGCGAAAACTGAGCGGATTGTGGTCACACTTGAAGAAGTGGATGAAGAAGATCGTATAAGTATTTATGAATAAAGAATGAATGTTTAGTAATGGCCCTGTGAGGCTGGATGAACATTGACAACCTTTTAAAAATGCACGAGAGGCATTTAAGGGTGAAATCGGTCTGCGCTTATGCGCAGAACAGCTTCGTTATGCTGTAAAAACGAAAAACACCCTGAAACCAGGGTGTTTTTTTTATGAAAACGGAGGTAAAAATCGATGCTGAGAAATTTAGTTTCAATTAGGGATTTGCATAAAGATGAAATTTTGTTAATATTAATGCAGGCGCAGAAATTTGCGGAAGGCGAAGTTTGGACACCGCATGAAAAACAATATGTCGCGAATTTGTTTTTTGAAGCAAGCACGCGGACAAAAACAAGCTTCGAAATGGCAGAGAGAAAACTCGGCTTGGATGTGATCCCGTTTGATGTTGGGAGTTCAAGTGTTTTAAAAGGAGAAACATTGTACGACACAGTTCGCACACTCGAAGCCATTGGCGTTAACGCAGTGGTGGTCCGTCACGAAGCAGATGCTTACTACGACGAACTGGTTGGCCATATCGATATTCCGGTCATTAACGCAGGAGACGGATGCGGCCAGCATCCAACCCAATGCCTGCTTGACCTTCTAACCATTCAGCAGGAGTTTGGCACGTTCGAAGGCTTAAAAATCGGCATTGTCGGCGATATCCGGCACAGCCGGGTAGCCCGCTCCAACGCAGAGGCACTGAGACGCCTTGGTGCAGATGTAAAATTTTCAGGTCCTCCTGAATGGTTTGAAGAGGATTTCCTCCAGTCAGGAGGGTTCGTTGAAATTGACGAATTAGTTGAGCAGGTGGACGCTTTAATGCTGCTGCGTATCCAGCACGAACGGCATCAGGTCGCTTCGTCGATGACAAAAGAAGAGTATCATATCCGTTACGGTTTAACAGAGGAACGGGAGAGCCGGATGAAGCCGGGAAGCATTATTATGCACCCTGCTCCGGTAAATCGGGATGCAGAAATTGCCGACAGCTTGGTTGAATGCGAACGGTCCCGCATCTTTAAACAAATGGAAAATGGTGTATATGTCCGCATGGCGGTCTTAAAAGAAGTGCTTGAGGGGAGATTGGCAAATGAACTGGTTAATTAAAAATGGACAAGTCTTAACAGAAAACGGTGAATTAACCGGAGCAGATGTCCGCATTCAAGATGGGAAAATTACTGAAATCGGCGCTGGCCTCGCACAAAACGGCGAAGAAACAATCGATGCGGGCGGCAAGCTCATTGCACCCGGCCTGATTGATTTGCACGTGCATCTGCGCGAGCCAGGCGGCGAGCACAAAGAAACAATTGAAACTGGAACGAAAGCAGCCGCTAAAGGTGGATTTACAACGATCGCGGCTATGCCAAATACCCGGCCGGTACCAGATACAGAAGCAAATCTTCAAAAAGTGAATACACTTATTGAGGAAAATGCACAAATTCGTGTGCTGCCGTATGCATCTATTACAATCCGCCAAGCGGGCAAAGAGCTTGTTGACTTTAAAGTACTCAAAGAAAACCAGGCATTTGCTTTTACAGATGACGGAGTCGGCATTCAAGAGGCAGGCATGATGCATGCTGCAATGAAGCAGGCAGCTGCTCTTGATATGGCAGTTGTAGCACATTGTGAAGACAACAGCTTAATTTACGGGGGCGTTGTTCACGACGGTGAATATGCTAAACGTGAAGGCGTGCCGGGCATTCCATCCATTTGCGAAGCCGTTCAAATTGCAAGGGACGTGTTGCTTGCAGAAAACACAGGTTGTCACTACCATGTCTGCCACGTCAGCACAAAAGAATCGGTCCGTACGATTCGCGATGCAAAAAGAGCGGGCATTCGGGTAACTGGCGAAGTATCACCGCACCATCTTGTACTCACGGATATGGATATCCCCGGACAGGATCCGAACTTTAAAATGAACCCGCCGCTTCGCGGAGCGGAAGATAGAAAGGCTCTTATTGAAGGGCTGCTTGACGGAACGCTTGATTTTATCGCTACAGACCATGCACCGCATACAGCAGAAGAAAAAGCAGCAGGCATTCTCAAAGCACCATTCGGCATTACAGGATTCGAAACAGCTTTTCCGCTTCTGTACACCGAGCTAGTGAAAAAAGGTGTGATTACATTGAAGCAGCTTATAGACTGGATGACGGTGAAACCGGCTGAAGTCTTTAATCTGCCGTATGGCCGCCTCGAAGAAGGTGCCAGCGCGGATCTTACCATTATTGATCTTGATAGCGAAAAAGAAGTAGATCCAAAGACGTTTTTATCAAAAGGTAAAAACACACCATTTGCAGGCCGCGTACTTTCAGGGTGGCCGGCCGCAACGCTTTTTGAAGGAAATCTTGTATGGCAGGAAGGAACGATCAACGAATGAAAAAACAGCTTATTTTAGAAGATGGTACAGTATTTGCTGGTGAAGGATTCGGCAGTGAAAAAGACGTAACGGGCGAAGTGGTTTTTACAACAGGTATGACAGGTTACCAGGAAACCTTGTCCGACCCATCTTACTGCGGACAAATTGTCACATTCACTTATCCGCTTATTGGCAACTACGGTATTAACCGTGACGACTTTGAAACAATTCAGCCGGCTGTAAAAGCACTCGTTGTGAAGGAAGCAGCAGATTTTCCTTCAAACTTCAGAACTGAATTTTCAATCGATGAATATTTAAAAATGAAAGATATTCCGGCTATTTCCGGTATTGATACACGCAAATTAACGCGAATCATCCGCCAGCACGGTGCCCTTAAAGGAGCAATTGTTTCCGCGGATGTAAATCCTGAGGATGTGATTCCACGCCTTCAGGCAACAGTACTGTCAAACGATCAGGTTGCACAAGTTTCTACAAAGTCCGCTTATCCAAGTCCGGGACGCGGTTTCCGGGTTGTCGTAATCGACTTTGGTATGAAGCATGGGATTTTACGTGAATTAAACAACCGTAACTGCGACGTAACGGTCGTACCGCATGATACAACAGCAAAAGAAATTATGCAGTTTAAACCAGATGGTATCATGCTGACAAACGGACCGGGCAACCCGAAAGATGTGCCGCATGCCATCGAAACGATTCGTGAGCTTATCGGTCAGGTGCCGATTTTCGGTATCTGCCTTGGCCACCAGCTGTTTGCTCTTGCTTCCGGTGCCGATACATTCAAGCTGAAATTCGGCCACCGCGGTTCGAATCATCCAGTTAAGGATCTTGAAACAGGACGTACAGCGATCACTTCTCAAAACCACGGGTTTGCTGTAAGCGAAGAATCAATTGCGAATACGGATTTGAAGGTAACACATGTTGCACTTAATGATGGAACAGTTGAAGGTCTGGCTCATAAGAAGTACCCTGCTTTCACTGTCCAATATCACCCAGAAGCTTCACCAGGACCAGAAGATGACAATATTTTATTCGACCGCTTTGTTGACTTAATGAAAACAAACGCTGCAAAGGAGACACAACATGCCTAAACGTACAGACATCCAAAGTATACTTGTGATTGGCTCCGGCCCGATCGTAATTGGCCAGGCGGCAGAATTTGATTATGCAGGGACACAAGCATGTCTCGCTTTAAAAGAAGAAGGATACCGGGTTATTCTTGTAAACTCAAACCCAGCAACGATCATGACGGATACGGAAATTGCGGATGCAGTTTACATTGAACCGATCACGCTTGAGTTTGTCCGCCGCATTATTCAAAAAGAACGTCCGGATGCGATTTTGCCAACGCTTGGCGGTCAGACAGGATTGAATATGGCAGTCGAGCTTTCCAATGCCGGCGTGCTGGATGAGTACAACGTAAAAGTGCTTGGTACGAAGCTTTCAGCGATTGAGCAGGCGGAAGACCGCGACTTGTTCCGTTCATTAATGAATGAATTAAACGAGCCGGTGCCGGAAAGTGAAATTATCCACACCTTAGATGAAGCGTATGCCTTTGTTGAGCAAATTGGCTATCCAGTTATCGTACGCCCTGCTTATACACTTGGCGGTACGGGCGGCGGAATTTGCGAAAACGAAGAAGAACTGGTTGAAACCGTAACAAACGGCTTGAAACAAAGCCCGGTTACACAGTGTCTTCTAGAAAAAAGCATTGCCGGCTTCAAAGAAATCGAATATGAAGTGATGCGCGATTCAAATGACAATGCGATCGTTGTTTGTAACATGGAAAACATTGACCCGGTTGGAGTTCATACAGGGGATTCGATTGTTGTAGCGCCGAGCCAGACATTAACAGACCGCGAGTATCAAATGCTGCGCAATACATCTTTGTCTATTATTCGCGCGCTTGGTATTGAAGGCGGCTGTAACGTACAGCTTGCACTTGATCCCCACAGCTTCCAGTACTACATTATTGAAGTAAATCCGCGTGTAAGCCGCTCATCAGCCCTTGCATCGAAAGCAACAGGCTACCCGATTGCAAAATTGGCAGCAAAAATTGCTGTCGGCTTAACACTGGATGAAATGATGAACCCGGTTACGGGCAAAACGTACGCTTGCTTTGAGCCGGCCCTTGACTATGTTGTTTCTAAGATCCCACGCTGGCCGTTTGATAAATTTGAGAACGCAAACCGTACATTAGGTACGCAAATGAAAGCAACGGGCGAGGTTATGGCAATTGGCCGCACATTTGAAGAGTCAATGCTGAAAGCAGTCCGCTCACTGGAAAGCGGCGTATACCATCTGTCGCTCGATGAGCTGGCTGATAAAGACGACGCGTTTCTTGAAAAACGGATTCGCAAAGCAGGAGACGAGCGCTTGTTCTATCTGGGTGAAGCACTTCGCCGCGGCATCACAATCCAAACGATTCATGAGTGGAGCCAAATTGACCTGTTCTTCCTGAAGAAATTTGAAAACATCGTCAAATACGAAAAAGAAGTCGAAAACAATCCATTTAACCATGAGGTTGTGAAACGAGCCAAACAGCTTGGATTTGCCGATAAAACTATTGCAAAAGCATGGGCCGTTTCTGAAAAAGAAGTGTACGACTGGCGTAAAGAAAACGGCATTGTCCCTGTTTTCAAAACCGTTGATACATGTGCGGCAGAATTTGAATCAGAAACACCATACTACTATGGCACATATGAAGAAGAAAACGAATCGATTGTGACAGACCGCAAGTCCGTTGTCGTACTTGGCTCTGGTCCAATCCGTATCGGACAGGGTGTTGAGTTTGACTACGCAACGGTACACTCTGTATGGGCGCTGAAAGAAGCAGGTTATGAAGCGATTATTATTAACAACAACCCTGAGACGGTTTCAACAGACTTTAGTATCTCTGACAAGCTTTACTTCGAGCCGTTAACAATCGAAGATGTCATGCACATTATCGATTTGGAAAAACCAGAAGGCGTTGTTGTACAGTTCGGCGGCCAAACGGCGATTAACTTAGCCGGCCAGCTAGTAGAACACGGCGTAAAAATTCTCGGCACAAGCCTTGAAGATGTAGACCGCGCAGAAAACCGTGATAAGTTCGAGCAGGCTTTGCAGGAGCTTGATGTTCCGCAGCCGCTTGGCAGAACAGCTTTCTCAGTAGATGCAGCCGTTGAGATTGCCAACAGTATCGGTTACCCAGTTCTTGTTCGTCCGTCATACGTGCTCGGCGGCCGTGCAATGGAAATTGTTTATAAAGAAGCAGAATTGCTTCAATACATGCAAAATGCTGTAAAAGTCAACCCAGAGCATCCAGTTTTGATTGACCGTTACCTAACGGGTAAAGAAATTGAAGTAGATGCGATCTCTGACGGCACAGATGTAGTCATTCCAGGAATTATGGAGCACATCGAGCGTGCAGGTGTCCATTCTGGTGACTCGATTGCCGTATATCCGCCACAAAAGCTGACAGATGATCAAAAAGCAAAAATTATCGAGTATACAACAAAGCTTGCCAAAGGCTTAAACATTATCGGCCTGCTCAACATTCAATATGTTATTTCAAAAGGTGAAGTATTTGTAATCGAGGTAAACCCTCGTTCAAGCCGGACGGTGCCATTCTTGAGCAAAATTACGAATGTACCGATGGCGAACCTTGCAACAAAAGCGATCATGGGACAGTCATTAAAAGACATGGGCTACGAATCAGGCCTTGTTCCAGAAAAATCAGGTGTTTACGTAAAAGTTCCAGTGTTCTCATTCGCGAAACTTCGCCGTGTAGATACAACGCTTGGCCCTGAAATGAAATCAACAGGTGAAGTAATGGGGAAAGATGCAACGGTTGAAAAAGCACTTTACAAAGGGCTTGTGGCATCCGGTATGAAGATTCCAACTAAAGGAGCTGTTCTCCTGACAGTTGCTGATAAAGATAAAGAAGAAGCGCTGGCAATCGCAAAACGCTTCCACAATATCGGCTTCCAGCTGCTGGCTACACATGGCACAGCCAAGATGATCAGCGAAACAGGTGTACCAGTACAAACCGTGGCCAAAATCGGCGCGAAAGGTCCAGATATGCTGGATGTAATTCGCGGAGGCGAAGCGCAGTTTATTATCAATACTCTTACAAAAGGCAAGCAGCCGGCGCGTGACGGCTTCCGTATCCGCCGTGAATCAGTAGAAAACGGTATTCCATGCTTAACGTCACTTGATACAGCAACCGCGATTTTAGAAGTGCTTGAATCAATGATCTTTAATGCAGAAGCAATGCCAAAACCGGCATTGGAGGCGGTCCATTCATGATTCAAAAAGAGCTGATGACGGTTGTTTCCCAATCGGAAATCGCTAAAAATATTTTTGAAATGACATTAAAAGGGGCGCTGGTTGATCAAATCGACCAGCCGGGCAAATTTGTCCATTTAAAAGCGAGCGAAGAAATGATGCCCCTTCTTCGCCGCCCAATCAGCATTGCGCGCGTTGAACACGATAAGCAGGAATTTACGATGATTTACCGGGCGGAAGGCGCAGGAACCACTGCGCTTTCCCGCAAGGAATTCGGTGACCAGGTGGACGTTCTCGGTCCACTTGGCCACGGTTTCCCGGTTGAAGCAGCAGCCCCTGGAGAAACCGCCCTGTTAATCGGCGGCGGCATCGGCGTTCCACCGCTTTATGAACTATCACGCCGCTTAAATGAAAAAGGCGTAAAGACCATTCATGTTCTTGGCTTTCAAAATAAGGAAGCTGCGTTTTATACAGAACAGTTTGCCGAGCTGGGTGAGACATATGTCGCAACAGTAGACGGCTCACTTGGTGAACAGGGATTTGTAACGGATATTGTAAATAAACATGGACTGCGGGGAGACGTATTTTACTCCTGCGGTCCAACAGTTATGTTAAAAGCGGTTGAAAAGCTTCATGCCGCGCCGCGCGGTTTTATTTCTCTTGAGGAGCGGATGGGCTGCGGAATTGGTGCCTGCTTTGCCTGCGTATGTCATCCGGCAGCGGATGAAACGGGAACGGCGTACTTGAAAATCTGCAGCGACGGTCCAGTATTTAAAGCCGGGGAGGTGGCATTATGAGCCGATTGGCACTAGATCTTCCAGGTTTGTCACTTAAAAATCCGGTTATGCCAGCATCCGGCTGCTTCGGGTTTGGCCGCGAATTCAGCCAGCTGTTTGATTTAAGCACACTTGGGGCCATCATGATCAAAGCAACAACAGAAGCACCGCGTTATGGAAATGCAACACCTCGTGTAGCAGAAACACCGGGCGGTATGCTGAATGCGATCGGGCTTCAAAACCCCGGGTTGGAAAAAGTAATCGCCAATGAACTCGAGTGGCTTAAACAGTTTGACGTGCCGATTATTGCCAATGTAGCCGGCTCGCAAACAGAGGATTACGTTCAAGTAGCCAAAGAGATTTCTAAAGTGGACAACGTTCATGCATTGGAACTCAATATTTCCTGCCCGAATGTTAAAACAGGCGGAATTGCTTTTGGAACCATACCAGAAACAGCAAAAGAGTTAACGAAACGAGTAAAAGAAGTGTCTGAGGTGCCTGTATATGTAAAGCTGTCGCCTAATGTCACCAATATTGTCGAGATGGCAAAAGCGGTAGAAGACGGCGGCGCAGACGGCATTACAATGATCAACACATTGATTGGCATGCGTATCGACTTGAAAACAGGACGGCCGATTTTATCGAACCGGACAGGCGGTTTGTCAGGTCCAGCCGTAAAACCGGTAGCGATCCGCATGGTGTATGAAGTAAGCCAGCAGACGAATCTGCCAATCATCGGCATGGGCGGTATTTCAAACGTTGAAGATGTGATTGAGTTTTTCTTAGCGGGTGCAGATGCCGTGGCAGTTGGCACAGCAAACTTTGTAAATCCATTTGTCTGCCCGGAATTAATTGCAGAGCTGGATCAGTACTTGGAAGCCCATAATGTAGATCATATTAGTGAATTAAAAGGACGGAGCTGGAAATAATGGAAAAAGAACCGATTATTGCACTCGATTTCCCGACTTGGCAGGAAACCGAGCAATTTCTTGTGCCCTTTCGCAGAGAGCAGCTTTACGTAAAAGTAGGGATGGAGCTTTACTTGCAAAATGGGCCGTTCATTATTGAACAGCTGAAACAAATGAATCACCGTATTTTTCTCGATTTAAAACTTCATGATATTCCTAATACAGTAGGACAAGCCATGAAAGGCCTGGCGGCGCTTGGCGTGGATATGATTAATGTCCATGCAGCCGGCGGAGTTGAAATGATGAAGCGTGCCCGCGAAGGCCTGGATGCAGGTGCTCAAGGCAGCCGGCCTGTACTGCTTGCGGTTACGCAGCTGACTTCGACATCGGAAGAAGCGATGCAGCAGGATCAATTAATCAAGGTTCCGCTCGGGGAGTCTGTCCGCCATTATGCTCAAAAAGCGCAGGAAGCCGGCTGTGATGGAGTGGTTTGCTCTGTTTTAGAAGCAGCGGCTATTCGCGAAGCATGCGGGGAAGCATTTTACAAAGTAACACCTGGCATTCGCTTAAAAGACGGACAGGCAGACGATCAAAAGCGTATTGCGGATCCGGATCAAGCGCGTAAAATCGGTTCAACGATGATTGTAGTAGGGCGCCCGATTACAAAAGCAGCCGACCCGGTTGCAGCCTATCAACATGTGAAAGCACTCTGGGGAGGACAAGCATAAAATGAAAAAGCAAATTGCAGAAGAATTACTCGAAATCCGTGCGGTTTTTTTACAGCCAAATGATCCGTTTACATGGTCATCCGGCATGAAATCACCCATTTATTGCGATAATCGCTTAACATTATCGTATCCGAAAACGCGCCAAAAGATCGCTGCTGGACTGGCAGAACTGATCCAAAAAGAATATCCGGAAGCAGAAATCATTGCCGGCACTGCAACAGCAGGCATTCCGCATGCTGCCTGGGTTTCAGACGTATTGAATTTGCCAATGTGCTATGTGCGCTCAAAAGCAAAAGAGCATGGCAAAGGCAACCAGATTGAAGGAAAAGCGGAGCCCGGCTCAAAAGTAGTCGTCATTGAAGATTTGATTTCAACAGGCGGCAGCGCGATTACAGCAGCAGAGGCGCTCCGTGCAGCAGGATGTGACGTTTTAGGTGTAGCAGCCATCTTTACATATGGACTGCCAAAAGGGGATGCACGCCTGGCAGAAGCAGAATTAAAAGCTGTTGCGCTAAGTGATTATGATGCACTGATTGAAGTTGCTGCTGAAAAGAATTACGTAAAAACAGAAGACATCGAAACGCTGAAAAAATGGAAACAGGCGCCCGATTCATGGGGGACCAATTAATTTCCAGGCGGCCGTGATTGATCACGGCCGCTTTTTTGTTTGGAAAAATATGATACAATCGTGTCAATTTTATCGGCGGGAGGAATTGATGTAGCAGAATACAAGGTAAAATTAATAAATCCCTCTTCTCATTTAAAAGAAGAATACCGCTCGTTTTATGAAGAATGGGAAGCAAGCGGTGAAAAGATGATACCGTCGGTGATTGAACGGGATCCATCCCGTTTTGAAGAAGTGCTTCAGTTTCTGCGGGACAATGAAAAGGGCATCCGTATTCCAGCCGGCTGGGTGCCTGATTCCACATACTGGCTGATTGATGAAAGGAAGCGAGTCCTTGGCGTTGTCAATATCCGCCATGCTTTAACACCTTTTTTTGCGAAACAGCGGCGGGCACGTCGGATACGGTATCCGGCCTTTTGAACGAAAAAAGGGCTATGCGGCTTCCTTGCTTAGACTGTCACTTCAAAAAGCAAGAGAGCTCGGTATCGAGCGGGCTTTGGTTGTTTGTGACGAAGACAATATCGGGTCTTTTAAAACCATTGTAAAAAATGGCGGTATCGCCGATCGGGACTTTGTAGAGGAAGATGGAACCGTCGTCAAACGATTTTGGATCGACACATAAAAAGAAAGTGAGCGGGTCTGCTCACTTTCTCATTTTCATGACTTTCCCTTCATCCGGGGTAACATATACCGTATGCTGATTATCATAAATCACAAATCCCGGTTTTGCACCGGACGGCTTTTTCACGTGGCGTACTTTTGTGTAGTCAACTGGAACAGAAGAAGAGTCTTTTGCTTTGCTGTAGTAGGCAGCAATCATGGCAGCTTCTAAAATCGTTTCCTCTGACGGATCATCTGAACGGATCACAATATGCGATCCCGGAATGTCTTTTGTATGAAGCCAGATATCATCCCGGCGTGCTGCTTTATTCGTTAAATAATCATTTTGCCGGTTGTTTTTACCAGCGTAAATAAGCGTTCCGTCTGTGGCCATATATTCTTCAATGACCGGCTTGTCCACTTTCTTTTTCTTCTTGATATGCCGTGCTTTTAAGTAGCCTTCTTCAGCGAGCTCCTCGCGAATTTCTTCAATATCCCGTGGAGAAGCTGATTCAAGCTGCTGAAGGAGGGCTTCAAAATATTGAATTTCCTCATTTGTTTTTTCGATCTGCTCCTGCACCGCTACAACCGCATGTTTTGCTTTTTGATAACGTGAAAAGTACTTTTGTGCATTGTCAGCCGGACTTTTTTGCGGATCAAGCTGGATCGTCACTGTTGCTCCATTTTCATCATAATAATTCACAACATCAATTTCTGTCATGCCTTTTTTCACTGCATATAAGTTAGCTGTTAACAGCTCGCCCATGCGCTGATACTCACCGGCATTTTCCGCTTCTTGAAGAGTACGCTCCAGCTTCCCGATTTTGGTGCGATTTTTCTGCAGCTCATTTCCGATCAAGCGCTCGAGGTCGTTTGCCTGCTGGCGTACACGGTCACGCTCCGCTTTACCGAAATAGTACCGGTCTAAGAGCGAAGAAGCCGTTTCAAAGCATGTACGCTCTCCCTTTAGGTGAGAAAGATCCATCATGTAGAAAAATGATTTGTCACCGTTTTCAATCATCACAGGGGAATACGCAGCTTTTTTTATAGGATCTACCACGTCAAGGAACGCAGCTGGCACTGTTTCACGGTTAGCAAGGCCGGCCCGGGCGACAATTTCATTGCTGATAAGCGGAGAAAAGCCTTCAAACGCTGACACGAGCTGTTTGGCAATTTTCCCTGCATTAAAATCTACAGCACGCTGAATGGTTTCCTTATCAGCAGCCAGCGGATTTTGCTTGTTTTGTGCAGGCGGTTCTACGTATGCTGCTCCGGGCAGAATGGTCCGATAGCTGTTCATAGAAGATGGAACATGCTTGATGCTGTCAATGATCGTTCCTTTTTCCTTGTCAACAAGAAGAATATTGCTGTGACGGCCCATAATTTCCACGTACAACTGCTTGTAGGAAATATCTCCGATTTCATTTTTTCCTTTAAATTCAAAACAAATCGTCCGGTCAAGGCCAAACTGGCGGATGTCTTCTAAAATAGCACCATCTAAATGCTTGCGCAGCATTACACAGAAAAGCGGCGGCTCAGATGGATTTTCCTGAACGGTTTCTGTCAGCTGTACCCGCGCATAAGACGGATGGGCAGATAAAAGCAGGCGGTTATTTTTGCCTCTCGCCCGAATGATCATAATGGTTTCGTTTTTAAATGGCTGGTGAATTTTGTTGACTCGTCCGCCTGTCAAGGCTTCCTTTAATTCTTCTACCATTGCTTTTGTAAATAGTCCATCGAATGCCATGATTCATACTCCCTTTTTGAACGAACATATTTATTCATCTTAACATGGGATGGGGCCTTTCGTAAATTTGAGGACATTTCTTTTGGAACCGTTCAAACTGCTGTATACTTATTTTGACAAACTTATACAGAAAAGAGGCATATTATGACAGAGCTGGTCGCAGTAGTTATGATTTTTTCCATCCCTCTTGCTGCCATTTTTACATCTTATAAAAGAAGCCAAACGAAATTGCAATACAAAATGATTAAAGAACAAGTACAACTGGAAAAACTAAAGCAGGAAAACTTTCTATTGGAAACAGAAAAAATGAAAACCGAGCTCCGGCTTTCAGCCCCCTTTGAAGAAAAAGAAGAGGTTCTTGCATTTATCGAGCAGGAAAAGCAACATTTATGATATAATAATTCGAGTGTGCAAAAACGGACGAAACGTGACAAAGGGGATCAAGATTGATGCAATTAATCAATATTGGATTTGGCAGTGTCGTCTCGGCAGAGCGGATTGTAGCGATTGTCAGCCCGGAGTCGGCACCGATGAAGCGGCTCGTTCAAGAGTCGCGTGAAAAAGGAAATCTCGTCGATGCCACATTTGGCCGCCGGACACGTGCGGTCATTTTAACAGACAGCCATCATGTTATTTTGTCTGCTGTTCAGCCGGAAACGGTGGCGAATCGTGCGGCGCTAAAAGATGAGGATGCTGAGGAAGGATTGTGAAGTAAGTGAAAGAAAAAGGTTTGCTGATCGTATTGTCCGGACCGTCCGGCGTGGGCAAAGGAACGGTGCGTAAAGCGATTTTTTCAAGAAAAGATGTAAAGTTCGAGTATTCCATTTCCATGACAACGCGCAAACCGCGCGAAGGAGAAGTGGACGGCGTTGATTACTTTTTTAAATCCCGCGAGGAATTTGAGCAGCTGATCAAGGAAGGGAAACTGCTTGAATACGCAGAATTTGTCGGCAACTATTATGGAACGCCGGTTGATTACGTTCGCGAAACGCTTGATGCAGGGAAGGATATTTTCCTTGAAATTGAAGTAGAGGGTGCAAGACAGGTACGTGAAAAGTTTCCGGAAGGACTGTTTATTTTCTTAGCGCCGCCGAGTCTTTCGGAGCTGCACAGCCGGATTGTCGGCCGCGGCACGGAGACGGATGAAGTGATCCGGGGCCGTATGGAGCAGGCACGCAAAGAAATTGATATGATGGACTTGTATGACTACGTCGTTGAAAATGATGAAGTAGAGCGGGCATGCTCGCGCATTCAGTCTATCGTTGAAGCAGAGCACTGCCGGCGTGAGCGTGTACAGCACCGCTATCAAATTATGCTTGAACTGGAAGGGGAACAATAATGCTATATCCATCTATTGATAACTTACTAACAAAAATCGATTCTAAATATTCATTGGTCAGCGTAGCTGCAAAGCGCGCCCGTTCAATGCAGGAAAACAAAGGAAAAGGCGCGCTTGGAGCGTATCGGTCGTACAAGTTTGTTGGAAAAGCGCTTGAAGAGATTTATGCGGATGAGCTTGTCATGAAAAAGAAAGACGAGAACAAAACGTACTCAGACGAAGTGTAAATAAGAAAAACGGAAAAGGGCGGCGAATACCGGCCTTTTCTTTTTGTATGCTATCATATTGGCATAAAGAGTTGACTGGAACGGAGGAAAAGGGAATGAACGGAAAAAACATTTTGCTTTGCGTCAGCGGCGGCATAGCAGTTTACAAAGCGGCGGCACTAACGAGCAAGCTGAAACAGGCGGGTGCTCATGTGAAAGTAGTCATGACCGAATCCGCCCAGAAGTTCGTAGCGCCGGTCACTTTTCAGGCGCTGTCTGGTGAACCGGTATATACCGATACATTCGATGAAAAAGATCCCGCTAAAATTGCTCATATTGATATTGCAGACTGGGCAGATCTTGTGATTGTGGCACCGGCAACAGCAAATATCATTGCCAAAATGGCTCACGGGATGGCAGATGACATGGTATCAACTGTTCTCCTCGCCGGTACAGCGCCAAGATGGATTGCACCCGCCATGAATGTAAATATGTATGCGCACCCTGCTGTACAAAAAAACATGGAAACACTGCAGTCGTTCGGCTGCCGGTTTATCGAACCCGGTGAAGGCTACCTTGCCTGCGGATATACAGGGAAAGGGCGGTTGGAAGAGCCTGAGAGGATTGCGGAACTTGCCGCTCAATTTTTCGCTAAAGACGAACCAAAGATTCTTCAAGGAAAACGAGTTGTCGTAACGGCAGGGCCCACACGTGAAGCGATCGATCCAGTGCGCTTTTTCACCAATAAATCAACAGGAAAAATGGGATATGCAGTGGCGGAAGCAGCACGGGAACTAGGGGCAGATGTTACGTTAATTTCAGGACCTGTAGCGATCAAGCCGCCTGGTGGTGTAACCGTCCGACAGGTAGAAAGTGCGGAAGAAATGTTTCAGGAAGTGATGCACGTTTATCCTGATGCGGATATTGTTGTGAAAACGGCTGCTGTTGCAGACTACCGCCCTGCTTTTGTGCTTGACAATAAAATGAAAAAGCAGGACGGTGCGCTTACAATTGAGCTTGAGAGGACGAAGGATATTTTAAAAACACTTGGCGAACAAAAAGAACACCAATTTTTAATTGGCTTTGCGGCTGAAACAAATGATGTAGAGACGTACGCAAAGAGGAAGCTTGAATCAAAAAATGCAGATATGATTGTGGCAAACAATGTCAAGCAGGAGGGGGCCGGCTTCGGCGGTGATACGAATATTATCTCGATCTTCCACCGTGACGGCACACACCAGGACTTTGAGAAAATGACCAAAAAAGAAGCAGCATTCCGTATTCTGCAGGAAGCAGCCGGGCGGATGGGTGAGGAAAAATGAATATCGCTTCTGTCGTCGTGGACGTTGCGGTCCGCCAGACGGACCGCCCGTTTGACTACGAAATTCCTTCCAGATGGGAAGGGATGATTCAGCCGGGTATGCGGGTGATCGTCCCATTTGGCCCGCGCCATGTGCAGGGGTTTGTGCTGGATGTAAAAGAAGAGCTGGAAAGCCGTAAGCTAAAGCCGATTGTAGAACCAATGGATCTTGTTCCGGTATTAAATAAAGAATTGCTTTCACTCGCCGACTGGCTGACCGCCGAATCGCTATGCTTTAAAATTTCAGCGCTGCAGGCGATGCTTCCGGCTGCAATGAAAGCCAAATACGCAAAGCATATTCGTATAACCGGCCACAGCGCGCTGAGCAGAGAAGCCCATTCTCTTTTTGGAGACCGTGAGGAAATTACATGGGAAGAAGCGTCCGAGGCAGGTGCGCTTGCCCAAATACGCAGGGAAGTAAAAAAAGGATCGCTTGATGTAATTTATTCTGTGAAAAGCAAAGGGCGAAAAAAGACGATTCGTATGGTTCAATGTCCGCTGTCTGAGGAAGAGCTGGCCCGAACCCTTCAGTCTATGCCGAAAAATGCCGTAAAACAATCGGAAGCTCTCCAGCTTTTTCAAGGAACAGAAGGAAAATGGATACCGCTCAAGGAAACAGGTATTTCATCTGCTGTAGCAAAAGCACTCATCGAAAAAGGGCTGCTTTTAGAGAAGCAGGAAGAAACATACCGTGACCCTTTAGCCGGCCGGACATTTGAACCAGATCAGCCGCTTGACTTGACACCCACTCAAAGAGCGGCGATTGAGCCTGTTATTGAGAACATAAAAGAAAACAAAGCAGAAACCTTTCTGCTTCATGGTGTAACCGGAAGCGGGAAAACAGAAATTTATCTGCAATCCATCAGCGAAGTCATTCAAAAAGGGCAGGAAGCGATTGTGCTCGTTCCGGAAATTTCATTGACGCCTCAAATGACGGACCGGTTTAAACAGCGGTTTGGCGATGATGTGGCGGTGCTTCACAGCGGACTGTCTACGGGTGAAAAATATGACGAATGGCGGAAAATCAGCCGCAAGGAAGTAAAAGTGGTCGTGGGCGCCCGCTCCGCTGTTTTTGCTCCGTTCGAAAACATCGGGTTAATCATTATTGATGAAGAGCATGAAACAAGCTATAAGCAGGAAGAAAATCCCCGTTACCATGCGCGTGATGTGGCTATTTGGCGGTCCGGTTACTATCAATGTCCGGTTATTTTAGGAAGCGCAACTCCTTCTTTGGAATCCTTTGCCCGGGCAAAAAAAGGGGTCTACAAGCTGTTGACGCTGTCCGAGCGTGTCAATGACCGCCCGCTGCCTTCGGTCGATATTGTCGATATGCGTGAAGAGCTGCGGGAAGGAAACCGGTCTATGTTTTCTAGAAACTTATTTGAAAAAATAAAAGACCGCCTTCAAAAAGGAGAACAAACTGTCCTGTTTTTAAATAAGCGTGGATATTCTTCTTTTATCATGTGCCGCGACTGCGGATTCGTGCCGGAATGCCCCAACTGTGATGTGTCGATGACGTATCACCGTCACCGCCATCAGCTGAAATGCCATTATTGCGGCCATGAGGAGCCGTCGCCTAACGTCTGCCCGGAATGCGGCAGTGAGCATATCCGCCATTTCGGCACAGGTACACAAAAGGTGGAAGAAGAGCTTTTAAAACTGCTGCCGGAAGCGCGGATTATACGAATGGATGTAGATACAACCGGCACAAAGGGAGCCCATGAACGGCTGCTGAGACGCTTTGCTGACAAGGAAGCTGATATATTGCTCGGCACGCAGATGATTGCCAAAGGACTTGATTTTCCGGATATTACGCTCGTCGGTGTTTTAAGCGCGGATACGATGCTGCATTTGCCGGATTTTCGTGCATCAGAAAAAACATTTCAGCTTTTAACGCAAGTAAGCGGACGGGCCGGCCGGCATACATTGCCCGGTGAAGTGGTGATTCAAACCTATACGCCGGAGCATTACAGCATTCAGCTTGCTGCTGATCAGCATTACGAAGCATTTTACGAGCAGGAGATGCAAGTGAGAAAAGCGGGAGGCTATCCTCCATTTTATTTTCTTGCACTTATTACAGTCAGCCATGAAGAAGCGATTACCGCATCGAGCGAGGCCGGCAAAATTGCTGTCAATATTAAGCCGGAGCTGTCTCCAGCGGCGGTTGTGCTCGGTCCTGTCGCTTCACCGATCTCACGGATCAACAATAGATATCGGTGGCAATGTTTGATAAAATACAAACGTGAACCAAAGCTTGGCACCGTGCTGAAGCAGGTGCTTGAGCATTATGCAAAACAAGGGAAATCAAATGGGCTTATCGTATCTATTGATATTCACCCATATGTACTGATGTAGAAAAGAGGAACGCAATGACGATTTTATCCATTGTTAAACATCCAGCCGACATTTTAGAAACAAAATGCCAGCCGGTTAAACAATTTGACAGTAAATTAAAGCGCCTGGTGCGTGATATGCAGGAAACCATGATTCAAGCGGACGGCGTCGGCCTCGCTGCCCCGCAAATCGGGAAAGATATGCGCCTTGCCATTGTGGATATTGAAGACGAGCATGGCTTAATTGTGTTAATCAATCCTGAGCTGCTTTCTTCAGAGGGCAGCCAGACAGATATCGAAGGGTGTTTGAGCTTTCCTGATTTATACGGGGAAGTAACCCGCCCGAATCAAATTAAAATCAAAGCTCAAAACGTTAAAGGCCAGTTTTACACGTTTGAAGCAAGCGGATTTCTGGCACGGGCCATTTTGCATGAAATGGATCACTTAGACGGCGTGTTATTTACATCTAAAGTGGAAAAATATATTCCGGCTGAGGAATTGAAAGGAGCGGATGAACAGTGACCACAATCGTTTTTATGGGAACCCCGGATTTTTCCGTGCCGGTGCTTGAGCAGATCATCAAAGACGGCTACGAAATCCTCGCTGTGGTCACACAGCCCGATCGACCTGTAGGCCGGAAAAAAGTGTTAACGCCGCCGCCGGTTAAAGCGGCAGCTCTAGAGCAAGGGCTTCCGGTTTTGCAACCTGAAAAGCTGTCGAAGTCGGCCGAGCTCGATGAAATTATCGCCTTAAAGCCGGATTTAGTCGTCACGGCAGCATACGGGCAGCTTTTGCCGAATGCCCTTCTTGAGGCGCCAAAATACGGGTGCATTAATGTTCATGCCTCTCTTTTGCCGGAACTTCGAGGCGGTGCTCCGATTCACTATTCGATCCTGCAGGGAAAAAAAGAAACAGGCATCACCATTATGTATATGGCTGAAAAACTGGATGCAGGGGACATTATTTCACAAGCGGCTGTAACCATTGAGGAAGATGACAACACAGGCACCCTGCACGATAAATTAAGTGCAGTTGGTGCGGATTTGCTGTCTAAGACCATTCCGGCTATCATTGAAGGCACTTCTTCGCGGACACCCCAGGATGGGGCAAAAGCAACATTTGCGCCTAATATTCGCCGTCAGGATGAAAAAATTGACTGGAGCCGCCCGGGAGAAGAACTGTACAATCAGGTAAGAGGGCTTTGCCCTTGGCCGGTTGCGTATACCATTCTTAATGAGGCAGTCGTAAAAGTATGGAAAAGTGAAAAAACGGCGGGCAAAAGCGGCGCACCCGGCACCGTACTTGCTCTTGAAGAGGACGGCATTGTCGTTGCGACCGGTTCAGAAACAGCGCTTAAAATAACAGAATTACAGCCGGCAGGAAAAAAACGGATGAGTGCACGCGATTACCTGCGTGGTTCAGGATCATTCCTTCAAGCCGGTGCTGTATTTGGAGACTAATATGAAATCATTGAATGTGCGCGAAATTGCGCTCGACTTAATTGATACAGTAGAAAAAAGCGGTTCTTACAGCAATTTGATGCTGAATACGGCAATCGAAAAAAATAACTTGCCGGGCCGGGACGCGGCGCTGCTGACGGAAATCACCTATGGCACTATTCAGCGGAAAATGACGCTTGACTTCTATCTCGCACCTTTTTTGAAAAAAAAGCCTGAGCGCTGGGTGCATAATTTGCTTCGTTTATCTCTTTATCAAATGGTCTATCTTGATAAAGTACCGGAAAGAGCGGTTATTCATGAAGCAGTTGAGATTGCGAAAAAAAGAGGCCATAAAGGCATTTCCAGCATGGTCAACGGTGTGCTTCGGTCCATCCAGCGAGAAGGTGTTCCGGATACGGCTTCTATTCAAGATGACGCAGAACGCATTTCGATTGAAACAAGCCATCCACTCTGGCTTGTGAAAAGATGGATCAAGGCATACGGGAAAGAAAAAACAGAAGCGATGTGCCGGCACAACTTAACAGCACCAGAACAGACTGTTCGTGTAAACAGTATGAAGATGACGCGCGATGAAGCCATCCAGGCCCTGGCAGAAGAAGGGTTTGAAGCAGAACCTTCTGACGTCTCACCATATGCAGTCAGAATTTTAAAAGGAAATGCAGCACGTTCAAATCTTTTTAAAAGCGGGGCTATTTCCATTCAAGATGAAAGTTCAATGCTCGTCGCTCCTGTTTTAGGCGTGAAGCCCGGCCAGCGTGTTTTAGATATGTGTTCAGCACCGGGCGGAAAAACCGCACATCTTGCTGAACAAATGAATGGAGAAGGCCGGATTGATGCGCTGGATATTCACGCGCACAAGCTGAAACTTGTTGCTCAAAATGCCGAGCGGCTTGCGCTCTCGAACATCCATGTTCAAAAGCAGGATGCGCGCAAAGCAGGAGAACTGTTTGCAGAAGAAACTTTTGATGCGATTTTAGTGGATGCTCCTTGTTCAGGGCTTGGCGTTATTCGCCGGAAACCGGATTTGAAATATGCGAAAACGGAACAGGATCTCGATAACCTGCAGCAGATTCAGCTGGCGATTTTGGATGCCGCTGTGCCGCTTTTAAAAGAGGACGGTGTCCTCGTCTACAGTACATGTACGGTTGACAGGGAAGAAAATGAAGGTACGGTGAACGCCTTTTTGGATGCTCATCCCGAATTCGAGCCTGCCCCTCTTGAGCACATCTCTATAGAGAAAGAGGCGAATATGGTTCAAGTGTTTCCAGACGATTTTGGCGGCGATGGATTTTTTATAAGTAAATTTAGAAAGAAGGAAAATAAATAAATGACAACAGCGAGAAAAAAGCAGACGGAACCGCAGAAGCCATCCATTTATTCACTGGAACTTCATGAGCTTAAAGAGTGGCTTTCAGCAAACGGAGAAAAGCCATTTCGGGCTGATCAAATTTTTGACTGGCTGTATGTAAAACGGGCGAAAACCGTGGATGATATGACTAACTTATCGAAAGAACTGCGCACAAAGCTCGATGAGGCATTTGTGTTTACGGTGCTGAAAACAGCCATTCAGCAGGAGTCCGCTGACGGTACAATTAAATTTTTATTTGAACTGCATGACGGGTATTCGATTGAAACCGTGCTGATGCGCCACGAATATGGCAACTCCATTTGTGTAACGACGCAGGTCGGCTGTCGAATCGGCTGTACGTTCTGTGCATCAACACTTGGCGGTTTAAAGCGGAACCTTGAAGCCGGTGAAATTGTGGCGCAGGTTGTGAAAGTGCAGCAGGCACTTGATGAAGTAGGAGAACGGGTAAGCTCTGTCGTCATTATGGGTATCGGGGAGCCGTTCGACAATTACGAGGAAATGATGTCATTTTTACACATTATTAACCACGAAAAAGGCTTGAACATTGGAGCGCGGCACATTACCGTATCAACGAGCGGGATTGTACCGAAAATCTACAAATTTGCCGATGAAAAAACACAAATTAACTTCGCGGTATCTCTTCATGCGCCAAATGATGAACTGCGCACAAAGCTTATGCCGATTAACCGTGCATACAAGCTGAAGGACTTGATGGAAGCGATTCGTTACTATACAGAAAAAACGGGCCGCCGTATCACATTTGAATACGGACTGTTCGGCGGTGAGAATGATTCAGTGGCTCATGCAGAAGAGCTTGCTGCTTTGATTAAAGGAATTAAGTGTCACGTAAACTTAATCCCGGTGAACTACGTGCCTGAGCGGGATTATGTTCGCACACCGCGCAACAAGATTTTTGAGTTTGAAAAAACATTGAAAAACAATGGTGTAAACGTAACGATTCGACGTGAGCAAGGAACGGATATTGATGCAGCATGCGGCCAGCTTCGGGCGAAAGAGCGTGCCAGCGAAACGAGGTGACAAGATGAATGCTGTGTTTGAAACAGACCGCGGACGAGTGCGCTCGCACAATGAAGACAGCGGGGGCGTTTTTCATCATAACGGCAGCTTGTGCCTGGCCGTCGTAGCAGACGGAATGGGCGGGCACAATGCGGGAGATACCGCAAGCCGGATGACCATCAGCATGTTTGAACAGCATTGGAACGAAACAGCATTGAATATTCAATCGCCGGATGAGGCCTTAAACTGGATGAAGGCGATTATACCAGTGATCAATAAAGAAATTTTATTTCATGCCCATACCCATCCAGAATGCAGCGGTATGGGAACGACACTGGTAGCGGCTCTTTGCACAGACCGGTTTTGCGCGATTGCGAGCATTGGAGACAGCCGGTGTTACCTGCAGAGTGAGGACGGCTTTTCACAAGTCACGGAAGATCATTCACTTGTGAACGAACTCGTTAAATCAGGTGAAATTACCAAGGAAGCAGCAGAGAGCCATCCGAAAAAAAATGTACTAACACGAGCTCTTGGAACAGACGAAAAGCTGTCTGTTGATTACAGAACGATCATGTTTGAAGAAGGAGATTTGCTCCTTCTTTGCTCCGATGGTTTATCAAACAAAGTGTCAGCTCCCGAAATGAGCCATATTCTGCAATCATCAGATCCGCTGCATGAAAAAGCAAATACTCTGATTCGTCTGGCCAATGAAAACGGCGGAGAAGACAATATTACAGTCGCAATTCTCGAGCATTGTGCCGAACGCGAAAGCGGGTGACGGTGATGTTAATTGGCAGAAGCTTAAGCGGGCGCTATAAAATCGTCCGGGCGATTGGCGGCGGCGGAATGGCGCATGTATACCTGGCCCGCGATATGATTTTAGACCGAGATGTGGCTATTAAAGTCCTGCGGTTTGATTTTGCCGGAGAAGATGAATTTTTGCGTCGATTTCAGCGTGAGGCCCAGGCAGCGTCAAGCCTGGCCCATCCGAATATAGTCAATATTTACGATGTTGGGGAAGAAGACAATATTCACTTTATTGTAATGGAATATGTGGACGGAATGACGCTGAAAGAATACATTCAGCAATTTTCTCCCGTTCCGTACGAAACCGTTATTGATATTATGAGGCAAATGACTGCGGCCGTTGCATTTGCCCATCAGCATTCCATTATTCACCGTGATGTAAAACCACACAACATGCTTATTGATCGGGATGGAATTGTAAAAATGACCGACTTTGGGATTGCAATGGCCATGAGTGCAACTTCTATTACGCAGACAAATGCGGTTCTTGGCTCTGTTCATTATATTTCTCCCGAGCAAGCAAGAGGGGGAATGGCGACAAAAAAGTCTGATATTTATGCACTTGGGATTGTTATGTACGAGCTGTTAACGGGAAAGCTTCCGTTTTCGGGTGAATCGGCTGTCTCCATTGCTTTAAAGCATCTGCAGGCAGAGACTCCATCTATTAAACAACTTTACCCGGGAGTTCCGCAAAGCATTGAAAATATCGTCCTTCATGCAACGGCAAAAGATCCTTTTCACCGCTATGTGAGCGCAGAAGAAATGGAACACGATTTGTCTACTGCCTTAGAGCCTTACCGCATGCAGGAGGAAAAATTTAAAATTCCGGATGATGACGATGAAGTGACAAAAGCGATTCCGATTATTTCATCGAAGCCGCCGGAGCGAATCCAGCCGTCTGTACCGCCTGTAGAAATCAAGCAGAAAACAGATAGTGATATAAATACTAAGCCGCAGAAAAAGAAAAGAAAGTGGCCATGGTTTCTGCTCGTGCTCCTTATTCTGGGTGCCCTCAGCGCTGCAGCCTGGTTTATGCTGATGGTGCCGAAGCAGATAGCAGTGCCGGATACAAACGGAAGCAGTCCGGAAGCAGCTGCCGCCACTTTAATAAATGCCGGTTTTGTTGTGGGTGACTCCGATGAGGAATTCAGTGCAGATATTGAAGAAGGAAAAGTGATTCGAACGGTGCCAAAAGCGGGAACAACGGTAGAAGAAGGCAGTGAGATTGACTTGTTTGTCTCGGCTGGCAAAGAACAAAAAGCAATGGAAGATTACACCGGGAAAACACTCGAAGAAACACGGGAATTGCTGGAGGAAGCCGGCTTTCGTAATGTTGAAGTCGTCGAGTCGAAATATGACGACAGTGAACCAGGGACGGTGCTGGAGCAAAGACCAGATGCGGATGAAGACGTCATTCCGGAAGAAACAGACGTTGAATTAACGGTGAGCATAGGCCTTGCCGATGTCGAGCTGAAAGATCTTTCAGGCTATACGGAAAAAAGCCTGGAAGACTATGAGGATGCAAATGGCATTATCATTGATTTTTCCGAAGAAGAATATTCGGATTCCGTTGCGGCCGGCCAGGTGATCAGGCAGTCGCCTGAGGCCGGAAGTGAAGTGGAGCCGGGCAGTACGGTTAAAGTCACTCTTTCAAAAGGACCAGAGGAAATTCCGCCGGCAGAAGTCTCAACAGAAGTGGTGATTCCATACGAGCCTGAGGTTGAAGGAGAACCTCAAGAGGTCCAGATTTACGTAGAAGATGCCACACACAGTATGACAGAACCCTATGAAAAGTTTTTAATTACAGAAGAAACGAAGCGAACACTGCAGTTTGTGATTGAGAAAGGCCAAAAAGCAGGATATAAAGTGGTGCGGGATCAGGTCGTCATTATGGATCAAACGATTCCTTACCCGGAAAAAACACAATCTGAATAAGGTGGTGCTACATGCCAGAAGGCAAAATTATTAAAGCGTTAAGCGGTTTTTACTATGTGCTCGATGGAGAAAGTATTATTCAGTGCCGGGGCCGGGGGGTATTCCGGAAGAGAAATATTACACCGCTTGTCGGCGACTATGTCGAATACGAAGCAGAAAATGAAAAAGAAGGCTACGTTCTAACCGTTAAAGAGCGAAAAAATGATTTGGTTCGTCCGCCTGTTGCGAACATTGACCAGGCGGTCCTTGTTTTTTCAGTGATGGAACCTGCTTTCAGCACAGTGCTTCTAGACCGTTTTTTAGTTTTAATTGAATCAAAGAATATTGAACCGGTTATCTGCCTGACCAAAATGGATTTAGCTGAAGACAGAAAAACGCTCGATCAATACGTGGCCGATTACCGCAGGATTGGCTACACCGTTGTGGAAACTTCATCAGAAACAATGGACGGCCTTCACTTGCTGGAAGGCCACTTAACAGAAAAAACATCGGTATTCGCCGGACAGTCAGGCGTCGGAAAGTCTTCCCTGCTAAATGCGATCCGGCCCGATCTTGCCTTGAAAACAGATGAGATCTCCAGTTCACTAGGACGGGGCAAGCATACAACACGGCACGTAGAGCTCATTCCAGCGGCAGGCGGACTAGTCGCCGATACGCCGGGTTTTAGTTCGTTAGATTTTGAAGGAATAGAGCTGGATGAATTATCCGCGTGTTTTCCAGAAATGGCAGACCGGAGCTCCGATTGTAAATTTAGAGGCTGCCTGCATTTAAATGAGCCAAAATGCGCGGTAAAAGAAGCAGTAGCAGAAGGAGAAATCCCGAATTATCGCTATGAGCATTATTTGCAATTTATAGAGGAAATTAAAGAGAGAAAGCCGAGGTACTGACGTTATGATTAAGATTGCCCCATCTATTTTATCCGCTGACTTTGCGCGGCTTGGTGAAGAAATAAAAGACGTAGAAGCGGGTGGAGCTGACTATATTCACGTAGATGTGATGGATGGACATTTCGTGCCGAATATTACGATTGGCCCGCTGATTGTAGAAGCGATCCGGCCGGTAACAGCATTACCTCTTGATGTTCATTTGATGATCAGCAACCCTGATCAGTACATTGAGACGTTTGCAAAAGCCGGGGCTGATATTATTACGGTTCATGCTGAAGCATGTCCGCATCTGCATCGGACCATTCAGCTTATCCGCTCCTTTGGCATTAAAGCGGGAGTAGTGTTAAACCCTTCTACACCGGTCGATGTACTCGAGTATGTGATCGGTGATATTGATATGGTTTTACTTATGACTGTAAACCCTGGGTTCGGAGGGCAGTCTTTCATTGAGGCCGTTGTACCGAAAATCCGCCGTGTTCGCGACATGATCACAAAAGCGGGTGTGTCGGTGGATATTGAAATAGACGGCGGTGTCAATACGGAAACGGCCCGGATTTGTACAGAGGCCGGAGCAAATGTGCTTGTTGCCGGTTCAGCGATCTATAATGAAAAGGACCGGAGTGCGGCCATCCGGGCGATCCGGGCTGCCGCGGAAAAAGCGTGATTATCCGGATCGTTGCCGGCGGTCCGGATACGGAACTGCCTGTGTTAAAAAGGGATCCCGCCTTGAGGGAGCAATGGGTTGGTGTAGATCGTGGCGCTCTTTATTTGCTTGACCGTGGGATCACGCCGGACAAGGCCTTTGGCGACTTTGATTCCATAACGGAAGAAGAATGGCGCCGTGTGGCGGCAGAAGTCCCGGATCATGTGCAGTTTCCAGCGGAAAAAAATGAAACTGACCTTGAAATTGCCCTCAATGACGCAGCAAAGCAAAACCCGGAGATGATTTTTTTATATGGCGTGACAGGCGGCCGTCTTGATCACTTTTTCGGGGCGGTTACGCTGCTCTTAAAAAGGGAGCTTCCCTGCCCGGTTATGATCGTAGACTGTCAAAATGAACTGGCTGTTTATTCACCCGGAGAAGGAGTTATTCCTCAAAGGGAAGGATGGCCGTACGTTTCTTTTTTTGCGCTGAATGAAAGCGTGAAAGGGCTGACGCTGTCCGGCTTTAAATATCCATTGGACAATGACACGGTTCAGCCGGGTTCCTCAAGATGTGTAAGTAATGAAATCCTTGAAAAAAAGGGGGTCTTTTCGTTCCGTTCAGGCATATTAATGGTTATTAGAAGCCGTGACGGGAGGAGAAGCTAGTGAAATTTTACACATTGAAACTGCCAAAGTTTGTCGGGGGCATGATTCGGATGTTTATGTCAGCAGGGAAAAAGAAAAAATAAAAAAGCACCGGTGCCGTTTGGCGCAGGTGCTTTTTTATGAAAGGAAAAATTAAACGCGCTCAACTTTTCCAGATTTAAGTGCGCGGGCAGATACCCAAACACGTTTTGGTTTACCGTCAACAAGGATACGAACTTTTTGAAGGTTAGCGCCCCACGTACGTTTGCTTGAATTCATCGCGTGTGAGCGGTTGTTTCCAGTACGTGCTTTGCGGCCGGAAATAACACATTTTTTTGGCATTGTATTCACTCCTTACTATTCAGGATCGTTAATTGTCTACGTTTTTATGTGCAAGACACTTAAATAATTTATCACAATCAATGAATGAATGCAACAGCTTTGAAGAAGTCTTTCAAGAAAAATCACTTGACAGTGAATAAGCGGCAGATCCGGCCCGTAAGTTGTGAAGTGGCAGATAAATATAGTAAAATGAGAATAGTTTGATTCGCGAGGAGGATGTTTTGTGACGATTGAATTAACGACTGAACTTGGTCAAATTGACATTTCAAATGAAGTCATCGCGATGATCGCAGGCGGTGCGGCGGTAGATTGCTACGGTATTGTCGGTATGGCATCAAAAAATCAATTAAAAGATGGCCTTGCTGAAATGCTGCGTCGTGAAAATTTTACACGCGGCGTTGTCGTACGCCAGGAAGAAGACCGTATTTTTATTGATATGTATATTATCGTGAGCTACGGAACGAAAATCTCTGAAGTGGCAAGCAATGTGCAGTCAAAAGTAAAATATATACTTAATCAAACCGTCGGATTATCAGTTGATTCTGTTAATATTTTTGTACAGGGTGTGCGGGTAACGAACCCGTAGTGTGAGGAGGAAATTTTTGTGGCTATAACTTCATTGGACGGATTGCGCTTTGCCAGGATGGTGCAAGCAGGCGCACAGCATTTATCAGCAAATGCACAAATGGTTGACGCGCTGAATGTATTTCCCGTGCCGGATGGCGACACCGGCACGAATATGAATTTATCAATGACATCAGGAGCAAAGGAAACAGAAGCGGGCACGCAGCGCCATTTCGGAAAAACAGCCGAAGCGCTCTCGAAAGGGCTGTTAATGGGCGCGCGCGGAAACTCAGGCGTTATTTTATCCCAGCTTTTTCGGGGGTTTTCAAAAGCAGTGGCCGGCAAGCAGGAAGTATCCGCGTTTGAACTTGCTGCTGCATTTGAAGCAGGCGTTCAAACGGCATACAAAGCGGTGATGAAGCCAGTGGAAGGAACGATTTTAACGGTGGCAAAAGACGCCGCTAAAAAAGCGGTAGCCGTTTCTCAAAAAGAATCTGATATTGTCGCGGTAGTAGAAGCGCTTGTGAAAGAAGGACAGGCTTCCTTAAACCGGACACCGGAGCTTTTGCCTGTGTTAAAAGAAGTCGGCGTAGTCGACAGCGGCGGGCAGGGTCTTTTACTTGTATATGAAGGCTTTTTGGCTGAGCTGAAGGGAGAAGCACTTCCGGCAGCGCTTTCGGACCGCCAGGACATAAAGGAGCTTGTCAGTGCGGAGCACCGTAAAAGTGTGCAGAGCTTTATGAACACAGAAGATATTGAATTTGGTTATTGTACGGAATTTATGGTCAAATTTGAAAAAGAAAAGCTCGTTAAACATCCTTTTTCTGAAGAGCGCTTCCGCGATGAATTAAGCCGGTTTGGTGATTCATTGCTTGTGGTTGCTGATGATGAAATTGCCAAAGTGCATATTCATGCGGAACATCCGGGAGAAGTACTGACCGTTGGGCAGCAATACGGAAGCTTAATCAATATGAAGATTGAAAATATGCGTGAACAGCACAGTGCGATTACTGGAAGCACATCCCGGGCGTCAGCCCAGCCGGTGCAGCAGGCTAAATATGGTGTTGTAGCGGTTGCGATGGGAGCCGGTATTGCTGAGTTATTTACGAGTATCGGAGCAGCCGCTGTTATTGAAGGCGGTCAAACGATGAATCCGTCCACAGAAGATATTGTTAAAGCAATCCAGGAGTGCCATGCTGAGCACGTGTTTGTTCTGCCAAATAACAAAAATATTATTATGGCGGCCGAGCAGGCAGCAGACATCATGGAAACGACTGTGTCTGTTATCCCAACCAAGACCGTTCCGCAAGGTCTGGCAGCCCTCATTGCGTTTAATCCAGAAAGTGATGCAGCATGGAATAAGGACGCCATGACCGCAGCATCCACGCAGGTAAAAACCGGACAAATCACATACGCTGTTCGTGATACGACCATTGATGGCATCGATATTAAGAAAAATGACTTTATGGGACTGGCCGAAGGGAAAATTGTGGTCACGCATACAGAATCGGCATCAGCGGCGAAAGAGCTGCTGCAGTCGCTGATCGATGACGAGTCAGAAATCGTAACGGTTATTCATGGGGAAGAAGCGTCAGAAGAAACGGTTGAACAAGTAACAAGTTTTATTGAAGAAACGTACCCGGATATCGAAGTGGAAGTGCATAACGGCAGACAGCCGCTGTATCCGTTTATTTTTTCGGTTGAATAAACAAAAGAGGGAGATTATTCTCTCTCTTTTTCACGTTGAAAAGGAAGGGAGGAAAAAACATGCTTGAAACAAGCCATCCGCTGAACCAGCCTGTCAGTGTGTTAAAAGGCGCAGGCAAAGAAGCGGAAGCATCTCTGGCTTCTATTGGTGTGCTTACGGTAGGGGATTTAATGGAATTTGTGCCGGCACGCTATGAAGATATGAGACTAAAAAGCCCTGAAGAAGCAGAACACGATGAAAAAGTCACGATCGAAGGTGTGATTCAAACCGAGCCTTCCGTCATGTATTACGGAAAGAAAAAGTCGAGGCTGACATTTAAATTTTTGTCAGGTCCTCATTTGATTAACGTCACTTTTTTTAATCAGCCCTACTTAAAGAAAAAAGCGTCCGTCGGCGACACGGTTACCGTGACCGGAAAGTGGGACCGCCACCGTCTGGCTATTTCTGGCCAGACAATGGAGAAAGGGGCCTATGCACGCGGTACGGATTTCGAAGCGGTCTATTTACTGCGCAATGCCATTCCTCTCAAGCAGTTTCGGAAGCTTGTAAAACAGGCAATCGACTCCTTTGGTGAGTATATAGAAGAAACGCTGCCGGTTCATTTGATTCAACAATACCGCTTAATGGAAAGAAAAGAGGCGATTCGTGCCCTTCACTTTCCGATTTCACATAAAGAGATGAAACAGGCGCGGCGGCGATTTGTATACGAAGAATTTTTCTATTTTCAGCTTAAAATGCAGGCGCTCCGAAAAACGATTCGGGAACAGTCCGGGGGGATTGTTCAAAAGTATGATCTCGCTAAGCTAAAAGAACTGATTGACTCATTGCCCTTTGAATTAACAAATGCGCAGAAAAAAGCTGTAAATGAGATATGTGCCGATATGAAATCGCCGTACCGAATGAACCGGCTGCTGCAGGGGGATGTGGGAAGCGGAAAAACCGCTGTTGCGACATTGGCACTGTATGCTTCCGTAACAGCAGGATTTCAAGGGGCCTTAATGGTGCCGACCGAAATTTTAGCAGAGCAGCATGCAAAATCGCTGCATGAGATGCTTGAGCCGTTTGGCGTCACAACAGCTCTATTGACCGGAACTGTAAAAGGAAAGCGCCGCAAAGCACTGCTTGCAGCACTTGAAGCGGGCGAAATTGATATTTTAATCGGGACGCATGCCCTTATTCAAGATGATGTTGTCTTTCATAAGCTTGGACTTGTCATTACGGATGAGCAGCACCGGTTCGGGGTGAATCAGCGCCGCGTGCTTCGGTCCAAGGGTGAAAATCCTGATGTCCTGTTTATGACCGCAACGCCAATTCCCAGAACACTTGCCATTACCGTTTTTGGTGAAATGGACGTCTCGATCATTAATGAAATGCCGGCCGGCCGCAAAGCAATCGAAACCTATTGGGCAAAAGAAGAAATGCTTGGCCGTGTGCTTGAATTTACGGAAAAAGAGCTGCGAAAAGGGCGGCAGGCTTATGTGATCTGCCCGCTGATTGAAGAATCGGAAAAGCTTGATTTTCAAAACGCGCTTGATGTTCATTCACAGCTGACCCAGTATTTTGGAGGAAGATTTACAGTCGGCTTAATGCATGGGCGTCTGAGCGGAGAAGAAAAAGAAGCCGTAATGAAGGCATTCGGCGCGAATGAATGGAACGTGTTAGTCTCCACAACAGTGGTAGAAGTCGGGGTGAACGTGCCGAATGCAACGGTAATGATTATTTATGATGCAGAGCGATTCGGCTTGTCACAGTTACACCAGCTGCGTGGACGGGTAGGACGGGGATCAGAGCAGTCGTACTGCATGCTGATTGCTGATCCAAAGTCTGAAACCGGTAAAGAGCGGATGACCGCTATGACAGAAACGAACGATGGGTTTGTGCTCAGTGAAAAAGACCTGGAGCTGCGCGGGCCAGGAGATTTCTTTGGCCGCAAACAAAGCGGGCTGCCTGAATTTAAAATGGCGGACATGGTGCATGATTACCGGGCGCTTGAAACGGCGCGCGAAGATGCCAAAGAATTAATTAATGCGCCCGATTTTTGGACCAGCCATGAATATCGACATTTGCGGAAGGTTTTAAATGATTCGGGTGTGTTTGATGGTGAAAAGCTTGATTAAGAATGCAAGTTGCCTCTTGCATTCTTTTTTTGTTATCTTTATACTGTTTTTTAGTACCTAGTCCTAATATCGGATGGTGGGATAAATATGAGACGATCAAAAAAAGAGCGTCAGGAGCGTCTAAAGCAAACAATCGGAGAAAATCCGTTTGTCACCGACGAAGAACTGGCGCAGGAGTTTGGCGTAAGCGTCCAAACGATTCGGCTTGATCGGATGGAGTTATCCATTCCGGAACTGAGGGAACGCATTAAATATGTAGCGGAAAAAAATATGCAGGATGAAGTGCGTTCATTGCCGATCGAAGAAGTTATCGGCGATATTATTGATATTGAATTAGACAAAAGCGCTATTTCTATTTTTGATGTAAAAAAAGAGCATGTCTTTAAACGGAACGGCATTGCACGGGGGCATCATCTGTTTGCCCAGGCGAATTCGCTGGCCGTTGCCGTAATAAATGATGAAATGGCTCTCACAGGCAAAGCGGATATTCGTTTTACACAGCCGGTGAAAGAAAACAGCCGGGTAATCGCCAAAGCGAAGGTGATTCGATCCCAAAAGGGACGAACCATTGTAGAGGTATCCAGTTTCGTCGGCAGTGACCTCGTGTTTCGCGGAGAGTTCTCTATGTTTCGTGCACCATCTGCAGAAAAGGAGGAAATAGATGAAACTCGCAATTGACGCAATGGGCGGTGACCACGCACCGGAGCAAATCATTTTAGGTGTGAATCGGGCATTAAAGGAAATGCCGCAGCTCGAAGTAATGCTTTATGGAGATGAAGAAAAAATCCGGCCGTATTTAGAGGAGAGCAGCCGGGCGCAGGTCGTTCATGCTCCCGATGTGATTCTCGGCACAGACGAGCCGGTCCGGGCTGTGCGGCGGAAAAAACAGTCCTCACTCGTGTTAATGGCAGAGGCCGTTGCAGCTAACGAAGCGGCAGCATGTGTATCAGCAGGCAACACAGGTGCGCTTATGGCTGCAGGATTGTTTGTAGTCGGCCGTATTGACGGAGTAGAACGTCCGGCACTGGCCCCAACGCTTCCGACAATTGACGGCAAAGGATTTGTCATGCTTGATGCCGGTGCTAATTCGGATGCGAAGCCTGAGCATCTGCTGCAGTATGCGATCATGGGTTCGGTTTATGCAGAAAAAGTGCGAGGGATCCCTAAACCTCGTGTAGGTCTTTTAAATATTGGAACGGAAGAAAAAAAAGGGAATGATTTAACAAAAGCCGCATACAAACTATTAAGCGAAGCGGCTGATTTAAACTTTATTGGCAATATTGAATCCCGTGAACTGTTAAATGGGGCAGCGGATGTTGTTGTCACAGACGGCTTTACCGGCAATATGGTTTTAAAAACCATTGAAGGCAGCGCGTTGTCTGTTTTTTCTATGTTAAAAACCGCTTTGACTGCGTCCGCTAAATCAAAAATCGGCGCACTGCTGCTTAAAGATGAGCTGCGCGGGTTAAAATCAAAAATGGATTACACAGAGTACGGCGGCGCCGGTTTGTTCGGCTTGAAAGCGCCGGTCATCAAAGCACATGGTTCATCGGACGCCAACGCCTTTTATCACGCGATCGAACAAGCCTACAAAATGGCACAGGCGAATGTGCCGGCTATTATTGAATCACAAATTGCCACTGGGAAGGAATGACATCATCAATGGGAAAAATCGCATTTGTATTTCCGGGACAAGGCTCTCAAGCCGTTGGAATGGGAAAATCACTTGCTGAGGAGCATGCTTCCATCAAGGAAATGCTTCAACAAGCAGACGAGCGCCTCGGCTACTCGTTAACGGACATTATGTTTAATGGCCCAGAAGAAAAGCTGACACTTACATCAAACGCGCAGCCTGCTCTTTTAGCGCACAGTATGGCTGTTTTAAAACGATTCGAAGAAGAAGGCATTGTGCCGGACTTTACCGCTGGGCACAGCCTTGGTGAATATTCTGCCTTGGCGGCTGCAGGGGCTATTACATACGAAGACGCAGTCTGGGCTGTACATGAGCGCGGCAATTTAATGGAAGCGGCTGTACCGGCTGGAGAAGGCGCGATGGCGGCTGTGCTTGGCATGGACCGCGCGGAGCTGGAAGCAGCCGTTGCAGAAGTTGCGGCAAACGGCCACGTCGTTGCTGCTGCTAACTTCAACTGCCCTGGTCAAATTGTGATCTCAGGGGCAAAAGAAGGTGTAGAGCAGGCATCTGCTCTTTTAAAAGAAAAAGGCGCAAAAAGAGTGATTCCGCTGAATGTGAGCGGCCCATTCCATTCGCCGCTTATGGAGCCGGCTGCTGAAAAGCTGCGCACTGTGCTCGAAAAAGCCAATATTCAGTCAAGCCGCGTACCGGTTATTGCCAACGTTGATGCACAGCCAGTAACAGAGGCAGAGGCGATTAAAGAAAATCTTGTGAAACAACTGTACTCACCTGTTTTATGGGAAGACAGCGTGCAGGCGCTGCTTGATGCAGGGGTCGATACGTTTGTTGAAATTGGTTCAGGTACTGTTTTATCCGGCTTAATTAAAAAAGTAAACCGCCGTGTCCGCACCATTGCAGTGAGCGATGAAGAATCCATTGTAAAAGCAGCGGCAGCTCTAAAGGAGGAAACACAATGAACCTGGAAGGAAAAATAGCTCTTGTCACAGGAGCTTCCCGTGGGATTGGCAAAGCGATCGCACTTGAACTTGCCCGTTTAGGCGCAGACGTGGTCGTCAACTATGCAGGAAGCGAGCAAAAAGCAAAAGAAACAGCCGATGAAATTACAGCGATGGGCCGCCGTTCTTTTATCGTACAGTGTGATATTTCTGATAGTGAAGCAGTAGGGGCGATGGTGAAAGAAACGATTGACCAATTCGGCCGTCTTGATATTTTAGTAAACAACGCGGGAATCACACGCGATAACTTGATGATGCGCATGAAAGAGCAAGAGTGGGACGAGGTTATTAACACCAATTTAAAAGGTGTATTCCTTTGCACAAAAGCAGTTACCCGCCAAATGATGAAGCAAAAAAGCGGCCGTATTATTAACATTTCTTCGGTTGTTGGCCGAATCGGCAATGCTGGACAGGCAAATTATACAGCAGCAAAAGCAGGGGTTATTGGGTTAACGAAAGCATCGGCCCGTGAGCTTGCACCACGAGGTATTACAGTGAATGCCATTGCGCCAGGATTTATTACGACTGACATGACGGATGAACTGCCGGCAGAAGCAAAAGAGCAGCTGATCAGCCAAATTCCGCTTGGCACGCTTGGCGATACAGCCGATATTGCTGCTGCAGCCGCATTTTTAGCCGGTGATGGTGCGAAATACATTACTGGCCAGGTGCTTGGTGTAGACGGCGGCATGGCAATGTAAGAAAAAGCGTGTTTTGGCAGGATGAATCGTCTATAATACTTGAGGGGAGGTGAATATTGTGGCAGATGTATTAGAACGTGTAACGAAAATCATCGTTGATCGTCTAGGTGTAGAAGAATCACAAATCAACCTTGATGCGAAATTCAAGGAAGATCTAGGTGCGGATTCTCTAGACGTAGTTGAGCTTGTAATGGAGCTTGAAGATGAATTCGATATGGAAATTTCCGATGATGACGCGGAAAATATTACGACGGTAGGCGACGCTGTATCGTACATAAACAGCAAAAACTAATCGTCCTTAATGGCAGGCCCGGTAATGCGGGTCTGCTTTTTTCATGCTTTTATTGAATGGAAGCCCAGGAACCGCACACAGGACCCTAAGGCATTAAGCATTCCAGTCCAAGCTTTCCCGAAAGTGAAATGCAGGATTGTTAAACGAGCGCGATTCATAAACAGTGTCTTGCGCTTTAATTCTTTTTGCGCTATGCATTTTTTTCGGCTAAACTAATTTTGTGTGCACTTTAACATTGCGGAGGAACCAGAATGAAGAAAACAAATCAGGAGCAGCGATATTCAGAACGGAAAAATAAAGAATTTAAAGAATTCCAGGAAAAAATGGGCATCCATTTTCAAAATGAATCGCTCCTAAAACAGGCTTTTACCCACTCTTCTTATGTGAACGAGCACAGAAGAAAACCATATGAAGACAACGAGCGCCTGGAGTTTTTAGGCGATGCCGTATTAGAGTTGACAGTTTCGCAGTTTTTATATAAAACGTATCCCGTTATGTCAGAAGGAGAGTTAACAAAGCTTCGCGCCGCTGTTGTATGCGAGCCTTCACTTGTTACATTTGCGAACGAGCTTGAGTTTGGCCGGCTTATTTTACTCGGAAAAGGTGAAGAAATGACAGGCGGAAGAATGCGTCCGGCTTTGCTTGCTGACGTGTTTGAAGCTTACATTGGCGCCCTTTATCTTGATCAGGGGATGGATGCCGTCATTCCGTTTTTGGAAAAAATCGTTTTCCCGAAAATCAGTGCAGGAGCGTTTTCACATGTAATGGATTTTAAAAGCCAGCTGCAGGAATTTGTACAGCGTGAATTAAAAGGCTCCCCGTCTTACCGGATATTAGAAGAAAAAGGCCCGGCTCATAACAAAGAGTTTATTACGGAAGTATCCTTAAACGGTACTGTACTCGGCACAGGCAGCGGACGCTCTAAAAAAGAAGCAGAGCAATTTGCAGCGCGTATGGCGCTTGAACAGGTAAAACAATCGAAGTAGGAGACAGGTGGAGAAGTATGATCCTGAAAAAGCTTGATATAGCGGGATTTAAATCATTTGCAGGAAAAGTTAGCATTGACTTTATGCCTGGTGTAACAGCAGTAGTGGGACCGAATGGTTCGGGCAAAAGCAATATTACTGAAGCGATTCGCTGGGTACTTGGTGAACAGTCAGCTAAAAACTTGCGTGGCGGAAAAATGGAAGATGTCATCTTTTCGGGAAGTGATTCAAGAAGGCGGCTGAATGAAGCGGACGTGACCATCACGCTCGATAATCGGGACGGGGCGCTTCCGCTTGATTACAGTGAAGTAAGCATCACGCGCCGCGTAAACCGAAATGGCGACAGTGGTTTTTTTATCAACAAGCAAAGCTGCCGCTTAAAAGACATTATTGAACTGTTTATGGACTCAGGACTCGGGCGCGGTGCATTTTCAATTATTGGCCAGGGGCGGGTTGATGAAATATTAAACAGCCGTCCTGAAGAGCGCCGGTCTATATTTGAAGAAGCAGCCGGCGTGTTAAAATACAAAACCCGTAAAAAGCAGGCAGAAGTAAAGCTTGCTGAAACAGAAGAGAATCTAAGCCGTGTGCAGGATATTTTATACGAATTAGAGCAGCGGGTAGAACCGCTCGAAATTCAAGCCGCCGCAGCAAAAGATTATCTTGAGAAAAAGGAAGAATTAAAGGAAGTAGAAGCCTCTGTCTGGGCGTATGATCTTGGTGAGTCCCACGCTGAATGGGAAGAGAGAAAAAAAGACCGGGAGCACCAGGAGAAACAGATCGCTTATTTCAGCAGGGAAGCAGAAAGCGCAGAATCTCATATCCGGGCAGTCGAGCAGGAATTAAAAAAGCTGGCTGTTGAGGAAGAATTGATACAGGAAAAACTTATGACTGTCGTGGAATCACTTGAGAAAATTGAAGGAACACGGCGCTTGATGGACGAGCGTCAAAAAAATGCTTCTTATAATGAAGAAAAGCTTGTGAAATCGATAAACGAAGCCAAAGAAAAAGAAGCGGTATTAAAACAAGCGCTGGCAGAAGCGAAAAAGCAGTCTGAGGAGAAAAAACAAGCGCTTGATGTGTTAACAAAACAAGCAGCGGAAAAAGAAGCATTGCTTCGCGCAGTCTCGCAAAACAGCAGTGAAACGCTGGAATCTCTTAAAGCTGATTATATTGATCATTTAAGCAAAGAAGCAGCGGCGAAAAATGAGTTGGCTGAAATTGGCCGTCAGCTCGAACGATTAACAGCTCGATTTGAACGGCTCGGCGGACACAATGACCAATATCTTTCTGAACGGGCTGCCCTGCAAAGGGAGCAGGAACAGATCGAGCAGGCTCGTCTTGAGGCAGAGGAAAAGCTCAATGAGCATACAACAGCGTACCGCGAAGCAAAACGGGAGCGTGACAGTGTAAAGGAAAAGCTTGAAAAAAAGCGAAATGCCCTGTACAAAGCCTACCAGATTTTGCAGGAGGCGTCTTCCCGGCGCGACCTTTTAACCTCAATGGAAGAAGATTATTCAGGCTTTTTCTCCGGCGTTAAAGAAGTACTGAAAGAAAAAGACGGGCGTCTTCCCGGCGTGATTGGCGCTGCTGCACAATTGATCCGGGTACCTAAGCAGTATGAGCTCGCCATTGAAACAGCTCTTGGCGGAGCTCTCCAGCATATTATCGTAGAAGATGAAGCGGCTGCCCGCAAAGCGATTGCTTTTTTAAAGCAGCACAAATTTGGCCGGGCGACTTTTTTACCCCTGTCGACGGTAAAAGAAAAAGTGATCCCTGATCATACATTAGCCCTTGTCCGTCATGAAAACGGCTTTCTCGGAACCGCAGCAGAGCTGACCGATTATGAAGAACGGTACGCCCAGGCAGCGCGTCACCTGCTTGGCAATGTGCTTGTAGCGGATTCTCTTGAAAAAGCCAATCACATTGCACGTAAAATCAACCACCGTTACCGCGTTGTCACGATTGAAGGTGATGTAGTTAATGCGGGCGGCTCGATGACAGGCGGATCTGTGAAAAAAACAGGTGCATCCCTGCTCGGGCGCAAAAATGAACTGGACACGTTAAGTTCCCAAATCGTACAGATGGAGCAGAAAACAGCGCAGGCTGAAAGGGAAGTAAAAGCGCTGCAGGACCGTGCGGCTGAGTGTGATCGGTTAGTCAGCCGCCTTGAAGAAACGGGTGAGCTGTACCGCCAGGGACTTCAGGAAGCGAAAAACCAGCAGCTTGAATGGTCTTTTAATGAACAGTCCATCAATGACCGGCTTGCCGTTTACGATGCGGAAAAAAGAGAATTTCAAGAAGAAAAAGAGCGGCTTCAGAAGCGTGAAAAGGAAGCTTCCCGCTCTTTAGCCAAAAAACAGCAGGCGATTAAACAATTGGATGATCAAATTGCTTTTATTGAAAGAGAGCAAAAGGACGTTACATCAAAGCGGGATGAGCTTACAGAAGAACTTTACACGCTGCGTCCGCAGATCGCCGTGCTTGAAGAGCAGCTTGCGTTCAGCAGACAGCAGGAACAGCGGATCGGGGCAGAGTGGAAAGAGATTCAAAAACAAGTGAAGCAGCTCGAAGAAGAGCAGGCATTTATGAAAGCGGAGCGGTCAAACAGCGGTTCAACCGGCCTGACGCTTGCCCAGGAGGCGGAAGAGCAGGCTGCTGAAAAAGAGCGGCTGATCAAAGGGCTTGAATTGCTGAAAAAGGAACGAAGCAGCAAAACACAGAGGCTTGAAGAACAAACAGCCGCCCTTCAGGAGTCCCGCCGTTTATTAAAAGGGTTAACAGAATCGGTACGCGGGCATGATGTAGCCATTGCCCGCTTAGAAGTTGAAATCGATACATGGCTGCAAAAGCTGAATGAGCAATACAGCTTAACCTTCGAGGAAGCACAGCGGCTCTACCCGCTTACTTTGCCGATTGAAGAATCGAGACGGCAGGTCCGGCTCATTAAAAGGGCGATTGAGGAGCTGGGAGATGTGAATCTCGGGGCGATCGAAGAATATGAGATCACGTTTGAACGAGTGACGTTTCTGCGGGGCCAAAAAGAAGATCTTGAAGAAGCAAAGTCAACACTTCGTGATGTAATGAATGAAATGGATGTTGAAATGACCCGCCGCTTCTCAGAAACGTTTGAAGCGATTAAAGCGGAATTTCAGCCGGCTTTTGTCCAGCTGTTTGGCGGAGGACGGGCCGAATTGAAATTGACCGACCCGAAAGATATTTTAAATGCCGGTGTGGATATTTCAGCGATGCCGCCAGGGAAAAAACTGCAGCATTTAAGTCTTTTATCCGGCGGAGAACGTGCTCTTACGGCTATTGCTCTTTTATTTGCTATTTTACGTGTACGCCCGGTTCCGTTTTGTATACTAGATGAAGTAGAAGCAGCACTTGACGAAGCGAACGTGCACAGGTTCAGCCGGTACTTAAAAGAATTCAGTGCGGACACACAGTTTATCGTCATTACACACCGCAAACAAACGATGGAAGAAGCCGATGCGCTCTATGGCGTGGCCATGCAGGAATCCGGCGTAACGAGCCTTGTCTCAGTAAGACTCGAAGAAGCCGCTGTAACGCAGTAAAAGAAAGGATGAAACAAATGAGCTTTTTTAAAAAATTAAAAGAAAAGTTTTCCGGCTCTCAGGAGCAGGAGCAAACAACGGAAAAGTATACAGAAGGGCTGAAAAAATCCCGCTCTGGCTTTTCCGAAAAAATGAACAATTTATTTGCCCGCTACCGTAAAATTGATGAAGATTTTTTTGAAGAACTCGAAGAAATTCTGATCGGGGCAGATGTGGGTTTCGATACAGTGATGGAATTGATTGATGAATTAAAAACGGAAGTAAAACGCCAAAACAAAAATGAACCAGAAGCGATCCGCGAAATTATTACCGAGAAGTTTGTTGATATTTATGCGGGTGACCATGAAATGTCTTCAGATCTGAATATGCAGGACGAGGGCTTGACGGTCATTTTATTTGTTGGTGTCAACGGGGTCGGCAAAACGACAACGATCGGCAAGCTTGCCCACCAGTTTAAGGAAGAGGGCAAGAAAGTGATGCTCGCAGCTGGTGATACGTTCCGGGCTGGAGCGATTGAACAGCTTGAAGTATGGGGAGAGCGCACAGGTGTTGATGTGATCAAACAAGCAGAGGGGTCTGATCCAGCTGCAGTTATGTACGATGCCGTACGTGCTGCAAAATCACGACAAGCCGATGTTTTACTGTGTGACACAGCCGGCCGTCTTCAAAACAAAGTAAACTTAATGAATGAGCTACAAAAAGTAAAGCGTGTCATTGAACGTGAAATTCCTGGCGCTCCGCATGAAGTTCTGCTCGTTGTCGATGCGACAACCGGTCAAAATGCATTGATTCAAGCGAAAACATTTAAAGAGGCGACAGATGTATCCGGCATCGTGCTTACAAAGCTGGATGGAACCGCAAAAGGCGGTATTGTACTGGCGATTCGTAAAGAACTGGGAGTTCCGGTTAAATTTGTAGGTCTTGGTGAAAAAATGGATGATCTGCAGCCGTTTGATGCTGAAAAATATGCGTATGGGCTGTTTACCGAGGCTTTTGAAGAAAGAAAATCAGATACAGAGGAAGATGAAACAGCCGAATAACCGGCTGTTTTTTCCCGTTCTTGACAGACGCAGCCGAAGCAGGTACACTAATTCAGTGTAAAGGTTTTTCACTTAACAAAGGAGGGGCGGCCGTGCTTGAGAAAACAATGCGGATGAATTATCTGTATGACTTTTATCAGATGCTTCTGACCGACAAACAGCGCAGCTACATGTCCCTATACTACTTGGACGATTATTCGCTCGGTGAAATCGCCGAAGAATATGAGGTGAGCCGCCAGGCGGTCTATGATAATATAAAACGCACAGAAGCGATGCTTGAAGAATACGAAGTAAAGCTCGGGCTGCTGAAGAAATTCCAAAAGCGCCAGGCATTTATGAATCAGCTCAAAGAAAGAGCGGATGAAGAAATGCTGAAGATTATCAAGGCAATTGAGGAACTTGAATAGGGGGACTGCATGATGGCATTTGAAGGATTGGCCGAACGGCTGCAAGGAACAATGCAGAAAATCCGCGGCAAAGGAAAAGTATCCGAATCCGATGTAAAAGAAATGATGCGAGAAGTTCGACTGGCTCTTTTAGAAGCGGATGTTAACTTTAAAGTCGTCAAAGAATTCGTGAAAAAAGTCAGTGAGCGTTCCGTCGGCCAGGAAGTGATGAAAAGCTTAACGCCGGGACAGCAGGTTATTAAGGTGGTAAAAGAAGAATTAACCACGTTAATGGGCGGGGAAGAAAGCCGTATTGGCACAGCAAAGCGCCCGCCGACCGTGATAATGATGGTAGGGCTGCAGGGTGCCGGGAAAACAACGACAACCGGTAAGCTTGCCAACCTGCTTCGCAAAAAATACAACCGCAAGCCGCTTCTTGTGGCAGCCGATGTATACCGACCGGCGGCTATTAAACAGCTTGAAACGCTCGGCAAACAGCTTAGTATGCCGGTTTTCTCGCTCGGTGACCAGGAAAGTCCGGTTGAAATCGCCAGACAGGCCATTCAAAAAGCGAAAGACGACCATTTGGATTATGTACTCATTGATACAGCTGGCCGCCTTCACATTGACGAAGAATTAATGGACGAGCTGAAACAAATCAAAGAGCTGTCTTCTCCGGAAGAAATTTTTCTAGTGGTCGACTCTATGACCGGACAGGATGCTGTGAATGTCGCTGAAAGCTTTGATGAGCAGCTCGGCATTACAGGTGTTGTCCTTACCAAGCTTGATGGCGATACACGAGGCGGGGCGGCACTGTCTATCCGTTCTGTTACCGGCAAACCGATTAAGTTTGTCGGGATGGGTGAAAAGCTTGATGCACTTGAGCAGTTTCATCCGGAACGCATGGCATCCCGTATTCTTGGCATGGGTGATGTGCTGTCTCTTATCGAGAAAGCTCAAACGAACGTGGATGAAGCAAAAGCAAAAGAGCTTGAGCAAAAAATGCGGACCATGTCGTTTACTTTCGATGACTTTTTAGATCAGCTTGGACAAGTGCGTTCAATGGGACCGCTTGACGAAATTTTAAAAATGCTGCCAGGCGCGAACAAAATGAAAGGCTTAAACAACATACAGGTGGATGAAAAACAAATCGGCCGTGTGGAAGCCATTATCCGTTCGATGACTGCAGCTGAAAAACAGCAGCCAGAAATCATTAATTCCGGCCGCCGCAAGCGTATCGCCCGCGGATCAGGCACAACGATCCAGGAAGTAAACCGCCTGTTAAAACAGTTTGAAGACATGAAGAAAATGATGAAACAAATGTCTTCTATGCAGCAAAAAGGAAAGAAAAAAGGCGGTCTGCCAAAGCTTCCTTTTATGTAAGAACAGTGGGATGCAAACTGTAAAGAAAAAACACTTTACAACACTTAAAGTATTTGATATGATTCTATCTTGTGTGAAACTATTTCGGAGGTGCTTATTAGCATGGCAGTAAAAATTCGTTTAAAACGTATGGGTGCAAAAAAATCCCCATTCTATCGTATCGTAGTAGCTGACGCCCGCGCGCCGCGTGATGGCCGTTCAATCGAAACAATCGGAACATACAATCCGGTTGCTCAGCCAGCAGAAGTAAAAATCAATGAAGAGCTTGCGCTTAAATGGCTTCAAGATGGTGCAAAACCATCTGATACTGTTCGCAATCTTTTCTCAAAAGAAGGCATTTTGGAAAAATTCCACAATGCTAAATACAGCAAGTAAGTTATTGCGAAACATCAATTCCCCAAAAGAATCTTTCTTTTGGGGAATTGCCATTTTTGTTCCATAAAAAGGAGCGGTGGGATGCATATTTTACAAACCGTATCAGTCGTTCAAGTGGTGACAGAGTCACTAAAACAAAGCCGTATGAATGCATACGAGCAGCAAAAACGCCGGTTAGAGCGGGAAACAGCCCAGTTGCTTTTTGAAAAGAAAAAAGCGGAGCGCGGCGGCTCCAAGCGGGCGGAAGCGGCGGCCCGTTATCAAATGGAAATTGACCAGCGTCATGAAAAGCTGGAAATGGTTGAATTTCAAATCAGCCAGTTAAAAGGGCTGCCTCTTGGGACAGAATTAAAAGAACGGGATATCCAATCCATTGTGGAGGTTAAGCCCGGAGACCGCTTCTATGGAAAAACCGGCGGCACGATTGTTGTAAAAGATGGCGTCATTGTAGAAATTCGCACCGAGGAGTGAAAAAATGAGCAAGTGGTTTAATGTGGGGAAAATCGTCAATACACATGGTTTGCGGGGAGAAGTCCGTGTCATGTCACAAACGGATTTTCCAGAGAAGCGATTTAAAAAAGGCAGTGAGCTCGCGGTTTTTAAAAAAGGTGATAAAGAAGGTATCCCGGTTACAGTCGCTGCACATCGTACCCATAAAAATTTTGATTTGCTGACGTTCGAAGGGCGTCCCTCCATTGAGGATGTAGAGGCCTTCAAGGGAACGATATTAAAAGTACATGAAACCCACCTTGGCGAGCTGGATGAAGGAGAATTTTATCTTCATGAAATCGTCGGCTGCCAGGTGGAAACGATGTCAGGCGATACAGTTGGCAAAGTAACTGAAGTGCTGACACCGGGTGCAAACGATGTGTGGGTCGTAAAAGGCGAGGACAAGACATTTTATATCCCTTACATTGATGATGTAGTGAAATCGATCGACAAAGAGAAAAAGCTGATCTTAATCGATCCGATGGAAGGACTGCTTGAATGAAGATCGATGTGCTGACACTATTTCCGGAAATGTTTGAGGGCGTTTTTTCTTCATCCATTATGAAAAAAGCAGCCGAAAAAAATAAAGCGTCCTTTCGGGCGGTTAACTTTCGGGATTTTGCGGAAGGAAAGCATAAAGTGGTCGATGATTATCCGTACGGCGGCGGTGCGGGAATGGTGCTTAAGCCACAGCCTCTTTTTGATGCGGTAGAAGCGTTAAAGGGGGAAGCGGAGGCAGCTCCGCGCATTATTTTAATGTGCCCGCAGGGAGAGCGGTATACGCAAAAAAAAGCAGAAGAGCTTTCAAAAGAACAGCATTTGATTTTTTTATGCGGTCATTATGAAGGCTATGATGAACGGGTCCGCAATCACCTCGTAACCGACGAAATTTCGATCGGTGATTATGTGCTGACCGGCGGTGAACTGGGGGCAATGGTCATAGCGGACAGCGTGGTCCGTCTTTTGCCGGGCGTGCTTGGAAATGAACAGTCTGCCGTACTGGATTCATTTTCGTCCGGTATGCTTGAGCACCCCCATTACACACGTCCAGCCGACTTTAGAGGCATGAAGGTGCCGGATGTCCTTCTATCGGGTAATCATAAGCATATTGAAGAGTGGCGTGCAGAGCAGTCGCTTAAGCGTACGTGGGAACGGCGGCCTGATTTGCTGGATTTAATGAATTTAACGGATCAGGAAAAAGAAAAAATTAAGCGATGGGAATCCGAAAAATAACGTTGATTTAGTGGGAAATCTATGATAAAATTTCGTAGTCAGTGTGTAAAATAACACGCTACATTAAAACGGTGTTCCGCTGTCGTGATTGCGCGGGTATGAACATTTGTTAGAAGGAGAGGAAAACACAATGAACCAATTGATTCAAGAATTGACACAAGAGCAGCTTCGTACTGATCTTCCAGCTTTCCGTCCGGGAGATACAGTTCGTGTACACGTTAAAGTTATCGAGGGTACACGTGAGCGTATTCAGGTATTTGAAGGCGTTGTAATCAAGCGTCGCGGCGGCGGCGTAAGCGAAACATTCACAGTCCGCAAGATTTCTTACGGCGTGGGCGTTGAGCGTGCATTCCCGCTTCACACACCAAAAATCGCGAAAATCGAAGTTATGCGTCGTGGTAAAGTTCGTCGTGCGAAATTGTACTACTTGCGTAACCTACGCGGTAAAGCAGCGCGTATTAAAGAAATTCGATAATAAGAGAGCAAAGGAGTCTGCCTGCAGACTCCTTTTTCTTTCAGGTTTTACGACCATCATGATATGATAAGTGTACTTGAATTGAAGGTGGTGCCAGCATGGCTAAAGGAAAAAATGAATTTTGGGAATGGACGAAAGCGCTGCTGATCGCGGTCGGGCTTGCTGCCCTGATCCGGTATTTTATATTTGCGCCGATTGTGGTTGACGGTCTTTCGATGATGCCGACACTTGAAAGCGGGGATCGGATGATTGTGAATAAACTTGGTGATCCGGACCGTTTCGATATTGTCGTATTTCATGCGCCCGAACAGAAAGATTACATAAAACGAGTTATTGGTCTTCCAGGAGACACCATTGAGTATAAAAATGACATTTTATACGTGAATGGGAAAGCTATAGAAGAACCGTATTTGGATGAATATAAGAGGGAAGTAACCGATGGTCCATTAACTCCCGACTTTACGTTAGCTGAAATTACTGGCCAGGAAACTGTACCGGAAGGCGAGATTTTTGTAATGGGCGACAATCGCCGTTTCAGTAAAGACAGCCGTCATATTGGCACTGTTAAAATTGATGAGATTGTCGGTGAAACCAGACTTGTTTACTGGCCGTTTGATCAAATTCATCTTGTAGAATAAACGGACTCGAAAGGAATGTGTACGCTTGACAATACAGTGGTTTCCAGGCCATATGGCCAAAGCAAGACGGCAGGTAACAGAGAAATTAAAACTCGTTGATATCATTTTTGAATTGGTGGATGCACGCCTGCCCTTGTCTTCGCGCAATCCGATGATCGATGAGATTTTAAACCAGAAGCCGCGGCTTGTCATTCTAAACAAAGAGGATATGGCAGATCCGATTATGACAAAAGAGTGGATTGCTTACTTCAAAGAAAAAGGCATTGAAGCCGTTTCGGTGAATTCCCAGGCGGGCAGCGGACTCGACAAAATTGTAAAAGCAGCTGAGAGCATTTTAAAAGAAAAATGGGATCGAATGCGCGCACGGGGAATGAAGCCGCGGGCAATAAGAGCGATGATTGTTGGTATTCCAAATGTCGGCAAGTCAACACTCATTAACCGGATTGCGAAAAAAAACATTGCCAAAACCGGTAATATGCCAGGCGTAACAAAAGCACAGCAGTGGATTAAAACCGCTAAAAACCTGGAGCTTTTGGATACGCCGGGTATTTTATGGCCAAAGTTCGAAGACCCAGAAATCGGCTACAAATTAGCCTTGACGGGTGCCATAAAAGACGCGATCTTGAATTTGCAGGATGTGGCGATCTGGGGGCTTCGTTTTTTAGAGAGCGAGTATCCGTCGCGGCTTCAAGAGCGCTATGGCTACAGAGAGCTTCCGGAAGACATGGCGGTTGTTTTTGAACAAGTTGGTGAACGGCGCGGCTGCCTATCTACAGGAGGCGGCATTGATTACGACAAGGTAACGGATGTCATTATTCGTGATGTGCGTACAACGCAGTTTGGCCGCCTTACGTTTGATATTCCGCCACAAAAAGCGTGAAGGACTTCCTTCGCGTTTTTTTGTGGAAAAAAAAGAAAAAAAGCCGATAATACAGATAAGGAGCCAAGAAAACATGTGCAAGGAAACGATTACCCAAATTAAACAGCAGCTCGCAGCTGTCAGCAGCTTAGAAGACAACCAGCTGGCCCAGTGGGAGAAAGATGAAAGAAGGGGCGTACAGGCAGCTGTGAAAGCGTGCAGGCGCCGTCTTCAAAAGAAAAAGGATGAACAGGAGCGCCTGGAGCAAATGATGGCGTATGAGCGGGCAGCAATGAAGCGGGGGATGCAAAGCATTGCCGGCATTGATGAAGCGGGCAGAGGGCCCCTTGCAGGCCCTGTAGTAGCTGCTGCATGTATTCTGCCGGATGGTTTTTTGCCAGAAGGGTTAAATGACTCTAAAAAAATAAAAGAATCCATCCGTGATGAACTATATGCGCTGATAATAGAAAAAGCGGCAGTCGGCGTCGGTATTGTCAGCGCAGAAGAAATTGACCGAATCAATATTTACGAAGCTGCTAAAAAAGCAATGATGCTTGCAGTAGAATCACTTCCAAAGCAGCCGGATCACCTGCTTGTCGATGCGATGACGCTGCCGGCTGCCATCAGCCAGGAGGCTATTATAAAAGGGGACGCTAAAAGTGCGTCTATTGCCGCAGCGTCTATTATTGCCAAGGTAACTCGTGACCGGCTCATGAAAGAATATGCAGCTCAATTTCCCGGCTATGGATTTGAAAAGAATATGGGATATGGCACGAAAGAGCATATTGAAGGATTAAAGCAATTTGGCGTAACGCCGCAGCACCGCAAAACATTTGCGCCTGTAAAAGATATGCACACACTATAAAAAGCAGGAGGGGCATTCTATGGAAATTGGGCAGCAGGCCCTTCAAAGAGGCGTGCGGCTGCAGGAGGCGCGCAGCCCGATTGACATATTGAAAGAAGGGCATATTTTTTCTGGTAAAACCATCAAGCTTTTACCCGGACAAATGGCCGAAATCGCAGCGCTTGGCCAAAAGCTGACAGCACAGCTTGAAACACCGCTGCAAGCAGGAGAGCGCTATACGTTTCAAGTGGTTTCTTTGGATCGGGGTGTTTCACTCCGTGTACTGGCAGAAAACCCGGCAGCAAAGCTTCCAGCCGATCAAGTGTCTGTCCTGCTTGAAAAAATGGGACTGCAGCCAACGAAAGAAAATATGGCTTTTACAGCAGCGGCTCTCCAAAATGGAACAGCTCTTTCAAAATCTCTGATCCAAACCGCTTCGGGATGGCTTGGGAAGTCTGGAGCAGAAGGGGTAGAAGTGGTCCGGTTTATGCTGAGCCGTCATTTGCCGATAACAGAAAATGTTTTCCAGTCCCTGCTGGCTGCCCGTTCAACGGGTTCAATGACCGGAAAAATGGGTTCTTTACAGCAATTACTCGTACAAAATGACTTTAAACAATCAGAGGCAGCCAAAGCAATCGGCCGCCTGCTTGGTGAAACAGCAGAGACATTTGCTTTTAAAGGCACAGCCAATGAAAAAGCGGTTCAGCTGGTTTCAGCGCTGCAAGGTACCGACACACCCGAAAAAGCGGCAGCCATCCGGGTGCTCGGCCAATCAATGGCTGCAAATCCTTCTTTAGCAGCCCAGCATGGAGAGGCACTGCTTGCCGGGATTGCCAGAAGCTCTGAGCCATCTTTGAACCAGAATGCGGAACTTCGCCCTGTCCAGCTGCTTAAACAAGCACTGTCCCAGCTGGCTGGAAGTCCTGTGTCTGAAAAAGCAGTTACCGCTTTTAAGCAGGCTCTTTCTTTATCCCTCCCTCTTGGGCATCCTGAACGACCGGCTTTGATGCAGCAGCTGGCACAGCTCGCAGACGGGTTTGAAATAGGACAGGCCCTTTCTCAAAAAATGGCTGCCTCCTTGCTTCAGCTGGCTTCTTCTGCCGCTGTATCCCTTCCTGGCCAGGCCGCGTCAAGAATGGCTGTATTGATCGGTGCCGATGCGCTTTCTTTTGAGGAACCGCCGGCAAGTTCGGTTCTACGTGATGCCTTCCGTTTTCTTGGAGTGGACCACGAAGCCGTTCTTGCCTCGAAAGAAAATGTCCAAAACGCTCCGCAGACTGTTAAGCAGGAGCTGATCAAGCTCATGTCAGATACAATGCCGGCACCTATTAAAGAAGCTGCTGAGCAGATGGTTGGCCGTCTTAATGCACAGCATATTTTGTCTGCCGAATCCGGCCCTGTTCAGCAGCTGGTGCTGCAGTCTCCTTTACAATTTGGTGAATTTAGAGGCGATGTGACGATCAAGTGGGAAGGAAAGAAAAAAGCAGACGGAAAAATTGACGCTGATTTTTGCCGTGTATTGTTTTATGTGGAAATGCCGCGTTTAAAACAAACGGTCATTGACATGCAGGTGCAAAACCGGATTGTGCATTTGCACATTGCCGCGGAAATTCCGGGCCCACTGCTGAAAAAAATAAGCAGCCCGGCTGTTGATTCGTTGAAGGAGGCCCTTGAAGCAGGCGGATACCGCTTGTCTGGCGTTTCGTTCAAGGAACCAGCGGCGCTGGAAAAGGAAAAGCCGCCGCTTGCCCGCATTATGGATGATGATCGTTATATGGGGGTGGATATACGCATATGAACCAGCCAAACCGGAGGCAGGCCGCCGCTCTTTCTTATAATCCAGACTCAGTGGGAGCACCGGTTGTAAAAGCAAAAGGGAAAGGACTCATCGCTGATCAAATTATTGCCTCTGCAAAAGAAAATAATATTCCGATACAAGAAGATCCAGGGCTTGTTGAGCTGCTTGGACAGCTTGAAATAAATGAAGCGATTCCAGAAGATTTATATCAAGCGGTAGCCGAAGTGTTCGCTTTTATATACCGTCTTGATCAGTCCCTTGATAAATAAACATTGTAAGCGTTTTGCGAAAAATGTCTGTTCTTGAAAAAAGAGCGGATTTTTTATGTTCAAAAGCTGGACATAATTTTGATTTTTCTCTACAATGAAGTCGCAGTCTGATTTGCAAAAAGACTATGTTTTGAGACCGATAGGAGGCTGGAAGATGAATATTCATGAGTATCAAGGGAAAGAAGTTCTCAGAAGCTACGGCGTTGCCGTGCCGAATGGGAAAGTTGCGTTTTCCGTTGAAGAAGCGGTTGAAGCAGCAAAAGAACTTGGCACAGCAGTAAACGTTGTCAAAGCACAGATTCATGCGGGCGGCCGCGGAAAAGCGGGCGGCGTTAAAGTCGCAAAGAATCTCGACGAAGTACGTACATATGCACAAGAAATCCTCGGTAAAGTGTTAGTCACACACCAGACAGGTCCTGAAGGCAAAGAAGTAAAGCGCCTTCTTATTGAAGAAGGATGCGACATTAAAAAAGAATACTATATCGGCTTAGTGCTGGACCGCGCAACGTCTCAAGTTGTTTTAATGGCATCTGAAGAAGGCGGAACAGAGATTGAAGAAGTAGCCGAAGCAACACCAGAAAAAATCTTTAAAGAGTATATTGACCCAGTAACTGGCCTTAGCGCATACCAGGCCCGCCGTATTGCGTTCAATATCAATATTCCGAAAGAACTTGTTGGACAAGCTGTTAAATTTATGATGAGCCTTTACACTGCATTTGTAGAAAAAGACTGCTCTATTGCTGAAATTAATCCGCTTGTTGTAACAGGTGATGGAAAAGTAATGGCGCTGGATGCAAAATTGAATTTTGATTCAAATGCTCTATACCGTCATAAAGACATTTTAGAATATCGTGATCTTGAAGAAGAAGATGCAAAAGAAATCGAAGCATCAAAATATGACCTCAGCTACATTGCCCTTGATGGAAATATCGGCTGCATGGTAAACGGTGCAGGTCTTGCCATGGCAACGATGGATATTATCAAGCATTATGGCGGCGATCCGGCTAACTTCCTTGATGTTGGGGGCGGCGCAACAGCTGAAAAAGTAACAGAAGCATTTAAAATTATTTTGTCTGATGAAAATGTAAAGGGTATTTTCGTTAACATTTTCGGCGGCATTATGAAATGTGACGTTATTGCAACAGGTGTGGTAGAAGCTGCGAAGCAGGTAAGTCTGTCCGTACCACTTGTTGTACGTTTAGAAGGTACGAATGTAGATGCCGGTAAAGCAATCTTGAACGAGTCAGGTCTTGACATCGTTTCAGCAGATTCTATGGCAGATGGCGCGCAAAAGATCGTTAGTCTCGTAAAATAATCAGGATGTTGACAATAGAAAGGCAGGTATAGGCATGAGTGTATTCATTAATAAAGATACAAAGGTAATTGTTCAGGGCATCACGGGCTCTACTGCCCTTTTCCATACAAAACAAATGCTTGAATATGGAACGAAAATTGTTGGCGGTGTTACTCCTGGTAAGGGCGGCACTGAAGTAGAAGGCGTACCGGTATTTAATACGCTTCAAGAAGCTGTGCAGGCAACAGGTGCCAACGCGTCTGTTATTTACGTACCGGCTCCATTCGCAGCAGATGCCATTTTGGAAGCGGTTGACGCAAATCTTGACCTTGCAATTTGTATTACAGAACATATTCCAGTACTCGACATGGTAAAAGTAAAACGTTATATGCAAGGCAAGAAAACACGCCTTGTTGGGCCAAACTGCCCAGGTGTTATTACACCGGATGAGTGCAAAATCGGTATCATGCCAGGGTATATCCATACAAAAGGCCATGTTGGTGTTGTATCACGCTCCGGCACACTTACGTACGAAGCTGTACACCAGTTAACACAAGCAGGAATCGGCCAGTCTACAGCTGTTGGTATCGGTGGTGACCCGGTGAACGGAACAGACTTTATTGATGTTTTAAAAGCATTCAATGAAGATCCGGAAACAAAAGCAGTCATCATGATTGGTGAAATCGGCGGTACAGCAGAGGAAGAAGCAGCCGAGTGGGTAAAAGCAAACATGACAAAACCAGTTGTCGGCTTTATCGGCGGACGTACAGCGCCTCCAGGAAAGCGTATGGGCCATGCTGGTGCGATTATTTCAGGCGGCAAAGGAACAGCTGATGAAAAAATCCGTGTTATGAATGAATGCGGCATTCAAGTAGCGGAAACTCCGTCTGTTATGGGTGAAACATTAATTAAAGTTCTTGAGCAGCAAGGACTTTTAGAAGAATGCAAAACACATTAATCGAAAACGAAGACGCCTGAATGATTCAGGCGTCTCTCTTTGCATGTATTAAAGGAGGGAAATGCGTTGCACCATACAACTAAGCAGCTTTTAAAACTGCAGTACTGCCCGGGTATCAGCTGGAAAGACCAATATGTATTATTAAAAAATGATCCTCATTTAAGCCATCTTCCCCGCATGACAGCCGCAGAATTTGCTGCAGCCACAAACCGTTCCATTGGACAAGCAGAAACCATTTTAAGCGGGTTTCATTCTCTTTCCTATCATCATCTTTATTCTTCTTTATTGGAGTCCTCTACAACCTTTATTCCCATTTATGACCCGCAATATCCTGAACCTTTAAAAATGCTCCCGCAGCCTCCGTGGGGCTTATTTGCTATGGGAGAAACGGCGCTTATGAGCAGCCGGAATATGCTTGCTGTTGTGGGAGCCCGCGATGGAAATGAATACGGAAAACAAGTACTGCAAATGCTAGTCCCTGCTTTAGTCAAAAGAAATATTACAATCGTCAGCGGGCTTGCTAAAGGAATCGACGCTTTTTCACATGAAGCTGCCCTTCAGGCAGGCGGCAAAACGATTGCGGTTATTGCAGGCGGATTTAGTCACTTCTACCCAAAAGAAAACAAACTATTAGCACATTATATTTCCAGGCAAGGTCTTATTTTATCCGAATACGCACCGAACCGAAAGCCGGAGAAATGGCAATTTCCAGCACGAAATCGGATCATCAGCGGATTGTCAAAGGGTGTGCTAGTCGTACAGGCGGCTAAAAAAAGCGGTTCACTTATCACTGCTTCTTTTGCACTTGAACAAGGCATTGATGTATTTGCAGTACCAGGACTAATTACCCATCCACTTTCAGAAGGTGTGCATGCTCTCATTGCGGATGGAGCCAAAATTGTTCATAGTGCTGACGATATTTTATCGGAATGGAGGCAGGAATAAAAAAACTTTTCGCGAAAACAGTTGCAATTCAGGTTTATATCATATAAATTTTGCAACAGAATGATTTTTGCAAAACATGTCCTGTTTTGTAATAAATAGAGAACGAAAATGAATAGCATAAATAAAGAAACGTTTGACAAACAAACCATAACCGCATAATAATATGTCTAATTATTCATTTTACCTCTCGGGGAGGCTTTATCTTATGTCAGATTATTTAGTAATAGTAGAGTCCCCGGCGAAAGCGAAGACAATTGAACGCTATCTCGGGAAAAAATACAAGGTGCGCGCATCCATGGGGCATGTTCGGGATTTGCCGAAAAGCCAAATGGGCGTAGACATAGAACATAATTATGATCCAAAATACATTACGATCCGCGGCAAAGGCCCGGTTTTAAAAGAACTAAAAACAGCTGCCAAAAGAGCGAAAAAAATCTACCTCGCGGCTGACCCGGATCGCGAAGGAGAAGCGATTGCCTGGCATTTGGCGCATTCACTAAACATTGATACGGCCTCTGACTGCCGGGTCGTGTTTAACGAGATTACCAAAGACGCGATCAAGGAATCTTTTAAGCACCCGCGGCCAATTAATATGGATTTGGTGGATGCCCAGCAGGCACGGCGGATTCTCGACCGGCTTGTCGGCTATAATATTAGTCCGTTATTATGGAAAAAAGTAAAGAAGGGCCTGAGTGCCGGACGTGTTCAATCAGTGGCTCTTCGCCTTGTGATTGATCGTGAAAATGAAATTAAAGTATTTATACCAGAAGAATATTGGACCATTGAAGCAGAATTTACAAAAGGAACGGATACATTCAGTGCTTCTTTTTACGGGTTAAATGGCAAAAAAGAAAAGCTTTCATCAGAAGCCGATGTAAAAAAAGTGCTGGCTGCGATTGAAGGGAATCAGTTTTCTATTCAAACCGTTACAAAAAAAGAACGCCGGCGTAATCCAGCTGCTGCGTTTACCACTTCTTCGCTGCAGCAGGAAGCGGCACGCAAATTAAATTTCCGAGCGAAAAAAACAATGATGCTCGCCCAGCAACTGTATGAAGGAATCGACCTTGGCAAGGAAGGCACGGTTGGTTTGATCACGTATATGAGAACGGATTCAACACGCGTCTCGGAAGTAGCGCAGTCGGAAAGCCTGGAGTACATCACTGCTCATTATGGAAAAGAATATGTGAAAGAGCAGGGGCAAAAAAGCGAATCAAAGAAAAAAGGTGCCCAGGATGCCCATGAAGCGATTCGTCCGACCAGCACGATGCGTGAGCCGTCCGCACTGAAAGATTTTCTTTCGCGGGATCAGCATCGCCTTTATAAGCTTATATGGGAGAGATTTATCGCGAGTCAAATGGCCGCGGCTGTAATGGATACCGTCAGCACAGATATTGTAAACGGTGATGTGATGTTCCGGGCAACGGGGTCAAAAGTAAAGTTTCCTGGCTTTATGAAAGTATATGTAGAAGGTACGGATGACACAAAAGAAGAAAAAGAAAACTTTCTGCCAAATCTCGAAAAAGGGGATACGGTGCAATCAAAGGAAATTGATCCAAAGCAGCACTTTACTCAGCCGCCGCCCCGTTATACAGAAGCCCGTCTTGTTAAAACGCTGGAAGAGCTCGGCATTGGGCGCCCGTCCACGTATGCACCTACTCTTGACACAATTCAAAAACGCGGATACGTGGCACTGGATAATAAGCGTTTTGTTCCGACAGAACTGGGAACGATCGTCCACGAATTGATGGCCGAGTTTTTTGCGGATATTATCGATGTAGAATTTACGGTGAAAATGGAACGTGACCTTGATAATGTAGAAGAAGGCATTAAAGAATGGGCAGCCGTTATTGATGAGTTCTACAAGGGCTTTGAAGGCCATTTGGAAAAAGCAGAAAAAGAAATGGAGCAGGTTGAAATCAAGGATGAGCCTGCTGGTGAGGATTGTGAAAAATGCGGCCATGAAATGGTCTTTAAAATGGGCCGCTTTGGGAAGTTTATGGCATGCAGTAACTTCCCCGACTGCCGAAATACAAAAGCCATTGTCAAAGAAATCGGCGTAAAATGCCCGAAGTGTGCAGAAGGTAATATAATAGAAAGAAAAAGTAAAAAACGGCGTATTTTTTATGGCTGTGACCAATTCCCAGGATGCGATTTTCTATCGTGGGATAAGCCAATTGAGCGCCCATGTCCGAAATGCGGTAAACTACTCGTTGAGAAAAAGCTGAAAAAAGGCGTGCAGATTCAATGCACGGAATGTGATTATAAGGAACAGCCGCAGTCTTAAAACGGTGAAAGCCGCCTTGTTTGGAGCAAAACAAGGCGGCTTTTTGCATGGACGACAACATTTTGCTTTTTTTCTACAAGCAGGTAGTGTACAATGCTTAATGGACATACGGGTACGTACCTTTAAAGCAGGGGGAAACAACGATGAATCAACCAATTAACGTAATCGGAGCGGGACTTGCGGGCAGCGAAGCCGCTTTTCAAATAGCAGAACGGGGCTTGCAGGTCCGCTTATACGAAATGCGCCCGGTTAAACAAACACCAGCGCATCATACAGATAAATTTGCCGAGCTTGTGTGCAGCAATTCATTGCGGGCAAACGGGCTGACGAATGCGGTTGGCGTGTTAAAAGAAGAAATGCGCCGTTTAAATTCAGTGATTATCAGTTCAGCGGATGCATGTGCGGTTCCGGCGGGCGGTGCACTGGCTGTAGACCGGCATGAATTTGCGGGACACGTAACAGAGCGGGTGAAAAATCATCCGAATGTAACCGTGATTAATGAAGAAGTAACGGAAATTCCAGAAGGGATTACCGTTATTGCAACAGGTCCTCTGACAACGAGCGGATTAGCTGAAAAAATAAAAGAGCTTACAGGGGAAGAATATTTATACTTTTATGACGCGGCAGCACCGATTGTCGAAAAAGACAGTATTGATATGAATATTGCGTATTTAAAATCCCGCTATGACAAAGGGGAAGCGGCTTATTTAAACTGCCCGATGAATGAAGAAGAGTTTGACCGTTTTTACGAAGCATTGATCGCGGCAGAAACGGTGCCGTTAAAAGAATTTGAAAAAGAAATTTTCTTCGAAGGCTGTATGCCGATTGAAGTTATGGCCAGCCGGGGCAAGAAAACCATGCTGTTTGGCCCGATGAAGCCGGTCGGACTGGAAGATCCACGTACAGGAAAGCGTCCATACGCAGTAGTACAGCTTCGCCAGGATAACGCGGCCGGAACACTTTACAATATTGTTGGTTTTCAAACCCACTTGAAATGGGGGCCGCAAAAAGAAGTGCTTCAGCTTATTCCGGGACTTCAAAATGTAGAAATTGTTCGTTACGGAGTAATGCACCGCAATACGTTTATTAATTCACCAAAAGCGCTGCTGCCAACTTATCAGCTAAAAAGCCGTCCAACACTTTTCTTTGCCGGACAAATGACTGGCGTGGAAGGATATGTAGAGTCAGCGGCAAGCGGCTTAATGGCAGGAATTAATGCTGCAAGGCTGGCACTTGGACAGGATCCGGTAACCGCACCGCAGGAAACAGCTATTGGCGGCATGGCACACTATATTACGCATACATCCCCGGATAATTTTCAGCCGATGAATGCCAACTTTGGGTTGTTCCCGGCGTTGCCAGAGAAAATTAAAGGCAAAAAAGAACGGTACGAAGCGCTCGCTGGGCGGGCTTTAGAAACAATTCAAACTTTTTCGAAAAGTTTGTAAATTTCTTGCGAAGGGCTGCTGACATATGCTATTATGTAGTAGCCCTTTTGTGAGGTGGGAAAATGTCTAAACTTTTCAAAAATTATACAAACTCTTATTTTGCTTACCTGCAAATTGAAAAAAACAGCTCTGTTCATACGGTAAAGAATTATCGTGATGATCTGGAGCACTTTTTTATGTTCATGAATGAACAGCTTATTACAGAATTAACAGATGTAACGCATCAAACAGCGCGCTTATATTTAACCTTGCTTCATGAGAAAAAAATGGCGCGGGCGTCTGTTTCACGAAAAATATCGGCCCTTCGCGGGTTTTATCGTTTTTTAATGAGGGAAAATGTCGTAACGGAAAATCCGTTTTTGCTTGTGCATCGGCCGAAAGGAACAAAGAAGCTCCCGTCTTTTTTTTATGAAGAGGAAATGAAGGAGCTATTTGAAGCGGCAGAAGGGGCAGATCCCCTGTCTATCCGAAATCGGGCGCTGCTTGAAATCTTGTACGGGACGGGTATTCGTGTCAGTGAGTGTGCGGCGATTGAGCTGCCCGATTTGGATGCGCGCCTCGGTGTTCTTCTTGTCCATGGAAAAGGCGGGAAAGAAAGGTACGTGCCATACGGCAGTTTTGCAGCAGAGGCTGTGGAACATTACAATCAAAACAGCCGGCCCCTTTTAATGAAGAAAAATGAACATAGTAAATTGTTTGTGAATTTCAGGGGTGCACCAATCACGACTGGCGGAATCCGCCATATTTTAAATGATTTAATTCAAAAAGCTTCGTTATCAGGGAAAATTCATCCGCATATGCTAAGGCATACGTTCGCAACGCATATGTTAAATAACGGCGCGGATATGAGAACGGTACAGGAGCTGCTTGGGCATGCCAGCCTTTCGTCTACCCAAATGTACACACATATTACGAAAGAACACCTGCAGCATACATACCGCAATCATCATCCACGTGCATAAAGGAGAGAGAAGAAGTGGGAGAATTTCATGCAACAACGATATTTGCTGTTAAGCACAATGGATCTTCAGCGATGGCTGGAGATGGACAAGTAACGTTTGGCAACGCGGTTGTAATGAAGCACACGGCTAAAAAAGTACGTCGTCTTTTTAATGGAAAAGTCGTCGCTGGCTTTGCCGGATCAGTTGCGGATGCGTTTACGTTATTTGAGCTTTTTGAAAAAAAACTGAATGAATACAGCGGCAACCTGCAGCGGGCAGCTGTCGAGCTTGCCAAGGAGTGGCGTACTGATAAAATGCTTCGCCGCCTGGAAGCCATGCTCATCGTGATGGACAAAGACAATTTACTGCTTGTATCGGGTACAGGCGAAGTCATTGAACCGGATGACGGCATTTTAGCGATTGGATCGGGCGGGAATTATGCTTTGTCAGCAGGACGGGCACTCAAGCAATATGCTGTACAGCTAACTGCGGCGGAAATTGCAGAAGCCGCCTTGAAAACGGCAGCAGATATATGTGTATACACGAACCATAATATTATTGTGGAAGAACTGTAGTGAGGAGTGAAAAAATGAAGCCAAATACGATGAATATGACACCGCGCCAAATTGTCGAGCGTCTTGATCAATATATTGTAGGACAAAAAGAAGCGAAAAAGTCTGTCGCTGTTGCGCTTCGTAACCGGTACCGCAGAAGTTTGCTTGATGAAGCGATTCGTGATGAAGTCGTTCCGAAAAATATACTCATGATTGGGCCGACTGGGGTAGGGAAAACAGAAATTGCCCGCCGTATGGCCAAGCTTGCAGGTGCGCCATTTATTAAAGTGGAAGCCACAAAGTTTACCGAAGTGGGCTACGTCGGCAGGGATGTTGAATCAATGGTGCGGGATTTGGCTGAAACGGCCGTCCGGCTCGTCAAAGAAGAAAAGATGAACGAAGTAAAGGAACCGGCCAAAGAAGCGGCCAACCGCCGTCTTGTCGAGCTGCTTGTTCCATCACGCAAAAAAAGCACATCGGTTAAAAATCCGTTTGAAATGCTGTTTGGAGGACAGAACAGCCAGCAGGAAGAATCAGATGATGCAACTGAAGATATGTCTATTTTTGAAAAACGCCGTGCAGTTGAGCAAAAGCTTGCAGCCGGAGAACTTGAAAATGAAACCATTACGGTGGAAGTGGAAGAGCAGCCGCCTTCTATGTTTGATTTGTTTCAAGGCTCCGGAATGGAGCAAATGGGAATGAATATGCAGGATGCTCTTGGCGGCCTGATGCCGAAAAAAAAGAAAAAGAAAAAGCTTGCTGTGAAAGACGCCCGCTCTGTGCTGGAGCAGGAAGAAGCCCAAAAGCTGATTGATATGGATGAGGTTACACAGGAAGCAGTTAGACGTGCCGAACAAACCGGGATTATATTCATTGATGAAGTGGATAAAATAGCGGTAAAAGGCGGTGCATCTTCAGGAGCCAATGTTTCGCGCGAAGGGGTTCAGCGCGACATTCTGCCAATTGTAGAAGGGTCAACCATTGTGACGAAATACGGGACGGTTAAAACAGACTATATTCTATTTATCGCAGCAGGCGCCTTTCACATGTCTAAGCCGTCTGATTTAATCCCAGAGCTGCAAGGGCGCTTCCCGATCCGGGTTGAATTAGAGAAGCTGTCAACAGACGAGTTTGTTCGAATTTTAGTAGAGCCGGATAATGCGCTTCTTAAGCAGTATAAAGCATTGCTTGAAACAGAAGGCATCCATGTTGAATTTACAGATGAAGCTGTTCAGCGCCTGGCCGAAATTGCTTTTCATGTGAACAGTGAAACAGACAATATCGGTGCCCGCCGTCTGCATACAATCATGGAAAAGCTGCTTGAAGATTTATCTTTTGAAGCACCAGATATTACGATGGAAAAAATCACAATCACACCCCAATACGTAGATGAGAAATTATCTGCTATTTCACAGAACAAAGATTTAAGCGAATTTATTTTATAATCAATCGGAGGAACTGCATCATGAATCTTTTAGAGAAAACAAGAAAAATTAATCAAATGCTGCAAAACGCGGCAGGCAAAACGGTGAACTTTAAAGAAATGGCTGAATCCCTTTCTGAAGTAATTGAAGCGAATATTTTTGTCGTGAGCCGCCGTGGAAAACTGCTTGGCTTTGGCGTAAACCAGCAAATTGAAAACGAGCGAATGAAACAAATGCTCGTTGAACGCCAATTTCCAGAGCAATACACAAAAAGCCTGTTTAATTTAACTGAAACATCATCCAACTTAGATGTAAACAGTGAATACACCGCTTTTCCAGTGGAAAACAAAGAGCTGTTTCAAAACGGCTTAACAACGATTGTGCCGATCGTAGGTGCTGGTGAGCGTCTTGGTACACTTGTACTGGCTCGGTTAGAAGAACAATTCCATGATGATGATTTGATTTTAGCGGAATACGGAGCAACAGTCGTTGGAATGGAAATTCTTCGTGAAAAAGCGGAAGAAATGCAGGAAGAAGCCCGCAGTAAAGCGGTAGTGCAAATGGCCATCAGCTCTCTTTCCTACAGCGAGCTGGAGGCAATCGAGCACATTTTCGAAGAATTAGATGGGAAAGAAGGACTGCTGGTTGCGTCTAAAATTGCAGACCGTGTGGGCATTACCCGCTCTGTTATTGTAAACGCGCTTCGTAAGCTTGAAAGTGCCGGGGTGATCGAATCACGTTCGCTTGGTATGAAAGGCACATATATCAAAGTCCTAAACAATAAATTCTTGATGGAATTGGAAAAACTGAAATCAAATTAACAAAAAACACCTGCAGTTACAAATACTGCAGGTGTTTTTTTTTATCAATTTTTTATGATAATAATCCCAAAATTGTTTAAGAATGAGAGTATTATGTCAATTTATTCTTTAGTTATAGGAAATATGAAATTTTTTTGTTATTTTTGTTAAGTAGGTGTCGAAAAATGTCTTTTATGTTATATTTCTTTAAGTGTATAATTTATTAACAAATTAACTAAAGAATTCAAGGTACTGGAGTGGTTAAATTGAACCTGTTTTCAAATTCAATCACTTCTTTAGAACGAGGTTTGGATTACGCGGCTTTAAAGCAAAGAACGATTGCTGATAATATTGCCAATGTTGATACACCAAACTATAAGGCTAAAGAGGTAAACTTCAAGAAAATATTGGAAAATAATCAAAATGATTTTAAAAATAACCGAACAGATCAGCGTCATTTTGTTTTTTCCGCTCAATCACCAAACCATGTCATTATGACTGCACGAAATATGTCCTACAACGAAAATGGAAATAGTGTAGATTTAGATGCCGAAATGTCCAAAATGGCAGGAAATCAAATTTATTATAATGCACTGACAGACCGGCTTAGTTCAAAGTATGCTTCTCTGACAAATATCATAAAAGGAGGCAGATAAATATGTTTAACGGAATGAACATTACGGCATCTGCCCTGACTGCACAGCGTCTGCGTATGGATGTTATTTCTTCTAATATGGCAAATGCTGAATCTACCCGGGCAAAGCTCGTGGAGGGGGAATGGCAGCCTTATCAGCGTAAATCCGTTGTGCTGCAGCCAAAAGGAAGTTCGTTTTCAAGCTTTTTGCAGATGGCGTCAAATCGCCAGGAAGCAGAAAACGGTGTAAAAGTGACTAAAATCATTGAAGATACAGAAACACCTAATAAAATGGTTTATGACCCAGAACATCCTGATGCGAATGAAGAGGGCTATGTAAGTATGCCAAATGTAGACCCTTTACGGGAAATGGTTGATTTAATGAGTACAACCCGCTCCTATGAGGCGAATGTTACAGTTTTCAATGCTTCGAAGGCTATGATGACTAAAGCGCTTGAAATTGGGAAATAAGGAAATAAGGAGATGATTTAAATGGCGATTGAAGCATTAAATGCGGTTTCTACACCTGCGATCGAAACAGCTGCTTTAAAAAAAGCAGCTACACCCTATGAATCTCAGCAAAAATTCGCGGATTTTTTAAAAGATTCATTGAATACTGTGATGAAAACAGAAGCGGAGTCAAACTCGCTGACGGCAAAAATGATCAATGGTGAAAATGTCGATATCCATCAAGTGATGTCAGCCGCTCAAAAATCAGGCATCACCATGCAGTTAACATTGGAAGTCCGTAATAAAGCTGTAGAAGCTTATCAGGAAATGATGCGGATGCAGATGTAATAGATCATGACCGAATGAAGTGACCGGGGGATTGTAATGAACGAAAATATAAAACAACAGCTTGCAAGAATAAAAGAATATTGGAACAGCCGGTCAAAAAAACAAAAAGTGATTGGAATATCATCCTTTACTCTTTTTGTTATTGCGTTGTCACTAATCGTTTTTTTGACTAACAGAACGACAATGGTTCCTCTTTACAGCGAGCTTGCTCCTTCAGAGATCGGTGCTGTGAAAGAAAATCTGGATGGGCGGGGTATTCCGTACGAAGTGACTGAAGGAGGAACAGGTATCCTTGTGCCGGAAGAATCCGTCGATACGCTCAAAGTGGATCTAGCCGCTGAAGGCCTTCCGCAGTCCGGTACGATCGATTACAGCTTTTTCAGCGAAAATGCCGGGTTCGGAATGACGGACAATGAATTTAATGTTCTTAAGCTTGATGCGATGCAGACCGAGCTTAGCAATCTTATTTCTGAGATTGATGGAGTAAAAGATGCGAAGGTAATGATTAACCTGCCGCAGCAGCAAATTTTCGTTACCGATGAAGCAGAAAAAGCATCTGCTTCGGTTGTGCTGAATACAGAACCAGGCTATCAATTTGATGAAAAACAAATTAAGTCCCTTTATCACTTAGTATCCAAAAGTGTCCCGAACCTTCCTGTCGAAAATATTGCCATTATGAATCAAAATTTTGAATACTACGACCTTGCGAGTGCAGGAAGCAGTTCGGGCGATTCATTCGAACAGCAGCTGGCTGTGAAAAAACAAGTGGAACGCGACGTGCAGCGGCAGGTACAAAGTATGCTTGGTACACTGATGGGCGCGGACAAAGTGGTTGCAACGGTTACAGCCGATATTGACTTTACCCAGGAGAATCGAGAAGAAAACCTGGTAGAGCCGGTTGACGAAGAAAACATGGAAGGTATCCAAATCAGTGCTCAAAGAATCACCGAAACCTATTCAGGAGATGCAGCAGGCGCAGGAGGCGTTCCGCAGGCAGAAGAAGAAGGGGACACAGCCACTTCTTACCTTGAAGGAGCAACAGGTACAGGTGATTACGAGCGGACAGAGGAAACGGTCAATAACGAAGTAAACCGGATTCGCCGGGAAATCAAAGAAAGTCCTTATAAGATCCGCGACTTAGGTATCCAGGTTATGGTGGAGCCGCCAACGCCGGATGATCCAAACTCCATGCCTGATCAAAGCGTGGAAGAAATCCAGCAGCTGCTCGGCAACATTGTCAGAACGTCTATTGATGAAAGCTACAATACTGACTTAACAGACCAGGTACTTGAAGATAAAATTACGGTTTCAGTTCAGGAATTAAATGGGAAATTTGCATTTGAGGAAGAAGAAACATCCTCTATTCCATGGTGGGTATATCTCATTGGGGCTATTCTTCTTGTCATTATTGGTGTGCTCATCTTTATGATGGTAAGAAGACGCCGTGAGGAAGAAGAAGAGTTCGAGGAAGAATTAGAAGAAGAGATTGAAGAACTGTTGACTGAAACAGAGAGCAGCACAAGACGGAAACAGTTAGAAAAAATGGCGAAAGAAAAACCAGAAGAGTTTGCAAAACTGCTTCGTACTTGGCTGTCTGAGGAATAGGAGGGCAATATGGCGATACGTGAGAAGAAACTGACTGGAAAACAAAAAGCCGCAATCCTGCTTATTTCTCTTGGGCCGGATTACTCGGCTTCTGTTTACAAACATTTATCAGAAGAAGAAATTGAACGGCTGACACTGGAAATTTCGGGTGTGAAAAAAGTAGATACCGAGATTAAAGAAGAAGTGTTCGAAGAATTTCATAATATTGCATTGGCACAGGATTATATTTCCCAGGGTGGGATCGGTTATGCCAAAACTGTTCTTGAAAAAGCGCTCGGAACAGATCAGGCGCAAAATATCATTAACCGTTTAACATCGTCCCTGCAGGTTCGGCCGTTTGATTTTGCTCGCCGGGCAGATCCGGGACAAATATTAAACTTTATTCAAAATGAACACCCGCAGACGATTGCTTTGATTCTTTCTTATTTGGATCCGCAGCAGGCAGGGCAAATTTTATCGGAGCTGCCGCAGGAAGTTCAAGCGGATATCGCAAAAAGAATTGCCATTATGGACAGCACGTCTCCAGAAATTATCAATGAAGTTGAAGCGATTTTAGAACGGAAATTGAGCTCAACGGTAACCCAGGATTATACACAGACAGGCGGAGTAGAAGCGGTCGTTGAAGTGTTGAATGGTGTAGACCGCTCAACGGAAAAAACAATTTTGGATGCACTTGAAATACAAGATCCTGAATTGGCAGAAGAAATTAAAAAGCGCATGTTTGTGTTTGAAGATATTGTTACACTGGATAACCGCTCTATTCAGCGTGTTATTCGCGACTGTGAAAATGAAGACTTGCTGCTTTCTCTTAAAGTTTCAAGCGAGGAAGTGCGTGAAGTGGTTTTCCGCAATATGTCTCAGCGAATGGTGGAGACGTTCAAAGAAGAAATGGAATATATGGGTCCTGTCCGGCTTCGTGATGTGGAAGAAGCGCAGTCACGAATTGTTGCGACGATTCGCCGTCTAGAGGAAACGGGAGAAATTATCATTGCTCGTGGCGGAGGAGATGATATTATTGTCTAATTTTGAACGGTATGAGTGGCCGATAGAACAAGAAGCGGGTACACGAATCATTGGCATAAAGCCTATTTACACACGCAATGAACAAAAAGAAACAGTTGCACCGGATTTTTCTCATGAACGATCACAAGTGTTAGAAGAAGCAAACCGCCAGGCACAAAAAATCTTAGAAGAGGCTGAAACGAAGCGGCAGCGGATCGAACAAGAATCTGCCGCCTGGCAGCAAAACTGGGTGCAGGAAAAAGAACGACTGCAAAAAGAAGCCTATGACCAGGCGTTTCAGCAGGGAGCAGAACAAGGAAGAGCAGCCGGATACAATGAGATGAAAGAGCTGATTGAAGAAGCGCATTCTATCGTGGCATCTTCGAAAATTGAATACGAAAAAAATGTTGAGCGGTCAGAACGGACCATCATAGAGCTTGCTGTTATCTGCGCAGAAAAAATTCTGCGTACAGAGCTTGACCAAAACGAAGATGCTTTTATGAGTATCATTCGTTCAGCATTAAAAGAAACAAAAAACCAAAAAGAAATTCAAATTCATGTTCATCCAGGAAAATATGAATTGGTCATTTCACAAAAAGATGAAATAGAAGCTCTATTCCCAAATGAAATCAACTGCTATATTTTTCCGAATGAAGAAGCGGGGGAAAACGCCTGCTTTATTGAAACATCCAATGGCCGAATTGATGCCGGTGTTGATACACAGCTGCACCAGCTGCGTAAAACGCTGCTTCAATTGCTGGAGAGTGAATAAGAGATGAAAGCACAGGACTTAAAGTATGTGATCCCAACTCTTGATTCGTTTAAAAGATATGGACGGGTAAAAAGGGTTGTCGGCTTAATGATTGAATCACAGGGTCCAGAAAGCTCTATTGGTGATATTTGTTTGATCCATTCGAAAGACAATAAACGAACCATTATGGCCGAGGTAACCGGGTTTCGGGATGAAATGATGATCTTAATGCCATACCGGAATATAAACGAAATTTCACCGGGCAGCCTTGTAGAATCACTCGGTCACCCTCTTCAAGTAAAATCAGGACCGGCTTTGATCGGCAAAATTATTGATCCGCTTGGAGAACCCTTTGACGATTCTGTACTGCCACGGACGTTGACGCCGATTGAAACAGAAGCAGATCCGCCAAATCCGATGACAAGACCGCCAATACGGGAAAAGCTTGAAGTTGGTGTACGGGCTATTGATGGGATGCTGACAGTCGGGAAAGGTCAGCGGGTCGGTATTTTTGCAGGAAGCGGTGTTGGGAAAAGCACACTGCTTGGCATGATTGCCCGCAATACAAAAGCAGATTTAAACGTCATTGCTTTGATTGGAGAGCGCGGTCGTGAAGTGCGTGAATTTATTGAACGGGATCTTGGCCCCGAAGGAATGAAAAAGTCGATTGTAGTCGCCGCCACTTCAGACCAGCCGGCATTGATGCGTATTAAAGGAGCATTTACCGCTACAGCCATTGCTGAGTACTTTCGGGATAAAGGGTTGAATGTCATGCTTATGATGGATTCAGTCACGCGGGTTGCTATGGCACAGCGTGAAATCGGGCTGGCCGTTGGAGAGCCTCCTGCCACCAAAGGATACACGCCATCGGTTTTTGCAATTATGCCAAAGTTGTTGGAACGCACAGGAACAAACGAACATGGAACGATTACTGCTTTTTATACAGTGCTCGTAGATGGTGATGACATGAATGAACCGATTGCAGATGCCGTGCGGGGAATATTAGATGGACACATTGTGTTAGACCGTGAGCTTGCGAACAAGGGGCAGTACCCAGCTATAAACGTATTAAAAAGTGTCAGCCGTCTTATGCCCCATATTGTCAGCCGAAGCCATTATGATGCGGCAGTAGCAGTAAGGGATTCGTTAAATACGTATTTAAACTCTGAAGATTTGATTAACATCGGTGCATATAAAAGAGGGTCATCCGCTGAGATTGATAGAGCCATTCAAAACTATCTGCCGATTCTCTCGTTTTTAAAACAGCGGACGGATGAGCAGGCCGGACTGGACGAAACAGAAGCCGGTTTAGTTCATCTAGTCCAAGGAAGGGACAGTTAATGCATGTCATTTAATTATAAATTCGAGAAAGTTATGCAGCTTCGTGAACGTGAAAAAGAGGAGGCTGAGAACGTATTTAGAGAAGCACAGAGCCAATTTGAAACGGAAGCAAACAAACTGTATGGGCTGTTGAAGAGAAAAGAAGATTTAATCGCCGTGCAGGAACAAAAAATGAAATCCGGTTTTTCTGTACTCGATATTCAGCACTATCAGCAATTTATCTCGAATTTGGAAAAATTAATTGATCAGCAGCAACGAGTGGTTGTAACAGCACGCGGCCGGATGCAGTGGTGTGAACAGCAGCTAAAGGAAAAAAATATAGAAGTAAAAAAATACAGCAAAATCCGAGCGAATGAATTAACGCATTATCGCAAATGGGCAGCTTCAGAAGAAGCAAAGCAAATGGACGAGCTTTCATCCATTCAGTTTATGAACCGAAAGATCAGGTGATGAACACATGGCAGGAAAAAAGAGAAAAAAAGTTCCGGCTGATATGGAGGAAAAAAACAGTTACAACCCTTTTCAATGGCTGCTGTTTATCGTTGTTATTCCCTTGTTGTTTGCGCTGACTGTTGGTTTGGTTGTCATGACGATTGCCGGCGTGAACGTATTTGAAAAAACAAAGGAAGTAGCAGCGAATATTCCTTATGTATCAGAATGGACTGGAGCAACCGAACAAGACGGTAAAACAGACAGCGAAAAAGTAGTAGAGCTGCAAGCGGAAATCAAAAACAAACAAGCAAAAATTGATCAGCTGTCGGATGATCTTGAAAGCTCCAAAGCGGAAATCGAGGAATTGTTAACAGAGCAGGACCGGCTGAATGCCCAGCTTAAGCAGCTTCAGAACCAGCAAACAGAAACAGCCGAAACGGAAGAAAAAAGTGCGGCGAACAATGTTGCCAAAACATATGAATCAATGGATGAAGAAAGCATTGCCGGAATTATTACGAACTTAACAAACAATGAAGCAGTCGCGATTTTGCAGGAATTAAGTGTTGAAAAACAAGCAGCTATATTTGAAAACCTAGACGCGAAAAAAGCCGCTGAATATACAAAAATATTATCGAACGAATAAGGAATATGAAGTAAAATGTGAGATAATGCGGGAGGAAAAAAGGGGGGTGACAAATGATGCGGATTACTTTAGGTACTAGTTCTTTATCACTATCTAATGGACCTCTGTTAAATCCAGCCGGAGCAGGCGGCGCAGGAGGATTTGGCAGCCTGCTGCTTGGCTCTATTCAACAAGCTGTTCAAAACCCGGCTGTTTTGGGTCCATCCACAAGCACTGCTTCCAACGACTTGTCTGCTTTGTTGGCTTCTTTGTTCAATAGTGCCAATGGCTCTGAGCCGGCAGAAGAACTAGTTGGAAAAAAAGCGGAGCTCTTAACACTAGCCGAAGAGCTTGTTGAAAAAGGAGAAATGCCCACGCTTCAAGAACTGGCGGTTCTACTGCAAACGGATATGGAAACATTGAAGCATTCCCTCCAAAAGCTGATTCACGCAGTAAGTGGAAGTGCAGAAGAAGCGGGTTTAGAGAACCCATTAGAGGATACCGGCAAACCGGAAACAGATGAAACGCTGTTGATTGAACAGTTAACAGCTTTAATAAATCAGCTTAGTGAACAGGTGCCGCTTTTATTAAAAGAAGCCGATAAGCCATTCGTCGTAACAGCCATAAGGGCAGCACAGCTCATAAACTATTTTGCCCAGCATATACAAAAGCCGGAGCCTCGTTTTCAAGCATTGCAAACCGCATTGGAAAATACAGAAGCGCTGGTAAAACAGCAGCTTAATAACGTCCTGCCACAAACAAAACAAACGGGACTGCAGAGTGCTGATGGTCTTCAAGCCAACACCACTCCTGTAAATCAAGCGAGTTTGCAGGCAGCATTTACAAATTATAAAAAAATTCACGGGCCAGGAGAATCGACTGAAAGCAAAGCCGCTGCTGTAAAGCCGGCTGCACAGGCTGCAGAAGTTGTGAACCCGTTGTTGCATCCGCTCTCTAAAACAGAACAGTTTGTGATGAGTGTGAAAACAACGCCGCGGCCAATGAATATGGAGCAGTTTATTCAAAAGTTTGAACAAATTTTGGGCAGCTCTAACATGCTGAAAATGCCAAATGGAACAAAAATGCTGATTAAGCTTTATCCGGAGCAGCTTGGTTCTCTCCGTATTGAACTGCTTCAGCAAAACGGGGTAATGACAGCTAAAATTTTATCATCGACTCAAACAGTGAAAGAACTGCTTGAACAAAATGCCCACCAGTTAAAGCATGCATTCAGCCAGCAAAACGTGACAATCGATAAATTGGACATCATAAGTCCGGAAACGAAACAGCAGCTGTTTGACCGAGGTGCCCAGCAGCAGCGCCAGCAGGAACAAAAACAGCCGGAACAGGAATCGGCAGAGCAGAACGAGACTGAAATGCTCTCTGCCTTTGAGGAAGCATTGCAAAACGTTACATTGGAGGTGTAATAGATGTCGAAAATTGATCCTTCGCTTTATTTGGCCAATAACCCGGCTCAAACGAAACAAACCGGCAACAGTTCGCTCGGCAAAGATGAATTTTTAAAAATTTTAATGGCGCAGCTGCAAAACCAGGATCCGCTTAATCCGATGGAAGACAAAGAGTTTATTGCACAGATGGCCCAGTTTACATCATTGGAGCAAATGGTGAATATGACCTCAATGATTGAAAAAATGGTGCAATCGCAAACCGCTTCTCAAATGATTAATTATCAGTCATTTGTCGGCAAAGATGTAACATGGCATAAATTGACGGACCAGACAGATGAAAATGGACAGCCGATTGTGGAAACAGGAAATGGCACAATCGCCTCTATCAAGTTTGCTGGTGAAAGCGTCCAGTTTACGTTAACAGATGGAACGGTCCTCGAACCAGCGAATATTTCTGAACTAACCGGCGGGACAAGCTCAACAGGATCGACAGGATCGAGCAGCGCAGTCAGTTCAAATCCATTAGTGGAAGCGAGCTATTTAATTGGCCGCACTGTCACATGGGGCGCAGAAGGTGATGGACAAAGCGCGGCTGTTCAATCCGTTTCGATGAAGGACGGACAGATTTGGCTGCAGCTTGCAAATGGTGAAAAAATCACGGCTTCTACTCTGACAAAGATCGAGTAGGCGGGTGACGAGAATGAAAGCAGTCAATCCAATCATTCATGGAGTACGCCAGCCCATCATTCCGCCAGCTAAAAAGCAGTCAGCACAAAACACTGTCTCAACATTTAATGAAACCTTTAAAACGGCCACCGCAACACCAAAAGAGCTGATCATTTCCAAGCATGCCGCGCAGCGGTTAACAGAGCGGGGAATTCATTTAAATGAAAAAGAATGGAACTTGATTGGCGAGAAACTTTCCGAAGCTAAGTCAAAAGGGGTAACCGATTCACTCGTTGTACTGAAAGATGCTGCGCTTGTGGCAAGTGCACAAAACCATACCATTATTACGGCGATGAACCGCGAAGAAGCAACTGCACATCTTTTTACCAATATCAATGGCGCTATTCTTATGGACACACTTTAAACTGGCTGGACCGAACAGGAGGCCAACCGTCTGCTGACCGATTGACGCGGACGAATTCGAAAGGAGAAAAGAACTTATGTTACGTTCAATGTACTCAGGAATCAGCGGAATGAAAAACTTTCAAACAAAGCTTGATGTAATCGGGAATAACATTTCCAATGTGAATACGCATGGATTTAAAAAAGGAAGAACAGTTTTTAAGGATATGGTCTCTCAATCTATTGCAGGAGCAAGTGCACCGGTTGCGGCTACTAAAGGAGGGACAAACCCTAGACAAGTCGGGTTAGGCGCCCAGTTAGCAGCTATTGATACAATTCAGACTCAAGGTTCCTTGCAGACTACCGGCCGTGCATTAGACCTTTCTATATCAGGAGATGGATTTTTTCAAGTCACTGATGGCACCAATACTTTATATACAAGAGCGGGAAATTTCTATATGGATCGAGAAGGGAACATTGTAAATTCAGACGGATTATACTTGCAGGGTGCGAATGGAGCTATCGAAATTCCGACTGATGCTCAGAGTATGAGCATTGATGCTAATGGAGTTGTAAGCTATGTAGATACGGACGGAGAATTGCAAGAAGTAGATACAATTCAAATTGCTAAATTTGCAAATCCAGACGGTCTTCAAAAGGTAGGAGAAAATTTATATGAAGAAACAGTCAACTCAAATGCTGCAGGAGAGATTATAGTTGCCAATCCAGGTGAAGATGGAACGGGCACGATCGTGGCTGGTGCTCTAGAAATGTCCAACGTAGACCTTTCCGAAGAATTCTCAGAAATGATCGTAGCACAGCGTGGTTTCCAAGCAAATACACGTATTATTACAACATCAGATGAAATTTTACAGGAATTAATGAGCATGAAGCGTTAATTGCTTCTTTACTTTCAAATGCAGGGGAGGGACAGGGCTGGCACGTTCAGCCCTGGCATACATGATTACTGTAACAAAACTGAACGGCAAGCCGTTCTCGCTAAATGCTATTTACATAGAAACGGTGGAAAGCTTTCCGGACACCACAATTACACTAACCAATGGAAGAAAGTATGTTGTTCTCGAACCGCATGAACAGGTAAGGGCGGATGTTGAATCGTTTTATGCACGCATTTCGCTTCTAGGAAAAGTAAAGGCGGAGGAGGAACAGGATGGAGAATGAACAAAAAGCGCCGAAAAATAAATTACTTACTATTATGATTGTGCTGCTAGCCGTTATCCTGCTGGCCGGCACGATCGCCGTAATTATTATTTTACGTGCGTCAGGCGGAGAAGAAGCTCCAAAAGAGCCATCTATTGATGAAGTGCTTGAATCGTCTGTGGATATTCCTGAAATGACAACAAACCTTGCTTCGGAGGACTTTATCCGTATTTCGTTTAAAATTCAAATGGACAGCAAGGAAGCGATGGAAGAAATGACAAAGCGGGACTTCCAGGCGAAAGATATCATTATTCAAAAGTTATCGGAAATGACAGCAGATGACTTAAAAGGCGAAGCTGGAAAACAGAAACTAACGGAAACGCTAAAAACAAATTTAAATAGTATTATGCAGGAAGGGAAAGTAGAGAAAGTATACATTACTTCCTATATCATTCAGTAACGATACCTGCACTTGATCGGAGGTGAGACGATTGTCAGGAGAAATCTTGTCTCAAAATGAAATTGATGCCCTCTTGTCTGCTTTGTCAACGGGGGAAATGAATGCGGATGAGTTAAAGAAAGAAGAAGCAGAAAAGAAAGTAAAGGTATATGATTTTAAACGTGCCTTGCGGTTTTCAAAAGACCAGATTCGAAGTTTAACAAGAATGCATGATAACTTTGCCCGGATTTTGACGACATTTTTTGCGGCACAGCTTCGTACGTACGTGCAGCTTGAAGTGGTATCTGCTGATCAAATTCCTTACGGAGAGTTTATCAGCTCGATTCCAAACCGGACGATTTTAAATGTATTTGAAGTTCCGCCGCTTGAGGGACGGATCCTAATGGAAGTAAATCCGAACGTCGCTTATGCGATGCTGGACCGTCTTCTTGGCGGACGGGGTGTAAGTGTCAATAAAGTAGAAAATTTAACAGAAATTGAAACGCGGATCATGTCGAACATGTTTGATCATGCTTTTGAAAATTATCGAGAAGCATGGGCTAATGTTGTAGAAATCGATCCAATCGCTACTGATTTTGAAGTGAATCCGCAATTTCTGCAAATGGTTTCCCCAAACGAAACCGTCGTAGTGATCTCGTTAAATACAACGATTGGGGAAACAACAGGCATGATCAACATTTGTATTCCGCATGTTGTCTTAGAACCTATTATTCCAAAGCTTTCTGTACACTACTGGATGCAAAATCCTGACAAAAAAGAACGCAGCCCACAGGAAGCGCAAAATTTGGACAGCCGGATCAAAAAAGCTTCCCTGCCGGTTATCGCAGAGCTTGGCCAAACGGCTATCACGATTGAAGAGTTCTTAACGATGACAGAAGGAGATGTGATCAGCTTAAATACAGTAGTTGGCGACGCACTTACGATAAAAGTAGGGAATGTACCGAAATTTTCAGCACAGCCCGGGCGTGTAAACCGCAAACTGGCTGTGCAGGTGCTTGATTATGTGAAAGGAGGGGAAGATGATGATGAGTGATGATATGCTCTCACAAGAAGAAATTGATGCATTGTTAAGAGGCGGAGACAGCGATGATACAGAAGAAAGCGCAACACTTGAAGCCACTAAAAATGTAGAAAAATATTTAGACGCATTCGAACAAGATACGCTTGGTGAAATCGGCAATATCTCATTCGGCAGCTCAGCAACGGCTCTTTCAAGCCTGCTAAACCAAAAAGTGGAAATTACAACACCTACCGTATCAGTTGTAGAAAAAAGCCGGTTAAAAGATGAGTTTCCACATCCGTATGCGGCGATTGAGGTTCAATACACCGAAGGGTTTGCCGGGGCAAATTTACTTGTGATTCATCAAAATGATGCGGCTATTATTGCCGATTTAATGCTTGGTGGAAGCGGAGTAGGCATAGCGCCTGATTTAGGAGAGCTGCAGCTAAGTGCCGTGCAGGAAGCGATGAACCAAATGATGGGTTCAGCTGCTACTTCCATGTCAACTATTTTCAATAAAAGGGTGGATATTTCCCCGCCGTCGATTTCTCTTTTAAATTTACATGAGGGAGAGGGAGAGGAGACGATTCCAGAGCAGGAGCTGCTCGTTAAAATATCGTTCCGCTTAACAGTGGGGGACCTGATTGATTCAAATATTATGCAGCTGATCCCGCTTCAGTTCGGGAAGCAGCTTGTCACAGAGCTGATGAATCCAGCGCCGCAGGAAGCGGCACCGCCGCCGATTCAGCAGGCTCCGGTAACGAAACCGGCTGCTGCCCAGGCGCCACCGCCGCCTGCGGAGCCTCCGTCTATGCCGGCGAGACCATCTCAGGAACCGGTTTATATGGGCCAGAATGCAGGCAGACAAGCTTCTGAGGCAAAAGTTGAAACGGCCGTTTTTTCTTCGTTTCAGTCACCTCAGCTTGGAGATCAGGAAGCGCGCAACTTAAATATGCTGTTTGATATCCCGCTTCAGGTAACGGTCGAGCTTGGCCGTACAAACCGAAACGTGAAAGATATTTTAGAATTAACATCCGGCTCTATTATTGAACTGGATAAATTGGCTGGAGAGCCAGTTGATGTACTCGTTAACAACCGTTTAATCGCCAGAGGCGAAGTGGTTGTAATAGAAGAAAACTTCGGCGTCCGGATTACAAATATTGCAAGTCCGGCTGATCGATTAAAAAATTTAAATTAAATTGAATACAGGGGGTTTTTCTGATGAGTAATCGAATTTTAGTGGTGGATGACGCCGCATTTATGCGCATGATGATCAAGGACATTTTATCGAAGAATGGATATGAGGTAGTAGGCGAAGCTGAAAATGGTGCGCAGGCTGTTGAAAAATATGCTGAATTGAAACCGGATCTTGTAACAATGGATATCACAATGCCGGAAAAAGACGGGATTGCTGCCTTGAAAGAAATTAAAGCAGCAGATGCCAGCGCGAAGATTATCATGTGCTCAGCTATGGGGCAGCAGGCAATGGTTATTGATGCGATTCAAGCAGGAGCCAAGGATTTTATTGTCAAACCGTTTCAGGCTGATCGAGTGATCGAAGCTATTTCTAAAGTGCTTTCTTCTTAAGGTGTGATGGTTCATGAACTTATTTATAAAAGTGGCTTTTGCGCTTTTATTAGCGTTTGTGTTGTTTTCCGGCAATGAGATCGTTGCCGGAGCAGCGCTTTCCGATAAAAGTAGTGTACAAGATTGCATAAACAATCCAGATTCGTGCCAGCAGGAACAGCCGGCCGCGAACAACAGCCAGGATAATGCCGATGAAAATGCCACCGCTTCAGTCGGGGTCAGTTTTTGGGAAATTATTCGGGTGATTGCGGCACTTGCTTTTGTAGTGGCGCTTCTTTATTTTCTGCTTCGGTTTGTGAATAAAAAAAGCCGTTCTTACCAGGAAACGCATATTGTCCGGCATTTAGGCGGTACGCCGCTTGGAGGCAGCCGGTCCATTCAAGTTGTAAAAGTAGGAGATCGCGTCCTGGTTTTAGGAGTAGGAGACGATGTATCCCTTTTAAAAGAAATTGACGATCCGGCTGAGCGAGGGGACTTAATCAGCCGCTATGAAGAACAATCAGAGAAAATGATTCAGCCTGCTGAATTTGTGAGCAAGCTGAAAGAACGGCTGGGCAGACAGAGCGAAGAAAAAGAACCTGCTTCATTCAAGCAGGAATTTGAGCAAAAAATGCATGAGCTCAGAAAAAAACGGGAGCAGGCTATGCGGGAATTGGCAGACAGGGAGCGGAAACAAGATGAATGAATTTATGGAAATATTTAATTCAAGCGACCCGGAAAATGTATCAACATCTGTTAAATTGCTGCTAATGTTAACCGTTTTATCCCTGGCGCCGAGTATCTTAATTCTCATGACTTGTTTTACACGAATTGTCATTGTGTTATCGTTTGTCCGGACAGCTCTGGGCACGCAGCAAATGCCGCCAACACAGGTTTTACTCGGACTTTCCCTTTTTTTAACCTTTTTTATTATGTCTCCGGTTTTACAGGAAGTGAATGAAGAAGCATTAACACCGCTTTTTAATGAAGAAATCAATCTTGAAGAAGCATACTCGCTGGCGAGCGGCCCATTTAAAGAATTTATGAGCGAGCAGACCCGCCAAAAAGATTTACAGTTGTTTTTGGATTACACTCAGGCAGAGCAGCCGAAATCGATTGACGACATTCCACTGACAACGCTTGTGCCGGCTTTTGCACTAAGCGAAATCAAAACGGCTTTTCAAATTGGTTTTATGATTTTTATTCCGTTTCTTGTAATCGACATGATTGTGGCAAGTGTCCTTATGTCTATGGGAATGATGATGCTGCCGCCCGTTATGATTTCCCTTCCTTTTAAAATCCTGCTGTTTGTTTTAATTGATGGGTGGTATCTCGTAATAGAATCCTTGCTTCAAAGCTTTTAGGAAGGTGACAACATGAATACAGAAATGGTTCTTTCCCTGGCTGAAAAAGGGGTATATACAACTTTAATTGTATGCGCGCCGCTTTTGCTTCTGGCACTTGGGATCGGTTTGATTGTGAGTATTTTTCAGGCAACAACGCAAATTCAGGAGCAGACGCTTGCGTTCGTGCCAAAAATTGCGGGTGTTTTAATCGGCCTGATTTTTTTTGGCCCATGGATGCTGGAGCGAATGATCACCTATACATCGGATATTTTTACTAATTTAACGAGATTTGTTGGTTAAACAAGTATGACAGAATTAATGCCAGATCCATCTCTTTTTTTGCTTGTCCTTGTCCGTATATCGGCTTTTTTTGTGACCATGCCGTTGTTTTCATATCGGACCATTCCCGCACAGCACCGGGCTGCTTTTTCGTTAGTGCTTGCCTGGACGATGTATTACACGATCGATGCCGCACCCATTGAAATCAATGGGGAATATATTTTGCTTATTTTAAAAGAAGCTATGGTGGGTCTTTTAATTGGCATGGCCGGATTTATCGTTTTATCGGCTATTCAAATTGCCGGCGGCTTTATTGATTTTCAAATGGGTTTTGCGATTGCCAATGTTATTGACCCGCAGACAGGGGTTCAAAGCCCGCTGATGGGCCAATATTTATACATGTTTTCGTTATTGATGCTGCTTGCCTTAAATGGGCATCACCTTATTTTAGATGGCATTTTCTACAGCTACCAGCTCATCCCGATCAACGAGCTCACTTTTCCATTTGGCAGTCAGGAAACGGCTCATTATATGGCGAGAACGTTCAGCAGTGTATTTGTGATCGCTTTTCAAATGTCAATGCCTGTAGTGGCCGTTTTATTTTTAACGGATGTGATGCTTGGTGTGGTAGCACGAACCGTGCCGCAGCTAAACATCTTCGCAGTGGGCTTTCCATTGAAAATTGGGGTGGCCTTTGCGGTTATGTTTATTGTAATGGGTGTGATTTTCACGCTTGTTCGTCAGTTGTTTCAAATGATGCTTCTCACTATGCGGGATTTAATGACGATTTTTGGAGGCGGATAACGTGCTTAAATTAGATTTACAGTTTTTTGCAGGTGAAAAAACAGAAAAAGCCACGCCGAAAAAAAAGCAGGATTCCCGTAAAAAAGGCCAGGTTACAAAAAGTCAGGACTTAAACACAGCGGTCAGCCTGCTCGTTCTGTTCGGTTTTTTATCGCTGTTTGCTGCGTCAATGGGCAGAAACATTTTTCATATGTTTGAACATTCGCTTAAAACTTACATGATGATGGAAGTCACGGAAGCAAACTTAAAAACGATTGTATTTGAAATTATGGAACAAGGTTTAATGATTGCCGGTCCATTTATGGCAGCGGCAGTGGCGGCGGGAGTCGTTGCCAATTATGCCCAGGTAGGATGGCTGGTTACAGGCGAGCCTATTAAACCAAAGCTTGACAAGCTGGATCCGATCAAAGGATTTAAACGGATTTTTTCGATGCGGGCGATTGTAGAGTTGTTAAAATCAATCTTGAAAATTGGTTTTGTCGGTACGGCCGCTTTTGTTATTTTATGGTCAAATATGGATGAAGTGTTGAAGCTGGCCCTAAAGCCTATTCAAGATACGCTTCCGTTTGTCGGTTCCATTACTGTACAAATGGGTTTAGCCGCCGCCGCCGCATTACTCGTTTTAGGGGTTTTGGATTACCTTTACCAAAAGTATGATTTCGAAAAAAGCCTGCGTATGTCCAAGCAGGATATTAAAGATGAGCATAAAAACTCAGAAGGTGACCCGCTCATTAAATCAAAAATCCGCCAGACGCAAAGAGAAATGGCTATGCGCCGAATGATGCAGGAGGTGCCGAATGCAGACGTCGTGATCACCAACCCGACTCACTACGCCATTGCGCTAAAGTATGATGAATCCAAAAGGGATGCACCGTATGTGGTGGCCAAAGGCACAGATTATCTAGCGCAAAAAATTAAATTTGTGGCTAAAGAAAATGACGTCATGATGGTTGAAAACCGGCCGCTTGCACGGGCTCTTCATGATCAAACGGAAATAGGTGATTCAGTACCGGAAGAATTCTTTAAAGCCATTGCTGAAATTCTAGCATACGTATATCGAATAAAAAATAAATTGTAGTTTTTCGTTGGGAGAGAAAAAAATGAAAGCAAGAGACCTCTCGGTTTTACTAAGCGTGATCTTAATCGTTGCCATGCTGATCGTTCCATTGCCAACATGGCTGTTAAGTGTGCTCATCATTATGAATATCTCTCTTGCGCTTCTCGTTTTGCTCATCTCCATGAACATGAAAGAAGCGCTGGAGTTTTCTGTGTTTCCGTCGCTCCTTTTATTGTTGACGTTATTCCGGCTTGGCCTGAATGTGTCGACAACGCGTTCCATATTGAGTCACGGCGAAGCTGGGGGCGTTGTCGAGACATTCGGGACATTCGTAGTTGGCGGTAATGTTGTAGTAGGGATGGTTATTTTCGTTATTCTGGTTATCATCCAGTTTGTTGTCATTACAAAAGGAGCCGAGCGTGTATCAGAAGTGGCAGCCCGGTTTACACTCGATGCCATGCCGGGAAAACAGATGAGTATTGATGCCGATTTGAATGCTGGGATGATTTCTGAAGCCCAGGCACGTGAGCGCCGGGAAAAAGTCAGCCGTGAAGCCGATTTTTACGGTGCGATGGATGGGGCAACAAAGTTTGTTAAAGGAGATGCGATTGCCGGTATTATTATGGTTATCATTAACTTAATTGTCGGCATGGTCATCGGTGTGATGCAGCAGGATCTATCTTTTGCTGAATCGGCAGCCCGTTATTCTCTTTTAACGGTTGGGGATGGAATCGTTTCACAAGTGCCAGCACTGCTTATTACAACCGCAACGGGTATTGTTGTGACTCGTGCAGCTTCTAACGGAAATTTAGGAGAAGAAATTACCGCACAGCTTTTACGTTATCCTTCTATGCTGTATATCGCAGCAGGAACGATTTTTCTGTTAGGCATCGCTACGCCTATTACAGATCTGTTAACTATTCCTATTGCAGCCGGTCTTGCATACGGCGGCTATAGGATGAACCGGGTACCGAAACCAGATCTGGAGGATCCGGTGCCGTCTGAAGAAGAAACAGAAATGGAAGAGTTAAAAAGTCCAGAATCTGTGGTGAACCTTTTAACCGTAGACCCGATTGAATTTGAATTTGGGTATGGCTTAATTCCGCTCGCCGATACAAATCAAGGCGGAGATTTGCTTGATCGTATCGTAATGATCAGGCGCCAGCTGGCACTTGAGCTCGGCCTGGTTATTCCGGTTGTCCGCATCCGGGATAATATTCAGCTTCAGCCAAATGAATACCGTATGAAAATCAAGGGCAGTGAAGTGGCAGGCGGGGAACTGCTGCTGGATCATTATCTGGCAATGAGCCCTGGTGAAGAAGATGATTTAGTAGAAGGCATTGACACGATCGAGCCATCATTCGGCCTTCCGGCAAAATGGATTACGGAAGATGCAAAGGAGCAGGCAGAAATCTTCGGCTATACCGTTGTTGATCCGCCAAGTGTTGTGTCCACTCATTTAACGGAAACGATTAAAAAGTATGCAAACGAACTTTTAGGGCGCCAGGAAACCCAGCAGTTAATCGACCATTTAAAAGAAACATATCCGATTTTAGTAGATGAAGTAACGCCAAATCCGCTTTCTGTCGGAGAAGTACAAAAAGTACTGTCAAAGCTGTTAAAAGAAAACTTATCTATCCGTAATCTGCCGATCATATTTGAAACCCTGGCTGATTATGGGAAAATGACTTCAGACACCGATTTGCTGACAGAGTATGTAAGGCAGGCGCTTGCCCGTCAAATTACCATGCAGTTTGCAGATGAGAGCGGGTCATTGAACGTTATTACGCTGTCAGGAAGAATTGAAAAACTGATTGCAGATGGTGTACAGCAAACCGAACATGGAAACTATTTATCTATCGATCCAAATGATTCACAGCGTATTTTAGAAGCGACGGCTCAGCAGGTTGAACAAGCATCTTTTATGCAGCAATCGCCTGTTATTCTTTGTTCTCCTGCTATTCGGATGTATGTACGGCAGCTTTTAGAGCGTTATTTTCCACAAATACCGGTGCTGTCTTATAATGAGCTTGAACCAAGTGTGGAAGTGCAAAGTACAGGGGTGGTGACCATCGAATGAAAGTAAAAAAATATCTTGCGCCTTCTATGCCGGAAGTGATGAAAAAAGTCAGAGCAGAATTGGGAGCCCAGGCCGTTATTTTGCAGTCAAGAACGGTTTACTCGGGTGGAATTTTCGGCTTGTTTAAGAAAAAAAACATTGAGGTGGTGGCAGCAGTTGATCCTGCGGCCGCTGCTTTTCCTGCGCAGCCGGAAGTAAAGCGGCCGGCTTTGCAGGAAAAGCCGGCTTCCATAGTTTCCGAAGAGTTAAAAAATGAAATGAATGATATGAAAAAAATGATTCAGGACCTTCAAAGATCAACCGCTTCTTCTGCTTTGTATCCGGATATGCTGCAGCCGGCTATCGATCAATTAAAGCGGCATGGAATAGCGAAAGAATGGATTGACCAAACGGCTTCCTACTTATTCGAAAAATGGCATACCGAAAAAGAAACAGCCACAGCCCGGCAAATAAGGGAGTGGACACTTCTTTATTTAAAAAGCTGTCTGCCGGATTCCGGCTCATCAAACAAAGCAGGAGTAAAGTTTTCTTATTTACTCGGTCCGACGGGAGTGGGAAAAACCACAACCATTGCAAAGCTTGCTTCAAAGCAGGTGCTTGATTTCAATCGAAAAGTAGCTTTTATTACAACAGATACATACCGGATTGCAGCCATCGAGCAGCTGAAAACGTATTCCGGGCTTTTAAATGCACCAATGAAAGTAGCTTATTCAAGAGAAGACATGAACCAGTGTATGCAGGAATTGAGCTCGGCTGACGCTGTTTTTATTGATACAGCAGGACGCAACTATCTTGATGGTCAGTATGTGGCGGATCTTCGGCCTTTGATCATGCAGCGTCCCGAAGAATCTGCTTATTTCCTCGTATTAAGTGCAACAGCGAAAGAAGAAGATTTACATGCTATTATTCAAAATTTCTCATCTTTACGAATAGATGGATTTATTTTCACAAAGGTTGATGAAACAAAAACAAAAGGGGCTCTCCTTAATTTAATGCATACGTATAACCGGCATACTGCTTTCGTTTCCAATGGTCAAAATGTACCAGATGACTTGATCGAACTTTCGACGGAACAATTAGTAAATTACATTTTCGAGGACTGGAAAGCATGAAAGACCAAGCGGAACTGCTTCGTCAAAAAATGATGCAAAAATCAGTCCAGTCAAGGCCTTATAATCAAAAAGTAGCTCGAACGCTGGCCATTGTCAGCGGCAAGGGCGGTGTTGGAAAAACAAACATTTCTGTTAATTTAGCGGTCGGGCTTGCAAAAATAAATAAAAAAGTTTTGCTATTTGATATGGACATTGGTATGGGTAATATTTATCATTTAATTAATGGCAACCCCTCATTATCGATTGTTGATTTTTTTGAAAGGGACTTTCCGCTTGCTCAGCTTATTCAAGCTGGACCTGAGGGGCTTTCCTACATTCACGGGGGTTCTGCTTTTTCGTCCCTGTTCGAATGGAAAGAAGCTTATCAAGAAAAATGGATTTTAGGACTTCAGTCACTGATAGCGGAATTTGACTTTCTCCTTTTCGACATGGGAGCAGGAGCTACAAAAGAAAGCTTAAATATTCTCCAAGCGGTTGATGAAGTATTGACAGTTACGACACCTGAACCAACTGCTATGACGGATGCGTACTCTATGATGAAATTTATTCACATGCGCGATCCGCAAAAAATCTTTTATTTAATTTGTAACCGCGTGGAATCAAGAAAAGAAGGTCAGGAAACTGCTGGGCGTTTGGGCAGTACCATGCATCGGTTTTTAAATGTAAAGCCCGTTTTTCTTGGAGCCATTCCGGAAGATTCCGCAGTGAGAAAAGCAGTGAAAATGGGACAGCCATTTCTTCTCTCCTTTCCAAAAGCAAAAATCTCATTTTCTTTTGAGCAAATTGTGCATCAATACGCAGAGGAGCCAAAGGAAACCTTCAAGGAAGGGTCCCGTTTTATAAGTAAGCTACGCCGCTTCTTTACAGAAAGAGGAGGGTAAGAATGAACGCAAAAAAAGTTCTCGTAGTGGATGACTCCGCTTTTATGAGAAAGTTGATTTCCGAGTTTTTATCTGAACATCCTCAGCTTGAAGTGATAGCTTTTGGCCGAAATGGCCGAGATGGTGTAAAAAAAGCACTGGAGCTTAAACCAGATGTGATCACTCTTGATATTGAAATGCCGGAAATGGATGGGCTGGAGGCTTTAAAAGCCATTATGGAAAAGCAGCCGTGTCCAGTGGTGATGTTATCGAGTCTAACAAAAGAAGGAACGGAAACAACACTGAAAGCGATTGAGCTTGGCGCAGTTGATTTTATTGCAAAACCATCAGGAACGATCTCGCTTGATCTTCACAAAATTAAAGATATCCTGATTGAAAAAGTACTGGGTGCATCAAAAGCAAACATCAGTATGAAGCCCGCTATATTAAAAAAACCTGCTATTATTTCCCCTCCGGCTGAGAGCGAATATACAGAGACAAACACTGTGCGTCCCCAGGTTCGCAGCAAAAAAATGAATAAACTGGTTTTGATTGCGACTTCTACTGGAGGGCCGCGCGCCTTGCAGCATGTAGTGACTAAACTTCCAGCCTCGCTTCCGGCTCCGGTTGTGATTGTTCAGCACATGCCGCCTGGTTTTACAAAGTCTTTGTCAGACAGGCTTAATTCACTATCCGAAATTCGAGTGAAAGAAGGCGAAGATGGTGAAATTCTGCAAAATGGCACAGTGTATATCGCACCGGGTGGAAAGCATCTGCGCTTGAAAAAAACAGGGACATCGACCGTTATTGCATTAGATGAATTGCCGCCGGAAGGCGGACACCGTCCTGCAGCCAATGCAACATTCCGTTCTGCGGCCGCTATACATGACCTTGAAAAAACAGCAGTTATTATGACTGGGATGGGGTCGGATGGATCAGAAGGGCTTATTACATTAAAAGAAACCGGAACTGTGAAGGCCATTGCGGAAGCGAAAGAAACATGTGTAGTATATGGAATGCCAAAAGCGGCCATTGCCACACACCTTGTTGATGATGTAGTGCCGGTTGACGAGATTGCTTCAGCCATTGTTAAGTACGTATACAATAAGAGGTGAACACGTATGGATACAAATCAGTATTTAGAAATTTTTATTGATGAAAGCAAAGAACACCTTCAAGCGATGAGTGAGCATTTGCTTGAATTAGAGAAGGATCCGGACAATATCACGATTGTGAATGAAATTTTCCGCTCCGCCCATACGTTAAAAGGGATGTCTGCAACGATGGGATATGAAGATTTGGCCAATTTAACCCACAAATTGGAGAACGTCCTTGACGCGATTCGTAACCATCAACTATCTGTGTCCTTGGAAATAATGGATACGGTTTTTTCTTCTGTAGATGACCTTGAAGCAATGGTAGAAGATATTGCGGCAGGAGGAGATGGCAAAAGGGACGTTTCCACTATTGTAGAAAAACTTCTGATTATTGAACAGGGAGAAGCGGCAGCAGCCGTTGAAGCTCCCGAGGCTCCCACGGCTTCCCAGCCCGCAGCCGCCCTTTCATATGACGAGTTTGAATGGACAGTGATTAATCAATCAAAAGAGCAGGGATTCACTTGTTTGGAGATCGCCGTTTCACTTCGACCGGATTGTGTATTAAAAGCCGCACGTGTATTTATGGTGTTTGAGGTGCTTGAGAAATCCGGAGAAGTCATCAAAAGCTCTCCTTCCTCTGAGCAGCTGGAAGAAGAAAAATTTGATGAAACCTTTACGGTCACGCTTATTACAAAAGAACCGGCAGGCGATATTGGAGAAAAAATAAAGAAAGTGTCTGAAGTAGAGCAAGTGCAGGTAACAGAAATTACTTCTGTAACCGAGCCGGAAATGAAGCCCGCTTCCTCCCCGCCTGCAGCGCCTCAGCCAAAACTTGACAGTGCTGCACAGGAAACAGCTAAGAAACAGCCGGCAGAGGCAGAAAAGAGCGAAGCCAAATCGCCGAAGCAGGCTGCCTCTAATAAAACCATTCGGGTAAACATTGAGCGTCTTGATATTTTAATGAACTTATTTGAAGAGCTTGTGATTGACCGGGGACGGCTTGAATCTATTTCAGCAGAGTTAAACCATACCGAGCTGAATGAAACTGTAGAACGCATGTCACGTATTTCAGGCGACTTGCAAAATATTATCTTAAACATGCGCATGGTTCCGGTAGAAACAGTGTTCAACCGTTTTCCAAAGCTGGTCCGTCAATTATCACGGGATTTAGGAAAGCAAATCAACTTGGAAATTGTCGGTGCGGAAACAGAACTTGACCGTACGGTGATCGATGAAATTGGCGATCCACTCGTTCATTTAATTCGGAATGCGGGAGATCACGGAATCGAGATGCCGGAAGTCCGTCTTTCAAAAGGCAAACCGGCTGAAGGAACGATTAAGCTGAAAGCGTACCATAGCGGCAACCATGTATTTATTGAAATTGAAGATGACGGGGCCGGGATCAATAAAGACCGCGTTCTTCAAAAAGCGCTTGATAAAGGAATCGTAACAGAAGAGCAGGCACTAGGAATGACAGACCGCCAGATTTTTGAGCTCATTATGGCATCTGGTTTCTCAACAGCTGAAGTGATTTCTGATTTATCAGGACGCGGCGTAGGGTTGGATGTTGTGAAAACGACCATTGAATCGCTGGGCGGCTCCATTACGATCGATTCTCAAGAAGGAGCAGGCTCCATCTTCTCCATTCAGCTGCCGCTGACACTATCGATTATTTCTGTTATGCTCGTCGAAGTGGAAAAAGAAAAATATGCCATTCCTTTGTCTTCTATTATCGAAACGGCGATTGTCAAAAAAGAAGATATTATGCATGCGCATAACCAGCAGGTCATTGATTTCCGTGGAAAGGTAGTACCTCTTTTGTTTTTAGAGGATATTTTCTCTGTGCCGCATGAAGAAGATGACGACCGTTTTTACTCTGTTGTCCTCGTCCGCAAAGGGGAAAAGATGGCTGGATTAGTGGTAGATTCATTTATCGGACAGCAGGAAGTAGTGCTTAAATCACTCGGAAACTACTTATCAAATGTTTTTGCGATCTCCGGCGCGACTATACTCGGAGACGGACAAGTAGCGCTGATTGTAGATTGCAATGCGCTGATTAAATAAGGAGGTGCATCAAATGAGTGAAACCCTTGCATCTGAAACAGTAAAAGTGATAGCTTTTCAGCTGGTAGATAAAGAATATGCACTTCCCGTTCACCAGGTTTACTCTATTGAGAAGTTAATGCATATTACACGTGTCCCGGGAACAGTTCCTTTTGTGAAAGGGGTTATTAATTTAAGAGGGGTTGTAACGCCGATTATTGACCTTCGCAGCCGTTTCGGTTTGTCGGATAAACAATATGATGAATCAACCCGTATTATTATTGCTTCTTTTGATGATATTGAGGTGGGACTGGTTGTAGACGGTGCCAACGACGTACTTGATATTCCGGTAGATGCCATTGAGCCTCAGCCCGAAGTGGTAGGCTCACTTGGAGATGAGTATATAACAGGTGTAGCAAAACTTGAAAAAAGGCTGCTTATTATGCTGAGCCTGCAGAAGATTTTCAACTAAGGCTGCTGCTATGAATTATATTGATAGAATTCAACCCATTCACCTTGATATTTTAAAAGAAGTAGGCAATATAGGAGCAGGTCATGCGGCGACGTCCCTTTCCACTTTATTAAACCGGAAAATTGATATGAAGGTCCCGAACGTCCGGATTGTTCCTTTTGCAGAGATGATGGAGCTAACCGGCGGCTCTGAAAAAGAAGTAGTCAGTGTGAGCTTGCGAATTGAAGGGGAAGCAGGCGGCAATATGTTTTTTATGCTGGCTGTTGAAGAAGCCGATCGTTTTATTCAAAAATTAATGGGTGACGAATCCTTTACATTCCGCGAACATGATACGCATACGATCGGCTTTTCTGCCATGCAGGAAATGGGCAATATTTTATCTGGTTCATACTTGTCTGCTTTGGGAGATTTTACACAGCTCAAGCTGCAGCCTTCCGTACCAGAACTGGCGGTGGATATGTTTGGCGCAATCATTAGCTATGGGCTGCTTGAGATCTCTCAATACAGCGATTATACCATCGTCATTGATACGATTTTAACTGAAACGGATGAAGGAGACGTTGAAACGGTCAAAGGCCATTTCTTTCTTTTTCTGTCACCGGATTCTTTTCCTATTTTGTTTAAAGCGCTTGGTGCAGGCTATGATAAATAAAATAGGTGAAATCATCAAAGTCGGTATCGCAGACATGAATATCGTCAAGCCGCCGAATATGATTCGAACTTCCGGGCTCGGCTCCTGTGTCGGGGTTGTTCTTTACGATGAAGTGTCACACATAGCGGGAATGGTCCATGTGATGCTTCCGGATTCCAATCTTGCAAAAGCTGATATTAAAAATAAAGCCAAATTTGCCGATACGGGTATTCAAGCGCTAATTGCGGAGCTTGCAAAACAGGGGGTCCGTCCAGGTCGCCTGAAGGCGAAAATAGCGGGAGGCGCCCAGATGTTTCAATTTAAATCAGGTTCTGATTTAATGAAAATCGGCCCCCGGAATGTAGCTGCTGTAAAAGAACAGCTGCAAAAAGCCCATATTCCTATTCTTTCAGAAGATACCGGCGGCAGCAGCGGCAGAACGATTGAATTCGATCCAATGACGTTTCTTTTGCATATTCGGACAGTTAATAAGGGAGAACAAAAGATTTAATTTGAGCGAGCAGCGGACGGATGTCCGCTGCTTTTTAGTGTATATTGTTGGCAAAAGAAATACTTTTCATTAGAATAAAAGAAAGACTTGCAGCGTGTTGTAGTCGTACGCCGGAAGGAGAGGTTCAATGGCACGAAAAATGCCTGAAGATGAGCAAAAACTATGGGAAAGATGGAAGCAGGAACAGCATCCCGATGCTGGAGATGCACTGGTAGCTCGTTATATGCCGCTTGTCACATTTCATTGTCGGCGTATTGGAGCAGCTCTCCCAAAAACAGTAAGCAGGGAAGAAATAGCGAGCTATGGAATGACAGGGCTTTACGATGCTCTGCTGAAGTTTGAACCATCACGAGATTTAAAGTTTGACACCTATGCTTCTTTTCGGATCCGTGGCGCCATTTTAGACGGTCTCAGAAAAGAGGACTGGCTGCCGCGGGCAACGAGAGAAAAATCCAAAAAAATTGAAGCAGTTTCTTCAATGCTTGAACAGAAATACTTACGTGCGGCTACACCCGAAGAGGTAGCCGACGAACTTGGCATGTCTGTGGCCGACATTCAAGATACAATGGCGGAACATTTTTTTTCTCATGTACTGTCTATGGATGAACAGGCGCAGGATCCTGATCAGCCGGAAGCAGGAGGGTTTGTACTGAAAGACCCGCGCACCAAAACACCTGAGGAGGAAATGGTCAAGCAGGAGCAGATTCAAGAGCTGTCCTCGCAAATCAAAAAGTTAACAGATAAAGAGCAGCTGGTGATTGATCTCTTTTATAAAGAAGAATTGACGCTTACGGAAATTGGCGAGGTATTAAACTTATCCACTTCACGTATCTCACAAATCCATTCAAAAGCTCTTTTTAAGTTGAAGCAGCAGCTCTTAAAGCATTAAATATGAATGCAGAGGGGGCTGGTAAATGGATTTTAAATCAATTGAAATGCAGGTGGCGCTTCCACGTACATTTGAAGGAGCAAAGCCGGCTCAAGACCACCAGCAGACCTTTTTTGCTGCCCAGCAGCTATACAGCATAAAGCCGTCAAAGAAATGAAGTGGAAAGGGACGGTGGCAGCTGAGAGTCATCAAAGCAACAAAACAGGCGGGCAGGGTGGCGAAGAGCAGCAAAACAAACAGAAAAAGAAAAAAGAAATCCGCAAAAGATGGGATATGCCCATCCTTATAATAGGGAAGCAGATCGACTTTAGCGGGTAAGAGGGACGTATGACAATATTTTTAATCACCATTTCTTTTTTAATTCATGCGATGAGCTTATTTGCCCTGATTATCCTTTTCCAGCGGCAGAACAAAATCAGCGACTCGGAGAAAAAAGCAAAGCAGGCCGCAAAGGATATGGAAGAAATGATGACGGCCTTCCTAATAGAAATAAAAGAAGAAAATGAGCAGCTTATTGCGAAATTGGGAAGTATTCCTCCGGCAAAAAAATCAAATGCTAAAGACCCAGAACCCAGGGGAAAGCCACTGCCTCCGCTCATGCCTCGAAAAGCTGCGGCCAAAGCCTATACGGGGATAAAAACAGTCCAAGTAGAAAGGAATACAGAAAAGGAGGTGCCGCAGTCGAAAAAAATAGCGGATATGAAAGAGCAGGGAATGACAGAGGAACAAATCGCAAAAACGCTTCATATTGGGGTAACGGAAGTGCAGCTTGCACTTAAATTTAACAAAACTGAAGGAAAGTAGTTGCAGCCCCATATCGAATGTGTTATAGTAACTAACGGTGTTAATACACACGTCTTTTGATTCATCAGCCGGTGCCGTCTCAGACGGAAGCTGTGTGAGTGTGAGAAAGACGGAGGAAATCAAACCAAACAGGAGGAAACAAAACATGTCAGTAATTTCTATGAAGCAATTGCTTGAAGCAGGCGTTCACTTCGGTCACCAAACTCGCCGTTGGAACCCAAAAATGAAAAAGTACATTTTCCAAGAGCGTAACGGGATCTACATCATCGATCTTCAAAAAACCGTTCGCAAAGTGGAAGAAGCGTACAAATTTGTAAGAGAAGTTGCCGGTGACGGCGGTAAAATCTTGTTTGTTGGTACAAAAAAACAAGCACAAGATTCTGTAAAAGAAGAAGCAGAACGTTCAGGTATGTACTATGTAAACCAACGCTGGTTGGGTGGTACACTTACTAACTTCTCAACAATCCAAAAGCGTGTACAACGTTTGAAAAACATTGAAAAAATGCAAGAAGACGGTACATTCGAAGTACTTCCAAAGAAAGAAGTTGTTCAGCTTAAAAAAGAGCATGAGCGTCTTGTTAAATTCCTTGGCGGTATTCGTGATATGAAAGGTCTTCCTGATGCCCTATTCATTATCGATCCACGCAAAGAGCGTATCGCTGTTGCAGAAGCACGTAAATTGAACATTCCTATCGTAGGTATCGTTGATACAAACTGCGATCCGGATGAAATCGATTATGTAATTCCAGCGAACGATGATGCGATCCGTGCGGTTAAACTTCTAACAGGTAAAATGGCTGACGCTGTTCTTGAAGCGAAACAAGGCGAAGAAATCGCTGAAGAAGAAGTTCAAGAAGAAGTGCAAGAAGCTGAAACAGCAGAAGCAGCAGCTGAGTAATGAAACAGATAAAGGTGATAAGAGGGATACCCTTATCACCTTTTTTTAAAGAAAGAAACAATAAAACCGCATAGCGGTTCTACATATTTAAAGGAGGAACCAAAATGGCTATTACTGCACAAATGGTAAAAGAACTTCGTGAAAAAACAGGCGCAGGCATGATGGACTGCAAAAAAGCACTTGTTGAAACAAACGGTGATTTAGATCAAGCAATCGATTTCCTTCGTGAAAAAGGAATTGCAAAAGCAGCGAAAAAATCAGACCGTATTGCAGCTGAAGGTACAACATTTATTACAAGTGAAGGCGACACAGCTGTTCTTTTGGAAGTAAATGCAGAAACAGATTTCGTTGCAAAAAACGAAAACTTCCAAGTGCTTGTAAAAGAAATCGCAGCTCACCTATTAGCGAACAAGCCAGCTTCTGTTGAAGAAGCTCTTGCACAAACAATGGAAAACGGTAAAACAGTTGATATGTACATCAGCGAAGCAATCTCGAAAATCGGTGAAAAAATTACACTTCGCCGCTTTGAAATTCGTACAAAAGGCGAAAACGCTGCATTTGGTGAGTACCTGCACATGGGCGGCCGTATCGGCGTATTAGCTATTGTTGAAGGCACTACAGATGCTGCAGCAGCCAAAGATGTAGCAATGCATGCAGCTGCACTAAATCCAAAATATGTTTCACGCGACCAAGTTTCTGAAGAAGAAGTAGATCGTGAGCGTAAAGTATTAACAGAACAAGCGCTTAACGAAGGCAAACCAGAAAACATTGTTGCAAAAATGGTTGAAGGCCGTCTTGGCAAATTCTTTGAAGAAATCTGCATTTTGGATCAAAGCTTTGTTAAAGATCCAGATCAAAAAGTACGCCAGTTCCTTGAGTCTAAAGGAGCAACTTTAACTGAGTTCGTTCGTTACGAAGTGGGCGAAGGCTTAGAAAAGCGTCAAGATAACTTTGCAGAAGAAGTTATGAGCCAAGTTAAAAAATAATGATTCCGCATCCGCCGGTCGGAAAGGAATAAATGGAATCCCTTGCCGCTCTTGGTGAGGGATTTCATGTACATTACAGATGGAGGTCTACATGAGCCAGCCAAAGTATAAACGTGTTGTATTAAAATTAAGTGGTGAAGCATTAGCAGGTGAAGCAGGATTTGGGATTAACCCTGCTGTTATTCAATCTGTTGCAGAACAGGTAAAAGAAGTAAGCGAACTGGATGTGGAAGTGGCAGTTGTGGTAGGCGGCGGCAACATTTGGCGCGGCAAGATTGGCAGCGAAATGGGTATGGACCGCGCAACAGCGGATTATATGGGGATGCTTGCAACCGTGATGAATTCAATGGCGCTGCAGGACAGTCTGGAACAGCTCGGAATTGAAACACGCGTACAGACATCCATTGAAATGCGCCAGATTGCTGAGCCGTACATTCGCCGTCGTGCGATTCGTCATTTGGAAAAAGGTCGTGTTGTTATTTTTGCTGCGGGTACTGGAAATCCTTACTTCTCAACCGATACAACTGCTGCACTGCGTGCTGCTGAAATTGAAGCGGAAGTTATTTTAATGGCGAAAAACAACGTGGATGGCGTGTACAGCGCCGATCCAAAAGTAGACAAAGATGCGGTTAAATACTCAGAGTTGTCTTACCTAGATGTGATTAAGGAAGGACTTGCGGTTATGGATTCCACTGCTTCTTCTCTATGCATGGACAATGATATTCCGCTTGTTGTTTTCTCGGTTACGGAAAAAGGAAACATCAAACGCGTTGTACTTGGTGATAATATCGGAACAATCGTGAGGGGGAAATAAACGTGTCTCAAGAAGTAATGAATCAATCAAAAGAAAGAATGGATAAAGCGATCTCCGCATTTAATCGCGAGCTTGCTTCCATTCGTGCTGGACGCGCAAGCGCGAACGTGCTTGACCGTATTACAATTGATTATTACGGCGCGCCAACGCCAATTAACCAGCTTGCTTCTATCAACATTCCAGAAGCCCGCCTGTTAGTCATTACACCATATGATAAATCATCTATGGGTGATATTGAAAAAGCAATTTTAAAGTCAGACCTTGGTTTGACACCATCGAATGATGGTTCTGTGATTCGATTGAATTTTCCTGCTTTAACAGAAGAGCGCCGCAAAGAATTGGCCAAGCTTGTTAAAAAAGAAGCGGAAGAGGCAAAAGTAGCGATTCGCAATATTCGTCGTGACACGAACGATGATTTGAAAAAGGGCGAAAAAAATGGTGATCTAACTGAGGATGACCTTCGCGGCTACACAGAAGATGTTCAAAAACAAACGGACAATTATATCCGCAAAGTGGATGAAATTGCCAAGGAAAAAGAACAAGAGATCATGGAAGTGTAAAGAAAAAACCCTCTTGCTGGCAGGAGGGTTTCTTTTTTTGGATTTTATCGCTCCAATTACTACGAAAACAGCATCTATGGTAAAATAGGTTGGAAGAAGCGATATGGGGGATTTTGTATGGCACATAAACAGTGGTTTTGGCAATCAAAAAATGCAGGAGAGCCTGTGATTTCCGAAGAAGGGATTCCTGCGCATATTGCCATTATTATGGATGGGAACGGCCGCTGGGCAAAAAAAAGAGCGCTGCCCCGTATTGCCGGTCATAATGAGGGAATGAAAACGGTTCGGGAAATCACAAGGGCTGCAAATAAGCTTGGTGTTAAAGTGCTGACGCTTTATGCGTTCTCGACAGAAAACTGGAAGCGGCCTAAGCTTGAAGTTGATTTTTTAATGAAGCTTCCACAGGAGTTTCTCTCTACATTTTTGCCTGAACTAATGGAAGAAAACGTACGTGTAGAAATGATAGGTGATATCGAGCAGCTTCCTGCACACACAAGAAATGCTGTGCAAAATGCAATAAACCAAACAGCCGAAAATAATGGACTTATTCTTAATTTTGCCTTGAATTATGGCAGTCGAACAGAGCTTGTACAGGCTATGCGTTCTATGATAACAGATGTTCAGTCGGGAACATTATCGGAGCAGGATATAACAGATGCTACTGTTTCCCGCTATTTAATGACCAGCCATTTGCCAGAGCCCGACCTCCTCATTCGAACAAGCGGAGAGCATCGACTAAGCAACTTTATGTTATGGCAGCTGGCTTATACGGAATTTTTCTTTACGGACGTTTTATGGCCTGATTTTTCAGAAAAACATCTACTTGAGGCAGTAGCTTCATATCAAAAAAGATCAAGGCGGTTTGGCGGGTTGTCGTAATGGAATGATGGGGGATTAACAATCATGAAACAACGAATGATAACAGGAATAATAGCGGCAGCAGCATTTTTGCCAATCGTACTGATTGGGGGGCTGCCCTTTCTTATTCTTGTTTATGTAATGAGTGCGGCGGCTGTAATAGAAGCATTAAAAATGAAACAGATTTCGATTTTCTCCATACCGGGCCTGTTGTCGATTTTGCTCGTCTTTATTATGCTGATTCCGCAGAGCGACAGGGCGGACTGGCAATTCCTTGGCATGGAGAAGTTTGAATATCTTGGCTTATTCGTTTTGCTGTTTCTTGTTGTAACGGTCATGACGAAAAACCAATTTACGTTTGAAGATGCTGCTTATTGTATATTGCTGACACTTTATATCGGCTTTGGTTTCTATTATTTTATCGAAACGAGAGAAGCCGGCGGCGTTTTGTATGTCTTTTTTGCGCTGTTTATTACGTGGGCATCTGACTCGGGCGCATATTTTATTGGCCGCTCATTTGGAAAACGCAAGCTTTGGCCGGATATCAGCCCGAACAAAACAGTGGCCGGCTTTTACGGGGGAATTGGCTCGGCCGTAGTCGTTGCGGCAGTTTTTCTGCTGTTTCTTGATTTCCAGGCGCCGGCTCTGTGGGTACTCGTATCGGCAGCGATTCTGTCTGTAGCAGGCCAGGTGGGCGATTTGGCAGAATCCGCTCTGAAGCGGCATTATGGTGTAAAAGATTCAGGTAATCTGCTGCCAGGCCATGGTGGGATTTTAGACCGCACAGACAGCTGGCTGTTCGTGTTTCCGCTGTTGCACATGCTTCAACTATTGTAGGGAGATGAATGTAGTGAAAACGATAAGTTTATTAGGGGCAACCGGATCCATTGGTGTGCAGACTCTTGATATTATACGGAAGCATCCAGATTCTTTCCGGCTGGCGGCTTTTTCTGCAGGGAAAAACGAGGAAGCTGCTGAAAACATCATTCGAGAATTTGAGCCAGCGCTCGTCTCCGTTATCGAAAAAAATACAGCGGAACGCCTGCAGGCGAAGTTTCCGTCCGTACGCGTATTGTATGGAAAGGAAGGGCTTGAAGCAGCGGCAGTGGTTCCGGAAGCAGACACACTTGTAAACGCGGTGATTGGCAGTGTCGGCCTGGAGCCGACGCTTAAAGCGATAAAGGCGAAAAAAAACATCGCCATTGCCAATAAAGAAACGCTTGTTACAGCTGGACATATTGTAACAGAGGCCGCAAAGCAGGCGGGCGTTCATTTACTTCCAGTTGACAGTGAGCATTCAGCCATTTTTCAAAGCCTGCAGGGTGAACAGGAAAAAAATATCAGCCGGCTCATTTTAACAGCTTCAGGCGGAAGCTTCCGTGATAGAAAAAGGGAAGAGCTCGAAAAAGTAACCGTAGAAGAAACATTAAATCATCCAAACTGGTCTATGGGCGCGAAAATAACAGTCGATTCTGCTACAATGATGAATAAGGGGCTTGAAGTAATTGAAGCGCACTGGCTGTTTGGCCTGCCTTATGAACAAATTGATGTTATTTTGCACCGTGAAAGCATCATCCACTCGATGGTCGAGTTTCATGACCGGTCGGTGATGGCACAGCTTGGTTCACCTGATATGCGTGTGCCGATCCAGTATGCGCTCACTTGGCCGGACCGGCTGCCTCTTCCTGATACGGCTCAGTTGAATTTAGCCGAGATTGGCCGTCTTCATTTTCAAGAGATGGATTTTGACCGATACCGTATGCTTCATCTTGCGTACACAGCGGGACGCACAGGCGGAACGATGCCTGCCGTGATGAATGCGGCAAATGAAGAAGCGGTAGCTGCTTTTCTCGATCGGAAAATATCATTTTTGCAAATTGATGAAATGGTGGAGCGGACGATGGAGGGACATACACCTGTTCAATCACCAGAACTTGGGGCAGTGCTGGAGGCAGATGCTGAAGCCAGGGCGGCAGTACGCTCACTTTTATCATAAAAAAAGGTGGTTAGAAACGTTTGAATACCGTTATAGCGTTTATCGTTATCTTTGGATCGCTTGTTTTTTTCCATGAATTAGGCCACTTTCTCTTTGCTAAGCGGGCCGGTATTCTATGCCGTGAATTTGCGATCGGATTCGGTCCAAAAATATTTGCGCATAAAAAAGGAGAAACCGTTTATACGATCCGCCTGCTTCCGCTCGGAGGCTATGTACGCATGGCGGGTGAAGACCCGGAAACGACAGAACTGAAAGCCGGCCAGAGAATTGGCGTTGTTTTTAATGAAAAAGGCGAGGCGGTTAATTTAATTGTAAATGGCCGGGATCGCTTTAAAGATGCTCGCACGATTGAAATTGAAAAAGCGGATCTTGAGCATGGCTTAACGATCAGTGGATACGAAGAAGGCGAAGAAGAACTGCGCACTTATCCGGTACACCGTGAAGCTTTAATGACCGAAGACCAGTTAAGCACGCAAATTGCGCCGTATGACCGCCAATTTAATTCAAAAACGCTTCCGCAGCGTGCTATGGCTATTTTTGCCGGTCCTTTGTTTAACTTCATTCTCGCGTTCATTATTTTCGTAGTACTGGCCATGATTCAGGGAATTCCAACGGACGAGCCAAAGCTTGGTGAAGTGATTAACAATGGGGCAGCAGTTGAAGCCGGCCTGAAAGAAGGAGACCGTGTGATCTCCATTAATGGAGAAAACATGGGATCCTGGAAAGAAATCGTTACGGTTATTCAGGACAACCCAGGAAAAGAGTTAACTTTTGCCATCGATCGTAATGGGGAACAATTAACGATACCTGTTACGCCGGATAAAGAAACGGCAGAAGGCGAAACATTCGGCCGTATCGGCGTGTATAGTCCTTTTGAGCACTCTGTACTTGGCTCGTTCACGTACGGGGCCAAAGAAGTGTACGTTTGGACGAAGATGATCGTCAATATGCTTGGCACGATTGTAACGGGGCAGTTTTCGCTTGATATGCTGTCAGGGCCTGTCGGCATTTATGTTTCCACCGATACAGTCGCTCAGTCCGGCATTTTAAACCTGGCAAAATGGGCGGGTGTACTGAGCATAAATCTCGGAATTATGAATCTCCTGCCGCTTCCAGCTTTAGACGGCGGACGCCTGCTGTTTTTCTTGTATGAAGCGATACGTGGAAAGCCGGTAGACCGCCGCATGGAGGGTATGGTGCATTTTGTCGGCTTTGCGCTGCTTATGCTTTTGATGATTGTGGTTACATGGAATGATATTGAAAGATTCTTTTTACAGTAAATTATTATTTTAGTCGAGGTGCGATTGAATGAAACAAAGCAAAACGTTAATTCCAACGATGCGGGAAGTACCGGCTGATGCGGACGTAAAAAGCCATCAGCTGCTTCTTCGCGCCGGTTTTATCCGGCAAAATGCAAGCGGGATTTACAGCTATCTGCCGCTTGGCCAAAAAATGCTCCGCAAAGTAGAAGCGATTGTCCGTGAAGAAATGGATGCCGCAGGGGCAGTTGAACTTCTAATGCCGGCCCTGCAGCAGGCAGAGCTTTGGGAGGAGTCAGGACGCTGGCAGACTTATGGTCCGGAACTCATGCGTTTAAAAGATCGTCATTCACGCGACTTCGCACTCGGCGCAACCCATGAGGAAGTGATTACGTCTCTTATCCGGGATGAAATAAAATCATACAAGCGCCTGCCGCTGACTTTGTACCAAATTCAAACAAAGTTCCGTGATGAAAAACGACCACGGTTTGGCCTGCTTCGCGGCCGCGAATTTATTATGAAAGATGCATACTCCTTCCATGCTTCACAAGAGAGCCTGGACGAAGTATATGATCGTTTATTTGAAGCATATTCGAATATCTTCCGCCGCTGCGGATTGAATTTCCGGGCAGTTATTGCCGACTCAGGTGCAATGGGCGGAAAAGACACACATGAGTTTATGGTGTTGTCTGATATCGGTGAAGATACAATTGCGTATTCAGACACATCCGATTATGCAGCAAATGTCGAGATGGCGCCGGTTGCAGTCGTATATGAAAAAAGTGGTGAGGAACAAAAACCGCTTGAGAAAGTAGAAACACCTGATTCAAAAACGATTGAGACAGTCAGTGCGTTTTTGGATGTTTCGGCTGAGCAGTGCATTAAAACGCTTCTTTTTAACGTCGACGATGAAATGGTCGTTGTTCTTGCACGCGGAGATCATGAAATCAACGATATTAAATTGAAAAATGTCTTAAATGCCAAAACGGTCGAAATGGCGGATGAAGAAGCGGCCGTAAAATTATTTGGTGCTTCGTTCGGTTCGCTTGGTCCGGTCGGCCTTCCGGCTGATGTGAAAATACTGGCTGATAACGCCGTTCAATCGATGGTAAACATTGTGTGCGGGGCGAACGAAAATGGCTTTCATTATGTGAATGCCAATGCAGATCGTGATTTCCATGTAACAGAATTTGCAGATCTTCGCTTTATTTTAGAAGGTGATCCGTCTCCAGATGGAGAAGGAACAATTCAGTTTGCAAAAGGAATCGAAGTTGGCCACATCTTCAAGCTGGGCACGCGTTACAGTGAAGCAATGAACGCTGTGTATCTGGATGAAAACGGCCGGACACAGCCGATGATTATGGGCTGCTACGGTATCGGCGTTTCGCGTGTTCTTGCAGCAATGGCGGAACAGTACAATGATGAAAACGGCTTTGTATGGCCGCTAAATCTTACGCCATTTGATGTTCATGTGATTCCTGTCAATGTGAAAGACTCGGCGCAGACAGATGCAGCAAACGAAATCTATACGGCTCTTCGGGGTGCAGGTATGGATGTGCTGCTCGATGATCGTGCTGAACGTGCAGGGGTTAAGTTTACCGATAGTGATTTAATTGGTGTGCCTGTTCGTGTAACAGCAGGGAAAAAAGCTGCTGAAGGCATTGTTGAAATAAAAGTACGCCAGACAGGCGAAGTAGTAGAAGCGTCTGTTGAAGAAATCGTGCAAGCGGTACGCAGCTTGCAGGCTGCACTTTAAAAGAAAAAGGATGACCGGCTCGTGCCGCTCATCCTTTTCTGTGTAAGGGGGAAATAAAAATGAAGGAAGCATCAAGTGGACGGAGCCGCTTTTTAATCCTGCTGGACCAGCTTCGGCTAACAGAAGATGCAGTGGTCCGCCACTTTGAAGGAACCGAAATCAAAAAATTAACCGTATTAAAACAAGAAAAAAAGTGGCATTTTGTATTTGCGGCCCCAGCGCTGATTCCGTGTAATGTTCTCATGCGGTTTGCCGATGCGCTGTCTGCCACATTTGCCACATTTGCCTCGGTTACTTTCTCGATGGAAGTACAGGATCGTACATGTACACCGGAGCATATCATCGATTACTGGCCGTATTGCGTCCGCCAGCTTGAAGGCATGGCGCCTCCGCTTTTAGCGGCATTAAACGGGCAAAAACCGGAGGTATCGGGGACCAAGCTTGTGATCCGCACTCAAAATGAAATGGAAGGCATGGCGCTGAAAAACAAATATGGACGCCGCTTGTCCGAAGTGTATGAAAGTCTTGGATTTCCGCCGCTGACATTTGACATACAGGTTTCCCAAAACGAACGAAACGAAGAATATGAAAAGTTTTTAGAAGAAAAGCGTAAAGAAGATGCGGAACGGGCACGTCAGGCAGTCATCGATATGCAAAACCGGGCAAAAGAGCAGGGTGAGGCTCCGGAAGAATCCGGCCCTGTAACGATTGGTTATATGATCAAGCCGGATGCAGACTTTAAAAAGCTTGAAGAAATTGTTGATGAAGAGCGCCGGATTGCTTCAGAAGGGTATATCTTTGACGCAGAAACGAAAGAGCTGCGCAGCGGCCGTACGCTGCTTACTTTTAAGATTACCGATTACACGGACTCCTTAATGATCAAAATGTTTTCACGTGATAAAGAAGACGCTGCGATGTTTAACCGTATTAAAAAAGGCATGTGGGTACGTGTGCGGGGGTCTGTTCAAAATGACACCTTTGTCCGTGACCTCGTGATGATCGCCAATGATGTAAATGAAATTCGTTCCCCGATGCGGGAAGATACAGCAGAGGAAAAACGGGTGGAACTTCATCTTCATTCACCGATGAGCCAGATGGATGCCATAACTTCCATCAGCACATTAGTCGGGCAGGCAAAAAAATGGGGACATCCGGCTATCGCTATTACCGATCATGCAGTGGCTCAGTCGTTCCCGGAAGCATACAGTGCCGGAAAAAAACATGGTGTAAAAATTTTATATGGGATGGAAGCCAATCTCGTTAATGACGGTGTGCCGATCGCATACGAAGATGCCGACCGGGACCTTGCTACAGACACGTATGTGGTTTTTGACGTTGAAACGACGGGTCTTTCAGCAGTATACGATACGATTATTGAACTGGCCGCAGTCAAAATAAAAGACGGTGAAATTATCGACCGGTTTGAACGATTTGCCAACCCGCATCATCCGCTGTCTGCAACGACCATTGAACTGACCGGCATTACCGATGACATGGTACAAGATGCACCTGAGATAGACGAAGTGCTCCGTGATTTCAAAGAGTGGACCGGGGATGCCATCTTGGTTGCGCATAATGCGTCGTTTGATATGGGCTTTATTCAAACAGGCTACAAAAAGTATGCTATAGGCCGGACCTCAAATCCAGTGATTGATACACTGGAGCTGGCACGTTTACTGTACCCGGATATGAAAAATCACCGGCTGAACACACTGGCGAAAAAATTCGATGTAGAATTAACCCAGCATCACCGCGCGATTTACGATGCGGAAGCGACGGGATACATCCTGCTTAAATTGTTAAAAGAGGCAGATGAAAAAGGGATTAAGAAACATAACGAGTTCAATAACTTTATGGGGGAAGGCGGGGCCTATAAACGTGCACGCCCTTACCACTGTACGATTCTTGCCCAAAATGCAGAAGGGCTGAAAAATTTATTTAAGCTTGTGTCCCTCTCGCATATCAATTACTTTTACCGTGTGCCGCGCATCCCGCGGTCTGTTTTGCAAAAGCACCGCGGCGGCTTGCTGATTGGCTCCGGCTGCAACAAAGGGGAAGTATTTGAAGCGATGATGCAAAAAGGGATGGACGAAGCACGACAGGCTGCTGAGTTTTATGATTATTTAGAAGTGCAGCCGAAAGCCGTGAATGCGCCGCTGATTGAAATGGAGCTTGTACGTGATGAAGCAGGGCTTGAAGATATTATTCGAAACATCGTCACCATTGGAGAAGAACAAAACAAACTAGTTGCCGCAACCGGCAATGTTCATTATTTAAATGAAGAAGACAAAGTGTACCGCCACATTTTAATTTCATCTATGGGCGGAGCCAATCCATTAAATCGCCAGACGCTGCCGGACGTTCACTTCCGGACAACGAATGATATGCTTGACGCTTTTTCATTTTTGGGGAAAGAAAAAGCGCATGAGATCGTTGTGGCCAACACGAATAAGATCGCTGATATGATCGAAGAAGTCAAACCGATTAAGGACGATCTGTATACGCCGAAAATAGAAGGCGCTGACGAAGAAATGCGGGAAATGAGTTATGGCATGGCACGGAAGATTTATGGGGATGACCTGCCGGAAATTGTAGAAGCGCGGCTTGAAAAAGAATTAAAAAGTATCATCGGCCATGGATTCGCGGTTATTTACCTGATTTCACATAAGCTGGTGAAAAAGTCACTTGATGACGGTTACCTGGTTGGCTCACGCGGATCGGTCGGTTCGTCATTTGTTGCCACAATGACCGAAATAACAGAAGTAAATCCGCTGCCTCCGCACTATGTATGCTCATCGTGCAAAAAATCCGAGTTCTTTGATGATGGGTCGGTCGGCTCCGGATTTGACCTGCCGGATAAAGATTGTCCAAACTGCAAGATCCCCTACAAAAAAGACGGACATGATATTCCGTTTGAAACATTCCTTGGGTTTAAAGGGGACAAGGTGCCGGATATCGATTTGAACTTTTCCGGTGAGTATCAGCCGCGTGCGCATAATTACACGAAAGAGCTGTTTGGCGAGGATTATGTATTCAGGGCCGGCACCATTGGTACGGTAGCGGAAAAAACCGCCTACGGCTATGTGAAAAAGTATGCTGAAGAATATACGAAGCAATACCGGAGTGCCGAAGTAGACCGTCTTGTATCCGGATGTACGGGCGTTAAGCGGACAACCGGACAGCATCCAGGCGGTATTATTGTTGTGCCGGATTACATGGATATATACGATTTTTCACCGATTCAGTATCCGGCTGACTCTGATAAATCGGAGTGGAAAACGACCCATTTTGATTTCCATTCCATTCACGATAACCTGCTTAAGCTCGATATTCTCGGCCACGACGATCCAACGGTAATCCGGATGCTTCAGGATTTATCAGGCATAGATCCAAAAACGATTCCGACTGATGATCCTGAAGTAATGAAGATTTTCAGCGGCACTGAATCCCTCGGTGTAACGGAAGAACAAATTATGTGTAAAACCGGTACACTTGGTATTCCGGAATTTGGTACGCGGTTCGTCCGCCAGATGCTTGAAGAAACAAAACCAACTACATTCTCAGAGCTCGTTCAAATTTCCGGTTTGTCTCACGGAACGGATGTATGGCTCGGAAATGCGCAGGAACTGATTCAAAAAGGCATCTGCCAGCTGTCTGACGTAATCGGCTGCCGGGATGACATTATGGTCTATTTGATTTATCAAGGGCTTGAACCGGCTTTTGCTTTTAAAATCATGGAATCTGTCCGTAAAGGAAAAGGGCTGACGGAAGAAATGGAAGAAGAAATGCGCAAAAATGAAGTGCCGGAATGGTATATTGATTCATGTAAAAAAATCAAATACATGTTTCCGAAAGCGCACGCCGCCGCTTACGTTTTAATGGCCGTGCGGATCGCATACTTTAAAGTGCATTTGCCGCTTCTTTACTATGCTGCTTATTTTACGGTCCGTGCGGAAGACTTTGATATTGATGTGATGTCAAAGGGCTCCTCTGCGATCAAAGCACTGCTTCAGGAAATTAACGCAAAAGGGCTGGATGCATCACCGAAAGAGAAAAACTTGATGACGGTTCTTGAGCTGGCACTTGAGATGGTAGAGCGAGGCTTTACGTTCAAAAAAGTGGATTTATACCGTTCAAGCGCAGACGAATTTGTCATTGACGGCAATTCTCTTATTCCGCCGTTTAATGCGCTGCCGGGTCTTGGGACAAATGCGGCTAAAAATATTGTGGCGTCCCGTGAACACGGTGAGTTTTTATCCAAAGAGGATTTACAGCAGCGCGGCAAGGTTTCGAAAACCATTATGGAATACTTGGACAAAATGGGATGTCTCGATGCGCTGCCCGACCAAAACCAGCTGTCACTGTTTTGAGGCGCGTTTGCAAAAAGGGTGCATTTATGGTATCCTTACAGATGGAAATTGCATGATAACTCTCTTCGAAAGAGTGGGCCGCCCCCACTCTTTCGTGTTTGTTGCGGGGATGTTCCGAAACAAATTTTTTCATGCGGGAGGATAAAAAATGAGCAAAATCATCGAAACGGTTGAACAAATCGCCGTACCAATCATTGAAGAATTACACCTCGAACTCGTTGAAACAGAGTATGTAAAAGAGGGGAAAAACTGGTTTTTGCGCCTTTACATTGACAAAGAAAACGGCGTGGACATTGAAGAGTGCGCAGCGGTCAGCGAACGGTTGAGCGAAAAGCTTGATGCACTTGACCCGGACCCGATTCCACACAATTATTTCCTTGAAGTCTCATCACCAGGGGCAGAGCGCCCGCTTAAAAAAGAGCAGGATTTCGAACGGGCTGTCGGCCGGCATGTGAACATTAAGCTTTATGAGCCAATTGATGGGGAAAAAACATTTGAAGGAACACTTCTTTCGTTTGCAGATGGCGAGCTGACTGTAGAATATATGGTTAAAACCCGCAAAAAGCAAGTGACGGTTCCACTTTCCAAAGTGGCAAAAGCGCGTCTGGCTGTCACATTTTAAAAAAATTTAATAAGATATGGATGTAAGGAGGCTTTTTGGCCAATGAGTTCAGAATTATATGATGCGTTGCTTTATCTTGAGAAAGAAAAAGGCATTGAGCGCAGTTTGTTAATTGAAGCAATTGAAGCAGCACTTGTCTCAGCGTATAAACGCAATTTTAACCAGGCACAAAACGTTCGGGTGGAGCTGAATTTAGAAGCCGGCTCAATGCGTGTGTTTGCCCGGAAAGAGGTAGTAGAGGAAGTATTCGACTTCCGTTTGGAAATTGCGCTGGCTGATGCAGTACAAATCAATCCTTCGTATGAAATTGGCGATGTGGTCGAAATGGAAGTAACACCAAAAGATTTTGGCCGGATTGCAGCTCAAGCAGCAAAGCAAGTTGTAACGCAGCGTGTTCGTGAAGCAGAACGCGGAATTATTTATTCAGAATTTATCGACCGTGAAGAAGATATTATGACCGGCATTGTACAGCGCCAGGATGCCCGCTTTATTTATGTAAGCCTTGGCAAAATCGAGGCGCTTTTGCCACAGGCAGAGCAAATGGCGAATGAAACATACAAGCCGCATGATCGAATCAAAGTGTTTATTACAAAAGTGGAGCGGACAACAAAAGGTCCGCAAATTTATGTATCACGCACACATCCAGGACTTCTGAAGCGATTGTTTGAAATTGAGGTGCCGGAAATTTTTGACGGCACTGTTGAAATTCGCTCGGTATCACGCGAAGCAGGCGACCGTTCCAAAATTTCTGTTCATGCAGAAAACCCGGAAGTGGATCCGATTGGCGCATGCGTCGGTCCGAAAGGCAATCGCGTTCAGGCAATCGTAAACGAGCTGAAAGGCGAAAAAATCGATATCGTTCAGTGGTCAGAAGATCCGGTTGTCTTTGTGGCTAATGCCCTCAGCCCGGCTAAAGTCGTTGAGGTTATGGTGGAAGAGGAAAACAAAGCAACAACCGTTATCGTACCGGATTATCAATTATCACTGGCTATCGGCAAGCGCGGTCAAAACGCCCGTCTTGCAGCGAAACTAACCGGCTGGAAAATTGATATCAAAAGTGAAACGGACGCTCGGGCAGCAGGCATTTATCCAAGCGGAAAAACAGCCGAGCAGGATGAAGACGATACGGAGCCGTCGAACAACAACCTTGAAGATTTCTTTTCTGAAGAAATCGAATAAGGAGGCGTACTGCAATGCCAATGCCTAAAAAAGTGCCGCTTAGAAAGTGTGCGGCAACAGGAGAAATGAAACCTAAAAAAGAAATGATCCGCATTGTCCGGTCGAAGGAAGGCGAAGTGTCCGTTGACCCAACCGGCAAAAAATCGGGACGGGGCACTTATGTTTCCCGGACGAAAGAAGCGGTGGAAGCGGCTCAAAAGAAAAATGTGCTGGCACGGCAGCTGAGTGCGGAAGTGCCGCCATCTATTTATGAGGAATTATTTGAGCTTGTGGCGAAAGGCAACGACTGAGATGGCCGTACATCCATGGGCTTCGTTTCTTGGTCTTGCCAACCGAGCCGGCAAGCTGATTACCGGTGAAGAACTGACCGTAAAAGAAATACAGCGCGGGAATGCAAAACTGGTTCTTTTATCGAAAGATGCATCCCGCAACACAGAAAAGAAAATAACGGATAAAGCAGCTTTTTACAAAGTGCCGGTGCGCCGCGTAGAAAATCGCGAAGTACTCGGACAGGCCATTGGCAAAGAAGCGCGTGTCGTTGTGGCGGTAACGGACACCGGTTTTGCTAAAAAGCTTAAAACGCTTATCGAGGAGGAGTGACAGAAGCGATCTGTCATGACAAGGAGGCTGTTTAAATTTGAATAATAAACCGAATAATCAACAATCAACTACGAATAAACCGGCGGGAAACCGTGGACCGGCAAAGCCGAAGCCAACAGGTTCTAGACCAGGCCAGCAAAAGCAGGGCGGTTCAAAACCGGGTTCCCGCGGCATTAACGGCGGGCCACGCGGAAAAGGCCGTTCCGGTGGGCAGCGTAAAGGAGCACCGAAACAGCCAATTCCAGTGAAAAAGAAAGAAATTCCGGAAAAAATTGTTTTCTCCGGTTCTTTAACAGTGGGCGAGCTTGCTAAGAAAATGAACGTGGAACCATCTGATGTCATTAAAAAATTGTTTATGCTCGGCGTAATGGCAACGATCAATCAGGAGCTTGATAAAGATGCCATTGAACTTGTGGCAGGCGAGTTTAACGTAGAGGTAGAAGAAGAAATTTTAATCGATAAAGCGGACCTTGAAACATATTTTGAAGAAGAAGATTCTGAGGAAACTGCGGTTGAACGTCCGGCGGTTGTAACCATTATGGGTCACGTTGACCACGGGAAAACGACACTTTTGGATTCTATCCGTAACACAAAAGTAACAGAAGGCGAAGCTGGTGGTATTACGCAGCATATCGGTGCCTACCAAGCTGAAGCAAACGGCAAAAAGATTACATTCCTTGACACACCAGGACACGCTGCGTTTACAACAATGCGTGCACGTGGTGCGAAAGTAACCGATATTACCATTCTTGTAGTGGCAGCCGATGACGGTGTTATGCCACAAACCGTTGAAGCCATCAACCACGCAAAAGCAGCAGAAGTGCCGATTATCGTTGCTGTAAACAAAATTGATAAGCCGGCTGCAAATCCGGATCGTGTGATGCAGGAATTAACAGAGCATGGACTTGTTCCTGAAGCATGGGGCGGCGATACCATCTTCGTTCCGCTTTCAGCAAAACACGGCGAAGGTATTGATACATTGCTCGAGATGATTCTTCTTGTTGCAGAAGTAGAAGAATTAAAAGCAGATCCAAAACGAAAAGCAATGGGTACAGTTATTGAAGCCGAGCTGGATAAAGGCCGCGGTTCTGTAGCAACATTGCTTGTTCAAAACGGTACGTTAAATGTCGGTGACCCGATTGTTGTTGGAAACACATTTGGCCGTGTCCGCGCCATGGTAAACGACATTGGCCGCCGTGTTAAAACAGCTGGCCCGTCTACCCCGGTTGAAATTACCGGATTGAATGAAGTGCCGCTTGCGGGTGATCGATTCGTCGTATTCGAAGACGAGAAAACAGCACGTCAAATCGGGGAATCCCGTGCGCAGGATGCTCTTTTGGCACAGCGGAGCGAGAAAACAAAAGTCAGCCTTGATAACCTGTTTGAACATATGAAACAAGGGGAAATGAAAGATTTAAACATCGTTTTAAAAGCCGATGTACAAGGATCGGTTGAAGCGGTAGCGGCTGCTCTTCAAAAAATTGAAGTAGAAGGCGTAAACGTAAAAATCATCCATACCGGTGCCGGTGCGATTACAGAATCAGATATTATTTTGGCTTCTGCTTCGAATGCCATCGTTATTGGATTCAATGTGCGTCCGGATGTGAATGCAAAACGCACGGCGGAAGCGGAAGAAGTGGAAGTACGCCTGCATCGTATTATCTACAAAGTCATCGAAGAAATCGAGGCTGCGATGAAAGGAATGCTTGATCCGGAATTTGAAGAAAAAATTATCGGACAAGCGGAAGTACGCCAGACATTCAAAGTGTCTAAAATCGGTACAATTGCGGGAAGCTATGTAACAGAAGGGAAAATCACACGTGATTCAGGCGTCCGCTTGATTCGCGACGGCATCGTTATTTTCGAAGGAGAAGTCGATGCGCTGAAACGCTTCAAAGATGATGCAAAAGAAGTCGCGCAGGGCTATGAGTGCGGGATTACTATTCGTGGCTTTAATGATGTCAAAGAAGGCGATGTTATTGAAGCGTTTATCGAACAGGAAATCGAACGTAAGTAACCTTCGTCCCAAGGAGTGAGAAGTATGTCAATGCGTTCTAATCGTGTGGCGGAACAAATGAAAAAAGAACTGACGGAAATTTTAAGCCGGAAAGTAAAAGATCCCCGTATCGGATTTCTAACCGTAACGGATGTAGAGGTTACCGGAGATCTGCAGCAGGCAACCGTTTATATTACGGTGCTTGGCGGTGAAGAAGAGCGGGAGGGCACACTGAAGGCATTAGCGAAAGCAAAAGGATTTATCCGTTCTGAACTTGGAACTCGAATCCGTCTTCGCAAAACCCCGGAGCTTATGTTTGAGTTTGATGAATCAGTTGCGTACGGAAACAAAATCGATACGCTGCTGCGGGAATTAAGAGACTCAGACCCGTCGTAATACAAAAAGAGCGCCTTGAGAAGCAGCAGGAATGTCGGCTGCTTGATCAGGCGCTTTTTTTTGACAGCAAAAGGAGGCTTGAAATATGAATGGCATTTTGCCGCTATGGAAAGAAAAAGGAATGACATCACATGACTGTGTATTTAAGGCCCGTAAAATTCTTCGTACGAAAAAAGTAGGCCATACGGGTACACTTGATCCCGATGTAGAAGGCGTGCTTCCTCTTTGTATCGGGACAGCAACGAGGCTCGCTGAATATATTACCGATAGTGGAAAAACCTATGAGGCAGAGGTAACCATTGGCTTTTCAACAGAAACGGAGGATGCGTCTGGAGCAGTGGTGGAGTCAAGGGCGGTTGACCGGTCTATTACAGATGCCGATCTTGAAAGTGTGCTCCAAAGCCTCACTGGTGAAATTGAGCAAACACCCCCTATGTACTCGGCTGTAAAAGTGAACGGCAGGCGTTTATATGAATATGCACGGGCTGGACAAACGGTAGAGCGCCCGTCACGGATCGTCTCTATTTACAGCATTGAGCGAATCAGCCCGATCGAACAGGAAAATGAAAAAGTCCGCTTTTCCATTCGCGTTTCTTGCGGGAAAGGGACCTATATTCGAACTTTGGCTGTAATGATTGGCGAAAAGCTTGGCTACCCGGCGCATATGTCACGCTTGGTACGTACCCATTCAGGAGGCTTTGATGAAGACGACTGCGTCACGCTGTCTGTGCTGGCAGAACGGGCTCCGGAGGACGTCTTAAAGCCGGTTGAAACAGCGGTTTCTCATTTGCCGAAGTGGATTGTAAATGATACAGTAGCAGTAAAGGTAAAGAATGGGGCTGTTTTGTCGAAGCCTGCCCAGTGGCCGGCTGAAGAGTCCGAAGCAGCTGTTTATTTAAACGGGGAACTATTGGCCATCTACCAGGTTCACCCGGGAAAAACAGGGCTGATCAAGCCGGTTAAAGTGATGCCACAATGACAGAGAGACAGGTGTGAAATGTATGGATGTTATTATGCTGCGCCACCCGCACAGCCATAAAAAAGAAGAATTCGAACCGATGGCGCTTGCGCTTGGTTTTTTTGACGGGGTACATAAAGGGCATCAGCAGGTAATCTCTGCCGCTAAAAAAACGGCAGATACGCACGGCTGGAAAAGTGCCGTGATGACGTTTGATCCTCATCCGTCTGTTGTTCTTGGCAGAAAGCATCAGCATATCCGCTATATTACTCCTCTTGAGGAAAAAAAGCGTTTGATCGCTGATCTCGGTATTGACTATTTGTTCGTGGTCCGATTTACGTCTGATTTTGCAGCCCTCGAACCACAGCAGTTTGTAGACCAGTATATCATTGGTTTAAATGTTCAGCACGTGACGGCCGGTTTTGATTATACATACGGCCGTCTTGGAAAAGGAACGATGGAAACATTACTGTTTCATTCACGCGGGGCATTTGCTTTTACATCTGTTGATAAGCTTGAATTTGGGGAGGAAAAAGTAAGTTCGACCAAAATAAGAGAGCTGCTTTCGGAAGGACTTGTACGCGATGCGTCCGATTTACTCGGCCGCCCTTACCGGATGCACGGGACGGTTATTCACGGTGATAAACGCGGCCGGAAAATGGGTTTTCCCACCGCGAATATCGAACCCGATGATGATTATTTCCTGCCGCGCACCGGTGTATACGCCGTGAAAATCCGTGTGAAAAATGAATGGCATGAAGGGGTGTGCAATGTTGGGTTCCGTCCAACATTTAAAAGTCCGGACAAGCCGGTTTTATCAATCGAAGTGCATATTTTTCAGTATACGGGGGATATTTACGGAGAAGAAGTGGAAGTGGACTGGTTTATTCGGCTGCGCGGGGAGCAAAAGTTTAGCGGTATCGAAGAGCTGGCTGCACAAATTGAACGGGATAAAAAAGCAGCTGTGCATTTCTTCGACAGCAAACGTCTTGACGAAGAAGCATAAATTTCTTATAATAAGAAGTGCTTGACATTTTGAACCGCTGCTTGGCATCGCGAATCTCCAACGCATGCTCGGCTGACGGGGATGAATCAATTTAAAGGAGGAATTACAAATGGCATTAACACAAGAACGCAAAAACGAACTAATTCAGGAGTACAGAACACACGAAAGCGACACTGGGTCTCCAGAAGTTCAAATCGCTGTATTAACTGAACAAATCAACACGTTGAATGATCACTTACGTACACATAAAAAAGACCACCATTCACGTCGCGGTCTTCTAAAAATGGTCGGCCGCCGTCGTAACCTGCTTTCATACCTTCGTAACAAGGATGTAGCACGTTACCGCGAGTTGATCCAAAAGCTCGGTTTGCGCCGATAATTCACGATAAAGCGGGATTTTTCCCGCTTTTTTGTTAGGAAAAAAACGTTTTTTTAAATAAAGAGAGGTGCAACCAAATGGAGCAGGGAAAAAGAACATTTTCCATCGACTGGGCAGGACGCGAATTAACGGTTGAAATAGGACAAATCGCGAAGCAGGCCAATGGTTCAGCGCTAATTCGCTACGGCGATACGGTCGTACTTAGTACTGCAACAGCTTCTAAAGAAGCGAAAGCAGTGGATTTCTTTCCGTTAACAGTAAACTACGAAGAGCGTCTTTATGCCGCAGGTAAAATTCCAGGCGGATTTATTAAAAGAGAAGGCCGTCCGAGTGAAAAAGCGACACTGGCAAGCCGGTTAATTGACCGCCCAATTCGTCCGCTTTTTGCCGATGGATTCCGTAATGAAGTTCAAGTGATCAGCATGGTCATGAGTGTAGACCAGGACTGCTCACCTGAAATGGCTGCAATGTTCGGTTCCTCACTGGCGCTGTCAGTATCAGATATTCCATTCGAAGGTCCAATTGCCGGGGTAAACGTCGGCCGTGTAGACGGTTCTTTCGTGATCAACCCGACAGTGGAGCAGCAGGAAAAAAGTGACATTGATTTGTCGGTCGCTGGTACTAAAGAAGCAATCAACATGGTTGAAGCGGGAGCAGACGAAGTACCAGAAGAAGTGATGCTTGAAGCGATTATGTTTGGCCACGAAGAAATCAAGCGCTTAATCGCTTTCCAGGAAGAAATTGTCGCTGCATGCGGAAAAGAAAAGCGTGAAGTTGTTCTTTATGAAAACGACAAAGTACTGGAAGCCAAAATTCGTGCAATGTGTGAAGCGGATATGAAGCAGGCTATTCAAACGCCTGAAAAGCATGCGCGCGAGGAAGCGATCACAGAAGTGAAAAATGCTGTGAAAGAAGCGCTTCTTTCGGAAGGCGAAGAAGAACAAGTGCTGGCTGAAGCCTCCGCTATTCTCGAAAAACTCGTTAAAGAAGAAGTGCGCCGTTTGATTACCGTTGAAAAAATTCGTCCAGACGGCCGGAAGATCGACGAAATTCGTCCGCTTTCTTCCGAAACCACATTACTTCCACGTACACACGGCTCCGCTATGTTTACCCGTGGACAAACACAGGTACTGAGTGTAGCTACGCTTGGTGCTTTAGGTGATGTGCAAATTTTGGACGGTCTTGGAACGGAAGAATCAAAACGGTTTATGCACCATTACAATTTCCCTTCGTTCAGCGTAGGGGAAACACGTCCGCTTCGTGCACCGGGCCGCCGGGAAATTGGGCATGGTGCTCTTGGAGAGCGTGCTCTTTATCCGATTATCCCTGATGAAAAAGACTTCCCGTATACGATTCGCCTTGTATCAGAGGTGCTTGAATCGAACGGATCTTCATCTCAAGCGAGTATTTGTGCAAGCACAATGGCGATGATGGATGCAGGTGTACCAATTAAAGCGCCTGTAGCTGGTATTGCAATGGGTCTTGTTAAGTCTGGCGAGCATTATACAGTGTTGTCTGATATTCAAGGCATGGAAGACCACCTTGGTGATATGGACTTTAAAGTAGCAGGTACAGCAAAAGGCGTGACCGCGCTTCAAATGGATATTAAAATCGACGGATTAAGCCGCGAGATTTTAGAAGAAGCACTTCAGCAGGCAAAAGAAGGCAGAATGCATATTTTAGAGCATATGCTGTCTGTGATTGATACGCCGCGCAATGAATTGTCGGCTTACGCGCCGAAAATTATGACCATGACCATCAATCCGGATAAAATCCGTGATGTTATTGGGCCGAGCGGCAAACAAATCAATAAAATTATTGAAGAAACTGGCGTAAAAATCGATATTGAACAAGACGGAACCGTCTTTATTTCATCGGTGAACCAGGAAGACAATGAACGGGCGAAGAAAATTATCGAAGACATTGTACGTGAAGTACAAGTCGGCGAGCTTTACATGGGGAAAGTAAAGCGTATTGAAAAATTCGGCGCTTTTGTTGAGCTGTTCAAAGGCAAAGACGGTCTTGTGCACATTTCCGAGCTTGCTGAAGAGCGGGTTGGCAAGGTAGAAGATGTATTGAAAATAGGCGATGAAATCCTTGTTAAAGTAATTGCCATTGATAATCAAGGGCGCGTAAATGTGTCTAGAAAAGCTGTTTTAAAAGAACAGCGTGAAAAAGAAGAAGCAGCTAAACAGCAGCAGTAACATTAAAGGCAGGGACTTCGTGTGAAGTCTCTGCTTTTTTTATAGCTTTTGGAAGCGAAGTATGATATTGTTATTCATTGATATTGTGATGTGGTCAACAAGATGAACAGAAACTAGGGGGATATGATTACGTTGATAAAACGATTTACATGCAAGAATGGCGTGACCATCGTAACAGAAGAAATGACCACGGTTCGGTCCGCTGCAATTGGCATATGGATTGCAACAGGATCCCGTGACGAGTCACCAGAACTAAACGGTGTGTCCCATTTTCTTGAACATATGTTCTTTAAAGGAACAGATACATTAAGTGCAAAAGAAATAGCAGAAAGCTTTGACAGCATCGGCGGTCAAGTAAATGCTTTTACGTCAAAAGAATACACGTGTTACTATGCAAAGGTGCTTGATAATCACGCAGAGCACGCTTTAAATGTGCTGGCAGATATGTTTTTCCATTCTAAATTTGATACAGAAGAGCTTGAAAAAGAGCGCAATGTTATTTTAGAGGAAATTAAAATGTATGAAGACGCGCCGGACGATATCGTTCATGATTTGCTTAGCAGCGCCGCTTACGGTGACCATCCGCTTGGCCTTCCGATTTTGGGGACAGAAGAAACATTGGCTGCTTTCACACGTGACACGCTCAAAGAATACATGTACAACATGTATACACCGGATCGGGTAGTCATTTCGATCGCAGGCAATATTACAGAAGAGCTCGTGAAAAAAGCAGAAGCTCTTTTTGGAGAGTACGAAGGCGGCAAAGCGCCGGCCATGGAGGCTGTTTCCCACTTTTACCATGAGAAAAAAGCACGCTCGAAAGAAACAGAGCAAGCGCATTTATGCTTTGGATATGAAGGTGTCCCAATCGGAGACAAAGACATTTACAATTTAATCGTACTCAATAATATTATCGGTGGAAGCATGTCTAGCCGCCTTTTCCAGGAAGTTCGTGAAGAACGGGGTCTTGCGTATTCCGTGTACTCGTACCATTCTTCTTATAAAGATACGGGTCTGATCACATTTTATGGTGGAACAGGAGCCGAACAGCTGGAAGAATTATATGCGACCATTATGAAGTCCATCGACCTTGTTAAAAAGGAAGGAATTACACCAAAAGAGCTTCAAAACAGCAAAGAACAGCTTAAAGGCAGCTTAATGCTTAGCCTGGAGAGCACAAACAGCCGTATGAGCCGTAATGGAAAAAATGAGCTGCTTCTTAAGCGCCACCGTACGCTTGATGAAGTCGTCTCACTAATTGATAACGTAACAAAAGACCGGGTGGACGCACTAGCAGCAGAATTGTTTAATAAACCATTCTCAGCCGCGCTGATCAGCCCGGATGGCAAATGGCCGAAAACAGCCCAAATTTGAATCCACTCAAAGAGTGGATTCTTTTTTTTGGAACAAAACAGAACGCACAGGGAAAAATGGCGGTTCATACAATAAAAAGAATACGCCGCAATTGGAGGAGATTTAGGTGAAAGCATTGATTTATGGCGGAGATGCCAGACAGATTGAGATGGGCCGCCTGTTAATGGAACGCGGCATCCATGTGTACATGGCTGGATTTGATCAGGCAAAGAAGGAACTCTCAGGCGCACAGGTTCTGAAACCAGAAGACGTGTCCTATCAGCTGATGGACTTGTTTATATTGCCGGTTTCGGGCGTGAAAAAAGGAGGGGTAGTGGATGCCCCGTTTTCATCAAAACCGCTTTTCATGACAAAAGAAATTGCCGAGTCTCTGTCACCCAATTGCATTATCGTAAGCGGCATTGAAACACCAGCTTTAAAAAGCATAGTAGACCGTGACATTCTGTATATTTTCGACCGGGAAGACGCAGCGGTGCTTAACTCTATTCCGACAGCTGAAGGAACCCTGATGATCGCCATGCAAAAAACGGATCATACCATTCACGGGGCCAATGTGATGGTGATCGGGCTTGGCCGCGTCGGTATTACAACGGCCCGGCTGTTCCACCAGGCCGGTGCTCATGTAACGGCAGCGGTCCGGGAAACAGGGAAGTTTGCTAGAGCAAAAGAAATGAGCCTGTATCCTTTTTATATGGAAAGCATGAAAGAAGAAATTAAACGGGCCGACATTGTGATCAATACAGTGCCGGATATGGTTTTAACAAAAGAAATATTAGAGCAAATGAAGCCGGGCTCTCTGGTGATTGATCTCGCCTCTGAACCAGGAGGAACGGATTTCGAAGCTGCCCAAAAAGCAGGAATAGAAGCCATTCATGCTCTAGGCCTGCCGGGCAAAGTAGCGCCGAAAACAGCTGGGGAAATACTGGCTCATGTTTTATGGGATGCTGTAAAAGAATGGAAAGAAGAAAGGGGATTGTAAGAAGTGGACCTATCGTTAAAAGGGCGTCGGATTGGGTTCGGGATCACAGGATCACATTGTACATTTGAAGAAATAGTGCCGGTCGTGGCAAAGTTAAAAGAACTGGGAGCCGAGGTAGTACCGGTGGCAACGAATACAGTACAAAAAGAAGCAAGCCGGTTCGGTTCGGCAGGAGAGTGGCTGAAGAAAGTAGAGGAGGTAGCAGGCCAAAAAGCGATTACAACCATTCAAGATGCTGAACCGCTGGGACCAAAAAATCCAGTGGATTGCATGGTAATCGCGCCTATGACCGGAAACTCCATCAGTAAATTTGCCAACGCTGCTACAGACTCTCCCGTCTTAATGGCTGCCAAGGCTACACTGCGAAATGGAAGCCCTGTGGTGGTCGCTGTCTCAACAAACGATGCGCTTGGGTTAAACAGCCAAAATATTGTGAAGCTCTTAAATATGAAAAATATTTATTTTGTTCCTTTTGGCCAGGACGATCCCATTAAAAAACCAAATTCTTTAGTGGCGTTTATGGATTTGATTCCCGCAACGGTTTCAGAAGCCCTTTCCCATAAACAAATTCAGCCGCTGTTGAAAGAATATCCGTCTTCAACCGTTTAAAGAAATCACCGCTTTTTTTATTTCCCATTGATTTTCTTCTTTCCATCGTCCTTTAATGTGTTAAAATAGTGCTATTATCAGTATCAAGATACTTTTTTCAACATTCATGATAATTCGACAATGTATCTTTATACAAAAAGATGAACTTTTATTACCGGAAGGGGAAGATTTGAATGAGTAACACAGGTTTTCACGTAGCCGTCGTTGGAGCGACGGGAGCGGTCGGACAGCAAATGCTAAAAACATTGGAAGAGCGCAATTTTCCGATTAAGACATTGACGCTTCTTTCATCCGCCCGTTCAGCGGGAAAAACCGTTTCTTTTAGAGGCGAAGAAGTAACAGTTCAAGAAGCAAAGCCAGAAAGCTTTGAAGGAATCGATATCGCCCTGTTTTCCGCAGGAGGCAGCGTATCAGAAGCATTGGCTCCGGAAGCGGCAAAACGCGGTGCGATCGTGATCGATAATACAAGTGCTTTCCGCATGCATCCGGATGTGCCGCTTGTCGTGCCGGAAGTCAACAAAGAAGATTTGCGTAACCATAACGGCATCATTGCCAACCCGAACTGCTCAACGATTCAAATGCTTGTAGCGCTTGAGCCGATCCGCCAGGCAGCAGGCTTGAAAAAAGTAATCGTTTCTACGTACCAGGCTGTATCTGGTGCGGGAGCAAAAGCAGTTGAAGAGCTTTACAGCCAGACAAAAGCGATCGTAAACAATGAATCGTTTGAGCCGAAGATTTTACCAGTCGGCAGCGACAAAAAACATTATCAAATTGCATTCAACGCCATTCCGCAAATTGATAAATTCCAAGATAACGGCTTCACATATGAAGAAATGAAAATGATTAATGAAACAAAGAAAATTATGCATATGGAAGACCTGCCGGTTGCCGCAACATGTGTCCGCCTGCCAATTGCAACGGGCCACTCAGAATCTCTTTATTTTGAAACGGAAAAAGGCGGCTTGAGCGCAGCGGATATCCAGGCTTTGCTAAAAGACGCTCCAGGTGTTGTGCTGCAGGATAATCCTTCTGAACAGCTTTATCCAATGCCGGCAGACTGCGTAGGCAAAAATGATACTTTTGTTGGACGGATCCGTAAAGATCTTGATACAGATAACGGTTTCCATATGTGGGTTGTTTCTGATAATCTGTTAAAGGGAGCAGCTTGGAATTCTGTTCAGATTGCTGAGACGTTAATTGAAATGGGCCTTGTAACAGAAAAATAAGCCGGCTGCCACTCCTAATTGAGAAAGCCAGGTGTATAATGTGAACATCATCATTCAAAAGTTTGGCGGGACATCTGTCCGTGATGAACAGTCGCGGCTGAGCGCTCTTAGTCATGTACAGCGCGCGGTCCGTGAAGGATATAAGGTAGTTGTCGTAGTTTCTGCAATGGGGCGAAAAGGCGATCCGTATGCGACGGATACGCTTCTTTCGCTTGCAGGAAGCGGGACAGGGGTGTTGACAAAGCGGGAAACAGACCTGCTCATGTCAACCGGAGAACTTATTTCCAGTCTTGTTTTTTCAGCGATGCTGAAAGAAAACGGGCTGTCGTCTGTTGCGCTTACGGGCGCTCAAGCCGGCTTTTTAACGGACCATAACCATATGGATGCGAAAATTGTCAAAATCGAGCCGTCAAGGCTGCTGAAAGAATTTGAAGCGTGCGACGTCGTTGTCGTAGCAGGCTTTCAAGGTGCGACAAGCACAGGTGAAATTACAACTCTTGGACGCGGCGGCAGCGATACGTCTGCAGCAGCGCTTGGTGCAGCATTGCAGGCCGATTTTATCGACATTTTTACAGATGTAAACGGAATTATGACAGCCGATCCGAGAATTGCCAAAAATGCTCGGCCATTGTCTGTTGTAACTTATACAGAAGTATGTAACATGGCTTATCAAGGTGCGAAAGTCATTCATCCGCGGGCTGTGGAAATTGCCATGCAGGCGAAGGTGCCGCTTCGTATACGGTCTACGTATTCGGAGGAAACAGGTACCCTTGTTACTTCTTCTCCGGATGAAAACCGAGGCTCTGATACACGTGACCGGCTCGTGACGGGGGTTGCCCACGTAACAGGCATCACGCGCATTCGGATACAAACGACAGAGCAGGCGGAGATTTTTGCATTGATGGCATCAGAAGGCATCAGTGTTGATTTTATCAACATTTCTGAAGATCGTGTCACGTACACGGTTATAGATGCGGATGCGCCAAAAGCAAAGCAGCGTTTGGAAGAAAACGGATATACCCCGCTTCTCGACCCTGATTGTGCGAAAGTGTCAGTTGTAGGCGCTGGTATGACAGGCGTACCGGGAGTTACATCGAAAATTGTTTCAGCGCTCGCTGCAAAAGGTATCTCTATTATGCAGTCCGCGGACAGTCATACGACGATCTGGGTGTTAGTGAAAGAAGACCAGATGCCGGCTGCTGTTAATGCTCTGCATGATGCATTTTTACTTGAACAAATAAATGAATAGGCTGAATTGATTGAGGAAGCCGGAATTAGGAGGCGATTGCACATGATTTCTTTCGGCCGGTTGTCGACGGCAATGGTGACGCCGTTTGACTCAAAAGGAAACATTGATTTCGAAAAAACCACACAGCTGATTGAACATTTAATCGGAACCGGAACCGATTCGCTTGTCGTAGCGGGAACAACCGGTGAATCACCAACACTTACAACTGAGGAAAAAGTGGCGCTTTTCCGCCATACCGTTAAAGTAGTCAATGGCCGTATTCCGGTCGTTGCAGGTACGGGAAGCAACAATACAAAAGCGTCCATTGAATTAACGAAAAAAGCGGAGGCAGAAGGCGTTGACGCCATTATGCTCGTCGCTCCTTATTATAATAAACCGAACCAGGAAGGGTTGTTCCAGCACTTTAAAACAGTAGCGGAATCTACTCATCTTCCCGTTATGATCTATAACATTCCGGGCCGTTCTTCTGTTTTAATTGAGCCAAAAACAACGATCCGTCTTGCGAATGAAGTATCAAATATCATGTCAACAAAAGAAGCGAGCGGCAGTCTGGATATCATTACAGAAATCGTCGCAAATACTGGAGATGATTTTCTTGTATACAGCGGTGATGACGGGCTGACACTGCCGGTTCTTTCGGTAGGAGGCACAGGAATCATTTCTGTCGCATCTCACGTGGCTGGACAAGAAATGAAGCAAATGGTGAATGCTTATTTAAGTGGAGATGTTCAAACAGCAGCTTCCATTCATCAAACCCTTCTTCCGCTTTTCCGCGGATTGTTTGCCGCACCAAATCCGGTGCCGGTCAAAACGGCTCTTCAAATGAAAGGTCTCGATGTGGGCGGTGTTCGTCTGCCGCTTCTTCCTTTAACAGAAGAGGAGCGAACAACCCTGTCGACACTGCTTTAAAAATAAAGCCGGTTTTTGCAGAACTTCTGCAAAAACCGGCTTTTCTTATTTCCTGGCAGATAGTATTGGCTTTCATTTTCTTCATCGCTTATAATAGACGTAATGTTTGGATCGGGTCTTTTAAATGTTTAGGAGGAAATAATGTGAGCAAGAGAACAAATGAATTAATTAAGATTATCCCGCTGGGCGGAGTCGGGGAAGTCGGGAAAAATATGACAGTCGTAGAAGTGGATCAGGATATTTTCGTGATCGACACCGGCCTTATGTTTCCTGAGAATGAAATGCTTGGAATCGATATTGTCATTCCGGACATTACATACCTGGAAGAAAACAAGGAGCGGGTAAAGGGTATTTTCCTGACGCACGGTCATGAAGATGCGATCGGCTCGCTCGGGTATGTACTTAAAAAAGTACAGGCACCTGTATATGGAACCAAATTAACCCTGGCGCTTGCCAAGATGCGCCTGCGTGAAGAGAATGTAAAAGAAGACGTTAAATTTTACACGGTTCATTCCGAATCGAAATTGCGTTTTGATCATGCGGACGTGACTTTTTTCCGGACAACACACAGCATTCCGGATTCTGTCGGTGTCGCCATCCACACATCCGAAGGCGCCATCGTACACACAGGTGAATTTAAATTTGACCAAAGTGCAAAAGGCCACTACGCACCGGATATCGGCAAAATGGCGGCGCTTGGCAAAAATGGTGTTTTCGCTTTGCTTTCTGACTCTACAGAAGCTGAACGTCCGGGTCATACAACTTCTGAGGCAGTCATTGCCTCTCAGCTTTCAGATGCGTTTCATTCAGCTGAAGGCCGGATTATCGTTTCACTTTTTGCGTCTAACTTAATTCGTATGCAGCAGGTATTTGATGCCGCTTATGAAAATGGCCGCAAGGTAGCGGTGAGCGGAAAAAGCATTCAGCGTGTAAATGATATTGCCATCCGGCTTGGCTATTTGCAGGTCGAAGATGATATTTTAATCAGCTTAAATGAAATTAGCAAGCATGCTGATCATGAAGTGGTGATTCTCGCAACAGGCGTACAAGGTGAGCCAATTGAGGCGCTTCAGAAAATGGCGAAGGGAACAAACCGACATGTGAAAATTAAAGAAGGCGATACGGTGCTGATTACTGCATCTCCATCTCCAGGCTTAGAGCTGCTGATGGCCAAAACAGTTAACCTTCTTTACCGTGCTGGCGCAAATGTGTTGACAGGCAGCCGCCGTGTACACGTTTCCGGACACGGATCTCAAGAAGACTTAAAGTTTATGCTTAATTTAATGAAGCCGACGTATTTCATTCCGATTCAAGGGGAATACCGTATGCTTAAAGCACATAAAAATTTGGCACTAGTGACTGGCGTGCCGGAAGAGAATACGTACATCCCAGAAAAAGGCGACGTCATTGAATTTAAAAATGGAAAGATGCGTCCGGCCGGCCGTGTAACCGCCGGCAATGTCCTGATTGACGGAATTGGTGTAGGAGATGTAGGCAATATTGTTCTTCGTGACCGAAAGCTGTTGTCACAGGATGGCATTTTCACCGTTGTGATTACGTTAAGCAAAAAACAAAAAAGAATTGTTGCCGGACCGGAAATTATCTCGCGCGGTTTTGTGTATGTACGCGAGTCAGAAAAGCTGATCGATGATTCCGTAAAGCTTGTGACAGGTATTGTCGAGAAAAATCTTGCGGGTGAAACGTTTGAATGGTCTGGTATTAAACAGGATATTCGTGATCAATTAAACTCATTCTTACATGAAAAAACAAAGCGGCGTCCAATGATCCTGCCAATTATCATGGAAGTATAAACGCTCATATGTTCTCATGTGTCGATCATATGATATAATGTGAAAGCAGCCGAAACCGGCTGCTTTCAACTGTTTAAAGATCATGAAAAGTAGGGTGACGACATGGCACAAAAAAAACGAAAAAAACCGGCCCGGCGTCGGACCAATAAAGAAAAGAAGCAAATAGAATCATTGAAGATCCAGGGAGCCGGCGCTCTTATCTTTGTCCTTTGCGCTGTGGGGCTGCTTGGCACCGGAGTCGCTGGAGCCATTATCCAAGGAGCAGCCGCTTTTTTCTTCGGTACGCTGTATGCGCTCGGATTGATCGGTCTCTGCGGTATGGCACTTTATATGATCGTAAGGCGAAAATGTCCGCCGGTTTGGGAACGTAAAATTACGGGCAGCCTGCTGGTAGTTGCCAGTCTGCTTGTATTTCTGCATATTCGCCTGTTTGAAAACCCGGCAGAAGGTGTGAATTACACAGCTGAAACGTGGTATTTATACAAACAAAGCGTTTCAGGTGTCGGAACGATGGATATCGGCGGCGGAATGATTGGCGGAGCTTTATTTCATCTTTTTTTCTTTCTATTTGGCCGGCCGGGCACATGGATTTTTGGACTGGCTTTATTTTTCGCAGGGATTGTGTTAGTAGGCGGCAAACCGCTTGTTGAAAAATTGGTACATGGCGCCGCTCTTGCGGGCGAAAAGCTGAACGATTCCTGGCATCAAGCGAGGGAACAGTGGGCAGAGCGAAGAGAATGGAAGGAACAGGAGCAGGAGCAGGCTGAGAAGGACAAGCCGAGAGCAGCGGCAAAAGAAGCTCTACCTGAAGTAGAAAGCAAAGAAGACCCTGTTATGTCGGAGGCCGCACCGCTTATTTCAAGCTTTGCTGAAAAAGCTTATACAGAAGAACCGGTTACGCAGCAGAAGAAACATGAACCGGAAGCACCGCAGGAAGCAGAGCCAGCGGTTCTATCGTTTACAGAATCAGAAAACAAAGATTACAAGCTGCCGCCGGCTTCTCTTCTCCAAAAGCCGCAGCAAGCAGATCAAAGCAATGAAAAAAAACATATTCAAAAAAATGCTCAAAAACTCGAAAAAACGTTTCAAAGCTTTGGTGTTAAAGCGAAAGTGACTCAGATCCATCTTGGTCCGGCTGTTACCAAGTATGAAGTACAGCCGGATACCGGCGTAAAGGTAAGCAAAATTGTCGGCTTGACGGATGATTTGGCGCTGGCGCTTGCGGCAAAAGATATTCGGATGGAAGCGCCAATTCCGGGCAAATCTGCTATAGGAATTGAAGTGCCGAATGCTGAAGTGGCAATGGTCAGCTTTCGTGAAGTGATTGAAGCAAAGCAGAATGAAAAAAAGGATTCAAAACTTTTAGCAGCACTTGGGCGTGATATTACCGGTGAAGCCATTGCAGCTGAACTGAATAAAATGCCGCACTTGCTTGTTGCCGGGGCAACGGGCAGCGGAAAAAGTGTCTGCATCAACGGCATTATCACCAGTATTTTAATGCGTGCTAAGCCGCACGAAGTGAAGATGATGATGATTGATCCGAAAATGGTAGAGCTTAATGTATACAATGGCATTCCGCATTTGCTCGCCCCTGTTGTAACAGACGCGAAAAAAGCATCACAGGCATTGAAAAAAGTAGTAGGGGAAATGGAACGCCGGTACGATTTGTTTTCGCACACAGGCACGCGAAATATCGAAGGCTATAATGGGCATGTGACCAAGCACAATAACGAAACGGGCGAGAAGCAGCCTCATTTGCCGTACATTGTTGTGATTGTGGATGAGCTGGCTGACTTAATGATGGTTGCTTCAAGCGACGTAGAAGATTCGATTACAAGGCTTGCTCAAATGGCCCGGGCAGCCGGCATTCATTTAATTATTGCCACGCAGCGTCCATCTGTAGATGTTATTACCGGCGTTATTAAAGCGAATATCCCATCGCGTATCGCTTTCTCTGTTTCATCGGCAACCGATTCCCGCACCATTTTAGATATGGGCGGTGCCGAAAAACTTCTCGGACGCGGGGATATGCTTTTTTACCCGTCTGGAGCGGTAAAGCCGATTCGGGTTCAAGGTGCCTTTTTGTCAGATGAAGAGGTAGAAGATATCGTTGATTTTGTGATTGCCCAGCAAAAAGCGCAATACCAGGAAGAAATGATTCCAGAAGATGTGCCGGAAACAGCCGGCCAGTCGGAGGATGAGCTGTATGATGATGCGGTGCAGCTGATTGCTGAAATGCAGACTGCGTCGGTGTCTATGCTGCAGCGCCGCTTTCGAATCGGCTACAGCCGGGCAGCGCGTTTAATTGACGAAATGGAAATGAGAGGCGTTATTGGTCCGTACGAAGGAAGTAAACCGAGAACGGTGCTCGTTCCAAAGCCGTCTGAAGAGCATATGTAAAAAAAGAACAGCCGAAGGGCTGTTCTTTTTTTAAAAAACTTTTTTGTTAATGTATGTATGACTATGTAAGCGATTTCCTTGCTGTTATTACTTTACTTGTATAATAATACAAACAAGAGAATGTTTAAGAAATTCTTTCTTTTCACTATTAAATAGTATCTTTTCAATTATCAAAAAAAATGATATGTTAAATGAAATTAGCGTAAATGTTAAACCTCAGAGGTCTGATGTCTCGAGCGAATGAAATGAAAAGGTGGTGACGATTCCGTGTCCATTAAACAGGACAACCGGCATTTATACCTTCAGGTAATTGACCGGCTGAAAAAAGATATTGAAGAAGGGATCTACAAAGAAAAAGAAAAGCTTCCTTCAGAATTTGAGCTGGCCAAACAGCTTGGCGTCAGCAGAGCCACTCTTCGGGAAGCGCTGCGCATACTCGAGGAGGAAAATGTGATTATCCGACGTCATGGAGTAGGAACATTTGTTCATTCCAAGCCATTATTCACATCCGGCATTGAGCAGTTGATCAGCGTGACGGATATGATTGTAAATGCTGGCATGGAACCGAGTACCATTTTTCTCTCGTCTGCAGTGATGCAGGCAACTGAGGAGGATGCGCGCAGGCTGGCATGTGAGCCGGATGCGGAATTAATGGTGATTGAGCGTGTGCGGACCGCTAACGGAGTACCGGTTGTTTATTGTATTGATAAAATACCGAAAGTACTGTTTCCGGGGCAATTTGACGCAGGACAGGAATCCTTGTTTACTTTATTTGACGAGCATGCTGCACATCCTGTTTCGCATGCTGTAGCCAACATTGAACCATATGGCTGGCATGAAAAAGTATCACCGATTCTGGATTGTGAGCCTGAAACCGCACTGCTTGCCTTAAAGCAGCTTCATTATACGGAGAATGATGTGCCGGTTTTGTATTCGGTGAATTATTTTCGGGCGGACAAGTTCAGTTTTCATGTTCTGCGCAGACGTATGTAATCCAGGCATCCACGTTAATTAAATTACTAGAGGGGGCATAAAAGAATGAAAAAACGTAATTTTGGTTTTGCAATGTCCATGGTTTTAGCAGCCGGCACAATTTTAGGTGCATGCGGCGGCGGTGAAGAAGCTGATAATAATGGCGGCGGCAACGGCGGAGGAGAATCCGATAAGTTTACGGTTGGGATGGTAACAGATGTCGGCGGTGTTGACGATAAATCCTTTAACCAATCTGCCTGGGAAGGGCTTCAGGCATTCGGTAAAGAAAACAATCTTGAAAAAGGCACGGATGGTTTTGATTACATTCAATCAAAAAGCGATGCCGATTACAAAACAAACTTGAATACTGCAGTTCGAAATGGCTTTGATTTAACGTATGGTATTGGTTATAAGTTAAAACCAGCCATTGAAGAAGTGGCAAAACAGCGGAAAAACAGCCAGTTTGCGATTGTGGATGATGTGGTAGAAGGTTTAGATAACGTGACAAGCATTACATTCAAAGAAAATGAAGGTTCATTCCTTGTTGGGGTAGTAGCAGGCCTTCAAACAAAAACAGACAAAGTCGGATTTATTGGCGGAGTTGAAAGTGAACTGATCGACAAATTTGCCGGCGGTTTTGAAGCCGGTGTCAAAGCTGTAAATCCAGACGCGGACGTTGTTATTGAATATGCCGGTGCATTTGATAAAGCGGATAAAGGCCAGCAAATGGCATCTGCTATGTACTCTTCCGGTGCTGATATCATTTACCATGCAGCAGGCGGCACAGGAAACGGCGTATTTTCAGAAGCGAAAAGCTTAAAACAAAAAGATCCAAGCAAAGAAATCTGGGTTATCGGTGTTGACCGCGACCAGGCAGAAGAAGGAAAAGTAACAGCAGGCGGCAAGGAAATGAACGTAACGCTGACTTCTATGGTTAAACGTGTAGACCTTGCTGTTCAAGACGTGGCAACAAAAGCCCAAAACGGTGAATTCCCGGGCGGCGAAGTGATTGAGTATGGTCTTGAGGCAAACGGTGTAAGCATTGCGCCAACACAGGATAACTTAACAGAAGAATCAAAAGCTGCTGTAAAAGAATGGACAGATAAAATTAAAAATGGTGAAGTTGAAGTGCCAACAAAACCAAGCGGAAAATAATCCGTTTAGCGGATGCCGGACTGAACGCCGGCATCCCTTTTTAAAGATGACGGGAGTATAGACAAGCTATACTGCCTTGATTTTTAAAAAATTTTGCTCATAAGGTCAGACATCCTACTGGATTATAAGCGTTTTAAAAAGGAGAGTGAGAAAGATGGATTATGTAATCGAAATGCTTGGCATTCGAAAAGAATTTAACGGATTCGTGGCGAACGATAATATTACGTTGCAGCTCGCCAAAGGAGAAATTCATGCTCTTCTCGGTGAAAATGGAGCGGGAAAATCGACCTTAATGAATGTGCTTTTCGGTCTTTATCAGCCAGAAGCAGGACGCATTCGGGTAAATGGACAGGACGTTCACATTACTGATCCGAATAAAGCGAACGATTTAGGCATTGGCATGGTGCATCAGCATTTTATGCTGGTGGACACGTTCACTGTAACGGAAAATATTGTGCTGGGCAATGAGCCGAAGAAATTCGGAACGGTAAATATGAAAAAAGCCGAACAAAAGGTGCGGGAATTGTCAGAGCAGTATGGCCTTTCGGTTGATCCGACAGCGAAAATTGCGGATATTTCAGTGGGTATGCAGCAACGTGTCGAAATCTTAAAAACACTATACCGCGGTGCGGAAATCTTAATTTTTGATGAACCAACCGCCGTCTTGACGCCGCAGGAAATCAAAGAATTGATTGGAATTATGCGTGCGCTCATTAAAGAAGGAAAATCAATTATTCTCATTACGCACAAATTAAAAGAAATTATGGAAGTATGTGACCGGGTAACGGTCATTCGAAAAGGAAAAGGAATTGGCACGGTAGACGTGTCGGAAACAAATCCGAATCATTTAGCGAGCTTAATGGTGGGCCGCGATGTCACCTTTACGACTGAGAAGACGGAAGCCGCTCCAGCTCATAATGTGCTCGAGGTACGTGGACTTTCGGTAAACGATTCGCGCGGTGTTCCAGCGGTGCGCAATTTAAACCTCGATGTGCGGGCCGGTGAAATTGTCGGTATTTGCGGTGTAGACGGCAACGGCCAAACAGAATTGATCGAAGCCATTACAGGACTTCGAAAAGCAGCTGACGGCTCTATTCAGCTGAATGGCAAAGATATTACAGGCTTTAAGCCGCGGAAGGTGACCGAAGCCGGTGTTGGGCATATTCCACAGGATCGGCACAAGCATGGCTTGGTGCTTGACTACCCGATTGGCACGAACATCGTCCTTCAAACGTATTATCAAAAGCCGTATTCAAAAGCGGGAATTATGAATTATAAAGAAGTGTACAAAAAAGCAGCTACGCTGATCAAGGAATTTGACGTACGGACGCCGTCTGAGACAACGCTGGCACGGGCTCTTTCAGGCGGGAACCAGCAAAAAGCCATTATCGGCCGGGAAGTGGATCGTAATCCCGACCTTTTAATTGCCGCCCAGCCGACACGCGGACTTGACGTCGGAGCAATCGAATTTATTCACCGCCGTCTTATCGAACAGCGTGACAGTGGAAAAGCGGTTTTGCTTCTTTCATTTGAGCTTGATGAAATTATGAATGTATCAGACCGGATTGCAGTTATTTATGAAGGGCAGATTGTCGCCAACGTGGATCCAAAAACAACAACAGAACAGGAACTCGGCCTCCTAATGGCCGGATCAAAGAAGGGAGCGGATGAGCGTGTCTAAAAATTGGACTGTATTGGCAGTTCCGGTTATTTCCGTTCTGCTTGGCCTGCTTGCGGGGGCCATTATTATGCTGGTCAGTGGAAACGATCCAGCAGCGGGGTATGCCGCCTTATGGAACGGGGCATTCGGTGATTCGTTTTATACAGGTGAAACATTGCGCCAAATGACGCCATATGTATTTGCGGGCCTTGCCGTTGCATTCGCTTTCCGAACAGGTTTATTTAATATCGGGGTAGAAGGACAGCTTCTTGTCGGATGGCTTGCTTCGGTGTGGGTTGGTCTGGCATTTGAGCTTCCGAAATTCATTCATCTGCCGCTCGCTATTTTGGCGGGGGCGGCTGCAGGAGCGGCCTGGGGCTTTATTCCCGGCTTCCTAAAAGCGCGCCTGCGTGTACATGAGGTTATTGTAACCATTATGATGAACTACACAGCGCTTCACGTAACAAACTATTTTATCCGTGACGTAATCAGCGACGGAGCGGATGCAACAGATCCTGTGCATGAAACAGCCAGTCTTCAATCGGAGTTTCTGCAAAGTATAACAGATTTTTCATCACTTCATAACGGAATTTATTTAGCAGTTGTGGCTGCCATTGTGATGTGGTTTATGCTGGAAAAAACAACGCTTGGCTATGAGCTGCGTGCAGTTGGTTACAACCAGCATGCCTCTGAATATGCCGGCATGAGTGTAAACCGGAACATTATTTTGTCCATGGTCATTTCAGGTGCATTCGCCGGTATTGGCGGCTCCATGCAGGGGCTTGGTACATTTGGCAACATGTTTATTAACTCCGGATTTTCCGGTATCGGTTTTGACGGTATCGCCGTTGCACTTTTGGGAGGAAATACAGCGATCGGCGTTGTGCTAGCGGCTCTTTTGTTCGGTGCATTAAAAGTAGGTTCATTGAATATGCCAATCGAATCAGGCGTGCCGAATGAGCTCGTTGAAATTGTCATTGCGCTGATTATTTTCTTTGTAGCATCAAGCTATATGATTACCTGGCTTCTAGGCCGCTTTAAAAAGAAGGAGGCGAAATAAATGGATGCGTTAACGATCATTGCGTTAATCGTTTCTTCGTCCTTGTTCGCAGCTACACCGCTTATTTTCACAGCACTTGGCGGCGTATTTTCGGAAAAATCCGGCGTTGTAAACATCGGCCTGGAGGGACTGATGATTATCGGCGCATTTACAGGGATTATTTTTAACTTAACATTTGCTGATACATTTGGCAGTGCAACACCTTGGATTGCGCTTCTGGCGGCCATGCTTGCCGGAGGATTGCTGTCGCTGCTTCACGGTTTGGCGTCTATTACGTTCCGTGCCGATCAAGTTGTCAGCGGGGTCGCCATTAACTTCCTCGCACTCGGTCTGTCCCTGTTTCTTGTGAAACTTCTGTATGACAAAGGCCAGACAGACATGATCAAAATGAATTTTATTAAAAAAGATATCCCTTTTTTAAGTGATATCCCGGTCATTGGAGATATTTTCTTTAGCGATATTGCAAGACCAACCATTTTAGCTTTTGCGATCGCCATTATTTCCTGGTTTGTGCTGTACAAAACACCGTTTGGCCTGCGTCTCCGCTCTGTTGGGGAGCATCCGATGGCGGCTGACACAATGGGCGTAAATGTGGCCAAAACACGCTATATTGCCGTGTTTATTTCAGGACTTCTCGGCGGTCTTGGCGGCGCGGTGTATGCCCAGTCTATTTCACTGGATTTCAGCCACGCTACCATTACCGGCCAGGGCTTTATGGCACTTGCAGCCATGATTTTTGGAAAGTGGCATCCGCTTGGCGCGATGGGAGCGGCTATTTTCTTTGGCTTTGCTCAAAGCCTCAGTATTGTCAGCTCGAACATTCCGTTTTTGCAGGACGTTCCGGATGTCTACCTGCTGATTGCTCCATATGTGCTGACCATTTTAGCATTGGCCGGCTTTATCGGACGTGCTGATGCACCGAAAGCATCGGGTACGCCCTATGTTAAAGGCAGCAGATAAAAAAGAGTTCCGCTATATGCGGAATTCTTTTTTTTTGCTTTAGGTCATAGCCTTTTGTTTACCTTTTACCTCATTCTTTAAAACAGAAGGAGAAAAGGTGATTAAAAACGCCTGCTTTTTCTCATACTGTTTTTAAAGTTCGTACATGTTGACAGGTATATCCTGCCCAAATTCTTCATTATATATAAGGTTTTTGTTTCCTTTAAGACATTATATTTCCTATAGGAAGATAGTGAAGATATACTAGTAAAAGGTATTCAGCAACTGGATGCAGAGGAGGAATTCGATGGAAACGACACGTGAACAGACATTTACTAAACCAGGATATAATATTCACACGATTGAAACGGAAAAATTTAAAACAAATACGATTATTATTAAAATGAGGGCGCCTCTCCAAAAAGAGACCGTGACGATGCGTGCACTTTTGCCTCATGTTTTGCAGTCCGGCACCGAAAATGCGCCGTCAGCAGCTGCTTTTCGCACAGAGCTGGATGAACTATACGGTGCATTGTTTTTTTCAGATTCCGCAAAAAAAGGAAACGAGCATGTGCTTACCTTTACAATGGAAGCAGCCAATGAAAAGTACCTGCACGGCGAGAATGGTTTGTTCGACCGGGCGCTGACACTTTTGGCCGACCTACTGTTTCGCCCCCATTTAAAAGAAGGGATTTTCCCGGACAAAGTTGTCCAGCAGGAAAAACGGAGCCTGGAGCAGCGGATCCGGTCCATTTACGATGATAAAACCCGTTATGCTTCACTTAAGCTTGTGGAAGAAATGTACGGAGATGATCCGTATGCATTGCCAGCCGGCGGTTTATTGGAAAAAGTGGGTTCGATTGATGCAGCATCACTGTATACGTATTACCAAAAAGCGCTTGCAGAAGATATCATTGATATTTTCGTGATTGGTGATGTGAAAGCAGAAGAAGTCGCTGCCAAAATCGAGTCGCACCTTCCGTTCCAAAACCGGACTACAACACCTGTCCAAACAGAGCCGGGCACGGTCAATCAGGAAGTACGCGAAATTCATGAAAAGCAGGATATCAATCAAGGCAAGCTAAACATCGGCTGCCGTACAACCATTACGTATGGAGATCCGCAATTTGTCGCCATGCAGGTCGCAAATGGCGTATTTGGTGCTTTTTCCCACTCGAAATTGTTTATGAATGTGCGTGAAAAAGAAAGTCTTGCGTATTACGCGGCAAGCCGTCTCGACAGCCATAAAGGCTTTGTGGCGATGCTTGCGGGTATTGATCAAAAAAATTATGAAAAAACAGTCCGAATCATGAAAGAACAGCTGGAAGAAATGAAAAACGGCCATATTTCCGATCTGGAAATAAATCAAACAAAGGCACTCTTGAAAAACCAGCTGCAGGAATCAGCCGATACAGCGCGCGGTTTGGTAGAAGTGCTTTACCATAACCTCGCATCGGGGACAAAGCGCCCAATCAATCAATGGCTGGAAGAGATTGATGCTGTAACAAAAGAACAGGCAGCAGCGGCCGCTCAAACCATTACGATTGATACGGTGTACTTTTTGTCAGGCAAGGAGGAAGAGTGATGGAGAAAACAGTTTTTGACCAAATGAATGAAACGGTTTATCATGAACAGCTCGACAACGGGCTTAATGTGTATATCCTTCCGAAAAAAGGGTTTAATAAAACGTACGTAACTTTTACAACAAACTACGGATCGATCGATAATGACTTTATCCCAAATGGAGAAACGGAATTTATTCATGTGCCAGACGGCATTGCCCATTTTCTTGAACACAAAATGTTTGAAAAAGCAGACGGCGATGTATTTCAAAAATTCAGCAGCCAGGGGGCATCAGCGAATGCCTTTACTTCTTTTACGCGGACGGCTTATTTGTTTTCAGCCACATCCAACATAAAAGAAAACACAGAAACATTGATTGATTTTGTTCAAGACCCTTATTTTACAGAACAAACGGTCGAGAAAGAAAAAGGCATCATCGGCCAGGAAATCCGGATGTATGATGATAATCCCGACTGGCGCGTATATTTTGGCTTAATTGAAAATTTATATAAAGACCATCCCGTAAAAATTGATATTGCCGGCACGGTCGAATCCATTGCCGATATTACCAAAGACCACCTTTACACGTGCTACAACACGTTTTACCATCCAGTCAACATGTCGCTGTTTATTGTTGGACCGGTGGATGCTGATGAAATGATGGCTTTCGTGAAAGAAAACCAATCGAAAAAGTCTTTTCCGGAGCCCGTTCCAGTTGAGCGGCGGTTCCCTGAAGAGGCTGAAAAAGCAGGTCTTGAGCATAAAGAGATCCGCATGAGTGTGAATACGCCAAAATGCGAAGTAGGCTTTAAAATGCCGGCCTCAGACCGCACAGGCAAGGATAAGCTGCGGGAAGAACTGGCGGCAAGCCTTTTGCTTGAAATGCTATTTGGCAGAACAGCCGAGTTTTATGAAAAAGCGTATGAATCTGGCTTGATTGACGACACGTTCGGCTTTGACTATACAGCAGAACGAGGGTTCAGCTTCGCGCTTGTCGGCGGGGATTCCAATGATCCGAATACGCTGGCTGAGCGCATTCAAACACAGCTGTTAGAAGCAAAAGAAGGCGGTCATTTAACGGAGGAAGCGTTTGAACGTGCCCGCAAAAAGAAAATCGGCGCTACACTTCGCGCGTTTAACTCGCCTGAATACATTGCCAACCAATTTACGCGGTATCAGTTCAATGAACTGAATTTATTTGATACAGTACCGGTATTAGAAGAGATGACTCTTCAGGATGTGACTGCTTTTGCAAAAGAAATGATTCAAGCTGAACGTTTTTCTTCCTGCTTTGTACTGCCAAAAGAGACGGCATAAATGAAAAAAACAGTGTTAATTACCGGGGCATCAGGCGGCATCGGCCGTGCGATTGCCTTGAAAATGGCCGCTTCAGGCTGGGATACCATTCTTCACTACAGCCGCAACGAAGAATCGGTGCGCGGGGCGGCACAAACCATTCAAAAAATGGGCAGAGAAGCTTTGACGGTTCAAGCTGATTTAACAAACCGGCAGGAGGTCCAGCGCCTGGCAGAAGCATCTCAGTCAGCGGAAGCGCTCATTTTTGCCGCTGGCATGAGCCAGTACGGCCTGCTCCAGGATGTCTCAGATGAAGAAATGGAACGGCTGTGGCTTGTTCATGTAAAAGCGCCGATGATTTTATCGAGAGAGCTGCTGCCGGCTTTGCTTCGAAAAGCGCCGGCTTCCATCACGTTTATTTCATCGGTCTGGGGTGAAACGGGTGCTTCGTGTGAATCCGTTTATTCAGCTGTGAAAGGCGCCCAGATTGCTTTTGCCAAAGCGCTGTCGAAAGAGCTTGGGCCGTCTCGAATTCGTGTAAATACAATTGCACCTGGTGCAGTAGATACACCGATGAACAGCGAATTTTCCCAGGAGGAAAAAGAGGAGATCTCTTCGGATATCCCGCTTGGCCGTTTTGCTCTTCCCGATGAAATTGCTTCGGCGGCTTCTTTTTTAGCTTCCAGCGAAGCCGGTTACATTACCGGCCACACGCTGTCGGTAAATGGTGGATGGTACGCATAAATTCGTGCGCCGGGTACACACTAAAGAGGATTCTTACTTGAAAAGGAGGATGCTCAATATGTCTGTACTTGACAACTGGCAGGATTGGAAGAAATTTTTAGGTAACCGAATGGACAATGCCCTGCACCGTGGTATGCCGGAAGAAGCAGTTAACAAATTGGCATATGAGATCGGTGACTACTTGCAGGCAAATGTAGAGCCAAAAAACGAGCAGGAGCGTGTTTTAGCGGATCTATGGTCTGTTGCTGATGAATCTGAGCAAAAAGTCCTGGCGTCATGCATGATGAAACTCGTTCAAAAATAATACAAAGGCGAACCCTTTCCAGCTGTCTGAAGCTGGAAGGGGTTTTCTTTTTACTTGTGCTTTTAAAAATACATAATATCCTTTATTATAGTAAAAGGGTCCATGGCTGCACTATACAAGCCATGCTGGAGGAATATGATGGTCAAAAAAGAATATTACCTTGAATACAAAATTAAAAAAAACCGTCCCGGCCTGCTCGGGGATATTTCTTCTCTCTTGGGCATGCTGTCGATTAATATTGTCACGATTAACGGTGTAGATGATCAAAACCGCGGTTTATTAATGCGGGCGGAAAGTGAAGACCAAATCAAGCGTCTTGAATCTATTTTGCGCACAATGGACACGATTGAAATTGTGAAACTGAGGGAGCCGAAGCTGCGGGATCGAATGGCTGTGCGCCACGGCCGTTATATTGAACGCGATGCGGATGATCGGAAAACTTTTCGCTTTGTACGAAGTGAGCTTGGACTTCTGGTTGATTTTATGGCAGAATTGTACAAAATGGATGGCCATCGATTAATTGGTATTCGTGGCATGCCAAGAGTGGGGAAAACGGAATCTATTGTCGCGGCTAGTGTATGCGCGAACAAAAAATGGCTGTTCATGTCGTCCACCATGATTAAACAGACTGTTCGTGAACAACTGCTTCGTGATGAATACAGCCCAAAGAATATCTTTATTCTAGACGGAGTGATCTCAGCCAAACGTGCCGGCGAAAAGCATTGGCAGCTTATTCGGGAAGTGATGCAGCTTCCGGCTGTAAAAGTGGTAGAGCATCCGGATGTATTTGCAGAAAACAGTCACTACTCAATCGATGATTTTGACTATATTATCGAGCTGCGCAATGAACCGGACGAAGAGATTACATATGAAGCAGTCGAAAAAAATAACCTATTTCAGGACTCGGAGTTCGGTGGGTTTAACTTTTAATATTGGAAGGTGTTATGGGTGACAGAATTAGGGAGAAGATTGAAGGAAGCGCGCGAAGCAAAAGGAATGTCACTTTCAGATGTTCAGGAAACCACTAAAATTCAAAAACGGTATCTTGAAGGTATTGAAGAAGGCACATACGACATTATGCCGGGCAAGTTTTATGTCCGGGCATTTATTAAGCAATATGCGGAAGCGGTCGGTTTAAATGCAGAACAACTATTTGAAGAATTTAAAAGCGAGGTGCCGTCCTCTAACGAAGATGAAGTGCCGCTTCGTCCAACGGGCGCCGCTTTGTCTGAGCAGAAAACACGCGTTGATGCATCAAAGCCCGTTCGTGAATCTTCTAAATGGCTTGATTATCTGCCGAAGCTTTTAGTAGGGGCGTTTATCATTGGCGCGATTGCACTCGTTTATGTGCTTATTCCAAAAAGCGGTTCAGAAAGTGATCCGGCTGTAGAGGAAGAGGTACAGGTAGAAGAGCCGCAAACAGAGAAACCGGCTGTGGAAGAAACACCGGCAACCGAGGAAAAACCAGCTGAGGAAGAAAAAGCAGAACCGGCTAAACCAGCTGCACCGGCTCAAACACTTTCAGCCGTATCTACAAGCGGACGCCAGACGGTTTATGAGCTTTCCGGAGCGGACAAGCTAGAAATTGCTGTTGCTTCCAAAGGAGAAACATGGATTGAAATTACGGACGGAAGCGGCAAAAGCTATTTCAGCGGCATGCTTGCAAAAGGACAAACGCAAACACATAATATGACCGGTCAAAAAGAAGCGAAGATTAAAGTCGGCTTTGCCCCGGATACCGTTATTACGGTGAATGGCCAGGCACTTGCATACAAACTGCCGGCAGACAGCCAGGTGCTGCAGGATATTATCATTCGCCCGAAAGCACAATAACGGTCGTTTCTGGAGGGAACAGTTTTGAATTTACCTAATAAAATTACCATTTCACGTATTTTAATGATTCCATTCTTTATCTTAATTATGTCGGTTGATTTTGGATGGGGAACAATACGGGTTTTGGGAACGAATATGCCAGTCGAGCATTTTGTCGGAGCGCTTCTTTTCATCATTGCTTCAACGACAGATTGGATTGATGGCTACATTGCAAGAAAGTACAACCTGGTAACGAATTTCGGCAAGTTTCTCGATCCATTGGCAGACAAACTGCTTGTATCAGCAGCGCTTATTATACTTGTGGAACTGCAGCTCGCACCCGCGTGGATTGTCATCGCCATTATTTGCCGCGAGTTTGCGGTAACAGGGCTTCGCCTCATTCTGGCGGAAACGGGCGAAGTGGTGGCAGCGAATATGCTTGGGAAAATCAAAACGTGGACGCAGATCGTTGCCATTGCCGTTTTGCTGCTGCATAATGCGCCGTTTGAAAGCATAGGCTTTCCATTTGGCGATATTATGCTGTGGGTGGCCCTGTTCTTCACGCTTTGGTCCGGCTGGGATTACTTTAAGTTAAACAAAGATGTTTTTAAAGACTCGAAATGAGCAAAGAGGCACCCTGGATTCTCCACGGTGCCTTTCGCTTACTAAAAAGGAGTGTATACATAAGATGAATGCAGAAATTATCGCAGTAGGATCTGAATTATTGCTTGGCCAGATCACCAATACCAATGCCCGCTTCCTGTCTCAGCATCTGGCGGAAATCGGTGTAAACGTTTATTATCATACGGTCGTCGGCGATAATGAGCAGCGTTTAGTGGACGCCGTTCAGCTTGCGCAAAAACGGGCGGATTTAATCGTGTTTTCAGGCGGCCTCGGTCCGACAAAAGACGACTTAACAAAAGAAACCATTGCCCGTTTAATTGGTAAGACGCTCGAATACAACGAAGAAGCGCTTGAAAGTATCGAGGCGTACTTTCAAAAAACCGGCCGTATCATGACGGAAAACAATAAAAAACAAGCGCTCGTGATCGAAGGCAGCACCGTGCTGCCAAACGATAACGGCATGGCTCCGGGGATGTTTACAAAAACAGACGACACATATTATATGCTTCTTCCGGGTCCGCCGCGTGAAATGCAGCCGATGTTTACGAACTACGGCCGCGCTGAAATTTTAAAGACAATGGAAAAAGTAGAGCGCATTGAGTCGCGCGTGCTGCGGTTTTTCGGCATTGGCGAATCAGCACTTGAAACAGAAATCGACGATATTTTAGTCAAGCAGACCAATCCGACAATTGCTCCGCTCGCAGGAGACGGAGAAGTTATTTTGCGGATTACGGCCAAGCATGAATCGTTAGCAGAAGCAGAACGTTTGATTCAGCAGGCAGAAGACGACATTTTAAAGCGGGTCGGTGCTTTTTTCTATGGCTATGGAGAAACGACGATCGCGGCTGAACTGGCGGCGAAATTAAAAGAAAAGCAAGTGACGGTTGCTGCTGCAGAAAGCTTAACCGGCGGCTTGTTTTCGGGTGAACTTACAGCGGTCCCTGGTACAAGCGCTGTTGTAAAAGGCGGCATCGTTTGTTACACAAACGAAGTGAAACATAAGGTGCTGGGGGTAAAAAGTGAAACGTTAGCGGCTCATGGGGCAGTCAGCGCAGAATGTGCAAAAGAATTGGCTGAAAATGTTCGTGAGCTGTGCGGCGCTGACATCGGCATTTCTTTCACAGGAGCAGCGGGGCCGGACCCATTAGAAGGGCACGAGCCGGGCACTGTCTTCCTGGCGATTGCGCGTGCAGGGCAGCAGACCATTGTTCATCCGCTGAAAATGGCTGGAAGCCGGGCTGGCATCCGCAAGCGTACAGTCAAATATGGCTGCCACTATTTGCTTGCTTTGCTTGATGAAGCCGAGCAGGGCTGAAAAGGGCGTTTTTCGAAGAAACGAGCGTCATGATTCATGGCTGGCAGAAGGCCGGAAAGCCGACTTGGCACGACAGTTTTATAGACAAAAAATTTCTTCATAAATGTAGGTCCGCCGGTAGTTCCGGCGGGCTTTTTTAATAGGTTTCGTGGTATAATAAGAAAGCAGTAAACCGGTTGAAGCAAATAAAAATCTTCAACTGATCTTCTTTTTCTTCATAGCTTTTTACTCAATTCTATCTCTTCATTCCACAAGCATATTCCAATTTTAGGAAGGATGAAAAAATCGAATAAATGTTCGTTTTTTGCTTGTAATTCACCGTCAATTAAGGTATAGTTAAAGCAGGTTAAAACAACAACCGGCATAACAGCTGTTCCCATATAGATACACATTTTAGAGGAGGAATTTTATAGTGAACGATCGTCAGGCTGCCTTAGATATGGCACTTAAACAAATTGAAAAACAATTCGGTAAAGGCTCGGTTATGAAGCTTGGTGAGCAGGCAGAGCGCCGTGTGTCCACTACACCGAGTGGATCGCTTGCACTTGACTCCGCCCTTGGAGTAGGCGGCTATCCTCGCGGGCGTGTTGTCGAAATCTATGGACCGGAAAGCTCTGGTAAAACAACGGTTGCTCTTCACGCAATTGCAGAAGTACAGGCAAAAGGCGGACAAGCTGCTTTTATCGATGCTGAGCATGCGCTTGATCCGGTTTATGCACAGAAACTTGGCGTAAACATCGATGAGCTTCTTCTATCACAGCCGGATACAGGTGAGCAGGCACTTGAAATTGCAGAAGCTCTTGTACGCAGCGGCGCGATTGATATTATCGTAGTTGACTCGGTAGCTGCACTTGTACCAAAAGCGGAAATTGAAGGCGAAATGGGTGCGTCGCACGTCGGCTTGCAGGCACGTTTGATGTCGCAGGCGCTTCGTAAATTATCAGGTGCGATCAATAAATCAAACACGATCGCGATCTTTATCAACCAGATCCGTGAAAAAGTAGGGATTATGTTCGGAAACCCGGAAACAACTCCAGGCGGACGTGCGCTTAAATTCTACAGCTCTATTCGTCTTGAAGTAAGACGTGCAGAAGCGTTGAAACAAGGGAACGACATTGTCGGAAACAAAACAAAAATCAAAGTCGTGAAAAACAAAGTAGCGCCGCCGTTCCGCGTAGCCGAAGTAGATATTATGTATGGAGAAGGCATCTCGCGTGAAGGGGAAATCATCGACCTTGGTTCTGAAGAAGATATTGTGGAAAAAAGCGGCGCCTGGTATTCATACAATGGTGAACGTCTTGGACAGGGCCGTGAAAATGCGAAACAGTTCTTGAAAGAAAATCCAGATGTACGTCACGAGATTATGATGAAAATCCGTGAGCGTTATGGATTGGACAATGTTCAGGAGCTTCCGCCGGCGGAAGAAGACAACGGAGCGGATACGTTGTTTGACGAAGAATAAGAGAAAAAGCAGGAGAGCGGGTCAGCCCGTTTTCCTGCTTTTTTGTTAGGCTCTTCCGAAATGAGGGGTTTCATGGAGAAAACCTTGACAATGAAATTTTACACCGATAAAATTAAACTTGTATATTTGACATTTTTTATCTTGAAAATGGAAATGTAGTGCTGTTTGTTTCATAACTTATGCGACAGCAGCCAACATGTGAAGCACATGACAATTATTTATAGCAAGAGGAGGTGAAATGATGGAACCCATTACAATCATCTCCATTTTGCTTGGCCTTATCATTGGTGTCGTTGTTGGCTATTTTGTAAGAAAATCAATTGCCGAATCAAAAATCGCAGGCGCGCGCAGCGTTGCTGACCAGATTGTTGAAGATGCAAAGCGGGAAGCGGAAGCGTCGAAAAAAGAAGCTCTTTTAGAGGCAAAAGATGAAATTCATAAATTGCGCACGGAAACAGAGCACGAACTCCGTGAGAGACGAAATGAATTGCAAAAACAGGAAAACCGCCTCCTTCAAAAAGAAGAAAACCTTGATCGAAAAGATGAATCCCTGAATAAACGGGAAGAAACTCTTGAAAACAAAGAGGCATCGTTAAACACAAGACAACAACATATTGAAGAGATGGACAGCAAAGTGGATGAGATGGTGAAAAAGCAGCAATCCGAGCTTGAGCGAATTTCCGCTCTGACACGTGAAGATGCACGCTCCATCATTTTAGAACGGACGGAACAGGAATTATCCCACGATATTGCAATCATGGTGAAAGAAAATGAACAACGTGCGAAGGAAGAATCCGATAAAAAAGCACGTGAAGTACTATCACTTGCCATCCAGCGCTGTGCAGCTGACCATGTGGCAGAAACGACCGTATCCGTCGTTTCACTGCCAAATGATGAAATGAAAGGGCGCATTATCGGGCGCGAGGGGCGGAATATCCGTACACTTGAAACGCTTACCGGTATCGATTTAATTATCGATGATACACCTGAAGCGGTCATCCTTTCCGGCTTTGATCCAATTCGCCGTGAAACGGCCCGCATTGCGTTGGAGAAATTGGTGCAGGATGGACGTATTCATCCGGCGCGTATCGAGGAAATGGTGGATAAAGCCCGGCGTGAATTGGATGAGCATATTCGTGAAATTGGCGAACAAACCACATTTGATGTCGGCGTCCATGGATTGCATCCAGATCTCATCAAAATTCTCGGCCGCTTGAAATACCGGACAAGCTATGGGCAAAACGTACTGAAACACTCGATCGAAGTGGCTTATCTTTCCGGCTTACTGGCAGCGGAACTTGGCGAAGATGAAACACTTGCCCGCCGAGCAGGCCTGCTTCATGACATCGGTAAAGCAGTCGATCATGAAGTAGAAGGCAGCCACGTTGAAATCGGTGTAGAACTTGGTCAAAAGTATAAAGAACATCCTGTTGTCATCAACAGCATTGCTTCTCACCACGGTGACACAGAGCCAACATCTGTTATTGCCGTTCTTGTTGCAGCAGCAGATGCCTTGTCTGCCGCACGACCGGGTGCACGAAGCGAAACACTTGAAAATTACATCCGTCGTTTGGAAAAACTGGAAGAAATTTCGGAATCATACGATGGTGTTGAAAAATCATTTGCCATTCAAGCCGGACGCGAAGTACGGATTATGGTGAAACCAGAGCAAATTGATGATTTGCAGGCTCACCGTCTTGCACGCGATATTCGCAAACGAATTGAAGGGGAGCTCGATTATCCGGGCCATATTAAAGTAACCGTTATTCGTGAAACGAGAGCAGTTGAATACGCAAAATAAGTGAAAGCGGTGTGCGAAAATCACACCGCTTTTCTTTTTTTACAAGAAGAAAGAAGGAGAAATATGGATTTATTATTTGTTGGGGACGTTGTCGGCTCCCCGGGACGCGATATGGTAAGTGAGTACGTGCCGAAATTAAAGAAAAAATACCGCCCGGCTATTACCATCATTAACGGTGAAAATGCAGCGGCGGGACGCGGCATTACAGAAAAAATTTATAAAACCTTTATGCAGGATGGTGCCAACGCCGTCACACTCGGCAACCATGCATGGGACAATCGGGATATATTTAATTTTATTGATGGGGCAAAATGGCTCGTCCGTCCGGCGAACTTTCCAGCATCCGTTCCAGGAAAAGGGATTGCTTATGTGCCGGCCGGTGAATTCGAAGTAGCAGTTATTAATTTACAAGGCCGCGTATTTATGAACGATCTGGACTGCCCGTTTCAAAAAGCAGATCAGCTTGTAGAAGAAGCAAGAAAGCGGACGCCGTTTATTTTTGTTGATTTTCATGCGGAAACAACAAGCGAGAAGCAGGCAATGGGCTGGTTTTTAGATGGACGGGTAACGGCTGTTGTCGGCACACACACACATGTACAGACAGCAGACAATCGGGTGCTGCCAGGCGGAACCGCTTATTTAACGGATGTAGGCATGACAGGGCCGTACGACGGGATTTTAGGCATGGAAAGAGAAACGATTATCCAAAAGTTTCAAAACCAGCTCCCGGCCCGATTCGAGGTGCCAAAAGAAGGACGCACCCAATTATCAGCATGTCTCATTCAAACAGACCGGAAAACAGGACGTGCCAAGTCGATAGAGCGTATTTTAATTAACGATGACCACCCTTTTCACGATTATTGATTCATAGCCCTTCTTCCTTTGAATATATATGAAAGACGAATGGAGGCTTTAGAAGGGGGATTAGGGAATGGATGTGTTAAAAGTATCATCAAAATCAAACCCGAATTCGGTCGCGGGTGCGCTGGCCGGAACCATGCGGGAAAAAGGCAGTGCAGAAATACAAGCCGTCGGAGCAGGCGCCTTGAATCAGGCGGTTAAAGCAGTCGCTATTGCGAGAGGATTTGTCGCACCTGGCGGCATCGATCTTATTTGTATCCCCGCTTTTACAAGTATTGTAATCGCGGGAGAAGCGCGAACGGCAATGAAATTAATTGTCCAATCCCGATAAGCATTCCAGCCATTTGGCTGGAATGCTTTTTAAGTGGCCCCCTGGAGACACCATAAAACACACAAAAAGACATTTTTTACTGATGGAGCATTCGTATAGTGATTTAAGTTTAAAAGTGATACACTAGGAGAAGCAGAAAAATGATGGGGTCATATTTAAAGGAGTGTTAGAAACAATGGCAGAGCAGCTTTCTTGGAAAGTGGGAGGACAGCAAGGGGAAGGAATTGAAAGTACAGGTGAAATTTTCTCAATGGCATTGAACCGCCTCGGATACTACCTGTACGGATACCGCCACTTTTCATCTCGTATTAAAGGCGGACATACAAACAATAAAATTCGTGTCAGCACGAAAAAAGTAAGCTCGGTCGCAGATGACCTTGATATATTAGTGGCTTTTGACCAGGAAACGATTGATGTGAATTACCGCGAGCTTCATGCAAACGGGATTATTATTGCAGATACGAAGTTTAAACCGGTCAAGCCGGATGACACAAAAGCTGGTTTTTATGCGGTTCCATTTACCGAAATCGCAACGGAGCTTGGCACCTCACTGATGAAAAACATGGTGGCTGTTGGTGCTACATGTGCCGTTATTAACCTCGACGTTTCCGTGTTTCTCGGAGTAGTAGAAGAGATTTTTGGCCGTAAAGGTGAAACGGTCGTTCAAAAAAACATGGAAGCTATACAGCAGGGCTACGCGTACATGAAAGAACAGCTTGACGGTGGGACAAGCGCTCTTCAGCTTCCTCCGGCAGATGGACAGAAGCGGATGTTTATGATCGGTAACGATGCGATAGCGCTTGGTGCGCTTGCAGCAGGTGTACGTTTAATGGCAGCTTATCCGATTACACCCGCTTCGGAAATTATGGAGTATTTAATTAAAAAATTACCGAAAGTCGGCGGCACCGTTATTCAAACGGAAGACGAAATTGCAGCTGCGACGATGGCAATCGGCGCCAACTACGGCGGTATCCGATCCTTTACGGCATCAGCCGGTCCGGGATTGTCTCTTATGATGGAAGCCATTGGCTTATCCGGCATGACGGAAACGCCGCTTGTCGTCGTTGATACACAGCGCGGCGGTCCGTCAACAGGACTTCCAACAAAGCAGGAGCAGTCTGATTTAATGGCGATGATTTACGGAACACATGGTGAAATTCCAAAAGTGGTGATCGCGCCGGGAACGGCAGAAGAAGGATTTTACGATACAGTAGAAGCGTTCAACATTGCTGAGGAGTATCAGGTGCCTGTAATTGTCCTGTCTGACCTGCAGCTTTCACTTGGCAAACACACGGTGGAGCCGCTCGATTACAGCCGGGTGAACATCCGCCGCGGAAAACTGGTAAAAGAAGGCATTGCACCGCGCGAAGATAAATCTTATTTTAAACGGTATGAAGTCACACAAGACGGTGTATCTCCACGGGTGATTCCGGGCGTTGTTGGCGGGATTCATCACGTAACCGGGGTTGAGCATGATGAAACAGGCAAGCCGTCCGAGTCGCCAGCTAACCGGAACGCACAAATGGACAAGCGTATGAGAAAACTCGAAAACCTGCCACATGTGTTCCCGAACCCTGTTTATAAAAATGCCAAGCATGCGGAAGCAGACCTTTTATTGATTGGCTTTAATTCTACCGGTGGTGTGATTGAAGAAGCGATGGAGCGTCTTGAAGCGGATGGCATCAAAGTAAACCATGCGCGTATCCGGTTGATCCACCCATTCCCGACAGAAGAAATTCTGCCGCTTATTGAGTCGGCAAAACAGGTCGCTGTTGTAGAAAACAACGCGACAGGCCAGCTGGCAAGTATCATTAAAATGAACGCCGGCTACCCGCATAAAATTAAAAGCATCTTGAAATATGACGGTAATCCATTCCAGCCGCATCATATTGTTAAGAGCAGCAAGGAGCTGATTTAATCATGGCAACAGCAACAACAGCAACATTTAAAGATTTCCGTAATAGTGTGAAGCCTAACTGGTGCCCTGGCTGTGGTGACTTCTCCGTGCAGGCGGCTATTCAGCGCGCGGCAGCCAATGTGGGGTTAACGCCCGAAAAACTAGCGGTTATTTCCGGGATCGGCTGTTCCGGCCGAATTTCCGGTTACATTAATTCATACGGACTTCATGGCATTCACGGCCGGGCGCTTCCGATTGCGCAAGGCGTGAAAATGGCCAATAAAGATTTGACAGTTATCGCATCCGGCGGTGACGGCGATGGATTTGCGATCGGAATGGGTCATACCATCCATGCGATGCGCCGCAACATCGATTTAACGTATATCGTTATGGACAACCAAATTTACGGATTAACAAAAGGCCAGACTTCTCCGCGTTCAGCGGCCGGCTTTAAAACAAAATCAACACCGCTTGGTGCGATTGAGCAGACATTGTCACCGATGCAACTGGCTGTTACAACAGGCGCTACGTTTGTGGCGCAAAGCTTTTCAACGGATTTGAAAGATTTAACAGCGATCATTGAAGCGGGTATTAACCATAAAGGTTTTTCTATTATTAATGTGTTCAGCCCTTGTGTAACGTATAATAAAGTGAACACGTATGACTGGTTTAAAGAAAACTTAACAAAGCTTTCGACAATTGAAGGCTACGATCCATCTGACCGTCAGGCTGCGATGAATACGCTGATGCAGCACGATGACCTGGTAACAGGCATCATTTATCAGGATACAGAGCGTCCTTCTTATCAGGAGCTCGTTGAAGGCTACGCGGAAACGCCGCTCACTGAAGCGGATCTAGATCTTGGAGAAGAAACATTTAAGAAGCTTGTTGAAGAATTTATGTAAGATTTATGGCGCAGAGAAGAAATCTCTGTGCTTTTTCTGTGCCTTGCTTGAGTGCGGTCTTTGAACGGTATATACTTAAGGAATGTGCACGATAGTTTGAAAGATCGGAAAGGGGATTCACCATGAACGAAGAACAACGAAAAAATAGCGAGCAGGCTCGTCCATCGGACAAAAAATCCGTTAAGGACTACAGCCAGTATTTCCAATCTGTTTACACGCCGCCTTCTTTAAAAGACGCTAAAAAGCGCGGAAAAGAAGAAGTAGCGTATCACAATGATTTTAAAATCGACGATCGTTTTCAAGGGATGGGCAATGGCAAAAACTTTTATATCCGTACGTACGGATGTCAAATGAATGCCCACGACACGGAAGTCATGGCGGGTATTTTTATGGCACTCGGCTACAATGCGGTGGAAACACCGGAAGAAGCAGATGTTATTTTACTGAATACATGTGCCATCCGTGAAAATGCAGAAAACAAGGTGTTTGGTGAGATCGGGTTCCTGAAACATTTAAAGCGGGATAACCCGAACCTGCTTCTGGGCGTCTGCGGCTGTATGTCCCAGGAAGAATCAGTGGTAAACAAAATTTTAAAATCATATCATCACGTGGATATGATTTTCGGTACACACAATATTCACCGTCTGCCGGAAATCTTAAATGAAGCCTACATGTCCAAAGAAATGGTTATAGAAGTATGGTCTAAAGAAGGCGACGTGATCGAAAACCTTCCGAAAGTGCGCCAGGGCAATGTAAAAGCCTGGGTAAACATTATGTACGGCTGTGACAAGTTCTGCACGTACTGCATCGTGCCATATACACGCGGAAAAGAGCGGAGCCGCCGTCCGGAAGAAATCATCCAGGAAGTACGCCAGCTTGCGGCGCAGGGCTACCAGGAAGTGATGCTGCTTGGCCAAAACGTAAATGCCTATGGAAAAGATTTTACCGACATGGAATATCGTCTTGGGGACTTAATGGATGAAATTCGTCAGATCGGCATTCCGCGTGTACGCTTTACAACAAGCCATCCGCGTGATTTTGACGACCATTTAATCGAGGTGCTCGCTAAAGGCGGCAACTTGATGGACCATATCCATCTGCCGGTACAAAGCGGTTCAACAGATATCCTCAAAATCATGGCCCGTAAATACACACGCGAGCAGTTTTTAGAGCTTGTGCGCAAAATCAAAGCAGCAATGCCGGATGTAGCACTGACAACCGATATTATTGTCGGCTATCCGAACGAAACAGAAGAACAATTCGAAGAAACGATGTCGCTTTATCGTGAAGTCGGCTTTGAAATGGCCTATACGTACTTGTATTCACCGCGTGAAGGCACGCCGGCTGCAAAAATGGTTGATAATGTGCCGATGGACGTGAAAAAAGCGCGTTTGCAGCGGTTAAATGCCCTTGTTAACGAATTATCTAATGAGTCCATGAAGCGGTATAAAGGCCAAATCGTTGAAGTACTCATTGAAGGAGAAAGCAAGAAAAATCCGGATGTTCTTGCCGGCTACACATCTAAGAACAAGCTTGTAAACGTAAAAGCACCAAAATCGGCCATCGGAAAAATTATTCCAGTGCGTATTACAGAAACAAAATCATGGTCAATGGACGGGGAAGCGGTAGAAATCGAAAATATGGCCGAGGTGAACTAAAATGGAGAAAACCATTTACACAAAAGACGAGATTATTGCCAAAGCAACAGAACTCGCCAATATGATTTCGGCTACAGAAGAAGTGGCGTTTTTTAAACAGGCAGAAGCCAAAATCCACGAAAACCAGAAGCTCCGTGAAAAAATGGCGGGTTTAAAAAGCCTGCAAAAGCAAGCTGTTAATTTTCAGCACTATAAAAAAACAGAAGCGCTGAAGGCAACAGAAGAAAAAATCGCTAAAATTGAGCAGGAGCTTGATGAAATGCCGATCGTGCAGCAATTCAAGCAGTCGCAGACAGATGTAAACGCCATTTTACAAATGGTTGCGACAGCCATCTCTAACAAAGTGACCGACAATATTATTATGGAAACAGGCGGCGACCTGCTTCGTGGTGAAACAGGCGCCCAGGTAAGAAACCGCCCGTCAGGGAGCTGCTCGTAAAAAACAATCCTGCCTTTTAGGCGGGATTTTTTTCAATCTTGGGCACCCGTCTCACTTCCTCTGCATACAATAGGAAGACCACATCAGAGGAGGGACAACAGATTGAGCCAATTCCGCGAGATCATCACAAAGTCTGTCGTTGCCAAAGGCCGGAAGTATACGCAGTCGCACCATGCTGTTCTGCCGCCGAATAAGCCGTCCGGCATTTTAGGCTGCTGGATTATCAACCACGAGTACAAAGCGAAAAAAGCCGGCAATAAAGTAGAAGTATTTGGCACGTATGAAATCAACGTCTGGTATTCCTACCACAACCACACGAAAACGGCTGTTGTCACGGATAAAGTTGAATACAAAGACGTGTTGAAATTAACGTACCGGGATGATGAGTACGACGGAGATGATCATGTTTGGGTAAAAGTGCTGCAGCAGCCAAATTGCCAGGAAGCCGTCATTTCTGACTGCGGTACAAAAATCAACGTGCAGGCGGAACGCGAATTGCTTGTAGAAGTCACAGGTGAGACAAAAGTCTGCGTGGCGTTTCATGACTACGAAGACGAATGGGATTGCGAGCGGGAAACAGCAGAAGAACATCATGACCACTAAATGAGCTGGCGGGGAACGAACCGTTTTCCCGCTTTTTTTTCGTGTGCTATACTATCAGAAGAAGAAAGACAGAGAGGAATGCGACATGGCACAATATACTCCAATGATTCAGCAATATTTGCGTGTAAAGGCAGACTACCAAGATGCCTTTTTATTTTTTCGCCTCGGCGATTTTTACGAAATGTTTTTTGAGGATGCATTAAATGCAAGCCAGATACTAGAAATCACTTTAACATCGCGGGACGGCGGCAGCGCAGACCGGATTCCGATGTGCGGCGTGCCCTATCATTCTGCCAAAGGGTACATAGAGCGGCTGGTCGCAGCAGGCCATAAAGTAGCCATCTGCGAGCAGCGGGAAGATCCGAAGCAGGCAAAAGGCGTGATCAAACGGGAAGTTGTACAGGTCATTACGCCGGGGACCATGATGGAAGGGTCCGGCATTCAAGAAAAAGAAAATCATTACTTGGCGGTGTTCGAGCGTTCCGGCAATGATTATGCGGTAGCGGCAGCGGATGTGACAACAGGCGAGTGTAAAACAGCGCTTTTTCCTTCGTTTGATGCGGCTCTTCATGAGCTGGCAGCTTACGGGGTAAAGGAAGTAATTACGGACGGCACGCTGGATGAGCTGGAAGCAAAGCAGATACACAGCCGGCTTGGCGCGGTTCTTTCGGTAGAGGAAGCGGCGGCAGAAGATTCATTCAGCCCTCTTTTGAGCCAGCTGACGCACGGACTGCTCCGCCAGGCCACAGCCCGCTTGTATCATTACCTGCACCGGACGCAAAAACGCAGCCTCGACCACCTGCAGCCGGCAGAGCCGTATGAAATTCGTGATTATATGAATATCGATTACTTTTCAAAACGAAATCTAGAGCTGACAGAAACGATCCGTTCAAAAGGGAAAAAAGGCTCGCTGCTCTGGCTGCTGGATGAAACAAAAACCGCCATGGGCGGGCGTTTACTAAAGCAGTGGATTGACCGTCCGCTGCTCGATGAAAAAGAAATCGGCCGCCGCCTGGAGGTTGTAGACACATTTATCAAAGCTTTTTTTGAGCGGGAAGAACTGCGTGAACAGCTGAAAGAAGTGTATGATTTAGAGCGGCTTGCCGGCCGGGTCGCTTTTGGCAGTGTAAATGCGCGTGATTTGGTTCAGTTGAAAAAATCACTTGGACAAATTCCTTTGCTTGTTCACGTATTAAAACAAATGAATGGAGCCGAGCTGGACAAGCTGGCTGATTCATTGGATCCGTGCGAGGAGCTTTTGGACGAGCTGGAGCAGGCACTTGTGGAAGAGCCTCCAATCTCGGTAAAAGAAGGCGGCATGATCCGGGACGGGTTCCATGATCAGCTCGATGAATACCGGGATGCTTCCCGTAACGGCAAGCAGTGGATCGCGGAACTCGAGCAGCAGGAACGTGCGAAAACAGGCATTAAATCGCTGAAAATCGGCTACAACCGCATTTTTGGCTACTATATTGAAGTAACGAAAGCCAATCTTGGCTTGCTTGAAGAAGGCCGGTATGAGCGCAAGCAGACACTCGCCAATTGCGAGCGCTTTGTCACACCGGAACTGAAAGAAAAAGAAGCCCTTATTTTAGAAGCAAACGAAAAAATGGTGGAGCTTGAGTATGATCTGTTTTGCGAGCTGCGCGAGCACGTGAAAAGCTTTATTCCGCGCCTGCAGCTCCTTGCCCGCATGGTGAGTGAAGTGGATGTGCTGCAATGCTTTGCGGCGGTAAGTGAGTCGCGCCGGTTTGTCCGCCCGGTGTTTTCAAAGGACGGCCGGATGTGGATTAAAGAAGGCCGCCATCCGGTTGTAGAAAAAGTAATGGACGCGCAAGGATTCGTGCCGAATGACTGCCACATGGAAGAAGGACGGAACGTACTGCTGATTACCGGACCGAATATGTCCGGAAAAAGTACGTATATGCGCCAGACAGCGCTGATTGCGATTTTGGCGCAAATCGGCTGTTATGTGCCGGCAGATGAAGCGGTGCTGCCAATTTTTGACCAGATATTCACCCGGATCGGCGCAGCGGACGATTTGGTGTCCGGACAAAGTACATTTATGGTTGAAATGCTTGAAGCGAAGCATGCGATCGTCAGCGCCACAAATCGCTCGCTCATTTTATTTGACGAAATTGGCCGCGGTACATCCACGTATGATGGGATGGCACTTGCACAGGCGATGATTGAATATATTCATACAACAATTGGTGCGAAAACACTGTTTTCTACTCATTACCATGAGTTAACAGTGCTGGACCAATCCCTCGAGCATATGCAAAATGTTCACGTCACTGCAGCGGAACAGGAGGGAAAAGTCGTCTTTTTACACAAAGTGAGAGACGGCGCGGCCGATAAAAGCTATGGCATTCATGTAGCGGAGCTGGCCGGCCTTCCTGAGGCGGTGATTTCGCGGGCGTCAACGCTTTTGCACTCTTTAGAAAATCGTGAGGAGCACGATGCGCCGGCTGCCGCTCACCAGGAAGGACAGCTTTCTTTCTTTGATGAAGCACCTGTTCCGGCTCCGGTTGAGAAGGAGACAAAGCCGCCCAAGGAAGATCCGTCTATTGTTGCCAAGCTGCTCAGCTATGACATTATGGAAATGACGCCGATGGAAGCAATGAATACATTATATGCTCTGCAAAAAGAAGCAAAAAAATGAGGTGAACGTAAATGGGGATTATCCGCCAGCTTGACGAGTCATTATCCAATAAAATTGCGGCCGGTGAAGTGGTGGAGCGTCCGGCCTCTGTTGTAAAAGAACTAACCGAGAATGCGCTTGATGCCGGAAGCACGGTTGTTGAAATTGATGTGGAAGAAGCCGGACTTGGACTGATCCGGATTACCGACAACGGGTCCGGCATAGAGCCGGATGATGTAGAGCGGGCTTTTTACCGGCACGCTACAAGCAAAATTAAAGATGAAAATGACCTGTTCCGCATCCGCACACTCGGCTTTCGGGGCGAAGCGCTGCCGAGTATCGCCTCGGTATCTGATGTAACGATGGCTACGTCTACAGGAAGCGGTGCCGGGACGGAGATTGTTTTGTCCGGCGGCGCCATTCAGTCCAAGCGGCCGGGGCCTGCCCGTAAAGGAACGGAAATTACGGTTTCGAACCTGTTTTTTAATACGCCGGCCCGACTGAAATACATGAAAAGCGTTCATACGGAACTTGGCAATATTACCGACGGGGTCAACCGGATGGCTTTAAGCCGCCCGGATGTGTCGTTCCGTCTCCGCCATAATGGCCGTGAGCTATTAAAAACAAACGGAAACGGCGATGCAAGACAGGTGCTTGCCGCTATTTACGGAACGTCTATTGCCAAGCAAATGATTCCGGTCGAAGCGCAGTCGCTCGATTTTCGGCTGTCCGGCTTCGTGTCGCTTCCCGAAGTGACACGTGCGTCGCGAAATTATATGTCGATGATTGTTAACGGACGGTTTATTAAAAACTTTAAAATCTCTAACGCTATTTTAGAAGGCTATCACACGTTTCTGCCGGTCGGACGCTATCCGATCGTGCTGTTAAATATTGAAATGGACCCATTGCTTGTTGACGTAAACGTACACCCGGCGAAGCTGGAAGTGCGCTTTAGTAAAGAAGCGGAGCTTTGCGCACTGATTGCCTCCTCCATTAAAGAAGCGCTGCGAAAAGAAACGCTGATTCCAGATGCACTGCCTGTACTAAAAAAGCGTAAAGACTTTACAGAGCAGCCGGCCTTTCAATTTGATGCGCCGTCTCCTCCGCGCAAACCGGCCATGCCGCCGGTGTCGGAAGTGGAAAAGCTGTACAAGCCTGAATATTACGAGGAGCCTGTAAAAGAAGGGCCGCCGCAAACCACGTTTTATCCAACCGATCACGAACCGCCTGCCGAACCGGAGCCGGTAAAAGAGGAAGCACCAGTTGTGCCTGCCGAACCGGCAGAGCCGAAAGAGCGCATGCCGATGCTGTATCCTATCGGCCAGATGCATGGCACGTATATTTTTGCCCAAAACGAAAACGGCTTGTATATGATCGACCAGCATGCCGCTCAAGAGCGAATTAAATATGAATACTTCCGGGAAAAAGTCGGACAAACGGAACCGGAGCTTCAAGAACTGCTTATTCCGCTCACGTTTGATTTTTCAGCGGACGAGTTTATGAAAATCGAAGAAAACCGATCCGGACTTGAAGACGTCGGTGTATTTTTAGAGCCATTCGGCGACCGGTCGTACGTTGTCCGTGCGCATCCAGTCTGGTTTCCAAAAAATGAAGAGCGCGATGTGATCGAAGAAATGATTGAAGAAGTACTGGCGATGAAAAAACCGGATGTGAAAAAAATTCGCGAGGAAGCAGCGATTCTAATGAGCTGCAAAGGATCAATCAAAGCGAACCGCCATCTGCGGAATGATGAAATTGAGCAGCTGCTGGCCGATCTGCGACGCAGCGAAGACCCTTTTACGTGTCCGCATGGCCGGCCCATCACCATTCATCTGTCCAACTATGATATTGAAAAAATGTTCAAACGAATTATGTAAAGAGGTGGCACGATGTCTTTTGATGGACAAGCAATTCTGCCGGCAATCCGGTCAATGAAAGACTTTGAGAAAATGCTCTCCATGAAGTATGAATACGGTGTGTTTTTAGATCTGCACATCGGGCAGGTAAAAAGTGTGCTTGATCTTGCCCAGCAAAATGGGAAAAAGATGTTTGTTCACCTTGATTTAATAAACGGGCTTGCTGGTGATGAGCATGGTGTGGAATTTATTGCCCGATACGCTAAGCCATACGGCATTATTTCCACAAAAGGAAGCGCCCTCGTCAAAGCAAGGCAAAAGGGGCTCGTGGCCACGCAGCGGGCATTTATTCTAGATTCGAATGCGGTCAACAGAAGCGTTCGGCTTGCACAAAAAGCGGAGCCAGACTTTATTGAAGTGCTGCCGGGTGTAGCGCCAAAGATTATCCAGCTGATCCGCCGTGAAACCGGAAAGCCGGTTTTTGCGGGCGGGCTGATCGAAACAAAAAAGGAAGTAGAAGCCGCTCTTTCGGCAGGTGCGTCTGCTGTAACCACATCAGATGTCGCCCTGTGGAAAGAATTTGCCGGGAGCTAAAGAGAAGCGCAGCCAATAAGGCTGCGCTTTTTTAATTGGCGCCGTAAAGGGCATAGTCGGGCAGCGGCAGCTCAAGCTGCAGCAGCGATTCTTCAATATGGGAGACGGCTCTTTTGAGAACTTCTACCCGTGCAAACTTTTTATCATTTCCTTCAATCACGAACCATGGTGCGTGAGCAAAATTTGTTTTCTCGAGCATTTCTTCGGCCGACTCCACATACTGATCCCACTTTTTACGGTTGCGCCAGTCTTCATCGGTAATTTTCCAGCGTTTTAAAGGGTTTTGCTGCCGTTCTTCAAAACGGCGCAGCTGCTCGTCTTTGGAAATGTGCACCCAAAACTTCATCATTATGTATCGTTCATCTGTTAATGACTTTTCGAATGCATTAATTTCATCGTACGCCCGCTTCCATTCGCGGTTGACAGCATAACCTTCAATTCGCTCAACGAGCACGCGGCCATACCAGGAGCGGTCGAAAATCCCAATTTGCCCGTGCTGCGGCAGCTTGCGCCAGAACCGCTGCAAGTAATGGTAGCGCAGCTCATGCGGCTGGGGAGCTGAAATCGGATGAACCAATACGCCGCGCGGATCGAGCTGTTCATTCATCCGCTTGATTGCCCCGCCTTTTCCGGCCGCATCCATGCCTTCAAATGCAATAATTAAGCCGATTTTTTCATGAAACAGCGTTTGCTGCAGAGCAAGAAGGCGCCTCTGATACTTTTCAAGCTCCGCTTTATACAGCTTTTTATCCGTTAACTGCTTGTCCTGCTTTAATTTTTCTAATTGGATCTTCATCTTCATTCCTCCTTTTCTTTCCCATACCCATTATCGCGCTTTTTCAACATTTTTTAAAAACATTTGACACCGCTTTCAATTAGCGTTATCATAAACAGCAAGTTCATAAATTTGTGACCGAGAACATGGAGACTCACATTGATACCCTTCAAGGGGACCAGTGTGAGTTTTTTTGTTTTCTGCTTTAGGCGTCCCGGGCGTAAAAGGCGAAACAACGAGAAGAAGGGATGAAAACAAAATGACACCATTTATGGGAGAGTTGATTGGAACGGCAATGCTCATTATTTTTGGAGCAGGTGTATGCGCTAACACGAGTTTAAAAAAATCATTTGCCAATGGAAGCGGGTGGATGGTGATCGCGTTTGGCTGGGGACTGGCCGTTACAATGGCTGTGTATGCGGTAGGCGGAGCCAGCGGGGCGCACTTGAACCCGGCGGTTACGATTGCACTGGCGATTACTGGTTCTTTTCCATGGACAGATGTTGTATCATATGTAACAGCTCAAATGACCGGTGCCATCATTGGCTCGGCGGTTGTATTTTTGCACTTTCTGCCGCATTGGGAAGAAACGGACGATCCTGGCGCGAAGCTTGGCGTTTTTGCTACATCGCCGGCGGTTAACCGCCCGTATGCCAACGTAGTGAGTGAAGTGATTGGAACCTTTATTTTAGTGATTGGACTATTAACTATTGGAGCGAATAAGTTTACGGACGGCTTGAATCCTTTAATTGTCGGCTTTTTAATTATGGCCATTGGACTGTCGCTGGGCGGTACAACGGGCTACGCGATCAACCCGGCCCGTGACCTGGGTCCGCGCATCGCCCATTTTCTGCTTCCGATTGCCGGTAAAGGCAGTTCGAACTGGAAGTATGCCTGGGTTCCGGTAGTGGGGCCGGTTTTGGGCTCGGTGCTGGCTGCTTTCTTTTATAAAGGATTTTTCCTGAATGAAGGAACAGGCGCATTTTTCATTACGCTAGCGCTGTCAGTGGTTTTTATTTTAATGATCAAGCTTGCTTCAGCGTGGCCTGCTGTGCAAAGCTATACACATAAATAAGGGGGATTTTGGAATGAAAAAGTACATTATGTCAATTGACCAAGGAACAACAAGCTCACGGGCGATTTTGTTTAATAAAGGAGGAGAAATCGTTCATTCTGCACAAAAAGAATTTAAGCAATATTTCCCGAATCCAGGCTGGGTGGAGCATGACGCAAATGAAATTTGGGCATCCGTTTTATCTTGTATCGCAACAGTATTAAGTGAAGTGGACATTCGTGCTGACCAAATCGAAGCCATCGGCATTACCAACCAGCGTGAAACAGCGGTCGTCTGGGACAAAGAAACCGGCCGTCCCATTTATCACGCCATCGTCTGGCAGTCGCGCCAGACGGCAGATATCTGCGCGGATATTAAAGCGAAAGGCCATGAACAAACATTCCGTGACAAAACGGGGCTTTTGGTTGACCCTTATTTTTCCGGAACGAAAGTAAAATGGCTTTTGGATCACGTAGAAGGAGCACGCGAGCGGGCGGAAAGAGGAGAATTATTATTCGGTACGATCGATACGTGGCTGATTTGGAAGCTGACAGGCGGAAAAGCGCACGTAACCGATTATTCAAATGCGGCGCGGACGCTGATGTTTAACATTCATACATTGGAATGGGACGAAGAACTGCTTGAGATTTTAACGGTGCCAAAGCAGCTGCTGCCGGACGTTCGCCCTTCTTCAGAAGTATATGGCAAAACGGCACCGTTTCACTTTTTTGGACAGGAAATTCCGGTTGCCGGCGCTGCAGGAGATCAGCAGGCAGCGCTCTTCGGACAAGCATGCTTTGAGAAAGGCATGGCAAAAAATACATACGGCACCGGCTGCTTTATGTTGATGAATACCGGTGAAACAGCCGTGAAATCAGAGCATGGCCTGCTGACAACGATTGCCTGGGGTGTTGACGGAAAAGTAGAATACGCGCTTGAAGGAAGTATTTTTGTAGCTGGTTCTGCGATTCAGTGGCTGCGTGACGGCATGCGGATGATCAAAACAGCGGCAGACAGTGAGAAATATGCGGAGCGGGTAGAGTCCACCGATGGTGTTTATGTAGTACCGGCTTTTGTGGGACTGGGTACGCCATACTGGGAAAGTGATGTACGAGGAGCCGTGTTTGGTGTCACACGTGGAACGGAGAAAGAGCATTTTATTCGCGCGGTACTCGAGTCTCTTGCGTATCAAACGAGAGATGTGCTTGAAGCGATGGAAGCGGACTCCGGTATTTCGCTGAAAACGCTCCGTGTAGACGGCGGCGCCGTCATGAATGCTTTTTTAATGCAGTTTCAAAGCGACGTGCTGAATGTACCGGTTGAGCGCACTCAAATCAATGAAACGACAGCACTTGGGTCGGCTTATCTGGCCGGGCTTGCAGTTGGTTTTTGGAACGACCGGTCGGAAATCGCACAAAACTGGCAGGTAGCCCGCACGTTCGAGCCGGAAATGACGGAAGAAGTCCGTGAAACATTATACGCAGGCTGGAAAAAAGCAATAAAGGCCGCTATTGCGTTTCAATAACACTAATGATACAATAAATATAAGTTAATACATTGTCCGGAGAAACGGGAGAGACCTGAAAGCAAGACAGCATCGCTGTTTTGTTCTTTCAGGTCTCTTTTTGTTTATCCAGGGGTAAAAAGAAACAACCAACACTAAGGGGATGACAAAATGAAGTTCACCAATCACCAGCGGTCAGAAGCGATACAGACATTGCAAAACGGGCAGTATGACATTCTCGTAATTGGCGGCGGCATCACCGGCGCCGGCATTGCCCTTGATGCTTCCATGCGCGGCATGAAAACCGCTTTAATTGATATGCAGGATTTCGCGGCAGGTACATCGAGCCGTTCCACCAAGCTTGTGCACGGCGGTCTTCGCTACTTAAAACAATTTGAAGTGAAAATGGTGGCAGAGGTCGGCAAAGAACGGGCGATCGTATATGAAAACGGCCCGCATGTAACCACGCCGGAATGGATGCTGCTTCCGTTCCACGCAGGCGGTACATTCGGCCCGCTTTCTACGTCTCTCGGTCTCCGCGTTTATGATTTTTTAGCAGGTGTCAAGCGGTCAGAGCGCCGGAAAATGTTTTCGGCTTCAGAAACGCTGAAGCAGGAACCGCTTGTAAAGCGTGAAGGCTTAAAAGGCGGCGGTTACTATGTGGAGTACCGGACAGACGATGCACGCCTGACACTTGAAGTGATGAAGCGGGCGGCCGAAAAAGGGGCACACTGCCTGAACTATGTGAAAGCGGAAGGCTTTACATATGAGGACGGAAAAGTAACCGGCATTCAAGCTATTGATCAATTAACCGGCCAGGCGCTGACTATTACGGCCGCCAAAGTGATTAACGCTTCCGGCCCGTGGGTAGATGAAGTGCGCAAAAAAGACGGAAGTGAAAACGGCAAGCACCTCCGCCTGACAAAAGGTGTTCATATTGTTATCGATCAGTCCGTTTTTCCGCTTCAGCAAGCTGTTTACTTTGATACGCCGGACAAACGGATGGTGTTTGCGATTCCGCGTGACGGCAAAACGTATGTCGGTACAACCGATACATTCTACAACACCGATCCGATCCGCCCGGATATTACAGCGGAAGACCGCGCTTACCTGCTTGATGCGATCCGGTTTATGTTTCCTTCCGTAAAGGTAGGCGAAGCCGATATTGAATCATCCTGGTCGGGTGTCCGCCCGCTTATTTACGAAGAGGGCAAAGACCCGTCTGAAATTTCCCGTAAAGATGAGATCTGGGAAACTGAATCCGGCCTGCTGACGATCGCTGGCGGGAAATTGACAGGCTACCGAAAAATGGCCGAAACCATTGTGGACCTGGTTGCCAAACGGCTGAAGGAGGAACGGGACATTCTTTACAGCCCATCCGAAACGAAGCACCTGCCGATCTCAGGCGGTGATGTGGGCGGCTCGGCGAACTTCCCGGCGTTTGTACAATCGAAAACAACAGTCGGCGCGGCCAAAGGCTTTACCGAAAAGGATGCAGAAAAAATTGCCCGTATGTACGGGTCCAATGCAGAAAAAGTATTTGCCTACAAGGAAGACAGTGAACTGCCAGACTTGTTAAATGCCCAGCTCATGTATGCAATCGAGGAAGAAATGGCGTATACGCCGGCAGACTTTTTCATCCGCCGTACAGGAGCCCTGCTGTTTGATATCCAAACTGTCCTTACGTACAAAGAGCAGGTGATAAACAAAATGGCCCGGCTGTTCGGCTGGTCAGAAGAAGAAAGGGCCAAACATGCCACAGAGCTTCAAAAAGAGATCGATGCCTGTTCGTAAGGGTCCGTATCCGCTATAATAAGGATACTTATCCATAAAAGGCTGTGAAAAACGTGACAAAAAACAAAGTCGCTGTCGTGATTGGCCCGACAGCATCCGGAAAAACCGATTTAAGTATTCACCTGGCCAAACAATTTGACGGTGAGGTGATCAGCGGAGATTCCATGCAGATTTACCGGAGGCTTTCCGTCGGAACCGCAAAAGTAACAGAAGAAGAAATGGACGGGGTTCCGCATCATTTAATTGATATTAAAAATGTAGATGAATCTTTTTCTGCTGCCGAGTTTCAGCAGCTCGCCCGCGAAAAAATCGCGGATATCAACGCGCGGGGCCGGCTGCCCATCATATGCGGCGGCACAGGTCTTTACATTCAATCTGTTTTATATGACTACCAATTTGCCCGTGAGGAGACAGATGGCACCGTTCGGGCAGCTCTTGAAGCAGAAGCGGACAGAATAGGGCCGCAAGCGCTCCATGATGAGTTGAAGCGGGTGGACCCTGTAACAGCTGCCACGTTTCATCCGAACAATGTGCGCCGGACGGTCCGGGCGCTTGAAATTTACCGGACAACAGGCGAGCCGCCATCCCAGCGGCCAAGTGCCGAAGCACCGACAGAAAAATACGAAAGTGCCATGATCGGGCTGACCATGGACCGGGATGTGCTGTATGACCGAATCAACCGCCGGGTAGATTTGATGGTCGAGCAGGGCTTATTGGAAGAAGCAGAATGGCTGTACCGCCAGCAGCTGTCCTCCGATGTGCCGGCTGTTCAGGCCATTGGCTACAAAGAGCTGTTTCCGTTTTTGCGCGGTGAGCAGACGCTTGAAGAAGCGCTCGATGTGCTCAAGCAAAATTCACGCCGGTACGCCAAACGCCAGCTTACCTGGTTCCGCAATAAAATGGAGATTGACTGGTTTGATGTAACGGATGAAGCTGCACGAAAAGAAAAAAAACAACAAATTTGCTCGCTGCTGGCAGGAAAGCTGAATCTAAGGTAGAATTAGTAATAATGGATTCAGAGAGAAAGAGGAGGAACCAAGCATGAAACAGCCAATTAACATTCAAGACCAATTTCTAAACCAGCTGCGCAAAGAAAATACGATGGTTACCGTATTTTTACTGAATGGATTTCAGCTGCGCGGGCTGATTAAAGGATTTGATAACTTTACCGTTCTGGTAGAAACCGATGGGAAACAGCAGCTTGTGTTTAAACATGCCATTTCGACATTTGCTCCTCAGCGCAGCGTCAACTTGAATTTCGAAGAACAATAAGAGAAGACTCCAGAGATCCGCCTAGGGCGGGTCTTTTTTTTGTGCGCCTGCATATCTTTTCTTATAAAGGAGGGGCGCAGCATGAAGCAGACAAACAAGGAAGGCCGTATTCATGTCGTCCTCAACCCAAAAGAAAAGCCGGCGCCGCTTGCTGACGGCTGGCCGGAGCATCCGGAACACGGGGTGCTTCGCAAGATTGAAGAAGAAATGGATACGTTAATTGGCCTGAGCGGCCTCAAAATACTCATACGGGAGCTGTATGCAGCAGCCTACATCAGCAAAAAGCGCATCGAAGCCGGCATCGATACGCGCGGGCAAATGTTGCATATGCTGTTTACCGGCAACCCGGGCACCGGAAAAACAACCGCTGCGCGGCTGTTTGCTTCGATGTTTAAGCGGATCGGCCTGCTGGAAAAAGGTCATTTTATTGAAGCCGAGCGGGCGGACCTGGTCGGGGAATATATCGGTCATACGGCACAAAAAACACGCGATCTCGTTAAAAAAGCGCTTGGCGGCGTGCTGTTTATTGATGAAGCCTACTCTCTGGCGCGGGGCGGAGAAAAAGACTTTGGCAAAGAAGCGATTGATACGCTTGTGAAACAAATGGAGGATCATCAAAACAGCTTTATTCTAATACTGGCCGGCTATCCACGGGAAATGGCGCACTTTTTGTCGATGAATCCGGGGCTTCAGTCAAGATTTCCAATTGTTCACCACTTTCCGGATTATACAACGGAGGAGCTGCTTCAAATCGCGGATGTGATCGCCAGAGAAAAAAATTATGAAATCGACCGGGAAGGAAGGGCTGTCCTTCAGGCGATGATTGAACAGGAAAAACGGCGGGCGGGGTTTCGTTTCGCAAACGGGAGGAATGTGCGGACTCTCATTGAAAAAGCGGCCCGGCGCCAGGCGATCCGGCTGATGAAGCAGACCGCCCATTCAAAAAAAGAGCTGAAAACATTGAAAGGGGAAGATTTTCAATTGTCACAATAAAAAAACATATGTTAGAATGTCCAAAAGGATGATGAAGATGAAAAAAAAGCCTGTGAAGGAAAGAATCATTGAAACCGCTTTAGTAATGTTTGAAAAACACGGCTACCACGGAGTGACCATCGACCAGATTGTAGATGAATGCGGAACGTCAAAAGGCGGATTTTATCACAATTTCCGGTCAAAAGATGAGCTGCTGTACCATATTCATGACGTGTTTATTTCGTATCTGCTCAACAAAGCCAAAGAATCGTACGAAAAAGAAACAGACCCTGTTTCACGAATGTGCGGAATCATTACTTCGTTTACAAAAATTTTTGATTTATATAAGCCGCATATTACGGTATTCTACCAGGAAAGTACGTATTTAAAAGGGGATTTTGAAAAGCAGATTAACGAAAAACGTGACCAGTACCGCCAGCTGCTTCTCCAGATTATCCGTGAAGGACAGGAGAATGGCGATTTCCGTCCGGAAGTGCCGGCTGAAATTTCCACCATGGCGATTATGGGAATGATCAACTGGATGTACAAATGGTTTAAAAAAGAAGGCGAATTATCGATTGAAGATATTGCCCGTATTTTTAATGATATGATGCTGCATTCCCTGTTGACCGAAAGCGCCATGAAAGCCGGAAAAGGAGATCAATTCCTGCTAAAGAAAGAATCCGTTCAGTAAACGGGTTCTTTTTTGCACAAAAAAAGCCCGTCCGAGACGGGCTCTTACAGTTTAACCGTACGTTTTGGCAGATGCCAGCCGTATTTGTAAGAAAGAATACGCAGCACCGTAATAAACAGAAATAAAATAATAAGCTGTGCCGGCGTTTCTGCACCGCCAAGGGCAATGATCAAGCCGGCAAGCGCCGCCCAGACGCCGTATACTTCATCGCGAAGCAGCGCAGGCTTCCGCTGTGCCAGCACATCCCGTACAAGCCCGCCGCCGCTTCCAGTCAGTACAGCTGCCACAACAACAGCACTGAGCGGATGATTCATGCCGGCTGCATATAATGCACCCTGCACGGCAAAAGCAGCGAGGCCGATCGCATCAAAAAAATTCCCCCATACCGGCCAGTGGCGGAGCAGATTTTGTGGAAACAAAATGACCGCCGTAATGGAAAGAGCTGCGATCGTAAAAAATTCTCCCTGCTCCCACAGCGCGGAAACCGGAACGCCGATCAATAAATTCCGGATGGCACCGCCCCCAAACGCGGTAATCATCCCTAAAATATATATGCCAAACAAATCATACTCTTCTTCCATTGCCACAATTGCCCCTGAAATCGCAAACGCAATCGTGCCAAGGATCGTAAAAACATCCCATGTAAGCTCCATTCCGAACCTTCCTTCATTCAAAATGATTAATGTTCGGCTTCTATTATAAACCATTCTCTTAATTCACATCTACTTTTTCTTTCAAGAAATCCGGTATTTTGCTATGATGAAAAAAGCGAATAAGAAAGTAGGAACACAATCATGACCAGCATGTTTGATTTACTGAAAAACGGCGCTGCCATCCGCGAAAAAGCGGCAGAGGCAGAGGCGAAAATTGCCGGTATTCACCGGCAGATTGACGAGCGGGCGGAGTTCAATCAATTTCGTGTACTCAAAAGCTTTCAATCGAATCAGGTAAGCGATTTTCACTTTACCCCATCTACCGGCTATGGTTATGATGACGCGGGAAGGGAAACGCTTGAAAAAGTATACGCAGACGTATTCGGCGGTGAAAATGCCCTTGTGCGTCCGCAAATTATTTCAGGTACGCACGCGATCACCATTTCACTGTTCGGCATTTTGCGTCCTGGCGATGAATTACTTTACATTACTGGAAAGCCATATGATACATTAGATGAAATTATCGGCATAAACGGACCATCCAATGGTTCACTTCGTGAATTTGGCATTTCCTATCAGCACGTGGATCTGGATGAAAACGGCCGGCCGGATTTTGACCGTATCCGCGCCAGTATCAATGAACGGACGAAGATGATTGCGATCCAGCGTTCAAAAGGCTATGCCGTGCGGCCGTCTTTTACGATAGAAGACATTCGCGAAATGGTTTCGTTTGTGAAAGAAATCAAGCCCGATGCTATAGTGTTTGTAGACAACTGCTACGGGGAATTTGTTGAGCAGGAAGAGCCGCTGCATGCCGGTGCTGATTTGATGGCCGGCTCCCTCATTAAAAATCCGGGCGGCGGCATTGCCAAAACCGGCGGATACATTGTCGGCAAAAAGGAATATGTAGAAAGCTGTTCGTACCGCATGACCTCACCGGGCATCGGAGCGGAAGCAGGCGCCAGCCTTTACAGCCTTCAGGAAATGTACCAGGGACTGTTTCTCGCTCCGCATGTAGTGGCGGAAAGCTTAAAAGGCGCTGTGTTTACAGCAGCGATGCTTGAAGGCTTTGGCATGAATACTACACCGGCATGGAACGAGCCGCGCACAGATTTAATTCAAGCGGTAGAGTTTGGTGACCGCGATAAAATGGTCGCTTTTTGCCAGGCAATTCAGTTTGCCTCGCCTGTAAACTCGCATGTAACCCCGCAGCCTGCTTATATGCCGGGCTATGAGGATGACGTGATTATGGCGGCAGGCACATTCGTACAGGGTGCCAGTATCGAACTGACGGCAGACGGGCCGCTGCGTCCGCCATACGCGGCATACGTACAGGGCGGACTTACGTATGCGCATGTGAAAATCGCGGTGGCAAGCGCGATTGACTATTTAATGGAAACGAAAAAAATCTGACAACCTATGAATCAACAAATGAATGAAGTGTGACAAAACGTTACACCGAGTTGACAAATGATCTTACATGATTTATAGTAAGGGTATCAGATCAGATAAGAAAAAGGAGGGGATAATATGAGCAGCCAAATACGCCGGACAATGCCGCTTTTTCCAATGGGAACCGTCATGAAATTAACGGATTTAACCGCAAGGCAGATTCGCTATTATGAGCAGCATCAATTAATTACCCCGGATCGTTCTGATGGAAACCGGCGTCTCTATTCATTGAACGATATTGACCGCCTCTTAGAAGTGAAAGATCTTCTGGACCAGGGTATCAATATGGCCGGGATTAAAAAAATCCTGCTTAAAGACGGATCGCAGGAGCTCGAATTAGAAACAAGAGATAGTGGCCAAAAGCCGAAAAAAGAGTTCACGGATGAAGAACTTCGCAAGCTGCTTCGCAAAGAGCTGATCAATGCGGGACGCTTCAATCGTTCTTCTGGAATGGACCGACGGTTTTTTCACTAATCTTTTGCATACAAGGTTTACATATTTGAGGAGGAATGGATACAAATGGGTAAGTACACACGTGAAGACATTCAGCGCTTAGCGAAAGAACAAGACGTGAGATACATTCGTCTTCAGTTCACAGATATTCTTGGCACAATCAAAAACGTAGAAATTCCAGTGAGCCAGCTTGACAAAGCGCTTGATAACAAAATGATGTTCGATGGATCTTCAATCGAAGGTTTTGTGCGTATTGAAGAATCCGACATGCAGCTTTATCCAGACCTGGACACTTGGGTTGTATTCCCTTGGACTGCTGAAAAAGGTAAAGTAGCGCGTCTTATCTGTGATATCTACACTCCAGAAGGCGAGCCGTTCTCAGGCGATCCGCGTGCAAACTTAAAACGTGTTTTAAAAGAAATGGAAGAGCTTGGCTTCACAGACTTCAATCTTGGGCCTGAGCCGGAATTCTTCTTGTTCAAATTGGACGAAAAAGGTGAACCAACTCTTGAGCTAAACGATAACGGTGGATATTTCGACCTTGCGCCAACAGACCTTGGTGAAAACTGCCGCCGCGACATCGTGCTTGAGCTTGAAGAAATGGGCTTTGAAATCGAAGCATCTCACCACGAAGTAGCACCAGGACAACACGAAATCGACTTTAAATATGCGGATGCCGTTACAGCTTGTGACAACATCCAAACATTTAAACTTGTTGTTAAAACAATCGCCCGCAAGCACGGCTTGCACGCGACATTCATGCCAAAACCATTGTTCGGTGTAAACGGCTCTGGTATGCACATGAACTTGTCTTTATTCAAAGATGGCAAAAACGCATTCTTTGATGAAAGCGGCGAATTGAAACTAAGCGAAACAGCTTACCAATTTATCGCAGGTACAGTGAAAAACGCAGAAGCGTTCACAGCAATCTGTAACCCAACAGTAAACTCTTACAAGCGCCTTGTACCAGGCTACGAAGCTCCTTGCTACGTTGCATGGTCAGCGCAAAACCGCAGCCCGCTTATCCGTATTCCGGCATCACGCGGCCTAAGCACACGCGTTGAAGTGCGTTCTGTTGACCCAGCAGCAAACCCGTACCTTGCAATGGCTGTTCTATTGGCAGCAGGTCTTGACGGAATCAAAAACAAAATGCCAGCTCCAGCTCCAGTAGACCGCAACATCTACGCAATGGACAAAGAAGAGCGTGAAGCAGAAGGCGTACGCGACCTTCCAGCTACACTAGCAGCAGCACTTGAAGTGTTGAAGAAAAATGACACAATCAAAAACGCGCTGGGCGAACATATTCTTGAGCACTTTATCGAAGCAAAAGAGATCGAATGGGATATGTTCCGCACACAAGTTCACCCTTGGGAGCGCGAACAGTACATGCAAATGTACTAAGAGAATCAACCCCTTGAGCCGTATGGTTTCAAGGGGTTTTTCTTTTGCCCTAAATTTATAGGGTTCGTGGTAAAGTTTTTAAGACCTTACCACATCTTTACCATGGATTTTTTACGATTCCTCTAATTCCTACATATAGCTATCAAAACGATCTAATGACCGAGATTCCATCTTCTTCGAAACATGGGCATATACATCTGAGGTAGTTTTCATGGAGCCATGGCCAAGTTTCTCTTGAACCATTTTCATATCCGCACCAGCTTCTAACAACATTACAGCATGAGTATGCCAAGTTGGATGAATGGGAAGCTTTGGACCGTCATTTTTTTTAGCAACCATCAAAAGCATTAAACAATATAGATTTAGGTAAGGGGTGATCCGTCATCGCGGCAAAGAACCAGATTTAAGGCGTGAAAGTACAAATCGTCTAAATGCAGCTTACGTTCATTTTGGTATTTTAGATGAGTTTGAAGTTCAGATAGAAGAGAAGGGCGAATAGTGATAATCCGATCAGAATGATAAGTTTTTGTTTGTCCAAATAGCTCCTCACCTTCTTCGGGTTGGAAATCCAATGAACGTTGAATATGAATCGTTCCATCTCTCCGGTTTATATCTGACCATTGAAGAGCAACTGTCCGCAAAACAAAGCGGGAGCATTCTGGCAAGAAGCATATTGTCGTAATCGATTACCTGCAGCTAATTACACCAATTGGCAAGTTTGAGCGACACGACTTAGCTATCGGATACATCACCAGGGAGCTCAAGCAAATGGCCCGTCAGTTTGACGTACTGGTGATGCTCCTCAGTCAGTTAAGCCAGCCGAGCGGTAGAACAGCGACAGGATAAGCGTCCGATGATGTCTGATTTACGTGATTCAGGATCCATTGAGCAGGATGCCGATATCGTCTCGTTCTTGTACCGGGATGATTATTACAACAAGGAAAGCGAAGCTAAGAATGTAGTGGAGGTCATTTTAGCCAAACAACGGAACGGCCCGATCGGTACCGTAGAACTCGCTTTCGTAAAGGAATACAGCAAATTTGTAGATCTTGAAAGGAGCTGGAGCCATGAGCCGGCATGAGGTATACGAAATGCTGAAGGAGCACTATAAGAAAACAGGGCATATAATGACTCCGGTACAAATGATTTTGGCTGCTGGAGAGGAAACAGAGCCAGCTTCTATCATCGATGCTGTTCATATGTTCAGCAGGTTTTTAGATCAACAAAGGGGGAAAACAGCGTGACACCAATTCAGGGCTATGAACATTTAACAGATGCCGAGCGCAGATTGTTTATTCGGGCACATCAGAAGCATTTATCATCTCTAACAAGTAAAGAGCGCGATCAATATGGGCTTGGAAATGTTGTTGAGGTGAAGTCCAACCCACAGCAGGCAGCAGTTGACGTTCGATTTCTAAATGGCGAGCAGCGACAATTCACAGCAAAAGGAACCTGGTATTAATAAAATAAAACCATTTTAAAACATAATAAACATTGTGCAAATTTCAATATCAGAAAATAAAAGAAGGTGATCAAGTGATTCAATTCACTGTTTATGGTGAGCCGGTTGCTCAGGGCCGGCCTCGCGCCGGCAAGGACTGGAGGGGAAACACCGTTTTATACGATCCTGCTAAATCAAGAAACTTTAAGGAATATGTGAAGGTAGTAGCTGCACAATACCGGCCTGATAAGCTGCTGGAAGGGCCGCTTCAGGTCACAGTGAAAGTGTACAAGCCTGTGCTTAAAAGGTTCAGTAAAAAGAAACTAGCTGAGGCAGAGGCCGGAATACTACGACCAGTCACAAAGCCAGACGTGGACAACTACGTAAAGGGGATAAAAGACGCGCTGAACAAGGTGATCTGGAAGGATGATAGCCAGGTAGTAGATCTGACTGTCTCCAAGTTTTATAGTGAATCGCCAAGGGTGGAAGTGTTAGTTGAAGAGTTAGAACAATGATGACAACAGTTGATCGAAATTATGTAATAAAAAAGGATGTTAAAAAGTGAAAAGCCCCTAGTAAAAGGGCTCTTGCTTAGTCTTCTCTATATTTATAGGCGCCATAAGACGCTCCCAGCTTGCTCTCAATGTAGTCTTGTGGGTTTGCTGTAAAAATCGCTTTATCCCTGACAGCTTGAATTACAACATCATTATACATGTTTGCAACCCGGCACAGCCCATCAATTATATCGTAAAGCTCTTGATTGTCATTTGTTTGAGCAACGGACCATTCTTGAAGTTCATGTAGTTTTTCTCTTACATCATAAAGAACTTCTAATTCGAATTTTTCATTAAGCATTTGATGCACCTCCAAGTTGTTGTACTAACCTAATCCTATTGTTTAGTCGATTAAATTATTACAGGAGTGAAGCAGAACTCGAAGTAGCACCTTCATTTTAAAAAGTTAAGTGAAACAACACGATTAGTTAAAAATAATTGAGTTAGAGGATTGGAGTGAACAATTAATGGCATACCGTGGAGCAGTAGTTGTACAGCAATGGACGCCAGAGGAAGTACAAACGTATTTCGATGAGAAGTTTGGGTCAAAGCGGCCAGCTTACGTGAAGAAAGCAGAACAAGAGGACGCTCTTCGTTTTTCAAAAAACAGTAAGCGAAAGAGGAATGATCTCTGTCTGACAAGGCCAAACAAGAAGCAATACGAGCGGTATCTGAAGCAGGGTCTTACGGAAGAAAATATTATTGATCGCTATCCTAATTTGCCGATAGGGTGGCTACAGAAAGCAAAGGAGCGGTGGGGAATTTAATAAAACCCAGAAGCAATGCTCCTAGGCAATCAAGCTGTGAACCACAGGGGGTGGATAGCTTGATATTGTTTATTATCCTTTAATAATTTAAAAACGCAAATGTAGATGTGTTGAAATAAAAAAGCAGCCAGGTGGGGGACCTGACTGTAGAAAGGGTTGCGTCTTTAGGAGTTGGGTTTGAATCAGTACCATTATGATCCGACAGATGAAAATTTATACAAAAAAACAAAAAAAGCTGTATTTATTTAATACAGCCAACTTTACATCGAACGGGATTTACACGAAGAAACAGGGCTACTTCAGGAGTGACTCACAGAAAAGTAAGGGCACTTAGTAGTATCCTTTACCACCATATCCATAGTGTCCTTTATTATCGTATCCGTAGTCTCCTTTTACATAAGAGGCACCGATAATAATCAGAAGAATAAATAAGACAACAACAAGTGCAAAACCAGATCCGTATCCACCTTTGTCTTCATACCCACCTTTGTTTTCATTGCTCATGGCTATCACCTCCTACCTCTTCATAGTATTGAGAAGTTGAGAGTTAGGATTGTGTAAATGACCTTATAGAAGAAAATTTTATCCGTGAGGTAGAAAATAATAGGGGATTTGTATAAAAAAGCAGCCAGGTGGGAGCCTGGCCAAAGGAAAGGTCTCCGCTCCTAAGAAGTGGAGTGGAAATTGACAACACCAGTATTGACCGTTAAATAAAAGTTTATACAAAACAAAATTGCTTATTTGTATTTTAAATTAAAAAAGAGCAATTCACGGAATGTAAATTACTCTAAAAAGGTATAGGCATCTGAAGGGGAACTTTTTAAATCGCTCTAACAGCCAGTGTATGTTTATGTTATTGAATAGTGACAATAAATGGCCTCATCTCAGCAGTATTTAAGATTAGACGGCAGTCAGTATGCTGCCGTCTAAATAAAGAAGAAGGAGCTGTATAGCTTCCTTCTCCTAATGAGCCTCACTTACATTATTTTGATCTTTTACCATGAAAATATACATTTTTAAAATCATCTTCTGATTAAAGAATGAACAGAGTGGAAGAAGGATTTAAAGTTTTATCGGGTGAGGGATAGTGGCTAGCCTACAAATTCTTGGATGACTTCAGCGGCTTTATCTACATCATTGTAAAGTTCTTTCTTGTTAGTTTGGGGCCAGGTTATCTGGATTTTCTGGACTTCTTCTGCAAACTGAACATGCAATAGAGGTTCATCATTTTTACTAAACGTGTGGGTAATATTAACGCTTTTAAAGAAGCATATCGTCTCTAGGGTGTCCTTTATATGATTGAAAGACATTGTATGCTGCCTCCTTTCTTGAATTAAAGGAAAGTGACTAAAAAGTAAAAAAAATCCAACTGAGTACGCTTATTACTATAACATATGCTTACTGCTATTGCTTAATTGGAGATCCAACAAAAATACGGTATTGATCGTTGCTTACCATTTATTCAATAAAAAAGCAGCCAGACGAGAGGGCCTGACTGCAAAAATCATGGGCTTTTTTGGAGTTAGCATCGAAGGTGGCGTTACTATTATGAATCGGTTGAGAAAATTTAATACAGATAAATCTTGAGTTCAGCGTATGTCTGTATTCCATATAATGCAGACTTTAATAAGTAGTAAATTGAAACAGTAAAAGAGACAGGGCATCATTTATCTTTCGACTCATTGTGCTCATCTTCTGGCATAGGTCTGTTAAGTTTACTGTTAGACCTGTAACCTTGATATTGATATAGAAGCCAAGCTAGAACAATTAATGTATTCACAAAATATAAAAGTAAAAAGAGTGAATAAAAAATAATAACCCCTCCTAAAGATTTCACTAGCATGAGGATGACCGTTTTTAGAGAAATTATTCATGAAAATCTCATAAGTAAGTTAACAGTTTGTCTAAAACAAATAGGCCTGAAAGCAAATGCTCTCAGGCAGACAAGCCTTAACCACTGGGGACGGTTGCTTGATTCGTTTCCATTTTAACCACAAATAAACAAATTTGAACAAAAAAACAGCCAGGCTAGAACCTGACTGTAGACACGAAGGCGATTCTTAGCTATATGAAGTTGAAAGGAATAATACCAGTATAAACCGTTTGAGAAATACTTATACAAAAAATATGGAGATAACAACATGACTTATCGAAATGCTGTCAAAATGCAGAAATGGCCAAAAGAAAAAATCCCGGGATACGCCCGGGTTTAGAAGTGGCAAAGCTAACTGAGGTGCCTGCTTGGAGTAAGCATTAATAAAGTGTATTTCATCAAAAGAAAAAATATTCATGATAGAAATTGAAAGTAAAAAAGCAGCCAGGATATGAGGAACCTGACTACACGGATAGTTAAAATCCTTTGGAGGATCAAAATCAACAGTTATTATTATGACCGTTTAAGAAAAATTTATACAAAAAAGCCAAGGAGGTCTCAAACTCCAAAGCCATCAAGAACGTTAATTTATCGCAAGGGGACTAACGCATCGATAGTAATCATTTCCCTTATCAATAGAGAATAAACAAAAAAAACAGCCAGGCGAGGGGAGCCTGACTGAAAAACAACAGGTTTGTAGGAGTTGGATTTAGAATTAACAGTACCATTATGACCCCGCACAAGAAATTTTATACAAAAAATAAAACAGCCAGGCATGAACCTGACTGCAGAAATGGTTTTGATCTTGATGAATTAAATTTTATTAGTTCGAATTATTACCATTATAATCCTTTTAATGAAAATTTATACAAAAACACCGAAGAAAACTTCGGCTTTATATTTATTCAGCTGTTTTGAAGCTGAAACTGAATGATTAATTCATCTAACTCTTGGCTATAATCTAAGACTTCCTTACTTCCAAGTCCGTAGACTGTACCAGCTAAAAGCATTAAATGACGAAGCTTCTGAATTTGAGATGATAAATCATCAAGGAGTGGTCGGTTGTTTTCCATGTAAATCCTCCTAAATTCAAAATAGAACCTAGTTAAATTATAGGATAATTTTCACGAAAAAGAAACAACTGTTTGGCAGAAAATCTAACAAAAAGCCGAGAATAAGTCCCCAGCTTTTAAACTATTACTCACAATCTTATTTTAACAGACTGGGGGCTTCTACAACATGAAAATAAATTATGAAAAAATGACGGCCGAAATAAATTTAATGAAAAATGCAGTATATGTGGTGAAAGACGGAAAGTTGCAGGAGGTAGCTAAGCCTGATAGCGGTCACGGTAAGCAAATTATCAGTTGGCAGGGTAACAAGCCTTGTCACGCTAAATTGGAAACAGATATACGGTTTTGAAAAAAAGAGATAGTTCCACCTTATATTCACTTACACAAAGAAGAAGGAAGGGCTAACCTACTTCCTTCTCTCATCATCAATATATGTCTTCATTTAGCGCTCGATACACAAAAAAGCCGGGCAGGAGCCCGACTGTAGACAAAATGATCCTTCTTATGTAGCCGGATAAGAATGAATCATTATAAGTATGCGCCAGTTCATGAAACGTTATCCGTAATTACACGCAAAAAAAGAAGAGACAACGGACTGTCTCTTCGTAACAAAATATTTAAACTTGAAAAAATTAAATTAACATTTCTTGAAGCAACTGACCTACTTATATTATCGCTGGGTGATATTAAAAACAAGCGGTAAATAAAGGTATTCGAAATTGTGATTTAGCTAAATGAATATGCTTATTGGAAACCCCAAGGGCACTGAATAAACGCACATGTGGCGTCTATTTGGTGTCCTTTTTTATTTACTGAAAAGGAGCGGTGGAGATGAAAACAATGAAAGAGCAGCTGCAGCAGTGGAAGAAAGTGAATCCGATGCCGGCGCCAAAGAAAAAGAACCAAAACAAGTGCAAGCCAAAGAAGAAACAGCCCGCTAAAAAGAAAAAAAGCTATCCGATAGAGATTTACGCTACTTGATGAACATGGATATGAAAACACTTCGCCGCGGACGTGGCGGAGCTTATAAGTAAAAAAACAAAGGAGAACGAATATGCAGATACTTATTTACGAATACAAACAATCACTAAGAGCGCTGAAGGAAATGAAGACAGCCATCGAAGCGAAAACGGAATTGTCGGAGCAGGATATCCAGGATAAGACGCTCATTAATAGCATGATAAGCGAAATGGAGTTTGCGATTCAGTGGATGGGGTCCGGCCGGAATCCAGATGCAAGGCGTGGAGCTGATCGGACAGGAGCTTATACATTGGATCCAAAACTGATAGAAGCAGTTGTACCAAACCGCGCGGTAAGTGAAGAGAGAAAACTCACAGCGCATGAACAATGGCTGCTGGATGATGTATTGGCTGATTTAACAGTAAGGGAAAGAGATGTATTTACCTTAGTAAAAGCAGAAGGATTGACCTATGAGTACACTGCGGAGTTGCTGGGCCTTACTAAATCATCTGTCCAAACGTATCTTGAGAGAGCCGAACGGAAAATTAAAGAACGCAAAAACGGCAGCCTTTTTCTTGTTTCATGAGAAAGGCTTTTTCTATTCTATCAAGCTATCAAGAAGGAATAATATTCTTTTAATAGAATATAAATACATAAAGAGAGGAAGTATAATAGGATGAACTTTGACACGAAACATTTGATCCGAGGGGGAATTCCAGGATGGGTTTATTTAATGACGATTATATTTTATGTGTTTTCTGACAATCCTAATTATATATCGGATCTTAAAGGAAAAGAAGGCCTATCATTAATAGGTTTAGGAGCTATTTTGGCTGGTTTAGGGGTACCAGTCGGATACTTAATTCATCAGGTGAGTATGTTTTTTGGTTTCATTATATGGACACCAAATAAAAGCAAATTTTTTAAAGAAGAGTATGAATTAGACAGGATTATCTTTGATTCCGAAGACAAAGGTGAGAAAATAAGAGAGCGTTATAGACATCTTTTATCAAGAGTGCATGAATTAAGAGCTCTTAAAACTAGTCATGCTTTATCGATAATTACTGTAGCTTCTTTAGCTTTGTTTTATTCCGATGTTGTTAATACCCCTTGTATTATTATTTTAATCGCCAACATTGTTATGTTTATAATTGTTCATTTCAATCAAAAACATTTCGATAAAAACCTAGACTTTTTCAAAAGGCAGATTAGAGGATAAAATCCCTTTGCGTTGTCGTACAAATACCGTATATATGAGAAAGAAAAAATAAACTCTGCCAGTTGGCGGGGTTATATTATTTTCTTCATACCATAGCTCCGGCACTCATGAAGAAAGGCCATGTTTTTAATGGAGCTCTTAAAATGAGCATTACCGCAGTTATTACAACGGCCACTTTTAATGTCTGGGAATTCACGGATGTTATAGGTGATGCTTAAATCGATTTCTTGATTTGTTTCCATGCTGCACACTCCTTTTGAATCACTTAAACATGATAACAGATTTCATGTCGAGTGAAGGGCAGGAAAATAGAGGTTCTTATCGAAGGGTTTTTAGAGGGGAGTGATAAGGTGAGCAATGTCGATGGGTTAATTTCGTTTAATGATAGAATTACTGATCTATTTGAAAGTATGGAGAAACAAGAGGGATTCCGTTCATCAGAAGGATGGTTGAACGGGATAATGTACGATCTTTATTCGAAAACCAAAAGAGCTTTTCAAACAAGTAACGTTATACTGAATTCGGATATACCAAATAATTATATTGAAGTGTTGCCGCAATTAAGAATAATATTGGAATCATATCTTCATAGTAATTATATTAGGCTAAATAAGAGCGATGGGGATAGATTGGAGCAAGAGTATAAGGACCATCTTGCGTACCAACAATGGAGACTTGGGAGAACCCTGAATGAACTGAAAGAAGAGTCGCCGAAAGAAATAGATGATTATGATGAGTATATTCAGTCTTTCTTTGAAGGTAAGCCTAAAAGAAATAGAGTTCAGCATCTCGAAAGCATAAAGGATTTATCTAAAAAAATACATCAATTTGAACTATACGCGGAAGTGTATACAATGTTAAGCGGCTATGTTCATTATAACCCGCAGACTAGACACTCTTATGGAGTGGCTAAAGATAATGAGACATTTAGTTACAGTAAATTCGAATATAATGAAGCGCTAGATATTCGTATCAGAAAATATATTTTAGATTTTACAATAAGTGTTATAAGAAACATGACAGTTTATTTTGAGTTGAAAGAATTCATGCGAGGTGATTTCTTCCAAGTGGATAATGACTGGCGTTTCATAGTAAGTCGAGTCATATAAATAGGCATCCTCCAAGGGTGCTATTTTTTATGCCCAAATACACAAAGCGATTAGCGTAAGGAGCAGAGGAAGGAAAATATCTCCTTTTGTTGAAATGAGTAAGCGAAGGGAGGTTACCATTATGGATATTATTTATAGTGAGTTTTTGGAGGGCATGAAAAGATTAGGCTTTTACAACTCTGATATTGAAGATCAGTACTATTCGTTAAATGATATTGTCGATGAGTCTAAGATATTGCATTTTTATCCTAAGAATTATCTTTTTAAAGACAAGTCTTTTAATGAAGCACAGATTTTCTTATTTGAAAAAGAAAAGATAAGAATCATTAGTTTCTTGGAAGGTGGATATGTTTCTATAATGGATAGGACTTTAAATACTGTTTCAAGAGTTGAGTTATTACACAAAGATAGACATTCTTCATCCATAACTCTTCATTTTGATAATGGCGATACTTATTTTTTAGATAGTAAATTAGATAGCGTTAATCATAATTTTAAACTGCAAGAAATAATTTTGGATATTTATAAATATTTACAATAAGTTTTGCATCTCATTTGAGATGCTTTTTTCTTTTCTTAAAAACAATCTCGGAGGTGGTGGTGATATGAAGTGGCGAAATGGGATACTATCAGGTCGGAATGGGAAACAACCAAGATCACGCTTACTGCGCTAGCGGAGAAGCATGATATAAAACTCGGTACTTTAAAAAGCCGAAAAAGTCGTGAGGGATGGTCGAGGGATCCGACGAAAAAGGATGCAATCAAAAGTGAAAAGGTTGCAACTATTAAACAAGCAGTAATATAACAGATATTTTATTAAAAGAACGTTTACGCATTTTTGCTGGTGACTCCTTCTATACCATTTTATAAATGTACAATACTTATTTTGAGTTTACCATTTACGTGGGCTTAGAAGGGAGCTATAACAAATTAATGTTTTCTCAACAGTTCGTCCCAATTATTGATCTGAAAAAGCAACTATCCTAGGTCAAGGTAGTTGCTCGAAATTCATAAAAAGAAAGCTTCTAAATAGGAGGGAGAAAGAGCCCTGTTTGTTTTAGTTATATGTAACAAGGATGCAGACTGTGAAAATTCAATAAAAGGGGTGGCGGCCTTGCAATTTCCAGAGGGAGATTAGGTCATTATATTGGAGACGATCGAACTTTCCGGGATTTCTCACCCGAAGAAAGCTTCTAGGGGGGATCGGGCAGGAAGCGGCAGTAATAAAATATAAACAGGGGGAGTGGAGGTAGAAGCGATGGCCTTCTGTTTACAGGAACAGTAGTGAAATTTGCGTGTATTGTAGGTAGATCCATCAATTTACCGCCTTTTTACCCCCTAATTTAATTTGTATTTTTGCTTATTGAAAAAAATGGGGGGAGATATCCTTGGAGATCGGAGAGTGGAAAATTGCTAAAATCGGGGACCTTACAGTCATCGGATATATTAGTAGCATCGGTTGTTGCCACAGTCAAATTGAGCTAGCGATAGTCGGAAGAATCACAAAAGGCAAAATAATGTGGGGAACGCCAACGAAGTTACTATTTGGGGAGCATCGTTTAAAACCCATTGGCACACTACTGGACGATATACAAGATAAAACAGCACTCATTGACCTAGCTCTTATGACGAAGGACAAGGAATGGTTTGAAGAATTGACGAAAGGATTAAAAATCGGCATATCGCGGAGCAGTAGTTGAGCGGAAGTGAATGCTTATTGTGCTTCTAAGTTTGAATCGAAACGGCCGGCCTATTTGTGAGAGGCAGAGGAATGGTGCGTATAAGGATCTCACAACGCAAAAGACGATAAATTCAAATAGAAACCTTAGGAGAGCACAATACATTCGGTCTATAGAGAAAGGTATTACAGATGAACATATTCTTGTGCGGGCCAAGGACCTGACTTCGGAACGGTTGAAAATAGCGAAGAAGAGACGGGGATTTGAATAAAAAAGCAGCCAGGCTTGCACCAGGCTGCAGTAAAGAATGTGTCATCTGTGAGTGTGGGTTCATAGCTGACTGTGATATTATTGGCGAACTTGAAAAAACTATACAAAAAGATCAACAATGCAAATCTATAGAACATCTCAGGACGCCATGTTAGAGAAAACAACGTAAAACAAAAAGCCCCGGTACACCCGGGTACAGAGGTAGCATGACTGAAAAAGGTGCCTGCTTGGGCTAAGCAGTGATAAAGTGTACTTTATTAGAAAAGAAAATATACGCGAAGTGAATTTAAAACAAAAAATAGCCAGGCATGAGGGACCTGACTGTAAAAAGTTGAGCGACAGAAACAGATGTGAAACTGGCAGTAACATTATGGTCCATCAAAATGGATTTTATAAAAAAAGCCAAGGAGCTTTCCAGGCTCATTGGCCAAAACGGGACCATCAAGAACGTTAAGAATAGGGGAACTATCTAACGTCTTGATCATGATCATTTCCCCCATTTAAAGAAAAATATGCAAAAAATAGCTAGAGGGGCTCTCGCTGCAGAATGGCTTCGATCTTTAGGAACTGGATTTGAAACCAACAGAATAATCGTCAGTGCGTTGATTATGTAGAGGATGAAGGAAGGGCTAACCTGCTTCCTTCTTCCCGAAAATAGTATATGTTTCAAAATGATCAGTGATGAAAAAAGCAAATAGGTTATGCCCAGCTGCAAGAAATGGTTTCGATCTTGATGAAGTTAAATTTTATTTGTTCGAAACGTTACCATAAGCTAGTGAATGAAAAATGTACATTCGGTTTAAGTGACGAAGAGTATCTTAAAGAAAGTACTACATGTAATCACCCGCACTACTATGAAGCAAGAGTGGGATATTGTCGTGAGTTATTGGAAATTATGAAAGAACAATATAAATTTTCCGAACCATCAGGAATAAGAGGGTTTAAAAATAGTTGTGGGCATATTACTTTTTCGGATGGTCAACATAGATCCTGTATTGCGAAGAAGAATAATGTTAGCCAGCTGATGTTTGATTATTTAGGAGACAATGGGGCCCATCTATGTCGGGCCTGCTATTTCAAAATGGAAGAGGAGAAAAAGGAGTAAAAGAAACGACTGTGGAAGAACTGGTTTAGGAGGTAGAAATCAAACCATTTTTCGAAGGGGTCAATAGACATAACCTACGAAGCACTTCATGAATAAAAGCCTAACGGAAAAACTGAGGGTACTGAACAGACGCGAAAATTCGTGAGCTGTTTGGTGTCCTTTTTTATTTTGTATGCAAGTAGAAAAGAGACAAAGGAGAAGAAAAATGACGGTTAAGCAACTAACACTTTTTAAAAATATAGATGAAAAAGAAATTCAAAACCTTCTGATCATGGAGCTTCATAATTATCGAGCTTTAAAAGTGCAAATAGAGAATAAAAAAGAGAGAGAAGAGGCAGGAGTGATTGATCTTTTCCCGCCGGTTCGGAAGGAGGACCAACTAAATGAATTGAAGGTAAGGCAGGTTGATCGTGCGCTAAATCGAAGCTTAGATTTTACTGAGCGGAGAATTTAGGCCTCAAGAAAGGAAAGTACTATGACGAGAAGCGCTCGGCTATTTATCGTCTTGCTGCCGCCCTCGGAATTATTTAACTCTGTTTGGATAAAAGGCGAACAAAAACCGGACATTTCCTGGACAAAACAGGCACCATTTTGGGCACCTTTTTATTTTTTGAATAAAGGTAACATTTTCTTATCGGGTGGCGCATCTGCGACAGTCGGTGGGAGAAGCGCCTTTCCCTTATCAAGACGTACTTGAGCGATTCTGCGAGATGAAGAAGTGTCCTGCTCAGCCAGCTCTCGGTGTATTGGGAGGCGTGATCACAAAAATATACCATCAAAACGAAAGAGCAAATAGCGCAAGGTGGTGCTAATAACATGAAAATAGCAGATCTTTTGTCAACTGATATAAAGAAGCAATTGACCGCTGTTTCTGGCCAGGATAAAAGAGAAAAAGATCCGTTTGCAAAGCCAAGGGAAAAATACCGACGCTGGGAATGGGAAGAATTAATGGGACAGCGAAGAGATACATACGCTCGGGTGGGAGGCAGTCTTAGAAGGAAATAATTCTTCTGGTGTTATCATTTATTTAATTAGCTAACATAAAAAGTTCCTAATTCCAATAAAGTGATAATAGCAGTAAGTACAAAAGCAAGCAGGAGGCTGCCCCAGTAGCTTAAAACAATTTTAAAATGACAAAAACAAGGATAGATGCAGGTAACCATTGATGTCCGAGTAATTATTTGACTAACGATTTTGTAGGGTATTATCCTTTTTTCACCAAAATAACATGAGGGAAGAGAGGGGAAAAATGAATAAACGACATTATTCAGTAAAAAGTTTTGAGAGCAATAAATTCGATGAACTAACTAGACATATTAATCTTTTTATTTATCACCAGTTATGTGAAGGACAATTAATTGATATAAAGTACAATATCGTTCCTATATCAATTAGTACTCACAAAGAGACTGATGTACAATCCAAAATTCATTGCACTGCTTTAGTTATTTATAAAAATTTAAACGAAAATTAATAGCAACCGCCTTGGTAAGAGGTGGCTTTTTTCATTGCTCAAATAAAACCCTGTCATCTGGCAGGGTTAAATTATTTTCTTCATGCCGCAGTTTCGGCACTCACGAAGAAATATCATATTTTTGATTGAACTCTTAAACTGAGCGTTATTACAATTATCACAACGACCGCTCACTTTATCGGGTACCTCTCTAATGTTATATATGATGCTTAAATCGATTTCCTGCTTTGTTTCCATGTTGCTCACCTCGCCTCGACAATCATATCACTTAACTATCAGTAAGTGAGGAAGGAATTTATCTCCTTTAATCGAATGTAAGGTATAAGGAGATGATAAATTGAAAATAAAAGTTAGTTATTACTGCTTGGATTCTAATGGGATGCTGGAAGGTTTACAAAAATATGAACAAGTAGAAATAAATCCGGATTTAGCTGGTGGCGTAAGGAAGCTAGTTGAAGAAGCATTAAGCAAAAAGTTATACATAAGTAAAAACAAATTAAAAGTTATAAGTATGACATGAATTTAGCTTCATCTTCTATTAGCACCCACAACGGTGCTTTTTTCTTTGCCTATAAAATTCTCGGAGGTGGTGGTGATGTGAGGTGGCGAACTGGGAGGATATTAGATCGGAATGGGAAACAACCAAGATCACGCTTTCTGCATTAGCAGAAAAACATAGTATAAAACTCGGTACCTTAAAAGTCGGAAGAGCCGTGAAGGATGGTCAAAGGATCCAACGAAAAAGGATGCAACCGAAAGCGGAAAGGAACCATCTGACTCATCCATTAAAAATTCTACTCGTACAGTCTTACATCGGCTAGTAGAAAAAGATCCAAAAGGTATCGATCCATCTTGGGTGGAAAACTGGATAAAGGCATGCTCACTGAATCTGATGCGACCGGCTTGCTGTTTGTTGCTATTGATCGCGGGTTAATTCAGGGTAAAAAAGAATAAAGCAGGAAAAAGCCCCAAAGCTGTCTGCAATGTCGGCTTTGGGGCTTTACAAATAAAATTCATTTTTTCTTACTATTAGTACGGCCAGGTTTAACAGAATTCTCTTTTAAAATCGAAGGAGCTGGTTTTCTAGGCAGAGGAGGGTTTTTTTTACTGTTTTGCGGGCTGGTTTTTCTAGAGTTATTTTGGAACATTAAAATTCTCCTTTATATCTTTTTCTTTAGGTGACGCTGGATCTTCAGGTGTACTCGGATCAACAATTTCAAACTTTTGAACATTTGCATCCTTTTCAAGAAAGGTTGGGACATAGAACATCAAAGAAATTAAAATAGTAACTGCTAAAACAATTATACCAATATGTGCGTTGCCCATATTTTTTGTTCTTTTCTCGTTGACCTCCATATTATATGTGCCTATCTCAATATAATATTCAGTCATAGATTTTTCGAACTCACTATCAGGATTTCCTTCAGCTTCGGGATAATCTTCGTAGTACTTTACTAAATCTTGATAGTAAGAATTTAATACCTGAGAAGAAGGTATTCTTTTATAAGGTGCTCCAAGTAAGTTTATTAACAAAATCACAATTATAAAGATAGAAGTAGCTACTGAAAAGATTAAGGAGATGTAAAAAACCCAAAAGAAATCAGAGTAAAAATATTTAGTGTATTCAATGGAGCCGGCATTTTTAATACAGTATAGCAAAGCAGCTAATAATAAGGTCACAATTGTAACGTTTGTGGAGAAACGGTTTTGCAGGTATTCTCTCGATTCCAGCTCTTTATGATAATTTTCTTTGAAAATTTCTATTCTATCCACTTACTCAACCTCTTTACCTTAAATTATTCTGAGACTAACTTTCTAATTTCATCTATAATACTTTTTACTATTGTATGACAAAGTGTGATTTATTTGAAAAAAAATTAAAAAAGACCAGTTTTACCTGGTCATAAATGTTTTTTCTTCATGTCTCTAAATGTCCCTTTCTTGATAACCCATTTACCCGGACGCGGCCAAGCGCCACAATATAAATGAACAATGCTGCTAATTTTTGTTATTCGTACATGGGTCAGAATCCTGTATTTCTTCCTGACATCGCGGATGTCTTTACGTCGCTTGAGTCTGCAGAAGAAGCCCGGGTGCTTATTGCTGTTGAACATGGATACAATCCAAAAATCAAATCGTATAGTGTATAACAAAAAAAGCCCCGATTTCAATCGGGGTTACTCCTTTGGTTCAGTAATTTCGGTCCATTCATCCAAGTTAATTGCTTCCTTTTGCCTCTGGGGATTAAAATCACGGTATTGTACAAGTAATAAATCTGGCCCATACTTCAACAAATAACAGCCCAGCATATTTTCATTCTCATATATCTTCATGAAATTCCCCCTTTAAATAAATGTATCATAACCAGAGGTTTTTTTTCTTTTCAAACTCTCTCACCCAGTCGCATCAATTCCCTCTTTTTCACACTTCTTCTTAAATATTTTCATCTATTTCGGCATAACACAGGCATTCCCGCCCATATCATTATTTAACACTAATTAACATAAGAGAAGAGGTGGTGGGAATGGACGAAGAAAAAAAGCTGACCGTAAAAAACATTCCTTTGTACATCGGAAAAAATAACACTCCCGCAAAGGAACATCATGTAGATCCTGTTCGGTCATTATCAGCGAAGCTCAATCCGGAATATGATAAGGATTTAATGGATGCGTTGACAAAGGTCCCGAAACGAGAAAGATCTAAACTATACCGTGATGCGGTACGTCTTTACCTAAAACAAAATCCTCAATAAAACCCAAGATCTTTCCCAGCAAGCAGTAACCTGCGCCGACAATCAGTTCACTACCATCAAAAGTGAAAAGGAGTGCTGCATAGTGATGAAGGATGTTGAAATTATCAAAATGTGCCGCCAATTTGTCGCCGGTCTTGTATGGCAATATGGAGCGCGTGCCTTTCCGCAGAATTGTTTAGCCAAGCTCGAAAGTATTACACGAAAGAAACTGGCTGAATTTACGGAGGATGAGAAGGAGAAGTTTAACTGGCCGCTGTTCTTTAATATAGGAATGTTGGAGATCGAAATGGAGTAGAAAAAGCCCTGGTTTGGCCGGGGGTATAAATACTTTTTAAATATTTTCTCGTATGAACCTTCGTCAATAATCCTCTCTCCTGGTCGTGGCCAAGCACCTCAATGCAAAGGAACAATACTGCTAATTTGTGTTATTCTTACATGGGTCAGGCTCCTGTATTTCTTCCAGGCAATGCGGGCACACCATAACCATTTTTTCTTTCTTCATGTAATCAGCTCTTTTATACGAATTAGGTAGCAGGAAGCCTTTTGAATTGTAAAATCATGATAAATCAATCGATAAATCTAATCATTGCAATGTCTTTCACACAATATGAAGGAGATAGTGTAAATGATGAAAAGATGGGAAAACGCCAATAAAGGGCACAAGCTGCCGTCAGATGATCTCTTTGGTTTATAAAGCACCTGTATAAGGTGCTTTTTTCTTTGCTTAAAACAACCTTGGAGATGGTAGTAATGTAAAGCGGCGAACTGGGATGCTATTGGATCAGAAGGGATGCTTAAATCGATTTCTTGTTTTGTTTCCATTGGTGCTGCTCACTCTTTCTTATGAAGTCACTTGAACATGATAATAAATTTTGTGTCTAGTGAAGGGCAGGAAATTATCTCCTTTTGCCGAACTTATGATTATAAAACAGCAGAAGGAGTGATTCGTTTGAGTTTTCAAGACATTTTTGCCGGGAAAGTTAAGGAACATCTGGTTGAAGATCCTGATAAAGCTGTTTTACAGAAAGAATTTAAAGAGGTGTTATTCCCGTATCTTTCTGAATTAAACAGTAAAATAGGTTCTGAAGAGAACAGAAGTTATAGCTTTAGGATGTCACCTGAAACAGGCGGGAAAATTAGAATTAAAGATGCAGAACTACATATTAAGGTAAAACAAAGTACGAACAAAATAAAAATTCTTCAGCATCAAAAGGAACTATATTTAGATGAGCTCATTGTTAAAAACGGCAAGCTTTTTAGCGAGAGGCATGATGAAGAATTTAAAATAGAACATTTAGAAGGGTATTTAGAAAAAACTTTTGCACCTGTCATATTTTAATTGAACACCTTTTAGAATGATGGTTTTATATCTGAGTATTATTTGTTTTTAAAGATAGGAATAGAAAACGGTATTAAGTAAAAAGGCTCCTGGGAGGGGGCCTTTTTATTGTGGAGAAACAATGGAGGTGGTGGTGATGTGAAGTGGCGAACTGGGGTGATATTAGATCAGAATTGGGAACAACAAAGATCACGCTTGCTGCATTAGCGGAAAAGCATGGTATAAAACCCGGTACCTTAAAAAACGGAAAAGCCGTGAAGGATGGTCGAGGAATCCGGATGCAGCCAAAAGTGGAAAGGTTGCAACCATTTAACAAAAGGATATAACTGAAAAAAGTAAGGGCCTCAACGAAAGAGAAGCGGAAACCTACATCCGAATAACCAATTTACAAAACGGAACAAGGCTGCTGAGAAGTATGCGTTGTTCTCTAGGTTCCTGCCAGATGAAACAAAAGAGATCATGGATGCAATGACCGATCTTTCTGCCGCTGATTTGATACGGCAGCGGATACAGATCCAATTTGCTGCAATCATCTGCTCTCAACAAATTATGTGGGTTGAAGATAAAGATGAAATGATCAAAGAGATTAAGAAGACTGAAACTTATTCGGATGATAATTCAACTTCAGAAAAGCAGGAATGGGAATTTCAATTTGCCTGGGATCGGCGGGCTGCCTTTTTAAACGCTCAATCTCGAGCGATGGAAGAACTCCGCGGCTTTTTTATTTGATTGGTCCACTAAATTTCAGTTCCTTGTCGGCGGCTATGGCAGCAGCAAGAGCTATCATGTAGCTTTAAAAATTATTTTGAAGCTGCTAGAAGAAAAACAAACGGCTTTGATTGTCCGTGAAGTTTATGATACATACCGTGACTCTACGTTTTCTTTACTAGAAAAGCTGGTTATCGATTTGGGCTTGGAGGATCACATTAAGTGGATAACATCTCTTATACAGATTCGCTTTCCGAATGGCAGCAAGATTATATTCAAAGGAATGGACAAGCCAGCTAAGTTAAAGTCCATTAACCTGCTTGTACCATTCATTAGTGACGGAGAATATGCGCTGCTTCATGCGCATATTCTGGTCATTGCAGGGCACAAGAAAGGGAATCATTTAATAAGATAAGTATATGTGAGCCAGCTTCTACGCACTTGCTAGGACCGGATATATATAGTCTGCTTCAATATCCATCCTTGCTGAAGTTAGATTACTATCCAGCTTTTCTGGTCTGGATATGCTGATTTATAAATATAATGCATCTATTCAAAAAAGGGAGAAATACTGACGAAAAGAAAAAATTCCAAAAAAGTACAGTGGAACAAAATAGAATTACTTACAAATCATCTTCAAAGGAAACTTTATAGAAGCTTCGTAGAAAAACAGGGCTTGCTTCCAAAAAATAATTAATAAAAAGATACTCAAAAAGAATAACTTAGTTAGAAAGAGGAGGCTGAATTAGATACTACCAGTTATTATTTTTTATTTTTAGATACGTCTTTTTAGGGTTTCATTACTTTCTCAAGCAGGAATGAAATAATGGGGTATTTTTCCGGATTATATGATGAAAGGGAGTAGTGAATTGAAAAACTTCGTCTGCGGAGTAATAGGTATCGGGTTGTGGCTGTCAATTCACGGAAACCATCCGGTCTTTGCTGATAGTAATGAGGAAAAACAAATGCTTATTATTTTTGATGAGGAAGCCAGTCAGCAAGAGATTGACAAAACGGTAGAGAGTGTAGACGGTGATGTGATAGATTCATTTGAGCAAGTGGCGGCCGCATCTATTGAAATACCAGAAGATTCAATCGATGAGCTCCAGAAATCTCCTTCTGTAAAGCATGTAGAGGAAGATATTCTCATTCATCTGAGCGAACAAATAGAAGATTGGGGTATTCAGGCCACCAATATACCTTCTGCCTGGAATTCTGGTTTTACAGGTCAAGGGGTTAAAGTAGCGGTGATTGATTCGGGTATCGCACCGCACAGTGATTTGGCGGTTGCAGGAGGGGTATCAACGGTTGGCTATACGACTTCATACAACGATGATCAAGGTCATGGAACACATGTGGCTGGTATAATCGGCGCACGAAACAACAACTTCGGTGTAAAAGGGGCGGCTTACGAATCGGAACTTTACGCTGTAAAAGCGTTTGATCAAAATGGTGAAGCGTATTTGTCTGATTTGATCGAAGGAATCGACTGGTCCATTTCAAATGGAATGGACATCATTAACTTAAGTTCAGGCACTCAAATAGAATCCGCTGTATTACACTCTGTCATTGATCGAGCTTATGCAAGCGGCCTGCTTATAGTTGCAGCTGCCGGAAATGATGGAGCGCCAGATGGACTAGAAGATACAGTGGACTTTCCGGCGCGTTATTCGTCGGTTATTGGAGTCGGCGCTGTAGACAGCTATTTTAATCGAGCTCCTTTTTCATCTACAGGGCCAGCTGTCGAAGTAGCTGCTCCCGGTGTAAGAATTCTAAGTACCTATTTAGGGAACCAGTACGCTTATATGAGTGGCACTTCCATGGCAGCACCTTATGTAACAGGGGAACTGGTTTTATTGAAACAGGCTTACCCACGGCTTACCAATGAAGAATTGCGCCAGGTACTAATTGAGCATACAAGGGATTTAGGCTCAGCAGGAAGAGATCCGTTTTTTGGCTATGGTTTCATTCAGGCTTCTTCCTTCACAGAGCCTACAGAATTTGAGGAAGAGAATCCATTGACCGGTATAAACCTCAGTCAAAGTTCCCTCTCAGGAATGCCGGGAGATACCCTCAATGTCATAGCATCTGCGGTATTTAAAAACGGCGAAGTCCAGAATGTGACGAATGAGGCAGCGTGGTCATCGGCTAACACCGCTGTGGCAACGGTTCAAGACGGAAGAGTGGAACTGAAAGGTTATGGCAGCACAACAATTACAGTGACATACGAAGACCAATCCGCTGTGATCATTGTAAACGTTCCAGCTCCAGAGCCAGAACCGAATCCTGTTGTCAACCTTGAAGTCAACCAAACAATTCTAGTAGGGCAGCCAGGAGATGTTATTAATGTCACAGCATCCGCCACCTACAAAAATGGTGATAGGCAAAATGTGACGAATGAGGCAGCATGGTCATCGGCCAACACGGCTGTTGCCATGGTCGAGGACGGAAGAGTAGAGTTCACCGGCTATGGCAGCACAACCATCATGGTTACGTATGAGGGTCAATCAACTATGATTGTGGTCAATAGCCCAGAGCCGCTGCCAGAATCAGAAACAGGTATTCATTCTTTCCAGGATGTTTCTTCCTTTTATGCTCCGGCCGTAGAATATTTGGTTCGTAATCAAATCACCCAGGGTTTATCTCGGACAGAATTTGGTGTTCAGAAGGATATTATCCGTGCAGACGCTGCCATTTGGTTAGCTAAAGAACTAAATTTAAACACGGAAAGAGCAGAGGAATCCGGCTTTGTGGATGTACCGCCAAGGGCTGCAGGGGCAGTAAATGCGCTGAAACAAGCAGGGATCATTGGCGGGAAAACAGCAACCAGATTCGGTGCCTCTGATCCGCTGACACGTGGGGAAGTTGCTCTTATTTTACAGCGGGCTTATAACCTCACAGGAGACGGAAGGTCATCTTCTTTTACAGACGTGTCTTCTCGTTACAAGGAAGCTGTGGATGCATTGGTTGCAAATAATATCACATCTGGTTACACTGCAACACAATTCGGGGTTGCCCGTAATATTACCCGCGGTCAGCTGGCCGTTTTCCTTTATCGGTTGTCGTCTAAATAATGTTTATAGGAGTACCCAGATTAAACTGGCATGAAAGCATTCGTGCTTTTGTGCCAGCTTTTTTATTGTTAAACTTTTGTGGGAAAGTAAGAATAACGTGGCTTTTATTATCCATTGAAAAGGCCGGGCGAAACTGTTACGGTGTGAAGACAAATCGGTTGAAGAGGCAGTAGAGGCTGAAAAGCTTGGTGCTCATGTGAAGGAAGGGGATTTGATTAAAATCGAGTCTCTTCCAGAAGGACTTCAGGTTGAGTTTTTAGAGAAGGAAACAGAGAACATTAAGGAAAAAGCCAGAGTGATTAAAGAGCAGCTGCTTAAGCGAAATGACGAAATTAATTAAGAAAGCCGTGTCAGCATAACAGCGGATGCGGCCTTTGATTTTGCAAATCATTATTGCTCAATTTTATCAATAAATATACTAGGGATAGTAATATCTTCATCCATTGTAGACTCATAAGTTAACAGACCATTCGATGTTCCCATCACAGTAATTAAATCATCTTCTAAGATTCTAGAATCGATAATGTAGGAATTGTAAGCGCCAAAAAGTATGGTGTCATAATCTTCGTTAACAGTAATCCTTACTTGAACTTCTCCATCACCAGAACAACCTTGACTGTTTATGTTGGTAATTGCAGCTAATAGTGCAGACCAGATTTTCGGAGTAGACGGCGCGTCTGCTGTGAATACTAAGAGTTCCGGATCTGCTATGTGTGACGGGAGCTTTTTTGAAGAAAGTTTAAAACACAAGGATAAAGTTAATTAATCATATTACATGCTGCTAAAGAAAAGGAGAATCAATATGAGCGATTTTGCAGAAATACTAAAACAACCAGAGGAAACTCCAACAAAGTCACCGCCAGAGACACCGGTAGAGCCGCCAGTGGAAGCACCGACAAAGTCACCAGCAGAGACACCAGTAGAGCCGCCGGCTGAAGCGCCGGCAAAACCACCGGCAGAAACACCCATTGAGCCACCAGAAGAAACACCCGCAAAAAATAAATAACTATTTTAATTTGATTCTTCTAAGCCCACTGTCTGCTATTGATAGTGGGCGTTTTTTGTGGAGCAAGGGATCGATTATTGATTAACTTCTTTCTTATATCGTGTCTTGAATGAAAGATAATCTTATCTGGAAAAAGACCAGTCACAGCCAGTCATAAGTATTTTTTGACCCTCTCTTTAAATTTTCCTTCCTTTGATTTATAAATGAAACTTATATTTAATTACCCGAATTGACGCTTGTAATATACAGTATTATGATGTTTAACAATTATTTTTAAAAAATAATATAAATTTTAACAATAATAGGTATTTAAGCTCATTGAACCTGCCATATTCTAAGGTAATATATTGTAAAATTGATAAGAAGAGTATAGTTTGAAAAAATTTATCACATCATTTTTTTTGACATCTTTGCTTTTTTCGCTTGGTTTGTTAGTTCCAGATTTTTCTTCAGCACAGGAAAATGTGGCAGAGAAACCAGAATGGGAAGTTGATTGGGTTCAGTAAATGGCGTTGAGCTTGATGAAGAAGCAAGATATCATATGTGCGGTGTGCTCTTTTTAACGTCTGGCGGCACGCCAAAATTGAGTTACGATCCGGACAGACTACATTGGAAACTGGAAAACTGGCTATATCCAGCATTTATCGATGTTCGAAATGACCATTGGGCACGTGAAAATATTACGTGGGCATTCCGCACGGGATTGATTCAAGGGTTCCCGGATGGCCGGTTCCAGCCACTTTCTTTATTGAAAGAATCTGACTTCACTGTAATTGCGGCTAAATATTTCGGCTTTAAGCCAGGTGCCACTTATGGCCACCGGGCACAGCAGTATTACGATTTCTTTAAACCATACAATCTGCCGCTTAAAGGGCACACGAATGATACTGCGAAAAACGGTACCGTAACACGCGGCCAATTGGCACAAGTCATTGCGGCTTCTCAGGGTGCTGCTTATGGACCATATTCAGCAGTCGGAGCCTCTGGCATAACGGGAGCTAAAACATTTGAAGACTATCACTTTAATGAACCGTTAACCCGTGCTCAAATCTTTGCTTTCTTCCAGCGCATGGAGGCAGCAGGTATGACTGCATTGAAGTAAACGAGAAACCGCCAAGCCATTTGGCGGTTTTCTCTTTGAAATATTGACACCTAAAGAAGTAATTTAAAAATATAAACAGGTTGGTAAATGAGGGAGGAAGATTAGTTGAAAAGGTCATTAGCTTTATTATCAAGCATAGTTTTTTCGCTTGGCATTGCGGCTCCGCTAGCTCAGGCAGCAACATTTAAGGATGTTTCTGAAAGTTACAGATTCCACGAGGATATTGATTATTTATCCAATACAGGGATTATTTCTGGTTTTCCAGATGGCCGTTTTATGCCTGATACGCAGGTAACCCGTGCTCAGGCGGCGATTATGATTGGCCGTGCATTTGATGTGGATGGCACAAAGCGATCGACGGTATTTAATGATGTAAGTCCATCCAGTGTGGCCTCCGGTTATATTGCACAGTCGGTAGAAGGGGGCATTATTAGCGGTTTTCCAGACGGAACATTTCGTCCTAATGAGCCGGTTACCCGGGGACAGCTGGCAATTTTGCTGACACGTGCTTATGAATTGACAGAAACAGCACCAGTAGTGTTTAAAGATGTATCAAAGAATTCAGCAGCTTATTCTTATATCGGTAAGATTATTGCAACTGGTATTACACAAGGTTATCCAGACAATACATACCGTCCTGACACAGCAGTGAAACGCGGCGAATTTGCGGCGTTTATGTCACGCGCTATAGATGCCGCAGACACTTCTGGGCCATTGCCGGAAGGACCTGCTTTATACGTGGATTTCTTGAATGTTGGCCAGGGGGATGCCATTTTTCTTGCATTCCCAAATGGGCAGACGATGATGGTGGATGCCGGCCGATCGGATACAGATATCAAGGAAGCAGTCAGCGGATTTGGTCCTGGCTTTGCGATTGATACATTCGTGGCCACTCATCCAGATGCCGACCATATTGGTGGGGCTGATGCTGTGATTAAAGATTTCGGTGTGAAAACCGTTATTGATTCCGGCCAGGATCATACGACGAATACATACCTGGATTATCTGGCAGCCATCCAGGTGTCAGGTGCCGACTTTAAGGTAGCAGAAGAAGGCCAGGATATTTCGCCGGATCCATCCGTTTCAGTGAAGGTATTGCACGCAGACAGCCAGGCAGCGGATCTTAATGAAGGGTCAATTGTTCTTAAAGTGAGCTACGGTGCTGCAGACTACTTATTAACAGGGGATGCCGGTATTGCAGTAGAAAATGAAATCATGGCTAAATATGATCTGGATGCAGAAGTATTGAAGGTTTCACACCATGGATCTTCTACTGGAACCTCAGCAGCCTTTTTAGCTGCCGTTGACCCAAGTGATGCGATCTTATCTTATGGAGAAGGAAACACATATGGACATCCTCATTCTGAAGTACTGAACCGCCTGCTTGATTATGGTGTTAATGTGTGGAAAACACCAGAAGGGAACATCGAAACATGGACAGAAGGCCAGGAGATTCATTTCACACAAGGGATTGATGTACCGCCAACCGTAGAAGATCCAGTGGAAGGCAGCAGCACAGTCGAAATTGCCAGCAAAGATTTAAGCGGGGAAACAGTTGGCATCAAGAATAGCGGCTCTAGCAGCATAGACCTGTCCGGATGGAAGCTTGTCAGTGTTCAAGGAAACCAAACATATACATTTCCAGATGGCTATATCCTCGGAGCAGGGAAGACCGTTTACGTGACATCAGGACCCGATGCAAAAGAACAATTGCCAACGTATCTGAAATGGACAACTTCTAACATGTGGGCCAATATCGGGGATCCAGCACAGTTATTTGATTCAAATTGGGAAATCGTGAGCGTGGTGGACTGATGAGAAACGGTATTTATACGATTGATTCCATTGAAAAAGGCCAGGCGAAGCTGTTATGGCGGGAAGATGAATCGATTGAAGAGCTGTTGGAGGTTAAAAAGCTGGGGGCTCATGTGAGAGAAGGGGACTTGATCAAAATCGTGTCTCTGCCAGAAGGGCTCCAAGTTGAGCTTTTAAAAGAGGAAACAGAAAGTATTAAGGAAAAAGCTGGAGCAATGAAAGAACAGTTGCTCAAGCAAATTGAAGAAAAGAAATGAAAAAAAGCCGTATCAGTTATTTACTGATACGGCTTTCAGTTTGTAGAAAAAGTCTTCATTTTGAAGACGGTGTCTGCAAGCTTTTTTATTATATATTTTTAGCCAGCGGTTTTTACCCGGCTAAGCCGATCTTGTAGTAAGTCTTTCGCCTGTGGCTGCGTCATGCTGTTACTTAGCTCAAGTTCACTGACAAGAAACTGCATTGCATCGCGGAGCATTATTTTTTCGTTTGAATTCAATGGTTTTTCCTTTTGGATCATAACCAAATCGCGGATAACCTCAGCTCCATCTTTCGTCATACCCGTTTTCATTTTGTCAGTGTTGATCTTAAATCTTTGTTTATATGTTATAGACCGATCAATTTCTCCTTGCCCGAACATGTCCATGACTTGCTCAATCGCTGTCATGTTCAATACGAGCCGCATCCCATAGTCGCTCACTTTCGTGATTGGAATCATTACCTGCAGTTTCTTAAGAGGAAAAGCCATAATGAAATATTGCTGTGTTTTCCCTAGAATTTCTTTTTCCTCAATGGCTTCAATTACGCCTGCCCCATGCATTGGATATACAATCTTGTCACCAATCTCAAACAAACTAATCCACCTCCATGGATGATTCCTTTCTTGAGATTAACACAACATGAATTTTTATTCAAATTTTACATGATATCATATTTCATTTTTTATTGTCAATATGTTTTCTTTCCGAAAAAAGACTGCTTACGAGTAAGCAGTCTGGGAATGTAGATGAAGCCTTCCAGATATCATATTCTATATACTAATGCTCAAATCTTTCTTCATGTTTTCGGACGGAATTTAAGATTAAAAAAGGAAAAGAAGACGACGATGCACAGTCGAAACATATCCCGTTTTGGAGTGGTATGGTAGAATTTCGTGATGAAGAGATAAAGGTTGATTATTCAAGAATTAACAAATTATGTTAGAATTATAGAAAATAGGGGGTGCTAAAATGAGCAAAGATAAAGAAACTCCTGAAAGAACAAGAGAAAGACTAAGACAAGAAGAACTAAAAAGAAATCCAACTGGAAATATGAATGATGCATTTAATGAAAACCTTGCTGATTTAGCAGGTAGTTTAGGTTGGAAAGGTGTCAGCATTCTAATCCTTGTAATTTTAATAAGCTTTGTTTTGATATCAATATTTTTTAAATAAGAAGGCCTCTTTTTGAGGTTTTTTATTATGCACTTTTTAAGGTCTCAACCGTAGTCCATTAGGTTTTTGATCCGCTGAAATAAGTATCTGTTCCACTTGTTTTTCAAGGGATAAACACTTGTCTAATACGCTCAAGAAATAAGAGAAAAAGCCTTTTAAAAAGTATGGTCCTTCTCTAAAAGGTATGAATAAAATGAACTGAGTATCTTATGTTTAATTAAAGTCAAAAGTTTCTTGAAGGGAGTTTATAGCGTTATGCAGTGGATCAAATTTATGATCAAACAATTCTTAATGGAGCCTTTATGGTTTAAAATACTAGTCTCTACCACTTTACTTAGTTCTATTATTTTTAGCAGTTCATTTTTCTCGAATAATGCCTATTATCAAAGTGGCTCCAAATTAACTGCAGCAATCTTTTTTTGTGCATATGGCATTAAAATGAGGAGAAACCTTCTGAATTCTGTCTTCTTATTTACTGCGGCAATTGTATGTATTTATCTATCAATTCTGGCACAATATTAGTAACGCTTATTCTTTTCTGTTTATATATTGAAGTCCAAGAGAAGCTGCTCAAGCGTAATCAATGAGTAAAAGCCGTATCAGCATGTTAACTGATACGGCTTTTACTTTAGGAAATTCATTGCTTATTCATTACCTTTCCAAGCCTATCCGCTGTTATCACAGTCACACTTGTTGTCATAAGCTTGGTGATCTTTTTTCACGCCGTTTGTATATCTCTTGCACAGATTTGTATCAAAAATGAAGTGTGTTTTGAGCCGTCTTGTGCGCTTTTTCAGCTAGTTCAATACTAGTAACGCTGACATGCCCGATGACCAGTCGCTTGATTTTAGGATTAATGGATTTGATTTTTTAGATGAAAACTGGTTCGTTATTGATGATGAGGGGATAGTCTTTTTCTAATTCGCTCAAAATGAAACAATCAATACGCAAAGAGCCTCCATGTTATACGGGGCTCTTGAGAAAAACAAAGGTATATTATAACTGGGGCTCAAACGCAATTATGAACAAACTTTAGAGAAAGTTTCTGTTTGGATAATATGTATTCACTAAAAATAAGAGAATCTTATTTGAAATTTTGGATAAGCGATTCCGCCTCATAAATAAATTGGTCTAATTGCTTTTTGGCTTTTGCAGCATCCATCATGTTTTCCGAGCGGATTGTCTCAATCTCTTCTTGCTTTAGTGACCGCAATGTTTCAGCAAGAAGTTCTAATGTGGGGATAGCGCCTGAGTCGAAAAAGAAAGACGGACGATCAGATTCAGCAGGATCTGATTCCTCTTGGAACTTAATTCCCGTTAGAGTCGAATAACAGGGCAGGCAAAAAGGTTTTTCATTTTCTTTTAAAACGGCCTGACTTGTATGACAGGACGCGCATAATGTGACAGACATTAAGGGACAACCTCCGTATTCAATTGTTATTTCATGAGTGTAACAGATTCCTGTTTTGCCAAGAAAGGGTAAAGCATCTCATTTTCAGTAAGGAAAATTAACTATAACGAACAGAAGAACGGAAAGCTTAGTGCGTATCTATGCCATTTTTCACAGGACGTCCGCTTTTATGTCGCGTTAAAAAGAAGGCATCTTAAAGTTCAATGTTGAAATGTAGATAAAATTATAAGGAAACTATTTTGTGGCTGCATCCATCTTTTGTCAAGCTGTCAGGGTACTTCTTGCGGAGTTCAGGCAGTTTTTAAACGATTCTTTTTGAGATGCAGCACTAGCTGCTTATGCTGGAGAATAGGTTTTACGATTCATTAAATTATGAGTAAAAGCCGTATCAGTCATCTTGCTGGTACGGCTTTTTATTTATTATTTTAAATTTAGTGGAATAAAACATTACGTAAATTAATTACAATTTATTGCTATACAGTTTTATTCAGGAAAACAAATAGAAGAAACACCCAAAAAATATAAAAAAATTAGCTGTAATGAACAATGAAATCTCAGTAAGCATGGTTTAAGATGATTAAGAGATATTTAATGTTATGTTTTGTTACATATTTGATCGGTGAAATATTGCAAAAGGGGGAGAGGAAGATGAAGAAAGAAAAAGCGAAAGTTCCTTTTTATAAAGGGCTATTCTTTCAAATCATGGTTGCAATTATAGCGGGGATTTTAGTTGGCTATGCATTTCCTGATATTGGACTTGCTTTAAAGCCGCTGGGCGATGGTTTTGTAAAACTGATCAAGATGATTATTGCTCCGCTTGTGTTTAGTGTCGTCGTAGTCGGGATTGCTAAAGTAGGGAACATTAAAACAGTAGGCCGGATAGGTGGAAAAACACTTCTGTATTTTGAAATCGTCACTACGCTTGCATTAATTATCGGGATGGTAGTGGCAAACCTGATGAACCCAGGTCAAGGAATGAATGTGGATCCTTCCACTTTAACTACAGATGCAGTAGAAGAAAAAACCCAAGGATCTGAATTGCCAAGTGAAGCTGAATTTTTAATGAGTATTATTCCTGATAGTGCGGTAGGTGCCTTTACAACAAACTCAATGCTGCAGGTTTTACTTATTTCCTGCTTGTTCGGCTTTGCTCTTGTTCATGTAGGCGGGCGTACAAGTGAAACGATTCTTGATTTACTAGAAAAAGTGAATGAAGTCTTGTTTAAGATTATGGATTACATTATGAAGTTAACAGCAATTGCCACATTCGGTGCGATGGCCTTTGCCGTTAGTCAGTATGGAATGGGGACACTTTTATCTTTTGGTAAGTTGTTTATTGCAATGACTATTGCGTGTCTTGCTTTTATTGTAGTATTAGCTATTATCACACGTGTATTTTTAGGTCTAAACCTTTGGAAAGTAATTGTCTATATTCGTGAGGAAATTATGCTCGCTTTTGCAACAGGATCTTCAGAAGCTGTCATGCCACAATTAATGGACAAGTTAGAAGACGCGGGCTGTAATCGTGCGGTAGTCGGGCTGGTTATTCCAACTGGTTATTCTTTTAACTTGGACGGTGCTTCTATTTACCTGTCACTTGCCTTGGTGTTCCTTGCGCAGGCGGTAGGGATTGATTTAAGTTTAATGGACCAGCTTATGATTTTAGGTGTTCTTTTATTAACGTCAAAAGGCATGGCGGGTATTCCAGGATCTGCATTCGTAGCGCTGTCTGCTACCGCAGCTGCCACAGGCTCTATTCCTGTTGCTGCGGTAGCACTGATGCTTGCTCCAGACCGCTTTATGGGTAATTACCGTACAACTGTCAACATTATTGGTTATGCAGTAGCAACATTTGTCATCGCACGCTGGGAAAGACTGCTCGATATAAAACGTGCAAAAGACGTATTGGCCGGCCGTATTAAAATTGAGCCTGTTAGTATGACGCCTAAAGCATCCAGCAACGATTTACCTTTAAAGAATTTCAAATAAATAATGGATAGAGATAAATGATAAGGGCTTGCTTACTTATGGAGCAGGTCCTTTATCATTTGCTGATATTTTTTGGAGGTTGGGTATTTAAGTATTCATTGCTGATGCAGCTTTACTTAGTTGGCTGCTTAATTTTATTGTTCACATGCAATGCCGTCTTTGCTCTTTTTTGCATAAATATCAAGAGTTTCGGACCTGCTATGCGCGACAGCTGCTTTTTTTGAAACGCGGGTTTAAAACACAAGGATAGAGTAAATTAATCATATTAAATACAACATGTTATACAGGTAAGGAGAATTAATTTGAGTGATTTTGCAGAAATACCAAAGCCGCCAGCAGAAACTCCAACAAAGTCACCAGCAGAGACACCGATAGAGCCGCCGGTGGAAGCGCCGACACAGCCACCAGCAGAAACACCCGCAAAAAATAAATGATTATTTTAACTTGATTCTCTTAGGCCCGCTATCCGTTATTGATAGTGGGTATTTTTTGTGGAGTAAGGGAGCAAAGCTAAAAATGTAGCAAAGGTCATTTTAGTAAAAAATGGAATGGCCCAATCAGTACTGTGGGGGTTGCTTCCATGGAAGGAATATAGCGAGTTTAGAAATCTTGAAAGGAGATGAGGCGATGAGTCGGCATGAAGTGTACGAAATGCTCAAGGGGCATCATAAAAAAACAGGAGCTATAGAGGCTTGAAAATATTATAGAAGTGACGTCTAATCCTCAGCCAGCCAACTATTAACATTCTGTTCTTAAATAGAGATCAGCGGCGGTTTAAAGCTAAAGGAACATGGGTCAAATGTATAACATAATAAACATTATGCAAAATTCAATAGCGGAACCCGAAAAAGAAAAAGGTAATATATCCTACTTTTCCTGTTCGCATTCCAGCAATGCTTTACTCAAAAGTTGAATGTCATTGTGGATGAGTTCCTTAAGGTTCTCATCTTCACATTTATGATAGTCATCTACAAGACGGCCAATCTCAGCAGAAAAAATGATGAGTAGATCTTCCAGAGTGAACAGCTCCTTTCTGTTTTTGAGTAGCTTGTTTCATTCCAGGTGTATTATGCATGAATACGTATAGAACTTTTATCGGGAAACAAAAGCTGAACATTGAAAGATATAGATAAGTCAGATGACAAAAATGATCGATGAGTTTCTTGAATAAAAAGTATAGTGAGAGTGGAAAAGGAGGTTGAGTTGATTCATTACATTTGTAGTATATGGAGAGCCGGTTGCGCCAGGCCGATCAAGAGCTTCGGCTTTTCATGGCAAAGTTCAAATGTATGATCCGCAAAAATCAAGGAGTGCGTAAAGTTCGCTGCTTCTCAGCGCTGACCCGTTCAGCTTCTAGAAGATCCATTGGAAATACTGACCGGGTATTCGAGCCAACACTGAAAAGCTTCAGAAAAAAGAAAGCAGCCACAGCAGGTCATTTAGGTAGATGACAGCCAGGTTGTTGATTTAAGAGTTTCAAAGTTTGATAGTGTCACACCACGCGTTGAAATCACAATTGAGTCAATTGGGCTGCAGCAAATGCAATTTAATCGTTTTTTCCCAATAGTAGCCGAAAGTGATAATAATTGAAAAAAGGAGGAACATAAAAATCCACAAAGCAGGGTTCATCATATCAGCTCCTTGCAAGTATTAGATGATTTTGGTCTCTGGCTGAGCGAAAGGTTTCAAACCTGCAAGTTGACAAATGAAATAGTTTCTCCGAATTAAATAAAAGGGGTGGCAGGACGATTAAGGGCAAGAGAGTGGATAAGAAGTGACAATAGTAAAAACAAAAAAATGAAGCGTTTTAATAAAATCGTTTATCTTTGTCTTTGAGTTTTTGATTATTGTCTTTTGAAGACTCATCGTTTGATTCGGAAAAGGATTTGGATTTTCTTGATAGGAAAATGACCGAAACAATGAAGCTTACCGTTAAAACCGCGGATAAAAACCATCCGAACAGTTCAATTGGATGCATGTTTTGGAAACCTCCTTGTTAAGGAAATCTTTGAATTATTTATTTACCCATTTAAAAGAAAATAAAGCGTTATTTTTTAATTTAAGACATAACAAAACATTTGAATAAAAGGGGCAGCTTTGCCATTTTCAGAGGGAGATTAGGTCTTTGTTAAAGTTGGAAGCAAACCTCTCGCCTCGAAGAAAGCTTCTAGAGTGAGGGATCGGGCAGGAAGTGACAACAGCAGTGGAGTACAGTCGCGGTGAGCAAGAGAAAACGCTAAAATCGTTCTTTAACTAAAAAGAAGCCGTGAAAAACGACTTCTTCATAAAAATTAATACATTGGATACTGTCCAGGCATCATATGAGGAGCGTTGTTATCATGGCTCTGAGGCATCATATGAGGAGCGTTGTTATCATGGCTCTGAGGCATCATATGAGGAGCGTTGTTATCATGGCTCTGAGGCATCATATGAGGAGCATTGTTATCATGTCCCTCCCCCATCATATAAGGAGCATTGTTATATCCTTCAGGCATCATTTGGGGAGCTTTGTTACATCCGCATCTTTTAGGCATTCTTTTGGGGGCATGGCTGCGCCCTTCAAGCATCATGTAATGCTGTTCCACCTTCATTACGTACTGAAAATGCTTTTGATAATAATACATGTGCTTTTGAGGATCTACATACTCGTATTTTTTCGCAAGCAGTCCATATAAGCTTGCTTTTTCTAAAAGATCCTTTAACATGTCATCCATTTTCATTAAAAATTCCCCCTTTTAACTTTACCTTAGTAGGGTATTCACTTCATTTTATGTTGTATAAGAAGATTGCCTGCTTTTGCATAATAAAACGGCAGATTGAGGTTTTTAAGAAGGAAGCGATATGCTGTAAGGCGTGTGTATCGATTTTGTGTGCGTCACTTTTTCAGGAATATGCGGCTAATATTATTGTGAATTTTTAGGTGTGTTCAGCAAAGAAGAGACTTTTATTTTAAAGTGCTGAGCAGATGATATATCCTCGAGAAGTTGAATGATGATTTATATGAAGAAAGACCTCACAGGTGCCGTGAGGTCTTCAAAGCTTGGTTAAGTACCGCAGTCGTAATATGCACCTGTTTAAAGTATGCCCAATAGGTAACCTTTTAAAACTTTTCTTTCCTAGCAGGTAAGTTGGCAGGCAGCAAAGGTGCAGCCTTAAAGAGATGACGAGAAAAGAAAAAGGGGATTTAAACAAAAAAGCCAGGGGGCTCTGACCGTAAATAGCAGGGTTATGTTTAGTTTATGATATTTCCGTCGGAAAGCGAATCCAAGCTGTCGTGAGTAAGACTGCTGGTTAGTATATCGCATGGAACAATCCTTGTGCGAGTAGTTAAACAGCATCAGTTTTAAGTTCCTTAAAAATCAGCAAAATACCGATTGCGTATACGATAGAAGTGGCCAGGGGTACAAGTGTAAATGCCTGCTCAACAAAGTAACCGCCTAAAACGAGAGCGGAAGAGCAGGTGCCTAATGTGATAAACAAATAGGCTCTGCTTCTATAGATCCACATGTAAGGGAGGAAGTGCGAGCCGCCAAGCAAGCCAATTGTAAAAGGAAGGTATTCAGGCATATGTCTATACACGAGGATAAACACAGGAATAAAAAAAGTCTGGGCAGCTGCAATCATACCGCCTAAAACACTAAGTGGATTATCGGTTGATAATAAATGGACATTCATCATTTTACATAGCAACAGACCAAATGGAAAAATCGCACTCATACCTAAAATCCATATCAAGCAGACTGGTTTTAAGGGCAAGACAAAGGGCAGGAAGGTAAATAACAAAAAAATGATGGAACCAGATAACAATATGGGAAATCCTTTTTTGGCTGCCAGGATCATATCGGTTTGAAACTGTTCAAGTGTTTTATTCAAGTAGTTCACTCCTTACGCTGGCATATTACGACCTGCCTATAATGTGCTATTAAATGCTTATATTTATTATGAACTTTAAAGGTTAAATCATTGATGAGATATTTTCAGGTTGCATGAAAAAGCAGCCAGGCCGGGGAGCCTGACTGGAAAAATGATGACGAGCTGTCGGAGTTGGGTTTGGGTTGTAACAGTAACATTATGGGCCATTAGATGAAAATTTATACAAAAAAGCCAGGGAGGTTTCCGGGCTTCAAGGCCGATACGAGGTGTTATGAATAGAGAGGGCGCTATTATGTAACGCCCTGATATTGGTCGTTTCCTTTACTTGGAGAAATTATGTGAAATCAATGTTCTTGCTTTATAAGGAAGGCAACTACTAGATAGAAATACACCGTTACTAAGATCAAAACCCACTTACGAAGCAGGATAGCATAATACGCTGAATGGGATTACTCATCTTTGGGGACAAATAAAGCAAAGTTATACAAGGAAACACTAAATGCGAAGCATCGGAGGAGCAACCTTGAAAGTGATACACTGGTCTCTGGTATTTGCAATTGCTACTTTTTTTGCAGTAGCCGAGTACACAAAGGCGAATATTAATCCCGTAGGTGTATCAGCATCTATCGCAACCGCCGTCGTAATTGGAGCATTTGTAAGGCCATTTATTAAGTAACAGGCAGCAAGAAGGAAAGAAATAATGGGGATGTGCGTAAAAAAGAACAGCCAGAGGGGGCTCTGGCTGCACTGTGTGAATATTACATGGGAGAGAGGAGTCTCTCGCTATCGGTCAGTATGGACAAGTTCGTCATATTTTATACAAGCCAAATAAAAAAGCTTATAGATAGGTTAATGAAGTCTACAGGCTTTCTTGAAAGTAGATTAGTCAGCAGTTGCCAGCTTTTCGTTTATTTTTCTGCAATAAGCAGATTTTTTTAAATCTTCAACCGTTATGAATACAGGTGCGAAAGGCAGAAGCTGCTAATTTATTGACTGGCTATACATGGATAACTTCTGAGTCCATTTCTCGTTTTGTTTCCATGCTGCATCCTCCTTTTGCGCCCTTGTACAGTATCATATGAGAGAGCAGCTAAGAAAGAAGGGAATCACCTCCTTTTGACGAAATGTTAGAAAAAGGGGGAGCGCGCAATGGATAAAATCATCTATAAAGTCAAACTGCAATTCGATAAAGACAATAGTGAGATTATCGAAGTCAAAGGTCCACCCGGTAAGGAAGAAGTAGTATTGAAGATGTTTACGGATCATGAAGAAAAATGGATTATTGACGAAAACAACCAGGCGATTAACTTGAATTTAGTAACAAAGATCTCATTTGTAAAACCGGCCAGTATAAAAGGTGAACCGGCAGACATGTAATGCGAGAAAAGATAACTAGCATCCTCTGGGGTGCTTTTTTCTTTGTTCAAAAAATCTTGGAGGTGACAGTGATGTAAATTGGCGAAATGGGATGATATTCAATCAAAGCGGGTAAAGTAAAAAACTAAATAAGTTAGCTATTAGGACAAGTAGTGTTTGAAGGAAGTTGACCACTTTAATCGAAATAAACAATAAAGGTAAAGGAGGGTTTCGAATGAAGGTAGAAGTAAAATATCGAAGATTTGATATGAAAGAAGGACGATTAGTACCTAATCTCAATTATTCTTACGAAATAGTAGAAATCGATAATCAATCAATCGACGACTCAGGAGAACTGGCAGGAGACGCCTTAAGCAGAAAATTACACTTAAGTAAAGATCGGTTTGAAGTAATCGAGAGCAGACCTATCTGAGTGTATAACCGGCTTTCTCGCTTGGAAACTTAAAAAGAACATATGTATATCAAGAGAAGTAATCTTCACGTACCACTTTCCCAAATAAAAGCAGCCGTCGTCTTGTCGGAATTTGATGAATGATTTTTATTGGATTTTAGCGCTTCCTCCTGCAATATATAGAAGGGAGGAAATGGGAAAATGAGTGAGAAACAAACAGAATTGAAAAAATACATTGAACAGCTAGAGAAATTCAAGGAATTGTGCAATATATTTCCACACATTACAGCCGTGTCTGCTTTACTTAGTGAAAAGAATATTGCAACGGAAGAAGAATTTTACAGGGAACTAAACAAATTTATAAAAGAAAAAAGAGAAACAATTGCATCCAAATAAACGGGTGCTATTTTTTATATCCGAATAAACAAAGCTCTTAGCGAAAGAGATCAAGCAGGAAATCATTCCTCTATTGCCGAAATGTAAATAAAAGGAGACGATGATATGACTAAACAAACGGAATTGACCGCAGAGGAAATGAATAAAATATTAAAAAACATTGAAATTGACCAGGGGACGAAAAAGCTATTGAAAACGTTAATTTTGGAAAAGAACAAGTTCATTCCTGATCGATTGGTATTTAAAAATGGCTGACTCCTCTATAACGCTTAATTAATGGTGGAAAGAATATACTTAAAATATAAAACAAGCGAGCAGCCTTCGGGGTGCTTTTTTCTATATTCCAGAAATACGCAGGTTTTAAGACACTTCCTGGCTGTTTAAGGCACCCGGCTTTTAAGGTACACATGAAGACAGACACAATTCTAATCAGACTGTTATACATACCCTCTAAAATAGATTAAAGAGAATTATTTGTAGTAAACTACATATTCCACTAAAATCAAATGAAAGTGTCTTTGTTTATATTGAAAAGCCAAACAGGAGGATTGAGAGATGACGTTAGGTCCGCGTGTCTTTAAGACAGGCATTGCTGTCACACTATCACTATACATATGTTATTTCTTAAATCTTGAGCCGGCTGTTTTTGCAGCGGTGGCAGCCCTTTTTACAATTCAGCCATCGATTTACCGATCCTGGCGGCAGCTGCTCGATCAGGTAATGACCAATACCATGGGCGCTGCGATTTCCCTTTTTTCTATTTACTTTATAGGAGACAACCCTATTATCATCGGGGTGTTGATGATGCTCGTAATTTCATTAAGCTTGAAAATGAAAATGGAAAGCACCATTCCACTGACCCTCGTGACAGTACTGGCTATTATGAGTACTCCGGACAATGAAAATATCGATTTTATATTGAACCGCTTTTTGATTATTTTAGTTGGTATTGGATCTGCCTTGGTCGTGAACCTGCTGATTATACCGCCAAACTATAAAAAGAATTACCTTGAAAAAACAAGAACGGTTTTTCAAAATATGTCACTGCTGCTGCGTACGGCCGTGTCCAATGAATTAACGGAAACATCTTTTCAAGAGCAAAGCAAAAAGCTCCAGGATGATATTCGGAAATTGGAGGACTTGTTCAAAATGTTCGATGAAGAGCGCACCAAGCTGTCGAAATTAAAGCCGGTTGATGTGCGGGAGATTGTCCTATTTAAGCAAATGCTCAAGACGCTTCAGCAGGGAGAAGAAATATTAGAAAATATCGAAGAACATTATTTCCAAACCGGAGCAAACGAAGCAGAGGATTATTTGTTTGATACTCATATTGAACAATTAATTAAATATCATGAATATTTATTTTTAAAATATGAAGGGAAAATCAAGCAGCAGGAAAACCATCACGAACTAAAAGAAATAAAGGAAAGCGCCGCTTTTTTTGAACGGGCGCTGGATATTTATAAGCAAAACAAAGACCAAAAATTTCGCTTATTGATTATTGCTTCTTCTATCGTTGAATATTCTTTTCACCTGCAGAGGATGGACCAATTAATCGACCAATACTACAAGGTACGAAAGGTTTGAGGAAAAAAGCAGCCGCTACTTATAGCGGCTGCTTTTTTATGGATTCATATTTTATACATTGGGAAAACGGGGTTTAATCCTGTTTTATTTGTTTTAAAAGAAAACAATAAAGTGCTTTAAGAGGTTCTTATTTTTCAGCCGAAAATCTGGAAGATTTCACTTTATAGAAAAAAACCATTACTTAAACTAGCATAAATATTCAAAAAAAATGATTGTCAAAACGTGTCGACTGAACTATAATCAAAATATCAGATGTGATATTACATAACGTGAACTTGGAGGAAAAGATGACATGACAGAAACTCTTATTTCAAATACAACAGAAGCAGCCTTAGAACAAATTAAAGAAACTATTAAAACGAAAAGTGTAGATTTACTTCACTTACAGTTTGTAGATATCGAAGGAATCTTAAAGCATGTCACTGTAACAGCTGAACAATTAGAAGATGTCGTAGAAGGCAAAATGATGTTTGATGGTTCATCTATTAAAGGTTTTTCTGCCATTAACAATTCAGATCTTTATCTTCAGCCTGATTTATCTACATTTGCGGTTCTTCCTTGGACAGAAGAAGAAGGCTACGCGGAAGCACGTTTTCTTTGCTCGGTCGTAAATCCAGATGGTTCTTTGTTTGAAGGAGACACGCGTAACGTTTTAAAGAAAACAGTTGACCGTGCAGCGGAACATGGCTACACGATTTCAGTCGGACCGGAATTAGAATTCTTCTTGTTCAAAGCAGACGAAAATGGAAACCCGACTACTGAACTATCAGATAACGGCGGTTACTTTGAGCCATCTCCAAAAGATCTTGGTGAGCGTGTTCGCCTGGAAATTTACCGTGCATTAAAAGCAATGGGCTTCACAATTGAAGCATCGCATCATGAAGTGGCTGAAGGCCAGCATGAACTTAGCTTTAAATATGCAGATGCATTGGGTGCAGCGGATAAAGCGACTACGTACAAGTGGGTCGTTAAAACAGTTGCGAAACAATATGGCTTACACGCAACATTTATGCCAAAACCAAAGTTCGGAATCAATGGTTCTGGTATGCACGTGAATATGTCGTTCTTTAAAGGAAATGAAAATGCATTTTTTGATCCTTCTGATGCTTTGCAATTATCAAAAGAAGCGTACCACTTTATTGCGGGTCTATTAGAAAATGTGAAGAGCTTTGTCGCAGTAACAAACCCATTGGTAAACTCGTACAAGCGTTTAGTTCCAGGCTACGAAGCACCTTGCTACCTTGCTTGGTCCGCTTCTAACCGTTCTGCTCTTATCCGTATCCCGGCGAAGAAAGGTCTTGCAACACGTGTGGAACTGCGCTGCCCGGATCCATCTTCAAACCCTTACTTAACGTTTGCAGTTATTGCTTCTGCAGGCTTGGATGGAATTGAGAAAGAACTAGAAGCGCCAGCGTCTATTAATGAAGACATCTTCCACATGACGGAAGAACAAAGAGCGTCTTACGGAATTGAAAGTCTTCCTGGCAGCTTAAAAGAAGCAGTAGAAGCACTGGAATCAGGCGATATTGCAGTAAATACATTAGGGGAACACGTTTATAACGAATACGTTTCTTTGAAAAAAGCAGAATGGGACAGCTACCGTACAGCCGTTCATGGATGGGAAATCGAAAATTACCACGCAAAATTCTAATCAAAAGCGGGCTTTTGCCCGCTTTTTTTGATAGCTCTTCATTTCACCTTGTTGGTAAAATGGAGGGCTGTTTTTCTTTTTCTTTCCACGGGTGGATGTGAGATCCTGTTTACACTAAAACGGATCTTTATGTCGTGCAGGCAGAAAAAGATTGCATCAATCTCTTATAACATTCTTTAAAGGGCTTCGGCTGCTTTCGCCCCGTCACCCTTGATAAAGAGGAGGAAAAATAACTCATTCATTTCTAACTTCAGTGTTATACTGATAAAAAACAGGACTTTAGAAACGAGAGATCAATGATGAAAGTAGCAGTGACGGGGATGGGCGTGCAGCTTCCAGGAGCGGACAGTGTAAGCCGCTTTGCTGAAATGCTGGCTCATAATATTTGTCCCTTGCAGGTTGTAAAAAATATAGGAACGCAAAAACACAGAGATTTAGTTATGGGTGTGATTGATCATGAGATACTGAGTGATCCTTATTTTAAAAGGTATTCGAGGGTAAGCAAACTGGCCATCGCCGCAGTGAAAGAGGCGTTTAAAGATATCCATATAGAAAATCATCCAGGTAAACGCATATCCGTGATTTTTGGGACGTCTGTAGGCGGGCTCACAGAAATCGAAGAACTCGTGGCATCCGCTGCACAAGAAAACCTGCGGCGTTATCCGGTGACGGGTGTTGCCCATGGCAATATTGGGTCACTTGCAATGGGGATTGGTTCATATATAAAAGCTAATCATCTTCAGTTGACACTTGGAAACACATGTACCGCCAGCACCGATGCTATTTTGCTCGGAAAACAACTTCTTGAAAGTTATACCACGGACATATGTATAGTTGGGGGAGCAGATTCTTTAATTAATCGAACACTCGTGTACGGCTTTTTAAAACAAAGGGGTCTTGCTGTTGAAGAAGATGTACGTCAGGCAGGTATGCCGTTTTCAACATCGACTCAAGGATTTGTTGTGTCTGAAGGGGCTGGGGCGCTTGTGTTGGAGCGGGAAGAAGATGCTGTGCGAAGAGGGGCAGACATTTATGCTTTTATCGAAAAAGGGTTTTCCAATCATGATAATATCTCAGTGTTTCAATCCGATCAAACCGGAGAAAACATGACTGAAGTAATTCAGGAAATATGCGGAAGCCGCCTGCCGTCATATGTGAACAGCCAGGCTTTAGGTTTAGAGGAAAATGACCGGGTGGAGGCCAGTGCTTATCGAAACTGCTTCGATGGCAGTGTTCCCATTACGTCTATAAAAGGGCTGTTCGGCCATACCTTTGGAGCCTCGGGTGTAATACAGGCGATTGCTTCCATTATCAGCATTCGGGAAGGCTTTATTCCTGCCACATATGGAACCGATAAAAAGAGCTTTGAATCACTGCCAATTGTAACCGAAAAACAAGAAAAGCCGGTTTCCTCGGTTGCGGTGACGACACACGGCTTTGGAGGAAGCAACACAGGGCTGCTTATTACAGGATAAGGCGGCCTTTGTTCTGCAAAGCGGCGACTGATCGGACTGAATCGGCAGGCTTTTTTATATCGGGCGGATTAAAAGGGGAAGAACGCTTCTGAGGACTTGGGTAATAATTTCTCGAAAAAGGAGATAATAAAACGGGATGTAAAGCAGATTTACCCGGTTCGAAGAAGGAGATGATAAAGTGGAACAAAAGCCAGATTCACTTCAACCAATGAACGACAGTGACATTTGCAATGAGCTGCCTCTACCGATGAGTGCACCGGGACAAAAAAACCTGGCAAGTGAAGTGTATAAGCATTTAAAAAAGAGAGCGGAAGATTTTGACAACAAACTGGATGGCACTCAGGGGGTGGGTGTGAAACTGATTCCGTCCGGGCAGTCGGTTACTTTTCAAGTCAGGGCATTAGGTTATTGTGATCCGAGTTTAATCATTTTTGATGGCGTTACGGAGAGTGGACTGGAAGTGCAGTTGATTCAGCACGTATCACAGCTTAACTTTTTGCTGATGGCCATGCCCCGGCCGAACCCTAAAGAACCAAAAATTCCACTCGGTTTTATTCAGTAAGGCAAAAGTCACTTTTATAGGTGGCTTTTTTTATTTGAAGCTTGGAGAAAAAAGGGGTAAACGCCATAAAAGGCGCTCGCTTTACCCTTCTTTATTCTTTTTTCCATCATTGCTTTTATCTATGCCTGTCGCGTTGTTAACCGCTTGAACAATCAAGTTAAACCCTTGATCCATGGTTTTAATGGATTCATCTTTCTGTCCCGTTTTTTTCGCCTGATCTTGCTTTTCCATGTTGTCACCTCCTCTATATAGAGTTTGTTGAACGCCCGGAAATATTCGGAGGTGCTGTAGGGAAAGGAGAAAAAAGATAAGTTTATGTTGGGTAAACACGCAAAAAAAGCCGGAAATTTTTCCGGCTCTATAAATAGTCAGCTCGTTTGAAGCTGATACTCAATAATTAATTTATCTAATTCCTGGCTGTAACCTAACACTTCCTCACTTCCGAATCCATAAATAGCAGCAGCGAGAATCATTAGGTGGCGCAGTTTTTTAATTTGGAATGATAATTCTTCAAGAATTGGCTGGTTCGTATCCATATGCATTCTCCCTGTCAAAAAGAATAGGAACTAACTTGATTATAGGATATTTTACATAGAAAAGAAACAGTTGTTTGTGAGAAGATCTGACGAAAGTAAAGGAAAGTGCTTGAAGTAACATTCACAAGAAATGAGAGGAAAGAGAAGTAAAGTTAAACGCTGGTCATCCAGCCGGGATTTATTTTATCCTCGGATCCTCTACTTTTAGCTTTCCTGTGTGCATACTTTCTAAAATAAGCTTTCCATCATCTGACTCCATTTTCAAGATGCCATACTGCCGCTTGATTATCCCTTTTTTCAAATCAACTGGTGCCACAATAAAGTGGCCATTATATTTTCCTACGACCACTCGGCGGGGGTCCTCTGTCGTTACGTAATAAGCTGTTTTAAAATAAGCTTGAAAATAGCCGAGAGCGCTGCTTAATATTAACACCCCAATTCCAGCTGATATATACCAAACCAATTGATTGTGTGTATTTGGATTTTTTCGCGTTACAAGATAGGTGATTTCAGAGAAAATAAGCAGAAATACAATGATCGTGCCGATTGTTAGGAGAAAGGTAAAGGCTTTATCGTATTCCGATGTCATAAAAAAATCAGTGGATTTAGAAATCACAAGCAGGGCTGTAATGAGGAACGAAAAAACAAAAAGGATTCTAGTGTACCATCTTTTTGAATACATTTTTGAATAAGCCGCTGGTGAGGAAAATAGGGAAATAAACTGCGCCAGCACGAGGCATAAAATAAGCAGGTAAAATAAGGTCCCAGTGAAGTTAATCAATTTAATTTCGATCAGTTCAGCCGGCATGCCGTAATACCTGAATTGACTTTCCGTATAAAAATACATAAAAGCAACCGACAGAACAGAAAACAGGCTGAAAAGAACAGTCAGATCAACTCCATGTATAAAAGAAAATAAAGCGATGTTCTTATTTGGGATGGTTTCCTGCTTTTGTGAGTTTTTCATCGAAACGCCCCTCCTAAAAAGCCAGCCGCAAAAAAGCGGATACTGGATAATGGCATATGCAGCACTCTTATCATATGAATTCGCCGTTATTTGTTGCTTTTCTTAAGCACTGATCGATGAATATGGCTCGGCTGCAGCGGTGATACTATCCGCTCAAGCTGTGTACTGCGCCGCTGTATGGCCGAAGTAGAAACGTACATGGAAACCTCGGTAAAGAAAGGATGAAAAAAGTGGGCAGAAACGGAATCGGCGAGAAAGCTGCTGTAAACGGCGAGGAAAAGATAAGGAAAGCGGCAGACTTATGAGTGAAGCAGTTCCTTTTAATGAATCACTTGTTCAGTACTCATCCGGCTGGCAATGGGACGACAAAAAATACTGGGGAGAAGCGGGCGAGATTATTGGTGTTGTACCGGATCGCATTGTGATGGGAAAGCCGCATGATCAACGTTCAACGGAGTATTGGTTTTACTTTGCTGCCATCAGCCGGTCCCTCACCGCTGATTTTGTGCAGAAAGAAAAAAGAGCCCTAACGTCAGATGAGGAAAGAGCGTTAAATGACCGGGCCAGAGAGCTGATGAAAGAATCAATTTTGCACAAAACTCCCGTGAAAATGCTTCTGGCCAGGTATGAAGTGACCAATCCATACAGACCGCCTGATCTTTCCGGATTAAAAGTAGTCGAATACCTGCCGGCAGGCTCGGCTCATTGAATAAAAGTGTTTCGTATAAAAAGAGATAAACTGAACAGCAAAAGGAAGAAAAGAAGCGAAAAAAGTTGTATCAGCGATTCAGCTCAGCTGATGCGGCTTTTTTGTATGAAAATGTCTGTGACCCGGGGGCTGGCAGAATTGAAGCTGCTGGACAAGCGTATCAAGACAGTAATGAACTCGGCTGCATTCGTTGACTTCGCCATCGGTGAAAAAGCGGTGAACGGATACACATCGAACAAAGAATATGAAGATAAAGTGCAATCAGCTTATCAGTCTGTGAAAGATTTGATGAAGCGACGCAATGATATTAAGTCTGCGATTGTTCTTTCCAATGCCATGACAAGGGTGAAAATTGCGGACAAAGAATATACGGTAGCGGAAGCCATCGAGCGAAAAACATCTATTCAATATGAAGTGCAGCTTATGCAAAAAATGAAAAACGAGTATACAAAAGCGGTAAACAACATTCAAAGAATAAATGAGGAAGTCAAAGAAGAATTGAATTGAAAGCTCGATGCTTTATATGGGCGCGAAGCAAAAATAAAAGTGGACGAAAACAATGAGCTTGTAAAAAGCTATCGAAACGATAACGAAGCTAAAATGATCGATCCGCTGAAAATCCGCCATACATACGAGAAATTGGAGCAGGAAATGGATGAATTTTTATCAGAAGTCGATTTTGTCCTGTCTACCTCGAATACTTTGACGGAAATTGAAGTGCCGGAATAAGATAAAGCGGTTAGTCAGTCGAAAATCAGCAAAACTAAACAGGTGCCGGCGGCTTTGGCCTTACAGCCGCTAACTTTTCATTCATCCATTTGAGGATACAGGGAACTTAAACGCGAGCGAGCGTTATCAAGCTGAAAGCTCAAAGTCAAACGTTCAAACCTTAAAGGTGAAAGATCAAAGCTCTTAAAAGTTAAAGCTTAAGGCTCAACGTTGATAAGTTCGATAAAATCCATGAGAACGGCTTAGGCGGTGTTTGTTTATCGGCCGCATTGATTGCCGCATGGCTGATTGGCTAACTGCCTGCATAAAACAATACATCCTTTTTCAAATCAAAAAACCGTTCATCGTGAACGTTTTTTTGATTTGAAAGAAAGAGTGTAATCACAAGGATGTTTATTAAATTATTTGTTCTATTTTTAGAAAATGTAAGATAAATAGAAAAACAAAAGTAAACTAAAAAGTATTAAGTAAATAGAATATTCAAATTTTTAATCCCAGTCTTATAAAAAGTGACAATTCCTATTATATGGGTATTCAGTATGTATGGTTTCAAGAAAAGAATGAATACAGCTGCTTCTTTCCATCCTACACGGGACATATTCGTCTTTAAACACAGTAAAAAATAGTGTTTTTAAAAATACATATTTCATATTGTGCAAAATTCAAATAAAGAAATAAAAAAGAACAACCAACATATTTTTAAACTGGCTGCTCACACTCCAGCAGTGCATTTTTTAAAAGCTGGATATCTTCTTCTATTAATTTCTTAAGGCGCAAGCTGCGACACCGGTTATGATCATCTATTAAACGACCCAATTCAGCAGAAAGAAGAATGATCGTATCTTCCAGAATGAGCACTCCTTTTTGGATAATTTGTTTTCACCAAGGTGCGGGACAGATGAACGTGTGGGTGATGTCTATCAAACTACTAAAGGGTAAAATAGTCAAACCTATATGTTTATACCCTAATTTCAAAAAATTATGCGTAAATATATAAAAAAATTCATTTATTGGAGAACGAAGCTTCTTCAATGCGATAAAAGACATGTTACCTGTGGTAAATAAAAGAGTTTTTGTTTATTTTAAAACGAATGGTGAAAAATATCGACATGAAAGTGAATATTCCAAACCAACTGTACAAGTAAGGAAGGAGACGGCTGTGAATGACACAGTGTATTTTGCAAATTAACAAAAAAGCGCACCGGGCAGGGGACCATATTGCGTTTGCAGCAGCAGAAACATTGGATCCGCCCATCGATATTGGCGGAGGAATGTGTTATCACCGATATATTGAGCATTATGAAAAGCTTGCTTCTGAAGAGGAAAGAAAAATAGGCTTAACGAATATTTTAAGCACTGAGGAAACAGAAAACGAAATTTTTTATACGGTAGACGAAAGCCAGATTCCGTTTATAAAAGAGGTGGCCGTTTCAATTACGAATGAATTTCCGGAAAGCTATGAGCGCCAGTATACGGAGTTTATTCAACGTCTTCAAAATGAAAAAATTATTGCTTGAGAAAAGTAAAAAGGAATATGGAGCCGTCGTTTTAAAGGCTTAAATGAGAAATAAACAAAACAAGCAAGCCGTTCTCCTGTCCGGCTTGCTTGTTTATTAGTACATGGTATTAGGAGGAGACGAAAAGGAAAAAGAAGACGGGCCATGGTGTTTTTCCAGCATCTTGAAATGCCGTTCTAACTGATCGACGTATTTAAGGTGAAGCAATTCAAAGTGCATATGCTTTTGCGGATCTACATACTCATATCTTTTTGCCAGCAGGCCATACAAACTCGCCATATCCAAAAGATCTTTTAAGGTTTGATCCATCATCTCAAAAAAAGCCTCCTTTAAAGAGTTACTTTAAGATATTCAAATACGGAATCTTTGTATAAGCCGTATGCCTGTTCTTTGATCGTACACTTGAAACGGCTATGTATAAGGTTTTCTTTTACGCTGGCAAAATAGAGGTGAATTTTGCCCTTTTTGGGGAACATAAAGAATAAAGCTAAAAAAGGAGAGTGAACAATATGGAAAGAGATTCCGGTACAGAAAATGTTATTGACGGGCTTAGTCAGCACGAAAAAGACGTGTATCGTTTTATGAGAGAAGAATACGAAAGAACGATGAGCTACGGTGATGCGTATGATGCTAAAGTGCAGGATCCTCAGCTTACCGCACTTGTGAGCCGTGAATTTAATATTTCCGCTGATGAAGCAAGAAACATTTATATGGATGTTGAATCAAAAATAGCCGATTTTCGCAGGAAACAATCAGGAAAAGTGTAAGCGCCTATCCCGGCGCTTTTTTGCTGGGCAGCACATCCGGAAAAGGACAGCCGTTCTTTCATGATAAAATGAGAAGAAGAGGTGATAGACATGGAATGGATTGGGCTGCCGGCAGGGGCGCTTCAAGCGAATGCATACGTGATTTACGAGAAAGGAAGAGCCTTACTGATCGATCCAGGCGGAGAAGGGAATAAAATTCGGCGGTTTATCCGACAGAAAAAATTGCAGCCGGAAGCCATCCTTTTAACACATGCCCATTTTGATCATATAGGGGCAGTGGAACCGCTTCGGGAAGAATACAGTATACCGGTTTACCTTCATCACGCTGAAAAAAAGTGGCTGTTGAATCCGGCTTTGAATGGATCGGCTTCTTTTGAGGGAATAGAGCCTATTGTAGTAAACCCCGCTGATCAGCTATTCACAGGGGAAGGAAGGCTTTCGATTGGCAGCTTTTCTTTAGATGTGTACGAAACTCCGGGACATTCTCCCGGCAGTGTCAGCTTTTATTTTAAAGAGGGAGGCTTTGTTGTTGTAGGAGATACCTTGTTTGAAGGAAGTATCGGCCGTACGGATTTAAAAGGCGGGCAGGAAACCCAGCTGTTGAAAAGCATTCATCAAAAGCTTTTAACGCTGCCGTACGATACATACGTACTGCCGGGTCATGATAGTGTGACAACGATTGGCCGGGAAAAAGAAAATAACCCTTTTTTAAAAAAGCATAAATAAAACTTACATAAAAAAGCTGTGTTTGTTAAAAGAACAAACACAGCTTTTCACGTTTTTAAGCGGATGTGTCTTTTCCTGCCTGTCTCTCTTTCCAGGAGGCATGCATTTCCTGAACACCGCTTATAACTGTTTTTAATCCCTTTTTTCGGATTCCTTTTGGTGAAATAGGTTCCATCAATATGTCTGCTCCAGCCGCTCCCGCAATCGTTGCAAAAACACCAGCAGTTCCGGCGGCCACTGTTCCGGCTGTGACCGCGGCTCCCGAGACGGCTCCGGTGGCAGTGGTTACCGCACTGGCTAATCCAGCCGCACCGACAGCCGCAGCTGCGCCAGCGACGGCGGTCCCGGCTGTGGTCACGGCTGCAGCAGCTGCCGTTCCAGCCGCTGCAGCCGCCGTCGCTGCAAGCGTTCCAGCTGCAGCAGCGGTGCCTGTGACAACAGCAGCGGTGCCGGCGATGGCGGCTCCTGCAGCCGTCGCGGCAATCGCGCTAGCAGCCAGCGGAGCGGCTGCAGCAGCTGCCACTCCACCTGCTACATAAGCAGCACCTTTCCAAAATCCCATACAAACACCTTCTTTTTTTGATTGTTATCTGCATTCGTTTAAGCAGGAAACTCCTATACTCATTATGTACCCCGAACAGTCTTTCAGCACACATTTAAAAGAATGAACGCCCGTATGAAATCTTCCCGGCGATCAAGCCTGTAACAACAGGGGGTGTAATCATAGCTTGATGCTGTTTATGATCACTGAATCCTTTGAACAAAAAATTAGCGCCGCATTCCCCTTCAAAATCTCCGATTTAGTGGGGGTTAGGCGCTAAGGGCTTGATTCTTCTTATTCTTCTATGTATTTTTTATGACATCGCTTGCCGCTTCTTAATTATCATCACTCATGCCGATTCTCTTTTCATTTTACAAGTGATTTCCATTTTGATACGATCAACCTATCAT
>NZ_JAMBOO010000029.1 GCF_023715895.1 Domibacillus indicus | reverse complement strand
TAAAGGCTTTTTCACCCGCAAGAACTTCTTTCCAAACGATTTTCTTTTCGCCATTGTACGCTTTTTCAACCGCTGCATCTAAAACGCGTGAAGCAGCTGCCCAAATATCAGGACCAATTCCATCGCCCTCAATATAGGGAATAATAGGGTTGTTTGGGACGTTCAACACGCCGTTCGTTACAGTAATTTTCTCACCTTGTGTCATGACTAATTTCTCCTTCATATTATATTTTTTTGCAAATTAATTATAGTGGGAAAAAAATGAGTTTTCATTCCTCCACATCTACAGGTATGTATTGGAAATTCGGGCTAGATAATCTTTTAATCTAAAACTAAATGCAAATAGATACTAAGTTCGATAAAACAGTGAAGAACTTTTGATCCCTACCTACTGTAAATGATTTAAAAAAATAAGTACAATAGCGTTTTTCTTTATTGACCATTTAATTTTTCGGTTTCTAAAAAATAGGCTCTGTTAAAATTTAATGTTGATAATTGGATAAAACAAAGGGGACTCAATTTCCAATGGTTTCCTATTTTTATGCTGCAACTAACGCTCTCCGTTAGTTTAAGTGTACACACTCAAAAACTTTAATATTTCATTCTTAATCTAATGGGAACCGAATTACTTGAAATACCATTTTAAAGCATTTGTATACAAGATTTTATCCGCAGCTTTTTCATCAAATAGATGCTGAATCAATTCAATATCTCCATATTCAAAAGGTCTTTTCGCTCTTGTTGATGGCAAATCTGTGCCAAACATAAGTGCATCAGGATTTGTTTCATATATGGATTTTAAAGCGTTTTCAACATTTAGTTCCACACGCCCAAAACCTGTTGCTTTTACGTGTATACCTTTATCAACTAATTTTAACAAATGCGTTAGTCCTTCTTCTGACAATCCTAAATGGTCAATTGAAATAGCAGGTAATTTTTCAATAGTCGATGCAATTTCAGGTAACTCTTTTGCATCAATATAAAGTTCACTATGCCACCCAGCCAAATCATAAACTCTTCTAGCAAAGTAATCGAGCTTTGATAAATCTTCTGAACCACCTCGTTTGATATTAAATCGTAATGCTCTTACCCCATTGTTATGTAAGCTTACAATTTCATCATCCGTCACAGTAAAGGGCAATTGCGTAACGCCACAGAATGCTGGACCCATTTGTTTAAGTGCCTTCAATAAGTATTCTTGGTCAAATCCTTGAAAAGACCCAGACACAATCGCTCCACCTAATACATTCAAATCAGCGGTTTCATTTTGATAATCTGTTACAACATAGCTCGGTGGTGTATATCCTTGGTTTTCGATAATCGGAAAATCAAAATCAATAATATGAAAATGTGCATCAAAAATTCTCATTATAATCCCCCCTTTCTTTTCTTTAACATATCAAATAAGATACATAAGGGGAATTATGAATTATTAATGAAAACTCATAACTATATCTTATTGATTTAAACTGCTCCGATAGTTCAATAAGGATTACGCATTAATTTTTGATAAGCGCAAGCTATGACATGTTTCTGTCATTTCAAATACGATCGGGCAGGTTAGTTTAATAAGAAATCGAATACTTAAATAACGGTTTCTCTAGATAGGTGGGAAAAATATGCTTGATAAATTCAGAAGGTTATTTAAGAAGGATGAACAAAATAAGCTTTATGACAAGTACATTCTAATTCCAAAAAGTGAAATAAACAAAGAGTTAAAAAGAAAGATAATTGAATTAGAAAAGTTAGGAGAAGAATGTAGTAAAGTTCTCCAAAGAAAGTATGAAAATGTATTCGAAATTCAGGGAAAAAACAATCTAATAATTTGGATTGGCAGGGATATTGATGGAGATGAAATAAAGGGCTTAACTTCCGAAAAATGTCTAGAAAAAGAGTATCGTTCTCAAATAGCGATAGATTATGATGGTCCAAAATTTGATGATGATTTTTATGCAGATACAATTGGATTGTGGTATTACTTTGGTGGTTACTCTAAAGGTTCAGGCACACTATATGATTTATCAAAAAATGACCTAGAAACAGATATTGAGGAAGCTTTAAAAACACTGCTTAAATGAATCGATTTAAAGGGGTTCCTTGTTCAACTAACGGGGTGCTTTGTTTAATATCTCGGCTGTCATTTCGGCAGCCTTTTCTTATTCAGCTAACAACGGGGCAGGGTTGTTGAGGGAGGGGAATGTTTTTTTGTGGTAAAGTAATGTAAGGAATTGGTTATTAGTTTGGGGGGACATAATGGCATTCGATTCCTTAGTTTTTTCTATTATCCTTTGGATTGTTGGTCTATTTATTTTGTATATAGTAATTTTAACAGCAGTAAAGGATGGTATTAACAAGTCAGTGATTGGTCAATTTATTGAAAAGAAGTATGGGACTGAAGAGGATAAAAAGTCTTTTCTGGATAGTGATTTGGATAATGACAAATAAAGAAATCACTAAGTAAAGCAGGTTTTAATTCAATAATAAGACTGTCAATAGACAGTCTTTTTTATTTATGTAAGTGTCAAAACTTATGAGTTATGACATGGTTTCTTGTTCAAATAACGGGGTGCAAGAGTTTAAGAACAGGCTGCTGTTCCAGCCGGTCTTTTTTTCCTCACTAAAGAGCAGATTAGTAAAACAAAAGGAAATAAAGTAAGCTGAATAGTTATAATGTAGGAATGGAATAAGAGGTGTTATTTTCAAAAATGATACAGCAGATTAATTTGTTAAAGTCTAAAGGAATCCTTGTTACCAAACTGATAAGCAAAAAAGAAGATTTACGGAAACAGTGGGAAGAAGCATTCGCCAAGCACCTTAGCAAATCCCAAAAAGGAAAAATTTATTTTTATCAGCACTTATGGCATGTATTTAGCTATAATAAACTTTCTTGTTTAGAAGAACAAAAAGCAAGGGATGCATTTAATAAGGTTAAGAAAAATGGTTGTTATATTTTTTACCGTGACAATCAAAGTGTATTATTGCTTGAAAACGCCAAAAGTCTAAAGGCAGAAGACATATTAAAAGATGTTGACGATTATTTAGAAGATATTTATGTAGTTGATACAGATTTTACATGGACATATGTTTTTACTCATGAAGAATATTGTGGACCATACTTTTATCAGTCAAAGGAGGAATAGCAAATCCTTCTTATTCAAGTAATGGGGGCAAGAATTTAAGAACCGGCTGGAACAGCAGCCGGTCTTTTTCTTCCTCAACTAAAGGAGCAGATTAATTTAACAAGATATAGAATTATTATTAATGAGTAAAGGGGGGAGTCGGTTGTCGCATAAACACCTTAAAGACAAATTTAAGAAGACATTGCAAGTAGTCGGAAAGATAATTAATGAATGGGACCCTATGGGCTTGCTGGCTCTTGATTGCCCAGATGACGAATACGAATTTGAAATTCATCGAATTGCATCGGCAGCTCTTCAAGTGAATAATGCTGAAGAATTAGCTGAAAGAATCAATAAAGCTTTCGAAGATGACTATAAAAAATCTAAAGATTGCTTAATGATTGCTGATAAAATTTTAAAAGAGCTATTGAATTAACGAAGCAGGTTAATGGAAAAGGGATTTAAAACACAATCATACTTAAATTTCAGTTTTTGAAAAATTTGAGTTCGGACTGGAAAGGCTTTTTGTAAGCTCCCAGAACTATCAATAATATTACGGATTGTTTGGCGGCAAAAAGGAAAGAGGAAAACATATTTCTCCGTAACTTTATGGGTATATATGGATATACAAAAAGGTGCGCTCTAACTGAGTGCACCTTTTGTTTTATGAATTGTATATTTCTCTGTTTATATTCACAAAATCTTTATGTGATAATTCAACTTCTTTTTTTCCTGCAAGGAGCTCTGCAAACCGTTCCATGGACTTATCTCGTAGTAATGGTGCTTTTTCTTTGTTTGCCTTTTTCAATGCTTTCGTTAGTTCATCTTTTGTTAGCTCTGTGCAGTAAGCAGGAGTTCCGGGCTGTTGTCTCCAAGAATCACTTAAAGAACCACTATCTACTGTGTCGAAGCCTAGCTCGTTTGCTACATCCATAATTACTTGTTTTTGTGATAGGTCATTACCAGCAATTGTTATGGCAATTCTTTCACTAGGACTTTCGGAGGTTCCTTCATTTTCTAAAGTATGGGCTAATAAATTGTTGAAAGCTTTAATGATAGGTCTGCCTAATTGATTTGAAACCCAAACACTTTCAACCATCCCGTTCTCGATTTCTTCAATTTTGCCGTCTCTATAAGGATAATAATTTGAAGTATCTACAATGATTACTTCCTCCCCGACTTGATTGATAATGTTCCGAATGCTCGGCAGTGCTTTTATAGGGAGAGATATTATAAGAACTTCAATATTTTTAATTGCATCCTCTACACTCACAGGCGTTCCAGCAAGCTCTTTTCCTTCTAAACGTTCAATTCCTCGAGCATCTGCAATTTTGACATCATGTCCATTCTCAACTAATTTTTTAGAAATAATTGTCCCTATTGTTCCTGCACCTATAATTCCAAATCTCATTATTATTCCTCCTAAAGAATTTGTCTATCAAAGAATTAAACTGCTTAAAGTTACACAATCATATGTTTACCAAACCACATACATATATTCATTAGATATTAAAAACGTATTGAGTATTTCTGTTACATATACTAGAATAAAATCATTTCTCATCTTTTTGAAGTAGGCAATTAAAATTGACATAGTACATTTTTATGTACTTAACAGTAGGAAGCAGGTGAAAAGGTGTCTAGAATATGTAAGGATGGATTTGACAAAGAGTGTATAAAGGAACACAGGGAAGTATATGGCATTGCTTATACCCAAAACATACTCTCCGGACGTTGGAAATATCTCATTCTTTGGTTTTTAAAGTCCAAAGAGCGTCGGTATAGTGAAATCAAAGCTTTTTTATGGGATATTTCACAAGGTTCTCTTACAAAACAGTTGAGAGAATTAGAAACAGATGGATTAATTAAACGAGAGGTTTTTCCTGAGGTACCGCCACGTGTTGAATATTCATTAACAACTAAAGGGCATGAATTTATCCCAATAATTGATATGATGGAGAATTTCGGCAAAAAATTCGGAGAGAAACCTGAGTGAAATAATAAGATAATATTTTTTATTAATTGAGCCAACATTGTGCAGTGTTGTACTTAAATTAACGAGGGCAAGAGTAGAAGATCAATGGGTGTCGATGTGGGCAGCCTTTTCTTATTACGCTAACGGGCAGATAGTGGAAGAGGGATTGGAGACGATGAAAATAAAATAAGCCAAAATAATTATAGATAAAATTTCATCTAGATGAATTCATCCCAAAATAATGTGTTGGGTTTCTTGATATAAGTTGACAGCTAAATTTCACCATGATATATTTAGTCCGCTAAATATATTTTGACTAGTAGGGGTTTATCTATGAACAATAAGGTTGGATGCGATATTCGTGAGTCGTTAGATAAAGTTTCATCCCAAATGCGTCGAGATTATAGCGAAAGCCTAAGAGAACTTAATCTTCATGTAGGCCAGGATAAACTACTCGCTCGTTTGTGGTTAGGCGATGGAATAACACAAATGCAGCTATGTGAACATTTAAAATGCGAACCGCCTACGGTAACAAATATGGTTAAATCGCTGGAGCAAAATGGGTTCATATACCGTAAACGTGATGAACAAGATGCAAGGGTTATGCGGATTTTTCTAACAGACAAAGGCAAAGAATTAGAGAAACCGGTTGATTTCAAATGGAAGCAGCAACAGGAAAAATTACTGCATTCCATTTCACCGGAAGATCTCTTACTGTTAAGGAAACTAATGAAGCAAATGGAGAAAAACTTATTTTAAGTTTTCTCTACGTTTATAATTAGCAGGCTAAATAATTATTTAGTGCCATAAACATTAAATACTTCTATGTTGTTTATTTACTGAGAAAAGGATTATGGGAACCAATGAAGGCGATGTGTCCAGCCGAAACAATGATAGCAGTATGGCTAAAACGCATTTGCTTCATTTAAGAGGAGAATATTTTTCTAAAGACGTACATTGAATAATAGCCGTTCTCCACAAGGAAGCCCTGTTATTTCGAAAGCGGGAACCAGACATTGCACTAGCCTTTTACAACGAAGACGTACTTAATCCCAAAGGATATGAGTATTACACGCGAAAACTTAGTAAGAAAATCAAAAGAAGAACTGTCCTTGCTGGGTGATCACCAGCAGATTAGTTAGTAAGCTAAATATTATTCAATTTTCTCTCGCCTACTGAAATTTAATTAGTAAAACTTACCTCATGGTCTTTTGGTTACTTGGAGCTTATTTAAAATAAAGGAGAAGAGATACATGAAAAAAAGAAAAGAGATGCAACTAGCACTACAAATGGTTTCTGGGTACGGGGCCGAATTCAGCGCTTGGAGAATGCCTGGCACCGACCCAGCTGCTTACACAAATACGGACAGTTATGTGGAGCGGGCTAAATTAGCTGAAAAAGGAAAATTTCAAATGATCTTCATCGCGGATACTCCTGCATTATCCAATGACTTAGGTCCTCAGACTCCTATGTTCCCTATGGATCCTATATTAGCACTAATGGCTGTAGCCAGAGAAACGAAACATATTGGGCTTGTTGCTACCCTTTCAACGACATTCAATTATCCATATAATATAGCACGTCAGTTCAAAGCACTGGACGTTATAAGTCATGGACGTGTAGGATGGAATGCGGTCACCACATCCGATCCATTAGCGGCGGCAAATTTTGGTGCTCAGATTGCCAGTCGCAAAGAACGATATGGCATGGCTCATGAATCCATACAAATTGTTCAAGCGTTGTGGGGGAGTTGGGAATCAGACGCTTGGACGTTAGATGTAGAAGGAGGAAAATTTGCCGACATGAACAAAATTCGGCCTATAAATCTTGAAGGGCAGTATTATGCATCTCGTGGCCCCTTGCCAATCCCCCCCTCTGAGCAAGGCCAGCCCGTTATTTTCCAAGCAGGGGGAGGGAGTGAAGGGTTGGAATTGGCGGGTAGGTACGCATCTGGTGTCTATGCAAATCCTTATGATATAGAGTCTGCTCGTGAACACAGGCAAGCGCTTCGACAAAGTGCTGCTCGTTTTGGCAGAAATCCCGATGACATCAAGATGTATGCAGGTTTTATGTTTTCCCTAGGCTCAACTGAAGAAGAAGCTTTAGAACGGCGAAGACAGCTTATGAGTTTTAATCCTGAGGAGATTCCAAGCAGGGTAAGATACCTTGGTTCTATGGTTGGTTTACCACTATCGGTGCACTCGGTAGATATTGATCAACCTTTATCAGCTGACATGTTGAAAAAGGCATATGCCAACCCAATGGATCCACGTTCCCCCAGAGCTTTAAAACTGCTGAAACAAGGGCTGTCCATTCGAGATGTTCTTGCCCATGGGGTCATTAACTATCATCCGGTAGTTGCAGGTACCCCCGTACAAGTTGCTGACTTTTTGGAAGAATGGTTTTTGGCCGGTGCATGTGACGGCTTCTCCGTTGTTCCGGATATAGCCTATGATGGAGTGGCTGATTTTGTGGATCTGGTTGTCCCGATTTTGCAGGACCGCGGTTTGTTCCACAAGGAATATGAAGGAAAAACACTGCGCGAGAATATGGGAGTGCCTTACCAATACGGAAGTGCTAAATATTAAAATAATTAATAGAGGAGAGGATTCAAATGAATAATACCCTTGAAGTGCTTCATAATCATACATCCATTCGGTCTTTCACAGATCAACCACTGACAGAGGAACAACGGGAGGCAATCTTTAAGGCAGCTAATCAAACTTCGTCTTTCAGCCTTCTACAGGCCGTTTCCATCATTAGAATTACAGATCCAGATCTTCGAAAAAAGGTGATGCAGCTCTCTGCCAATCAGCCTTATATTGAAGAAGCAGCAGAGTTTTGGATTTTTTGTGCAGATTTTAACCGGAATCATCAAATTGCCCCGGATGTTGACCTTGACTATATTGAATTTCTTTTAATCGGTTCATTCGATGCTGGGCTGATGGCTCAAAATGCGTTAACTGCAGCTGAATCAATGGGACTCGGTGGTGTATATATCGGTGGAGTAAGGCTTAATATTGCAGAATTAACTGAGGTATTACATTTACCAAAGTATGTGGTTCCTTTAGTCGGTCTATGCATAGGTTATCCTGCTGGAGAGAAACCTGAACTAAAACCACGTTTGCCCCAATCGATGGTCATGTTTGATAATCAGTATCAGCCACTCGATGAAGAAAAATTAGCAGCTTATGACCAACAGATGCGTGAATATTACCAAGATCGTCCTGTAAAAGCGCCTTTCACAGTGAAGAAAGTAAAGGGATGGAAAGACCATATTGAGGATCATCTTGAAAGAAGCAAACAGCCCTTCATGCTCGAGTATTTAAACAAACAAGGATTTGCCAAAAAATAAACGGTTATTACTTACATTGATTTATAAGGAGATATAGAAATGAAGAAGCAATACAATACGCGTGCCATCCTGGCATCGCTGCTTATCTGTGGTTTTGTCGGCATGTTTAGCGAGACCGCTTTAAACATCGCAATGACTAATTTAATGGACGTGTTCCAAATTTCGGCCGCAACCGCACAGTGGTTAACAACCGGTTTCCTGCTGACTCTTGGTATTTTAATGCCAATAAGCGGGCTGCTGCTGCAGAGGTTTACAACGAGACAGCTGTTCACAGGTTCGCTCATCAGCTTAATCATGGGTACACTCATTGCGGCGCTCGCGTTTAATTTTGAGATGTTGATGGTCGCTCGCGTTTTACAGGCGGCAGGCATGGCATTATTGCTGCCGCTCATGTTCAATACGATTCTTGTCATCTACCCGCCGGAAAAGCGGGGGGCGGCGATGGGCTTCGTTGGACTTGTGATCATGTTTGCCCCAGCAACCGGCCCGACCATAGGCGGTCTATTAATCGAGTACTTAACATGGCATTATATCTTCTGGTTCTCGCTACCGTTCCTAATTATTGGGTTGTTGGTAGGACTGAAGTACTTGGAAAATGTCACCGATGTTACAAAGCCCCGGATCGATCTGCTGTCTGTCGCATTGTCAACGATCGGCTTTGGAGGAGTTGTCTTCGGCTTCAGTAAGGCAGGCGAAGGATCTGAAGGCTGGGGCAGCGCAGTTGTGGTCACTTCAATCATTGTTGGGCTCGTCGCGCTGGTGCTGTTCATACTGCGGCAGAACTCTATGCGCGATCCGATGATGAATCTGAGCGTTTTCAAGTACCCAATGTACGTCGTTGGGCTGCTCCTGGTACTGTCGTGTATGTTGATCATTATGTCGAGCATGATTATCCTGCCGATGTTTCTGCAGACGGGTGCAGGACTGTCTGTGTTCACTGCGGGACTCATGCTTTTGCCGGGCAGCGCGCTGAACGGTATCCTCTCCCCGCGTATGGGGAGCTTGTTCGATAAATATGGGCCGAAATGGCTCGTTATTCCCGGACTCGTGATGGTTGCAGTCATGTTATGGTTCTTTACTGCCCTGTCTCCTGCTTCTTCAGTGGCCTTTATCGTGGCTCTGCATATCGGGCTCATGGTGGGGGTAGGCATGATATGGATGCCTGCTCAAACGAACGGGCTAAATCAATTGCCGCCGGAGTTATACCCGCACGGCACGGCAGTCATGAACACACTGCAGCAGGTCGTAGGCGCGATTGGAACAGCGGTCGCTATCAGTATCCTTACGGGCGGTATGGAGAAATACTTGCACGGCTCCTCCGCTCCGGCCAAACAGGCTGAAATTGCAAACGCGATGACGGCTGGATCACAAAACGTGTTCCTGTTCACGATGATCATAGCACTGATTGGCTTGGTCATAGCGCTCTTTATCCGTCGCGTCGTAGTCAGCCGCGAGGCGGTGCATTCGACACATTGATGTCACTGAGATTACTCCGTTAATGAAAAAGAGAATGTTTACCTCATTGAAGTTAACGACAATGAGTACACTATTCTTATAAAAAAAAGAAAAGTAATCAAATTAAAAACAGCCAAGAAGATTCTTGGCTGTAAGAGACTATTTTCTTTTATTAAATTGTATTTCTAGTTTGACCAAATCGAAATAATAATATACGAAACAATGGGAGAGGGATTATAAAATTCTTCTCCTATTTTCGTTAATTGAATTAAATAGTCTTCATTCTACAATGGCGACATTCACGAAGAAAAACTATATTTTTACTGAGCTCTTAAAATGAGCATTTCTGCAATTATTGCAACGGCACTTTTAATATCAGGACATTCTTGAATGTTATAGATTACACTTAGATCAATATCCTATCCTGTTTTGTTTCCATGTTGCTCACCTCACTCGAATGATCGTATCACTTAATCGAGCAGGAATGATAAAGCAATTTGTTCTAATTTTTCTGCTAAGAAACTCTAAAGAAAGAAGCTAAAAAACCTTATTGTGTCAGGATTTTTAAGTCTAAAAGCAATATAAATAAATTTTTATATTAATATATTTATATAAAATAATTAAAATAAAAGGATCTTTCTACAAGCCGATTTCCTTGCTTATTTGGTTATCTCTCTATAGTTAATCGAAAATACTTAAATTCTGCCTGGCTATCCAATATGGAAAATAAGGATGATCAACAAATGAAGTTAAGTGTCCAAAAGATACAAAGCATACATTTTTACTGTCATTGTATATTATCCCGTTTTTTCAGACATGCTACTATTCTTTCGTCCTAGCATCCTAACTTCTAAGAATTAAAATTTATGCATCAGCCGGGTTCCCCGCCTGTCTGCTTTTATTTTTTTCAAAACTTCTAACAGCTTCTTAAAAAATTCCCTTGCCCTATCATTAAAACTCAAACACTACTATGTATTCATAAATTATATAAGTATTACGTATTGCATAAAAAAGAAACGAAAGAAATCCTTTAGCAATAAATTTTATTGGTCTACAAGCTAAAGCATCCAAACGAGGATGCTTTTTTTGTTCTAGCACATGCCTATCAAGCTAACACTGATGAAGAGCCATTTCTGTAAGACAGCTACGCTGCAAAAGAAAGACAGGCCACCTAAACCTTAAACCGGTTAAATCTTATTGAAAAAGTTCTGCCAAACTTACTTCATTATTGTGACGGCGTGTAAATGGTTTTATATACGATCGCGCAAGATGCAGAAAAAGTTCAAGGAATATTTTACACACTGTCTAATGGTATGAGTTTATACGATCCATATAATGAATTCAAAGGATTACTATACTTTCAAAAATAGGAGGCTTTGCAATGGAATTAACACAAACAGCTCAAATGATAAAGAACTATATTGGTGGAAAGTGGATAGAGTCAACAAGCAAGCAAATAGAAGAAGTGCCAAACCCAGCAACTGGAGAAATCATTGCTCGTGTGCCTATTTCTACTCGAGAGGAGTTAGACCACGCTGTTTCGGCTGCTAAAGAAGCATTTAAGAAGTGGAGAAAAGTTGCTGTACCTCGTCGGGCACGCATTTTATTCCGCTATCAGCAGCTATTGGTCGAGAATTGGGAAGAGCTGGCGAAAATCGTTACATTAGAAAATGGAAAAAGCTATAACGAAGCATACGGCGAAGTACAGCGAGGGATTGAATGTGTGGAATTTGCGGCTGGCGCACCAACATTAATGATGGGAGAACAGCTTCCTGATATTGCTACAGGCGTTGAGTCAGGCATGTATCGTTATCCCATTGGAGTCATTGGCGGCATCACCCCTTTTAATTTCCCTATGATGGTTCCGTGCTGGATGTTCCCGCTGGCCATTGCATGTGGAAACACGTTTGTATTGAAGCCATCTGAAAGAACACCATTGCTGGCTAATCGTTTAGCGGAGCTGTTTAAAGAAGCAGGGCTTCCAGATGGGGTACTGAACATTGTCCATGGGGCTCACGATGTCGTGAATGGCATTTTAGAAAATGAGGATATCAAAGCAGTATCTTTTGTAGGTTCTCAGCCTGTAGCTGAGTATGTTTATAAAAAAGCAGCAGCGAATGGCAAGCGAGTGCAGGCCTTAGCGGGAGCAAAAAATCATTCCATCGTTATGCCTGATGCAGATTTAGATAATGCCGTAACCAATATTACAGGTGCAGCTTTTGGATCTGCAGGCGAACGCTGTATGGCGGCTGCAGTCGTGGTGGCAGTTGGAGACGTTGCGGATAAATTAATCGACCGGCTTAAACAAGCAGCTGATGAAATTAAAATAGGAAACGGGATGGATAAAGGTGTATTCCTTGGACCTGTTATCCGTGAATCACATAAAGAACGTACCCTTGGTTACATTGAAAGCGGCCAAGCGGAAGGTGCTTCCCTCATTCGAGATGGAAGAAATGATGCAGGGAATGAGCAGGGCTACTTTGTCGGACCGACGATTTTTGACAACGTGCAGCCTGGAATGAAAATCTGGCAGGATGAAATTTTTGCTCCGGTGCTGTCCATTGTCCGGGTGGAAAGCTTAGAGGAAGCGATTGAACTGACAAATAAGTCTGAGTTCGCAAACGGTGCATGTTTGTATACAGACAGTGCGAAAGCGATTCGTGAATTCCGTGAAGAAATAGATGCAGGCATGCTGGGCGTTAATCTTGGCGTTCCTGCTCCGATGGCGTTCTTTCCATTCTCAGGGTACAAGAAATCCTTCTACGGCGATCTTCATGCAAATGGAAAAGACGGAGTGGCATTCTATACCCGCAAGAAAATGCTTACGGCCCGCTATTAAAAAATGGATATAAAACTATAAAAGAATAGAATGGAGCTGATGATCATGCAAGTGACAGAACAAACACAAAACTTACAAAAACAGATGAACAGTATCTCTGGCATGCCATGCGGGGAGCGGCGCCTAATCCGGCAAATATAATTGCCACCGGAGCAGAAGGAGCATGGGTGACGGATATAGACGGCAACCGTTATTTAGACGGAATGTCCGGCCTGTGGTGTGTAAATGTCGGGTATGGCCGGAAAGAGCTTGCCGAAGCAGCTTTTAAACAGCTTCAGGAAATGCCATATTTTCCTTTAACACAAAGTCATGTTCCGGCTATTAAGTTAGCAGAAAAATTGAATGAATGGCTGGGCGGAGATTACGTTATTTTCTTTTCTAATAGTGGATCGGAAGCGAATGAAACAGCGTTTAAGATTGCCCGTCAATATCACCAGCAAAAAGGGGAGCATGGACGTTATAAGTTTATCTCACGCTACCGCGCTTATCATGGCAACTCGATGGGGCTCTCGCAGCAACAGGCCAGGCACAGCGAAAATACAAATATGAGCCGCTGGGCCAAGGGTTTCTGCACGTAGCGCCGCCGGATACGTACCGCAACCCAGAGGATGTCCAGACACTGGCTAGCGCCGATGACATTGATCGTGTCATGACATGGGAGTTAAGCGACACCATTGCGGGTGTGATTATGGAGCCGATTATTACAGGGGGCGAGATCTTAATGCCTCCTGATGGATACATGAAAAAAGTAAAAGAAATTTGTGAGCAACACGGTGCGCTGCTTATTTGTGATGAAGTTATATGTGGATTTGGCCGGACAGGGAAACCGTTCGGATTTATGAACTATGACGTGAAGCCAGATATTATTACAATGGCAAAAGGTATTACCAGTGCTTATCTTCCTTTGTCAGCAACTGCTGTTAAAAGAGAGATTTATGAGGCTTATACAGGCACGGGTGATTATGACCGCTTCCGCCATGTAAACACATTTGGAGGAAATCCGGCTGCCTGCGCACTGGCTTTAAAGAATTTAGAAATCATGGAGAATGAGAAACTCATTGAACGCTCTAAAGAGTTAGGTAAACGTCTTCTGCAGGAGCTGGAAGTAATCAAAGAGCATCCAAACGTAGGAGATGTTCGCGGGAAAGGTCTTCTCCTGGGCATTGAACTAGTAGAAGATAAGCAGACAAAAGAACCGGCTGCCATTGAGAAAATGAACAAAGTTATCGATTTGTGTAAAGAAAAAGGCTTGCTTATCGGAAAGAATGGAGACACTGTCGCAGGGAATAATAATGTTTTGCAGCTTTCTCCTCCATTGAGTATTACAGAAGATGATTTTGCTTTTATTGTGGAAGCGTTAAAAGAAAGCATACTTCAATTGTAATGAATTAGCCATGAACCATATGCTAATGAATGGGCTTTGATCATAATTGGACAAAACGATCGGCCTGCCCGTCGTTTTGTCGTTTTCTGGAATTCATTAATGTAAAAATAATAAATATGAATGTTTAACACTGTGTCTAGTGGCTATTTTTTGCATGTCCATTATATTTAGATAAATAAAGGAACTACTCAGCTATTGCATGTGGACACTCAAGAGAAAACAACGGTACTTTTTATGGATATAATTTCCTTAAATCCAGTATTTTTGTACAAAATGAGTAGTTGTGAAACTTATTTCGATCGGCCACCCGCAGGCGGATGGAACCCGCATGATGTGGTGATTAAAGATGAGAGCATCAAATCAGCCGTTAATGCGAAAGTGAAAGCTAATCCGAAAAACGAGGGTCATATTGCAGTGACGATGCCGGGTACAGTCATCAAGGTCATCCTTGAAAAAGGAGATAAAGTGAAGCGCGGGGATCATCTCATGATTACCGAAGCGATGAAAATGGAGACAACGGTACAGGCATCATTTGATGAAACTGTCAAAGCTGTCCGTTGTCCATGTACAAAACGGCGAAGCTATTTCTACGGGCGATCTTCTTGTGGGGCTTGAGAAATAAAAAGCAACGATTTTCTGGGGGTACTACCCTATAGAGTGAGACAAACAAAAACACCTTTAAGTTGAAAAACGGGTATGTAAATACCTAAAAAGCCAGCTTGGAGGTGTTTTTCTTTATGGGTACAAGAGTCAGCTGCCCAGCGGAAGTAAAAATAAAGGTTGTAAAAATGAGTCTTGCCCATTTTCACATTGTCAATTCTACTCTATTCAGGTATGAACATTGTGTCTAATTTATTTTGTCAGAATATTTGATATATTTTTATTATGATTTTTAAGGATCATCGTGTTACTGGAGAATTCAAAAAAACAGACAGGAAAAATTGCTTTTTCAAAGGGGGATGTTATATGAAAGTGAAAATTGGGTTAGCACAATTTCAGCCGGTGTTATATGACAAAGAAGCAAATTTAGAAAAAATGATTCAATTTATCAAAGAAGCATCTGAGCAGGGATGCGACATTGTATTGTTTCCAGAAATGGCGACAACCGGTTATTTTACTCGTGAGAAAACAGCAGAGCTTGCTGAAGAAGCAGGCGGCAAAAGTATTCAAATATTAAAGCAGTCAGCACGTGAGCGTGGAGTCATAGTTATTGCTGGATTTCCAGAAAAGAAAGATGGACAATTATTTAATTCTGCGGCCATTATTGATCAGGACGGCGTGCTGTTAGGCACTTATCAAAAAGTTCATTTGTGGGATGAAGAATATAAATATTTTTCAGCAGGAAGCTCCTTTCCCGTTTGGAATACGGAATTTGGCACAATCGGCGTCATGATTTGCTACGATACAGAATTTCCAGAAACGGCGCGAAGCCTGGCTGATAAAGGAGCAGAAATGATTTTAGCCCCAACGGCTAATATGAAACCGCTTGAACACTTTCAAAATATTTACATTCAAAGCCGGGCTGCTGAGAATCAAGTGTTCGTGGCGACAACCAATCGAATTGGTGTGGAGGAAACGACTCACTTTTTTGGTGAAAGCGCCGCTGCCAGCCCGTTTGGGAAGCTGCTTGTAAAAGGCTCTGGAGATGAGCAGCTTTATATAACGGAATTGGATTTAGCCCAGATTGAAGAAGCCAGGTCCTCTTTTTTCTATTTAAAAGACCGCCGGCCGGATTTATATATACCGGAAGCAGCGGGAAGGGAGAGGCTATAAATGAATAGTACCTTCGCAGGATATGGAATCATTTTAGGATTTACGGTTATTCTTATTTTAATATCTCTTATCATCAGCCGGAATGAGTCTTCTAAGCGTGTAGATGAAATGCTTACGGCTGGGCGCAGCGTTCCGTTTGGCCTGGTGGCTGCAAGTGTCTGTGTCGCCTGGATTTGGACAGGAACGATTATGGCCTCAGCAGAAGCAGGTGTATGGTACGGTGTAAACGGAGGCTTTAACTATGCGTGGGGAGCGGTTGTCCCATTTATGATTTTTATTCCGATTGCTTTGCGGCTTCGTAACATTATGCCGCGGACTACGACGTTTATTGAATTTATTCGGGAACGGTTTGACAGCCGGCTCGCAAATATTTACTTAGTCTTTGGTATTGCTCTTGTCTTGTATGTATGTGTCATGCAGGCGGTCGGCATTGCGTATGCATTTGAATATACGTTTCATTTAAACTATAAGGTAGTGGCTCTTTTATCCGCCATTTTATTTTCTGGTTTTATTGCCATTGCTGGTTTAAAAGGCTCTATTTACAATTCCGTATTTCAATTTTTTATGATTATGATTGTAATCTTTATTACGATGCCGTTGATTGTGAAAGCGGTCGGACTTGAAAACATGTATTACGGTATGCTGGATGCGGTAACGAATACCGATCATCCACAGCATAATCCGGATGCTTTAAACTTTTTTGGACCGGCTGGGTGGCGCTATGGCTTGTCGGCTGTTGTAATTGCGATGGGACAAGTTGTCCTGAGCCAGGGATATTACTCCACTGCCGCCGCTGCATCCAGCTCAAAAGGATTGTTCTGGGCATATATGATTGGAACGATTATTGCTTGGCTGCCTATTCCGATCATTTTTGGGAATGTGATTGGCGGAAGCGTTTATTTCCTTCAATTAACCCCTGAAGATTTAGGTGTATCAACGGGTGTAGCGCCTTATATATTTGAGCATTTTCTTGGAAGTTTTGGCGCGGTCGTCTTTGTTATTATGATTTTTATGGCGGGATTAACTACTGGAGGAAATGGGCTCGCAGGTGTACAGGCGATGTTGACATTAGACTTTTATAAGCGGTATGTGAATAAGAAAGCTGATGAAAGAAAACAAATGCGCTTTGGCCGCCTCGTGACGTTTGCTGCCGGTATTGTTATCGGTATTGCCGCTATGTTCTTAGACGGCATGTCTCTTTTAAAAATTGACATTTTCAGCGGTATTTTATTTGCAGCACCGACCGCTTCACTCATTATCGGACTTTGGTCAAAAAGGTTAAACAGCACCATTGCCATTTGCTCAATGATGGTCGGTTTGGCCGGCGGCTTATCTGCGTACTTTATGATTGATAATCCGGATTTAAATTGGTTTATCGGCAACATCTTATCGCTTGCATTGCCATTTCTTGTCATCTTAATCGGTTTACCGTTTTCAAGAAAGCAGTATGATTTTGCTCCGTTGAAAGAGTATGAGCCAGAGCATGAAATCCAGAAGATATAAGAGGGGAGACGGATCACATGTCGCTTGAGGTGTTTAAACTATTTTACGGATTTTTGTTTGTCTGGTGCGCCGCAGGCATGCTGTTTATTGCCGCTGCCTGCATAAAAGATATCTTTTTTCGTAGGCCGGCTGTAGCCGAGAAAAATCCCGAGCAGCCAGAGAAAAACCAAGAACTTACATCTTGATATAAGAAGAAACGCCCTGGACATTCGTCTGGGGCGTTTTTCACAGTACATCATGCTGAAAAGAGGGCTCTTGAGACATTTGGCCGGTCTGCCACTTATAAGCTTGCACAGCAGCTTCTAAAGCAAGCCGATTAACAGGCTCCATAAAGTTCTCACCAAGCAGTGATTCTAATTTTGAGAGCCGGTGATAAAGAGTCTGGCGGACGATAAATAATTTTTGGGCTGCTTCTTTTTTGGAGCCGCCGCATTCTAAATATACGGCTAACGTCTCCAGCAGGCTGCCATTTGTTTTGGTGTCATACTCAAGTACAGGGAAAAGATAGTCATGCACATACCGATCAAGCAGTCCGCTTTTCTGCAACCCAAAAAGCAGCCGGTAAATGCCTAACTTTTCATAAAAAGGGCTGACTGTAATGCCGGATCGCTGTAGCTCCAGACTTTCTTTTGATTCATCATAGGCTTCCTTCGTTTTAGAAAGGTGCGTAAAAACACTGCTCACACCAATACAGACAGGAGAAGAAATAAAGGCTTTCATCTGGCTGATCGTTTCTGTAATGCGGCTGAATTTATCATAAGTGCCCGTTTCAGACGGTCTAAAAAAAGCAAGCACGGCGATTTCATGATTACTTGTAGAAAGAGCCGGTATACATCCATGCTTTTGAAACAAAGAGCGGATTTGCATTGTCTGCTGAAGTTTCCATTCTTCCCAATCCGTTTTATTGGACTGGCTGGCATTCAACTGAATCACACATACACGATAATGCATTTGATGAACCGCTGCCGATACATACGTGCTCAAATGTTCCGCCCGGACTTCTTTCCCCTGCAAAAGACTGCGCACAAGCTCATCTTCTGCATGCTGTTTTCGTTCCTCAAGTGTTTGCGTGCGAAGCAAAATTTGTGAAACAGCCAGTCCAGCACGATCAAGAACGAGTAGGAAAAAATCATCATAGAAGGAATCGCTGATTTGCAGGCAAAGATACCCCCGAACCTGCTCAAACACTTGAACAGGCTTTACCGCATACACTGTTCCGTTTACGGTAAGAAGACGGCCAGACAGTCCATCCGGCTGCTCGCTGTACAGCATCGCTCGCAGAACGGCTTCCTGGTCTTTTGTATCAGCCGGGCAGTAAAAGGATTTGCTTCCTTCAGAAAGAAAGAAAACCGGCTGCTGAAAATAACCATACATCTCCTGCAGGATTTTAAAGATGCCATTCGGTGCCAGGGAAAGACGCATAAACCGGCTCGATAAATGATCCAGATCAGACAGCATCCGCTGATGGCGGTTAATGAGCATCGTATGCAAGTCATGGGTGATATCAACGAACTTAACCGTTTTCTCAAATACAATAATTGGGAAATGATGCTGGTCAGCAAATGATAACACTTCTGATGGAAGACTAGTTACGGAAGAGCCAAACTCAATACACAAGCCGGCTGCTTGTTTAGCAATAAGTCTGCTTATATAGTCAAGTTGCGTCAATATATCGTCAGGAAAACTAATGCCTGTTGTTAAAATCAGCTCGCCGCCATTAATGAGCATATCAAAGTCTTTTACTTCTAAAATATGGGACCACTTGATCGGGCGATGCAGCCCTTTTGTTCCGGCAAGAAGCCTGGCATTGCGAAAAGTCTCCCGCTTTAAAATTTCATTGATCGTCAATTCAATTTTTTTCATACGGCTGCCTCCAATTCGTCCACTTTAGCAGGTTAATTATTTTACACTATGTCACATGAAAATTATTCGAATAATTTGTAAATTAAAGTATGACAGAAATTCAATCAGCATTCATCCATTTATGTAAGATTTTCTGCCAATCTGTTTTTTTTCAAAGAGACAATGTGTCAAATGAAACGGAAAAGAACTTTTCTGGCGATATCAAGATAAAGGAGCGATAAACATGAAAACAGCAAAAACAGATGTATCGTCACTGATTGAAAAAGACCGGGCGAATGTTTGGCATCATATTTCTCCTTATATTGAAGAAAAACCGCCTATGGTCATTCAAAGCGGTCAGGGTGCCTGGATTACAGATCACCAGGGGGACCGTTATTTAGATGGGATGTCAGGGCTTTGGTGCGTCAATGTTGGTTATGGCAGGGAAGAGCTGGCGAAAGCCGCATATGACCAAATGCTAGAAATGGCGTATGTACCCATGACACAAAGTCATGTTCCGGCTATTGAACTGGCCGAAAAGCTGAATGAGCTGCTGGGCGGAGGATATATGATTTTTTACTCCAACAGCGGTTCCGATGCAAATGAAGTAGCGTTTAAGCTTGCCCGCCAGTTTCATCAGCAAAATGGAGAGCCGTCCCGGTTTAAATTCTTATCACGGCACCGGGCTTATCACGGCAGTTCAATGGGTGCCCTGTCCGCTACAGGACAGGCGCTTCGCAAATTTAAATATGAACCGCTTGCACCTGGCTTTTTGCATGTTTCGCCGCCGGATTCTTACCGCCGGCCAGCCGGGATGTCTGTTGAAGACTATAATATCATGCGGGCAGAAGAATTTGAGCAAAAAATCATCTGGGAGCAGAAAGAAACAATTGCAGGTATTATTATGGAACCGCTTATTACAGGCGGAGGCATTTTAACACCGCACCCGGTTTACATGGAAAAGGTACAGGAAATCTGCCGTAAATACGGTATTTTGCTTATTATCGATGAAGTGATCTGCGGCTTTGGCCGGACCGGCAAATATTTTGGACATCAGCATTTCGGCATAAAGCCGGATATCATCACCATGGCGAAAGGGCTGACGAGTGCTTATCTGCCGCTTTCGGTTACGGCTGTGCGTAAAGATATTTATGAAACGTTTAAAAACAGTGCTGAAAACAGCCACTTCCGCCATATCAATACGTTCGGCGGCAATCCGGCTGCCTGCGCCGTCGCACTGAAAAACCTGGAGATTATTGAGCGGGAGCGCTTGGTGGAACGTTCTGAACTTCTTGGCGCCCGCCTGCAAACAGAACTGGCGGAGCTGAAGGAACATCCGCACGTCGGCGATATTCGCGGGCTCGGGTTTTTGCTCGGGATTGAGATGGTTGAAAACAAAGAAACAAAAGAGCCCGCATCAGCTGAGCGGGTTGCCAGCTTGATCGCTGCCTGTAAAAAAGAAGGATTGATTATTGGCAAGAACGGAGATACGGTAGAAGGATCCAATAACGTGCTGACATTGAGTCCGCCGCTGTCCTGCACAGACGAGGATGTAGATTTTATCATTTTTGTACTCAAAAAAGTATTTACAGAACTATAATACGGTTTAAGCCCCTATTCTTTTAAAAAAGATAGGGGTTTTCTGCTTATGTAAAAGAGGTTTTTGAGTGGGGGGAAAGCGGCTGCACAAAAAAAGAAAAAGCAAAGGGGATGGAGGGAAAAATAAAAAGCAGGACAAAAAGGGGGTGTAGTGCTTCCGCTTTCTTAAACTAAAACTCTTACTTTGTATGGCGGTTGGCGACTCCGTATGCGGCGATCGAATCCGGCTTAATCTTTGGCTCCAGCCCTGCAGACTGCATTCTGGAAACCATCTCTTTTATAAAGATCCTCGTTTTATTTTGCTGCTCCGATCCAATATCAATATGCCCTTCTATCGTGAAAGATGAGCCTTTATAAATGTAAGGCAGAACAATATCAATCATCTGCATTTTATGTTCCTCAGTAAATAAGCTGGCGATTTCTTCTGTAAGCGATGTTTCAGTAGAGATTTTTTCATACAAATTTTCGTATCTTCGTGGATAGCGGATTTTTCGCAGAAAAGCCCATGCCCCTTTTCCTTTGCGGTGAATCACAATGACAGTGGCAAAAACGGTTTCGTTTCCATGAACCTGCGAATCGGAACCGATCATAAGCCGATATTTTCCGCCAGGGTCCTGGCTCATAAACCAGAGAATTTGATGAAATACATCTTCAAAGGTAAGTCCTTTTTGATTGATTGTCCTGAATCGTAAATCCGGTTGATGGGAAGAAGGAAAAGAATGATTCATATCAAGACAGCTCCTCTTTATAGTAATATATGCAAATGAAGCGAGGCCCGGTTCACCATGGTTGTCCTGTTTTTTTTATGATTGCAGCCTGGATTTTATAAAAGGCTTTTGTAATGCTTATGCAGGAAACGGGAAAAAAATTATTTTTAATAAAGAGAATCAAACCAAGAAGGCTTTTTTTCTTAAAAGAAGAAAAAAAGGGGGATGCAAGCAGTTTTTTACTTTGTGTGAAAGTATTCACTTAGATTTAATTTTTTTAAAAAACACAATGTACATAACCTTGCGTCTTCTTTGTGTAAAAATGATAATCATTATCAAAGAGCAAAACATCATACATATTAGCAACAGAGAGGAAGTTATTTGCCATGTTGAAGTGGATGAAAACAGGTTCTGTAAAAGGAGCCGGTCTGCTTTTAGCCATTGCTTTTCTATTAGCCTTGTCGGGCTGCAGCAGTACACAAAAAGCAGCAGATTCCGAAAACGCCCAAAGCGCTGGCCAAACAGAAAGCGGGAATACCAAAACGATCACCCATGAGATGGGGGAAACGGAAATCGAGGGTACACCTAAGAAAGTTGTAGCGCTTGAATTATCGTTTGTAGATTCATTGAATGCACTTGGCATAGATGCCGCTGGGATCGCAGACGATGAAAAGAAAGAGATGATTGCAAAGCTTGTTGGGAAAGAAACAGACTATACATCTGTAGGAACACGTGAGCAGCCGAACCTGGAAGTGATCAGCTCTCTTCAGCCGGATTTGATTATTGCAGATGCAGAACGCCATAAAAATGTATATGAAGACTTGCAGAAAATTGCTCCAACGATTGTACTGAAAAGCCGTGAATCCACATACCAGGAAAACCTGGATGCTTTTAATACGATTGCCCAGGCGGTCGGAAAAGAAGAGGAAGCCAAAACGAGACTGGCTGAACATGAAAAAACGATTGAAGAAACAAAAGCAAAGCTGAAAGCAGATCCAAACGCGACGATTTTGCCTGCTGTTGTTCGGGATACATCATTCCAGGCACATACATCTTCTTCTTATGACGGTGAACTTCTTGAGCACCTTGGATTCAAAAATGCGATCCAGCAGGAAGAGCCTTATGCTGAAATGAATTTAGAGCAGCTTGTAGAAATTGATCCGGATATTTTACTTTTAGCCAATAATGATGGCAAGCTCATTACGGATGAATGGAAAAACAATCCGCTCTGGAAAAACTTAAAAGCAGTTAAAAATGGACAAGTGTATGACGTGGACCGTGACTTGTGGACAAGATTCCGCGGAGTTGCCTCTGCCGAAGCGATTGGTGCCGATATGCTGAAAATGCTTGGTGAAAACAAATAAAACAAAAAAGGAAGTAAGGAAACGTCTCCTTGCTTCCTTTTCTGTTTAAATCTTGTCAGGAAGTGTTGGGAACGAAATGAACAGAGCATCAAAACAAAAAGTAACGACATATCTTACCGCTTTAATTGGAACCATTTTATTATTAATAGGCATCGTTCTTAGCATTTCAGTAGGCGCTGCCGATATAAAAGCGCAGACTGTTCTTCATTCTTTTATCCATTGGGATGAATCAAAAGAACAGGTGATTATTCGGACGCTGCGCCTGCCGCGGGCGGTGATTGGCGTTCTCGTGGGAGCCAGTCTCGCTGTTGCTGGAGCCCTCATGCAGGCGATTACGAAAAATGCACTGGCTTCTCCGCAAGTGTTTGGCGTAAATGCCGGAGCATCCTTGTTTGTCGTTTCGTCACTCGTTCTTTTTCCGGGTCTTTCTTCTGCTTCTCTCGTATATGCGGCGTTTTTAGGAGCAGCCTTGGGAGGCGTGATTGTATACTCTTTCGCTTCAGGCGGCGGAATGACACCGGTTAAACTTGCACTGGCCGGAATGGCCGTTCACTTTTTTCTGTCTTCCTTAACACAGGGAGTCGTTCTTTTTAGTGATCAGGGCAAGGATGCTCTCTACTGGATGGTCGGCGCAATAAACGGAAAAAGCTGGACGCATGTAGAATTGATTCTTCCATGGTCACTTGGCGGATTGATTTTAGCTGCCGCGCTTTCCAGGTCGATCTCTATTCTTGTGTTAGGAGAAAGCCTGGCACAGGGCCTTGGACAAAAAGTGACACAAATTCGAATTCTGGCGGGACTGCTGGTGATTGTGCTGGCAGGAGCATCTGTTGCAGTGGCAGGACCGGTCGGTTTTGTCGGCTTGATTGTCCCTCACATTGTAAAAAAACTCGTTGGCGGGGATTATCGAAGAATCATTCCGTTTTCGGCTCTGTTTGGCGCACTTCTTGTTGTGTATGCGGATATTCTTTCCCGTTTTATTGCGTATCCGTTTGAATCACCGGTTGGAATTGTGACCGCCTTGATCGGAGCTCCGTTCTTCCTATACTTAGCCAAGCAGGGAAGGGGCATTAAACAATGAGAATAACCGAACAAACAACATTGAATAAAAAAAGACGCCCTCTGGTATTGCTTTTCATTTTGACAGTATTGCTGTTGCTTTTATCGGCTGTCAGTCTTGGAGTAGGGGCCGTTTATATTTCACCGCTAGATATTATGGCGGATTTAGCGGGAACCGGCGCTTCCAGCCATGCCTTTATTCTTCACGAGTACCGCCTGCCCCGGCTGTATATTGCCATGATCGCTGGAGCAGGACTGGCGATGGCCGGTGCGGTTCTGCAGGGAATATTGCGAAACCCGCTTGCGTCACCGGATGTGATTGGTGTCACAAAAGGGGCCGGACTGGCTGCAGTGATTGTGATTGTCCTGTTTCCAGAATCACCTGTTTTTTGGCTGCCCGTTTCGGCTTTTCTCGGAGCGGCGGCGGCCGCAGCCGCTTTAATGCTATTTGCGCATAAAAACGGTGTGAAGCCAGCCACATTGGCGCTCATCGGGATTGCGCTCGGTGCTATTTTCCAGGCGGGTATTGAATATTTTATGATTAAGTTTCCTGATGACGTAAACAGCACCCTTCTATGGCTGGCGGGAAGCTTGTGGGGAAGAGGCTGGGAGCAGGTTTGGATGCTGCTTCCAAGCGTGCCGTTTGGGATGGCACTCTGGCTGCTGTCTGCAAAACTGGATATATTAAACCTTGGCGATGACCTGGCAACGGGTTTGGGGCAAAAAACAAAGCAGCTGCGATATGTGCTGCTCAGCCTCTCTGTTATCATTATCGGAATGTGTGTGGCGGCTATTGGATCAATCGGATTTATTGGATTGATCGCGCCTCACGTAGCAAGAAAGCTCACCGGTTCCCGGCATAAATTTTTGCTGCCGGTTTCTGCTTTAATAGGCGCGTTGTTTTTGCTGGCAGCAGACAGTTTAGGAAGAGGCTTATTTCCTCCTATTGAAATACCGGCCGGCATTGTAACAGCCGTCATCGGTGCCCCTTATTTTCTTTATTTGCTGCGGCGTGAAGGGAAGAAGGCGTAAGAAAATCCTCGAAAGTAAAACGTCAATCGCCCATTTACGCCTGGGCGATTGGGTGATAAAAAAGAAACATATGTAAAAAGGGCCCTAAACAAACAGATCTCTGTTTGTTTAGGGCCCTTTTTTTTAGATATATATCTTCAACAAAACCATACCTGATCAAAGCACACAAATCCTTCGCTATTTATTGCATTTATCATAAATTACGTTTTTCATAATATATCCATTAAATACAAATATTTAATGAATTTAATAAAACAGTTCCTAATTCCTATAAAAACCATGTTTACTCATGGAGAGGAAAGGTATGTACAGACTAAACCTAAAAATAAAATAGCTCAACAACCTCCCAATATGTCAAAAGCAGAGAGGAGACAAAGTATGAGTGTTCAAAAAAGCACAGATAGTTCAAGTCTGGCAGAAGTCATTGACCGAATTCTCGACAAAGGAATTGTTATTGATGCTTTTGTAAGAGTATCACTCGTAGGTATAGAAATTCTTACAGTCGAAGCCAGAGTCGTTATTGCCAGTGTGGATACATGGCTAAGATACGCAGAAGCGGTTGGATTATTAAGTGATGAAGCTGAAACGGAAAGCCTTGCATATCAAAACCAATCTCAGACATCACGGTTAAGTTACTAAAGTATAAAAAAAAGCCATAGAAGAAATCTATCAAGAGAAGAGGTTAAGAGGATGAATACCCAAGAAGCCAATGAAAAACAAGAAGGAAATCAAAACCAGGAAGCAGCCGAAAACAGTACGCAAAAAGAAGAGGTAAACCAGGAAGAAAGCAGCCAGACGAAGGATGAAAAGCAGTCGGCAGAAACAAAAGACAGCCCTAACTATTCGATCAATCTGGCTATACTGGGCGGCGTAGTAGGGGCCGGAATAGGATTGCTCGCCAATCCGGATACCGGCAAAAAACTGATGAAAAACTTAGGTGATTCTGAATTTGTAAAGGTAGCGGAAAAGGAATTTAGGAAAACCGCACAGGAACTCCTGGCCGGCCAGGCACAAAACAGCATCAGACAATTAGCTGAAGGATATATCAGCAAAATTGATGGAAAGCTGCTATCTCCCCTAAAGGAAAGTGGGGAGAACAAAGGAACAGGCAGTTCAGAAAAGGAAACCCAGTCTCCAGCGTATGAAAAAATCAAAGAAGAAAACAAAGAGCTCAATGAGCGGCTTCAAAAAATGGAAAAAATGCTGAACGACCTGGCAGGCACGCAGAAATAAGAAGTTCTTTTGAAAGGAATCCGGAGGGGGTGATGAGATGGACAAGCGCGTGAAAAAAGCGGCTGGTAAAGTGGCAAAAAGCGCGATCAAACACGCTCCGGAGCCAGTGAAAGAGAAAGTGAAAGAAGTCATCGTCGACAAAGCAAAAGAGAGATTTAAAGAAAACATCCATGAAAAAGCAGGAGAGGCAGAAGAAAAAGTCCAGGAGGTCCTGCTGTCAGCCCGTGAAAAGCTGGGAAAAGCAGTGGAAGCTGGACAAGAATTTCAAAAGAAAATGTCTTCAGTCAATAAAAAAGACGATGACCGAAAAGTAAAAGGCGTTAAGCATATTAAGGGAATCAGTGATATTAAAACATCCAAGGATATTAAGAGTGCTACTAAAATCAAACGTGCAAAAAACATAAAATCTTCCAATGATATTAAAACAATCGGTTCTTAATATCATCACGAAAGGAGAAAGTAATTATGGCTGTTCAAAAAAGTACAGATAGTTCTAGTTTAGCAGAGGTTATTGACCGGATTTTAGATAAAGGGATTGTCATCGATGCTTTTGTAAGAGTATCAGTAGTCGGAATTGAAATTTTAACGGTGGAAGCCCGGGTGGTCATTGCCAGTGTCGATACATGGCTGCGTTATGCGGAGGCTGTCGGATTGCTTGGAGATAACGTTGAAGAAAATGGGCTGCTTGCTCAATCCAATGAAAGAAATGCACGGTTTAGCATTTAATAAAGAAAGCAGAGCCAGGGTGCAGGAAGCCCTGGCCTGTCATTCTTTAGCAGGAGGACATAATGGAAATTAAACAAATTATTGGGAATGTTACAGAGTTCTTTAACGAATTCGTAGCTCCAGTTCACAAAATTACTTCCGTAGAAAAAAACGATAATGGCTGGCAGCTGACCGTGGAAGTAATTGAAGAAAAAGAATATATGAAAAAGTACGCAAAAGACGAAATGATCGGTGTATACGAGGTTTTATTAAGTGAAGAGAAGGAAGTAGCTTCTTATAAACGACGAGATATTCGGTATAGAAGTTCAATTAATTATGAAGCATAGGACGCGGGAGTAGGAGGAAAAAGAGTGACCGTCTTAAAAAACAAGATCAATAAAAATTCAAAAGAGATTGTCCATGATCCAGAGACAGAAGACTTGCTTTCCCGCTCGCTGCAATATTTAAAAGCGGGCTACCCTATTCACTTAACAGGCCCGTCTGGAACTGGAAAAACCTCGCTGGCGCTCGCTCTGGCAAAGAAAAGAAAAAAACCCGTCATGCTGATCCATGGCAACCATGAATTAAACAATAAAGATTTAATTGGTGACTTTACTGGCTACACGAGTAAAAAAGTAGTCGATAATTACGTTCGTTCTGTATACAAAAGAGACGAAAGCGTAACAGAAACATGGAGAGACGGGCGGCTGCTGGAAGCCGTAAAGAATGGCTACACACTTGTTTACGATGAGTTTACCCGTTCGAAGCCAGCCACTAACAATATCTTTTTGTCTATTTTAGAAGAAGGAATCCTTCCTTTGTACGGAACAAAATTAACAGAACCCTTTGTTCGGGTTCATCCTGATTTTGCTGTCATTTTCACCAGCAATCCTGAGGAATATGCAGGAGTCTATCAAACACAAGAAGCATTGCTTGATCGCCTGATTACCATTTTTATTGACCATAAAGAACACGATCAAGAAGCAGCCATCATTTCGGAAAAGATCGATATCGCTCAGGAGAAGGCGGCAGCCATTACCGCTCTTGTTGCCCAGTTACGCGAAGAATGCGAAGCGGACAACGGACCAAGCCTGCGCGCTTCATTAATGATTGCCAGGATAGTGGCGGAAGAAGAGATTCCAGTAGACGGGTCAAACGCTGCTTTTCAGCGTTTATGTCTTGACGTATTAGCGCATCAAATGAGTCGGTGCATCAAATCGGATAACCCAATGAAAGCAGCAGAAGAATTAGTGATACACGCGTGTCACAATATGAAAGTTACTGAGGAATAAAGGAGCGTTTTACAATGAGCCAGGAAGAATCAATGGGAATTTATATTTTTTGCGGAATTCAAATGGAAGCAGATGAAAGCTTCGGTGAAATAGAGATGGAAGAAGAAAAAAGAGAGCTGTTCACCATCCGGTTCAAAGATGCAGCCATGGTAGCTGCGGAGGTGCCGATGAAAATTTACCATCCGAACAAAGATAATTTGATGATGCACCAGCAGGCGGTTTCTCTTGTGATGAAGAAAAATGACACTGTGATACCGGTTAGTTTCGGAAATGTTTTTCATTCAAAAGAAGATGTCGGCGTGCTTTTAGAAAATTTATATCCGCAATTTGAAAAGCTTTTCCCGGAAATAAAGGGAAAGGTAGAACTCGGTTTGAAAGTCATCGGCAAAAAAGAATGGCTTGAATCAAAAGTGAGCGAGGATGCCAGCATAGAAAAAATGGCTCAGGCAGTAAAAGGGAAATCAGAAGCAGCTAGCTATTATGAACGAATTCAGCTGGGGGGAGCCGCCCAAAAACTCGTGACATCTTTGCAAAAAGAGACAGAACAGGATATCTTCCATCCTTTAAAGGAGCTGGCAGAAGCATCAAAAGTGAATGATCCGATCGGAGAGAAGATGCTTCTAAATGCAGCATTTCTAGTAGATCGTGAAAAAGAAGCGGCATTTGACCAGAAAGTAAATGAGCTGCACGACCAATGGGAGGATCGAGTCGAATTCAACTACAGCGGTCCGTGGCCGGCTTATAACTTCGTCAATATTAGATTAAAAGTTGAGGATGCCTAATGCTGCACAAGCTGATTTCTGCGCCGATCAACCTTGTCATCAAAATTGGAGAAAAGGTAAAAGAAGAAGCAGATAAAGAGCTGTACGACTTGCCTACCATTCAGCAAAAGCTCATTCAGCTGCAGATGATGTACGAGCTTGGGGAAATTCCAGAAGAAGCTTACAAAGCGAAAGAAGAAGAACTGATTATACGGTATGAAATGGCCAAACGAATGGAAATGGAACAATGGGAGCAGATGACAAAGAAGAAATGAGGGCAGTAAGAACATGGATCGTCTAATTTATTTGTATGGATTGGCTCAAACGGAGGAAGCAGCCAGCCAGCCGCTTCCGTCTTTGAAAGGTTTTGATCATACAGAAGATTTATATACCGTTCCGATCGGAAAGCTGACGGCTATTGTGTGCAGCTTAGACACTGAAGAATACGCAGAAGAAATCATTAAAGACCGGATTAATAATGATATGGAATGGCTTCAGGAAAAAGCCTTTCACCATCATGAAACAGTTATGAAGCTCGCAAAAATGTATACCTTAATTCCATTGAAGTTTTGTACATTGTACAAAAACGAAGACAGCTTGAAAGCGGCTGTTCAGTCAAACGAAGGCAAAATGCTCGATACGTTTGCTTTTATCACTGGAAAAGAAGAATGGAATGTAAAAATTTATTGTGAAGACGAACAATTAAAAAAGGAAGTAAGCGAGAATAACCCAACTATAGAAGCAAAAAGAGCGGAAATCAGTCAATTGCCAAGAGGAAAGCAATTTTTTGAAAAGAAAAAATTGGACAAGGTCATTGCGTCCGAGCTCGAAGAAGAAAAAAACAAAGTAAGTGAACACATTCATTCCCGCCTAAGTGAGTTTGCCGTTCGAGGAAACGTAAAAAGAACGTGGAGCAGCGAAGTGACTGGAAGGCAGGAGGAGATGACATGGAATGGTGTATACCTCATTTCCAAATCGAAAGTCGAAGATTTTTTAAAACAAATTCAACAATATGAAAAGGATATGAAGGAAAAAGGCTGGCAGTTTCAAGCATCTGGGCCCTGGCCGGCCTATCACTTTTCTAGCTTTTCATAAAGAAGGAAGAGAACAATGTCACTAAAGGAATCGATCGAGAACAAGGATATTGCTTTAATTGATATTTTGGATGTCATCCTGGACAAGGGAGTGGCGATAAAAGCAGATTTAGTCATCTCCATAGCAGGAGTTGACTTGGTTTATCTGGATTTAAGAGTACTTATTGCTTCGGTAGAATCGCTTGTTCAAGCTCAGCAGGAAAACGGCAAAACCATCTCTTCCGTACAATTTGATAAACAGAGGGAGGATCTCACTCATGCAACCGGCCAGCCAGACAAATGGAAAAATTAACTTAGACCCTGACAATGCAGAGCATGGGTTGGCGCAGTTAGTGCTAACGGTCATTGAGCTGTTAAGACAAATCGTAGAAAGACATGCGATTAGAAGGGTAGAAGGCGGCACGCTGACGGATGAGCAAATCGAAAATTTAGGAGAAGCTCTGATGAACCTGGAAGAAAAAATGGAAGAATTAAAAGAAATTTTCGGCTTGGAGGCGGATGATTTAAATATCGATCTTGGTCCTTTAGGAAGTTTACTTTAATTAAAATGCCGAGGAGGACTATACATGGCAGTCGAACATTCCATGCAATCCAGTACGATCGTGGATGTATTGGAAAAAATATTAGATAAAGGTGTTGTAATCGCAGGAGATATTACGGTCGGTATTGCGGATGTTGAGTTGTTAACCATCAAAATACGCCTGATTGTCGCTTCTGTTGATAAAGCAAAAGAAATCGGCATGGACTGGTGGGAAACCGATCCGTATTTGACATCAAAAGCAGCCGATCATCATACGAAAGCGCTTGAAGAAGAAAATAAAAGACTTCATGAGAGGCTCGAATCTCTGGAAAAGAAGATATCTACAAATCGCATTGATGCTAAAGAATTCAACTACTAAGCAGGAGGTTCTATCATGGAAAAAGCAAAAGAAACGGAAAAGCAGACCCAGGAAACAAAAAACGAGAACAGCTCAAATAGCAGCTCACTTAGACGTTCTCTTGCAGGAGGATTAATTGGCGCGGCCGTCGGTTATATGGCTACACCCGAGAATGGAAAGAAACTGCTGGAAAACGCAAGTCGGGATAAGTTAAAGAGCACAGGCTCCGGCTTGGGCCAGGCAATGAAAGAAAGATCAAAAAAAGCAGTGGCTTCTATTAAACACTCAGCTGGAAAGGTTCTGGACAAAAAAGAAGATGTTTCAGTAGAAGGGTATGCGAATGATGAAGGAGAACAGAACAGCGGAAATGAGACAAGCCTCACACTAGAGACCGATCATAAGTCTACTGGCAAAAATGAGCAAACATCCAATCAAGAAAGCAGCGATTTCAATGATCGGTTAGACCGGCTGGAAGAAATGCTGACAAAATTTATAGAAACAAAAAACGGCCAGGAAGGGGACAAAACGCAAAATAAAAGTGGTTCGAGTGAGGAAACTGAATCAACCACAGCATCAAATGAAGGAAAGAATGAAAAAGAAGATTCACCAAAACAGGAAAGCAGTAAAAGTGAGCAGCCAAAATCGAAAGAGTCGGATAACGACGGAGGCTCATCATCATATTTGCAAGAGCCTTTAAATAACGAAGAGGGCCAATCTCAAGTAGAAAACGAAGAGGATAAGGAAGAATCAAAAGCTCAGCAGGACGATCAAGAAAATAAAAAGGAACCGAAGACAGAGCAAGCAGGCGAAGAAAATAAAAAAGAATCGAAAGAGCAACTAGGAAACAAAGAGAATGATGATACAGCACAACCCGAATCAAAAGATAAAGAGGCTGGCGAAGAACAACCAGCTCAACCAGATGGTAATGAAAAAAATGATGAAGAGGTACAATTAAAATCGGAAGAATCTCAGAAAAACAGTAAAGAGGAACCATCAGAGTCAGATGAAAAATCAGCGAACAAGGAATATGAGGCATTAAAGGAAGAAAATGAAAAGCTGCAGGACCGTCTAGGTAAAATAGAAGAAATGCTTACAAAAATGCTTGGAGAAAAAGATAAGAACCAAGCAGCAGATTCTAACCAAAACGACGATGAGCCGGATAAAAGAAAAAATGATGAAGAAGTTCAAACGCAAGAGCAGGATAAAAAAGAAAATGACGAAAGTTCTGAGGACGCTGAAAAAAAAAGTCAAATAAATAACGAAGAAAAGCAGCCTCTAGAAGAAGATCAAAAGACAAGCGATGACAATGACAAAGACGAGAATGAAAAGAAAAATGAAGAGGCAGAACAAGATAAACAGAAGGATGAAGATAAAAAAGAAGATTCTCAAGACGCTGGAAAAAATCAAGTAGATAGCGGAGAAAAGCCGAATTCGGATGAGAATCAGAAAGAAAACGAGGAACTTGATGAGAAGAATAAGAATGAAGCAGGAAAAGAAAAAGTAAAAGATCCATCTAAGGACCAAGACCAGGAAAAGGATAGCAAAACAGAAGGTCAGGAAGAAAAGCAGGAGAATGATAATGAAAATGAAACGCCAAAACAGGATCAAAAAGATAAAGAAAAGAATGAGAGCAGTAATGATGTAAAAAAGAATGATATCGAAAAAGATGATCAATCAAAGAAGCAAAATAGCAAGGAAGCAGTATCACTGTCCAGCGATTCAAACAACGAAAAGAAAGCAACCTATTATAATGTTCTTTCCAATGAGAAAGTAGAGGAAAAAGTAGAAGACACGTACCTTCTTTTAAATGAGATGAGAAAGGAGACGTAATATGAGCAGCAGTTCGAGTGCAGCCAAAGATAGTATTCTTGAGTTTTTTGTCGAAGCGGCAAACAAAGACGATTTCTCCTTAGATATTACGTTAAATGTAAAAGGTGCTGTGATCACAGGTACACTGGTATCTGCACAAGAATATTTCCACATGCTGAGTGAAACTTTTGAAGGTGGAAACGAAACGGCACAAATGGTCAGTGACCAGCTTGAAAAAGCCGGAGAAGCGTCGCGCACGAACGATACAGAAGCACATTTTCTTCATATGAAAGACACAAAGGTCTACTGCGGCGACAGCAAGCCTACTCCTTCAAAAGGAAAAATTCTCTGGCGGGGAAAACTAAGTGAAATAGACGGCTTCTTTTTAGGAAAAATATTCGATAGCAGTGACAAAGAAAGATAAGGAAAGAAAGAGTGAGCAATTGTCAGCAGAACTGGCAATTGCTCTTATTTTTTAAAGAAGGATTCGGAAAATAATTGCGGGCCATGTTTCCGGGTCGTCCACAACGGATAAAGTGCTTTGAAGGCAAAATGCATTTTTTATTCAGCAAGAAACCATACAAGAGGCCTTGTAGACCGATCGGTTAAAGAAGGATAGAAAGGGCGGGTACAATGGAGAAAGCATGGTGGAAAGAAAGTGTGGTTTACCAAATTTATCCAATAAGCTTTAAAGACTCTAACGGAGACGGAATTGGTGATTTGCCGGGGATTATCTCCAAACTTGATTACTTAAAAAAATTAGGGGTAGACGTTGTCTGGCTTTCACCTGTTTACAAGTCACCCAATGATGATAACGGTTACGACATTAGCGACTACCGGGATATTATGGACGAGTTTGGTACGATGGCAGACTGGGATGAACTGCTCGCCGGTCTTCATGAACGAGGCATGAAGCTGATGATGGACCTCGTTGTCAATCACTCATCGGATGAGCATGCCTGGTTTATAGAGTCGCGTAAATCGAAAAACAACGAATACCGCGATTATTACATCTGGCGCCCTGGTAAAAACGGGAAGGAACCAAACAACTGGGTTTCTTTTTTCAGTGGTTCAGCCTGGCAGTATGATGAAGCGACCGATGAATACTACCTTCATTTATTCAGCAAAAAGCAGCCCGATTTAAATTGGGAAAACGAAACCGTCCGACGTGAAGTGTATGACATGATGACCTGGTGGCTGGACCGGGGCATTGACGGGTTCCGGATGGATGTAATTAATATGATTTCCAAAGTAGAAGGACTGCCGGATGGCCAGCAGCAGGAAGAAGGCGGGTATGCGTGGGGCGGCGACTATTTTTTAAATGGGCCGCGCGTTCATGAGTACTTACAGGAAATGAACCGGGACGTCCTGTCAAAATATGATATTATGACCGTCGGTGAATGCCCGGGTACCTCAGTTGAAGATGCACAGCGGTATGCCAACAGCGAAGGAACAGAATTGAATATGATTTTTACCTTCGAGCATATGGACCTGGATGCTGGGCCAGGCGGTAAGTGGGATATGCGGCCATGGCAGCTGCAGGAGTTAAAAGAAGTGATGTCTAAATGGCAGTATGGCCTAGAAGGAAAAGGCTGGAACAGCTTGTATTTAAATAACCATGACCAGCCCCGTATGGTCTCCCGCTTTGGAAATGATGGAGAGTACCGGGTAAAATCAGCGAAAATGCTTGGCACGTTCTTGCATATGCTCAAAGGAACTCCATACATTTATCAAGGCGAAGAAATTGGGATGACAAACGTACAGTTTGATATTACCGAATATAATGATTTGGAAATTTTAAATATGTACGAGGAGCGTGTAACCAAAGGAGGTGGGGACCATGCAAAAGTAATGGAAGCCATCCACGCCAAATGCCGTGATAATGCCCGCACACCAATGCAATGGGATGCCAGTGAAAATGCCGGGTTTACCACAGGTATTCCGTGGCTAGGAGTCAATCCGAACTATGAGGAAATCAACGTAAAACAAGCCCTGACCAATCCTGATTCTGTATTTTATCATTATCAGAAGCTCATCAAGCTCCGCAAGCAGCATGAAGTGATTGCCTATGGAACGTACGAATTAATTTTAGATGATCATCTACAAGTATATGCATATACACGTATACTCGAAAATGAGACACTGCTTGTGCTCAATAACTTTTCTGCAGAAGCAGCCGATCTACAGTTACCAAAAAACATTGAGTATGAATCAGCAGAGCTGCTGGTCAGCAATGAACCCGCTGAGGGAGCGCTCACGCCTTCCATTACGCTGACTCCTTATGAATCCAGAGTCTATCTACTGAAAAAATAATAAAGAAGCAGAAAAATGACCTTGCCTCCTTGGCTTGTACGAGTGAGGCAGGGTATTGAGATATGTTTCATTTTTCATTCCATGTATGAATAGTAAAAACCGGAGGAGGCGTCTCCGCCATATTTTCCGTAATCAGCTCAATCAGCTCCCTTCTCGCGATCAGCTTTACGCCGCTTCTCTTGGCAAGCTCAAAGGCATTCTTCGAAAACGTATTGTTGGTTACGACCCACGCTTCATCCGCCTGGTAATACATTTTGGCAGAGAAAACTTCCTGTATGGAAGAGATGCCTACTGCTTTGCTGTATCTCTTAGCCTGTACCACAATAAAAGTTTCATCTTTCTCCATCAGTAAATCCGCCCCATAATCTCCGGAAGCGGGTGTTACTTCCACTTCATAGCCCATTGCTTCAAACAATGCACCGAGATAGTTTTCAAATTCTCTTCCATTCATTACGTCAATTTCTTTGATACCTGACTGTACCATTTTGTTTTTGGCTGACTTTTGTCTTTGCCACTGGAAATAAAAGTACAACGCGGCGGAGGTCATCATGAAGAGTAACGCAATGCCCGCAGCCAGCAAATGATCCGCTGCATAATGAAGAATGACAAGCAGAATCAGAAAACTGATAAGGAGCTGGTTAGAGAGCAGCTGGGGGCTTTTTTTAGGTTTGTTTTTAGCCATATTATCTTTCCTTTCTTTGAAAGTCAGCCTCCGCTACCTTATTCATTTTTATTCACGTTTATGATTCCTTTTTGTTTTTCACCGTTTTCCTATTTATCCAGGCAAAAAAGAATTTAATCAGCGCTTGCTTTATACTTTTCTTCTCTTAAAAACTTGCATAATATAAGAAGAGACTATTGTCTGAATTTTTCATCAAATAAAAAGGGGCTGAATAGTAGAATCAATAAAGAGTAGTGATGCTTTCAGAACAAAGACGGCTGGAGAGCGCTTCATAAAGAAAATGATGAAACGGAAAAGAATAGACGCGAGTAAGAAAGCAAAATGAGAGAATCTCAGATGGAGGATCTACATGATAAAACAATCAAAAAAGTTCACATATAGTCCGCCGCAAAATGGCTTTCCCGAATGGAACAATAATCCGGAGATTTTTCAGCTGAACCGCCTGCCGGCCCGGTCTACTCTGATGCCGTTTCGAACCGTAGAGGAAGCATTAGCGGGTGACCGAATGGCATCAGATTACTGCCGGTTACTGAATGGAGAATGGTTTTTTTCATTTGCTGAGAACCCTGACAAGCGGGAGCGAGCGTTTTTTGAGCAGGAATTTGACTGCTCCGCCTGGGGAAAAATTAAGGTGCCTGCCCACTGGCAGCTTGAGGGATATGATTACCCGCATTATACAAATGTTCGGTACCCGTGGGAAGGAAAAGAAGATGTTAAGCCGCCTTTTGCTCCGACACAGTATAATCCCGTCGGCCAGTATATTCGCACGTTTACGGTTCCGGAAGAATGGAAGAACCAGCCGGTTTATATAAGCTTTCAAGGAGTAGAATCGGCTTTTTATGTATGGATAAACGGGGAATTAGCCGGGTACAGTGAAGATACATTCTCACCGGCTGAATTTGATATAACTCCTTATTTGGCCGAGGGTGAAAACAAACTGGCAGTTGAAGTATACCGCTGGTGCGACGGAAGCTGGCTTGAAGACCAGGATTTCTGGCGGATGAGCGGGATTTTCAGAGATGTATATATGTATTCAACGCCTATTCATCATATAGAAGATGTTTTTGTCCGGACAGAGCTGGATGAAACCTATACAGATGCAGTACTGAAAGTAGACATCAAGGCAGCAAACTATGAGCAGGAGAAAGAAAGCCCGCTTTTTGTACAGGCCATGCTGTACGATGATCAAAATCTATCTATTTTTGAAAGCCCTTTAATCATGGAAGTTCTATTTAATGAACAAGGACAGGCAGCTGTATCAGGAGAAGTCTTTGTGAAAAATCCAAAGAAATGGAGTGCCGAGCAGCCGAATTTGTATACGCTCGTTTTAACGCTTGGAGGAGAAGATGGTACTTTAATCGAAGCCGAGAGCTGCAAGGTCGGCTTCCGTACATTTGAATTAAAAGACGGCCTGATGAAAATCAATGGCCAGCGTATTGTGTTTAAGGGCGTTAACCGGCACGAATTTTCGTCTCAAAAAGGACGGGCTGTGACAATAGAAGATATGCTGCAAGACATTGTCTTGATGAAGCAGCACAATATCAATGCGGTCCGTACTTCTCATTATCCAAACCATCCGCTTTGGTATGATTTGTGTGATCAATATGGGTTGTATGTGATTGATGAAACCAATTTGGAAACACATGGAACATGGAAATACGGGCAGAAAGAAGAAGGAGCAGCTCTTCCGGGAAGCAAGCCGGAATGGAAAACCAATGTACTTGACCGGTGCGAGTCCATGATGGAGCGTGATAAAAACCATCCATCCGTGCTGATCTGGTCACTTGGGAATGAATCATTTGGCGGCGATAACTTTCTCCACATGCGGAATCTGCTGAAAGCAAAAGATCCATCCCGTCTTGTTCACTATGAAGGAATATATCATTATCGGAAGTCGGAAGCAGCAAGCGATATAGAAAGCACCATGTATGTGCCCCCGGAAAAAGTCGAGCAGTATGCGCTTGAAGCAGTAGGAAAAGACGGAGCCAAGCCGTATATTTTATGTGAATACAGCCATGCCATGGGCAATTCCTGCGGCAACTTATACCAGTACACGGATTTATTTGATCGGTATCCGATCTTGCAGGGAGGCTTTATTTGGGACTGGCGTGATCAAGCATTGGAAGCGGTAACAGAGGATGGCCAGCCGTATCTTGCCTATGGAGGAGACTTCGGTGAAACACCGCATGACGGAAATTTTTCTGGAAACGGGCTGATTTTTGCAGACGGTACGGTGTCGCCAAAGCTGTACGAAGTGAAAAAGTGCTATCAAAATATTCGGTTTGAAGCGATGGATGTAAAAAATGGTCTTATAAAGGTTTTGAACCAGCACCTGTTTACCGATTTAAGCGAGTATCAGGTTGAATGGAACCTGATGGAAGATGGAGAAGTGAAGCTGGCCGGTACGGAAGAAATTGAGGTGAAACCACAGTCATCCGGTACGGTGTGCCTGGGTGATTTAACAGAGGAAAGAGAGGGAACAAAAGAGCGGATCGTAACCATTCGCCTTGTTTTAAAAGAAAACACACGCTGGGCCCAAAAAGGACACGAAGTGGCCTTTGAACAGTTTGTTGTTCCCCCGCTTGTCCAACACAGGCCAAAGCAGACAGCAGCCGGAGAATTGCAGACGGAAGAAAATCCGGAAACGGTGCAGGTAAAAGGCGATGATTTTAACGTTATTTTTAACAAGCGGACGGGTGAGCTAAATTCTTATCAGTATGCGGGACAGGAGCTGTTAAAAAGCGCACCGCGGCCAAACTTTTGGCGGGCGATGACGGATAATGACCGAGGCAGCAAGCTTCACGAACGCAGCGAGCCGTGGCGCAGAGCATCGGAACATCGGGTGCTGCTGTCCTTTCAAACAGACAGGCTGGATCGGTCGATGGTCGTAACCGCTGTGTATGATCTGCCAGATGCTGCTCACTCTTGCTGCGTCGTTCGGTATACAGTGGCCCCGGACGGTGAAATATTAACAGAGCTTGAGCTCAAGCCTGGGGAAGGGATGCCCGAAATCCCAGAAGTGGGCTTTTTGTGGACGATGGAAAAAGAATTCAATGAGATAGAATGGTATGGGAAAGGTCCTCATGAAAGCTACTGGGATCGTAAACACGGTGCCAGAATCGGTGTATACAGCGGCAGTGTGGAAGAGCAGATGGTACCGTATTTAAAACCGCAGGAGTGCGGGCATAAAACCGAGGTCCGGTGGGCAATGGTCACCAATAAAAAGGGAGTAGGTTTATCCATCACAGGGCAGCGGACAGTGGAACTAAATGCGCTGCCGTACACACCGTTTCAGCTGGAAGAAGCCAGCCACAGCTACAAACTGCCGCCGAGTGATCATACTGTCCTGCGCGTTCAGTTGAAGCAGATGGGTGTCGGCGGGGACGACAGCTGGCAGGCGAAAACCCATCCGGAGTTTACTCTTTTTGCCGATCAAACATATAGCTGTTCATTTGGTTTGAAAGGGACAAAAAAGGAACGATTATAACGAAATTTTTTAGCAGCAGACGAAAAGAGGATAAAATCTTTGAAAGGGGGGGCTCTTTAACGAGAGTCCGTCCTTTGTTGTTGTGTGGATTTTAAGAAGAGCAGACCTTTCCTTACTCGCGGAAGGGAAGCGTTAAGGTCTTTTAATGATTATGTTAAAATAAAAGGGATGAAAACATGTATTTTTCCCTTTTCATCCTTTAGAAACAGTACCATGACTTGGCGGGAAGGCGATGAATCATGATTAATCTTATTCCTCTTATGATTGAACGGGTGGGGATTATTCTCATTTCCGTTTTTCTTTTTTCCCAAATGAAACATTTCCGCAAATTGATTCATAACAACCAAGGCACCCGGGAAAAACTGCTCCTCGTTGCGATATTCGGCTTTTTGGGTGTAATCAGTAATTATACAGGAATCCAAATCCAGTCAAATGCGATTACTGAAAACAGCTGGCTCATCGCCCTGGAGCCGGACAGTGCCATTGCAAACACAAGAATACTCGGCATCGCCATTGGCTCCCTTCTAGGCGGCCCTGTTGTCGGGCTTGGAATCGGCTTCATCGCGGGTATCCATCGCTTTTTTCTTGGCGGGTTTACAGCTGCTGCTTGTGCGCTTTCTGCTGTCTTAGCAGGAGGTGCAGCGGGCTGGCTTGGTATGCGGTATAAGCAGAAAGCCCCTATTAATACCCCTTTTGCTATCGTGGTCGGCATTTTAATGGAAATCATCCAAATGGGGATGATTCTTCTGATGGTTAAACCGTTTGATCCGGCCTGGGAATTGGTGAAAGTCATTGGTCTTCCGATGATTACGATCAATGGGCTTGGGATGCTTCTTTTTATGCTGCTGATCCAAAACATTTTACGCGAGCAGGAACGCACAAAAGCCCTGCAGACGAGCAAGGCGTTCTACATTGCAGATCAAACGCTGCCGTTTTTTCGACAAGGACTGAATGCCGAATCCTGCCGGGCTGTAGCGGAGACCATGCTTTCGCTCACAGAAGCGGATGCCATTGCGATCACGAATACGAAAAGCGTTTTAGCCCACACTGGAACAGGAGAAGACCATCATAAACCGACAGCAGGGTTTTCAACAGGGCTGACGAAAAAAGTCTTGCAGGAAGGCAGGGTACTTACGGCGAAAAGCCGGGAAGAAATCATTTGTACAAATCCAGCTTGTCCGCTTCGGGCTGCCGTTGTCCTTCCGTTGAAAGTGTACGGCCAAACGGTTGGCACATTAAAGCTTTACTTTACCAATCCGAGTGATTTAACAGAGGTAGAACGGGAGCTGGCTGAAGGGCTGGCCAATTTATTTTCTACACAGCTGGAGCTGGCGCAGGCGGAACAGCAAAGCAGGCTTTTAAAAAATGCAGAAGTAAAAGCGCTGCAGGCTCAGGTTCATCCACACTTTTTGTTTAATGCCATTAATACCATTTCGGTTTTATGCCGCACCAATCCGGAAAGGGCTAGAAAGCTGCTGCTGGAGCTAAGCCAGTTTTTCAGAAGCAATCTGCAGGGAGCACGGCAGATGGTCATTCCACTTGAGAAAGAAATTGAACATGTGAGAGCGTACCTGTCGCTTGAGCAAGCACGGTTTCCTGACCGGTATGAGGTCTTTTTTGATATTGAACCAGGTCTTGAGAAAAGCCTGGTGCCGCCGTTTATTCTTCAGCCGCTTGTTGAAAACAGCATCCGGCATGCTTTCTCTGGTTCCAAAACAAAAGGAGAAGTAAGAATCGAGGCTTTTTCGGACCCAACGCATATACACATTCAAGTAACGGATAACGGAAAAGGGATTCCAGAGGAGAAGCTCGACAGGCTGGGAAAAGAAACCGTTTCGTCCAAGCACGGTACGGGAACCGCACTGGTGAATATTCGCAGCCGCTTAGAAGGAATGTATACACAAGCTTCATTTACGATTACGAGCGAAGAAAACAGGGGAACAGCGATATTGATCCGCCTGCCGTTAGAAAGAAAAGGAGGTCCAGCTTATTATGATGAAAGCGTTTATAGTGGATGACGAGCCCTTGGCAAGAGATGAGTTGAAATATCTCTTGCTCAGGACCCGCGAAGTAGAAGTGACAGGGGAAGCGAGCAATATAGCCGACTCGCTTCCGCAAATTAAACAAACAAAACCAGATCTTGTTTTTTTGGATATTGAGCTTTCTGAAGAAAGCGGCTTAGAGCTGGCGGCTGAAATTCGCCACCTTGAACATAAGCCGGCGATTGTTTTTGCAACTGCTTACGATGAGTTTGCCCTGCAGGCCTTTGAACTGAATGCTATTGATTATGTGCTGAAGCCATTTGACGAAAATCGAATCAACCAAACGATCGACAAAATTAAAACAATCCGCATGATCGGCGGGCAGCGCTCAGACATTCTTGCAGAAATGCCAAAGCCTTCTGCCGAGCTGCAAACCGGAAAACTGGCGGTGGCAGCCGATGAACGCATTGTGCTGATTGACAGAGAAGCGATTCTTTATACAGCTTCTTCAGAAGGAAAAACCCTGATTAAGACGATGTCTTCTGAATACAAAACACAGGAATCCCTAACCGCGATTGAGAAAAAGCTCAGCTCCTCTGCTTTTGTCCGAGTACACCGAAGCTTTTTAGTGAATATCAATCACATTGACCAAATCGAGCCATGGTTTAATTCAACTTATAATTTAATCATGAAAGACGGATCAAAAGTGCCGGTCAGCCGTACATATGTAAAAGAGCTAAAGCAGTTAATTGGGTTTTAATGCTTTCTTGCAACTCAGCCGGTTATTTTTGCATTTCACGGTGCAAATGCTGCTTATTGAGTTGAAAACGCTAACAATTCATTTTCATTTGGTATAGTGAAAGGGCAAAAACATATAGGGGAGGCCCTTGAAATGAATGCGATTACAATGGTAATAGGTTCAATTTGTATTTTAATGATTGCATACCGCTTGTATGGAACATTTATGGCTGTAAAAGTGTTAAAACTCGATGATTCGAAAAAAACGCCTGCCCATGAGCTTGAGGATGGCAAAGATTATGTGCCGACGAATCGGTGGGTCACGTTTGGGCATCACTTTGCAGCCATCGCTGCAGCAGGCCCGCTTGTCGGTCCTATTCTGGCTGCTCAGTTTGGTTATCTGCCAGGTCTTCTTTGGCTTTTGATTGGAGCGGTTATTGGCGGCGCTGTTCACGATGCGGTTGTTTTATTTGCATCTATGCGTCAAAAAGGCGAGTCGCTTGCTGAAATTGCAAAGAAAGAATTGGGTCCGGTAGCCGGCTTTTGTACAGGTCTTGCCATGTTATTTATTATTACGATTACGATGGCCGGCTTATCCATGGTCGTGCTTCATGCACTCGAGCACAATCCGTGGGGGACGTTTGCAGTCGGCATTACGATTCCGATTGCGATGGGTGTGGGTCTCTACCATAAAAAAACAGGCAATTTAAAAGGTGCCTCGATTGTGGGATTCCTCCTTATTATGGCTGCTGTTTTTTGTGGTCCATACATTCAAGGAACCATGTTAGGAGATTGGCTGACACTGGATGTGAAAACGCTCTCGCTTATTTTGCCTATCTATGCTTTTTTTGCTGCAGCACTGCCGGTCTGGCTGCTGTTAGCACCACGTGACTACTTGAGCAGCTTTATGAAAATCGGCGTTTTCGTCGCCTTGATTGCCGGTGTGTTTATTGTAAATCCGACCATTGAAATGCCGGCTCTTACACAGTTTATTGATGGAGGCGGACCTGTGTTAAGCGGTCCTGTCTGGCCGTTTATCTCTATTACAATTGCCTGCGGGGCCATTTCCGGGTTCCACGCTTTTGTCGGATCAGGTACAACACCGAAGATGCTGGACCGCTGGAGTGACATTAAACCAGTTGGCTTCGGCGCGATGCTGGTCGAGTGTGTTGTTGGGATTATGGCACTGGTGGCAGCGACTGCTTTGCACCCGGGTGACTATTTTGCGATTAACTCCACACCCGAAGTTTTTCGGACGCTTGGAATGGAAACGGTGAACTTAGCCCAGCTGAGCCAGGATATCGGCTTGGATCTAGAAGGCCGGACTGGCGGCGCTGTAACGCTTGCGGTCGGCATGACGTATATCTTCACCAATGTTCCATGGTTCCATAATCTGGCTTCTTTCTTCTTCCAGTTTGTTATTATGTTTGAAGCTTTGTTTATTTTAACTGCAATTGATTCAGGAACACGGGTAGCACGATATTTGATCCAGGATTTTGGCGGTGCTTTTTATAAACCGCTGAAGCGTGTGGACTGGATACCGGGTAGTATTTTTGCCAGTGCACTTGCCTGCCTGCTTTGGGGCTATCTGCTTTTTTCTGGAGATATCGGATCGGTTTGGGCACTGTTTGGCGTATCAAACCAATTAATGGCGTCTATCGGCTTAATTATCGGAGCAACCATCATTTTGAAAATAGCAGACAAGCGTCGCTATATGCTGACATGCTTAATTCCGCTTTCTTATCTATACGTTACTGTTAACTATGCTGGCTACTGGATGGTGAAAAACGTATATCTGAATGCAGATGCAGCAGGATACAGCGTTTTAAATGGCATGCTTTCGATTATCATGCTGATCCTGGGCGTTGTGATTATGGCAGCGGCCATAAAAAATTGGCTGCAAAACTGGAATAACCCAGCCGTAAAAATGCGCAGAGAAACAGCTTAAAGATAAAAAAGACCTAACGTTTCCGGTTAGGTCTTTTTTATATGCAGAATGTCTTACAAAGACTCTTTTTCGTGTAATGTGAGGACAGAAATGCTTTCCTGCCGTGAAAAGTACGATTATTCATAGGGCAGCAAGTACAAAGAAGGGTACGATAGTCAGTACGAATGTAAGTATGATCTGTTGGTCTCGAAATCGGCTGGATTTACAGGGTATTTTAAAGAATGTTAATTCATGGTTACGTTTCCATTTCGATTTGAACATTTTTGACCTAACATTACATCCCCTTTTCAATTTGGTTAAAAACGGCAAAAATACGTGTGTAGAAGAAAAAAAGATGGTATAACGTATCTTGTAAGACCTAGTAACCCTTACAAGGAGGAGAAGTATGAAAATCAAACAACCACTTTTAAAAGCAACAGCTCCAGCATTGGCCCTTGGCCTGGCTTTCGGTGCGCAGGCAGACGCTGAGGCAGCAAACGTTAAAACAGCCGTGCAGGCGTCCGTAGGGACAGAAGCAGCTGCAAAAGAAAAAAGCGGAGGTTCGATTTTACACCGTTTGAATCCTATTGAAAAAAGAGTATCTTCCATTGAAAGTGAACTTGCCATTGTCGTTTCTGGACTCGAAAGCACAGAAACGCTGACATCTGAAGAATACGATGGGTATTTGAGCCAGCTGAATTCACTGCTTAACCGGACGAACGCAGCGACCAACCAATTGAATGCAGTAGCGAAAAAATCCGGGGAAGATGCACCTGAAGTGATAGAAGTAGAAAACAAGATCGGTGATGTAGTGACGCAGGTCTTAGACACTCAGAATCTATTAGGCACGATCGAAATCGTTCCAGAGACGCCAGAAGTAGAAATTCCTGAAGAAGGAACAGTGGAAGAACCTGCAGCTCCTATAGAAGAAGGAACGGATGAAACAGAGGTTCCTGAGGAAGACACAACTGAAACTATAACTCCTGAAGAAGGAACAGTGGAAGAACCCGCAGCTCCAGTAGAAGAGGGAACGGATGAAACAGAGGCTCCTGAGGAAGACACAACTGAAACCACAACTCCTGAAGAAGAAACAGATGAAACAACAGCTCCAGTAGTTGAAGATCCGTATGAGGGAACTGCTCCGGCAGTGGAAACAGATGAAACGGCAGGAGACACTGTATCACCGTAAAAATAGTAGAATGTTTGGTAACATAAATAAATGAAAGCTTTTGCCACTCCACATACCTGGCAAACAACCGATAAAGGATGAGAAAACCCCTGGCTTCCAGGGGTTTTCTTTTTCTATAGTAAGTAGAAATAGTGTTTTATTCATCATCTAAAGCATTTAACCATTCATTAAGAAAAATCTAAATAGCGTTAAAACGAGCCGGACTTTTTAAAAAGAAGATTGCGAGAGTGAGAACAAATAGATTATGCTTAGGAAAATTATATGAACGATTTCCTTATGTGTTCAATGGGCGGTGCATCGATGGAACTGATAACGAAGGACTTACTCATTAATTTTCTATTTGTTTTACTTCCTCTGTTTTTAATGCAAATGTTTTATTTATTGAAGTACTCCTACCGCTTTGAAAGGTTTAAAGACACCTGGTTTGTCATCTTCCTGCTGATCTCCTTAGCAATGTGCATGTTTTTCCCTTTTTCATTCGGAAACGGGTTTACGTGGGATCTTCGCAGAGTTCCTCTTCTGCTGGGATTCTTATATGCGGGGCCAAAAAATGGTTTTCTTCTACTGGCGGCTCTTTTTTTAATCCGTTATTTTGTAGGGGGAAGCGGCTTTTATGTGACCCTTTGGTCGTATGCTGCGATGGCAGTATTAGCTGCTCTTGTCTCTAAATACTATATAAAGATGCCTTTAAAACAAAAGTTACTATCAAGCGTTTTATTGGTTTTTATTTCTTTGCTGCTCACTTACTTTGCTGCCATAAAGGTTTCGGATATTCATTTAACACCCAATATGTGGATTGTTTACTTTTTGCTCAACATTGTAAGTATGTGGATCGCTACAGCTATTTGGGAAGTCATTAAAACAAATCTTGATGTCCTGCAAAAATTAATAAAAGCAGAAAAGCTGGACATTGTCAGCAACCTTGCTGCGAGTATTTCCCATGAAGTAAGAAACCCGCTGACGGCGAGCAGAGGATTTATGCAGTTATCACATGAGAGCTCGATTTCTCCAGAAATAAAAGAGTATATCAGGCTGTCCATTCAAGAATTAGACAGAGCGACAGACATTATTAATGATTATTTAACTTTCGCTAAGCCTACACCTGAAAAAATGGAGAAAATCCTAGTACATCAAGAGATTTACCAGGTCGTGAATATTCTTACGCCTTTAGCAAACATGAACAGCGTCAATATTAAGTTGAGCTTTAAAGAAAATGAGTCCTTCTATGTGCTGGGTGAAAGAAAAAAATTAGAACAGGCTCTCATTAATATTATGAAAAATGGAATAGAAGCGATGGAAAGCGGCGGGGAAATGTCCATCCAAATAGAGTATGAGGTCCGTCGTCTCTTTATTAACATTTCCGATACGGGAAAAGGGATGACCCAAATGCAGATCGACCGTCTTGGCGAACCTTATTTTACAACAAAAGAAAAAGGAACGGGATTAGGGTTAATGGTTTCGTTTAGTATTATTCAAAGTATGGACGGGAGCATTACAGTAAGAAGTGAGATCGATAAAGGAACTTGTTTTTCTATTGTATTGCCGGCTATTTCTACAGAGATGTCTTAAACTGTCACGGTGAGCCTTTCTCCTTGTAAATAAAGCAGCTTTTCGGTTCAAAAGGTGCCAGCCGCTTGTTAATAGCTATAAGTGGTTGTTTACGATAGAACAACCATAAAAGTTTTAACTTTCAGGCTGGCAGGAGGAAAGACCATTGAACAAAAAATTAGCGCCGCATTCCCCTTCAAAATCTTCGATTTAGTGGGGGTTAGGCGCTAAGGTCTTTATTCTCCCTGTTCTTTTATATATTTTTTCATTACACCGGTTGCCGCTTCTTACTTCTCATCACTCATACTGATCCTCCTTTTCGTTTTACAATTGATTTCCATTTTGATACGATCAACTTATTATAAGGACTAAAAAATGGAAAAGAGGGTTTGGTTATGAAAGTTGCGAAGTCACTCCTGCACAAAATTACAAACCAGACCGAAATCTTCAATGATACTCTGGATATTTACAATGCCGCTTTGACCTATGTGATTGAGGTCATTGACAAAGAATTTGATGATATCAAGGGCCTGACAACAAAGTCAATTGTGCCAGCAGTAGAAAAACTGATTCACGCAACCAAATCAAACCCTCTTCCAAAATATAAAGAGTTTAACGAACGTTTTTACAAATTTCCTTCCTACTTCCGCAGAAGTGCCATTGCTTCTGCTTTTGGCAAAGTAAAGAGCTTTCGCTCTAACTACCAAAACTGGGAAAAAGAGCAGAAGTATGCTCTTTCCGAAGGAAAAAAATTCAAGAAACAGCCGCCCCGTCTGCAGGCGGAACATAAGGAATTCCCTGTTTTTTATCGAGAGAACATGTTCAACAGAACATCCGATACATCAGCACAAATTAAGGTATTTTACCAGAATGACTGGGTATGGGTGGATATCGAATTTAAAGGGCAGGACCATTATAAGCGCGGTGTTTGGGAATGGAAAGAGAACAATCCTAAGCTGATTAAGCGGGGAAAGAAATTCTTCCTTTCTATCAGCTATAAAAATAAAGTTACTTTAACAAAAACGGCTATTCAAGAGCAAAAAGTGTGTGCAGTAGACCTCGGACTGACGAACTCTGCGGTTTGCTCGGTTATCGATGCAAAAGGCACTGTCTTAGGCCGGACATTTATTAACCAGCCTAAAGAAAAAGACCGTCTGCAGACGTTAACCAACAAACTGCGGAAAGCCCAGCGGGCAAGCGGCCGCATTCATGCACCGAATTTTTGGCGGCAGATCAATGGGTACCAGCAGCATATTGTCCGCCACACAAGCCATGAAATTATAAAATTTGCGACAAAGCACGGGTGTGATGTCATTGTATTCGAATACCTGGGTAGAATGAAAACCCCAAAGGGGTTTTATGGAGCCAGGAAATTTCGTTTCAAGCTTCACGGGTGGGGGAAAATAGGCATCCAAAACAAGGTAGAAGAAATGGCGCACTGCCTCGGCATGCGCATATCCCGGGTCAATCCGCGAAACACCAGCGCCCTTGCACTTGATGGCTCTGGAAACGTGGAACGGAACCCGAAAAAAGACTTTGCCACGTTTTCAACTGGCAAAGTCTATCATGCGGATTTGTCCGCTTCTTATAATATTGGAGCCCGTTATTTCATTCGGGCTTTTCAAAAATCCATTTCGGAAACGAAATGGTTGTCACTTCAGGCAAAAGTCCCTGAGCTGGCAATAAGAACATCTCAGACCTTATCTTCGTTCATTAGTCTCCATCATGCACTCGGGCTTCCGGAGGAAGCTTAACCAGCTGATGTTGTACTGTATTCAAGATAAGGGATGCTCCATCAAAATCTTTGATTTAGGTGGAGAGGTTCACTAACTATTTTTGATAGCGGGTATAACACGTTTATCTATTCTTATAGTCCTTGTAATCAGGCTATAGCATGGTCAAAAAATCAACAAAAGCGCTGGTTTAATCACGATAAAGGAGTAGGGAAATGAAAATTTCTTTTAATATTGAAAGCTTATTTCAAGATCAGGATCCTTGTGAGGCAATGCGCATACTGCACGAAAAAGAGCTGAACATTGTTGAATTTTGGTCTCCTCATGACAAGGACCTCCAAAGAATCAAAGAAACAAAAGAGGAATTAGGGATAGATATTGCATGCATTGTTGTGAAGCCCGAAAGTTTTGTGGATCCTTCTAATCGGGAAAAAGCGCTGGAAGCACTAAAAGAAACAGCAAAAGCGGCTAATTATCTCGGTAGCAAACTGATGGTTCACATGGTTGGTTTTGAAGTGGACGGTTTAACACGCCAGGAGATGAGGAAAAGCTTAGTTGAAGGGTTAAAAGAAAGCATCCCTATTCTAGAAGAACACAATGTTACAACGGCCATTGAACCGCTTAATATAAAAGTAGATGCAGAGTTAAGTGGTTATTATTTGAATACATCAGAAGAAGCATTTGATATTGTAAAAGAGATAAATCATCCTTTGGTGAAAGTTTGTTACGATATCTATCATGTTCAAATTATGGAAGGACATGTGACTTCTCGAATGATTAATAACATTGATCACATCGCCCATATACAAGCAGCAGGTACTCCGGGAAGACATGAGCTGTTTATCGGCGAGTTAAATTACGATAATATTTTCGATGCAATTAAACAAACCGATTATTCTGGGTATGTAGGCATTGAATACTTCCCGATTCATAATCCAGTCGAAGATTTAGTCCAAATTCATCAAAAACATCACACAGGATAAAGGGGCACTGTTGGAACCCTATATCTGCTATCTATTTGAGAATAGATGTAGTCTGTTTTCTGTAATATAATAAAGAAAGAAAGGCCTTGTGCCTTTCTTTTTTTACAAGTTAAGCAGGCATCCGCACCTTTTTGTTATTTTTTGTAAATACATAACTTTTTGAACAGGTTTAATGTTGAATGATCTCGTGTAAGTGAGCAGCTATCCTGCAAAGTTGAGTCCTTCGAATCAGCTTTTTTACGATATAATTGAACCCACAAAAAGATAAGAGCAGTTTTATTGGCGACAAACTACAGCTTATTAGCGGAGTGTAATTTAAGAGTGAAAAGGATTGAAGCCTTTTTATAATTGGGTATATATCTATACATGCAGCAAATACATAAGGTCTTGGAGGAAAAAATGAAGAACGAGTTGCAACTTCTTGGGGAGAAAATTTTAGAAAAAAAATATCAAATTGCCGAACGGGTACATGAGAAAGCAATCAACAAAGCAGCAGCACAAAAACTCCCAATGACTGAAAAAGAAATCATCGACATCCGGGCGAATTTCGTCAAGTTATTCGGGGAAAGTCTTCTTCAGGAAGCTGATGCAGACACAGGGGGCCAGCTTTTTTTAAAATGGGGAAAAGAAACAGGCAAGCGCGTATGTGATTTAGGTATTCCGTTAGATCAAGCATTAAAAGGAACGAGTTATTATCGAACTTGTATTTGGGAAGTGCTGGGGGAGGAAATGCTGAATCACGATATGTCGCTGGCCACGTCGCTAAAGGTAGGTTCTATTTTAGACCCGCTTTTAGATCAAGCCGTTTATGCATTCAGCTCTGCCTACGTTCAGTGCCACGAAGAAACCCTTGAAAATTCAAAACGCGCTTTTCTAGAATTATCCGTACCCGTTGTACCACTCGCAAAAGGAGTGGCTGTATTGCCGCTTATTGGAAATATCGATACAGAAAGAGCGCGTCTTTTAATGGAAGAAGTGCTGCAGAAAGCTTCTGAAAAGCGGTTGTCCCATCTTCTTTTTGATTTATCGGGTGTATTAGTCGTTGATACCATGGTCGCAGATCAAATTTTTAAAATCGAAAAAGCGCTGGGACTGCTTGGTGTAGAAACCATTTTAATTGGCATCAGGCCGGAAGTAGCCCAAACGATGACAAATCTAGGCATTGATACAGGCCAATTAAAAATCAAATCCAATTTAGAACAGGCATTAAAAGACTTAAATGAGTCTTTTGGTCTTTTATAAAGAAGCTGCAGAGCAGCTTCTTTTTTATGTCCATGCAGCTTCTTTACATGTATTTTCTCAGTAGCTCCTTTTATGTATATGTCAATGAAAAAAATGGCAACCTATAGGGGAATGGTCAAGCAAAATAAGTGAACCTCAGCCAGCCGGCTGGCCGTATAACTGAAATCATAAATGGAGGTTTTTAAGTGGAGCAAAATAAGAGGCTGAATGGGAAGCTGCCGGGGGATACGCAGTCATTTTGGAGAGATTCCGTTGATTTGCCGGCGTTTCCTCGTTTAGAAGAGGATCTCTCTGTAGATGTTGTAATTGTAGGCGGGGGAATCACCGGCCTTACTTCTGCTTATCTTTTAGTGAACGAAGGATTAAAAGTGGTCGTTTTAGAAGCAGGGAAATTGTTAAATGGTACAACTGGGCATACGACCGCGAAAGTTACTGCTCAGCATGGATTGATTTACGACGAATTTATGCACAATTTCGGAACAAACAAAGCCAAATTATATTATGAGGCCAACGCAGAAGCGCTTCGCTTTATTCAAGAAACCGTAGAGAAACATCAAATTGATTGCGATTTCCGTATACAAGATGCGTACCTGTACACGTCTGCAGACCAGTATACACGAAAACTTGAAAAAGAAGCAGAAGCTTATCAGCGTCTTGGTATTAACGGCGGCCTGGTTGATCGTATTCCTTTTGAAATGGATGTAAAAAAAGCACTTGTCATGAAAGACCAGGCTCAATTTCATCCATTGAAATATCTCGCTCATCTCGTCGAGGATATTACGAACAAGGGCGGTTTGATTTTTGAAGATACGACATGCGTGAATATTGAGACAGGAGAGTATCCAACTGTTCTCACCCGCAGAGGATCTCGTGTTCAAGGAAGATTTGTTCTTGCCTGCACTCATTTTCCTTTTTACGAAGGGACCGGGCTTTACTCAACCAGAATGCATGCAGACCGCTCTTACGTTCTTGCGGCTAAAACAAAAAAGCCTTATCCAGGCGGAATGTACTGCAATGTTGAAGAGCCCGCCCGTTCCCTGCGCTCTGTGACAATCAATGGAGAAGAAATGGTACTGGTTATAGGAGAAAACCATAAAACAGGCCAAGGAAAAGACACCATTGACTATTACAACGCGCTTGAAGAATTTGGAGAGAATGTTTTAGGAATCGAGGATGTTCTTTATCGCTGGTCAGCCCAGGATTTAGTGACGCTCGACAAAATCCCTTATATCGGCCAAATCACTTCGGAAGTATCAAATGTCTTAATTGCGACCGGCTTCAGAAAATGGGGAATGACCAATAGTACGGCAGCTGCGCTTTTATTTCGGGATATCGTTCGGAAAAAATCAAATCCTTATGAGGATTTATATTCGCCGTCACGTTTTTATGCCCATCCAAGCTTAAAAAACTTCCTGCTGGATAATGCAGATGTGGTCGGTCATTTGATCAAGGGAAAACTAGAAAAACCGACGAAAAGTGTAGAGGATTTGGCTAATGATGAAGGAGCAGCGATTACAATTAATGGACACCGTAAAGGGGCATATCGGGATACCGAAGGAAATCTGCATATTGTCGATACAACCTGTACGCATATCGGTTGTGAAGTTGCGTGGAACAGCGGCGATCGTACGTGGGATTGTCCGTGCCACGGTTCTCGGTTTTCCTATACAGGAGAAGTAGTGGAAGGGCCGGCCGAAAAGCCATTACAGCGGCACGATCACCGCATGCTGGACAATCTCACCTCAGAAGACTCGGGATATTGAGCTAATATGAATTATTGATCAAAAAAATTAAACAGCTTCTATAATAAATGAAGAAGTCCTTAATTGTAGGGTGAGCATAAGGGCTTCTTGTTTCATTTTCAATGTTATGTTCAAAATGTTTTCGCCGTCATTGTTAAGAAGAGAACAAATCCAGCAGAAAGTGTGTTTGAAACATAGACAGTATAATTGGAAAAGCGACGGGTTTATCGGCCTTTTTTAATCACCTCATTACCCGGCAAAAATGCAAGCCTTATGAAGAAGGAAGATCCTTTTAAGCAGTAGTATCTTACGCAGGCTGCTCCTTATTCAAACATACAGCTATTGTCGTTGTATTCCTTGTCAGAAATAAAAACCTGAAAAGGGAATAAAAAACACGAAAAAATTTGTTGATAAAGAAAAATAAGCATGCTATATTATTAAACGTCGCTTCTGCGGCAACCTAAACTAATAACATGTATTCATTTGGTTTAATTATTTCAATATAATTTACTAACGGAAAAATGTTATGGACTTTATGCGCTAGATGCATTAAGGTGATTGTCTGCCGTTCTAACGGTATAGTAAAGTTAAAGAAGTTTGAGTCACAATAATGATTTATTAAAATAATTTTTTGATAAAAAGTTGTTGACTTAAAAGTTGATGCATGATATGATTATTTAGCTGTCGATAACGACAATGAAGAAAATTGATCTTTGAAAACTGAACAAAATAAACGTCAACGTTTTAAATTTTTATCTTCCATTAAAAACACCCCGTGTTTTAATGGAAACAAATGAGCAAGTCAAACTTTTTTGGAGAGTTTGATCCTGGCTCAGGACGAACGCTGGCGGCGTGCCTAATACATGCAAGTCGAGCGGACAGAAGGGAGCTTGCTCCCGGAAGTCAGCGGCGG
>NZ_JAMBOO010000028.1 GCF_023715895.1 Domibacillus indicus | reverse complement strand
TAAGTAAGAATCGGCAATCGATGTAATAAAGAATATATAGAAGAACAAGGAGAATAAAGACCTTAGCGCCTAACCCCCACTAAATCGGAGATTTTGAAGGGGAATGCGGCGCTAATTTTTTGTTCAAGATGAATAACTGCCTGTGCTTTTCCGCAGATTCAAGAGATGCAAAAGACACTAGTCACTCGGAATGCAAACAAAAAAGCAATCACTTTGAACCAAGTGATTGCACAATTAAATATATGGGGACCAAAGGTTCTCTAATTCACCTTTGTAAGAAAAACTTATGTTTAAAAAAGTCAGCATATGTAACGGCTGCTAAATGAAAAAGAGCAGCCATAAATTACAGGCCACTCAAGCAAGGATAAAGAGAAATTCGGAGGCATGCTAAACCATTGTCTTAATCAGTATATGGCTTCTTATCTAAGCTGCTTGATTTGTTTGCCGTTAGTCATTTAAGTAATTTAAGGCACTTTGATCTGGGTGTTATTCCTATTTCAAAAGGTGTTTCGTTTACTCATATCCTGTTTTTAACTTAACCAGACTTTTTGTTTTTTTATGCACTGTACGATTTGATTTTTGGATTATAGCTTATGTTCACTGCAATAAACGCCCATTCTCCTTCTGCAGACTCAAGCGATATAAATATAAATGATCGTGCAGAACGCACAAAAAAAGCAATCACCTTCAACGAAGCGGTTGCTCAATTAAATGTATATATTAGCGGGAAAGTATAGAGGTAGGCTAATCGCCTTTGTACAATACAAGATATGCTTAACCAGGTCAAGTAATGTATACCTTGATTAACTTTAAATCTGCTTGGCATTTTTTCATTGTGGCAAGCAGCTAAGATTTTTACTGAGAAGTCGGGACCTTGCGTTTATCATCAAACAGATCCACTGTTAACTGCTTGTTAGAATCCACCTGTCCAAGAAAGACATCATTAATAGTAACTCCCTGCTTGTCTAACTCTGTTTTTAACCATCCTCTGTTTAAATTCATGGCTGACAGCGGCACATCGAGTATTTTTCCGTCCATAATGACTGTCTTTGGCTCTTTAGCTGGAGCTAATTTGATACCCAAGTCCTTTGCGGTTAGAGGCTTATTTTCTTTTTTAAGCAATACGCTTAAATCACTAGATGCTTCTAACACGGCAAATTCTACATCCGCTACTTGAAAGACATTTTTTTGTCGAAGTAATTCCAGCAATTCATCTGCTGTGTATCGTTCCTTTTTTAGATTCTCTTCCATGATCTTTCCATCTTCAATAAAAATAGTTCCTTTTCCTTCCATAAAATCACGGAATTTTTTGCTCTTTAACGAGAGTACCTCAGCTAAAAAGAAGATGACTGTAACAACAGCAATTGCCAGGATTCCATGTATAGCGGGTCCCTCAAGTCCCATTATCACTTCTGACGCAATGTCTCCGATCATAATACCTGAAACATATTCAAAAAAAGACAACTGGAAGATTTGTTTTTTGCCCAGTATTTTTGTCGCCACAAAAAGAACTATTAAATACATTAGGCTACGCACCGCGATTTCTAACCACTCTGGCACTGCTTTACACCTCCTACAAAAGAATTGCACTTTAAAGTGAATTTCTTCCTGCTCTGGTCCTCCAACTCGTCTCTTCAAATCGGTTATCATTTTACTGACTTTAATCATCGTTTCATGCTTGTACGCTTCGCTTTCTTACTCTGCGTTCGTGCTCTCAGTTCGATAAACTGGCTTCTACACCTTTTAAACTGAATAGCCTCCTCGACCAAGCAGGTCCAGCCACCGAGGACAAACGTTATCTATGCAATTCCTAACAATAGGTCTTTTTGTTTTCCTTTACTACTGAATTGCCTGATACGCCTACTGAACCAGCGTTAAGTACTTCCCTTCATTACTTAAAATTGCTGCACTACTTTCCATCCGTATGTTCTTTGATGGTTCTTAGTGTTTTAAATGCTAATAAATTCATTATTAATGTCTTTAGACGTGTAACCTTTCACTTGTAATATGATCTATTTTGATAAATTGAATACTGTCTTTTTCCTGACTAACTTCAGAATTTGAAGGAGCTGCGCGCATTAATAACTGAGCTTTAAGAGGCACTGCAGCAAGGTGATGAATAAAAAAGAAGCCCTGGACGCACATGCAACGGTTCCAAGGCTTTTTGTTATGCACTCTTGCTATATAATTTGATTTTTGGGTTGTAGCCATGTTCAACAGCAATAAGAGCCCCCGCGCTTCTTCTGCAGACTCGAGCGACGTAAACATACCCGTATATACCCGTGTGTCGTTTTCTCCCTTGAAGGCATTGAAGCCGATCTCTTTCGCTGCTTTTTCTGCCGCTTCTGGAAATCCGAATGTGCCTATATAGACACGGAATACGCCTGGCGTTCCGACAAGCAATTTCTTTTTAAGCAGCTCGTCGATCTTGGCCAGGGTTACTTCTCCTGCTACACCATCGATCGATCGTTAAGCCGGTACGGCGCTGCAAGATCCTGACGGCATTTGTTGTGCCTTTGCCATAAATACCATCGACGCCGTTTGTATCCAAGCCCAGCTTTGTGAGCTTTTCCTGCAGGGCAAGAATTTCTTCTTTGCTCATGACGTTGATCGGCGGTGCAGGTGCTATAGTCAGTGCCTTATCAGTGCCGTAACCTTTGTAATTGTATTGCAGGTGAGGAGCATCCCAGCCCCAGCGGTACCCGGATTCAAAGCCCAGCTTCTCAGCATATTGAATCGCCGCGTAAAAAGGGAATTTACCATAAGCCGCTTTAGCCCATTGTGCCTTGCCATCTTGGATTGGGACGAAATCCAAAGCTTGTCCCGTTAAGTGAAAACTTTTCAAGGTTTTTGAAGCGCCTTGGAAATATAGAAAAGGACGGTCCCTTTTGCTAATGCGCCATCTAAGCCCAGCACCTGGTCTGCAATATTGGCTGCAATAATCACGATGAACACGCCCACTTTCCTGGCATATCCATATAACGCTGTACGGCTGCGCAGACGCCCTTCTTTCCAGGCGCACATGATGCCTGTCACAATGTCACAGACCATCATTAAAAGCAGCAAATCAATAAATTGAGTGCCGCCAAACAAATAAATTTTTACTATCTCTAAACCTTCGCCACGGACTAACACATGAAATCCCTCCATTTTGTTGTCAGCTCCTTCCAGTGAGATGACCCCCTGCAGAATATTTTCTCTATAAAAAAATGCCGCCCGGAGGCGACACTTATCTTGCTATGCTTTTTATTTAATCGTCACGCCGCCTAAAACCAGTTGCATAGAAAGCGGTCCGGGGGCTGAAGATTGATATAAGTATTTTAGGTATTTACCTTTGATGAAAAAGCCCCTTGCATTGTTTTTGTATGCATATAATCCGACACTTTTTTCAACGCCCCGGTTTGGAAGTCGCCTATTATAAACGAGTTGTTAGTCATTGAATAGACTTCATTATCCGCTAGATTAAGCCCTAACTCGCCGCTAGATAAAGTCATATAACTAACTACAGCAGCCGGTAACGTACCCAGCTGCGTCTAGGAGCTCGAACCGGAAAGGACGTCATACACACGAATCGGATTTCCTTCGCCGTTTGTTTTGGAACAAAGAAAAAGCACCTTTTGGGTGCTTATAAAAAACGAAATTAAATTCATGTCATACGTATAACTTCTAATTTATCTTTACTTATATTCAATTTCTTGCTTAACGCCTTCTGGTCCTGATTCATAACGCCGTACGGCGTTCATTTTGTCTTCTATTGAAAACCTAACCATAAAAAATACACCTCCAATTGTTAGATGGTGTCTAACAATTGGGGTGCACTTCAGAGGATTAATTTTATCATCTTCGGTGAGAACACCCCCACTTCAAGCTTGCTAAGTGGGGGATGAATCGCTGCTCTTTCAGTCATTCTTTTTCCTTGAACGCACTATTGCTAAAATGGTATAATTAGGTATAGAACAAACGTTCAGGGGTGGGGAAAATGATGAAAACCAAAACAGATGAAACAAAGAACCTTCATTTTAAAGCCTTTCGGTTTAAAATCCATCCAAGTGACGAGCAAAAACAACTGATTAACCAAACGATCGGCTGCTGCCGGTTTGTCTACAATTATATATTAAATGAAAACATCAAGAGTTTCGAAAAAACAAAAAAACGGTATACAGAAACAGCCGCTAAAAAGCTCCTTCCTGGGCTAAAAGAAACGTTCAAATGGTTGTCTGTTTCTGACAGTATTGCTCTTCAGGCAAGCATCGAATATCAGTACGAAGGATTCAAAAAATATAAGGATCAGCCAAAAAAAGAATTGAAAAAGCGAGCCGCTAAAAAATGTGCAGAAGGCTATACGCCAACGGCGTATGATTTTAAAGGCCATCCGACATTCAAAAGTAAGAAAAACCCAGTCCAGAGCTATACGACCAAAATGACAAACAATAATATTAAAATTACAGACAACCGCATTCAGCTGCCGAAACTCGGCTGGATTCGTTTTTCCAAGTCCCGAAACATCGAAGGCGACATTAAGCGTGTCACGGTGCGCCGCAGCAGTACCGGCCGGTATTCTATTTCGGTCATTTGCGAGATGCCTTATTCCCCGTACAAACCAAGCACCAACGATGCCGTTGGCATTGATCTGGGATTAAAAGAGTTTGCCGTGCTCTCCAACGGTGAATCCATTGCCAACCCGAAATACTATCAAAAATACGAAAAGCGATTAGCCTTTCTTCAGCGTGCGTTTGCACGTAAAAAAGAAGGTTCGAAATCGTGGGGAAAAAATAAAGCCCAGATTGCTAAACTGCACGAAAAAATCAAACACACAAGAGAAGATTTTCTTCACAAGCTGACGACCAGGCTCGTTCATGAAAACCAAGTGATCGCAGTGGAGAATTTGTCAGTGAAGAATCTCGTCCAAAACAAAAAGCTAAGCAAGGGGATTCACGATGTGTCATGGTCGAGGTTCAACGAAATGCTCGCTTACAAAGCGAAGTGGTACGGACGGACGATCATAAAAGTCGATCCGTTCTTCCCATCAAGCCAGCTCTGCTCAAGATGCGGGCATCAGCATAAGGATGTAAAAAATCTCGCTGTACGGGTGTGGGAGTGTCCTTCCTGCGGCGTACATCACGACCGGGACCTGAATGCGAGCTTGAATATTAAAAAAGAAGCCCTTCGACTTCTTTCACTTCAGTCTAGTTAAGCTTGGTCATAAAACCGTTGGAATACGGGGTTAGCCTGATTACTGGGGGTCGAAGATCCCCTTGCCCAGGAATCCCCCACTTCAACCGTCAGGTAAGTGGGTGGTAGTTCAATTGAATAATTGATCTATTACATCTTTAGGATTTGCAAACCTTCTACCATCTGCTCTTATTGTAAGGTAAACAAATGGGTTTTCATAATTTTCTGTATTACGCATAGCAGCTTCAATCTCTTTTTGTAGCCTTATAATTTCTCGATCTGCTTCACCATCAGGAAGTCCATAGCCACTATGGGTAAAGTGATTATAGCTTGCGTAAATAGACCATTTTTGTTGTCCATTTTCTTCAATACTTATATTATTCTCTTGTCTTCTAATTAAAAATCCATGATTTTTATACTTTGCAGTTATTCCATCATTGGTTTTATTAACTTTAAAATCTTGTTCTTTAAAAAATTCAACTAATTCTTCAATGAATTCCTTTGTTAATTCAACTGCTTTTGGTTCTATATTTTTTTTAAATAACTCTTTATTTTTTTGCTTCAAATCACTTAATTCTTCTTTTAAATCTTCAATCTGTCTAATTTTTTTGAAATCCATTCAAATTCCCCCCTCTTACTTTTAATTTCGACAATTTTTGAAATTATTCTTCTATTTTCTTGAAAATAAAACAATATTTATCAAATAAATTATCTATAAAATTGTATGTTAAGAAACAAGAAAAAGACTTCTTCTCTTCTGGTTTTCAATTTTCCGCTCCGCTCGTTCTAAGTATGTCTGTACAGAAGATTTAGTAATCCCAAGTAATTTTGGCACAACCGCCTCAATTAGCTTCGGATCTAACGTATAAGTCCCTGTCCGATCTGCTCCACGCCGTGCCTCAGGATTCCGCCCCGACACCATCCATTGAATCGCAAATTGCATTTCGCTGATCATGCTGTTAATGAGCGTCTTATCTTGGAGGTTTTGCTCAGATATTTGTATGCGCCGCCACGGCCACGGCGAAGTGTTTTCATACTTGAGTTCATCAAGTAACGTAAATCCTGATCAGTAAACGTTTCTGTTCGTTTGGAAATCTTTTTCTCTGGTTTTTGTCTACTCTTTTTCGGAGCTGACATTGTATTCACTTCACGCCACAACTGCAGCTGCTCTTTCATTGTTTTCATCTTCACGCTCCTCTTTTGGCAAATAAAAAAGGACACCAAACAGCACACAAATTTTCGTATCTGTTCAGTGTCCTTCAGATGGCTGAGAGAACATTTATTCGCTTTTCTTATCTACTTGTGTATTAATAATGCCATTACTATAACTTATTTTTGGAGTTACTGATCCCATCGAGTCTTTTAGACTGTACAAATCGGTATTAGGTAACCATTCATAATCTTTTGAAGATAGATACAATCCTGCACTACCTGTAGATAGCTTCATGTAAGACTTCTTTTGCGCTTCTTCAAGTTGAGCTACTTTCTTTTCAAGAGATTTAATAGTACCTTCCTGAATTTCTTTATTTTTAGAAAGCCCTCTTATCTCTTGTTTAAATTCTTCAATGAGCTTATCTTGTTCCTTTTTATCTTCTTGAAGAGCTTTTAGATTAATTTTTGTCTCACGTATAGAACTCACTAATTCATCAGCACTACCAGCTATTCGGTTTAGAACTAGAAGCTGGTTATTCAATAATTCATTATCTAACTCATATGGATAGCGCAGCTGGTGATCTATTTCACTCCAGCCTTCTTCAAAAATTGTTCTCACTTGAATTTCAGCTATATTTTCCGTTTCTTTTACTTGTGTTTTTATTAAATAATGCCATGAACGATAGCCTGCCGGATGCTCTTTATAACCAAAGCTTTCAGCATCATTCTCTAATTTTTTATCTCTTAAATCGCCCTTTCTTTCATATTTAGTTGGAGTTTCCTCTAACTCCCACATTTCTCGAATAAGGTGATCAATTTGAAAAGCTTGATCCTTGTATAAATGAAGGACGCGTATACCGATTAAATCTGGTACTTCTTGTTTATAATTATTTAATGTAATTTGATACCCGTTTTCTGTTTCCTGTTTCCGAATTGTTTTTCTTATTATTTTTTCAAGCAAGTGTTCAGGACTTTTAATTCTTGATCTAACAGTGTGAACATCTGGATGCTCCCTTAAAATATCTGCAACAGTTCTAGAGATTTCCTCTAAGATAGGAATATTTCTCAAATGATCCTCGTATATAGACGAGAGTGCATCCCAGTTAATCGAAGCTTGTTGGAAGGCAGTTTGATCAATCTTATATTTTTTGAAAAACGCATTTTTTTCTAATTGGATAGTCATTTATATTCCCTCTGACCTATATTTTTCCTCACCCATAACATCTGTAATTTTGTAAATCCTTATTTAAAAATTCTTTTATTAATTTTAAGTAGTTACAGGCCCTTTTCGAATTTATTTTAGATTTGATAAAATGCACTATTTTCCACCCTTAAAATTCTTCTCCCTCTTCCCGCCTCATCCGCTTCACTTTCTGACAATCTTATATTCACCATGCATTGGCAGCTCCCTAACCTTAACCTTACCGTCACAAACCACTAAAACACATGTACCTGCTATTTCCATTATATCCAATTCCAGCTTCATTGTGGAAGGATCAATTATACAGCCCTTATCTGAACTTCCCCATACTATGTAAAAGTGGGAGGTGATAATTGTGAGCTGTGAAAACAATGGTGGATACGGATCTGGTTTTGCACTAATTGTTGTCTTGTTTATTCTTCTGATCATTATTGGGGCCTCTTATGTAAAAGGTGAATATAGTGGTGGATACTGTTAAGTGTCCAATACTGGTCTGCAAGAATTAATCTAGCTGCCTCCAGCTGCCTTCTTTAGCCCCTATTCGATGTAAAGTTGACTGTACTAAGTAAATACAGTCTTTTTTTATTTTTTGTATAAAATTTCTTGTGAGGGGTCATAATGGTACTGTTAATTCTAAGCCCAACTCCTGAAAACTTTTTGCTCTTCAGTCAGGCTCTCCTTGCCTGGCTGCTTTTTTATTTTGTCTGTATAAAACTTTCTGAACTTGTTCATACTGTTTGTTAACGTCGAGGGGGCTGGCCCTCCCAAGTTTACATTTCCCATTTCCAAAAAGCAGTCAGAGTCCCCTCTGGCTGTCTTTTTATGCAAATCCCCAACGCTTCTTTACTTCCTAGAGCCATCCAATCGCAAAGTTAGGATAACACTGATCATTATCTGTAGATTAAAGTAAGTCCGCCATTACCTTTGGTTTTCCTTTCGCTTCCTCTGCTGATTAGTCTTTAATATCCATAATGTCACATTCACATTCTTACAAAATAAAACTTATTTGTTTCAGCCAGACTTTTTTCTAAGCCCTGCATACCTAGCTATGATTAGTGCTCCCGTTAAACCAGCCAACATATCTGTCATCGTATCCTTATTGCTTTCTCCTTGCAAAAAACCTATAACAGCCCCGGCAAACTCAGCGCTTTCCCACAGAACACTGATCGTTACTGAAAATGATAAAGCAAACAAAAAGATCATCCATCGCGAAACTCCTCTTTGTAACCTCTTTGGCAGAAGAAACTTGTAAATCGCTGTGCCAATGAAGCCTGAAAAGGAACCTCCAAAGAAATGAAGCATTGTATCCCACCATAAAAAGCGATCATAAAATTTTAGGACGGCTCCCAAAAAAAGTGTGAAAAATAAGAAAAGATAGTAGCTGATAATCAAAGGCAGGTTAAAAGGATGCTTTTTTAAAAATAAAAGGAAAATAGGCAGCGCACTGCAAAAAATCATACCAAGTCCAGCCGGCCAGGTAGAGAAATTTCCATTTAACATGTCTCGAATCACCACTACTGTTACTAGGACAGCAAATGTAATACTTAGAAACAAAATAACTTTCTTTTTCAAGCCATCACCATCTAAAAAGTTTTTCTTAGTATGTCCTATAAAGGTCGTCTCAACTCGATAATTAGAGCAGCTGTCCCTTTATTCAACTTTTAGGCATCCTAAAGTAATAATTTTTTAAATAATTCCTTTGAAACAGCTCATGATATTACAGTCAGCTTTGAACCCACAATCACAGATGACACACTCTCTATGGCAGCCTAGCGCAAGCTTGGCTGCATTTTTATGCAAGCTCCCATCGCTTCTTCTCCTCCTGCAGCCACCCTATCGGCAAATGAGGATACAAGTTTACATTTTCCATTTCGAAAAAGCAGTCAGGTTCCCGCCTGGCCGTTTTTCGTTTTCACGTATATTCTATTTTTTAATGAAATACGCTTTATTAATGCTTATTTTCAGCAGATACCTCTGTTCACTATGCTAACTCTAAACCCGGGCGTATCCCGGGATTTTTTTATGCACACCCCCACCACTTCTTTGCCTCTTGCAGCTAGCCAGATGGCAACTGTGGATAGCGCGTAATAATGTTTCCTTCAGTTAAACCTTGTTTGAGATACCGCTCGTATCTTGCTTCTTTGCTCCTGTCAAGCAACAAGCCAATTTTCACAGTTTTTAGAAAGAGAACTGCATCACTCCCCTCCACTTTTTCATAAACAAAATCGTTTATTCTTCAAAAAATTGGGCAACTTAAAATTGCGATGTTTGTTTGTCTGGAGGTTTTCTCGTTATGACTTCAAATGAACTCTTTTTGTGGTTATTTTTAACGATTTTAGAACTCGTTCTTATCTTTCCAATTATTTTAAGAATGATAAAGTTACAAAGCTTTTCAGAATCAAAAAATAGATTTCCGGATAAGAACACTCGAAAGCTTGAAAAAAAAGATAAAGCATCTAATTAGGGTGCGTTTATATTTGTTTTACTACTCTCACGCTGCCACCCCATTATTCGATTTTCGGAACATATTATTAGTTTGATGAATTATATTTTACCATTTGTTATATAAATTGTTTCGCCATCATCTGAGAAGCTATCAATATAGCCGAGATACCAATGACGACCGATACCTGCTAAAACCCAATCGCCCACTTGCACAGCAGCCACCCCTCTTGTTCAGTTTTTTAAACGAACTACTAAGAAAGAGGAGAAAAATTTCGCTTAAAAAGAAATTATTTAAACCAGTTGCCGTGTCCCTTCTGTCTGTTTTATTGCTCGCTGGATCATTTATATCGGTATTTAACGATCTATCATCTCAAACTGCTGAAGCTGCTATCTGTCGTGTTGACCCGTTGGAACCCGCAAGAAGAAATCTGGCGTGCAATGTTTTTAATATAAACTCATATGAAACCTATCCCTCATTCAGCGGGGATACGTTTTACACAAATGAAAAAAAGAGAACTCTAAGCAGCTCCCTCTCTATAATTATTCAATTAACTGCTCAACTCAGAACTTAGCTCATTTACCTGACTTAAATACGTTATGATTCTTTGCTCTCTTGTTTCGTCGTAAAACAGCTGATTTCGATACCAAACAGAAAAGTCCATATCGTTCTTGCTGGAGTTGCATACGGTACATGCTGGAATAATATTTTTCTTGTCAAAGCTGCCGCCTTTTGAAAACGGAACAACGTGTTCAAAGGTTAATTTATTTCTTTTTCCGCAATACGCACACTTATTGCCAAAATGATGGACGGCTTTCTCCCATTCAGAATCTGTTAAAGAAAAATCCCCTCGCTCGCGGTGTCTTCTCTCCTGCGCCTCTTTTGCTCCATTCTGCATTCTCTTTTGCTTTGCTGCAGCATATTTGTATAACTCCTGAACGTCGATCAGTTCTTCGAAGCCGGTCAGCTTTTCCTTAGGATGGATCATGGAAATAAAATACGCCGCTTTTTCTCTTTCATGATTATCATTCGCTTCTAAGTACAGAACAACGAATACTTCAACCATTTGTTCAACGGTTGCAATCGCATTTTTTTCACCTAAGGTGGCATAATAATGACTGATGAACGACTTTTGCTTTTCCGTTAAGTTCATTTCACCTCACCTGCCTTTAAGTTATTTTTACAAATACGATTAGCACTTATTCGTTTTTTTAAATTCCCGCTTGAAAATGTATCTTTACCTGCATTAACACGGTATACAATCTCGGTTATGCCTGCATGATGAAACATCTCTATATGACCCCTCTGTGGCGAATCGCCGAAAAAAAGCATTCGGTAAAATGCTTTTTGTTTACTGCGTATATACTCAATAGGATTTGCAGACCAAAAAATGGATTCTATTTTCCGTTTTTAAAAAAATTCCCTTAAATAAAACTGCTGCTTAAATAAAAAAGCATACAAAAGAAACCTTATTCATCTTCTTCTGGCCCATACGGAAGCTCAATTGTCTTTTCAGTAAAATGTATCTTAAGGTTCAAGCCGTATCCTACTTGCAGAAAGTCCACCTCATCATCTTCATTCCGAACAATAACCTCTAAGTTGAAGTATCTAGAATATTATTAACTTTAAAATTTTTATCCCTGCGAAACCTGTCCCTTTATAAGACAGGTTTTTTCTTTTATAATATCTAAGAACGTATATTCTTATAAATAGACTTACCGGTCTGTAGCTCTCCCCTATGTCGGACAATTCGTGCTGACTAACTCAATATTTCCGCACTTCTTGTCCGAAGCTATAGCATTCGAAAGACGGTGATGTCATTCTTCTTATATAGCGTCTGTCCACGCAAAAAGGAGAAGAACATGACAACGAAATCAAAAAAATCGAAAAAAGAGCCGGAAGTTTCATTCTACACAAACAAAAAGGGTGAAAAGAAATGTCGGTTTCGTCATCGGTATTATGATTCGCTTGGATATCGTAAAGAAAAACCTGGCCAGGGCTTCTCTTCTGAAAATGCAGCCATTCAAGCTTTGCTGCAGGTTAAGACAGAGATCGCCAATGACAACGTTAAAAAAGTGGAAGCTGATCAATTAACGGTGGCCGAGTGGATGGACTAGTGGTATGAAACGCATAAAAACGATTGGAGAATTACATCTCAGATTCATCGAGAACAGATTATCCGAATGCACATAAAGCCGCTTCTCGGTAAGTATCGCCTTCAAAACTTGGAGAAAGCCACGTACAAACGCGTCTATATTAACAAATTATTAGAAACACACGAACCTGGTTCAGTCTAGTTATTCTACCGAATCTTTAAGATAGCAGTAAATGCAGCGGTCGATAATGAGATGCTTCCGCGTAACCGTTTTGCTAACGTAATAATTCCAGAGGTGGGTAAAAAATCTAAAGACAATCTTTTAACAGCTAATGAATTAAAAGTTTTTATCATCTTCGGCGAGAACACCCCCACTTCAAGCTTGCTAAGCGGGGGATGAATCGCTGCTCTTTTAGTCATTCTTTTCCCTTGAACGCTCTATTGTTAAAATGGTATAATTAGGTATAGAACAAATGTTCAGGGTGTGAGGAAAATGATAAAAACCAAAAAAGATGAAAAACAGAACCTTCATTTTAAAGCCTTTCGGTTTAAAATCCATCCAAGTGACGAGCAAAAACAACTGATTAACCAAACGATCGGCTGCTGCCGGTTTGTCTACAATTATATATTAAATGAAAACATCAAGAGTTTCGAAAAAACAAAAAAACGGTATACAGAAACAGCAGCTAAAAAGCTCCTTCCTGGGCTAAAAGAAACATTCAAATGGTTGTCTGGTTCTGACAGTATTGCTCTTCAGGCAAGCATCGAATATCAGTACGAAGGATTCAAAAAATATAAGGAACAGCCGAAAAAAGAATTAAAAAAACGAGCCGCTAAAAAATGTGCAGAAGGCTATACGCCAACGGCGTATGACTTTAAGGGCCATCCGACATTCAAAAGCAAGAAAAACCCGGTCCAAAGCTACGCAACCAAAATGACAAATCACAATATTAAAATCGTGGACAATCGCGTTCAGCTGCCGAAACTCGGCTGGATTCGTTTTTCAAAGTCCCGAAACATCGAAGGTGACATTAAGCGTGTCACCGTGCGCCGAAGCAGCACCGGCCGGTATTCTATTTCGGTCATTTGCGAGATGCCTTATTCCCCGTACAAACCAAGCACCAACGGTACCGTTGGCATTGACCTGGGATTAAAAGAGTTTGCCGTGCTCTCCAACGGTGAATCCATTGCCAACCCGAAATACTATCAAAAATACGAAAAGCGATTAGCCTTTCTTCAGCGTGCGTTTGCACGTAAAAAAGAAGGTTCGAAATCGTGGGAAAAAAATAAAGTCCAGATTGCTAAACTGCACGAAAAAATCAAACACACAAGAGAAGATTTTCTTCACAAGCTGACGACCAGGCTCGTTCATGAAAACCAAGTGATCGCAGTGGAGAATTTGTCCGTGAAGAATCTCGTCCAAAACAAAAAACTAAGCAAGGGGATTCACGATGCGTCATGGTCGAGGTTCAACGAAATGCTCGCTTACAAAGCGAAGTGGTACGGACGGACGATCATAAAAGTCGATCCGTTCTTCCCATCAAGCCAGCTCTGCTCAAGGTGCGGGCATCAGCATAAGGATGTAAAAAATCTCGCTGTACGGGTGTGGGAGTGTCCTTCCTGCGGCGTGCGTCACGACCGAGACATGAATGCGAGCCTGAATATTAAAAAAGAAGCCCTTCGGCTTCTTTCACTTCAGTCTATTTAAGCTTGGTCATAAAACCGTTGGAATACGGGGTTAGCCTGATTACTGGGGGTCGAAGATCCCCTTGCCCAGGAATCCCCCACTTCAACCGTCAGGTAAGTGGGCGGTAGTTCAATGTTGAAGCTAAACAGCTGAAGAACAAAACAAATTACATGATCATTCTTTTGCTGGCTTATACGGGGCTTCGTGTGGGTGGATCGATGGGCTTGACGTGGAATGATATTGATTTTGAGAAAAAAACGTTAACCGTCAACAAAACACGAGATAGACACGGAACGAGAGCACCCAAAACAAAGCGGAGTTACCGGACTATCTTAGTGGATGATTTTATTTTCATCTCACCTTTCAGTGGAGAACCAAGTATAGATAATGTCTTACAAACCTGCTTTCAGCGGATTTGTGGGAAAGCGGGTTTAAAACGAATTGCACCGCACGGTTTACACTATACTCACGCGACCCTTTTAATTAGCTAACGGATTCCAGTTAAAATCATTGCAGAACCTCTAGGTAACACGCCAAGAATGATTTTGGATGTATATGGACATTCATTTAAAGAGCTCGAAAAAGAATCCGTACAAGCTTTTGGGAATCTGATGAATATGTAAAATGGGGAGCTTTTGGGGGAGCTTTTTAAAAAAGCCCCCTTTAAGCCTTTATCTTAAGGGATTCTGAAGCTTCCCATACTTTATTGCCCTTAATCCACGTTTCCAAGACTTGAATATTCTTTAACTCCATAGGAGCCACTTCTTTCGGATGATGGGAAAGGAAAAGAAAATCAGCTTCATACCCTTCCTCCAGCTTTCCTTTTTCCTTCTCCTTAAATTCGAGATAGGCAGGTGTCTCCGTATAAGATTTATAACAGGCATCTATCGAAAGTTTTTCTTCCGGCATCCATCCGCCTTTAGGATTCCCTTGTTGATCGGTTCGATTTACACCAGCAAATATATTGATATGCGGATCCATTGAACTGATAGGCGCATCTGAGCTGCCTGTGTAGGGAATTTGAAGGCTGTCAACGGTCTTCCAGGCATTGCAGTATTTCTCCTGCTCTTTTCCGACCCACTTGGCTGTTTTATTGTATTCAGACATCAAAAAGCCAGGCTGGATTTCAAGATAAGGCTTGATCTTTTGCAATCGCTCCAACAGATCAGGCGCCAGCACCTGGGCATGAATGATTCGGTGACGCAAATCCTCAACTCTTACTTTTTCCAGCGAATTTAACGATTGCTCTACCGTTCGGTCCCCAATTGCATGCATCGCAACCTGCATTCTATTTTGATGGGCAAGCTGAACCAACTCATCCAGTTCTTTCTGAGAATAATTCAAGACGCCGCTTGTTTCCGGTTTATCATGATATGGCTGTCTTAGAGCGGCCGTATGAAGGCGCTGTGTACCATCGAGGAACAGCTTAATGGCGCCCACTTTCACCCTTTCGGTTCCATCACCCGTTCTTTTGCTGAAACTGCTTAAAAAGTTCTTTAAGTCCTCAAGATTATAAATAAAAACATGCAAATGAACAGTTATTTTCAACTCGCCTTTTCTCTCCAGCTCCGTATAAGCGTTCCATAAATCCGGGAATGAAGTAGAAATATTGAGGTCGTCTGTGTGGACAGATGTTATGCCGACCTTTAATAAGTGAGGAATGGAGTCCTTCACGGCTTCGTACATGTCCTGCTTCCCTTTTTGACGAAAATGAAATTTAATTAAATGAAGAGCCGTATCATTAAACCGGCCTGTCCAGTTTCCATTTTCATCTTTCTGAATACATCCTTCATGCTTTTCCTCAAATATATTCTCTTCTCTTATGATTTCCATTGCTTTTCTATTGACCAGGCATTCATGGTCATCGTTATGAAGGAAGAACATGGGCTTGTCATAATCGAATTCTTCCAAGTCTTCTGCTGTTAAAAGATGGTCTATATCCTCAAACTGGCTGTCATCGATTCCATTGCCGACAATCCAGTCATGGTCCTCAAGATCATGCTGATGAAAAGCATGATGGACCGTTTTCTTCATTTCTTCCCATGAAATAATATCACGAAAATCAATTTCTTTTTTCATAATGCCATATCGAAGCAGGTGCATATGCGAATCATTAAAAGCGGCACTCATTACTTTTTGTTTCCCATCAATTACATGTGCCCCTTGTTCTTCTGATAATCCTTTATGAATGGCAGTAATTTTTCCATCTTCTATTTTCACATGGAATAAATCATTTATTCCATCATCCTTAAATGGTCTATACAGTCGGATATTATTAATGATTTTCATCTCTGTCTAACCCCCTCGAAAACCAAATACCCTATTCAGAATATATTTAAAATAAAATTTTTTGGTAAATAACTTGATTGATTTTCCTTTATAGAAAAACAGACATTTAACATAACAAAAGCATCCATGAATTTCTTCATGGATGCTTGATCATTTTCTAATTTTCTTTACATACAGTATTTTTAACTGTCCTGTCCTCTATCATAGTCGTCTCCGCCGCCAGAATACCCACCTGACTGGCCTCCACCGTAGCCATATCCGCCGCCAGAATATCCACCTGACTGGCCCCCGCCGTAGCCATATCCGCCGCCGTATCCAGGGTACTGAGGGTAGCGCGGATAGCGCGGATAACGAGGGTACGGGTAATACGGATAAAATGGAAACAAAGGGAACAATGGAAAGTACGGGTAACGCGGCTGCCGTGGTCTTGGATAGTAGTGATACGGCTGCTGTACCTCTAGTGCTTCATCAAACTCGCCCTGTTCGTGAGAGAAAAATTCTTCCGGATATACATTTTGATCTTCCAACATTAAACCCTCCATCCATTTGACTTTCTCCTTACTGTATTCAAATGGATGACAGCTGGTATGGGCGTTTGTTTAAAAAAAGAATTTCTTTGCATTTCTTTATAAAGAATTTTCATGAATGCCTGTACATATGAAGGATCATGCAAAATATTTTTTTCGTAAATTCACGTTGGCATTTCGGTGGATAACCTAAAAAGTATTCTTTCCACTAACAGATCTAAAGTGAAAATACGGTTTAGGCTCAGCGTTTTATCCATATATTCACATATGATGCCACAAAAAAGCCCGCAGGCACCCTTCAAGGTGAAGAGTAGCTGCAAGCTGGAATCGGACACTATGGAGTACATTTTTTCTTCACATACCTGAGATATTTTTATGTTCCTCCACTTTTTCTAGGTTCTCGTTGTTATACGCAGGTTCTTCATGGAAGCTTAAATCAAGTCCCATCATTTCTTCTTCTTCGCTTACACGAAGCTGCATGAACATGCCCATTACCTTTAAGATCACAAACGTGCCAATGCCGGATAAAAGTACGGCCGTGCCCACCCCCGTCAGCTGGTGAAGAAGCTGCTCCGGATTTCCGTAAAACAAACCGTTATTGCCCGCCGGGTTCACTGACTTGGTTGCAAAAAGCCCAGTAGCAATGGCTCCCCAGATCCCTGCCATACCATGTACGCCAAATGCATCCAGTGTGTCATCATATTTTAAACGGGCCTTTAAAAAGTGAATGCTGAAATAACAAACAGGTGCTGCCAGCAAGCCAATGATTAAAGCGGAAGGAACCGTAACAAATCCTGCTCCAGGCGTAATGGCAACCAGCCCGGCAATCGCCCCTGTTGCTGTTCCAATTAACGTCGGACGCTTGCGCAGCGACCACTCGATGATTAGCCAGCTAAGACCGGATGCTGCTCCTGCAGTATGTGTCGTGATAAAAGCAAGTGATGTAATGCCGCCTGATGCAAGAGCGCTGCCCCCATTAAAGCCAAACCAGCCGAACCACAGTGTCGCGGCACCAAACAAGAACAATACGATGTTATGCGGACGCTGCTCCTCTTCTAAATACCCCCGTCTTGGGCCAATCATCAACGCCGCTACAAGCGCTCCGACACCCGACAAAATATGAACGACCGTCCCGCCGGCAAAGTCAAGCTCTCCCATTTGAAACAGCCAGCCGCCTCCCCAAACCCAGTGAGCCATCGGTGCGTAAATAAGAGTCGGCCACACCGCTGCGAAAACGACCCATGCTTTAAAAGAAATTCTGCCGGCAATACCGCCTGAAATAATGGCAACAGTGATCGCTGCATATACAATCTGCAGCATCGCAAACAAGTAATGCGGAATGGTCAAGCTGCCGAGGGCTGCTTCCCCGCCTACATCTTTAAAACCGAGATAATCCAAGCCGCCAATTAAGCCGCCGCCAAGATCTGTTCCATAGCTTAATGTGTAGCCCCATAATACCCAGACGATACTGACAATCAGCAGGCTGACAAAGCTGTGCATCATGGTCGATACGACATTTCGTTCACTCACAAGCCCGCCATAAAAAAGCGCAAGCCCTGGCACATGCATAAAAAGAACAAGAGCTGTTGCAATTAAAACCCAAGTCGTATCCCCCGTATCTATAGCCGGAGTTTCGGTTGCCGCAAGCGCATTACCCGGAATCAACAACAGCAAAAGAAAAAATAAATAAGTACATTTTGATCGTTTTCCGAAAAGATTCATAAAGAAAACCCCTTTCTATTTGATTGAATTTTCAGAAATTTTACTGCCTTCTTTTTGACGTTTCACCTGATTAGCCTGCTTCTTTTAACATTCTGCAGGTACTGATACAAGCCCATCTGTTTTTACCAATATGGAGAACTTGATTGTGTCTTCTAATATCTCTTCTAGCAGTCTCTTGGCAAGCCCAATTCAGCCAAGTTTTTTGGAAACGTTCCAGGCTGCTTTTTTGATTGATTCAACCAAACCATTCAATTGGTCACTAGTCAAACAGTCAATATACAAGCGATCGTCATCACCATGTGCATTTTTTCTATCCACTTTCTTTTGGCCAAACAGCTTCTGGTGAAAACAGGGGGTTATGGAGTGCTTCAGACCATCTTCTCTCCTTTCTTGTTATATTTCCTCCAGAATAATTCTTTTTTTCTTTTATCAATTGTACAAAACGAAACTAAATTCTTTTTTCAAAGCAAATTGGAAAATTATCTGACAATCTTTTTTCTCATTTTCTTTTTAATGATATATTTTCTTACATAAAAATATCGTTTTTCCCGATAGTCAAGAAAAGGTCCTGGCTTGATTTTTGCGTTTTATGACATGATCGGCGTACAGGTAAATCGATTAAATACCGCTATCTTATTTCATTGGAGGGATAAAATCATGTCAAACCATACGGTCCATATTCCAAACAGCCCTTTGGTCAATCGTTTTCCGTTTCCGTTCAAAGAAGATTCATACCGCTATTCTAATAATTCCGAAACGCTAGCTTCCTCACCCGCCATTACGATCACGCCAGAATATTATGAGGAAATCCAATTAAAACGGAGCATTTTATCCCAAACACCTGAACGAGCTTTTCAATCTTTCTCTCATTCTATCGATGCTCAGTGGGAAATATTAGAGCTTGTCATCAACCAGCTTACCGCCCATTATCCCGATTACTTTCATGTAACCAAAAAAGAAGATATCTGGACGTTTCACAACTATTTGCTTCAGGAAAAAGAAGTGTTTCGTTTTGGAGATGCTTCCACCCTCCCTTATGAACCATTGGACTTTATCGGCCGCCATGTACAGGAAGACTTAATTTACATCTCACAAAAAGACGGTGATCTTTTTATGGATGCCGGACAGCTTTGCTTTCCTGCCAACTGGTCTATCCACTTTAACTTGGGGATGTCTTACCTGGAATTCCATTCCCCTGTCCCTGTTTTTTCTGACAGCGGGTTAGCGGAAAAAGTACGGTCGTTTCTGATGCGCATGGAAGCCGGAAAACCCTGGACACGGCTGAACTGGACGTTAACAGTTGAACCTATCCTTGATACATTTCCAGAAACATTCAGTGACTGGGGCAGCAAAAAAGAAGCAGTCACGGCCGAAACAGCTGGAGAGCTCGTTTATCTGCGTACAGAAGACCAGCGTTTATTTCGCCTCCCTGAAAGCAATGGACTTTTGTTCAGCATTCACAGCCACTTGATTTCTTTAAATGATCTTCTCGAAAAGCCCGAATGGACCGAGCGCTTTTACCGGGTATTAAGTGACCTGCCGGACTACATTGCTGAATACAAAGGCTTTATTTCCTATAAAGCGAGTTTGCTAGCCTTTTTGGAGAAACACCTATCCATTCGAGAGGAGGCAGTGAAATGATTCCTTTATCTGAAACAATACAAGCAGAAGAAATCAATCATTTTTCCATCCCGTCCCATACAGCCAAACTGCTTATCGTATTAGATGAAGCAGCCCTATTAGAGGGCGGTTCATCTTTACAGCCTTTTTTTTCAACTGATATCCGGTTACATTTTATCGTTCAAACAAAACAAACAAAGAAACACATTCTTTATTCTTATCCAGAGCTTTCCTCCTATTCTCTCGATTGCCTGGTAACCGTTTCTTCGGAAAGACTTTTATCCATATTGCGTATTCAATTTATCGGCACCCGCTTGGTGGTGGCCGGAAGTGCGCCTTTTGTTAAAACAGTTCGAAATCATGCAGAAACAGCCGGATTTTCAGATGAAGAAATGCAGCTAAAAATCATTGGTTCTCAAAAAGATACTGTCTTCTGTGTAAAATGCTATTCACGCCATGACCGAAATGAAAAAGATTTTTTTGTTTGTCCAAGCTGCCGCACTGAATTGGATGTTTCTTCCCACTACTCCAAACGGCATGATGCTTATTTAGGATATATTCGTGTTTGACTTTTTTGAAAGGATGATGATGATGAATACTTTAATCGATGTTTTTGTGACTGATATTAAAGAAGAGTCGCCTTCTGTTAAAAGCTTTACACTTGTACCAGCAGGAAACGTTTCCCTGCCAAGATTTAGTGCAGGTTCGCATATTACGACGTTTCTGCCCAAAGAAGATGAAGTGCTGGAGCGGCACTATTCTTTAACAAGCCATCCGGCTGATACGTCAGCTTATCAAATTGCGATTCGGCATCAGGCCGTTTCAAAAGGAGGCTCTGTTTACTGGCATAGCAAGGTCAAAAAAGGAGCACGGCTGCAGATCAGCTATCCTAAAAATCATTTTCCGCTCAGTTTCCAGGCAAAGCACCATGTCTTTTTTGCAGCCGGCATCGGCATTACCCCTTTTTTAGCGATGACAGCAGATTTAAAACGAAAAGGAAAATCGTTTGAATTGCATTACGCTGCGCCTTCAAACAACCAGTGCGCGTTTTATTCTTTTTTAAAACAGGCTTATCCGGAACAAACGCATTTTTACTTTTCGGACCAGCAGCAAAGAATGCAGACCAGCTTATTGAAACAGCAGCCGATCGGCACGCACGTTTATTTTTGCGGTTCAGAAGCCATGATGAACGAATTTGCGGAAGCAGCCAAAGAATACGGCTACCCGGACAAAAGCATTCATTTTGAACGTTTTTCTCCTCCCGATTTTGGTCCGTCCCATCCTCTTCAGGTAAAGCTGAAGCGAAGCGGGGAAACGATCCCTGTTTCTGAAAACGAAAGTGTACTCGATGCGCTGCTTGCTCATGGGGTGAAGGCTCCCTATTCATGTAAAGTCGGAGGCTGTGGAAGCTGTCTTGTTCCTGTGAGCGGCGGAGAAGTAGACCACCGTGATTTCTTTTTAACCGACTTAGAAAAAACAGAAGAAAATGTGATGCTCACTTGTGTATCCCGTGCTAAGACAGACTGTCTTGTTTTGGACTTATAACGAGATAAGGCCAGCCCGGCGTTTTACCTTTCATGTGAGAAGCCGGGCTGTTTTCTTGTTTTCTTTTATTTCCTTCCTTATTTTTTAAACAGAAAGGACATTACGTATGCTGCCTTATTTGTTCTTAGTAACAGCCGTCATTTTTGAAGTATTTGCTGCCGCGATGCTGAAATATTCAAACGGATTCACCAAATGGCTGCCGGCTGCGGGAACCATTGCCGGCTATACCATTACGTTTTACTGTTTATCGATTACGATGAAATCAATTCCTCTCAGTATCGTTTACGCTACCTGGAGCGGACTTGGCATCATGTTAACCGCTTTAGCTGGCGTTTTACTGTTTCGGGAAAAAATCAGCCAGCAAGGCGTTGCAGGCATTGGCCTGTTACTTATGGGGCTTGTGCTGCTGAATATCACTGAATAAAGGAGGAAGTACCTTGAAAGGAATGATGTTTTTAGGAGCCGCTATTTTGTTTGAAGTTTTTGGTTCTACTATGCTGAAGTTGTCGAACGGCTTTACGATTGTATGGCCATCTGTCGGGGCTGCAGCCGGATTTCTTGCTACATTTACTTGTTTAAGTTTTGCCCTTAAAACAATCCCCTTGTCCATCGCTTACGCAACCTGGGCAGGCATTGGGACAGTCTGTACAGCTGTTGTAGGAAGCTTATTGTTTCACGAAAGCATCCATAGCTTAAAAGCGGCGGGCTTGCTCTTTACGATTGCCGGTATTGTTATATTAAACACTTCTCAAAGCAAGCAACAAGGAAAAAAGCAGATCTTCATTAAGAAAACCAGTTGACTATGTAACATGACAGCTGGTTTTTAAGAGGAGCCAAACTGCCGGCTGTTAAGAGCGGGTGTGCTTTCCTTGTTCATCAGTGTATTATACCTCACCCGGCTTCGTATAAATTGCTTCATTAATTAGTAATGACCAAATATTCATATCCGAAACAAAAAAAAGCACCCTGACAGGAGGATGCTTTTTTGATTCCATTATTGTGAAATGGAGGTTAACGAAGTCGTCTTTTGTTGAGCTATTGTTGCCCGATAATTTTTCCCCCAGTCGTACATTAACTTCAAAATAGGCATTAAGCTGTGACCGATTTCCGTTAAAGAGTATTCAACTTTCGGAGGCACAACAGGGTACACTTTCCGCTGAATCACTCCGTCTGCCTCGAGTTCCCGCAGCTGATTCACCAGCATACGCTGCGTAATGGCTGGAATCAGCCTTCTCATTTCATTAAAGCGAACCGTTCCTTTATCATTCAGTGTCCAAATGATAAACATCTTCCATTTTCCACTGATTAGGGATAAGGTTAATTCTTTGTCGCAATTCACTTCTTTTTCATAATTTTGGGTCATGTTTCTTCCGCCTTTCTTATTCATCCGTTTTCGAGCTTCTTTCTTTATATGCCGTGCAATAAAAAAGGGATAAGGACTCACCCGTTATGTTTTTCTTTTATTGAAGCTGTCTCCTTCTTCCCAGCCCGTCCTGTTCATCCATTCAATGGTTATGGTGATCATCGGCCTGTACGTTTTCTTCCGTTTCACTGCCAGCTGCTTTAACACTGTCAAATAAAGCGGCACCGCCTATAATGCAGATTGATAAAGTGGTCAGCAAAGCAAATGGAAGCCGGCGCGTACTGAACAATCCCTCTTTTTGTGTGGGAACTTCCCGGCGGATCATCGTAATAATCACGGCTGCTGTAAAAAAATAAAAAAGGTCCATAGCAGCTATCATGATCGTCATTTGATTTACAGGAATCATTTCACCAAGCATGGCTCCCATCATGCCGCCCATAAAACCCGACATCAGTGCTTCAGTGATCCCCATTAAGCCGAACGGGCGCCCAATGATATATGCAAAAATGCCACTCATTACAATGGATAAGATGGTAGAAGCCGCCAGCTGCCCCTGCATGGAAAAAGCAAGCAGCAGCCCGATAAGGGTAGCGGTCACCATGCTGAAGGCCATGACAATACATTTTCCGGACACCGCGCTTACCTGCTGCTTGACCGGGTAAAGGCTGAGAGCAAAAAAGACGGTATACATAAGGACAATAAAGCCGCTGATCAGGATCATTTTGCTGCACCTCCATTTTTTATAAAAAAGAGGCAGGCTCAAGAGCCCGCCTCCAAAAACGATTTAAACCTCTGTTGAATGCCCGCAAGAGGAAGAAGCACTTGTGTTTGATTGACACTTGGTTTTTGATTCCGGCCGCGGCAGGTCAAGCGCTGGATTATGGTCAAAGAATCCAACCGGCTTCAGCTGGAAGTTCGTATACGCAGTCGGCATAACCGGCCAGTCTTCCGGACGAGTGATATGATGGTGGCCCATTGTGTACCAAACGACAATATCTTCATTTTCAATATTACGGTCTGCTTCAAGGTATTTCGTCAAGCCGTCTCCACCTCGATGCTGATTCGGATAAGCGCCTGATGCAAATTGCTCGTTGCGGTCAAATTTCGTTACATGAAGGTGGTTTTTCAAGAAACCAGCACGTTTAATCAAGCTCGAATCGTCATTTGCAAACGGAAGGCAGTTTTCGCCCGTTACAATTTTGTAGCCTACCGGCTGTCCGACAAAATTCTTTGATTCTGGGTTAATAATTTTCCATGTGCGTACGGTTTCCAAATTCATTTTACGGACCGCTTCTTTTTCCGTTTTAAACGTTTTGGATACAGGGTACCATCCATTATTAAACGGATTGTGTTCCCCTCTTTCTTCCGCCACGGTTTCCGTTTCTACAACAGAATTTTTCGCACCATCAAGCTCCATATCGAGACGGAAGTTAAAGAAGTGCTGGTGGAACGTTGCATTTAACTGTGGCGCTACTAAATTTCCGTATTTCGGAACTTCGCCTTCATCAAGCGCACCGGTATTCAGCATTCCTGTCAGCTTCACTTCCTGTTCAATTGTACCATCTTGATAGAATGACCAGAAGAATCCATAATCATAGTTAGCTACAGTCGAGAAGAAGGAAACGACCAAACGGCGTGAACGGCGCACTTCCACTTCATTTGTTCTCCAGTCCGTATGTTTCCAGGCAATGCCGTAATCTTCTTCATGCAGGCAAATCGCATTTGGAATCGTGCGGACATCTCCTTTATGATCGGCCATGACCGCATCAAAATAATGAATATGCCCAACGCAATCGCAGCCTAATTCTAATGAATTCGCCAGCTGGCCCATTCCGTACTCTCCAGCATCAAACGCATTTTGACGGCCGTGCATTTCCGATGTATCTGCATATGGAACAACCATTTCAGACAAGGAGGCTCTGTATAAAATCGGTCTTCTTTTTCCTTTATCTTCGAATCCAACAGAGTGAATGACAAGCCCTTCACGTGGCGTAAAGCTGATGCGGAAATCCCATTTCTGCCACTTGATATGATGGCCGTTGATTTCAAAGCTCGGGCCTTCCGGCTGAATGATATCCAGCGGCTTTACGTCTGTACGCACCTGAATGTTTTCATTTAATTCCGGCACGTAATTGCCAGCTGTTGGTGGCAGCGGTTTTACGCCGTAATCTTCAATACGGACAATTTCTTTTTTATTTAAATCTACGATTGCGTAAAGACCCGTTAATGGATATGCATAGCCATTGTCTTTTTCCGATTTGCGAACCCAGGCAAGCGCTCGTGTTACACGTGTGTCTGGATTATCCAGTTCATTGAAGTGGCCGGCTGACCAGGGGTCAATCATGACTAGGCTTGGATCGGTAACGCCTCTTTTTAAAAGGGCTTTTTGATATTCAGGATCATTTTTAATCAGCTCTTCAATTTCAAAATCATCAAGCAAGAAGTTTGGCTGTACATCTGGAATATGTACATAAGAGAGCACCTGCTCATTTGTAATCGATACAATCGCTTCATATGTTTTGTTTTCAGCGCTGTCAAGCAGAATAATAAATGCCTTACGGTCGATTGGGTCGCCTTCTTTAAAGCTGGCTACTTCTTCTTTCAATGGTTCATACAACACCACCTGAACAAATTTATACGTTTCTGTCAAACTTTTATCTTGTCTAATCAGCGCCACCGCTTCTCTTATTTCTTCAGCTGTCAGGGGCTCAAGTGGATGTAAGATTGTTTGAGTTTTCAATTCAGGTGTTTGCATAAATAAATCCTCCTTTAATTCGTTCCGAATATTTTTCTTTCAAAATGACTAATTGTTCGCTTGTCACTTTGCTTATCCATAGAATACGCCGTTTTTGGACTCGTTGATTGTAAAAAACGAAACAAATTGACTAATTTAAGGGAGATTGTTAACTTTTCTGACAGAGAAAATAGACTTTCAAGTAATAGATAAAAACCTCTTTTTTCCCGACTGAGACATCATCCTGGAAGTTTTGCTGAACATAGAGATAGGGCTTGGCGCTGATCAAGGCAAAAAAATAAAGACATGAACCTGGAGATACTCAGGCTCATGTCTTTATCTGCTTGCTTTAAGCTGTGCTGTGTTTAAGCTGCATTAAAAGACTTGCGATCATCATGGAGACTGTGAAGACCGGTCGTATTTAAAACAACACGAAACAGCCAGCTGCCCGTTAGTATCGGGCAGCTGGCTGCTAAAAACAATGCTGTTTCCTTTGTTTAAGCCCTATCAGGCGGTGTCCAGACTTTCCATTCTTTTAGTTCAAGCCGACGTACTTTTTCAAGCACATGCGGATCTTTTTCCGCAAGCACCGCTGCTTCTTCAAAAGAATCTGCCTGATAGATAACAAGTCCGCCAGAGCCGTCTCCAAAAGGGCCCCTCGCCAGGATTTTTCCTTCTTTATCAAGATGGTTTAAATATTCAATATGACGCGGGAGTACTTCTTTATTTTTCTCTGGGTCCATCATATGAAGCAAGGCCGCATAATAAGCCATAATACTCCTCCTTACTGCCGGTTCCAGACAACCAGTTTCATTTCCGTCATTTCTTCAATCGCGTATTTTAATCCTTCCCGTCCGGTTCCGCTTTCTTTCACTCCCCCATACGGCATATGGTCTACCCGAAATGTAGGAATGTCATTGATCATTACGCCGCCAACATATAATTGATCTGCTGCAGCCAGAGCGGTTTGCACATCATTCGTATAAATGCCTGCTTGCAGGCCATACCGGGAATCATTTACCTTTTTAATCGCTTCTCCTATTGTTTTTACTTTATTGACAATCACGATTGGAGCAAAAACTTCCTGGCAGGAAACTTTCATGGAATGGCCTACTTCTAACAGGATCGTTGGCTGAAGCACCGTTCCTTCAACCTCTCCACCCGCTGCTAGTTTTGCCCCACTCTTAACAGCTTCCTTAATCCAGCTAAGTGCACGTATCGTCTCGTCCGGCGAAATGAGAGCAGAAATATTGGTTTCTGAGCAAAGGGGATCGCCAAGAACCAGCCCTTTTGTTTCAAGGATTAGTTTTTCAACAAATTCTTCATAAACCTTTTCATGTACATAAATGCGCTGAAGTGATATACATACTTGGCCCTGATTGGAAAATGCCCCGGTAACACAGCGGGAAGCAATTTGATCAAGTGGTGTATGCTGATCAATTATAACAGCAGCGTTAGATCCGAGCTCCAATGTTACTTTTTTCAACCCTGCTCTATTACGGATGCCAATACCAACAGCTGGACTTCCCGTAAACGTAATCATGCTGACTCTTTCGTCTGTTACAAGCTGATCCCCAACGATACGGCCGCTTCCTGTTACAACGTTTAACACGCCTGCCGGAAGCCCTGCTTCTTCAAAAAGCGCTGCAATAAAAAAAGAAGAGAGTGGTGTTTGCGAAGCGGGCTTTAAAACGATCGTATTCCCACTTGCGATAGCCGGACCCACTTTATGAGCAACTAGATTCATTGGAAAATTAAACGGTGTAATCGCACCTACTACCCCAATTGGTTCACGAACTGTATAAGCAAGCTTGTTTTCTCCACTGCGCGCCGCATCGAGCGGTATCGTTTCTCCATGAGTTCGTTTTGCTTCTTCTGCCGCAAATTTATATGTTTCTACAGTTCGTGCTACTTCCTGCCGAGCTGTATTTAAAGGCTTGGCTGCTTCTAACGTAATGATGTTGGCAGCTTCTTCTGTCCGATCCTTTAAAAGCTGTGCTGCCGTTTCTAAAATTTCTGCACGCTTCCAGGCTGGCATAGATGCCATCGTTTCACGTGCCTTATAAGCTGCTGTTATGGCTTGTTCTGTTTCGATTTCTGTTGCAGAGGCAATTTCTGCAATAGCTTCCCCTGAATAAGGAGCGTAAAGCGTTGTATACTTCTCTGTTTCAATTCGTTCTCCATTAATGATTAAATCTTTTTTTATTAAACTTTTAATGTTTGGCATCGTAGATACACACTCCTTTCTCAGCAGAGATTAAACGGTTACTGCTTTCTTTAAGACTTCTTTTTCGCTTGAGATGTATTCCTGCAGTTTTATCTTTAAGCCTCCTTTTCCAAACTTACACCTACCGTTTTTATTTTCCTGTTTTTCTTTGATAAACCTGAGACATAAAAGGATTTGTCGGCGGCGCTTCATTACATGTTCAACGCCCTGCTCGTAGAACCAGGCATCAATAGTGTTATAAACGCCCCTATTAATGCCATAGTAGTCACAGCAAAAATGAATAAATGCCAGATCGGGCAAATGAATAATTTCTTCTACATGCCGATTCATTTTATCTCTCCTAACCCCAAAAAATATTTTCTATGTCATGCTTTATACTAAATTTCCATTTGGTATATTGAACATCTCGGTTAATTTGCCGGACAAGCTTTTCAAGAGACTGAAAAGACATCTCTTTTCTTACAAAAAAGCATGTTTCCACCGTTAATTCCTGACCATAAATCTCTTCACAAAAGTCAAATACGTGCACTTCATAATGAAGATGAAGATTTTCTTTATTAATCGTCGGACGATTTCCGGCATTCATAATTCCGTAATAATCCTGATCCCGGTACTTTACTTTGACACCGTAGACACCTTTTTCTAAGAACGGGGTGCTCGAATCAATGGAAAGGTTAGCCGTTGGAAACCCGATCGTTCGTCCGATTTGATTTCCAGAAACCACTTTGCCGCAAAACGTTTTGGAAATGCTGCTTTGTTTTTTCATATTGAGCCACCTTTAGCTGTATTGAGGTTCTTTCAGCATTTTTTGCATGAAAACCAATTCTTCACTAAGGCTGGCCATTCGTTTCAACACTTCTGGATCAACAATTTCATTTTGAGCATTAAAATGGTCATTATGGGCGTAGACAGAGCCAGGTGCCACAAAAGCACGGAAATAGCCGGCAATCGGCTTTAACTGATTCTCGATAACGAGGTAATGCTGGTACGTGCCCCCTGTGGCTGCGAAACCCATGACTTTATTGCGAAAATGTTGAGGCGGAATTAAATCAAATAAATTTTTTAATGCCCCAGTGATAGAGCCTTGAAAAATCGGTGTGCCGATCAGATAAAAATCAGCTGAGGAAACCATTTCAATGACTTTTTTTGTATCGCCTGTGTAATCTGCCGGATTGCGCCCGTCACAAAACTGAAGATCATATGCTTTTAAATCCAGCAGTTCAATGTCAACCTCCGGATGGCTGCACTTAATGTCTTCCAGCATTTTTTGAATGACAACCCGCGTTTTTGAGCCCGTAATCGTTCCTGAAATGCCCAGCAATTTCATGACTTCTTCCTCCTTTAATAACTCGTTGTGTTTTCTTATCTAATTACCGCATAATGAAAGGATCGGGCATTGACTCTTGAGATAAATTTATCCAAACTGTCTTGCTTTGCGTGTATTCATAAATCGCTTCACAGCCGCCTTCTCGTCCGTACCCGCTTAGACCTGATCCACCTATTGGCGCCATTGGTGAAATGCTGCGGTATGTATTCACCCAGACGATACCCGCCCGAACCTCTTTCGCAACACGATGGGCTTTCGCTACGTTGCTTGTCCAAATGCCGGCTGCAAGCGCGTATTCTGTATCGTTTGCAAGGGCAATGGCTTCTGCTTCATCCCTGAAAGGAATGACACTGAGAACAGGCCCAAATATTTCTTCTTGTGTCAGGCGGGAAGTTTGATCCGCATATTCAAAAACAGTGGGTTCAAAATACCAGCCATTCTGTAAATGCTCTGGTCTTTTGCCGCCATACAGTATTTTTCCGCCTTCTGCCAAACCAAGCGCAACAAATTCTTCTACACGCTTTAGCTGAGCTGGAGTGGCAAGAGGGCCCATTTCGCTGTCATCATGAAGCGGGTCACCAATTCTAATGCGGGAAATCCGGTCAATCAACTTTTCTATTACTTGATCATAAATGTCTACGTGTAAAAGTGCTCTTGATCCCGCTACACAGCTTTGTCCAGAAGCGCCAAAAATGCCTGCAATGATACCCATGACCGCATTATCTAAATCAGCATCCTCAAAAACAATATTTGGCGACTTACCGCCAAGCTCCAAGGAAAGCTGCGCAAAATTTTCCGCTGTATTCCGTACCACATGGCGGGCCGATTCAGCACCTCCGGTAAACGCTACTTTTCGAACAAGCGGATGAGCAGTTAACGTATTTCCTACAGGCATCCCAAACCCAGTCACAACGTTTACGACTCCGGGCGGGAAACCTGCTTTTTGGACAAGCTTAACAAGTTCTAGTAATGAAGCAGATGTCATTTCAGAAGGTTTAATAACAATCGTATTTCCCGCAGTAAGTGCAGGAGCCAGCTTTAAGGTTGTTAAATATAGAGGCGAGTTCCATGGTGTGATGGCCGCAACGACTCCAAGCGGCTCTCTTGATGTGAAGGTAAACATATCTTGTTTATCAATCGGCAGTGTATGGCCGTGAATCTTATCGGCAAGTCCAGCGTAATAGTAGAAAAACTCTGGTAAATAACGGAGCTGGCCGCGCATTTCCCTGATTAATTTACCGTTATCAATAGATTCATAGCGTGCCAATTCTTCGATATTTTCGGCAATTAGCTCCCCCAGCCTGTAAACAAGGCGTCCTCTTTCAGTGAACGTCATGCTTGCCCAGTCCGAATGCAAAAAAGCATGGTGAGCTGCCTGTACAGCTTTGTCAACGTCTTCGGCTGTTCCTTTTGCGACTTCACACCATGCTTCACCTGTTGCAGGGTTATAGCTTGGGAAATATTCATGACTCGCTGGCTCCACCCATTCTCCGTTGATATATAAATTGTATTTTTTCAAGTCAGTAGAACGATCGAGGCTCATTCCCTTTACTGTCTGTTCCATGAGACTCCTCCTTTATTTTACTGCTGCTTGTGAATGAATAAATGAATGAAGAAAGCGCTTCATTTACAAGAGCTACGCCTTCTACCGGAAGCATATGCTTCATGCCCGGTACAATGGTAAGCTTGGATTGTGATAATTTTTCATGCATTTGCTCTGACATCTGTGGGTTTGAACCAACATCTTCTTCTCCCGTTATGATGAAAACGGGGACATTTATTTCATGAAAATTTGTCCATAATTCCTCGTCAGCGGTTGCGAAAAGTGTATATGCTGCCAAGTATGATTCGGGGTTATTATGTTGAAGCCTCTGTCTTATTTGGTGAACTATGCGTTGGTTTTGCTCTTGAAACGCTTTGCTGAACCAGCGTTGGATAGCTGGTTCAATCGTAGCTGAAGGCCCTTTGGCTTTTAGTTCTTGAACTCTACTTAATATTGCTGCCCGTTGCTCGTCCGTTCGGTTTGCCACTGCACTCATAATCGTTAATGTTTTGACTTTTTCAGGATACGTTAAAGCAAAGGCTTGAGCCGTCATACCGCCCATTGAAAACCCGACAATATGACTTTGTTCAATGTGTAAGTCATTCATTAGATCAGCTAGCTGTTTTGCAAATTGGGTAATAGAATAAGGGCCCGGAGGATGCTCGGATCCTCCATGCCCTACCATATCGTACACAATGACACGAAATTCATTGGATAAAGTGTCAACCTGCTTTTCCCACATAGAATGGTCTAAACCTACTCCATGAATAAGAATAAGCGGTTCACCCTGCCCTTTTTCTTTATAATAAGTAGTCCCTGCTATAGGCATCAGACAAGCCCCATCTCAATCATATCCTGGTGACGGTTTCCTGTTCTCGGATGAGGGCGCCCGCCTGTGGAAGCACCGATGGCTACTACAATTTCATCAGCTCGTGGCGCATCAGGAATCGCTGCCTCAAATGTAATAAAGTGAGACCGTTCTGATTCATCAGTTTTATGCACCATTGGGATCGTTACAGCTGTTCCCGGTCCGCCCCGCTTATTAGTGAAACTTAAAATACTTGTTCCTTCCACAGCATCCCGAAATTTATTTCCAAATTTCAATGTATGGATAAAAGCCGAGGCATGCTCCATTTCTCCATCCGCACCTACGACAGCCGCTTTTCCAAATGCCTCTACATCGGCTGCAGAATCAATATGCTTGAATAGTTCCGACACTAAAATTTCACCGATTTCAGGAGCGTATGCATTAATTTCCGGCATCAAATCTTCCACATACCCTCTGCCTGCCCAAGGATTTTTCATCACCAGCATTGTGGTAATCATTTTAATTGGAGTATCAAGTTTTTTTCCGCCATCGATCCGAGTTTCTTCAACCGCTGTGTACACTTTTCTCACTTCTAGCATTATAGGTATACCTCCTGATTTGTATTTGTAAAGTTCGGCATTACTTGCTCTGTAAATAATTTCAAGCTTTTCATTACTTTTTCATGAGGCAGGTGACTGTGGTTCACCCATAACAAAAGATTTTGCAAGTTTAATTCTTCCTGCAACTCTTTGATTTTCTCTGTTACATACTCTGGTGTTCCAAATAATAAGTTACGCGGATGAAGAAAATCATAGTTTAATTCCTGGCCTTCTTTCACAGCTTCACCTGGATCCATTAAGTTGCCCAGTCCACGCCAATGACAAATCCAACGATACGTATTGAGTACAGCCTCCGCCGCATCTTCTCTTGCCTGCTCCATCGTTTCCGCCACATACACATCCCGCACAAGTGCAATACCCTCCCCAAGCGGTACATCATATCCACGTGCTGCAGATGCTTTTTCCCGGTACAATTCAAAACGGCCTTTTAATTCCTTCACGGTAGGCATCCAGAAAATTCCCTTAATGTTGTTTTCAGCTGCCAGCTCAATGGACCGCGGTGAATCAATTGTTTGCCATAGTTGTGGAAATGGTTTTTGATACGGCTGAGGTACTAAAGAAATTTTGCTGATTTCGCCTTTTTCCATATCCATATATTCTTCAGAAGGAGGGCTCATTGGATGATTCCACTTTAATCCTTTTGGCGGGAATTGATAAATATCTCCTTCGTGTGAGAAGAATCGATTGGACCAGGCTTTTTTCATAATTTCAACTGTTTCTTCAAACAAAGCTCGATTTTGCGCTTGATTGGTTGGATCAGAAAGTGTGTTTAAATTAGCCGCTTCCCTTCCATATAATCCACGCGCCAGCCCAACTTCTACACGCCCTTTGCTTAACTGGTCAAGCATGGCAATGTCTTCTGCTAAACGAAGCGGATGCCAAAATGTTGCGACATTTGCGGCTTGTCCAATTCGAATGTTTTTCGTCCGGGCTGCAATATCTGCCCCCATTAAAATAGGGTTGGTAATTAGTTCATTTCCTTCATGTCCAAAATGATGTTCTGTGTACCAGATAGAGTCGTAACCGTTTTCATCACAGTATACCGCTTGCTCGCGTGCTTCATCTAGCACTGTTGCATAGTCTTCAATACGACCAGGTCCTGCCAAGTTAGCAAAAATTCCAAATTTCATATATTTTCCTCCTTTAGATTGATCTCTCGCAATTTTTGACTGATTCCTTTTTGAAGCTGCATAGCGCTTGCTCTTACATGCTCTCGCATAGCTTTTTCTGCAGCTTCCCGGTTTCCACTTAGAATGGTTTCAAGGATAAATTGATGCTCCTTAAGTGACTTTTCCAAGCGGTTCGGCACCTCAATACTTAAGTAAACATAGCGATTATATGGAATTTGATTAATCAACATATTGAGCATAAAGCTTAATTTTGAATTGTTTGCTCCGTTAATCACTGCTTCGTGAAAAGCATTGTTGGCTTCAACAAATTGCTTATGATCAGAAAACTGAACTGCTTTTTCCATTGATTGAACCGCTTTTTGAAGATCATCAATTTCCTTCACATGTCTGTTTTCAGCCAAAAGGCCGGCTGCGAGTCCTTCAAGCACTTCTTTTACTGTAAATAGCTCTGCAATCTCTTTCTCTGTAGGTTTTGTCACGCAAGTGCCAACCCGTGGAATAATTTCTACAAGACCTTCTCTTTCCAATTGCTTAAATGCTTCTCTCACAGGAGTTCGGCTTACTTTATAGTGTTCTGATAGTTCAAATTCTGATAATTTTCTGCCTGGCTCAAATTCTCCGGTCACAATTGCTTCACGGATAGCATTTGTTACTTGTGTGGTTATACTTGTTGTTAAAATCATTGTAGTTGTTTCCGCCTCCCTATTTGGTACATGGTACAATGGCGAATAATATAAAAGTTCTTAAAATTTTATATTTATTCTTTCTCTTGTACCATGTACCATGCAAGATGTTTGTTGGCTTAATTCTACTTATATTAGTAATCTTTGTCAATAAAAGTTACAGAAAATTTAGAAAATATTTTATGTTTTTTAGAAATCATAGATTTCCTTTTAGACAACACTCATTTTTATTTTCATACAATCAAGAAATCAGAATTCCTTCCTCTGCCGCATATTAAACTTCACTTTGCTCCATTTCCTTTAATACTTCCTGTGCTGTCCTGAAGCTGTCAATAGCCGCTGGTACACCACAGTAAATGGCACATTGCAAAAAGACCTCTTGGATTTCTTCAATAGTTAAACCATTAGTAATTGCTCCACGTATATGCAGTTTAAGTTCATGCGGACGATTTAATGCTGTTATCATTGCAAGGTTGATCATACTGCGACTCTTCCTTGACAGCCCCGGTCTTGTCCAGATCTCACCCCAACAGTACTCGGTTACTAATTCCTGTAAAGGCCGGTTGAAGTCTGTAGCATTATTAATAGAATGATCAACATAGTCAGCGCCCAGAACGGCCCTGCGAACCTCGAGCCCCTCATCAAATTTTTTTGAGTGCATTCTTTAAGCTCCTTATCATATATTTTGTATGATTTCAATATAATTTAAATATTTTGTTTGTACTAAGTTATGTTTATTTTTAGCAGCAGCCCACATGAACTGAAGCCAACTAGGATTTACTATTCAAATTATCCAAGTTTTCTACAATAGCTGTTTCTTGATTTTCACTAATATACTTAGAGTTATTTAACTTCCGTTTCATTGGGAAGTAATACAAAACTGCAGGGACAACCAATCCAACTAACCAAGCAATATCCGCCCCTTCTAAAGCTCTGGCTATAGGTCCTACGTAGAAAGAGGTGTTTATAAAAGGAATTTCTGCAATGACTGATACAAGAAATGCAATAGTTGTGATCCAATTGATTTTTCCGTATTGGCCATTTATGTCAAAAATATCTTTTACATTGTATTGACCATGGCGCAGCAGATAATAATCAACAAGATTAATAGAAGTCCATGGAATTAAGAAATAACTAATAAAAAAGATGAAATTTAAGAAAAACGCAAGAAAATTACTTTGTCCTAACAAGCATAGTATAGTGCCCATTACGGTGACACCAAAAATCATTCCCACGCGCACCCTTGGTGTAACCTTCAATTTAACGAAAGGTTCTATCGTTGTAATTGTTGACATAAATGCACCATACAAATTAAATACATTAATTGAAAGCTGTCCGAAAATGATAATGAGATACATTACAATGGCAAAGCTTCCAAACAACTGTCCCAAATTGCTCCCTGAATGATCAAGAAAGTTTGGAATCGCAACAGTTAACGTTGAACCTAAAACCATCATCCAAATAGTTCCGACTACTGTACCCGCATAACTGTACCAAAATGTTTGAGCCGTCGAGGTTGTAACCGGAAGATAGCGGGAATAATCTGCAACATATGGGGCATAGGCTAATTGCCACGTAGCTACAATACTAACCGCTAATAAAAATACAGGCCAATCTACGCTCCCAGCTGACCAAATGCCCGATGGAAGTGGCAACTGGAAAATAATAATCGTCGCCACAAGATAAATGACAAGTGATGACCAAGAAAGTATTTTTTGCATTTTGTGAATTAAGTCATGTCCAAAAATAGTTACTACAAAACAAAGAATATTTAAAATTAAAATGCTCCATGTTTGATCAATAGATACTAAACTGCTTAAGGTTTGAGCCGCAAGCAAACCGCTACTAGCAAAAAAACCCAAATAAACAAACATAACAAGAAACAACGGGAAAATAGCGCCAATAACTCCAAACTGCGCTCTGCTCTGAATCATTTGTGGTATTCCTAGCTTAGGTCCTTGAGCAGAATGGGAAGCCATAAAAATGGCGCCTAATAAGGTACCAACAATGATGGCTGCAAAGCTCCAAAATAAGTTAAGCCCTAAACTGATCGGCAATGCCCCTGTTACAAGGGTTGTAATATGCATGTTTGCTCCAAACCAAATTGGAAATAAATCTTTAGCTTTTCCATGCCTTTCTTCCGCTGGGATATACTCAATAGTACGCGTTTCAACTTTCACTGAATTTCCCCCTTTAAGTGAATTTGTAATTAGAAGTATTTCGGTGGACAGGTGTATAAGGCTATATGAAATAGTTTGCTAAGTTTTTATAAACTTTTTTACTCACCAATTATTTCAAACTAAACGCTCCCTATTAATCGGCAATGTGACAGTAAATACAAACAAAATATTACGAAATATCAGAAAACTTTTAACCTAGTTATTTTTCTTTGATCCGTAATTGTTACATTGTATGACTTACTTAATGCAAGAGGAACACTGCCGTATCTTAAAAGGGATGCTGTTCCTGTTTAGCTACCTGCCTTTTCAGCATAATAACCTGCACCTTAATGAAACAACTACTTCAACACTGTGCTGGATTAGACATATTCTAGTGAAAGATGAGTTTTGATACTTACGGATAACAGTTTAAACTTTAGGTCCTTAAGGTGTATGACAGCTTTTCATACTTGTTAATGAACATGTTTTATGTGAATAACACATTCAATCATAACTACCCTCCAAGTTGCTTTTTGATAATTTTCCTCAATGTCCTTTTTATTTCATTAAGTGAAATAGAAATGGAGACATCATTTTCGGCCAAGCTAATTACTGTTAAACTTCTTGTTTCAATACTTTTCATTGATCTCTCATTAAAAATTCGTTGCCCTGAAATTAGTGCCCCTTGTATAAACACCTGTGTTATTAAAACAACCTATTTCGATCATCACCTCACATCTTATTTGTTGCATGTACTATGTACCATGCAAGATTTAAAGCAATTTTATCTGTAAGCGCATACATATGTCAATAATTTCTTAAAAAATTAAATCGCAAATTTTTTAATTTCTTGCAGAAAGAGATCAGACTCCGCAACTTTTTCATTGTAAAATTCATTTATACATGCTTCTTGCTGCTTAAATAATATGTCAGAACAACTTCTTATCCCCACTTTTACCATGTACCATGTAAGTTGACTGAAAATTGATGACCTTATTTCTTTTTATTGATTTTAATCGCCAAATCTATTATATCTTGTTCTCAATACATAAAGCGATTCATCCTGGAAATTAAACGTCAACTATTAGGATTTTATTCTAAAGATATGCTTATTTTATAATCCTCCCCTCTTTTAAATCGCTAAAGGACTTATCTTTAAAGCATCAAATCTGTTTCTTTTCGATTTGCCTACCCATAGAGTAGTCAGATTTTTAATATTTTTATTGTAAAAAACGAAACAAAGTTTAAATTTTCAGAAAACTTGTTACATTATCTTACAAACAAATTGTTTTTACCTCATAATCCTCTTCATAATGTTACTATTCCTGACAAATTAAAAGTAAAGGGGTAAACGTTATGAAAGAAACCATCTACTTTCCTTTTCAGCCTGAAATTCAAATGACCACAACCGGCTATCGAGAATTGATGCCAGCTGATTACTCTAAAAGTAAAAATATTGCGCTTTTTTATCAATTTGAAACGACAAAAGGACAAAAAACGTCCCTTTCACTTATCCCGGATGGATGCTTTGATATCATTTTTTGCTGTGATGCCAAGACTCCTTCAGCTTTTCTTTGGACAAGCCCGGTCTCGAGGCTGAAACAACCGGAATTTGTAGATGGCTGCGACTACTTCGGGGTTCGTTTTTTTCCAGAACAAAATCTGCTGAAGCTGCGCTACCCGATGAAAGAGCTTTTAAATCAGCTTATTCCGCTAGCGGATGTTTTACTCTTTGAGCCATGTCTTATTGAACAAATCAGCTTAGCAGCATCATTTGGCGAACGAATCAAGCTGTTTAAACAATTCATACATAAAAGTGCAGAGATGTCGGGCAATGGGCTTGAGCTCATCGATTATTCAATTAAAAAAATTTACCTATCTGGAGGAATGCTGAATATCAAGCAATTATCTGCGGAAATCGGATATTCGGAGCAGTATATCCGCCGGAAATTCGAAGAGTATATCGGTTTTTCACCAAAACAGTTTTGTAAAGTCGTCCAGTTTCAAAATTCTTTGAGCTGCATTTTAAAAATGGATCATGTAGATGTGCATGACGTCATACATGAAAATGGCTACTATGACCAGCCGCATTTCATAAAAGATTTTAAAAAACTAATGAACGTTACCCCAAAGCAGTATAAAGAAACACTCGCCATGTACTCCAATCTTGCTTAACAGAAAGCACAATTGTTATTTTTTAATGGATAAGATCCGTTTCAGTTTCACGATGCAGCTAAATAAAAACAGCCTCTCATCTGTACAAAAAATAAATGAGGGGCTCTCTTTTCATTTTCGAAATGATGAAACAGTTTGTGCTGTATGAGCTTAAAAAACTTGCCGGATGTTTTGGATCCATCCTAATTCTGATGAAATTTCTTCTGCTGCTTTTTTTATACTCTTGATATTCGTTCCTTTTGTATCCTCTGCAAAAGCTTCTTCCCAAACCATCATACTTACAGAAGCTACAACCTCATTTTCCCAATTAAAAATAGGAGCTGATATGCAGGCTGTTTTTGGCTGAATCTCATTAAATGACACAGCCCAGCCCTCTTTTTGAATGATCGTTAACTCATCCTCCAGTTCTTTTAATTTGTTACTTTCTTGCGTTACAGAGAGCATTTCAAACATTTTCAGCTGCCTCTGTTTTTTCATAAAAGCTAACATCACTTTGTTAAAAGCCCCTTCAAACAGAAAAAATCGAGTTCCTGTCAGTTCTTTCGATTTGGGCGTGCCTGGACTTATATATTCAATGAGCACTCCTTCTTCTCCCTCTGGGACAGTAAGAAAAACCGGATTCTTTGTTTTCCTCACTAACTCCTGCACTATATCAACAGATTGCTTTCGAACAGACAAATTGTTTTTTCCAGCCAGGCCTAATTGTAAAATCAGCAGCCCCATCCGGAATTTTCTCGTTTCAGGACTTCTATATACTAAACCCTGTTCTTCTAAAGAGGAAAGAAGCCGATGCACAGTTTGAACGGGAATGCCTAAATCCCTGCTTAATTCTGTGGCACTCCATTCTTCTCTTTCTTCCGTTGGCTTCATAGCGTGCAGCAATAAAACAGACTTTCTTATCACTTCAGACACTTTGTTCTCCCCTTTCCAAAGCCTGTATTAAACCAGCTTGGCAGCAAGCTGACTTTTCATAAATGGGTTTCTTTTAAATAAAGGAACATACAATTTTTATCATCATAATGCCTGCTTATTAAACTTTTATTGTAAGAAACGAACCTTTCTTTAAACATAATTTTCATACAAAAAATAACACGTAAGATTATATAACAAATTTTTCTGATTTTTCTCACTATTCGGGATACCAATCTAGGTTTCATCTTGTATCTATGTGATTATAGAAATCGAAATACATATAAAGTTGATTGAGTTACACCAAAAGTGACGTCAATTGATTTTATAAAAAATAATTTATGAGGTGAAGAAAATGAGTGAAAACACAATGATCCAAACAGCGTACACTTTTTTAAGTCAAAAGCCAGGTGTTCAGTTAATTAAAGCCGGAACATATAAAAAGAAAGAATTAAATGACGCATTAAATATACCTGCATTAAAAAGTCAAATTATTGATGTTCCTATTACAGACAAGGAAAATGCTGTGCAATTGGGCTATTTCTCCATGCAGCCATCCGAGGAATTTGAATTTACTTATACGTACCTGGAAATCAAAGTCGTGATTAAAGGAAAAATTATTGTAAGGGATGATCAGGGTACCAGATATGTAGCCGAAGCTGGAGATGTATTAGTGTTTACTCCTGATACAACCGTTATATTTGATAAAGAAAGTGATGGAGAGGCCATTTACACAGGGCACCGCCTTCCAGAACCCATGTTTATGTAGGGGATAATTGATGAAAGGAAACTCAATTAAGATATTGTAATGACTTATCAAGCATTTTGGGGAAAGAACTTATTCTCTCCAGAATGCTTGATATCATTTGAAGAAAGGTAACTACGTTTATCAAACTTCTTCTCTTTATATTTTTCGAATAAAACATGAAAATAATAAGTTATTCCATTCATCAGATAGATGAACGCAATTCTAAACCTCTAACAATGTCCACCTTTAAATTGCCTTAAGTTATTTTATCTTCAATATTTATATACTTTTTTCCCTCTATTCTACCTGCCAAAATTCCCCTCTCTTTTAATGAAAAGAATTAAATTAAAAAAATTGAACAGCATAAAAAACGCCGAATCTCATGGATTGTTTCATCCAATAATACGGCGATGTTTTTAAATCTACAGTGTTGATTCCTGCCCTGCCTTCCCATTCTGTTCGACAAATCGGAAGCAATAAATTTTATTACTGCTACCATGTCTACGTTCAAATTGGTCAGCTGCCAATATGTTGCGACTAGCTCACCTCAATGGAGCAAACTGCTTCGTCTTTCATTAATTTGTTTAGAAATTGATCAATAGACGCAGTTAATCGAGCTGTAATCTCTTCTGAAATTATTCCTTGCTTTTGCTCATTCCAGATAACCTGTGTATTCTGAATAAAAATCCCTTTTTCAATCTGAGTTCCTCCAAGCACTGATAACAATGGTTTAAGATTGTATTCCAGCATTAAAAGATGAGCCATGGTCCCTCCGACAGCTACTGGTAAAAGAAGTTTGTTTTCCAGTCCTTTTTGCGGCAGCAAATCCAAATACGTCTTTAAGATCCCGCTGTATGAACCTTTATAAACAGGAGTTCCAACAATGACTGCATCTGATTCTGCCAGCAGAGCATTCACTGTTTGAATACTATCGCTTTCATAACGTGCATGTAGTAAATCTTCTGCTGGCAAACCACAAATTGAAACAAATTCCACCTGAACTTCACTTTGCTCTAGCTGGATCATCATATATTTTAAAGCCTCATTTAGTTTAGAGATCGTGGATGGACTTCCTGATAAAATTGTCACTTTTTTCATTCCAAACTAACTCCCCTAACATTCAGTAGTTTTAAAAAATAACACGTTCAAGTGTGTTGCATGCGAAAGGGCTATGAACGATTTTAGCTTTCCAGCATGGAAATATATTGTTGTGTAGCCTCACTTACTCGAGTAGTCTGAGTTAACATACAGAGAGCATCGGCTACCTTGATGCGCCTAAACGTTTCTTTGATGCGTCCATCCTTTTGAAGGGCCTGCCGGTTAAGCCATAGCTTCTCCTTTATTTCTTCCGTCAGCATGTTTGAACTTTCCAAAGAGGCCGATAATAACTTTTCTGCATTGCGACAACTAAAAAAAGCAACGTCTGGCTGTTCCACTCTTCCTGTATGAGAATACGCCAAGGCCGTGATGATCCGCTGCTCAGCACTGGCCAATGTCTCCCGTAAAAAAATAGCCGTTGACGAAGGGATATTATGAAGGGGCATCGGCCTATTTAGTTCGATCTTGGACACAGCAGGAAGGTCTTCAACGATTAAACGAGTAATTCCCCGGTCATTTACTGCTTCCAAGATTTGTTCTGGGTCGTCTTCTACAACTACTTCTTTATGAGGGGGCCATACATCCAGCCAGTAATGGTTTAAGTGCTGCGTTCCTATATGGAACATAAATATTTCGGGGTAAATTCTCAGCTGTTCTGGTCCATCCCCCAGCCTCTCCCGGTAAAATTCATAGAATCTTGTGACTGCAGCTAACAAGAGAGCACTTGCACCTACACTCCCGCCAGCTTGATGCAAAATAAATCCAATCCGGTCTTTCTCATTCAACCCAGGGAACAAGTCATCTATTGAAGCTCGCTGATCTTGAATTTCTACTGAAAAATCAGAGCAGGACAACATCGTCGTTGAATGCATCAGGACACTCCTTTCAAGTTTTAAATAAATATTGTTTGCTCCTGTACTTGATTTGAAATGGATTGATCATCAGCTATTTTTTTCAACCATCTAATTTGAATATGTTCTTCTTTTTTATTTTCAAGATAATGAAACAGCTTAACGGTTAATATATTTTTTTCATCACATTGGTCAATTTTTAAGCAAATGCCTTGTAATCGTTTATTGTCACTTTCAATCTCAATTCGATATACACCTGTTTCTGGAAGGATGTATTTTTTATTTGTTGAAATTTTATAGAGAAAGCTTTCTTCTCTCTCAATCATTTCTTGTTCGACCTTACCCATGACTTCATAATAATCACCAAGGTAGTTCGGAATTACATGAACACTGCCCGTTGAAATACAACGACGAATGAGGGTAGAACTGACTTTTAACCCGTTCCGTTCTTCTTTCGGTACAATAGATACATCAAATTTGCCACCTGAGGCTTCTTCCTTCATTTTTATCACATTTCCAGTTCCTTTGTAGCCATAGGTAAAGTCAAATCCTGCTACTACATGCTTACATTTTATTCCTACAATATATTGTTTAATAAATTCTTCAGGGGAAAGCCTGGAAAAAATCCGATCAAACTTCACCACAAATAATTTTTCTACACCCAGTTTTTCAAATTTCTTCTGTTTTACTGAAAGGGGTGATAAGTATTTAATAGGTTCTAAACCCTGTATCACTTCACTAGGATGAGGATAGAAAGTCATAACAGCCAATTTCAACCTTTTTTCTTTTGCTATTTTTCTTGCAGTTTGAGTTAAACGCTGATGGCCGGCATGCACTCCATCAAAGAAACCTAATGCCATAACAACAGGCTCGTCTGAAACATACTGTGGAGCATCTGTGTGACAAAGATAGATCGTTTCCACCTTTGGCCGCCCCTTTCCTGGCATTTTTAGTTACGCCTTCATTCGCTTATTTGGAATGAAGGCGTCTATTGTACCCATTGAACATGGACTCTAAAGCTTAAGAGTTTTCCATTTGAATTCGCCCAGGCGGAACCTCTTCTTCTTTCAGATACGCTGACTCGTCATGAATACTTAAATCAAGTCCAATAATTTCATCTTCTTCACTTACACGCAATGGAACAAACAAACGTATCACCTGTAACACTACATACGTTCCAATAACAGCAAGCAGAACTGTAACCCCTACTCCAATAGCCTGGCTCACCAACTGTTCAGGGTTGCCGTACAACAAGCCATTGTTTCCGGCTTCATTTACTTCTTTTGTAGCAAAAATTCCGGTAGCCATAGCGCCCCAAATCCCACAAATTCCATGGATTCCAAAAGCATCTAACGTATCGTCATATTTAAACCGTGTTTTGATAAAGCGAATAGCGTAATATCCAATTGGGCCTGACAGCAGACCAATAAAAGCAGCGGACAAAACCGTCACATAACCCGCAGCTGGAGTTATAGCCACTAGTCCTGCAATCGCTCCAGTCATCGTTCCTACTAGTGTCGGACGTTTTCTGATTGTCCACTCAATTACAAGCCAGCCGATCCCTCCTGCACATGCCGCAATGTGTGTATTCATAAAAGCGAGAGAAGCTAATCCGCCAGCTGCCAAGGCACTGCCGCCATTAAAAGCCAGCCAGCCAAACCAAAGAGTAGCTGCCCCAATTAAAAAATACACAATGTTGTGCGGTGATTCTTCATTTTTTAAACGTCTCGGTCCAATCATGAGAGCAGCCACTAGGGCACTCACACCTGCCAGAATGTGAACAACTGTTCCCCCGGCAAAATCAAGCTCCCCTATTTTTGAAAGCCAGCCTCCTCCCCATGCCCAGTGCGCCATTGGAGCATAGACTGCAGTAGGCCATAGAATACAAAAAAGAATCCAAGCAGGAAAAGAAATGCGGCCTGCAATTCCCCCGGAAACAATAGCTACAGTAATGGCTGCAAAGCAAGTTTGAAAAACAGCATAAAGATAATGCGGAATGGTTAAAGTCCCAAATGCAGCTTCTTCACCTACATTTTTAAACCCTAGATAATCCATACCGCCAATAAGGCCGCCAATATCAGTACCAAAAGTAAGACTGTAGCCCCATAATACCCAAACGATACTTACAACAAGAAGACTGGAAAAGCTGTACATCATTGTAGAAAGAACGTTTCTATTACTCATCAGCCCGCCATAAAAAAGGGCCAGCCCGGGAATAAGCATAAAGACAACGATAGCATTCGCAGACAAAATCCAAGCAGTATCTCCTGTATCGATTGCAGAAGTTTCCGCGGCAAATGAATTCAAGGGAAAACCTATCAAACATCCAATTACTGCTAAAAACAAAGCGATACTATTCATTGTTCTGCTCATTGAAATCCTCCTCCGGTATGATGAGAAAAGGATAAAGATTATTTTGGATTGACCAATACTTTTAGCCAATCCAAAATGGTTTCTTTTCCATCTCAATTCTTTCTAATGCTTTTTTATTAACTGTTTACAAATTTCTACTGCCACATTATCTCAAGCCAGCCCTTCGCTTATTCAAACCACGGAACTTCAACCAAGGTGCGGCCAACCCATTCTCGCAGGATTTCATTGGTTGGGCCCATTAGTGCTCCAGCCCGGCCATCACGAAGGTACTTTTCTACCTGTCCTGTCAGATAGCCCCTGCCACCCGATACCTGTAATGCTTGATTTGTTACTTGAATAACAATATCCGCTGCATGTGTTTTCAGTTCCCATAAAGGGTAAAGGCAGCTTGATAAAGCAAGCCCTTTTTCGCTGCATTCATCCATTCCCTGAGCTGTGCGGTACAGCATGTTTCTAGCGCTGTCAATTAAGATCTGTGCTTTTGCTAATTCATGACGAATAACCTGGTAACCTGAAACAGACTTTCCAGTATCCTGATGAACTTTTTTCTTTGCACCGTCAATAGCCGCGTTCAGCGCTCCCTGCGCAATTCCAATCCAGCAGGCACTGGTTCCTAACAAAAATAATGGGTCAATGACATTATCATTATAGGAATTCATGCCGCCTTCACTGCCGAGGCGGTTTTCAGCAGGAACAAACACATCGGTAAACTTCATAGGACCGCTTGAATTGCCGCGCAATCCCATTGCAGAAAACGGGAAGCTTTCAACACCCTCCTGGTTTTTTTCTACAAGTAAAAACATAAGTTTATCTGTTTCAATACTGTCAGGATAGTTTGTACAGACGACATACCAGTCTGCCTCGCCGCCGCTTGTCACAAAAGACTTGCTGGCGTTTAAAAGATAGCCCTCGCCGCTTCTGGGAGCTGAACTTACCACATTCCAGAAATGGCTGCCCGTTGCTGGCTCACTAAAGGCAAGCGCACCAACCTCTCCGCTTAATACACCTGGTATAAAACGCTGGCGCTGTTCAGGTGAGCCTGCTGAATACAGCGTCTGCACGGCTGCTGTATGCATGACCCAGCACATTGTGGAAGACGAACAGTAATGAGCAAAACTTTCTGCCAATACAGCAAAGCCCATATATCCTGCTCCGATGCCTCCTTCTTGCGCAGGGATCGTAACGGCTCCATAGCCGGCTTGTGCAATGGCTTTAAGGCTTTCACGCGGATACCGGCTTTCCTGATCAGAAAGAGAAGTACGTGGAAGCAGTTCTGCTTTTCCAATTTCATGAGCCTTTTTTTGTAATTCCTCATATCCTGGTGGACATTTCCACCAGCTTGGGATTTGCATAACTCCTTCATCTAAGACCGCTTGATTAATTGTCATGATTGCTTCACTCTCCTCTATTCTTTAAATGAGAACAGGCGCTATTAACTCTCAGCTTCTTTCCTAGCCTTAATCCAGCAAGTAATTACTTTTACATAAATACAGGTTCAGGCAAACGGTGAGCTGTGTAAATGGCGTCTCCGTCACTTTCTTTATCAAATACAACGGTTGTTTCTGGCGAAAAAATTAAAACATCGCCGGCTTCAGCTACAAATTTAGTTCCCTGATCATCCCGAACAACAATTTTTCCCCGTATAACCGTTTTAAGCTCCAAATACGTATAAGTAAATTCAAATTCTTCTGAAGGTTGCATTGAAAAGTAACCCATTGACAGTGCTCGCTTATTCGTACAGACCGGAACATCAATAATTTGACTTTTTAACGCTGGAATTCCAAGGAGGCTGTTTAATTCTTTTTTTTGATACGTACCAGCTTTTAAAAGCTGTACACCTGGTTTTTCGTTTAAATAGTTAAACTCTGTTTTGGTCAATGTTTCTTTACTCATGTTCCTCACCTCAGCGTAGTTTTTTAACCCACAGTTTCCTAAACGTTTAATTCTGAATATTCAATCTGTTTTAAAGGAGGAAATGGGGTTGAATACATCTTTACATAACGAATGTTCTATTAAAATATGGTTTTCCTAACTAATGAGAGAAAATGATATTTGTTGTAAACATTCCTTACAAATAACTATGTTCGTCTGAAAACTGTTTTTGCCGCATTTTATGAATACTGACAGGCCTTTTTTATTTCGGCAGCCTGTTTCAGTACAATTGATCTCCCCTTTTCTCTTTTTTTATGAAAAAGCAACATGGTATTGGCTATAGCCTGACGACTCCCTTCCTTTTACTTAATATGAAAACAGACATTAGTAATGAGCAGCTGTTTTTAGAGAATAAAAACGAAAGAGCCACCTTAAAAGATGGCTCTTTTGCTTTTTATTAAAAATCAATAACAGTCAGTATAACTTTTAAATAGAAAAAACTTTATGTTCTTTTGCTCTCCATCCTAAATTTCTCGAAGCTTCCTCTGCAGCATCTTGAACATACTGTATAATCATATAAATTTCTTGTTCGTCCAACCTAGATGATGGACTGATCACGCTTATAGACGCAGCAACATCATTATCCCAGGAAAAAATAGGTGCAGCGATCTCTGCATTTCCTTCTTTTATTTCTTCAAAACATATAGAGACACCGCATTTTGCTATGATGTTTAAGTTTTTTTCAAATCGGTTTAAGTCACTGATTTCTCCTTTTTTATAAAGGTTCTGTATGATTTTTTGACGCTTTTCTCTGCTTTCATGGGCTAACATTACTTTATTGGCAGCCCCCAGGCTTAAAGGATTTCTTACGCCAATATACTCATCAAGCGCTGTGAAGCCTGGCTGAACACAGTCAATAAAAACTCCTTCATTACCTTCAGGAAGTGTTAAATATACCTTTTCCTTTGTCTGGCTCATTAATTTTTCCATAACCGAAATTGCACTATTTCTAATCGATGAATTTTCTTTGATGGCCATTCCTAACTTTAACAGGGAGAGACCTAATCTGAATTTTTTTGTCTCCGGGTTTTTCGCGACAAAACCATACTCTTCTAAAGAGGAAAGCAATCGATGCACAGTTTGAACACTCATATTAAGCCTGCAGCCCAATTCGGTGGCGCTCCATTCTTCCTTCTCCATATAATCCGCGGAACGAAGCACATGAAGCAGCATAGCAGATTTTCGAATTACTTCCGACAAATGAGTCCCTCCTGTTCAAAGCCCCCTAAGCTCATGTACTTTGGCAAATCATCCGATTATAAATCTATCAAATATCTATTATTTTCAAATATAAAACATCCTTTTTTGCTGGAAAAAATATTTTCTTACTCAATGCCTGTAAACCAGGATAGGATCTTACACTTTTACTTTTTCTACCGCATGGCCGCCGAATTCATTACGAAGAGCTGCTACTACCTTTCCTGTGAAGGTGTCATGGCTTAAAGATCGGTAGCGCATGAGTAAAGACATGGTAATGACAGGTGCAGCGGCTTGCAAATCAAGCGCTTCTTCCACCGTCCATTTTCCTTCGCCCGAGGAATGCATAACGCCTTTTATTTCATCCAAATGGGCATCTTTTGAAAAGGCATTTTCGGTTAATTCCATCAGCCAGGAACGAATAACAGACCCATGGTTCCATACACTAGCAACCTTTTCATAGTCATAATCGAATTCGCTTTTTTCAAGGATTTCAAATCCTTCTCCAATCGCTGCCATCATGCCATACTCAATACCGTTGTGAATCATTTTTAAATAGTGGCCGCTGCCTGCTTTTCCTGCGTATAAAAAGCCTTTCTCAACGGCTGTATCCCTGAAAATAGGTTCTATTATTTTCCATGCCTCCAGATCTCCTCCTGCCATATAACAGGCTCCATGACGAGCTCCTTCCGTACCGCCGGAAGTCCCGACGTCCATAAAATAAATGCCCTTTGTTTTCAAATCATCGTAGCGGCGAATCGATTCTTTATAATGGGAATTGCCCGCTTCGATCACAATATCCCCTTTACTTAGCAGCGGCGTCAGTTCGCCAAGAACAGAATCTACTGCTGAATGTGGAACCATGAGCCAGAGGATCCGGGGCTGGGGCAGAAATGCTACAAGTTCCTGCAAACTGGAAAACGCATCAGCCCCGTACTTTCTCATTTCATCGGTGGCATCCGGATTAAGATCAAATGCTGCGACTTCATAATCATGATCAATAAGATTTTGACCAAGATTTATCCCCATTTTTCCTAAACCAACTAAACCTACTCTCATATTCATATCTCCTCTTTTTTACCGAATTCTTTATTACCAATTAGCTTTTTCCGGCTGCCACCAATGAAAACCGTCTGTTTCTAGCAGCTCTTCTGAAGCATCTGGACCCATCGAACCGGCTGGATAAGTGTACAAAGGAACCCTATTCTCTTTAAATGCTTCCAATATAGGCTGAACCCACTTCCAGGAAAGTTCGACTTCCTGCCAATGGGCAAAAAATGTGGAGTTGCCCCCAATCGCATCAAATAGTAGCAGCTCATACGCTTCCGGCAGATTTTCATTGCCCGATGAAAGATCAATAGAAACAGGTTCAATCCGGTTTGTCAGCGGATTTTTCATATTTAAACGTAAGGAAACATTTTCACACGGATTGATTTCAATAGTTAAAAGATTAGGCGGCATTGTTTTCTTTTGGTCCGTGTCTGCTTTGGCTGGCTGATTTTTAAATTCAATCACAATTCTTGTTGATTTTTCTTTCATTCTTTTACCAGTTCGAATATAGAAAGGGACGCCTGCCCAAAAGTCATCATCAATCCATAAGCGGGCTGCAATAAAGGTATCGTTTTTCGATGAAGCATCGACGCCAGGCTCTTCGTTATAAGCCATCACTTTTTCACCAAGTATGCCTCCCGGTCCATATTGACCTCGGATTACATTAACTGCTACATCTTCCTTCTGCAGCGGCCGCAGAGCATGCATAATTTCTTTTTTCTTTTCGACCACTTCTTTTGCACTTACTTTTTCCGTTACATGCATGGCTGTCATCATCACAAGCTGCAATAGATGGTTTTGAACCATGTCTCTGATGGCACCTGCCTGATCATAATAGGCCGCTCTTTCTTCAACTCCGACCGTTTCGCTAGCCGTTATTTGAACGTTAGAAATATATTGATTATTCCATATCGCTTTCAAGATTGGGTTTGCAAATTCCAGTGATTCAAGACCTTGAACCATAGGCTTTCCGAGATAGTGATCAATTCGATAAATTTCTTCTTCTTTGAATGTCTGGCTTAATGTTTTGTTTAATGCTTGTGCAGAATCGGTATCGTGGCCAAAAGGCTTTTCTACAATGAGGCGTTTCCAGCCCTGAACAGCATCCAGTCCGCTTTCTTTAATATTTGAAGCAATATCATTATAGAATTCAGGCGATACAGACAAATAAAACAGCCGATTTTCCGGCAGATTCAATTCAGCTTCATACTTTTGAACGCTTTTAAGCAAAACAGCATAATCTTCTTTTTTCGTTCCATCAAGCTGTTGATAATGGCAGTAAAGAAGGAATTCGTTTAACTTAGCGTGATCCTGTACGGTTCTTCTCGAGAATGTTTTGACCGCTTTCTCTATATGAGCTTGAAAAGCCTGATCAGACCCTTCTTTTCTTCCTAAGCCAATAATCGAAAAAGTATTTGGCAGCTTATGATCTAAAAACAAATTGTACAATGCAGGGAAAATTTTTCTTTTGGCTAAATCCCCTGTTGCCCCAAACAAAACAAACGTCATTGGGCTCAACCTTGTTTCCTGAGTGGTTTCAAGAGCAGTTTGTTCGACTTGGAGACTAGCAGGCATTGTCATGGTTTTCATTCAATCCCCTCCTTGCATTTGATTCAATTGGTTTGTTCTTTCTACCCCCTTAGTATAGTGGCTCCATATCTCCGTTATAAGTACGCACTTTAAATTCATATAGTGTCCTAAAATATACTGCGGGGCTGCAACGAGTATCTTGAAGAAGCATTTATGATTAACGATCATTTATTTTTGTAAATTTTTTGCCACGACCTGCTTTAGAGTTATATAGTGAAAAGCATCGTTAGCCATTTACTTTAAGGAGGGCTTAAAATGGGACATACTTGCACAAAAGATTTTAATTGTGAAAAAGAACTCACGCTTCATGTGATCGGCGGAAAATGGAAGATGCTTATTTTATGGCATTTAGGCAAAGAAGGCACAAAACGATTTAACGAGCTGAAGGGATTAATGCCCGGTATCACCCAGCGCATGCTGGTGAATCAATTAAGAGAGTTAGAGTCCGACTATATTGTTCATCGCGAGGTCTATCCTGTAGTGCCGCCTAAAGTGGAATATTCTTTAACCGATAAAGGAGAAAGTTTAATGCCGATTCTTGAATCCATGTACAGCTGGGGCAGGGATTACAAAACATTTATCCAGAAAAAGCTGGAAGACCAAAATAAGCCAGCGTCTTCTTTGGACTAAGATACGATACAGTGCTTAAAACACACTTATCGACAATGACAGTATACATTTTGTGACTATCTGAATTTAAAGTGCGTACTTCCCTTATAAAAATTTTGTCTTTAGACTGAGCTTATACAAAATTTTAAATAAGGGAGAGAAACACATTATGAAATTACAATTGGCATTAGATCTTGTAAACATTCCGCAGGCGATCGAACTAATCAAAGAAGTACAGGAACACGTAGATGTTGTAGAGATTGGAACACCAGTTGTCATTAATGAAGGCCTTCGTGCAGTAAAAGAAGTTAAAAATGCCTTCCCCAATTTGACGGTGCTGGCCGACTTAAAAATTATGGACGCGGCAGGCTATGAAGTATCCCAGGCTGCAGCTTCGGGTGCGGATATCGTAACTATTTTGGGCGCTGCAGAAGATGCATCTATTAAAGGAGCTGTAGAAGAAGCCAAGAAACAAGGCAAGCAGATTTTGGTTGATATGATTGCGGTAAAAGATAAACAAGCACGGGCGCGTGAACTGGATGAAATGGGTGTTGACTATATTTGTGTTCACACGGGCTATGACCTGCAGGCGGTTGGCCAAAATTCATTTGAAGACCTGCGTACGATTAAAAGTGTTGTAAAAAATGCTAAAACAGCCATTGCCGGCGGGATTAAAATGGATACTCTGTCCGAAGTAATTGCTGCGCAGCCGGATTTGATTATCGTCGGCGGCGGGATTACAAGCCAGGAGGATAAAAAATCTGCAGCTGCTCAAATGCAAAACATGATTAAGGAAGCGGTTACTGTGTAATTATGCAGACAACTCAGTATACTGCAGAAATCTTAAATGAACTTCAGCGCACGGCTGCGTTAATGAATGGTGATCAAACAGAACAACTGGTCAATGGCATTCTGGAAGCCAAGAAAGTGCTTGTCGCTGGTGCTGGACGCTCTGGGTTTATGGCGAAATCGTTTGCCATGCGTATGATGCATATGGGGCTCGATCCATATGTAGTAGGGGAAACGGTCACACCGAACCTGGAGGACGGCGATATCTTTATTGTCGGCTCGGGCTCTGGTGAAACAAAAAGTCTTGTGGCGATGGCAGAAAAAGCAAAGTCCATTGGTGCAGTTGTAGCGGCCATTACCATCGCTCCAAATTCCACCATTGGCAGCCTTGCGGATGTTGTGGTAGAAATTCCGGCACAGACTAAATCAGGCGAAGACACCGGCAATAAATCGATTCAGCCGATGGGTTCCCTTTTTGAACAAAGCCTTTTGCTGACATATGATTCTGTTATCCTGCGGCTTATGGAGCGAAAAGGAATGAATTCAGAAACCATGTATGGCAGACATGCCAATCTTGAATAGAAATCAAAAATACCCGGCCTCAAGGCCGGGTATTTTTATCGAAAAAGCTTCAGCGAGCAACAGCCGCCGCCTATCGTTTGATTCGGATTGCTGAAGCAGTTTACAGAACATGTTTACTCTTCAAGAATGTCCTCATTTAGAAAGCGATTTCATTATTGTAGTCCATCTACAAGGCCGTATGCAGCTTCTGCCTTTCTTTCAGCTTGCTCCATCTCTTTTCTGATTTCCTTCGTTAAATAGCCTTCTTTAATTTTACTGGAGATTTCGATTAATTTTTCGATATCTGAAAACGAATACTTTCGGGTATTCGCTTTTGATTTTTGAGGCGAGATCAATTTTTGCTCTTCATAATAACGGATCTTTCTATAGGATAGGGCTGTTAATTCACTTACTACACCAATACTGATGGCTTTTATCTCTTTGTATGGTTCATTTTTAAACGACATAAGCTTCTTCCCCTTTACCCTAAGATTGTTGTGTTTGTTTAGTGAATAAAGCAATTCTTTCATCCGATGACCAGAAAAACGCTTTTTGGAACCTTGTCATTGATAATCTTATATTCACACAACTAACACATTTGCTAAATATTATTTTCTCATCTCACGAGATAAAATGGGATTTTGTGTTAAAATTTCTAACAAACAAATTTAATAAAATTTAAGTAAGGTCCAATTAAAAAAGAGACCGTCTGACTAGCACATCAAACGGTCTGTATACCAATTCCGATTTCTTACTTATTTCATTACACTGCCGCCCGATAGCAGAATTGATTCACCTGTTAAAGTCGGTGCAGCATCCGTCAGCAAAAAACCGATCGTATTTGCGACTTCAATGGGTGTCGTAATTCTTCCGGATGGAAGGCCTTTTAACACTTCTTCATATTTCTGTTCAAAGGTTTGTCCTTTTTCTTCTGCCCTTCTTTTAATAGCGCTGCGGCCCATTTTGGTATCCACATAGCCAGGACACACGGCATTCACCGTTATACGATGTGGTGCCGCTTCGACTGCAAGAGACTGCGTGAACCCGCGAAGTGCGAACTTGCTGGCTGCATAAGCACTGTTTCCCTGGGTGCCGCGAATACCGGACAAGGAAGATACATTGACGATTCGTCCAAATCCTTTTTCTTTCATCTTCGGGTAAACGAGCTTTGTCAGCATCATGGCTGATGTTACATTGACATGTAGCATGTTGGCGACAAATTCTTCCCCTAGTTCCTCGAGTACCTCTCCTCCCGCTACACCCGCACAATTGACCAAGCCCGAGACGAAACCAATTTCTTTCTCACATGATCTAATTAGATTTTCCCTCTCTTCCTGATTAGAGAGATCTGCTTTAACGAAGTGCACAGCCGTACCGTCAGACTTCAACTCATTTGCAAGCTGTTCAAGCTTTTCTTCATTTCTTCCTGTAAGTGAGATTTTAGCGCCCATCGAGGCTACTATTTTAGCTGTTTGGGAACCGATGTCACCAGATGCACCGGTTATTAATACATGCATGCCATCCAATGCTGTCTCTGAAAAAATAGCCATGATCCTGTCTCCTTTTCCACTATTAGTCTAAAGAAACTGTTCCCTCATTTGAGAAAAACATGCCCGATACAGCTATCTCAGAAAACGATTGATCCAGTTGACTGAACTGGTCGGTATTAGATGCATACAACAAACATATATGGTTTTATCTCAATATGTATTGACTAGCTATCTTACTCTAAAGAATAAACGAATAAAAAGAAACAACCTTAGTCAGCTAAGAGAAGTTTCTTTCTTTGTCTTTCACTTCATCGAATTGCATCTAATCCTTTACAAAAACGAATCACAATACAACCGCCACATTGAGAAATCCTGTCTACATACCTAATTCCATTTAAGCGTTCCTCATTTAGTCGATCTATTTCCTCAAGTGTAAGCAAGACTCTCGTGCCATTATTTCGGCCATGATGGTCTCCACATTGGCAGCAACATTTTGAGCACATGTCTCTATTCCCCCTCTCTATAAATATTGCATACTATTATTTATTCACAAGAAATGGAAATGGAAACGGCTAAAAACATAGTTTACAAGACAAAAAAGAGGACAGCTTCCGCTGTCCTCACTGTTTGCCTGGCGGCGTCCTGCTCTCACAGGGGGAAACCCCCAACTACCATCGGCGCTGAAGAGCTTAACGGCCGTGTTCGGGATGGGAACGGGGGTGACCTCTTCGCTATTGCCACCAGACTATATGGAACAAAATTGTTCCTTCAAAACTGGATAATCTCTGTAAAGTAACGGCATACCATGCCATGTTAATCTTGATTAAGTCCTCGATCGATTAGTATTCGTCAGCTCCATGCGTCGCCGCACTTCCACCTCGAACCTATCTACCTCGTCATCTTCAAGGGATCTTACTTACTTGCGTAATGGGA
>NZ_JAMBOO010000027.1 GCF_023715895.1 Domibacillus indicus | reverse complement strand
CCGTTCCCATCCCGAACACGGCCGTTAAGCTCTTCAGCGCCGATGGTAGTTGGGGGTTTCCCCCTGTGAGAGCAGGACGCCGCCTGGCAAGATAAGACAACTTGAGAAATCAGGTTGTCTTTTTTGTATTTAAGAGCAAAATAATTGAACCAAGGCATTCTTTCCTTTATAATTATCGTCAAATATAGTCAAGGTCAAGGTGGGGAAAATCATGAGAAACGTTTCTGATATTATTGAACAGTATTTGAAACAAGTACTCGAACACAATGGCAGCGAAATTGTTGAAATAAAACGCAGCGAAATTGCTGACAAATTTCAATGTGTCCCCTCTCAAATCAACTATGTGATTAATACTCGTTTTACCGTGGAACGAGGATATGTAGTTGAAAGCAAACGGGGTGGCGGCGGCTACATTCGCATCATTAAAGTGACCACGCATGAAAAAAGTGATCTTCTTGATCAAATGATAGCTCTTACAGGCTTAAGGCTTTCACAGGCGAGTGCGGAAAATTTTGTTTATCGTCTGCTTGAGGAAAAGGTAATTTCCACTCGCGAGGCGAAATTAATGATAGGTGTAATGGAACGTTCCGTGCTCAATACTGAGTTGCCTGAACGGGATGAGTTGAGGGCGAGAATGATGCAATCATTTTTAGCATCTCTTAAATATGTAGAAGGCAGGTGAGCAGGATGATATGTCAGGAGTGTCATGAGCGGCCGGCAGCTCTTCATTTTACGAAAACAGTAAATGGAGAAGTAACGGAAGTTTATTTATGCGATCATTGTGCACATGAAAAAGGTGAACACTTATTTAGCGGCCATCCGGCTTTTTCATTAAATAATCTGCTTGGGGGATTGTTTAATCCTGAGCCTCATTTTTCCACAAACCCTTCTTTCCGCGATCAGGAAACACATTGCGAAAAGTGCCATATGACATTTCAGCAGTTTTTGCAAAGTGGTAAATTTGGCTGTGCTCACTGCTATAAATCATTTGAGTCAAAATTATTCTCTATTTTAAAACGGCTTCATGGTGGTAATACTGTTCACCAAGGGAAGATTCCGGCACGTATGGGAGGTAAACTTCATTTGCAAAAAGAAGTACATCAATTGCGTGAAAAGCTCCAAGAGATGATAAATGGTGAACAATTTGAAGAAGCGGCCGGCGTTCGCGATCAAATTCGTGCTTTGGAGAAAAAATTGTCGGGTGAAGGAGGCGGTTTGTAATGTCTCTGGAACGATTTATCAACCAGCAAACGACAGCCTGGATGAGCGGTACAGGACCTGACTCTGATGTAGTCCTGAGTACGCGTATAAGGCTGGCACGCAACTTGGAGAATGTTTCATTTCCGACAATCTTATCGATGGAAAAAGCAGAAGAAGTCGTTGACCAAATAAATAAAGCTGCTTCTGAATCATTGTCTCTCGAGCTTTTAAAAATGGAGGATATCTCACAGCTTCAAAAAAGAGTATTGGTAGAAAAGCACTTGATCAGTCCTTATTTAGCGGAAACATCTTTATACGGTGCTGTGCTTATTTCTGAACAAGAAGACGTAAGTATTATGGTAAACGAGGAAGACCACTTACGTATTCAGTGTCTAGCCTCAGGCTTACAGCTGCATGAAACGCTGGAAAAAGCAAATCAGATTGATGACGCAATTGAAGGCCGGGTACCATATGCTTTTGATGAAAAGATGGGTTACTTAACCGCTTGTCCAACAAATGTGGGAACCGGGCTTCGGGCATCGGTGATGATACACCTGCCTGGCTTGGTACTGACACGTCAAATGAGCCGTATTATTCCAGCTATCAGCCAATTAGGGCTCGTTGTTAGAGGAATTTATGGGGAAGGTAGCGAAGCTTTAGGTAACATCTTTCAAATTTCCAATCAGTTGACTCTTGGAAAATCCGAAGAAGATATCATTAATGATCTGGACAGCGTGGTGCATGAATTAATGTCCCGTGAGCAGTCAGCGCGCGATGCGTTAATGCAAACATCCCCTATTCAGCTGGAAGATCGGATTTTTCGGTCGTACGGCATTTTATCAAACAGCCGTGTGATTGAAACAAATGAAGCATTTCAGTGTTTATCAGATGTTAGATTAGGGATTGATTTAGGGTATATCACTCATATACCAAAAAGCATCTTAAATGAGCTGATGATCTTAACGCAGCCCGGCTTTTTGCAGCAGTATGCCGGAGGACCGCTTCGAGCGGAAGAACGGGACATTCGTCGAGCCGCATTGATTCGTGAACGGCTTGAACTAGAAGAAACGAATTAAGATAAGGGGGAAATGGATATGATGTTTGGACGTTTTACAGAAAGAGCACAAAAGGTACTAGCGTTAGCACAGGAAGAAGCGATTCGCCTGGGTCACAATAACATTGGAACAGAACACATTTTACTCGGACTTGTTCGTGAAGGCGAAGGAATCGCAGCTAAAGCGCTGTACGGTTTAGGTCTTAGTGCAGAAAAGATTCAAGAAGAAGTAGAAGAGTTAATTGGAAAAGGAGACGGTGCTTCTAAAACCGTTCATTATACACCGAGAGCCAAAAAAGTCATTGAGCTTTCAATGGATGAGGCTCGTAAATTAGGCCACTCTTATGTAGGAACAGAACACATCCTGCTTGGCTTAATTCGTGAAGGTGAAGGAGTGGCGGCGCGTGTGCTTGGCAACCTTGGCGTCAGCTTAAACAAAGCACGCCAGCAAGTATTGCAGCTTCTTGGCAGCAGTGAATCAGGAAGCGGTCAGGGAGGCCAGGCTTCAAATGTCAGCACGCCGACTCTGGACGGACTTGCACGTGATTTAACAGTGATTGCCCGTGAAGGAAGCTTAGACCCGGTTATTGGCCGCAGCAAAGAAATTCAGCGTGTTATTGAGGTGCTGAGCCGCCGCACGAAAAATAACCCTGTTTTAATCGGGGAGCCAGGTGTCGGGAAAACGGCTATTGCTGAAGGTCTTGCTCAGCAGATCATTAACAACGAGGTACCGGAAACACTTCGCAATAAGCGCGTGATGACGCTGGATATGGGAACAGTAGTAGCGGGAACGAAATATCGTGGTGAATTTGAAGACCGCTTGAAAAAAGTAATGGACGAAATTCGCCAGGCTGGCAATATTATTTTGTTTATTGACGAGCTGCACACACTTATTGGAGCAGGCGGAGCAGAAGGTGCCATTGATGCGTCTAATATTTTAAAACCGTCTCTTGCGCGCGGCGAGCTTCAATGTATCGGTGCAACAACACTTGATGAGTACCGTAAATACATCGAGAAAGACGCGGCTCTAGAACGCCGTTTCCAGCCGATTCAAGTCGATGAACCAACACTAGAGGAATCGATTCAAATTTTAAAAGGACTGCGTGACCGGTATGAAGCCCACCACCGCGTAGCGATTTTAGATGAAGCAATTGAAGCAGCAGTGAAAATGTCTGACCGTTACATTTCTGATCGGTTCCTGCCGGACAAAGCCATTGATTTAATTGATGAAGCTGGTTCAAAAGTTCGTCTTCGTTCTTTTACAACACCGCCAAATTTAAAAGAGCTTGAAGCAAAGCTTGAAGCGTTGAAACACGAGAAAGATTCTGCCGTACAAAGCCAGGAATTTGAAAAAGCAGCGTCTCTTCGTGATTCCGAGCAAAAGCTTCGTGAAGAGCTAGAGCAGACGAAAAACAGCTGGAAAGAAAAGCAGGGCACAGAAAACAGCGAAGTAACAATGGAAGACATTGCGATGGTTGTATCAAGCTGGACAGGGATTCCAGTTTCAAAACTGGCTCAAACGGAAACAGACCGCCTGCTGAATCTGGAAGAGATTTTGCACTCCCGCTTAATTGGACAGGAAGAAGCCGTGACGTCTATTTCTAAAGCGGTGCGCCGGGCACGTGCAGGATTAAAAGATCCAAAACGCCCAATCGGCTCTTTTATTTTCCTTGGACCAACAGGTGTCGGGAAAACAGAACTGGCTAAAGCATTGGCTGAATCTATGTTCGGTGATGAAGATGCAATGATTCGGATCGATATGTCCGAGTACATGGAGAAACATTCAACATCTCGCCTTGTCGGTTCGCCTCCAGGATATGTAGGCTATGAAGAAGGCGGCCAGCTGACAGAAAAAGTTCGCCGCAAGCCGTACTCTGTTGTTCTATTGGATGAAATTGAAAAAGCGCACCCGGATGTTTTTAACATTCTGCTTCAAGTTCTTGAAGATGGACGCTTAACAGATTCAAAAGGCCGTACCGTTGATTTCCGCAATACTGTTCTCATTATGACATCCAATGTTGGAGCGCAGTCTTTGCAGAAAAACAAATATGTCGGTTTTAATATTCAAGATGCATCACAAGACCACAAAGATATGAAAGGAAAAGTGATGGATGAGTTAAAACGCGCGTTCCGTCCGGAATTCCTAAACCGTATCGATGAAATTATCGTCTTCCATGCTCTTGAGAAGAAACACTTAAAAGAAATCGTTACTCTTATGACGGACCAGCTGACAACACGTCTCAAAGAGCAGGACATCAATGTCGAGCTGTCTGATAAAGCGAAAGAAAAAATCGCGGAAGAAGGATACGATCCGGAATACGGTGCACGTCCGCTTCGCCGGGCACTTCAAAAGCAAGTAGAAGACCGCTTGTCAGAGGAGCTGCTTAAAGGCAATGTATTAACTGGACAGCACGTCGTAGTAGATGTGGATGAGAAAGGCGAGTTTGTAGTCCGCACGGCGGCCGGCTCAACCTCGTAATGAAAGCGTGTAGCGGGTCTGTTAAAGACCCGCTGTTTTTTATGAAAAAGGAGAAGGAACATGGCTAAAGTAAAAACAAAATTCGTCTGTGGCTCTTGTGGATATGAATCACCGAAGTGGATGGGGAAATGTCCGGGCTGCGGTCAATGGAACCAAATGGTGGAAGAAACAGAAATTACCGGAAAACCGAAACGTACAACCTTCGCTCATTCGGATACAGTTATGGCAAAGCCATCCCGGCTCGTTGACGTAGAAACCTCTCAAGAGCCAAGAGTGGAAACCGATTTAAAAGAGTTAAACCGAGTATTAGGCGGCGGAGTCGTGCCTGGTTCACTCGTTCTGATTGGCGGTGACCCGGGCATTGGGAAATCCACGCTTCTTTTGCAGGTTTCTTCCCAGCTTTCATCCAAAGGAAGCAATGTGCTTTATATCTCTGGTGAGGAGTCGGTGAAACAAACAAAAATGCGTGCATCCCGAATGGGTATTAATGAACAAAGCCTGTATATTTACGCTGAAACGAACCTTCAGCTGATTCATTCGGCGATTGAAAACATGAAGCCGCAGTTTGTCATCATCGACTCCATTCAAACGGTTCATCATCCCGAAGTAACGTCAGCACCGGGCAGTGTGTCACAGGTGCGTGAGTGTACAGCGGAGTTGATGCGTATTGCTAAAGTGAATAACATTGCTATTTTTATTGTCGGACACGTTACAAAAGAAGGAGCTATCGCAGGACCTCGCCTTCTTGAACATATGGTGGATACCGTGCTTTATTTCGAGGGCGAGCGGCACCATACGTACCGGATTTTACGGGCGGTTAAAAACCGATTCGGCTCAACAAATGAAATGGGCATTTTTGAGATGAAAGAAGCGGGTCTTGAGGAAGTGGCCAATCCATCTGAGATTTTCTTAGAGGAGCGTACAAAAGGAACATCCGGTTCCACAGTAGTTGCGTCTATGGAGGGTACCCGGCCCGTGCTGGTAGAAATACAAGCACTTGTGTCGCCAACGGTCTTTGGAAACCCTCGTCGGATGGCAACCGGCATTGATCATAACCGGGTAACGCTTATTATGGCGGTGCTTGAAAAACGAGTCGGCCTGCTTTTACAAAACCAGGATGCTTACTTGAAAGTAGCGGGCGGTGTAAAGCTTGATGAGCCGGCCATTGACTTGGCGGTGGCAGTCAGTATTGCCTCAAGCTTCCGAGATGAACCAACAGGTGCTTCAGACTGCTTGATTGGTGAGGTTGGCCTGACCGGAGAGGTTCGGCGCGTATCGCGAATTGAGCAGCGTGTAAACGAGGCAGCAAAACTTGGATTCACACGCATTATTGTTCCGTCGAACAACATTGGCGGCTGGACAGCGCCGGCGGGGGTTCAAATTATTGGTGTATCCACTGTAAATGAAGCATTAAAAATGGTGTTCGGTAAATAAAAAACGAAACAAAACCGATTCGAGTCTCGTATTATTAGCGCGAGGCTCGAAACGTGTTTATAATAAAAAGAATAGGGAGGTGAAACAAACATGTTGAAGCGTCTTGTACAGGGCGGGTTCATTATTTTAGGCGGTACGCTTGGCGTATTTCTTCTTCCGGACTTATTCCTTTATCTTCATTTTGATCATCCATTTATTAATAACCCCTATGTCACAGCGCTTGTAGGAGCACTCCTTTTCTATTTGCTTACCTTTTGGGCAGTAGACTACATTGTGGAGTTTATTAAGTGGATCGAGGATCGAATTGTGAATGCACCGCTGACTGATATTGTCACAGGCGGAGTCGGTTTGTTGGCCGGACTTCTTGTGGCGATGCTGGTTGGGATTCCGCTTGCACAGCTGGAACTGCCGATTGTCAATACAGTGGTGCCCATTTTGCTGACCATTGGTCTTGGATATCTTGGCTTTCAGTTTGGGTTTAAGCGCCGGGATGAACTAACCTCTTTATTTTCTTCAAGCAAGTCTTCGAAGCGAAAGGAAGTTCAAGCGGAAGAAACGGCACCTATGCTTCCGGCAAAATCATTTAAAATTCTGGACACGAGCGTGATTATCGATGGGCGGATTGCCGATATTTGTGAAACAGGCTTTTTGGACGGCACGATTGTGATTCCACAATTTGTTCTTGAAGAATTACAGCATATTGCCGATTCTTCTGATACACTAAAGAGAACGAAAGGGCGCCGCGGCCTTGATATTTTAAATCGTCTGCAAAAAGATATCCCGATTGAAGTTGAGATGACAGAAAAGGACTATGAAGATGTTCAGGAAGTAGATTCAAAGCTTGTGAAGCTGGCGAAGGAAATAAGCGGTATTGTCGTCACTAACGACTTTAATTTAAATAAAGTATGTGAATTTCAAAAAGTGCAAGTACTTAATATTAACGACCTTGCCAACGCGGTAAAACCGGTGGTCATTCCGGGAGAAGAAATGCATGTGCTGGTGATTAAAGATGGGAAAGAACAGCGCCAGGGCGTTGCCTACCTCGATGACGGAACGATGATCGTCGTAGAGGATGGCCGCGATTTTATCGGCAAGCAAATTGACGTAATTGTCACAAGCGTACTGCAGACATCTGCCGGACGAATGATTTTTGCAAAACCGAAACATGCATGAGAAGAAAGGAAAGGTTTAAACGAATGGACTATTATGTCGTGATTCCAGCTGCCGGAAAAGGAAAGCGTATGAAAGCAGGCATGAACAAAGTGCTGCTTGAGCTTGAAGGGCTGCCGCTTATTATTCATACGCTCACTGTATTTGAGACGGATGCGTCATGCAGAGGCATTGTGCTGTCGGTTCATCCGGATGAACGGAAGGAATTTGAGCAGCTTTTAGCCATACACCGAATTACAAAAGTGTGCGCATTCGCAGATGGCGGCAAAGAACGGCAGCACAGTGTCTACAGTGGTTTAAAGGCGCTTCCGCCGGAATCAGACATTGTCCTTGTTCACGATGGAGCGCGGCCGTTTATTACAAAAGAAACGGTTGCGACGCTTGTCGAAAGCGCCTGGGCAACAGGTGCAGCCATTGCGGCTGTCCCGGTCAAAGACACAATAAAAAAAGCGGCAAGCGGCATTGTGTCCGAAACAGTCGAACGGTCAAGCCTCTGGTCCGTGCAAACACCGCAGGCTTTTCAAAAAGAGGTTCTTCTTTCTGCCCAGAAAAAAGCGGAAGAAGAAGACTTTTTGGGAACCGATGAATCATCGCTTGTGGAACGGACCGGCTACCCTGTTTGTATTGTCGAAAGTGATTATGACAATATTAAATTAACGACACCGGAAGATTTATATTTTGCCCGGGCGATTATTGCAAAAAGAAATGAAAGCAAGGTGTAAATAATATGTTTCGAATTGGACAAGGGTTTGATGTGCATCAGCTTGTAGAAGGACGCCCGCTTATTATCGGCGGCATTACCATTCCGCATGACAAAGGACTGCTCGGCCACTCGGATGCGGATGTGCTTTTGCACACCGTGGCAGACGCATGTCTTGGAGCGATTGGTGAGGGGGATATTGGCCGTCATTTTCCGGACACAGATGCCGCATTTAAAGATGCAGATTCTGCGAAGCTGCTGGAGCACGTTTGGCAGCTTGTACAAAACAAAGGCTATGAGCTGGGGAATATCGATTGCACGATTATCGCCCAAAAGCCAAAAATGGCACCTTATATTGGCGCGATGCAGGAGCGCATTGCCGAACTGCTCCAGGCGGACACAGATCAAGTAAATGTGAAAGCCACAACGACCGAAAAACTCGGGTTCCCGGGAAGAGGCGAAGGCATCGCATCACAGGCAGCCGTTCTATTGGTAAAAAAACAAAGGTAAAACAGCATCGGAGGAAAAAGCAATGACAAATCATGTACGTGTTCGCTACGCGCCGAGCCCAACTGGCCATTTACATATCGGGAACGCGCGGACAGCGCTTTTTAACTATTTATATGCCCGCAACCTTGGCGGATCATTTATTATCCGGATTGAGGACACAGACCAAAAGCGGAATATTGAAGGCGGCGAACAAAGCCAGCTGGAATATTTGAAATGGCTTGGCGTCGACTGGGATGAAGGGCCGGATGTCGGCGGTGAATACGGACCGTACCGTCAATCAGAACGAAACGATTTATACAAACAGTACTATGAGCAGCTTTTAGCAGAAGGAAAAGCGTATAAATGCTACTGCACCGCTGAAGAGCTGGAAGCGGAGCGCACGGCGCAGCAAGAGCGCAACGAAATCGCCGGCTATTCGGGGAAATGCCGTCATCTGACAGACGAAGAAAGAGCTGTTTTAGAAGCGGAAGGCCGTCGTCCAAGCATTCGTTTTCTTGTTCCATCAGGCGAGACGATTACATTCAATGATATCGTAAAAGAAGAGGTATCTTTTGAGTCGGATGGCATCGGTGGTGACTTCGTTATCGTCAAGCAGGACGGAACGCCAACATACAACTTTGCTGTAGCGGTAGACGATCATTTAATGAAAATGACGCATGTTCTTCGTGGAGACGACCATATTTCCAATACACCGAAGCAACTGCTTATTTACAAGGCGCTTGGCTTTGAACCGCCTGTATTCGGTCATATGACGTTGATCGTAAACGAAAGCCGTAAGAAGCTGAGCAAGCGTGATGAATCCATCATTCAGTTTATTGAGCAGTACAAAGAGCTTGGCTATCTGCCGGAAGCATTGCTCAATTTTATTACACTTCTTGGCTGGTCACCGAAAGAAGAAGAGGAAATCTACACGAAAGAGCAGTTTATTGAGCAGTTTGATGCAGCCCGCCTGTCTAAATCACCAGCATTTTTCGATAAACAAAAGCTTCTTTGGATGAACAACCAGTACATGAAGGAGCAGCCGGTGGATCGGGTCGTTGAACTTGCGCGGCCGCATCTTGTGAAAGCAGGCTTGATCGAAGAAACGCTTTCTCCTGAAAAAGAAGAATGGGTAACAAGCTTAATCGCGCTTTATCAGGAAAAAATGAGTTACGGTGCAGAAATTGTCGAATTATCGGGTCTATTCTTCAAAGAAGAGGTTTCTTACGAAGAAGAAGCGAAAGAAGTTCTTTCCGAAGAACAAGTTCCTGAAGTGCTTCACGCATTTGCTGAAAAAGCAGGAGCTCTTGAGCCGTTCCAGGCAGAAGGTGTGAAAAAAGCAATGAAGGAAGTACAAAAAGAAACAGGCCATAAAGGCAAAAAGCTGTTTATGCCAATTCGTGCAGCTGTAACTGGCCAGACACATGGACCAGACCTTCCGAAAGCGATCGAGCTGCTTGGCCGCGAAAAAGTCATTACACGTTTGAATACTGTTCTTGATTAAAAGGCGGACCTGTATATAATAGAGTATATATAAAGTAAAGCGTTGAAGAGGAAAAGTAAGCGGCAGATGCCTTTCAGAGAGAACCGCCATGGCTGCGAGCGGTTTAGGCCTCTCTGTCCGCAGAAGTGCCCCTCGGAGCCTGCGGCTGAACAAAAAGTAAGCGGCAGCGGGAAATCCCCGTTATCGATCTGGAGTTGGGAAAATGGCGAAGGGCCGTTTTTCAAACAGAGTGGAACCGCGTATACAAAACGTCTCTGTCTATCAGAGGCGTTTTTTTGTATGTCTGAAAAAGGATTTGGGAGGAGTGGAAACAATGCTGCGTGTATTAAAGCAGGACATCGACACGATTTTTGAGCAGGACCCGGCAGCAAGAAGTTACTTGGAAGTGATTTTAACGTATTCGGGGCTGCATGCCATTTGGGCGCATCGCCTGGCCCATGGGTTTTACAAACGGAAGTTTTATTTTATTGCCCGGGTTATTTCTCAAATCAGCCGCTTTTTCACAGGCATTGAAATTCATCCAGGTGCCCGGATTGGCCGCGGTCTTTTTATCGATCACGGTATGGGCGTTGTCATTGGGGAAACATGTGAAATTGGTGACAATGTTACGCTTTATCAAGGGGTGACACTCGGGGGAACTGGTAAAGAAAAAGGAAAGCGCCATCCCACTGTTCTTGACGGAGCATTGATTGCCACAGGAGCGAAGGTGCTCGGCTCGATTACCATTGGGGAATGCGCCCGGGTTGGCGCTGGCTCGGTTGTATTAAAAGATGTACCGGCCAATTCAACGGTTGTTGGGATTCCGGGCCGGGTTGTTATACAGAATGGCAAAAAAGTTCAGCCTTCTGTAAAGGATTTAAACCACAGCAATATGCCTGACCCGGTTGCCGACCGCTTAAAAAGCCTGGAAGCAGAAATTGCTTACTTGAAGGAAGAAATGAAGAGAGGGGATCACACGAATGTCCATTAAATTATATAATACGCTGACGCGCAAAAAAGAAGAATTTGTCCCGCTTGAAGAGGGGAAAGTAAAGATGTATGTATGCGGTCCAACTGTGTATAACTACATTCATATCGGAAATGCCCGTCCGGCTATTGTATTTGATACAGTGCGCCGCCATCTGCAATACCGCGGATACGAAGTAAAGTATGTATCAAACTTTACCGACGTGGATGACAAGCTGATCCGGGCAGCGAACGAGCTCGGAGAAGAGGTGCCGGTCATTGCCGAACGTTTTATTCAGGCATACTTTGAAGATACCCACGCACTGGGTTGCCAGACAGCCGACGTTCATCCGCGCGTAACAGAAAGCATTGAACTGATTATTGAATTTATTGCCGAGCTTGTAAACAAAGGATTTGCTTATGAATCCGGCGGAGACGTGTACTACCGGACCCGTAAATTTAATGGATACGGCAAATTGTCTCATCAATCTATTGATGAACTAAAAGTCGGTGCCCGTATTGGCGCAGGCGAGAAAAAAGACGACGCACTTGATTTTGTTTTATGGAAAGCAGCGAAAGAAGGAGAAATCTCCTGGAGCAGCCCATGGGGAGAAGGACGTCCCGGCTGGCATATTGAATGCTCGGCAATGGCCCGTAAGTATCTTGGTGATTCGATTGATATTCATGCAGGCGGCCAGGATTTAACATTCCCGCACCATGAAAATGAAATTGCCCAGTCGGAAGCATTAACAGGTAAGCCGTTTGCCCGTTATTGGCTGCATAACGGCTACATTAACATCGATAACGAAAAAATGTCCAAATCACTTGGCAACTTTGTACTCGTCCATGACATTATTAAAGAGGTGGACCCGCAGGTGCTTCGCTTCTTCATGCTGTCGGTTCATTACCGCAATCCGGTTAACTACAACAAAGAATTGCTCGACAGCTCTGCCGCTTCGCTTGACCGGTTGAAAACGGCTTATCAAAATGTAAAGCACCGCAAAGAATCCAGCACCAATTTAACGGACCATAACGATCAATGGATCGAAAAAGTGAATCGTCACCACGAGCGTTTCCTGCAGGAAATGGATGATGACTTTAACACAGCCAATGCCATTTCCGTACTGTTTGATTTATCAAAAGATGCGAATGTATATCTACTTGAGGACCATACATCTACAGAAGTCATTGATGCATTTTTGTCGAAATTTGAAGATATGTTTTTCGTGCTCGGCCTGCAGCTGCAGCAGGAGGAACTATTGGATGAGGAAATTGAAGCATTGATCCAGGAGCGGAATGAAGCGCGCAAAAATCGAGATTTCGCCCGCGCAGACAGCATTCGCGATCAGCTCAAAGACATGAATATTATCCTGGAAGATACGGCTCAAGGAATCCGTTGGAGACGCGGATGATGAAAGGACTCGCAGAACCGCTTAAAGATGCAAGACAGCTGAACGGGCTGGCGCTGGCTTATATGGGAGATGCTGTATACGAAGTGTATGTGCGGAAGTTTTTGCTGGAGTCCGGCCGGGTAAAGCCGAACGACCTGCACCGCGCTTCGACAAAATTCGTCACTGCCAAGGCACAGGCTGCCCAGCTGCACCGGCTTTTTGAAGAACAGTTTTTAACCGAAGAAGAAGAAACGGTCGCCAAGCGTGGACGCAATGCAAAATCAGGGCATACTCCAAAAAACACAGATGTTCTGACCTATAACCACAGTACCGCTCTTGAAGCTGTCATCGGTTTTTTGTTTTTAACCGGCCGGCTTGAGCGAATGGAAGAGATTATCTATAACATCTTAGAGAACGGAGGGACGAACGGATGACACAGGAACAAGAATGGATCGGGGGACGAAACCCGGTCATGGAAGTACTGCGTGCCGGACGTGATATCAATAAGCTTTGGGTGCAGGAAGGGGCACAAAAAGGCTCGATTCAGCAAATTATCGCCAAAGCAAAAGAACTGAGCATTCCGGTTCAAATGGTGCCGAAGCGAAAAATTGAGCAAGTGGTGCCGGAGAATCACCAGGGAGTCGCAGCGTCTGTTGCAGCGTACCAGTATGCAGAAATTGACGACTTGTTTGCCAAAGCAGAAGAAAGCGGTGAACCGCCGTTTTTCCTCCTGCTTGATGAGCTCGAAGATCCGCATAATCTTGGCTCGATTATGCGGACGGCCGATGCAGTCGGCGCGCATGGAATTATTATTCCAAAGCGCCGGTCCGTGAGTTTAACCGCAACGGCTGCGAAAGCCTCCACAGGCGCCATCGAATACATTCCGGTAGCCCGCGTCACGAATCTTGCCCGCACAATGGATGAGTTAAAAGAGCGGGGAATTTGGATTGCCGGAACAGATGCATCGGGTGCCGAAGATTACCGCCGGTTTGACGGCACGATGCCTCTTTGCCTTGTGATTGGCAGTGAAGGCCGCGGTGTCAGCCGTCTTGTAAAAGAAAAATGTGATTTTCTCATTCAGCTGCCGATGGTCGGTCACGTTACTTCTCTTAACGCGTCGGTAGCGGCTGCCCTGCTCATGTACGAAGTATACCGGAAGCGTCATCCGCTGGGGAGCTGACAATGGATATTCTCCTCGTCGATGGCTATAACATGATTGGCGCGTGGCCGGAGCTTCGCCGGTTGAAAAACGTAGATTTTGGCGGTGCCCGTGACCGCCTTGTCGAACTAATGGCGGAGTATCAGGGCGCCCACGGCTGCCGCGTGATTATTGTATTCGATGCGCACTTTGTCAAAGGAACGGAGAAAAAGTACCGCGATGCCAAGGTAGAAGTGATTTTTACGCGTGAAAATGAAACGGCGGATGAGCGAATTGAACGAATGGCCATTGAATTGACGAATGTGCGTGATCAAGTAACGGTCGCTACATCGGACTATACAGAGCAATGGGCTGTATTCGGCCAGGGAGCTCTCCGCATTTCTGCGCGGGAACTTTTAACAGAATTGTCAATTACACAAAAAGGAATTCGAAAAAACCTCGGGGAGATCAGTGAAATCAAGCCACACGCGAGAATTCCGCTCAGTAAAGAAACCGCCGAAACGTTTGAGAAGTGGCGCAGAGGAAAAAAATGAAGATTGACGCAGAAAAAAATGGTACTGTATACTAATCCTAGCGAAGATTGACAGGCGGAGGGAGATGTGTAAGCGTGAACCGTTTGATTAGTCCAGGAATGGATATGCTTAGTGATGAACAGCTTGTGGAACTTGTGCACAAAGGAAACAGCGAAGCCCTCGATTTTGTCATTCATAAATACCGAAATTTTGTCCGGGCCAAAGCCCGCTCTTATTTTTTAATCGGAGCTGACAAGGAAGATATTGTGCAGGAAGGCATGATTGGATTATACAAGGCGGTCCGCGACTACAAAGGGGACAAGCTTAGCACGTTTCGGGCTTTTGCGGAGCTGTGCATTACCCGCCAAATTATTACGGCCATTAAAACGGCAACCCGCCAGAAACACATCCCGCTTAATTCCTACGTATCGCTCGATAAGCCGATTTACGATGAAGAATCAGATCGGACGCTTATGGATGTGCTGACAGGAACGAAAGCGAGCGACCCACAGGAATTAATTATTAACCGCGAACAATTTTCAAGCATTGAAGGAAAAGTAAACGAGCTTTTAAGTGATTTAGAGCGTCAGGTACTGGCTCTTTACCTTGACGGCCGTTCGTACCAGGAAATCTCTGAGCAGCTTAACCGGCACGTAAAATCAATTGATAACGCCCTGCAAAGGGTAAAACGAAAGCTGGAGCGGTATCTGGAATTCAAGGAAATTACGATTCAATGAAACTTGACGAAAGCCCGCTTTCAATGATACGTTTTAAGAATCGAAATGGTAAGGTGATAACATGGCAAAAAAAGTGCCTCTTGCGTGTTCAGTATGCGGATCACGTAATTACTCGACGACGGTAAATACAGCCAGCGGCGAGCGCCTTGAAATAAAAAAATTTTGCGGTGTCTGTAACCAGCATACTATGCATAAACAAACGAAATGACACCGGCGCTTCTTTTGGAGGTTTCAGCAAATGTCACGCATTACGCAGTTTTTCCGTAACGTGCGTTCTGAAATGGGCAAAGTCAGCTGGCCGAAACGAAAAGAGCTTACAACGTATACGATTACCGTTATTTCAACCGTAATCTTTCTTGCTCTTTTTTTCTCGGTCGTTGATTACGGCATTTCAGCGCTCGTGCGCTGGGTTTTGGCAATGTAAAAAGCTGTCTGGAAAATTACTTGAATACACAGTGTTTTTTCCGTGCTATAATGGATAATGATAATAAGACCAAAGGCAAAAAGCACAGCATTGTGCCCAAAAGCCTTGATGACCCGCATCATGCGGACCTGAAAAGCCCGTTTAACGGGTTTTTTCATTTGGTTCAAAAAATGTCTAGCTCCAGGCGCTGTCAGCTCGGAGACCCGCATGCTGCGGGTCGAAAAAGTGCTGCGGAATGATGCCGCACTTGCTGCTGGTGAATAGGCGTCTTGCGCTTTTCGTTTAAATGAAAAGGAGGGAAGGACACAAGTCCCTTTCTATGGAAAAAAATTGGTATGTTGTTCACACGTACTCAGGGTACGAGAACAAAGTAAAAGCGAACTTAGAAAAACGCGTTGAGTCAATGGGAATGCAGGATAAAATTTTCCGTGTCATTGTACCGGAAGAAGAAGAGCGCGATGTAAAAAACGGCAAAGAAAAAGTGACAAAGCGGAAAGTATTCCCCGGATACGTACTTGTTGAAATCGTAATGACCGACGATTCGTGGTATGTCGTCCGCAATACACCGGGTGTAACCGGATTCGTTGGATCTGCTGGCCATGGCTCTAAGCCAACGCCTTTGCTTCCGGATGAAGTAACATCTATTCTGAAGCAAATGGGAATGGATGAGCGCCGTCACGATGCCGGCTATGAGCTTGGTGAAACCGTGATTGTGAAAGAAGGGCCGTTTGCGGAGTTTGAAGGCAGCGTTGAAGAAATTGACCAGGACAAAGGAAAGCTGAAAGTGCTTGTAAATATGTTCGGTCGTGAAACACCTGTTGAGCTTGATTTTGATCAAGTGAATAAATTATCCTGAAAACGGGTTGAAATCTTGTTTGAAAAATGTTACTATTTTTTAGGTCAGTACGTGTCGTACTGAGTAAGACTCATTTTTATTAATCATCTTTATTCAAATAAAGATAGACAGAGTGGGAGGGGCAAAGCCCCATGTACCACATCACGGACTTAAGGAGGTGTGTCTCGTGGCTAAAAAAGTAATTAAAGTCGTAAAACTGCAAATTCCTGCAGGTAAAGCAAACCCTGCGCCGCCGGTTGGTCCGGCACTAGGTCAAGCTGGTGTTAACATCATGGGATTCTGTAAAGAATTCAATGCGCGTACAGCAGATCAAGCAGGATTGATTATCCCGGTTGAAATTTCGGTTTTTGAAGACCGTTCATTTACATTCATCACAAAAACTCCGCCTGCAGCCGTTCTTTTGAAAAAAGCAGCTGGCATCGAGTCAGGATCTGGAGAACCGAACCGCAACAAAGTTGCAACGGTTAAACGTGATAAAGTGCGTGAAATTGCTGAAACAAAAATGCCTGATCTAAACGCAGCTGATGTTGAAGCAGCTATGCGTATGGTTGAAGGTACTGCCCGCAGCATGGGTATTGTGATTGAAGATTAATCGGTTGTTCGTTTTTGGGAGGTTGCGAGTGAAGTAGCGATACTTCATCCGCAGCCTTTATTCGTGGGAGGTAAATTCCGCTAAAACCACATAAGGAGGAAACAAAACATGGCTAAACAAGGTAAAAAGTTTCAAGATGCGGCTAAACTTGTTGACCGCACGAAACAATATTCAGTAGAAGAAGCAATTGAGCTTGTAAAGAAAACAACTACAGTTAAATTCGATGCAACAGTTGAGGCGGCATTCCGTCTTGGCGTTGACCCGAAAAAAGCAGACCAACAAATCCGCGGTGCGCTTGTTCTTCCAAACGGAACAGGTAAAACACAACGCGTTCTTGTATTCGCAAAAGGCGAAAAAGCAAAAGAAGCTGAAGCAGCTGGTGCAGACTACGTAGGTGACAGCGACTTCATCAACAAAATCCAACAAGGCTGGTTCGAATTTGACGTAATCGTAGCTACACCTGACATGATGGGTGAAGTTGGTAAACTAGGCCGCGTTCTTGGACCAAAAGGCTTGATGCCGAACCCGAAAACTGGCACAGTAACATTTGATGTAACAAAAGCGATCCAAGAAATCAAAGCTGGTAAAGTAGAATACCGTGTTGATAAAGCAGGTAACATCCACGTACCAGTTGGTAAAGTATCTTTCGAAAGCGAAAAGCTTGTTGAAAACTTTACAGCTATCTTTGATACAATGTTGAAAGTAAAGCCTTCGGCAGCTAAAGGCATTTACATGAAAAACATCGCTGTTACATCTACAATGGGCCCTGGTATCAAAGTAGATGCAGCATCTTTCACAGCAGTAAAAAACTAAGTTGACAACGTAAAAACTTTATGTTAAAGTAATATTCGTTGGGCTTACAGTTAGTAAGCAGCAACTTAATCACATATGCACATTTGTACCGTAGACAGCAGGGGCTTTCAAGCTTAATCATCCTGCCGAGGACTTGCGAAATAGATTGCGCGGCTTTGTCCGCTTTTCGTGCCTCCATGTCTTACGGGACATGGAGGCTTTTTACGTTTCCTAAACGGTATAAAATGAGTGAACGTTTTTCGTTCAGACAAATTTTACAGGAGGTGTAGCAGATGAGCAGCGTTATCGAGAAAAAACAAGAACTTGTTGGCCAAATCGCTGACAAACTAAAAAACAGCCCATCGACAGTCATCGTTGACTACCGCGGTCTTTCCGTGGCACAAGTAACGGAACTTCGTAAGCAGCTTCGTGAAGCAGGCGTTGAGTTCAAAGTATACAAAAATACAATGACTCGCCGCGCAGCTGAACAAGCAGGCATCGAAGGACTTGGAGAGTTCCTTACAGGTCCAAACGCAATCGCGTTCGGTGCTGAGGATGTTGTGGCTCCAGCGAAGATCTTGAACGAATTCGCGAAGAAAAACGACGCCCTTGAAATCAAAGCGGGTGTTCTTGAAGGGAACTTCGTATCTGTTGAGGAAGTTAAAGCACTTGCAGAACTTCCATCACGCGAAGGACTTCTTTCTATGGTACTCAGCGTTCTTCAAGCGCCAATCCGCAACTTCGCTCTTGCAGCGAAAGCAGTGGCCGACCAAAAAGAAGAGCAAGGCGCATAATTGTAAGAAAAGCCGCTTAGCGGTTTAACGAATAAAAAAACATTTTTAAAACACACTAAGGAGGAAATACAAAATGTCTAAAGAGCAAATCATTGAAGCAATCAAAGAAATGTCCGTTCTTGAATTGAACGACCTTGTAAAAGCAATCGAAGAAGAATTCGGCGTAACAGCAGCTGCACCAGTTGCAGTAGCAGGTGCTGCAGGCGGCGACGCAGCAGCAGAAAAAACAGAATTCGACCTTATCCTTAACGGTGCAGGCGACCAAAAAATCAAAGTTATCAAAGTAGTTCGCGAAATCACAGGTCTTGGCTTGAAAGAAGCGAAAGAGCTAGTTGATAACACTCCTAAAGCACTTAAAGAAGGTATCGCGAAAGAAGAAGCTGAAGAGCTTAAAGCGAAACTTGAAGAAGTTGGCGCTTCTGTAGAAGTGAAGTAATTCTTTGATACAATGACACAAAAGTCCGCTGGTTTTACAGCGGGCTTTTGTTTGTTGAAAGGGGAAATGATCGTGGCAGATCATTATTTTTCCAATAAACCAAACAGTGAGCACCGTCTGCAGCAGTTTGATTTTGTACTGCGGGAACGGACCTATAGATTCGAAACCGATGCAGGTGTTTTTTCAAAATCGGAAGTAGATTTTGGCTCAAGATTGTTAATTGAAACATTCGAATGGCCTGAAGCAGAGGGTCCCATCTTAGATGCAGGCTGCGGTTATGGGCCGATTGGCCTTTCAATCGCACCCGAGCAGCCAAGCCGGACGATTCATATGATTGATGTAAACGAACGGGCTCTTGATCTCGCACGCAAAAATGCAAAGCGAAACGGAGTAGAGAACGTTCAAATTTATAAAAGTGACCGTCTTCAAAATGTATCGGAAGAAGGATTTGCCGCTGTGCTGACGAATCCGCCTATTCGTGCAGGAAAAGAAGTGGTATTTGACATTATTCAAACAGGATTTGCGAAGCTCAGAGAGGGCGGCGAACTGTGGGTCGTCATTCAAAAGAAGCAGGGAGCACCGTCTGTAATGAAAGAAATGGAGCGTCTGGCTGGCTCATGTGATGTAGCAGCGAAGTCTAAGGGCTATTTTATTTTACGAGCGAAAAAATAATTGACCCTAAAAAAACCGTATGCTATTATTGTAAAATGCCAATATAATATTTGTGCCCGTTTGTCAATGAGAATATTTTTTTGTTAAAATGGGAACAATGACAACAAAATAGGGCCAATTGTGATAAAAATGAGGTTTTCTTTGACAAAACCTTTTTCTTTTTGTCTTGTTGAGTATGAAAATACTCTGCTTGAAGATAAAGTATAGGCAATAATAACGCTTGATTTGAGGGGTGAATCAGTTGACAGGTCAACTAGTTCAGTATGGACGACACCGCCAGCGCAGAAGCTATGCGCGCATTAGTGAAGTATTAGATTTACCGAATTTGATTGAAATTCAAACAGCCTCCTATCAATGGTTTCTTGATGAGGGTCTGCGTGAAATGTTCCAGGACATTTCTCCGATTGAAGATTTCACAGGTAATCTGGCACTGGAATTTATTGATTACAGCCTGGCAGAGCCAAAGTATCCCGTGGATGAGTCGAAAGAGCGTGATGTTACGTATTCTGCGCCGCTCCGCGTGAAAGTCCGTCTTTTAAATAAAGAAACGGGCGAAGTGAAAGATCAAGAAGTTTTCATGGGCGATTTCCCGCTTATGACCGAAACAGGAACATTTATTATTAATGGTGCAGAGCGCGTTATCGTTTCTCAGCTTGTTCGTTCTCCAAGCGTATACTACAACGGTAAACTGGATAAAAACGGTAAGCGCGGATTTACTGCGACCGTTATTCCAAACCGTGGCGCATGGCTTGAGTATGAAACAGATGCTAAAGACATTGTGTATGTTCGGATCGACCGGACACGTAAATTGCCGATTACGGTATTACTACGTGCATTAGGGTTTGGCACTGATCAAGAAATCATCGACTTGCTTGGTGATAACGAATACTTGCGCAACACACTCGAAAAAGACAACACTGAAACAACGGAAAAAGCGTTGATTGAAATTTATGAGCGCCTTCGCCCGGGTGAGCCGCCAACAGTTGAAAATGCGAAAAGCCTTTTGGTTTCCCGCTTCTTTGACCCGAAACGGTATGACCTCGCAAGCGTTGGTCGTTATAAAATGAATAAAAAGCTTCACACGAAAAACCGTTTGTTTGGACAGCGTCTGGCAGAGACACTTGCCGATCCGGAAACAGGTGAAATTATCGCAGAAGCAGGCACTGTACTAGACCGCCGCACGCTCGATAAAATCATTCCGTATCTTGAAAACGGCGTAGCCTTTAAAACATACCGTCAAAGCGGCGGTGTAGTTGAAGAGGATATGACTGTTCAGACTATTAAAGTATATGCACCAAACAGCGAAGAAGAGCAGGTTATCAACATTATCGGAAACGGCTTCCCGGAAATGAATGTGAAGAATATCACGCCGGCAGACATCATTGCGTCAATCGGTTATTTCTTCAACCTTCTTTACGGAGTAGGCGACACAGATGATATTGATCACCTTGGTAACCGCCGTCTGCGTTCAGTAGGCGAGCTTCTGCAAAACCAATTCCGTATCGGTTTATCCCGTATGGAGCGTGTGGTTCGTGAGCGTATGTCGATTCAAGACACACAAACGATCACACCGCAGCAGTTGATTAACATCCGCCCAGTGATTGCGTCTATTAAAGAGTTCTTTGGAAGCTCCCAGCTTTCACAGTTCATGGACCAGACGAACCCGCTTGGTGAATTAACGCATAAACGCCGTTTATCTGCACTCGGACCAGGTGGTTTGACGCGTGAGCGTGCCGGCTTTGAAGTCCGTGACGTTCATTACTCTCACTATGGCCGTATGTGTCCGATTGAAACACCTGAGGGTCCAAACATCGGGCTGATCAACTCATTGTCTTCTTTCGCAAAAGTAAACCGCTTTGGCTTCATTGAAACACCGTACCGTCGTGTTGATCCAGACACAGGTCGTGTAACACAGCGTATTGATTACTTGACTGCGGACGAAGAAGACAACTATGTAGTAGCCCAGGCAAATGTTCCATTAAATGAAGATGGATCATTTGCGGAAGAAGAAGTCGTTGCTCGTTTCCGCGGTGAAAATACCGTCGTTAAACGTGAGCGCGTGGACTACATGGACGTATCTCCGAAACAGGTTGTTTCTGCTGCGACAGCATGTATCCCGTTCTTAGAAAACGATGACTCCAACCGTGCCCTTATGGGAGCGAACATGCAGCGTCAGGCTGTACCATTGATGCAGCCGGAAGCACCGATCGTCGGAACAGGTATGGAATACGTATCTGCAAAAGACTCCGGAGCTGCTGTTATTTGTAAGCATGAAGGAATCGTTGAGCGTGTAGAAGCACGTCAAATTCTTGTCCGCCGCATTCAGGAAGTAGATGGACAGGAAATCAAAGGCGATCTTGATAAATACAAACTGCAAAAATTCATTCGTTCCAACCAAGGAACATGCTACAACCAGCGTCCAATTGTTGCAGTCGGCAACCGTGTGAAAAAAGGTGAGATTTTAGCGGATGGTCCATCAATGGAACTCGGCGAACTTGCCCTTGGCCGCAACGTTCTTGTCGCGTTCATGACATGGGACGGCTATAACTATGAAGATGCGATTATTATGAGCGAGCGTCTTGTGAAAGATGACGTCTATACATCGATCCATATCGAAGAATACGAGTCAGAATCACGTGACACGAAGCTTGGGCCTGAAGAAATTACGCGCGATATTCCAAATGTCGGTGAAGATGCGCTTCGCAACCTTGATGACCGTGGAATTATCCGTGTTGGTGCAGAAGTAAAAGACGGTGATTTGCTTGTTGGGAAAGTCACGCCTAAAGGTGTAACAGAACTGACAGCAGAAGAACGCCTTCTTCATGCAATCTTCGGTGAAAAAGCACGTGAAGTTCGTGATACGTCGCTTCGTGTTCCTCACGGCGGAAGCGGAATTGTCCTCGATGTAAAAGTCTTTAACCGTGAAGACGGCGATGAGCTGCCACCAGGTGTAAACCAGCTGGTACGTGTGTACATCGTTCAAAAACGGAAGATTTCTGAAGGGGATAAAATGGCCGGCCGTCACGGTAACAAAGGGGTAATCTCCCGTATCTTACCGGAAGAAGACATGCCGTTCCTGCCGGATGGCACACCGGTTGATATCATGCTTAACCCGCTCGGCGTACCTTCCCGTATGAACATCGGTCAGGTGCTTGAGCTTCACTTAGGTATGGCTGCCCGCTACCTCGGCATTCATGTTGCGTCACCAGTATTTGATGGTGCAACCGAGGACGATGTGTGGGAAACAATCGAAGAAGCCGGCATGAGCCGTGATGCGAAAACGGTCTTGTACGATGGCCGCAGTGGTGAGCCATTTGACAACCGTGTATCTGTTGGAATCATGTATATGATCAAGCTTGCGCACATGGTTGACGATAAGCTCCATGCGCGTTCTACTGGACCATACTCACTTGTTACACAGCAGCCGCTTGGCGGTAAAGCCCAGTTCGGCGGACAGCGTTTCGGTGAGATGGAGGTTTGGGCGCTTGAAGCATATGGTGCCGCTTATACACTTCAAGAGATCTTAACAGTTAAGTCCGATGACATCGTTGGCCGTGTGAAAACATACGAAGCGATTGTGAAAGGCGAAAATGTTCCAGAACCAGGTGTTCCTGAATCATTCAAAGTATTGATCAAAGAACTTCAAAGTCTTGGTCTTGACGTGAAAATCATGTCAGGAGACGATCAAGAAATTGAAATGCGCGATCTTGAGGATGAGGATGATGTGCAGCAGGCCGATACGTTAAATATCGCTCCTGAAGCCGCTGGAATCGAGCCAATCGGATCAACAGACTGACCCATATAAATAGCAGTTCGTCCAAAAAGCGCTCCGAGCGCTTTTTGGGCGCTTTCAAGGAAATCGGTAAAAAGAAAAGGGAGGTAGGCCCCTTGCTGGATGTCAATAATTTTGAGTACATGAAAATCGGTCTCGCTTCACCGGATAAGATCCGTTCATGGTCTTATGGAGAAGTTAAAAAACCTGAAACTATTAACTACCGTACGCTGAAGCCGGAAAAAGACGGCTTATTCTGTGAACGGATTTTTGGTCCTACGAAAGACTGGGAATGTCATTGCGGCAAATACAAGCGTGTTCGTTATAAAGGCGTTGTGTGTGACCGTTGTGGCGTTGAAGTAACAAAAGCGAAAGTGCGCCGTGAGCGTATGGGGCACATTGAGCTGGCTGCGCCTGTTTCGCATATTTGGTATTTCAAAGGAATTCCAAGCCGTATGGGTCTTGTTCTGGACATGTCTCCACGTGCATTGGAAGAAGTCATTTACTTCGCATCTTACGTAGTAACAGAATCAGGGGATACAGCGCTTGAGAAAAAGCAGCTTCTTTCCGAAAAAGAGTTCCGTACTTACCGCGACAAATACGGCAGTAAGTTCCAGGCGTCTATGGGTGCAGAAGCGATCAAAAAGCTTCTTCAAGACATTGACCTTGATAAAGAAACAGAACAGTTAAAAGAAGAATTAAAATCAGCGCAAGGCCAGCGCCGTACACGTGCGATCAAGCGCCTTGAAGTGATTGAAGCATTCCGTCATTCTGGCAACCGTCCAGACTGGATGATTCTAGATGTGCTGCCGGTTATCCCGCCAGAACTTCGTCCAATGGTACAGCTGGATGGCGGCCGCTTTGCGACGTCTGATTTGAATGACTTGTACCGCCGTGTAATTAACCGGAACAACCGTCTTAAACGCTTGCTAGACCTTGGTGCGCCAAGCATCATTGTTCAAAACGAAAAGCGTATGCTTCAAGAAGCAGTAGACGCGTTGATCGACAATGGACGCCGTGGACGTCCTGTTACAGGACCGGGTAACCGTCCATTAAAATCTCTTTCACATATGCTGAAAGGGAAACAGGGCCGCTTCCGTCAAAACTTGCTTGGTAAGCGGGTTGACTACTCTGGCCGTTCTGTAATCGTCGTTGGTCCGAACTTGAAAATGTATCAATGCGGCCTTCCAAAAGAAATGGCGCTTGAACTTTTCAAACCGTTCGTTATGAAAGAACTTGTTGAGCGTGGACTTGCGCACAACATTAAAAGTGCAAAACGTAAAATTGAACGCGTTCAGTCTGATGTGTGGGATGTGCTTGAAGAAGTAATCCGTGAGCATCCGGTTCTCCTAAACCGCGCACCGACGCTTCACCGTCTTGGTATCCAGGCATTTGAACCAACATTGGTAGAAGGTCGTGCGATTCGCCTTCACCCGCTCGTATGTACAGCATACAACGCGGACTTTGATGGTGACCAAATGGCTGTTCACGTGCCGCTTTCAGCAGAAGCACAAGCGGAAGCGCGTATGCTGATGCTTGCTGCACAGAACATTTTGAATCCGAAAGACGGAAAACCAGTTGTTACGCCTTCACAGGATATGGTACTCGGTAACTACTACTTAACGCTTGAGCGTGAAGGAGCAGTAGGAGAAGGGGCCGTCTTTAAAGATACAAACGAAGCAATTTTGGCTTATCAAAATGGATATGTTCACCTGCACACACGTGTGGCGGTGGCAGCTTCATCTCTTGAAAACCAGACCTTCACAGAAGAACAAAACAAAAAGCTTCTTGTTACAACGGTTGGTAAATTGATCTTTAATGAAATTTTACCGGATACATTCCCGTACATTAACGAACCAACAAGCAGCAACCTTGAAGTAAAAACACCGGAGAAATATTTCTTAGATGCAGGCGCAAATGTGCCTGAACACATTGCCAAGCAGGAAATTGTTGCTCCGTTTAAAAAGAAAATTCTTGGTAACATCATTGCTGAAGTATTCAAACGCTTCAAGATTACTGAAACATCCAAAATGCTTGACCGCATGAAAGACCTCGGCTTTAGACACTCGACAAAAGCGGGTATCACAGTAGGGGTAGCGGATATCGTTGTATTGGGTGAAAAAGAGGGAATTCTAAAAGAAGCACAGGCAAAAGTGGACAACGTTATGAAGCAGTTCCGCCGCGGTTTAATTACCGAAGAAGAGCGCTATGACCGCGTTATTTCTGTCTGGAGCGCAGCGAAAGATGTTATCCAGGGCAAATTGATGGAATCCCTTGATAAACGCAACCCGATCTTCATGATGAGTGATTCCGGAGCCCGTGGTAACGCGTCCAACTTTACACAGCTTGCTGGTATGCGCGGACTCATGGCCAACCCGGCCGGCCGGATTATCGAACTTCCGATCAAATCTTCGTTCCGTGAAGGTCTGACGGTACTCGAGTACTTTATCTCGACACACGGTGCGCGTAAAGGTCTTGCCGATACCGCCCTGAAAACAGCCGATTCAGGTTACTTAACACGTCGTCTCGTTGACGTAGCGCAGGACGTTATCGTTCGCGAGGATGACTGTGGGACAGATCGCGGCCTGGAAATCAGCTCGATCAAAGACGGCACGGAAATTATCGAGGCACTTGAAGAGCGTCTTATTGGCCGTTATTCACGTAAAGCAATCAAGCATCCGGAAACGGGTGAAGTGCTTGTCCGTGAAAACGAACAAATTGATGAAGACTTGGCGAAAGTGGTTGTGGAAGCAGGCGTGGAAACCGTATGGATCCGCTCAGCATTCACTTGCAACACACGTCATGGCGTATGTAAAAAATGCTACGGACGCAACTTGGCGACCGGCCAGGAAGTGGAAGTTGGCGAAGCAGTCGGTATTATTGCTGCCCAGTCAATCGGGGAGCCGGGAACACAGCTTACAATGCGTACGTTCCACACAGGCGGCGTAGCCGGAGACGATATTACGCAGGGTCTTCCGCGTATCCAGGAGATTTTCGAAGCGCGTAACCCGAAAGGTCAGGCGATCATTTCGGAAATCAACGGAACCATTACGTCTATTACAGAAGGCCGTGACCGTCAGCAGGAGATCACTATTGCAGGCGACGTGGAAACACGCACCTATAACGCTCCATATACAGCACGCTTAAAAGTAGCCGTAAACGATACGATCGAACGCGGCCAAGTATTAACAGAAGGGTCTATCGATCCGAAAGAATACTTGAAAATCAAAGATGTCACATCTGTTCAGGAATACTTACTGCGTGAAGTGCAGAAGGTATACCGTATGCAGGGGGTTGAAATCGGCGATAAACACGTTGAAGTAATGGTTCGCCAAATGCTTCGTAAAGTACGTGTGCTTGAAGCGGGAGATACAGATGTTCTTCCAGGCAGTCTGCTTGAAATTCATCAGTTCCGTGATGCCAATGAAAAAGTTCTTCTTGAAGGCGGAATTCCGGCAACAGGCCGTCCGATCCTTCTGGGAATTACAAAAGCATCCCTCGAAACGGATTCCTTCTTGTCTGCTGCATCCTTCCAGGAGACAACTCGTGTCCTGACCGATGCTGCGATCAAAGGAAAGCGCGACGAATTGCTTGGTTTGAAAGAGAACGTTATTATCGGAAAACTCGTTCCAGCGGGTACTGGTATGCAGCGTTACCGTCAATCCGAAGCAAATCTAAAAGAAGAAGAATCAGTTACAGTCGAATAATTTTTTATCGGCGCCTGGATTATACCGGCGCCGATAAAATTTTTAAAAAGAATAGTTGACACTAGAAAATGAAAATGATACTATGATCAAGGTGTTCCTGTACGACCTTACTTTATGTATGGAGATAGGACCAAAACAATCATTGCCACTATTCGCAAAGAACGTTTTTGCAGGTTTGCTGCAAGAACTTTGTTTTTGCCCAAAAATGAGCCACCTGGTTGTGTTGGCTTAGAAAAAAAGGAAGGGAGGATCTTTACATGCCTACTATTAATCAGTTAGTACGTAAGCCTCGTAAATCAAAGATCACTAAATCGAAGTCTCCGGCGCTTAATAAAGGATTCAACAGCTTTAAGAAATCCCAAACAGATGTACTTTCTCCGCAAAAACGCGGTGTTTGCACACGTGTGGGAACAATGACGCCGAAAAAACCGAACTCAGCGCTTCGTAAATATGCGCGTGTGCGTTTGAGTAACGGTATTGAAGTAACAGCTTATATCCCTGGTATCGGCCATAACCTTCAAGAGCACAGTGTCGTTTTGATCCGCGGCGGACGTGTAAAAGACTTACCGGGGGTACGTTACCACATCGTTCGTGGAGCGCTTGATACTGCCGGCGTTGAAACTCGTCGTCAAGGCCGTTCAAAATACGGTACAAAACGTCCTAAAGCACCAAAAGCATAATTTAAAAAAACATAACTTGAATTTCCGAAAGGAGGAAAACACATGCCACGTAAAGGTCCTGTAGCAAAAAGAGACGTATTGCCTGATCCGCTTTACAACTCAAAATTAGTTACTCGTCTTATTAACAAAATGATGGTTGACGGGAAGCGTGGAAAATCCCAAGCCATCCTTTACGCAGCTTTTGATACAATCCGTGAACGCACGGGAAATGATCCAATGGAAGTATTCGACCAGGCGATGAAAAACATCATGCCGGTACTAGAGGTTAAAGCACGCCGTGTCGGCGGTGCGAACTACCAGGTACCTATTGAAGTTCGTCCTGAGCGCCGCACAACACTAGGTCTTCGCTGGTTGGTAAACTATGCGCGCCTACGCGGTGAAAAAACAATGGAAGAGCGCCTTGCAGCTGAAATTCTTGATGCGGCAAACAACAGCGGTGCTTCTGTTAAGAAACGCGAAGATACACACAAAATGGCGGAAGCGAACAAAGCATTCGCTCACTACCGCTGGTAATTTTTAAAACAAAACTTAAACCTACCCTAATTCAGGAAGGAGAAAGATAATAGATGGCAAGAGAGTTCTCCTTAAAAAACACTCGTAACATCGGAATTATGGCTCACATCGATGCTGGTAAAACAACAACGACTGAGCGTATCCTTTATTACACTGGCCGTATCCATAAAATTGGTGAAACGCACGAAGGTGCTTCACAAATGGACTGGATGGAGCAAGAGCAGGAGCGCGGGATTACAATCACGTCTGCTGCAACAACTGCTCAATGGAAAGGTCACCGTGTTAACATCATCGATACACCAGGGCACGTAGACTTCACAGTAGAAGTTGAACGTTCTCTTCGTGTACTTGATGGTGCGGTAACTGTACTTGATGCACAATCAGGTGTAGAACCACAAACGGAAACAGTATGGCGTCAAGCGACAACATACGGCGTTCCACGTGTTGTATTCGTCAACAAAATGGACAAATTGGGTGCTGACTTCCTTTACTCTGTTGGCACAATCCATGACCGTCTAATGGCGAATGCTCACCCAATTCAATTGCCAATCGGTGCGGAAGACGAGTTCTCAGGCATCATTGATCTTATTGAAATGAAAGCAACAATGTATGGCAATGACCTCGGTACTGAAATTGAGGTTGTTGACATTCCTGCAGATTACCAGGATCAAGCTGATGAATACCGTGAAAAGCTAATTGAAGCGGTAGCGGAGCTTGACGAAGAATTAATGGAGAAATACCTTGGCGGCGAAGAGTTGACGAATGACGAAATCAAAGCTGCGATTCGTAAAGGTGTTATCAACGTAGAATTCTTCCCAGTAATGGTTGGTTCTGCATTTAAAAACAAAGGTGTTCAGCTTATGCTTGACGCTGTTATCGACTATCTTCCAGCACCGGTTGATGTACCAGCAATCAAAGGTACGCTTCCAGACAGCGATGAAGAAGTGGAACGTGAATCTAGCGATGAAGCGCCGTTCTCGGCTCTTGCATTTAAAGTTATGACGGATCCATACGTTGGTAAATTGACGTTCTTCCGCGTATACTCAGGTGTTCTTTCATCTGGTTCATACGTTCAGAACTCAACAAAAGGCAAGCGTGAGCGTGTAGGTCGTATCCTTCAAATGCACGCAAACTCTCGTGAAGAGATTTCACAAGTGTACGCAGGTGATATCGCTGCTGCTGTTGGATTGAAAGATACAACAACAGGCGACACGCTTTGCGATGAGAAAAACCTTGTTATTCTTGAGTCTATGGTGTTCCCTGAACCTGTTATCCACTTGTCAGTTGAGCCTAAAACAAAAGCTGACCAAGATAAGATGACAACAGCACTTCAAAAACTTCAAGAAGAAGATCCAACATTCCATGCACGTACTGACCAGGAAACTGGTGAAGTTGTTATCTCGGGTATGGGTGAGCTTCACCTTGACATCCTTGTTGACCGTATGCGTCGCGAGTTCAAAGTAGAAGCAAACGTTGGTGCACCACAGGTAGCATACCGTGAAACGTTCCGTGCTAGTGCACAGGTTGAAGGTAAATTTGCCCGTCAATCTGGTGGACGCGGTCAGTTCGGTCACGTTTGGATCGAGTTCTCTCCTAACGAAGAAGGAAAAGGCTTCGAATTCGAAAACGGTATCGTTGGTGGTTCCGTACCACGTGAATACATTCCTGCTGTACAAGCTGGTCTAGAAGACGCTATGCAAAATGGTGTTCTTGCTGGTTACCCGTTGATCGATGTTAAAGCCCGCCTATTTGACGGTTCTTATCATGATGTCGATTCATCTGAGATGGCATTTAAAATCGCTGCTTCAATGGCGCTTAAAAATGCAGTGTCAAAATGTAACCCAGTTCTTCTTGAACCGCTTATGAAAGTGGAAGTTGTTATTCCAGACGAATATCTTGGCGACATCATGGGTGATGTTACATCACGCCGTGGACGTGTAGAAGGTATGGAAGCACGCGGTAACGCGCAAGTTGTTAAAGCGTTCGTTCCACTTTCTGAGATGTTTGGTTACGCAACGACTCTTCGTTCTAACACGCAAGGTCGCGGTAACTACTCTATGCACTTCGATCATTATGAAGAAGTACCAAAGAGTGTTATGGAAACAATCATCAAAAAAAATAAAGGCGAATAATTGATTTATACTTCCTAATCAAGTATAAATACTATTGTAAGCTTTCTCTTCTTTCGGAAAATGAATGTTTTCCGGAAGAAGACCAATATAAACTACTACTAATTTCTATATTTTGAAGGAGGACTTCCTAATGGGAAAAGCAAAATTCGACCGTTCAAAACCACACGTTAACATTGGTACAATTGGCCACGTTGACCATGGTAAAACAACTCTAACAGCTGCAATCACAACTGTTCTTGCAAAATCAGGTGGCGCAGAAGCACGTGCGTATGACCAAATCGATGGTGCTCCAGAAGAGCGCGAGCGCGGTATCACAATCTCAACTGCACACGTTGAGTATGAAACTGAAACTCGTCACTATGCACACGTTGACTGCCCTGGACACGCTGACTATGTTAAAAACATGATCACTGGTGCAGCACAAATGGACGGTGGTATCCTAGTGGTATCTGCTTCTGACGGTCCAATGCCGCAAACTCGTGAGCACATCCTTCTTTCTCGTCAAGTAGGTGTACCTTACCTAGTTGTATTCATGAACAAATGTGACATGGTAGATGACGAAGAGCTTCTTGAGCTAGTTGAAATGGAAGTTCGCGACCTTCTTTCTGAGTACGATTTCCCAGGCGATGACATTCCTGTTATCAAAGGTTCTGCTCTTAAAGCACTTGAAGGCGACGCTGCATGGGAAGAAAAAATTCATGAGCTTATGGCTGCAGTAGATGAGTACATCCCAACTCCAACACGTGACACTGACAAACCATTCATGATGCCTGTTGAGGATGTTTTCTCAATCACTGGCCGTGGTACAGTAGCAACTGGACGCGTTGAGCGCGGACAAATCAAAGTCGGTGACGTAATCGAAATCATCGGTTTGACTGAAGAGCCAAAATCAACAACTGTAACAGGTGTTGAAATGTTCCGTAAGCTTCTTGATTATGCTGAAGCTGGCGACAACATCGGTGCACTTCTTCGTGGTGTAGCTCGTGAAGAAATCCAACGTGGTCAAGTACTTGCAAAGCCAGGTACAATCACACCGCATACAACTTTCAAAGCGGAAGTTTATGTTCTTTCTAAAGAAGAGGGTGGACGTCACACTCCATTCTTCACAAACTACCGTCCACAGTTCTACTTCCGTACAACTGATGTAACTGGTATCTGCAACCTTCCTGAAGGCGTAGAAATGGTTATGCCTGGTGACAACGTAGAAATGTCAGTAGAATTGATTGCTCCAATCGCAATTGAAGAAGGTACTAAATTCTCAATCCGTGAAGGTGGCCGTACAGTAGGCGCTGGCGTTGTAGCAACAATCCAAAAATAATCATATTTTCACCGAAAACAGTCCGGTTTCGGCCGGGCTGTTTTTGTTTGTAATTTTTTTTGTTTCTACTATTGCAATCAGTAGAAAATGGATGTATAATAATCAATGTTGGTTTTTGACAGCGTTGATGCGGAAGGTTGCTGACACACCCGGCCGCTTTGCCATGGCGGTGATGTCAGGGAAAAATTTTCGCGGAGTATGTCTATTAGCTAAATAGGCGATAAAGGAGGGAAAATAATGGCAAAACAAAAAATTCGCATTCGTTTGAAAGCATATGATCATCGTATTCTTGATCAATCGGCAGAGAAAATCGTTGAGACAGCTAAACGTTCTGGTGCAAGTGTATCCGGTCCGATCCCGCTTCCAACTGAGAAATCTATCTACACGATTCTTCGTGCGGTGCATAAGTACAAAGATTCTCGTGAGCAGTTCGAAATGCGTACTCATAAACGTTTAATCGATATCGTGAACCCAACTCCAAAAACAGTTGATTCATTGATGCGTTTAGACTTGCCGTCAGGCGTTGACATTGAAATCAAACTTTAATAAATAAATTAATGAAAAATCAGGAGGTGTGACTCATGACCAAAGGAATCTTAGGAAGAAAAATCGGTATGACGCAAGTGTTTGCTGAAAACGGTGAACTGATCCCAGTAACTGTAATCGAAGCAGCGCCAAACGTTGTACTTCAAAAGAAAACAGTCGAAAGCGACGGCTACTCTAGCGTTCAATTAGGTTTTGAAGACAAGCGCGAAAAGCTTGCTAACAAACCAGCTCTTGGACACGTGAAGAAAGCAGGCGAAGGCATCGTACCTAAGCGCTTCATTCGTGAGTTCCGTAACATCGACAGCGATCTTGAAATTGGTCAAGAAGTCAAAGTTGATACTTTTGCAGAAGGCGACATCGTCGACGTAACAGGGATTTCAAAAGGGAAAGGCTTCCAGGGTGCTATTAAACGCCATGGACAAAGCCGCGGACCTATGTCCCACGGTTCACGCTACCACCGTCGTCCAGGTTCAATGGGACCTGTAGCGCCAAACCGCGTATTTAAAAACAAACTTCTCCCTGGCCGTATGGGTGGAGAGCAAGTAACAGTACAAAACCTACAAATCGTAAAAGTGGATGCTGAACGCAACGTGCTTCTTATTAAAGGAAACGTTCCGGGATCCAAAAAAGCCTTGATCCAAGTTAAAACTGCGGTTAAAGCAAACTAATCAACTTTTACAGGAAAGGAGGAAACAGAAATGGCTAAAGTTAAAGTATTAAACCAAACAGGTTCTGAAGTCGGCGATATCGAACTAAATGACGCTGTATTCGGAATCGAACCTAATGAACACGTCGTATTTGAAGCGGTGGTTATGCAGCGCGCATCTTTGCGTCAAGGAAACCACAAAGTTAAAAATCGTTCAGAAGTTCGCGGCGGCGGTCGTAAGCCTTGGAAACAAAAAGGAACTGGACGTGCGCGTCAAGGTTCTATCCGTTCTCCACAGTGGCGCGGCGGTGGTGTGGTATTCGGACCAACTCCTCGCAGCTACAGCTATAAATTGCCTAAAAAGGTACGTCGTCTAGCATTGAAATCTGCTTTGTCATCAAAAGTACAAGAGCAAAACATTCTAGTGTTAGAAGCATTGTCATTCGACGCGCCAAAAACAAAAGAATTCACTGCAGTATTAAAAAACTTGTCTGTTGACTCAAAAGCATTGATCGTGACAGATACAGTAAATGAATTCGTTGCATTGTCAGCACGCAACATCCCTGGTGTAACAGTGGTTGAAGCATCTGGCATCAACATCCTTGACCTGCTTGGCCATGATAAACTTATCATGACAAAAGCAGCGGTTGAAAAAGTAGAGGAGGTGCTTGCATAATGGATGCACGCGATGTGATTAAGCGCCCCGTTATTACTGAACAATCTATGGCTGTAATGGCTGATAAAAAATACACTTTTGAAGTGGACGTACGCGCGAACAAAACGCAAGTGAAGACTGCTGTTGAAGAAATCTTCGGCGTAAAAGTGAAAAACGTTAACGTCATGAACTACAAAGGTAAATTCAAGCGTATGGGACGCCATGCTGGCTACACAAACAAACGCCGCAAAGCAATCGTAACATTAACGCAAGATAGCAAAGAAATCGAACTTTTCGAAGCTTAATAAACGTATAAAATAGAAGAGGAGGGACACGAAATGGCGATTAAAAAGTACAAACCGACCACAAACGGTCGTCGTAACATGACGTCTTTAGATTATGCCGAAATTACAACAAGCACACCAGAGAAATCACTGCTTGAGCCGTTGAAAAAGAAAGGCGGCCGTAATAACCAAGGTAAAATCACTGTTCGTCATAGAGGCGGCGGGCATAAGCGTCAATACCGTATTATCGATTTCAAACGTGATAAAGATGGCATTCCAGGACGCGTTGCTACGATTGAATACGATCCAAACCGTTCGGCTAACATCGCACTCGTGAACTACGCTGACGGAGAAAAACGCTACATTCTAGCTCCAAAAAACATCCAAGTTGGAACGGAAATCATGTCCGGTCCGGAAGCAGATATTAAAGTAGGGAATGCTCTTCCACTTATTAATATCCCGGTTGGTACAGTTATCCACAACATTGAATTGAAACCAGGCAAAGGCGGACAGTTGGTTCGTTCAGCAGGAACTTCAGCTCAAGTACTTGGTAAAGAAGGCAAATATGTACTCGTACGCTTGAACTCAGGCGAAGTGCGCATGATTCTTGCAACATGCCGCGCAACAATCGGTCAAGTTGGCAACGAGCAGCATGAACTTGTAAACGTTGGTAAAGCAGGACGTTCACGCTGGTTGGGCAAACGCCCTACTGTACGTGGTTCTGTAATGAACCCTAATGACCATCCACACGGTGGTGGTGAAGGACGCGCGCCAATCGGCCGTAAAGGTCCTGTTACACCTTGGGGCAAACCAGCTCTTGGATACAAAACGCGTAAAAAGGTTAACAAATCAGATAAATTTATCGTTCGTCGTCGCAAAAAATAACGTAATTGTCCTACGGTTCCAAACGCGAACCGTAGATCAATCACGAAGGGAGGTACACAAATGGGCCGCAGCTTGAAAAAAGGACCTTTTGTTGATGATCATTTATTCAAGAAAGTTGAAGCACTGAACGAAACGGAGAAAAAGCAAGTAATTAAAACTTGGTCTCGTCGTTCTACAATTTTCCCGCAATTCATCGGGCACACAATCGCAGTGTACGATGGTCGCAAACACGTACCTGTATATGTAACTGAAGATATGGTTGGACACAAACTTGGTGAATTCGCGCCAACGCGTACGTACAAAGGACACGTTGCTGACGATAAGAAAACAAGACGTTAATTGAGAGGAGGATATTCCAATGGAAGCTAAAGCTGTCTTAAGAACAGTCCGCATTGCTCCTCGTAAAGCACGTCTAGTAATTGACTTGATTCGAGGCAAGCAAGTTGGAGAAGCGGTGGCGATCTTGAAGCATACGCCAAAAACGTCATCTCCTGTAATTGAAAAACTTTTAAACTCTGCAATCGCTAATGCAGAACACAACTATGATCTTGATGTGAACAAACTTGTTGTTACTCAAGCATACGTAAACGAAGGACCGACATTGAAACGTTTCCGTCCACGTGCAATGGGACGTGCAAGCGCAATTAACAAACGCACAAGCCACATCACAATCGTTGTGGCAGAAAAAAAGGAGGGATAATTCGTGGGTCAAAAAGTACATCCTCATGGACTACGGGTCGGGATCATTCGCGACTGGGATTCTAAATGGTACGCTGAAAAAGACTATGCTAATCTTCTTCATGAAGATTTGAAAGTGCGCGCATACATCGAAGAACGTCTTAAAGATGCTTCTCTATCCCGTGTTGAAATCGAACGTGCTGCAAACCGTGTGAACATCACTGTTCATACTGCGAAACCTGGTATGGTTATCGGTAAGGGCGGTTCTGAAGTAGAAGCACTTCGTAAAGCTTTGAACGAACTAACAGGCAAACGTGTTCACATTAACATTGTTGAAGTGAAACGCGCTGATCTTGATGCGAAACTAGTAGCGGAAAACATCGCTCGCCAGCTTGAAAACCGTGTATCATTCCGCCGTGCTCAAAAGCAGGCTATCCAACGGACAATCCGTTCAGGTGCAAAAGGAATCAAAACACAGGTTTCAGGACGTCTTGGCGGAGCAGATATTGCCCGTGCTGAACATTACAGTGAAGGAACAGTTCCACTTCATACTCTTCGTGCTGACATCGACTATGCACATGTTGAAGCAGACACAACTTACGGCAAACTTGGCGTAAAAGTATGGATCTACCGTGGAGAGGTTCTTCCTGCGAAGAAGAAAACTCAGGAAGGAGGCAAATAATATGTTGTTGCCAAAACGCGTTAAATATCGTCGTGTACACCGCGGCAAAATGCGTGGTCAAGCAAAAGGCGGAACAGAAGTAGCATTTGGTGAATACGGTCTTCAAGCAACAGAAGCTTCTTGGATCACAAACCGCCAAATCGAATCTGCTCGTATTGCGATGACTCGTTACATGAAACGTGGCGGTAAAGTTTGGATCAAAATTTTCCCTCACAAACCATATACGAAAAAACCTCTTGAAGTACGGATGGGTTCCGGTAAAGGTGCTCCTGAAGGCTGGGTAGCGGTTGTAAAACCAGGCAAGATCATGTTTGAAATTGCCGGCGTTTCTGAGGAAGTAGCACGTGAAGCACTTCGCTTGGCAGCACACAAGCTTCCAGTGAAATGCAAAATCGTAAAACGCGAAGAAATTGGTGGTGAATCAAATGAAAGCTAATGAAATCCGTGAACTTACCACTGCTGAAATTGAACAACAAGTAAAGTCGCTCAAAGAAGAACTTTTCAACCTTCGCTTTCAATTGGCGACGGGACAGCTTGAGAATACTGCCCGTATTCGTGAAGTACGTAAAGCAATCGCCCGCATGAAAACCGTGATTCGTCAACGGGAAATTGATAATCGATAATTGAAAGGAGGTTTGCACGATGAGCGAACGCAATCAGCGCAAAGTTTATACAGGCCGTGTTGTTTCCGATAAAATGGACAAAACAGTAACGGTTCTTGTTGAAACATACAAAACACACAAACTTTACGGAAAGCGTGTAAAGTACTCAAAGAAATTCAAGGCTCATGATGAGAACAACGAAGCAAAAATCGGTGACGTAGTACGCATCATGGAAACTCGCCCGCTTTCTGCAACAAAACGTTTCCGCCTTCTTGAAGTAGTGGAAAAAGCAGTCATCATCTAATTAATTGTTCGGATAGATGTTAAAGTCCGAAAGGAGGTAACCTAAATGATCCAGCAAGAATCACGTTTAAAAGTAGCTGACAACTCTGGTGCGCGTGAAGTATTAACGATTAAAGTCCTCGGTGGTTCAGGCCGCAAAACAGCTAACGTCGGTGATGTAATCGTATGTACAGTAAAACAAGCAACACCAGGTGGCGTTGTTAAAAAAGGTGAAGTGGTAAAAGCGGTTATCGTTCGTACGAAACGCGGCGTTCGCCGTAATGACGGTTCATACATCCGCTTCGACGAAAACGCGTGCGTTATCATTCGTGACGACAAGAGCCCACGTGGCACACGTATTTTCGGCCCGGTTGCCCGCGAACTTCGCGACAGCAATTTCATGAAGATTGTTTCCCTAGCTCCGGAAGTAATCTAATTGAACGAATAAATAAAAGGCCCATCAAGGAGGTGCGCAACATGCACGTGAAAAAAGGCGATAAAGTCATGGTCATCACAGGTAAAGACAAAGGCAAAACAGGCGTTGTTCTTGCAGCTTTCCCTAAAAAAGACCGTGTACTTGTTGAAGGAATCAACATCGTGAAAAAACACGCGAAACCTTCACAATTAAATCCGCAGGGCGGCATCCTAAGCCAGGAAGCAGCTATTCACGTATCCAACGTTATGCTGTTGGATCCGAAAACAAACGAACCTACTCGTGTAGGTTACAAAGAAGTGGACGGCAAGAAAGTCCGCGTAGCAAAAAAATCCGGTGAAACTCTAGATAAATAAAAAGTTCAAGAAGGGAGGTATTCTAAGTGAACCGCCTTAAAGAAAAATACCTTAAAGAAATTACTCCTGCTCTTATGAGCAAGTTCGAGTACAGCTCTGTAATGCAGGTGCCTAAAATTGAAAAAATCGTTGTAAACATGGGTGTTGGTGAAGCAGTTCAAAACGCTAAAGTACTTGATACAGCTGTTGAAGAATTGAATCAAATCACTGGCCAAAAGCCAATGGTCACTCGTGCGAAAAACTCAATCGCGGGATTCCGTCTTCGTGAAGGTATGCCAATCGGTGCGAAAGTAACTCTTCGCGGCGAGCGCATGTACGAATTCCTTGATAAACTTGTTTCTGTATCACTTCCGCGTGTACGTGACTTCCGCGGCGTTTCTAAAAAAGCGTTCGACGGTCGCGGTAACTACACACTTGGTGTAAAAGAACAGTTGATCTTCCCTGAGATTGATTACGATAAAGTATCAAAAGTACGCGGCATGGACATTGTTATCGTCACTACTGCCAACACGGACGAAGAAGCTCGTGAATTGTTAACACAAATTGGAATGCCGTTCCAAAAGTAATCGCTATATAAGGGAGGCGAAAACGTGGCTAAAAAATCAATGATTGCGAAACAAAAGCGCACACAAAAGTTTAAAGTACAAGAGTACACACGCTGCGAACGCTGCGGACGTCCACACTCTGTATACCGCAAATTTAAACTTTGCCGTATTTGTTTCCGTGAACTAGCTTATAAAGGTCAAATTCCTGGCGTTAAAAAAGCCAGCTGGTAATACACTGATTCCGGAAGGAGGTAAATATAAATGGTTATGACTGATCCGATTGCTGACTTGCTGACTCGCATCCGTAATGCGAACATGGTTCGTCACGAAAAACTGGAAGTACCTGCTTCCAAAATTAAACGCGAAATCGCTGAAATCTTGAAACGTGAAGGATTCGTCCGTGACGTTGAGTTCATCGAAGACGACAAACAAGGTGTTATCCGCATTTTCTTGAAATACAGTGGCAACGAGCGTGTAATCACAGGCTTGAAGCGTATTTCTAAACCAGGTCTTCGCGTTTACGCGAAAGCTGATGAGGTACCTCGTGTACTTAACGGTCTTGGTATTGCAATTCTTTCTACATCTACTGGTGTAGTTACTGATAAAGAAGCCCGCGCTAAACAAGTAGGCGGCGAAGTACTCGCGTACGTTTGGTAATAATCTTTTAAAGAATGGAGGTGCGACTATGTCACGCGTAGGTAAAAAAGTAATCGAGCTTCCAGAAGGCGTAACGATTACAAACAACAACAATGAAGTGACTGTCAAAGGTCCTAAAGGAGAATTGACTCGTCAGTTCAACAAAGATTTGACAATTGAAGTAGACGGCAGCAACGTAACAGTTGTTCGTCCTTCAGATTCAAAAGAACACCGTACAATCCATGGAACAACTCGTGCACTTCTTGCCAATATGGTAGAAGGCGTATCAAAAGGGTTCGAACGCAACCTTGAGTTGGTTGGTGTCGGTTACCGTGCTCAAAAACAAGGAACGAAACTTGTACTAAGCGTTGGTTACTCTCACCCAGTAGAATTCGAAGCTGAACAAGGCATCGATATCGACGTTCCTGCAAATACAAAAATCAGCATCAAAGGGATCGACAAAGAGCGCGTTGGTGCAATTGCTGCTAACATCCGCCAAGTTCGTCCTCCTGAGCCGTACAAAGGCAAAGGTATCCGTTACGAAGGTGAACAGGTTCGCCGCAAAGAAGGTAAAACAGGTAAATAATGCCGCATAGGCATCAGAAAGGAGTGACCTCGGGATGATCACAAAAGCTGATAAGAATAAAACGCGTAAAAGACGCCATGCCCGTGTACGTGCGAAAATCGCTGGTACAGCCGCGCGTCCTCGCTTGAACGTATTCCGTTCAAACAAGCACCTTTACGCTCAATTGATTGATGATGCAAATGGTGTTACACTTGCAAGTGCTTCAACTATTGAAAAAGATTTCGGTCTTGAATCAACAGGCAACCTTGAAGCTGCTGCGAAAGTTGGCGAATTGCTTGCTAACCGCGCAACTGAAAAAGGTGTCGCTGCTGTTGTATTCGACCGTGGGGGCTACCTTTATCATGGCCGCGTGAAAGCTTTGGCTGACGCTGCTCGTGAAAACGGCCTACAATTCTAATAAAAGGAGGGACACATTTAATGCGTCGCATTGATCCAAACAAACTTGAACTTGAAGAACGCGTAGTAACGGTCAACCGTGTTGCGAAAGTAGTAAAAGGTGGACGTCGTTTCCGCTTTACTGCACTAGTTGTCGTTGGCGATAAAAATGGAAACGTTGGTTTTGGAACTGGTAAAGCTCAAGAAGTTCCAGACGCGATCCGTAAAGCAATTGAAGATGCGAAGAAAAACCTTGTATACGTACCGATGGTTGGCACAACTTTGCCACACCAAGTTATCGGTCAATTCGGTGCGGGTGAAGTTCTTTTGAAACCTGCTTCTGAAGGTACTGGAGTTATCGCTGGTGGACCTGTCCGTGCGGTACTTGAACTTGCTGGTGTTGGTGATATCCTCTCCAAATCACTTGGTTCAAACACGCCAATCAACATGGTTCGCGCTACAATTGCAGGCCTTAAAGACCTGAAAACAGCTGAAGAAGTTGCAAAACTTCGCGGCAAATCTGTAGAAGAACTGTTAGGATAAGGAGGGAATCATAATGGCTGAAAAACTACAAATTACCCTCACTCGCAGTCTGATCGGACGTACACAAGATCAGCGCGATACTGTTAAGGCACTTGGTCTTCGCAAAATGCACCAAACGGTTGAGCAAAACGACAACCCAGCAATTCGCGGTATGATCAACAAAGTGTCTCATCTTGTGACTGTTACAGAAAAATAATTTGATTTTATAGAACAAGGAGGTGCAAGAGCATGAAACTTCATGAATTGAAACCAGCTGCAGGTTCTCGTAAAGAACGTAACCGTGTAGGTCGCGGTACAGGTTCTGGTAACGGTAAAACGGCAGGTAAAGGTCATAAAGGTCAAAACGCACGTTCAGGCGGTGGTGTCCGTCTTGGATTTGAAGGTGGACAAACTCCTTTATTCCGTCGTCTTCCAAAACGCGGCTTTACTAACGTAAACCGTAAAGACTATGCAGTTGTGAACATCGATACATTGAATCGTTTCGAAGAAGGAACAGAGGTTACACCTGAACTTCTTATCGAAAGCGGCGTTGTAAAAAGCGAAAAAGCGGGAATTAAAATTCTTGCAAACGGCAACGTAGAGAAAAAGCTTACTGTTAAAGCTCACAAATTCTCTGCTGCTGCTAAAGAAGCAATTGAAGCGGCTGGCGGTAAGATTGAGGTGATCTAATGTTTCGCACAATCTCCAATTTTATGCGTGTGGGTGATATAAGAAATAAAATTATATTCACCCTCCTTATGTTAATCGTGTTCCGGATCGGTACATTTATTCCTGTTCCTTATGTTAATGCGGATGTTCTCCGCATGCAGGAGCAGGCGGGACTGATTGGATTCCTTAATACGTTTGGCGGAGGAGCGCTTCAAAACTTCTCGATTCTCGCAATGGGGATTATGCCATACATTACAGCATCTATCATTGTGCAGTTGTTACAAATGGATGTTGTGCCTAAATTCACTGAATGGTCGAAGCAGGGTGACGTTGGGCGGCGCAAACTGACTCAGTTTACCCGCTACTTCACAATTGTGCTCGGCCTCATTCAAGGTTTTGGGATGTCATACGGATTTAACCGTCTGTATGGAGGATTACTTGTCGAAAACAGCAGCGTTGGCGGTTATTTGCTCATTGCATTGGTGCTGACAGCGGGTACTGCTTTCCTTATGTGGCTTGGTGAACAAATCACAGCAAAAGGAGTCGGCAACGGAATCTCGGTTATCATTTTCGCCGGAATTGTGGCGGCCATTCCTGGAGCAGTCAACCAAATTTACGCACAGCAAATTGAAGGAGCGGGCGATCAGCTCTTCCTGCGTATTGTTGTACTTCTTTTGATCCTGCTTGCAGTATTGGCGATTATTGTAGGGGTTATCTATTTCCAGCAGGCGCTGCGAAAAATCCCGATTCAATATGCGAAACGTGTTGGAGCAGGTGGCGGCATGACGCCGGTTGGCGGCCAGTCGACACATCTTCCACTTAAAGTAAACGCGGCGGGTGTTATCCCGGTTATCTTTGCGATTTCATTCTTAATCACACCGCAAACAATTGGTTCGTTTTTTGGTTCAAACGATGTGACGACCACGATCCAAAACATCTTTGACTATACGAAACCGATCGGTATGACGATTTATGTAGCATTGATTGTGGCGTTTACGTATTTCTATGCTTTCATTCAAGTAAACCCTGAACAAGTTGCTGACAACTTGAAAAAACAGGGTGGATATATTCCGGGCATTCGCCCTGGGAAGAACACACAGGATTATTTGACAAATGTGCTTTACCGTCTGACTTTTGTCGGTGCAATTTTCCTTTCAGCCGTTGCTGTGCTGCCTGTTTTCTTCATTAAATTCGCGGGTCTTCCACCAGCGGCGCAAATCGGCGGTACTAGTCTTTTGATCGTCGTCGGTGTGGCACTTGAAACAATGAAGCAGCTTGAAGCACAACTTGTAAAGCGCCATTACAAGGGCTTTATGAAGTAAGCACGGTGAAGAGTGTGTGATTCACTTCACCTCGATCAGACTGAGGGGGTATATCGATGAATCTCGTGTTGATGGGATTGCCTGGTGCCGGTAAAGGAACTCAGGCAGAGAAAATTGTTGAAAAGTACGGTGTACCGCACATTTCAACAGGGGACATGTTCCGTGCTGCAATGAAAGATGAAACGGAACTAGGCTTGAAAGCAAAATCATTTATGGATAAAGGCGAACTCGTTCCGGATGAGGTAACGATCGGTATTGTTAACGAGCGCTTGGCAAAAGCGGACTGCGAAAAAGGCTTTCTATTAGATGGCTTTCCTCGTACAGTAGCGCAGGCAGAAGCACTTGAAGATATTTTATTCGGCTTAAACCGTAAAATTGATTACGTCATCAACGTTGAAGTAGATCAAGATATTTTGATGGCACGCTTAACAGGCCGACGCATTTGCAAAGCTTGCGGTGCGACGTATCATTTGGAATTCAACCCGCCAGCAAAGGAAGATACATGCGACCGCTGCGGTGGGGAATTGTATCAGCGTGCTGATGACAATGCAGAAACGGTTCAGAACCGCCTTGACGTAAACGTAAAGCAAACAGCACCATTGCTTGCTTTCTACAGCGAAAAAGGCTATTTAAAGAACATTAACGGCCAGCAGGATATCAATGTAGTTTTCGAAAACATTGACGAACTCCTAAAAGGTCTTCGTAACTAATGATCATTTGTAAAACCCCTCGTGAACTGGAGATTATGAAAGAAGCGGGGCGTATTGTCGCGCTTACACATCAGGAACTGCAAAACCATATCTCTCCCGGGATAAGCACGATGGAGCTGGATGCTGTTGCAGAAAAATTCATTCGAAGCATGAATGCAGCACCTTCTTTTAAAGGGTATAATGGTTTTTCGGGCAGCATTTGCGCTTCAGTGAATGAAGAGCTTGTGCACGGAATTCCAGGTAGCCGTATATTACAAGAAGGCGACATTATCAGCATTGATATTGGTGCTTATTATAAGGGGTATCATGGCGACTCGGCCTGGACATATGCTGTTGGCCGGATTGCACCTGAGACGGAGAAGCTTCTCGACGTAACAGAGGAATCGCTTTACATCGGACTCAATGAAGCGAAACCGGGTGAACGTCTTTCAAACATCTCCCATGCGATTCAAACGTATGTGGAATCGAATGGCTTTTCAATCGTTCGTGAGTATGTTGGGCACGGTGTCGGGCAGAACCTTCATGAGGCTCCGCAAATTCCCCATTATGGTCCGCCAGGGAGGGGACCGGTACTAAAACCTGGTATGGTGCTTGCGATCGAACCGATGGTCAATGCCGGTCATCGTTACGTAAAAACACTTGAGGATAATTGGACTGTCGTTACACAGGATGGAAAAATGTGTGCTCATTTTGAACATACAATTGCGATTACCGAAACAGGCTTTGAGATTTTAACGAAAGCTTGAGGCAGGCTGCCAATCGGATGAAAAGTGAAGGGAGAGGAAGCAAGTGGCGAAAGACGACGTAATTGAAATTGAAGGTACAGTCACTGAAACTTTGCCAAATGCCATGTTTAAGGTAGAATTGGAAAATGGGCATACTATTTTAGCGCACGTTTCAGGCAAAATCCGTATGCATTTTATCCGTATCTTGCCTGGTGATAAAGTAACAGTAGAACTTTCACCGTATGACTTAACACGCGGACGGATCACGTACCGTTACAAATAACATATATGGCGCTCCGGACTATGAAGGAGGTTGGAGAAATGAAAGTAAGACCATCAGTTAAGCCAATCTGTGAGAAATGTAAAGTTATTCGCAGACGCGGCAAAGTTATGGTTATTTGTGAAAACCCTAAGCATAAACAAAAACAAGGCTAATATTAAAGGGAGGTGCACATTTTATGGCACGTGTAGCAGGTGTTGATATTCCACGCGACAAGCGTGTAGTTATCTCATTAACTTATATTTTCGGTATTGGCAGACCAACTGCTGAGCAAATTCTTGAAGAAGCAGGTGTTTCTCAAGAAACTCGCGTACGCGACTTAACGGAAGATGAACTAAACAAAATCCGTGACATCGTTGACCGCTTAAAAGTAGAGGGTGACCTTCGTCGTGAAGTATCTCTTAACATTAAACGTTTGATGGAAATCGGTTCATTCCGTGGTATCCGTCATCGTCGTGGTCTTCCAGTTCGTGGACAGAACACAAAAAACAACGCGCGTACTCGCAAAGGCCCGCGTAAAACTGTAGCTAACAAGAAAAAATAATCGGTAAAGGAGGCAGAATTAGAACATGGCTCGTAAACAACAAACTCGTAAGCGTCGTGTGAAAAAGAATATCGAATCTGGTATTGCTCACATCCGCTCAACGTTCAACAATACAATCGTCACTATTACAGACGTTCACGGTAACGCTCTATCTTGGTCAAGTGCAGGTGCCCTTGGTTTCAGAGGATCACGTAAATCCACTCCGTTTGCTGCTCAAATGGCTGCTGAAACAGCTGCAAAAGCATCAATCGAACATGGTATGAAAACTCTTGAAGTAACAGTAAAAGGTCCAGGTTCAGGCCGTGAAGCAGCTATTCGTGCGCTTCAAGCAGCAGGTCTAGAAGTTACAGCAATCAAAGACGTAACTCCAGTACCTCACAATGGCTGCCGTCCTCCAAAACGTCGTCGTGTTTAATCTTCCTGCATAAAGGAGAACTATTCCGGTTATAATGGAAAATTGACTGTTTTGATTCAGGAATTGACCAATTACTTTGTAAAATCGGGAATGGTAAACATGGGAATTTCGGGTTACCGGAATTTCGACGTATTCGAGGAGGGAAAATGGAATGATCGAAATTGAAAAGCCAAAAATTGAAACGGTTGAGATCAGCGATGATGCTACGTTTGGAAAGTTCGTCGTGGAACCACTTGAACGCGGATATGGTACTACTCTAGGGAACTCCTTGCGTCGTATTTTATTATCTTCACTTCCGGGTGCCGCAGTGACGTCCATTCAGATTGATGGCGTACTGCACGAATTCTCAACAATTGAAGGCGTCGTAGAAGATGTTACGTCGATCATTTTGAACATTAAAAAACTTGCGCTTAAAATTTACTCAGATGAGGAAAAAACGCTTGAAATCGATGTTCAAGGTCCAGGAACCGTAACGGCTGCCGACATTACTCACGACAGCGATGTGGAAATTTTAAATCCGGATCTGCATATTGCGACATTAGGTGAAAATGCTAATTTCCGTATGCGCTTGACGGCACAACGCGGCAGAGGGTACAACCGGGCTGATCACAACAAAAAAGAAGATCATCCAATCGGCGTCATTGCGATCGACTCCATCTACACACCTGTATCACGTGTAAACTTCCAAGTGGAAAACACACGGGTTGGGCAGCTTTCAAACTTTGATAAGTTGTCACTGGACGTTTGGACAGATGGCAGCATCGGACCGAAGGAAGCTATTTCCTTAGGGGCGAAAATCTTAAATGAACATCTTAACATTTTCGTAGGATTAACAGACGAAGCACAGCATGCGGAAATCATGGTAGAAAAAGAAGAAGATCAGAAAGAAAAAGTACTTGAGATGACGATCGAAGAACTTGATCTATCTGTTCGTTCTTACAACTGCTTGAAGCGCGCTGGTATTAATACTGTTCAAGAACTTGCGAACAAGAGCGAAGACGATATGATGAAAGTCCGCAACCTTGGCCGTAAATCTCTTGAAGAAGTAAAAGCGAAGCTGGACGAGCTTGGACTCGGCTTACGAAAAGAAGATTGATTAAATAAACGACATCAATAAAGGAGGGTATCTTCATGGCTTACAGAAAGCTAGGACGTACAAGCGCTCAGCGCAAAGCGATGCTTCGTGATTTGACAACAGATCTTATCATCAGCGAACGCATTGAAACGACTGAAGCACGTGCAAAAGAATTGCGCTCAGTTGTAGAAAAAATGATTACACTCGGTAAACGTGGTGACTTGCATGCCCGCCGTCAGGCTGCAGCATTCCTTCGTCACGAAGTCGCTTCTACGAAAGAAGTAGAGAAAAACGGCAAAACGAAAGAACAGCCAGTTTACGCACTTCAAAAATTGTTTGATGATGTAGCACCACGCTACAATGAGCGTCAAGGTGGCTACACTCGCATCATGAAAGTTGGTCCACGCCGCGGCGATGGCGCACCAATGGTGATTATCGAGCTAGTATAAGCTCCTTAAGACCGCGAAATGGGCAGAACAAAACGAACGTTGCTTTGTTTTGCCCTTTTTTTATACCTTAAGAAAGTGCCGGTTTTTGGAAAGTCCAGTTTCAATTGCCAACGGAGGCCTGCAGTATGCAGAGAACACAAGCATGGCGGACCACGAAACCGCATTCTTTGCTTCTGTTCTGCTCTCCGCAGTCACCTCCTGCACTTTCAAATGAACAAGCTTAGAGCGTTACGATGGGCGTACCTTCTTACGCTTCACGTGCGTCCCGTCTAGCTCATGCACCCCCTGCCACGCTGCTGTAGCAGTAAGAAGAGATTGATTCTTCGGCTCGGGGTGCGGGCTTTTTTTATTTTTGCCGAAATAAGGAGGTGCCAGCATGAAGGAATCCATTATCTCGATTGACGATGTGTCATTTCAATATCCGGATCAAACTGCTTTTGCTCTTCAGCATGTGTCTTTTCATGTGCAGCGCGGTGAATGGCTGGCCATTGTCGGTCATAATGGTTCAGGGAAATCCACGCTTGCTAAAATGCTGAACGGTCTTCACTATCCGCAGGAAGGAACGGTCACCATCAGCGGACTGGCTCTTTCAGAAGAAAATGTGTGGGCGATTCGGAAAAAGCTCGGAATGGTTTTTCAGAATCCAGACAACCAGTTTGTCGGTACCACTGTGCAAGATGATGTGGCTTTTGGGTTAGAAAATAACGGTGTCGAACAAAAGGAAATGAAAGAACGTGTACAGGAAGCGCTCCAAAAAGTCGGCATGACCGCTTTTCTGAATCAAGAGCCACACCATCTTTCAGGCGGTCAAAAACAGCGGGTAGCCATTGCCAGCGTGATTGCGCTGCGGCCGGACATTATCCTGCTTGATGAAGCCACCTCGATGCTTGACCCGGCCGGACGTGATGAAGTGATGAATACGATTCGTGATCTTAAAGAGAAAGAAGGATTAACGGTTATCTCTATTACACATGATTTGGAAGAAGCCGCAAAAGCGGACCGGGTCATTGTGTTGAATGAAGGCAGTGTATATGCAGAAGGGTCTCCGCAGGCTATTTTCCAACTGGATCAGGAGTTGCTTACATTAGGTCTTGATGTTCCATTTTCAGTCCGGATGAGCGAGCTGCTGGCGGATAAAGGAATCACCCTGTCGGAGCGCCATTTTACGGAAGAAGAGCTGGTGAGAGACGTATGGACATTAAATTTCACGGAGTAGAATACCGTTATGCAGCCGGAACGCCGTTTGAGCGGCTCGCGATTACAGATGTCACCTTTCATATTCCTTCCGGTGAATACGTAGCAGTAATCGGCCATACCGGCTCCGGGAAATCGACGGTTCTGCAGCATTTAAATGTGCTGCTGCAGCCGCTGCGAGGCAAAATTGAGGTCGGCAACCGGACGATTGCCGCCGGCCGGAAAGAAAAGAATTTAAAAGACGTCCGCCGCCGCGTCGGTATTGTGTTTCAGTTTCCAGAGCATCAGCTGTTTGAAGAAACGGTAGAAAAGGATATTTGCTTTGGGCCGATGAATTTCGGTGTATCTGAGGAAGAAGCCAGAAAACGGGCTCGTGAAGCGATTCATCTTGTGGGGCTTCCGCCATCTGTGCTGGAGCGCTCTCCTTTTGACCTATCAGGCGGGCAAATGCGCCGGGTAGCCATTGCCGGCGTGCTGGCGATGAAGCCGGATGTGCTCGTATTAGATGAGCCGACAGCAGGGCTGGATCCGCGCGGGCGTCGTGAAATCATGGAGCTGTTTCATTCGTTAAAAAAAGAAAACAGCCTGACCTGCGTGCTCGTGACGCACAGCATGGAAGATGCGGCTCGTTATGCAGACCGGCTGATTGTCATGCATAAAGGCCGTGTTGCGAAAACGGGTACGCCGCGGGAGCTTTTCCGGAATCGGGACAGCTTAACGGCTCTTGGGCTTGATGTGCCGGAGACGGTTCGGCTGCAGTATATGTTTGAGGAAAAGCTTGGACAGCCGCTTCCTCATCTTTGCCTAACACCTGAAGAACTCGCACAGGAAATAGCCCGTCTTCGAGGTGAGCGCCCATGATGGAAAAAATGATTTTAGGACGTTACCTGCCGGGCGATTCAGTTGTACACCGGATGGACCCCCGGGCCAAGCTTTTATTTATTTTCGGCTTTGTCCTGATCGTGTTTTTAGCCAATAATGTGCTTACGTATGCTTTGCTGAGCTTGTTTACGCTTGTTGTTATCCTGCTGTCAAACGTACGGATTGCTTTTTTAATAGCTGGATTAAAACCGGTTATTTTTCTTATCCTCTTTACCTTTTTGATACATGTATTTTTTACAAAAGAGGGAGAGGTTTTGGCTCAGCTGGGGTTCTTGAGCATTTATAAAGGCGGGATTATTAAAGGTGTTTTTATTTCTCTGCGCTTTCTCCTGTTGATCTTTGTTACGTCACTCTTAACACTGACAACGCCGCCTATTTCCGTAACAGATGGAATTGAATCACTGTTTGGCCCGTTAAAACGAGTGAAAGTGCCGGTTCATGAGCTGGCACTGATGATCTCGATTTCTCTGCGCTTTATCCCGACGCTGCTGGATGAAACGGACAAAATTATGAAAGCCCAGATGGCCCGCGGTGCTGATTTTACAAGCGGGTCTGTTTCAAGCCGGGTTAAGGCCGTGATTCCGCTTTTGATTCCCCTGTTTGTCAGTGCCTTTAAGCGGGCGGAGGAGCTGGCAGTAGCTATGGAAGCGCGGGGCTACCGCGGAGGCGAAGGACGCACCAAATACCGTGTACTCGCGTGGCATCTGCGGGATACAGCTGCGCTGTTTGTTCTAGCAGCGCTGGCATCTGCCTTAGTCGGGCTGAGAAGCTGATGGAGGAATGAGCGTGAAACGAATTAAATGTGAGTTAATGTATGATGGGTCTCGCTTTTCCGGCTACCAGTCACAGCCGAAGGACCGGACTGTACAGCAGGAAGTGGAGCGCGCACTTTGGAAAATTCATAAAAAGACTCCGATTAAAACGCAGGCATCGGGCCGGACGGATGCAGGTGTGCATGCAATGGGACAGATCATTCATTTTGACACACCCATTGAAATGCCGGCAGATCGCTGGGCCCGTGCTTTAAACGGGGTGCTGCCGGATGATATATCCGTTAAGCGGACCGAGGAAGTCCCGGAGACCTTTCATGCCCGCTACTCGGTTACAGGGAAGGAATACCGTTATCGTATTTACCGGACACCATACCGTGATCCGTTTCGGACGGTGCATGCCTATCATTATCCATATCCGCTTGACGTTGAACGAATGAAGCGAGCGGCTGCCCATCTGCTGGGGGAGCATGATTTTACTTCTTTTTGCTCGACGAAAACGGATAAAGAAAATAAAGTGCGGACTGTCACAGATATTTCATTTTTAGAGCAGGGTGACGATCTGGAAATCCGCTTTTCCGGTACCGGCTTTTTATATAACATGGTCCGGATCATAACAGGGACGCTTATAAAGGTCGGAAACGGGCGTCTGGAGCCTGATGAGGTGGCTCATATTCTAGCGGCAAGAGACCGCAATTGTGCCGCTCAGACGGCTCCTGCGGAAGGATTATATCTATGGTCCGTTCATTATGACTAAAACATCTGACGGCTTTTGAAGGGGCGGAAAAAAGCCGTGTTTTAAATTCTTTTCGTGACAACTTCACCAAGTGTTGCATTTTATCTTGACAATGAATAACAAGCGGTATATTATAGCATATGGTATGTTATTTGACCCCACGATAAGCCCCGGAAACTTATTCGTGATATAAATACATGGAACCGTAAAATACAAACAAATCAGGAGGGTAAATAATGCGTACGACTTATATGGCGAAAGCAAGCGAAATCGAGCGTAAATGGTTCGTGATCGATGCTGAAGGCAAAACATTGGGCCGTCTTTCAAGCGAAGTAGCATCTATTTTGCGCGGCAAACATAAACCAACTTTCACACCACATGTTGACACAGGCGATCACGTGATCATCATCAATGCATCTAAAATCGAATTAACAGGTAACAAACTTCAAGGGAAAATCTACTACCGTCACAGCATGTATCCAGGTGGTTTGAAATCAACAACTGCTGGTCAAATGCGTGAGAAAAACCCTGAAAGAATGCTTGAGCTTGCAATCAAAGGCATGCTTCCAAAAGGTTCTTTAGGTCGTCAAATGTTCAAGAAACTTCACGTTTACGCTGGAGCAGAACACAAACACGAAGCACAACAACCAGAAGTTTACGAACTTCGCGGATAATTTATTTAACTAAAAGGAGGAAATGACATTGTCACAAGTTCAATACTTAGGCACAGGACGCCGTAAAAGTTCAGTAGCCCGCGTACGTCTAGTACCAGGCGAAGGTAAAATCATCATCAACGGCCGTACTGCTGAAGATTATATTCCATTCGAAGCGCTGCGCACTGTGATCAACCAGCCGCTTGTTGCGACTGAAACAGTAAACAGCTACGATGTACACGTAAATGTAAACGGAGGCGGCTACACAGGACAAGCGGGAGCGATCCGTCACGGCATCGCGCGTGCTCTTCTGCAAGCTGACCCAGAATTCCGTCCAACACTAAAACGTGCTGGCTACCTTACACGTGATGCACGTGCGAAAGAACGTAAAAAATACGGTCTTAAAGGCGCTCGTCGCGCACCTCAGTTCTCAAAACGTTAATTTTTACGTTTGGAAGACTCTCAGCTTTTTGGCTGGGAGTCTTTTTTATTTATCCAGCGCTCTCCAGCTGGATAAAGCAGCTCTCATAAGGCTTCTGGAACGGCTTAAATAGATCAATCAGTCATCCTTTCCTGATAACGGGAAAGGATTCTTTCATGTGAGCCGGTTTTTCTACATATAGTGGTCGTGACAGGAGGGAAAGCGATGAAAAAGCTTATTTTCGTTCTGATGCTCGCAGCGGCTGCTGCTTTTTTATATCAAGGAGTCAAGCCGGTGTTTAATGATTGGCGTCCTCCGCTTACCGGAATGACGATTATGATTGATCCGGGGCATGGAGGAATGGACGGCGGCGCGGGAAGTGAGCCGGCACTAGAGAAGGACATTGCCCTGTCTGTTTCAGAGAAGCTGAGAGAGTATTTAAATGGACAAGGCGCGGTTGTCCTCATGACGAGGGAAAAAGATAAAGATTTAGCCGGGGGAGAAACAGAAAGCGTCCGTACGCGAAAAACTGAGGATCTGCGCAAAAGAAAGCAGCTGATTAACGAGTCGGGGGCAGACCTGTTTATCAGCGTGCACTTAAATGCGATTCCAGCAGAACAATGGCGGGGCGCGCAGACTTTTTACTCGCCTCATATGTCTCAAAACAAACAGATTGCAACAGCCATCCAAAACGAACTGGTTGGCAACCTGGGTAATACGGACCGGAAGCCGGCAGAGATCGGACATGTTTTTGTTTTAAAGGAAGCGGATGTTCCCGGTGCGCTTGTCGAGATCGGCTTTCTATCTAACCCTGCCGAACGCCGGCTTCTTGAAAGTGAAAGCTATCAGGAGAAAACAGCAGCGGCTATTTCCCGGGGCATTTTACGTTACGTAGACGGGAAGTAACCGTTTCCTAACAATCCACAGAGAGTGTGCTATACTGAATAATGAGAATACTACAGTCAAAGGATGGTGCCACTGATGATGACAGAAGCACAGGTACGTGATATCGTGAATACTCTTGAAGACCCTTTTTTACATAAAAAGCTATCCGAAACAGGGGGTCTTGAAGAGGTATCCATTAAAGAAGAAAAAAACCATGTCAGTGTTAAGATCGCAATTGCACAAACGGGTACACCGGAACAGCTTCAGCTGCAAATGCGAATTGTAAATGCGTTAAAAGAAGCGGGTGTGGAAACAGTCGGCATCCGATTTAAACAATTGTCTGAGGAAAGAATTGCCCAATTTCGCGGAGCAGATGCAGCAGGACAGGATGAAGGCCTTCTGTCTCCAAACAGCGAAACAACCTTCCTGGCGATCGCGAGCGGAAAAGGCGGGGTCGGTAAATCAACTGTATCGGTAAACCTTGCTGTTTCGCTTGCACGCCTTGGCAAAAAAGTGGGTCTTATAGACGCCGATATTTACGGATTTAGTGTGCCGGATATGATGGGAATCACGACACGTCCAGTAGTCCGCGGCCAAAAGATTTATCCGGTTGACCGTTTTGACGTTAAAGTCATTTCGATGGGCTTTTTTGTAGACGATAACGCTCCGGTTATTTGGCGCGGCCCTATGCTTGGCAAAATGCTGAATAACTTTTTCTCGGAAGTAGAATGGGGAGATCTCGATTACCTCCTATTGGATCTGCCTCCGGGTACAGGGGATGTAGCGCTTGATGTACATACGATTTTGCCGCGCTGTAAAGAAGTAATTGTTACTACACCGCACCCAACGGCAGCTTTTGTTGCAGCGCGTGCTGGTGCAATGGCACTGCAAACAGATCATGAAGTCGTCGGTGTTATCGAGAACATGGCTTACTTTGAAAGCAAAACAACAGGTGAAAAAGAGTACATTTTTGGACGCGGTGGAGGAGACAAGCTCGCTGATGAGTTGCGCACAGAAGTGCTCGGCCGCCTTCCGCTGCAGCAGCCGGACTGGGATGAGAAAGATTTTGCTCCATCTGTTTATGCGGAGGATCATCGGCTTGGCTCGATTTATCTGGATATTGCTAAAAAGCTCGATCAAAAAATTGGATCTAACTAAACGCTTTTGGGCTTCGGCCCAGAAGCTTTTTTTATGACGGTCAAAAAATGTTCATGGTGCAGGAAGGCATGTCTTGGTACAATCGAAGAAGACGAACATACGGGAGGAATTTTGTGTGGGTATACGAAATTGGATCCGTTTTTTTACACATACGCTGCTCATTGGCGGGGCCGCAACAGGTATCCTAGGTTTTATCATCCGCTGGAATGAATTTGCTCCGTTGTTTGCAAACGGAGAGTGGGGAGAAGTACTATCGGTTTTAACATGGCTTATTGGAGTCGGCTTTACCTTCAGTGTAATCAGCCAAATGGGGTTTTTTGCATACTTAACAATTCACCAGTTTGGTCTTGGACTGTTCAAGTCTTATTGGGGGTTTATTCAAACAGCGCTTATTGCCGTTGTATTATTTGATCTCGTTTATTTCCGCTTTCAAGCATTCAGCAGCGGAGAAACGATCGCTTCCTACATCTTGCTCGCTGCGATTCTTCTTCTCGTTGGAATTGTGACCGCTTACCAAAAAGCAAGAGGCAGGAACAGGAATGTATTTGTGGCGGCTCTGTTTTTTATGGTCGTTGTGACAACGCTTGAATGGCTTCCTGTTCTGCAGGCAAACGAAGAAAGCTGGTTGTATTTAATGCTTTTTACTTTGCTGCCGTGCAACGCTTTTCAGCTGCTGATGCTCCCTAAATATAATCAAAAAACCCTGAAAGCAGCATAACAAACTGCTTTCAGGGTTTTTTAAGGGATATATTCTACTTGTGCCCGGCCGCCAGCCATTTCCGATAAGCTGATGACTTTTTTCTTTGTTAGTAAAAGAGGCAGCCATTTCTTCGTTACACGGAGATCCTCCTGCGGATTGAGAAGAATAATATCTCCTTCATCAACATGACGCACCAATTCTGAAGGCGGCTGGTCTGCTAAATTCACGCTCCATTGAACAGCTAAATAACCTTGGGCAGCGGGCATGTCCGGTAATTCTCCCGTATCTTCAGCTGCTCGTATAAAGAGAAGGGAGTTCTTTCCGTAGGTGCTTAATATCTTTTGGACAGCGGCAATTTCTTTTTCCACTGCCTGATCGTCTGAAACATCTGTCAACAGCACTCCAATATCAAAAGCCCGATCGACTAATAATTTTGCGGTTTTTGGATGTTTTTTCAGCCAGGACGATGTGACAAAAAAAGAAGCCGTCACTTTCTGGTCGATGAATATGTTCACAAGCTTGGACGTATTTTTTGAAGAGGAATCTACGTTTACGGTTAAGGCAATGTGCTCGTTGCCTTTATAAATGGCAGCTGGCTGCCCGGCGAATGAAATGGCCGGCTGCTCAGCAGGCGGAGACATGATGACGAAACCCATGGTGACGGAAGAAAGAAAGAGAACAGCCCATTTTAATTGTTTGAGTCGAATAAATAACCAAGGCATCGCGGCTTCAGCCTCCGTTTTAAAGTGATTTGACAAAGTATATGAAAAAAAATAAAAAAAAGAAGAAAAACTATTGACCATTTGATTGTATGCATGGTAAATTAAATCTTGCCCGTTACAAGAAACAAATGTCGAAAAAACATTTTAAAAAAAAGTGTTGACACATAACGAGGCAGAATGATATTATATAAAAGTTGCTATTGAGCAATGCATTGAACATTGAAAACTGAACAAAATCAATAAAAACGTCAACGTTTTAAATTTTTATCTTCCATTAAAAACACCCCGTGTTTTAATGGGAACAAATGAGCAAGTCAAACACTTTTTGGAGAGTTTGATCCTGGCTCAGGACGAACGCTGGCGGCGTGCCTAATACATGCAAGTCGAGCGGACTTGACGGAGCTTGCTCTGTTCAAGTTAGCGGCGGACGGGTGAGTAACACGTGGGTAACCTGCCTGTAAGACTGGGATAACTCCGGGAAACCGGGGCTAATACCGGATAATATCAAGAACCGCATGGTTCTTGATTGAAAGGCGGCTTCGGCTG
>NZ_JAMBOO010000026.1 GCF_023715895.1 Domibacillus indicus | reverse complement strand
GTTTTGTATACGGATTCTAGATCCTAAAAGCCTGTCGGCCTCCAGCTTCACTTCTACTATATAAAAAATAGCAGTGCAAACCAATGCCTTGGTCTGCACTGCTAATCTTAGTATGTTTTGTATAATGGATCTATCAAAATCTTGTGGGGGAATTTGTATGTTATCAAAACGTCCGGAAAACCGGCGGAACCAAATGGAGGTTGTCGCGCTCGACCAGCTTGTGCCGGCTGACCATCTGGTCCGCAAAATCGAGGCGGCGATCGACTTCGACTTTATTTATCCATTAGTGGAAGATATGTATTCAGCTGACAACGGCCGGCCAAGTGTGGACCCTGTCGTACTGATTAAAATGGTGCTGGTCCAGTACCTGTTTGGCATCCGCTCCATGCGCCAGACGATTAAGGAGATTGAAACCAACGTGGCGTACCGCTGGTTTCTTGGCTATGGATTTTCGGAGAAAATTCCTCATTTCTCTACCTTCGGTAAAAACTATGTCCGCCGTTTTAAAGACACCGACCTGTTCGAACAGATCTTTTACCGGATACTGAAAGAAGCGATGGCGAAAGGATTTGTCGATCCATCCGTTGCTTTTATCGATTCAACGCATGTCAAAGCCAGTGCCAATAAGAAGAAATTCAATAAGAAAGTGGTGCGCGTTGAAGCACGCAGCTACCAAGCACAGCTTGAGGAAGAGATCAATATAGATCGTGAAGAACATGGAAAAAAGCCGTTTCCCCCCACAGGAAAAGGAAGAGATGAAGGAAATCAAGGCGAGCACGACTGACCCAGACAGCGGATACTATGTGAAAGACGAACGAGAGAAAAACTTTGCCTATTCCTTTCACACCGCCTGTGATGCCAACGGATTTGTCCTTGCTTCCCGTGTCACGGGTGCCAATGTTCATGACAGCCGTGTATTTACAGACGTTCTCGATCAAGTCATGGAAAAAGTCTCGAAGCCTGATGCCGTAGCTGCCGATGCCGGATACAAAACACCTTTTATCGCCAAGTACATAGCCGATCGGGAGATCCGGCCGGTTCTCCCGTATTCCAGACCTCGTACGCCGAAAGAGTATTTGAAGAAGAGTGACTATGCTTATGATGAGCACTATGACTGCTACATCTGCCCGGAGGGGCAGGTGCTTTCTTACCGCACGACTACGCGTGAAGGATACAGGCAGTATGCTTCTAATCCTCATCATTGCGCGGAATGCCCATTTCTGTCTGTGTGTACTCAGAGCCAGAATCATATGAAGCTGGTTCACCGGCATATATGGGAACACTATCTTGAAGAAGCGGACCACCTGCGCCATACGGCGCAGAATAAATACATGTATGCAAGGCGCAAAGAAACGATTGAGCGGGTCTTTGCAGATGCTAAGGAAAAGCATGGCATGCGATGGACAACCCTCAGAGGACTGGGGAAATTATCCATGCAGGCGATGCTTACTTTCGCTGCCATGAATCTTAAAAAGCTGGCCTGCTGGTCGTGGAAACCAGTGCAGCCAGCTTAATAGGGCTGTCCAAATGCATAAAAAAAAGACAAAGCGGCCTCAAATCCTCAAATCGAAGATTTGAGAACCACTTTGTCTACAGTCTGAAACGGCTTCCGTACAAGGAAGCCGTTTTTTATAAGGAAAACCGATTTAATATATAGAGAGCCCTGGCAGCGCATCGCTCAAAACTGGCGCTTCTTCTTTCATTTAACATAAGATAAAGAGGATGATATAAAAAGGAGAGATCAGCATGAATCAAAAGCCGGTCATTTTTGCCCATCGCGGTGCAAGCGGAACATGCCCCGAAAATACAATGGCCGCTTTCCGGGCAGCTGCTCAAAAAGGGGCAGACGGCATTGAACTCGATGTACAAATGACAAGGGATGGAGAGCTTGTCATTATTCATGATGAAACCGTTAATCGGACAACAAACGGCAGGGGAGCCATTGGGCGAATGACGCTGGATGAATTGGCACAGCTTGATGCAGGAAGCTGGTTCAGTCCGTCCTTCGCAGGCGAAAAAATTCCAACACTCGATGAATTTTTTAAGTGGGCGGCAGGCAATAAGCTGCAGATCAATATTGAACTCAAAACCAATAAAGTACCCTACCACGGAATCGAAAAACAAGTGCTGGATTTGATTGGCGCTTACCAGATGCGGGAGAGAGTTATTATTTCTTCGTTTAACTTCGACAGCATTAAGCGGGTGATTGAGCTGGACCCGTACATAGCAATTGCGGGACTTATTTGGAAGATACGCCGTGATGCATTGGCAAGAGCGAAAGAGCTTGGTTTAAGGGCCCTTCATACACAGTCATCCTATGCGCTTAGCGGCTATGGAAGGGAAGCCGTTGACAGCGGCATGCTTCTTCGTCTCTATACAATTAACCATCCGAAAGAGTGGGAGCGGATTCGGAGCAGCGGTGTGCCGGTAGAAGCGCTTATTACCGATTTTCCTGAACGGTTTCGTTAACGCTTTGAGCGGCTGATCGTTGTAAATTTAATACCGCATCCGCATAAAGTGCTGTGCTTTAGCTTTTTCATAGCCATTTGGCAGTCAGGACAAATTTGGGCTTTTTTCAACGAATGTTCACTCCTTTTCAAAGTAAAAGAGGTATCCGCAAACGGGCGGAATACCTCTTTTTTTATTTACTGAGCTGGAACGGCAAGGCCAAGCCCTTCTGCAATGCGTGTGCCGTATTCTGGATCTGCTTTATAGAAATGGGCGATCTGGCGAAGCTTAATGTCTTCACGCTCTACCGGTTTCATCGCACCAACGATGTTGTTAACAAGGCGTGTGCGCTCATCTTCAGACAATAAACGGTACAAGTCGCCTGCTTGTGTGTAATGGTCATCATGGCTGTAGTTGTGCTGACCTGCAAAGCCTTGCACCTCAAATGGTGTCAGCTTCGCTTCCGGTGTTTCAGCCGGGCCGCCAAAGCTGTTTGGCTCATAATAAACCGACTTGCCGCCATTGCCGTCGAAGCGCATTTGGCCGTCGCGCTGATAGTTGTGGTACGGGCATTTTGGCGAGTTGATTGGCAGTGTATTATGGTTAGCGCCAACACGGTAGCGGTGCGCATCTGCATAAGCGAACAAGCGGCCTTGAAGCATTTTGTCTGGTGACGGCTCAATGCCTGGAACAAGAGTACCTGGTGAGAATGTAGCCTGCTCAACTTCTGCAAAATAGTTTTCTGGATTGCGGTCCAGTGTCATTTTACCAACTTCGATTAATGGATAGTCTTTTTGTGACCATACTTTTGTGACATCAAATGGATCCCATTTGTACGTATTGGCATCTTCGTATGGCATAATTTGCACATACAATGTCCATGATGGGAAATCACCGTTTTCAATAGCGTTAAATAAGTCTTCTGTATGATAATCCGGATTTTCACCAGCTAGTTTTGCGGCAACATCTACATCCAGATTTTTTACGCCTTGATCTGTTTTAAAGTGGTATTTCACCCAGACAGCTTGTCCTTCAGCGTTTACCCATTTAAAGGTATGGCTGCCGAATCCATGCATATGACGGAGCGTTGCCGGGATACCACGGTCAGACATTAAAATCGTAACCTGATGAAGTGATTCAGGTGATAAAGACCAGAAATCCCAAACGGCTGTAGGATTTTTCAAGTGCGTTTGGGGATGGCGTTTTTGTGTATGAATAAAGTCAGGAAATTTAATCGCATCGCGAATAAAAAATACAGGTGTGTTGTTTCCGACAATATCATAGTTGCCTTCTTCTGTATAAAACTTAACTGCAAAGCCGCGCGGATCACGAACCGTATCAGCTGATCCAAGCTCACCGGCAACGGTTGAGAAGCGGATAAACATCGGCGTACGTTTGCCTGCTTCAGATAAAAAGTCTGCTTTTGTATATTTTGAGATTTCATCATTTGTTACTTCAAAGTAGCCGTGTGCACCAGCGCCTTTTGCGTGAACAACGCGCTCAGGTACGCGTTCGCGGTTGAAGTGAGCCAGTTTTTCAAGCAAATGAACATCTTGAATTAAAGTAGGACCGCGATCTCCCGCTGTTTGTGAGTTTTGATTATCCCCAACAGGAGCACCCCAGCTGGTTGTTAAACGATTGCTTTTTTTGATCAAAGAAATCACCTCATCAATTATTGTTTACTATAAGTAAATGATAACACTTCTCAAACGAAAGTCAATATTTATTTATAATAATTATCATTAAAAACCTTCTCTAATATGATAATGTATGAAATCGAGACCGTCTATAGAATTATTTTTTAAAATCATAAGGGCGCAATATCCTTTTTTATGAAAAATCTATCGTTGAAAGCGCTGTCTGAAACGGTGTATACTTTTAGCAAATAAAAAAGGAGGAGAATCGAATGACAACGATTCATATTTTCGACCCGGCCATGTGCTGTTCTGGCACATGCGGTCCACGTGTAGACCCGGAGCTTGCCCGTGTGGCCGCATCAGTCCATATGTGGCAGGAAAAAGGGGCCCATATTAAACGCTTTAACTTAGCGGATCATTCAGATGCTTTTTTGGAAAATGAAACGGTACATACACTTATGCAAGAAAAAGGGCCGGGAATTTTACCCATTATTTTTCTGAACGGAGAAGTAGTGAAAGAACGCATGTATCCTACGGATGCTGAATTTACAGAATGGCTGGGTGCAGAAGCGGGAAGTTTACAGAAGTAAAACGGATAAGCTGAAAAAGGAGACAGCTAAATGCTGTCTCCTTTTCTTTGTTTATTTTTTCAAGGTAGTCGTTATGAAGAAGTCCATTCGCCTCCATTAACGTGAATAGTCTGCCCGGTCATATACCGTGAATCGTCGGAAGCAAGATATACGTAAGCTGGGGCCAGTTCAAACGGCTGCCCTTGGCGATCCATCAGGTTATTAACGAGCGGAACCTGGTCTGCTGAAAAGCTTGCCGGAATAAGAGGCGTCCACACGCGGCCGGGTGCCACGGCGTTTACGCGGATTCCCTGGCTGATAACGTTGTTGGCCAGAGCCCGTGTAAAGCCAATATTTGCTGCTTTTGTGGACGAATAATCAATCAATTCCTTATGGCCCCGGTAAGCTGTAACGGAAGAAGTATTAATAATAGAACTTCCTGCTTTCAAATGGGGAAGAGCGGCCCGCGTTGTATAAAAATGAGAATAAATATTAATTTTAAAGGTGAGATCAAACTGTTCGTCTGTAATATCGAGCAGGCTGAGCTGCTGAAATTGAATGCCGACGTGATTGCACAGCACATCAAGACCGCCAAGTGTTTTTACGGTGTTTTCCACAATGGCAGCACATTGCTCTTTTTTTCCGAGATCACCCGGCAGCAGTAAGCAAGACTGTCCGAGTTCCTGGATTCTGTTTTTGGTCCGCTCGGCATCTTCGTGCTCATCCAAGTAAGCAATCGCCACATTGGCTCCTTCTTTGGCAAAAGCAATGGCCACGGCGGCTCCGATGCCACTGTCTCCTCCTGTGATCAGGGCCGTTTTTCCTTTCAGCTTCCCGCTTCCTTTTTCATTCGGATTTTCTACAATTGGGCGGGGCACCATCCACTTTTCCAACCCAGGCTGCCGCAGCTGCCGCTGTTCTGGAACTGTAAGCGAAACATCTTCATATTGTGTTATTTTTCCGTAATTAGGGTAAAGAGGATATGAATGTGGAGACCCGTTTTGGTTCTTATCTTTTTTATCATTCAAAATGGAAAGACCTCCCTCATTTGAAAATGACCTATCACACTGTATGTAAGATAGGCGTTTGTGGTGAATGTTTCGAAACGAAGTGGAGCCAGAGTCCATTTAAATGAAAGCTGAATAAAGTAAGGAGAAACGAAACAGAAGGGAGGAAGCTGCACGTGCAGGCTTATGAAGTACATGGCCAGGTCAGGCTGCTGCTTGTTCAACAGTCTAATGAAAAAGAACGAATTATGTACACGGCAGATGGTGGTGTGAGCATTCAAGTACCGAAAATAGGCGCAAGACCCCCATATTACTGTAATCCGCGTTATGGATGGGTATATCCGGTGATTTAAAAGGCTGCTTCTGTTTTTTTATAGTTTGCTCTGGCAGAGGAATACTAACGGGCGTACCATTTACAGCAAAAAGGGAGGATGGCAGATGGAACAGCAGATGACATATGGCAGTGATTACAAATTTATTCCCGCCACTTCAGTGAAAAGCGGCGAGTCCGTTGAAGTCGTGCCAGGAATTGTCTGCCACACAATTCAAATCGTCAATATTTGCCTGATTGGAGATCCAAACACCGGAGACTTCGTTTTAGTAGATGCAGGAATGCCCGGCTCTGCCGAAGACATTATTTCCGTATCAGAAAAGTATTTTGGTGCTGGCAGCCGTCCGAAAGCAATCATTTTAACACACGGCCATTTTGATCACGTGGGAGCTGTCATTGAATTGGTGAAACATTGGCTGGTACCGGTTTATGCACACGAACTGGAGCTGCCGCATTTAACGGGCCAAGAGCCATACCCGAAGCCGGATGCGACGGTAGAAGGAGGCATGGTAGCGAAGATGTCGCCGCTGTTTCCGCGTGAGCCGATTAACCTGGGGGGGAATGTAGAAAAGCTTCCACCTGGCGGGGAGGTCCCGCATCTGCCGGATTTTCGCTGGATTCATACGCCGGGGCATTCACCGGGCCACATATCGCTGTTCCGCGACAAGGATCGCCTTTTACTGGCGGGTGATGCGTTTGTAACCGTTAAGCAGGATTCTTTTTACAAAGTGGTGACGCAAAAGGAAGAGTTAAACGGTCCGCCTCGGTACTTGACGACCGACTGGGAAGCTGCAAAAAATTCTGTAGCGGCGTTGGAGAAGCTAAAGCCGGCTGTCACGATAACGGGCCATGGGCGCCCGATAAGCGGCACCGAATTATCGGGTGGGTTAGCTGTGCTCGTTCAAGAATTCGAGAGAGTGGCAGTTCCTGATTATGGAAAATACGTAGATGAAGAAAAATAACTGTACGTAAAAAATGGTCTCTTTTGGAAAGAGACCATTTTTTTTATAGAAAAGCGTCCAAAAGTATGCCGCCCAGGGCGCCGATTATGACGACCATCCAGGCAGGGAGCTTCCAATGTGCCAGGAGGCTGAATAATACGGCAGCTAAAACAAAATCAAGGGGACGATTGATGCTGCTCGTCCAAATGGGCATGTAAAATGCAGCAATCAATAAACCGATAACCGCAGCATTTACACCCATCAGAGCGCCTTGAACAGCAGGCTTGCGGCGAAGTTCATCCCAAAAAGGGAGGATACCGAAAACGAGCAGAAACGCTGGCAGGAAGATGGCAGCTGTAGCGAGCAGCCCGCCTTTCCAGCCATCAATCACGGCACCAATATAAGCGGCGAATGTAAAAAGCGGCCCCGGTACAGCTTGAGCAGCTCCATAGCCGGCTAAAAACTGTTCTGCTGTCAGCCAGCCTGCTGGAACAAATTCCCGTTCCAAAAGAGGCAGAACAACATGCCCGCCGCCGAACACAAGTGCACCACTACGGTAAAAGCTGTCAAACAGTGCCAGCCAGTTCAGCCCTGTCGCCTGGCGAAGCAAAGGAAGACAGAAGAGCAGAGCGAAGAAAAGCACGAGACAAGCGATACCAAATGCCCGGGAAATAGGAAAAATAAAAGGACGGGCCGTATTTGAATCATGCTTTGGATAAAGAAAAAAGCCGATTAAAGCAGCCGCTGCAATGATGAGTACCTGCACAAACACAGCCTGCCAGAGCAAAACGACTGCCAGTGCAGCGAGCACAATGGCTTTCCGCTTAAGATCCGGTGCTAATTTTTCCGCCATTCCTAAAATGGCATGAGCCACAACCGCTACAGCCACAAGCTTCAATCCGTGAATCCAGCCGGCTTCCGCTATGTTTCCTCCTTGCAAAAGAAGGGCAAACAAAATGAGGGCTATAACAGAAGGAAGCGTAAAGCCGAGAAAAGCCAGCAAGCCGCCGATCAGACCGCCTCTTGCGGCACCAATGCTGATGCCGACCTGGCTGCTTGCCGGGCCGGGAATAAATTGACAGAGAGCGACCAAGTCAGCATAGCTCTGTTCATCTATCCATTTTCGTCTGCGTACATATTCTTCGTGAAAATATCCTAAGTGGGCTGTGGGGCCGCCGAAAGAAGTCAGCCCAAGCCGGGTTGATACAACTAAAATTTCCCATAGTGTCTTAGCATTTCTTTTCTTCATCGTTTACTCCTTTAATTTCAAAAACGTTTTATTTAAGGTAGCACGGCTGTTTCATTCCTTCAAGAAGCAAGAGGAAACCTTTACAAAATATTAAAGATCAGCCGTTTTGCCGGAAAGAAAAACAAGGAAAGAAAGGGTGAAAGTAATAATTTTTCCATTAAATTAAATTTTCAAAAAATTTTTATTATTGTATTGCAACAAGTTTATTACTCTAATATAATAAATTTTCAGAAAGTGAGGAAAAAAGTATGAATCAATCACTATTTCGAAAAAAGAATATTAGGGATCTGCTTGATGGCCAGCCAAAAGGCAGCGCACTCAAAAAAGAATTGGGTCCCTTTGATTTAACGATGCTGGGTATTGGTGCCATTATCGGAACGGGAATTTTCGTTCTGACTGGGACAGGTGCCTTAACCGCTGGACCGGGGTTAATTATATCCTTTGTGATCGCTGGTCTTGCTTGTTTGTTTGCTGCTCTGTCTTATGCGGAATTTGCGTCAACGGTACCAATCGCAGGTTCTGTTTACACATACACGTATACGACACTTGGTGAATTTATTGCTTTTATCATTGGATGGGATTTGGTTCTTGAGTATTTGTTGGCTGTAAGTGCCGTGTCAGTCGGATGGTCTGGTTATTTTCAATCATTGCTTGCTGGGTTCGGCCTTCATATTCCTACTGCTTTAACAGCAGCTCCAGGTACCATTGAAGGAACGACAACGTATTTTAATCTTCCGGCCTTTTTAATTGTTATGCTTATTACGTTTTTACTTTCAATTGGTGTGAGAGAATCAAAGCGCGTGAACAATATCATGGTTATCATCAAGGTAGCAGTTGTTCTTTTGTTTATCGTAGTAGCTGCCGGGTATGTAAAGCCGGCTAACTGGGATCCGTTTATGCCATTTGGTTTTGATGGTGTATTTGCCGCTGCGGCACTTGTATTCTTTGCTTTTATCGGATTTGATGCGATCTCATCTGCGGCTGAAGAAACAAAAAATCCGAAAAGAGACCTGCCAATCGGAATTCTTTCATCGCTGTTTATTTGTACAGTACTTTATGTAGTCGTTTCTGCGATTATGACAGGTGTTGTGCCATTTGCTCAATTCGAAGGAGTGGCGCATCCAATTTCACTGCCGCTTCAAGTCGCTGGACAAAATTGGGTAGCTGGTGTAATTGACCTTGGTGCAATTTTAGGAATGACAACGGTTATGCTCGTTATGTTGTATGGCCAGACACGTGTTATGTTTTCCATGTCACGGGACGGTTTAATGCCGCCTGTTTTGTCAAAAGTTCACAAGAAATACCAAACACCTTTTGCAGCAACATGGATTTTCGGATTGATTGCCGGCTTGATGGGTGCGCTTATTTCGCTAGATGAACTGGCGAAGCTTGTTAACATCGGTACGTTGTCCGCATTTGTTCTCGTATCGATTGCTGTTATCGTACTTCGATACAAGCAGCCGGACCTGCCGCGTGCATTCCGCTGCCCGGCTGTTCCGTTGATTCCGATTTTAGCCATCCTATTCTGCGGATTTTTGATTCTGCAGCTTGGTGCAACTACATGGATTCGTTTTATTATCTGGCTGCTGATCGGTGTCGTGATTTATTTCGTCTATTCACGGAAGCATTCAAAATTAAATCAATAACAATAAAAAAACCGTCCCGAATTAGGGACGGTTTTTTCTTATCTGTATGATGAAGAGATTTATTTAATAAGACGTGAGCGACGCAGAATAGGATATATGACAATACCTAGAAGGAACAATCCAATTCCAAGAGTAAAGGTTAACCAGTCCGCTGTTCCTGATTTAATAACCCAAAGAGAGTACACAAGCGCAATTGCAGCAATGATCCCGTGACGGATGCGCGCTTTGTCGCCTGCTTCGTACGTTTCGCCTTTTAAAGTAAGCTTTAACAGATACAGAGATGAAACCAGGTACGGAATCAAGTAAGCAAGCGTAGCGGACGTTGTTAAAAACGTGAATGCTTCGCTGATTGTTCCGGAAATCGTCGAGAAAATAAAAATCTGTGACATCGCATTTGTGATGGCTAATGAGCGAGACGGGCTGCCTTTTTTATTCACTTTCGCAAAGAAAGCCGGGAAGTTGCCTTCTTTCGCTGCAGTGTATGGCACCTCAGAGGCGAGCAGAATCCAGCCGATTGTGGAACCGAACAACGAGATCACCGCAAGCAGGGCCATCACGGTTGCTCCTGTATCGCCGATCAAAACAGAAAGAGCATCGACAAATGGCTTATCAGACGATCTTAATACATCCTGCGGCAATACACCCATCGTAATCAGGGTCAGCGCTACATAAATGGCAAGGGCAATGAGCAGGCCAAGAACCGTTGCACGTCCAACATCACGCTGGGATTTCGCCCGGCCGGACAAGATAACAGCTGACTCGATTCCAACAAATGCCCAAAGCGTAGAAATGGCTGCCATGTTTACTTGACTGAATAAGCCGTGCGTCTGGCCTTCACTGTCTGTTATCGGTGTATACATCTCGCCAAAATTCGATACTTGGAAAGCGAACAGAGCAGCTGTGACAAACAGCAGAAACCCGATCACTTTTGAAGCAGTAGCGACAAAGTTTAACTTACCGGCAGTTTGCATGCTTGTGATCAAAATAAAATGTGTTCCCCAAAGCAGTAAGCTGCAAATGATAAATGTAATCGTCTGCCCTACAGAAACTTGCTGAGAGCCAATTGTGAAAAGAAGATGCTCACTTCTCATAACCGGGAAAAACGTTGATAAGTAGCCTGCAAAACTTGTAATGATCGCGACATTGCTGATCCAGTTGGCGACCCAATAGCCCCATACCATCGAAAATCCGGCAGTGTTTCCATAATTTGGTGATTCAAACAACGATCGCGCGTAGCTTTGCGGGCCGCCTGTTAAGTCAGGCTTGCGAATTGACAATGTGCCAAAAACGAGAGCAATCATTAAAACACCGAAACCAGTCAGAAGCCAGGCAATCGTTACACCAAGTGGGCTCGCGATCTGGGCCAGCGTGCTCGGCAGCATAAAAATACCGGAACCGACCATGTTTCCGACGACAATAGCCGTCAGAAGCCATAATCCCCATTTTTTATCCATTCCATGTTCCTCCTAAATAAAAAACACAAATGCATGGGACATTTGTGTTTTATCGCTATAACCCTCATTTTCTATCTCTTTATAGTTCTCCACAGAATCAATCTGTGACAGTTTTGCACCTATTTGATACAAACCCAGCCTGAAGCATAAAATGGATGCTTCAAACTTCGGCGATCATTCCTTTTACATACCTTCACCAGCCCCATTAGACTTCTGACATGCTACTTTTAATAATCGCAACCTCTACCTCATTGAGACAGCCATGAGGATTTTATATTTAATTTTTACAAACTAGAGAATAACAAATAATATTTAGTTATGTCAATATAATATAAAAATTATCTGCTTCACATTAAAATATTTTTCACATTATTGCTATAATAAAAGGAACAGAACGTACGGAAGGTGCAGAAAACATGACAAACAAAAAACCAACACAATCGAAGCATTTAGCCAGTGCATCACTTGCTGTGATGGGCGGTGGTTTTATTGCAACTATTCCTTTTCAAGAAACAGCCTGGAGTGCTATTTTGCATGGCGGATTTGAAGCGGGCCTTGTTGGCGGTCTTGCTGACTGGTTTGCCGTAACGGCGCTGTTTCGTCATCCAATGGGCATTCCTATTCCGCATACAGCCCTTCTGCCAAAAAACCGCAAAAAAATTGTAGCGGCGCTTGTAAATACACTGGAAAACGACTGGCTTTCTAAAGAAAGCATTCAAAGTAAACTGCAAAATGTGCATGTTATTCAAAAAATGATACCGGTTGTCCAAAAAGAAGTCTCGTCAGAAGCGGTGAAAAAAGAAATCAATGGGCTCCTTGATCAAATGGTCCGCTCCATCGATGTGACAAAAATAGCGCCTCTAATCGAAAAAGAACTGAAAAAGGCGTTGCGTTCTATTGATACCGGGCATGTGATCGAAATGGCTGTAGAAAAGCTGATTCATCATCAATACGATGAAAAAGCGCTTGATTATATGCTTGATCGCATGGAGCAGTGGCTGAATAAAAATGAAACGAGCCGCCAGCTCGGCCGAACTGCCCTAAGAGCCATAGAAGGCTTGGAGCTGGATGGATTTATGCAGTTTGCCCTGAAATCGTTCCAGCAGATGTTAAGCGAAGAGAAGCTGGGAAGCCTGTTGCAAAACCTGCTGCGGAATGCACTCATTAATATAAAAAAGCCGGAGGATATGAACCGGCAGGCGTTTTTGTTAAAGGTGAAGGAAGAAATGCGGGGAATTACAGAACGGAAAGAATGGATGGAGGTTATAGAGGCCCGGAAAGAAGCAGCGATTCAGGACTGGGAGCTTTCTGGGAAAATTGAGGAGATCTTAACATCCATTCAGCAAAAAGCTTCTGCTTTTATCGAAAGCGGTGAATGCATGGAGAACTATGTCCTTCCTTTTATCAACCGGACGATTCGAAGCGTGCAGGATAATCCGGAGAAAATAAACCGGCTGGAAGCATGGGCTCAGCATCAAATAGGTGTGCTCGTTGAAGAAAACCATTCAAAAATCGGCAAGCTGGTAGAAGAAAATTTAAATAAGCTTGATAATGAAACACTTGTTCATATGATGGAAAACCATATTGGCAAAGATCTGCAATGGATTCGGGTGAATGGGGCTGTCTGCGGCTTTTTTATCGGTCTTGTGCTGGCCGGTATTCAGGCTCTCGTGTAATCTTTAATTTCTTCTTTACAGATGTTTACGATTCAACGTATGATGAAAAACAGTTGATTTTGACAAATGGGAGGAAGAGGCAGTGGCAGGACAGAAAAAAAAGCTTGAAGCCGAGCTGGGTGAAGCGCTTATTAAGCTGCAGCGCGAATTGATCGGGCGGGGACCGCAGGAAACGAAAATCTATATTGTTCAGGATATGGTGATCGCCCGGTTCAAAGGCGTGATGACGGTAGAAGAAAAGCACTTAGCCGGCCACCAGGATGGACGGAAGCTTGTAAAGGAAATGCGCCAGGTGCTGCGGGAAATGTACAGCAGTCAATTCGAAGAAATCGTCGAAAAGCATACAGGCTGCAAAGTGCTCTCAAGCCATAGTGATATGAGCACCAAAACGGGGGAACGCATTGAAATATTTGTGATCGCCCGCAATTTGGAAAAAGAAATGACTGCTGACTAAAATTCTATTGACTTTAAAAAGTGAGCGCAGTAGAATGATGTCATCAACAAACACATAATCGGCCTAATCCCCCAGAGGGGAACGGAGGACCCAATTTTTTCGGGGCTAATTCCACGGTTTTTTGTGGAAAGGATGAGAGTACTTCTTCGCCATCCTGCCCGTCAGCTAACTTCGTCGGCTAAAGCGAGGGAGGTCTAAAGACCACCTTTATTCAGGGGGCTTTTTTTTTGTGGCGGTATACTGCTGCGAAAGAGAGCAGCTTGATCAAAAAAGCAGGTCTTTTTATTATGCCTATTTTTAAAAAAACAGCTTGGAAGACAGAACGCAAAGAGGGCAGAAGTGCTTGCTGGGCGTTACGTAGACCAATGATGTTTTTTTCAATTGCAAATCAGGAAAATTCTTTTCTTGTTTTCGCGTGGAAAAAATGTCATTGGTTTTTTTCTGCGTAAAAACAGCAAGAAAGAAGCGAAATTAGTGAAATACACACTTCAAAACTGGATGGTGAACAACGTGGTGTCTTCTGTGAAACGGTTTTTGATCGGGCGGCCGTTAAAGTCAACTGAGCTTGGGGAACAAAAATTAAACAAAACAAAAGCACTTGCCATTTTGTCCTCAGATGCTCTTTCGTCTGTTGCGTATGGTCCGGAACAAATACTGCTTGTTTTAATGACTGTTAGTGCAGCTGCTTTTTGGTATTCGATGCCGATCGCGTTCGGTGTGCTCATTTTATTAACAGCACTGATCCTGTCTTATCGGCAGATTATTTATGCTTATCCGCAAGGCGGCGACGCATATGTGGTGTCGAAAACAAACCTGGGAACCAATCCGGGGCTGATAGCCGGGGGATCGCTGCTGGTTGATTATATTTTAACGGTTGCCGTTAGTGTGTCGGCTGGTACAGACGCCATTACGTCCGCTTTTCCAGCCCTGCATGAATACAATGTAATGATCGCTGTTATATTTGTTGTGCTGTTAACGCTTCTTAATTTGCGTGGAGTGACAGAATCTGCCTCCGTGCTGGCGTATCCGGTTTATTTGTTTGTCCTTGCTTTGTTTATTTTAATTGGTGTGGGGCTGTTTCGAATTGCAACCGGTGAGGTGCCGCCGGATCTGCATACTCCGGCCGGAACCCCGGTTGCAGGCATCAGCTTATTTATTCTGCTGCGGGCGTTTGCATCGGGAAGTTCCGCTTTAACGGGAGTTGAAGCAATTTCCAATGCGATCCCGAACTTTAAAAGCCCGGCTCCAGTCAATGCAGCCAAAACGCTGACAGCGATGGGGCTTCTGCTGGCTCTCTTGTTTTGGGGCATTGTGTATTTAGCTTATTATTATGGCATTTCGCCGCTGGCAGAAGTAACGGTCGTTTCGCAGATTGCGGAAGAAACATTCGGCCGTACTTTTATGTATTTCTTTATTCAAGGAACGACCGCTTTAATTTTAATTCTCGCCGCGAATACAGGATATTCGGCATTTCCTTTGCTGGCGGTAAATTTAGCACAGGATAAATTTATTCCAAGAATGTTTACCTTTAGAGGAGATCGGCTTGGCTACTCGAATGGTATTATGATCTTAGGTGCTGCTTCTATCCTTTTAATTATTTTATTTGGCGGGCATACGGAAAACTTGATTCCGCTTTACGCGGTCGGCGTGTTTATCCCGTTCACGCTTTCACAGACGGGAATGATGGTAAAATGGCTTCGTGAAAAGCCAAAAGGATGGGTCACGAAATTTGTGATTAATACAACCGGAGCTTTGATCAGCTTTGTTGTCACGATCGTGTTTTTCTTGACAAAGTTTGTGCAGGTTTGGCCGGTACTTGTGTTTCTGCCTATTATTATTTACCTCTTTCACCGGATTAAAATGCATTATGAAGCGGTCGGTGACCAGCTGCGTATTACGACATGCGAGCCTGCTGTGCCGATTGAAGGAAATATTATTATTGTCCCGGTTTCCGGTATTACACATGTAGTTGAAAACTCTTTAAACTATGCGAAGTCTCTTTCGCCCGAGCGGATTATTGCCGTTTATGTTGCATTTGAAAGAGAAGAAGAAAAAAAGTTTGAAGAAAAGTGGAGTAAATGGCAGCCGGATGTACGGCTGGTTACCCTGCACTCGCAGTATCGGAGTATTATTCAGCCGCTGACAAAATTCGTAGACACAGTGGAGCATAAGGCGCGCGAATCGAATTACCAGGTGACGGTTCTTATTCCGCAGTTTATTCGGAAAAAAGGCTGGCATAACTTTCTTCACAATCAATCCAGTCTGCTTATCCGGGCTTTTCTGCTTTACCGCAGAAATGTCGTTGTCACAACGGTTCCGTATCATTTGAAAAAGTAAAAAAACGCCGCACAGCTCTGTGCGGCGTTTTTTTAAAGAAGTCTCTCACCAAGCAGGGAAGCAATAAGCGCCACCGCTGCATCACCTGTTTTATTTTTCTCATCTAAAATAGGGTTGACCTCCACAAATTCCGCTGACGTAATGATGTCCGCTTCCTCAAGCATTTCCATCGCCAGGTGGCTTTCGCGGTAGCTGAGCCCGCCTGCAACGGGTGTTCCCACTCCCGGTGCTTCGGTCGGATCAAGCCCGTCAAGGTCCAATGAAAGATGAACATAATCGGCGCGCTCACGCAAATACTCAATGGTTTCTTTCATGACGGCTGTCATGCCAAGACGGTCTATTTCATGCATGGTGTACACTTTAATTCCTTTTTCTTTAATGAGCTCGCGCTCACCATGATCCAAATCCCTTGCCCCAATAATTACCACATTCTCTGGCTTTACTTTTGGAGAATAGCCGCCAATATGGGTGAGGGAGCGGTGTCCGATGCCGAGGCTTGCGGCAAGCGGCATCCCGTGAATGTTGCCAGATGGAGAGGTTTCCGCTGTGTTTAAATCGCCGTGCGCATCATACCAGATCAAGCCAAGGCTTTGATGTTTTTTTGCGATGCCTGCAAGCGTTCCGATTGCCACGCTGTGATCACCGCCGAGTACAAGCGGAAAGCGGCCCTGGCTGACCGTTTCTTCCACTTTTTTTGCCAGCGCTTCACTAGCCTCTGCAACCGCTGTTAAATTTTTTAAGTTGGCTGTTTCTTTTGGAATAGCCCGTTCCTGAATTTCCACTTTAATATCGCCTTCATCGCGGACTGTATATCCAAGCGTGCGGATCCGCTCTGTCAGCCCCGCATAGCGGATGGCGCTTGGACCCATGTCGACACCCCGGCGTGTTTGCCCTAAATCCATTGGTACCCCTATGATTGACACTTGTTTCTTTTGCATGTAAATGTCCCCTTTGCATCGTAAATGCCCTGCTGTTTTATGAAACATACAAAAAATAAAATGGCCCAAGCACGCATCTTTGGAGTATTTATACTTGTTTATTCATTTTTTGAAGAGAGGCCGACTTTCTTTAAACGGTACTGAAGGCTTTGCCTGCTTAGGCCCAGCTGTTTAGCGGTCCTGGAAATACTCCATTGGTTCTTATGCAGGAAATGCTCAATGTAGTATTTTTCAAAGGCATCCAGCTGATCTTTCAAATGAGTGGTTCCTTCTTCGTCGCCATTAAGGAATGAGGCAAGCTTTGATACGGGCGCAGACTGGTCGCTTGTCATTGATTTATGGCGGAAGTGATAAGGGAGATGGTCATATTCGATCCATTCCTCGTCTAAAAGCAAATTCATGGATGCTTCGATCACATGCTCAAGCTCCCGCACGTTTCCAGGCCAATGATACGCATTGAGAGCATCCAGCACTTCCGGCTTTACACCGAGTACTTTCATATCAAACAGTGCATTGTATTTCGTGATAAATTGTTCGATTAACAGCGGAATGTCATCCAAGCGCTCACGAAGCGGAGGAATAAAAATGGTCACTACTCCAAGCCGGTAATATAAGTCTTTGCGCAAGTGATCGTTTGCGATTGCATCGATAGGGTCTTCATTGATCGTGGCGATAATCCGGACGTTAATTGGAATATCTTTCGTGCCGCCGATCCGTCTGACCCTTTTTTCCTGAAGAACACGCAGCAGCTTCGCCTGCAGGTGAATGTTCATTGAGTTGATCTCATCAAGAAGAAGCGTGCCGCCTTCTGCCTGCTCGAACAAGCCGGCGCTGTCAATGGCTCCGGTAAAAGCTCCTTTTGTGGTACCAAATAGCAGCCCTTCAATTAAGTTGTCTGGCAGCGCCGCGCAGTTTTGTGAGATAAACGGCGCTGAAGCCCGGGCACTCCCGTTATGGATGCTTTGTGCAAACAGTTCTTTTCCTGTGCCGGTTTCGCCAACGACAAGCACATAGGAAGAAGTACGGGTAGCCCGCTTGGACAGTTCGATCACTTCCTGTATGGCATCGCTCTGGCCGATAATACTGTCAAATGTAAAGCGTGTATCCTCCTTTCGGGTACTACTGCGCATGAGGCGTTCAATTTTCGTAACATCCTTAGCCATTTCAACGGCACCGCGGATTTCATCCTTTTCCCGGAACGGAAATGTATGATTAATAGTTGTAATTTCCGTTCCTTTATTATTAAAGTATGTTTGTTTTACATTGACGGTTTCTTCTCCCTGCTGCAGTGCCCGGACGAGCGTACTGTTTTGGTTTTCGGGAAACATAAATACGTCCAGTACATTTTTGTGGAGCACATCCTGCGTGTCCATTGCTTCGATTTCACGCATTTTTCGGTTGTAAATAATGGTTTTCCCTTCTTCGTCAATTGCATGAATCCCCACGTCGACTTGATCCATAATATATTCATATAAGGCGTTCATAAAATGCAGCTGATCTTCTTTCATCCCGGAGTCCTCCGTTTCAGGTGTGTTGCTCTCATTCACTATAGAGCAAAAAAAATAGACTGAAAAGGCAAATTTTTTCGTCTCATGCAAAATAATTTTGCGTATCGAAAGAGTTTCAAGGAAACAAAAGCTGATCTTCCGCTCGTTAAAAAAATGGCATGCTTCTTGCATAGTATAAAGCGAGACAGTTATTTTTCTGGAGGGATCATCATGGTAATCGCATACAAGCACGAACCATTTACTGATTTTAGTGTGGAAGAAAACAAGCAGGCGTTTCAAGAGGCGCTTGGGTTTGTAAATACAAAGCTCGGTGAAGAATACCCGCTTGTCATTAATGGAAAGCGTGTACAGACAGAAAAGAAAACAACATCCATCAACCCGGCACGCAAGGAAGAAGTGATCGGAACGGTTTCAATGGCAGGTAAACAAGAAGCCGAGCAGGCGATGCAGGCAGCGCTCACTGCTTTCCAAACGTGGCAGTATACAGATCCGTCAGCACGCGCTCAGATTTTATTCCGCGCAGCTGCGATTATCCGGCGCAGAAAGCATGAATTCTCGGCATGGCTTGTAAAAGAAGCAGGAAAACCATGGGAAGAAGCAGATGCAGATACAGCGGAAGCGATTGATTTTCTGGAGTACTATGCACGCCAAATGAACGAGCTGAAAAAGGGATCACCCGTTCAAAGCCGTCCGAGTGAGCACAATGAGTTCGGTTACATTCCGCTTGGTGTCGGCATTGTGATTTCACCGTTTAATTTTCCGCTGGCTATCATGGCCGGCACAACAGTTGCAGCCATTGTAACGGGCAACACTGTTCTGTTAAAACCGGCAGAAACCACACCGGTTATTGCAGCAAAATTTGTAGAGGTGATGGAGGAAGCAGGTCTTCCACCGGGCGTTCTGAATTATATCCCGGGCAGCGGTGCCGAAATTGGCGACTTTTTAACGGAGCATCCAAAAACACGCTTCGTTTCGTTTACCGGCTCTCGTGCCGTTGGCTGCCGTATTTACGAACGGGCATCAAAAGTGCAGGAAGGACAAATTTGGCTGAAGCGGGTTATTGCAGAAATGGGCGGAAAAGACACGATGCTTGTTGACAGCAGCGCCGATTTGGATCTTGCTGCAACATCTATTGTTTATTCAGCTTTTGGATTTTCCGGCCAAAAATGTTCCGCGGGATCACGCGCAGTCATTCACGAAGATGTATATGATGAAGTGCTCGAAAAGGCAGCGGCCTTAACGAAAACCTTAACGCTGGGCAGCCCGGAATCTGCTGATACGTATATGGGCCCGGTGATTGACGAACGGGCATTCCAAAAAATTATGAACTACATTGAAATTGGCAAAGGAGAAGGCCGGCTTGTAACCGGAGGAAACGGAAATGACGAAACTGGCTACTTTATTGAGCCGACGATTATTGCCGATGTAGGGGAACGGGACCGCCTCATGCAGGAAGAAATTTTTGGCCCGGTCGTCGCATTTTGCAAGGCAAGAGATTTCGATCACATGCTGGAGATTGCAAACAACACAGATTACGGCTTAACCGGAGCACTTATCTCCAACAATCGTGAACATATTGACAGAGCCCGCAAAGAATTCCACGTCGGGAACCTTTACTTTAACCGCGGCTGCACAGGTGCTATTGTCGGCTACCAGCCATTTGGCGGCTTTAACATGTCAGGAACCGATTCAAAAGCAGGAAGCCCGGATTATTTGATTCTTCACATGCAGGGAAAAACAATTTCGGAATTTTTTTAAACTCAAAAAGGGGGAGAAGAAAATGACATCTGCAACAAACTCATCGAAAAAAATCATTGAACAAACGGAGCAATTTGGGGCGCATAACTATCATCCGCTGCCAATCGTTGTGTCGGAAGCAGAAGGGGTATGGGTAAAAGATCCAGAAGGCAATCGTTACATGGATATGCTGAGCGCTTATTCCGCTGTTAACCAGGGGCATCGTCATCCGAAAATTATTCAGGCACTAAAAGACCAGGCAGACCGGGTTACACTTACTTCACGTGCTTTTCACAATGACCAGCTTGGTCCGTGGTATGAAAAAATTTGTGAATTAACGGGTAAAAATATGGCTCTGCCAATGAATACTGGAGCGGAAGCGGTAGAAACAGCAGTAAAAGCAGCACGCCGCTGGGCATATGACGTAAAAGGTGTGGCAGAAAACCAGGCTGAAATCATCGCCTGTATCGGCAACTTTCATGGGCGGACAATGACTGCTGTATCGCTTTCTTCAGAAGCAGAATATAAACGCGGTTTTGGACCGATGCTGCCCGGAATCAAGCTGATTCCATATGGCGATATTGACGCGCTTGAAGCAGCCATTACACCGAACACAGCCGCCTTTTTAATTGAACCGATTCAAGGTGAAGCTGGGATTGTCATTCCACCGGAAGGCTTCTTAAAAGCAGCTTCAACGCTGTGTAGAGAACAAAACGTGCTGTTTATTGCAGATGAAATTCAAGCCGGCCTTGCCCGCAGCGGTAAATTGTTTGCCTGCCAGTGGGAAGATGTTGTTCCAGACATGCTGATTCTTGGAAAAGCATTGGGCGGCGGAGTATTCCCGATTTCCTGCGTTGTGGCAGACAAAGACGTACTAGGGGTGTTTAACCCTGGATCACATGGTTCTACGTTTGGAGGCAACCCACTTGCGTGTGCGGTGTCGCTCGCTTCACTCCAAGTGATTGAGGAAGAAAAACTTGTAGAGCGTTCATTGGAACTTGGTACGTACTTTAAAGAAAAGCTGTCAGCGATTACACATCCGGCCATTAAAGAAGTGCGCGGACGCGGATTGTTTATCGGCGTTGAACTGACAGAGCCAGCTCGCCCATACTGCGAGCGTTTAAAACAGGAAGGTCTTTTATGCAAAGAAACACATGAAACGGTGATCCGTTTTGCTCCGCCGTTGATTATTTCTAAAGAAGATCTCGATTGGGCCATTGAAAAAATTCAAAAGATTTTTGCTTAATAAGAAGCCGGCGGATAAATCCGCCGGTTTCTTTTTTTGCTTCCAGACAATAAATTTTTCTGCTATATGCAAAATTTATTGTCTATTTTTATTTTTCCGAAGGCCGATCCCTTTGGAATAGCGTTCGCTGTTTTTGGCATAATCCTTGCATTCTTTTTCATAAGATCAAACAGAAAGGTGGCCGCGATGCCCATGCTGAAAAACGAAATAAAAGGAAAGCCGCTTGTTCAAAAATCAGCAGCGATTCCAAATGAAGAAAAGCAAAAACAAGTAAGCAGCTTGTTTCAATCTACCCAAACGATTATAAAGAAAGCACTCGATACACTTGGATACCCTGAAAGTGTTTTCGAATTATTAAAGGAGCCTATGCGGATGCTGACAGTTCGGATTCCAGTCCGAATGGATGATGGGCATGTAAAGGTGTTTACCGGCTTTCGCTCCCAGCACAGTGACGCAGTCGGCCCGACCAAAGGCGGCGTCCGGTTTCATCCAAACGTGACGGAAGAAGAAGTAAAAGCGCTGTCGATTTGGATGACACTTAAATGCGGGATTGCCAGTCTTCCTTACGGCGGTGGAAAAGGCGGCATTATTTGCGATCCGCAGCGAATGTCAGCTGGTGAGCTTGAACGGCTCAGCCGCGGCTATGTACGCGCAATCAGCCAGATTGTCGGGCCGACCAAAGATATCCCGGCTCCAGATGTGTATACAAACGCGCAAATTATGGCCTGGATGATGGATGAGTACAGCCATATACGGGAATTTGATTCTCCTGGCTTTATTACCGGAAAGCCAATTGTACTTGGCGGATCTCACGGCCGGGAAACGGCAACTGCACAGGGAGTCGTCATGTGTCTAAGAGAAGCAGTCAGAAAAAAAGGAATGAAAATTGAAGGCGCCCGTATTGTTATTCAAGGATTCGGCAATGCCGGCAGCTTCCTGGCCAAGTTTTTGCATGATGAAGGCGCTCGTATTATCGGTATCTCGGATGTGCTTGGCGGTATTCATGATCCAAATGGGCTTGATATTCCGTACTTACTTGACCGCCGCGACAGCTTTGGCATGGTGACAAACCTGTTCGAAGACACGATCTCGAACCAGGAACTGCTGGAGCTTGACTGTGACATTTTAATTCCAGCTGCCATTTCCAACCAAATAATGGAAGGAAACGCAGAGCACATCAAGGCAGAAATTATTGTAGAAGCAGCGAACGGCCCGACGACGATTGGCGCAACGAAACAATTAACCGAGCGCGGCGTTTTGCTTGTTCCGGACATTTTGGCAAGCTCCGGCGGCGTAACGGTTTCGTATTTTGAATGGGTGCAAAATAATGGAGGCTATTACTGGTCAGAAGAAGAGGTTATGCAGAAATTGCAAAAGAGAATGGTCGATTCGTTTAACCTCATTTATGAAACGGCACAAATACATGGGGTTGATATGCGGCTTGCGGCTTACATTGTCGGCATTAAACGTGCGGCGGAAGCAGCGACATTCAGAGGATGGGTATAAATAAAGAGTCTGGCAGTCTTTCTTCCACGAAAATTGAAAAAAGTAAAAGAATGTCCCAGAATGAAGGGACATTCTTTTATTTGGAAAGGGATTGATCGGTATGAAAAAGCGTCTATGGGATTCACCAGAAAAACTTCGTGCCCTGCTGGATGAACTTGTCAGCTGGAAAAGCATCACCCTGTCTGAGGATGAGCGGCAGTTTCCAATGAAGCTGCAATCGAAGCTGCTCGGACTCCACTATTTTCAGCAGCATCCTGAGCACCTGTCCCTTCATCCAGCCGATTTGCGGCGGAGGTTTTTAACGGCGCTTTACAAACATCCAAAAGCTGTGCGCACCATTTGCTTGATCAGCCATTTTGACACAGTCAGTACAGAAGAATATGGCGAGCTGGAGCCGCTGGCGACGCAGCCGGAAGAATTGACCGCCTACTGGCTGGAGCGGCCGAATGATCTGCCGCCGGACGTGCTGGCTGATTTGCAATCAGGTGAGTATTTATTCGGACGCGGGACGATGGATATGAAAATGGGGCTGGCTTTGCATATGCAGCTTATTGAGAAAGCAAGTGTGGAACAATGGCCCGTCAATCTGCTGCTGTTAACCGTGCCGGATGAAGAAGTAAACTCAGCTGGAATGCGCGCCGCTGTGCCGAAGCTGTTGGAACTTCAAGAGGAATTTGATCTTGAATATGAACTATTTTTAAATAGCGAGCCTGTTTTTTCTCAGGAGCCGGGTGATAGGGCACGTAAGGTCTATACGGGTACAATTGGAAAAATTATGCCAGGTGCCCTTTTTTATGGACGTGAAACACATGCGGGCGAGCCATTTAACGGATTAACGTCCCCTTACATCGCGTCATTTTTAACACGAAAAATGGAATGGAACCCCCTTTTTCAAGAAACGGAGCTTGGTGAAACAACACCGCTTCCCGTCACCCTGCAGCAAAAAGATCTTCGTCTTGAATATTCAACGCAGACGCCATACCGTTCATCTGCTCTTTACAACGTATTTTTAATGAAGCAGACAGCACAACATATAATAGAAGGATTTGAACAAATTGCTAAAGAAGCAGCCGGAGAATGTAATGCTGCCTATGAACAAATCTGCCAAATGCATGGTGTGAAGCCGGTAGGGAAGGTCCGTGTCATCCGCTTCGAAGAGCTGCTGCGCTACTCAATCGATAAACTGGGAGAAGAAGCAATAGAAGAAATCAAAGCGGATGTGTACACTCGGGAAGAATGGGACGATCGGGAAAAGTCATTTCGGATCGCGGATAAACTGATTATCCAGTCACAGGAGCTGGCACCAGCCATTATTCTGCTGTTTGCGCCTCCTTTTTATCCCGCTGTTTATTCTTCCGGTGAGGCGCTCGTAGAAGAAGCCGTCGAGTTTCTAACGACATTGGCCCAAAAAGAGTTTGGGCTGCCGATTGAACGGGTCCATTACTTTAACGGTATTTGTGATTTAAGTTATGTAAATGGAAACGGTGAGGGAGAAGGCTGGCAGGCGTTTGAAAAAAATACACCTGTATGGCAGGACGGCTATTCCATTCCATTTGCCGATATGGCTAAGCTCAAAGCTCCGGTTTTAAACATCGGGCCGTTCGGAAAAGATGCCCACAAACGGACAGAACGGCTTCATATGAAACATGCTTTTGAGCAGCTTCCGGTTCTTTTAGAAAAATGGATTAAACACAGAAAGCCTTGAACTCGTTCAAGGCTTTTTTCCTCGAAAGTCTGGACAGGGCAGGCAATTTTATGATAACTTTTAATTGAAACTGATTATCAATTGCAACCGTCCGATATAGATGATAAAGGAAAAACGTAAACGAGGTGGAAGAAATGAGCAAGCTGCGTGCGGAACGAGTAAACATTGGCTATGGGGCTGCGACAATCGTCGAGGATTTAACCGTCGATATTCCAGCGGGAAAAGTAACAACGATTATTGGGCCGAACGGCTGCGGGAAATCCACATTGCTCAAAACAATGGCACGTCTTTTAAATCAAAACAGCGGTTCGGTGTACTTAAATGGTGCGGACATTCACCGTCTGTCCACAAAAGAAATCGCCAAGCAAATGGCTATTTTGCCGCAAACGCCGGAAGCCCCAGCTGGACTGACTGTCTATGAGCTAATTTCATACGGCCGCTTCCCGCATCAAAAAGGCTTTGGCACACTAAACGCACACGATAAAGAAGTGATCCAGTGGGCGATGGATGTAACCGGTACGGCGGACTTCCGTGACCGGGAAATTGACGCGCTTTCAGGCGGCCAGCGCCAGCGTGTCTGGATCGCGATGGCGCTGGCACAGGAAACAGATTTGATTTTACTCGATGAACCAACGACTTACTTAGACTTGGCCCACCAGCTGGAAGTGCTGGAGCTTTTACAGGAATTAAATGAACGGGAAGGCCGGACCATTGTGATGGTGCTCCATGATTTAAACCACGCGGCACGCTTCGCCGATTACCTCGTCGCGATGAGAAAAGGCAGTATCATATGCGAGGGAACGCCAGAAACGGTTATGACAAAAGAAAACCTGCGTTCTGTTTTTCAAATCGATGCGGAAATTGTCCGCGATCCTCGTTCCGGCAAGCCGGTTTGTTTAACCTATGACTTGGTAAAAGCACCAGAACTTGCGCTGGCAGGAAGCCGATAAAGGAATCCAATAAAGCAGGTGACTGTGTGATTAAGTATTTTTTTTCGTATTACCGCCCATATAAAAAACTGTTTTTCTTAGACTTTTTTTGTGCGGTATTTGCGGGTCTGTTAGAGCTCGCATTTCCGCTCGTTGTGAATTATTTTATTGATACACTTCTGCCTGGAGGAAACTGGAATTTAATTATGGCCGCAGGTATTGGCTTGCTGCTTATTTATATTGTAAATGCCGGTCTTCAGTACGTGGTTACCTACTGGGGGCATATGCTCGGCATTAATATTGAAACAGATATGCGCAGCAAACTGTTTGCCCATGTGCAAAAGCTGTCATTCCGTTTTTTTGACAACACAAAAACAGGCCATCTTATTTCACGGATGACAAGTGATTTAATGGAGATTGGTGAAATGGCGCATCATGGGCCGGAAGATTTGTTTATTGCACTGATGACGCTGACCGGGGCGTTTGGCATTATGCTGACAATCAACTGGAAGCTGGCTGTGTTAACATTTATTATTGTGCCGGCTGTGCTGTGGCTCGCTGTTTTCTTCAATAAAAAAATGACCAGGGCTTTTCACCAGCTCTTTGGTGATATTGCTGATTTCAATGCCCGTATTGAAGACAGCATGGGCGGCATTCGTGTCGTGCAGGCTTTTGCGAACGAAACACATGAAAAGAAGCAATTTGAAGAAAACAATGGAAGATTCCGGATGACAAAGCTCGTTTCCTATAAAATTATGGCGCAGAATATGTCGATCAGCTACATGCTTATGCGTATCATTACGCTATTTGTACTTATTTGCGGAACGTATTTTGTGATGCAGGGTGAGCTTACCTACGGTGAATTTGTCGGATTTATTCTCCTATCTAATATTTTCTTCCGTCCGATTGAAAAAATTAATGCCATTATTGAAAGCTACCCGAAAGGAATTGCCGGTTTTAAACGCTATGTGGAACTGCTCCAGACGGCTCCCGATGTAGCGGATGCACCAGATGCCATAGACGTAGACGCAGTACATGGCGACATCAGCTATCATAACGTGACGTTCGGGTACGAAGGGAAAAAGCCGGTTCTCCAAAATATCAGCTTGTCGATTAAAGCCGGAGAAACAGTGGCGTTTGTCGGTCCGTCCGGTGCTGGTAAAACGACTATGTGCAGCTTGCTGCCGCGTTTTTATGATGCGCAGGAAGGATTTATTTCAATTGATGGGCTCGACACGAGAAAAATGTCGCTTGCGTCGCTGCGTCGTCAAATTGGGATCGTGCAGCAGGATGTATTCCTGTTTTCTGGCACAATTCGTGAAAATATTTTGTATGGCGATCTTGGTGCGTCTGAAGAAGCTATCCTGTCTGCTTTAAAACGGGCGCGTCTTGATGAATTTGTTTCTTCTTTGCCAGATGGACTCGATACGGTCATTGGCGAACGCGGCGTAAAGCTGTCGGGCGGCCAAAAGCAGCGTCTTGCCATTGCGCGTATTTTCCTGAAAAACCCGCCGATTTTAATATTGGATGAAGCAACGTCTGCTCTTGATACGGAAACAGAGCTTGCCATTCAGCAGGCGCTCTCGGAGCTGTCTGTCGGGCGGACAACGCTTGTGATTGCCCATCGGCTCGCTACAATCAAGCATGCCGACCGGATTATTGTCGTTACGCCATCAGGCATTGAAGAACAAGGCAGCCATTATGAACTGCTCGAGCAAAACGGCCATTATCGGCGTTTGCATGAAGCGCAGTTCGGCCACGTATAAGCTTATTAAAACCTTTCACTGCTTGGAGCAGTGAAAGGTTTTTTATTTAAATGAGAGCAGTAAAGCGAAAAAATGGCTCAATTAAAAAAGGAGCATTATAATGGCTCTAACAATAAAGATAGGAGCTGAGTGAAAAATGGTGAAGCAAGTGATCTTGAATGATACGCCGATTCAGGTGGAGAATTTTCACGAAGAAACGGTTGTAAATAAAAAGACGGGTGCAAAAGTGCCGAAAATCAGCTTTCAATTTCCCGTCACAAGTGAAGAGTATCATGATATAACGGTTCTTTTATATGAAAATGATTTTCAAGTGAAGGTGCCCGAAAAAGGAATGGAGTTTCCGGCTATGATTCACACGTATTCTACCTCGGTAACGAATTTATATGAAGCGGGCGCAACAGGGACATTCAGTCTGGAACTGATCGGCCGATGACAACGGAAAAGCAGCTCGTCGGTGAAAAAGCGGCGGAGTTTGTAGAAGACGGCATGATCATTGGTCTTGGAACAGGCAGTACAGTACGGTTTACCATTGAGAAAATAGGCGGGCTCGTTCAACAGGGTTTGTCCATTCAAGGCGTGGCTACGTCGATTCGAACGGAACAATTAGCGAAAGAATGCGGAATTCCGCTTCTCAGCCTGGAGGAAGTGGACGAGCTTGATCTGGCTATCGATGGCGCTGACGAAGCCGATCCTGCTTTTCATTTAATCAAAGGCGGAGGAGGGGCGCTTCTGCGGGAAAAAATCATTGCCTCTTCCGCACGGAGATTTGTAGTAGTGGCGGATCCTTCTAAAATGGTCGAACAACTCGGGCGGTTTCCTCTTCCGGTTGAGGTGGAGGCATTCGGATACAAGATGACAGAGAAAAAAATCCGTTCTTTAGGAGGGGCATCTGCATTACGGGTAAAAGAAGGAAAGCCGTATATCACCGATAATGGGCATTATATTTTTGACTGTGATTTTGGTCTTATTGCGTCGCCTGAAGAATTGGAGCGGGAATTGAATCTCATCCCTGGAGTTGTAGAAAACGGATTGTTTATCGACATGGCGGATATGATCATTACTGTAAATGAAAAACAGGAGATACAGGTTAAAAAACGAACAAAACAGGAGTGATAGGATGTATTCAGTAAGCGGCATTCAAGTGTTGGCAGAGGGCAGCTTAAAAGAGAAACGAATTGAGCTGGAAGAACATAACGAAACGTATTGCCAGACGGTCAGCTTTAAAGATCGAGAAGGTGAGCATGTCGGTGACTTGGATATTTATTTTGTGGTAAAAGGCTTTGGAAAAGAAGAGGGCAGCGAAGAAATCGATGTTCATTTTACGGTTCCATTTTTCAGTGCCTATGGCCCCGAAGGCGAGCGGTTTATGGAGGAAGCAGAAGCCATGCAGTTTATTTTTGTTCATTTCGCCAGTGAAGTTCAAGATGTTGTCGATGAAGTACTCGATACGTTATATGAACGATATGAAAACGAGGAAAAAGACCGCTTTTAAATTAAAAGCGGTCTTTGTTTTGCAGTGGTAAAGGGTTTCCCGCTTGTTTGACAAGGATTTTAAGTGTAACTAAAATAAGAACAAATGGTGGTGAAAAAAATGATCAACAGCCGTCTCGCAGTCGCAATTCATATTATGGTTCTTATTGCATCCAATCCCCGTGAAACGGTTTCATCAGAATGGATGGCAGGGAGTGTCAATACAAACCCTGTTGTGGTTCGACGGATTATGGGCATGCTTCGCAAAGCCGGTCTTTTAATCTCACGTGCCGGTAAAACAGGCGCAGCTCTGACGAGGGATCCGGCAGACATTACCCTTCTGGATATTTTTCGAGCCGTTGAGCCGAAAGAAGAATTGTTTGCCATCCATGAAAAACCGAACCCGGAGTGTGCGGTCGGAAAAAATATTCAGTCGGCGCTCGACGTCACGTTTGGGCGCGCTCAGGCTGCGATGGAGCAGGAGTTAAGCAGCCAGACCCTTAAAGATGTTATGAACCATCTCTTATAACAGGGATGGTTTTCTTTTTGAGAAAAAGTAAAAAAGTTTCTAAAAGTAATTGACGTTTTCGAAAAAAGCTGATATGATTATCTCGAATTCAAGATAAATAACCAAAACGTTAGTGGAATATATCGAACTTTTTTTTAACTATATATCTCGAATTCAAGATAATAAAAGAGGAGGAAGAAAGAATGTTAGATGCAGGATTGTTAATTATTCGTTTAGTCATTGGGCTTGCGTTTGTCGGACACGGCGCGCAGAAACTATTTGGCTCATTTGGAGGCTACGGCTTAAAAGGAACGGGAGGCTGGTTTGACTCCATCGGCATGAAGCCTGGTTACGCGATGGCGCTGATCGCAGGGCTTTCAGAGTTCGTCGGCGGTGCCCTGTTTGCGCTCGGTTTGCTCACACCGCTTGCTGGTGTATTAATTGCTTTGACAATGGTTGTTGCGATTGTAAAAGTACATGGTCCAAACGGTTTTTGGAGCACACAAAACGGCTACGAGTACAATTTAGTGCTGCTGGCTGTGGCCATCGGTATTGCCCTAACAGGCCCAGGACGCTATGCGCTGGACGCGCTGCTTGGTTAAAAAAACAAAATAGGAAGAGGGCAGCAGGGATGGGTCCCATTACAGCGGAAGTAAAAGCTGCCGCTTCCCTAATGTGAAAAAAGAGGATAAAGAAAAGACCGTCTGTTCAACAAGGCGGTCTTTTTGTTTTTGAAGTGGTAAAGTGAACCAAAGCGCGATACGATAAAAGCAGGTCTTTGATTAAAAGGAGGAAGGAAAATGGCAGACGAACAAAAACAGCAGTTGTTCAAAGATGCAATGGGCAATTACCCGACCGGTGTCACAGTAATGACAACGGTGGACTCAAATGGCAAACCGGCTGGTCTGACTGTGAATTCATTCGCTTCTGTGTCACTTGATCCCCTTTTGATTTTATGGTCGATTGACCATAAAGCTGCAACCCTGCCAGCGTTTACGGAAAACGGCACGTTCGCCGTGCACATTTTAGCGGGCAATCAAAAAGACATTTGTATGACGTTTGCGACCAAAGGAGCCGACCGTTTCAGTACTTGTAAATGGAACTTTTCACTTGAACACCATTTGCCGGTTATCGAAGGCGCATTTGCTGTTTTTCAATGCCAAACCGTTCAAACAGTGGAGGCGGGCGATCATACAATTTTGATTGGAGAAGTAGACACCATTCAAATTGATGCGGAAAAAGACCCCATGCTCTATCATCGCCGCCATTTTGCTTCGATTCCAGCCACTTTTTACGCTTCAAAGTAGTTTTTTTTAGATAGAAAGGAAAGCACAGGCGAATTTGCTCGCCTGTGCTTTTTATTTTTACAAATTAAATTTTATTGGAATGAAAAAAGGATACACTCATATATTTACTTTTGTGGTTCATTTTTCATTTCAAGGGGGAAAAGCATTGGTTATGAACGGATCAAGGGTAAGATGGGCAGCGGCAGTTCTGGCAATTTTGTCTCTGGCAATAGCTTTTGTGTGTGGTTCAGCCTCAAGTGCATCTGCAACAATCAATTATGGAGAAGAAGCAGCGGCTGTGGCCAAAAGGTATGTAGGAAGTCCGTACAAGTATGGAGGAACAACGCCAAAAGGATTCGATGCAAGCGGGTTTACACAGTATGTTTATAAAAACGCCGCAACGAAAATGACGATTCCGCGCACAAGCGCTGACCAATATAAAATCGGAACCCCGGTAAGCCGAAGCCAGCTCAAACCCGGTGATTTAGTTTTTTATGCAACCGGCACAAAAGGAAAGGTATCATTTGCTGCCATTTATTATAAAAACGGTACTTTTATTGGCGCTACCTCCAAAGGAGTAAAAGTAGTGAAAATGAGCGATACGTATTGGAAGGAACGGTATATAGGCGCTAAAAGAATTGTCAAATAACAAGCAGCATGGATAAACAAATAGAATAATCGGCCTTGTGTTAAGAAAAGCTGCGACAGCTTGGCCGGATATCAGCTTATGATTCCGGCAGCCGGAGAAGGGCTGTGAATGGAACCGGACTGTCTGCTGACAGTCCGGTTTGGCTAATTTTGAATATTCGAAAGCCTGTACAGTTCACGGGCGAGTGATTCAAGGATATACACAACAGGCACCTGGGTTGTAATATTGGAGTGTGCAAACCGCTCCTCTGAAACATAGTAGGAAAGGTTAATATCAGACATTTTGGCAATGGTGCAATGCTTGTTATTTGTAATGCTGATAATGGTGCTGCCCGCTTCACGCATTTGGTGGGTATGACGGATGGTATAGTCGTTTTCACCGGATACAGACAAAACAATCGTCGTACTGTTTTGAAGAAAGTTTGTATGAATTGGATAATGCGGGTCTTTTATGTAAAGGGACAGCTTGCCAAGGCTTGAAAAGTAGCGGGCACCGTACTCAGCTAAAATCCCTGAGCTGCCGATTCCAATAAAGATAATGCTGTCAGAAAGGGACATTGCGCGGGCTGCTTCGAGCATTTGATCTTCAATCGGCCCGTTCAGCGACCGTTCAAAAAAATCTGTGACAGAATGGTGCATGCTTTTGGGCTCAAATGGCTCCTGTTCTTTTAAATAAAGCTTCAACCGAACTTTAAACTCTGTAAAACCATCACAGCCTGCTTTTCGGCAAAAACGCAGAATGGTCGCTGTTGAGACATGTGTTTCCGCTGCCAGCTCCCGAATACGCATATAAATGACTTTGCTCCCATTTTTAGATACATATTGATAGACGGCGGTTTCAAGCTCATTAAACGATGAAATCATTTCATTTGTAAACAAGTGAAGCCCCCCTTACGAACAAAAAGCCGCTTCGGTCGACCGAAGCGGCTTTTGATTAATCTTCGCCGATAATTTTTACTTCTGTTTCAAGTTCTACACCAAATTTTTCGCGTACACGATCCTGCGCGTAACGGATCAAGTTTAAATAGTCCGTAGAAGAAGCGCCGTCCACGTTTACAATAAAGCCGGCATGTTTTTTAGAAATTTCCGCGCCGCCGATCCGGGTTCCCTGCAAGCCGCTGTCTTGAATCAGTTTGCCGGCGAAATAACCGGCCGGGCGCTTAAATACACTTCCGCAGGACGGATATTCAAGCGGCTGTTTTGATTCGCGGAGCGCAGTAAAGGTGTCCATCGCTTCTTTAATTTCTTCAAAACGGCCTGGTTTTAATTCAAACACTGCTTCTAGAATAATGTAGTCTTTTTCTGTGAAAATGCTTTTGCGGTAGCCGAAGTGAAAATCATCTTCTCCAAGCGTGATCAAGTCACCGTCATGAGAAAGAACCGTTGCTTTTCTCAGCACTGTTGACGTCTCGCCTCCATAAGCGCCGGCATTCATGACAAGAGCCCCGCCTACTGAACCCGGAATGCCGCAGGCGAACTCAAGACCGGTTAAATGATGATCGAGTGCCGTGCGGGAAACATCAATGATTTTTGCCCCGCTCCCTGCCGTAATCGTCGTGCCGTCCACATGAATTTGGTCAAAGTATTCAAGGGCAATGACGATACCGCGCAAGCCTTTATCCCGGACAAGCACGTTTGAGCCGTTTCCTAGAATCGTCAGTGGAAGCGCGTGTTCTTTTGCGTAATATATAACGGTTTGTAGATCGTCTATATGTTTAGGCTTAACGAAAACATCGGCTACCCCGCCTGTTTTCGTATATGTGTGCTTATGCAATGGAAACAGTGGATACACAGACTGTTCATCCACTTTCTTCTTTAAGTCGTTTGCAATTTGCAGCGCATCGATAGCTGCTCACCTTCCTTTTCTCATAATCCTCTCTATTATAAAGGATATGAGGGAATTCGTTAATGATCTTTCACGATTTGAGAAATGTTCCCCATTTTTCAGGGTATTGTATGTAAGTATAGACAAATGGGTGCCTGCCTTAAACGGTTGAAGAGGAGGGAATCGACACAATGACAAAAACAAAAAGCACTGCTTTTGTTCAGCAGCATTTGGCGAATGAACGCACTTATTTGGCATGGACAAGAACGGCCATTGCCATTATAGGAATCGGGTTTTTAATCAGCAACCTTCACTTTAGTTTTTTGTCCCGGCATTCGACACGTGCCGATCTCCTGGCAGACATAGTCGGGTTTGCTGCTATTCTATCAGGACTGCTGGTCCTTGCTTTTTCTACACGCAGTTATTTTATTAAAGCCAAGGCGATAGACAACGAGATGTTCAAGCCTGAAAAAGCGAGTATTTTGCTCCTGACAGGTATCATTGTCACTTTAATTTTGCTGTTCGGAGTGTATATATCATTTGTTTTTTCTTAAAAGAACTGCTGCTCCCCAGTTCTTTTTTTATGGGTTTTTATAGGAAAAATAAGGATAAATTATTACAAAAAGATCGAAATTTGTAATTTTACCGTAAAACACCGTAATGTTTATTTTTGCTAGAATAAGATTTATGAGGAATTAAGTAGAGAAAAAAGAATAGGAAATTAGGAGGTACATAGTGAACAGTTGCAAGAAAGCAATTCTTTCATTTTTAGCGGTCATCTTGTTTTTTAGCGTGTCCCCATTGGCATCTGTTAAAGCAGAAGCCGCGTCCATTGGTGAATCAGTTGTTGCTTTTGGGAAAACGTTCATGGGTGTAGAGTACGTGTTTGGCGGCACAACGCCAAAAGGATTCGACTGCTCCGGTTTCGTTCAATATATTTATAAACATGCTGCTGACATTTCTTTGCCGCGCACAACAGGTGAACAGTACAATGCAGGCACAGCAGTAGCCAAAAGCGATCTTCAGGTTGGCGATCTTGTTTTTTACGCTAACACATATAAAAAAGGCATCTCCCATGTTGGGGTATACGCAGGCAACAACCAAGTATTGAATGCCACATCAAGCAAAGGCATCGCGCTTGTTCCGCTAGATGGCGATTCATACTGGTCTCCGAGATATGCAGGCGCTAAACGCGTAATTAAAGAAGAACAAGCACCGGAATGGTTTACAGATGTAGAAAAAACAGACCTTGCGTACAATGCGATTAAATCATTGACGGAACAGGGAGTTATTAACGGATTTACAACCGATACGTTCGCGCCGGACGAAAAAATAACGCGCGGACAAGCCGCAGCCATTATCAACCGTGTACTTGGTTTGAAACCAGAAAAAATGAGCTACTTTACAGATGTGCCGAAAACAAACCGGTTTGCTGTAGATATAGCAGCGGTTCATGAAGCGGGCATTATGAATGGCTACGGAGAAAAAACATTCGGCTTAGAAGAAGAAATGACAAGAAACGAAATGGCATCTTTGATCCAGCGTGCTTTTAACTTAAAAGTGTCTGAAACGGCGGCAGCAAATGTTGTGTATACAGACATTAAGGCAGGCCATTGGGCATACGAAGGCATCGTTTCTATGGCTTCTATTGATAAAACCGGCTTTTTTAAAGGCGACAAGTTTTATGGAACACACAATGCAACACGTCAGGCATTTACAGTGGCCATCTACAATGCGATGAACGCAAAATAAAAAGCACCGCCCAAACGGGCGGTGCTTTTTATTTTGTATCTGAATCAACTTCATTAAGCATGTTTTCTATTTGCTGCAGGGAAGGCAGGGAAGAGATGGCTCCTTTGCCGGTGGTCGTAATGGCACCGGCTGCATTGGCAAAACGGACGATTTCTTCTCCGCGCTGTTCAAGAAGAGAAGAGACGTTTTCTAAATTGGCACCGGCCTGAAGCAGTTGAAATAAAAAGCCGCCAATAAAAGCATCCCCGGCACCAGTGGTATCCTGTACCTGTACAGCAAAGCCGTCTGCTTGGATTTCTGTTCCGTTTACAAACAGTGAGGCACCTGCTGCACCGCGTGTATACACGACCGCTTTTACATCTCCTGTAAACAGGGAAGCAATAGCCGCTTTTTCCTCTGAAATACCTGTAATAAATTCAAGCTCTTCATCTGAAATTTTGATCAGATGCGCTTTTGGTATGAACGCTAAAATGGTTTCGCGGCACGCATTCGGATCCTCCCAAAGCGGAAGCCGCACATTTGGATCAAAGCTGATAAAAGCACCGCGCTGTTTAGCCCGGTCGATTGCTTTAATATGCGCATGCTTCATTGGACTTTCAACTAAATCAACGGAACAAAAGTGCAGAATGTCACCGGGGTGAAACAAGGATTCGTCCACTTCGTCTGCTGTCATCAACAAATCTGCACAAGGCTTCCGGTAAAAAGAAAAGTCCCGTTCACCATCTTCACGGAGGGAAACGAACGCAAGAGCCGTATTGGCTTCACCTGTGCGGATAATGTGCTTGGTTTCCACACCTGCTTCAACCAGCTTCTCCAATAAAAAATCACCGAATGCATCGGAGCCAAGCTTCGTCAGCATGGCGGAGTGCCCGCCGAGTTTTGAAACAGCAGCGGCCACATTGGCCGGGGCTCCGCCGGGTGCGCGTTCAAAGGATACGACATCTTTAAGAGCCAGCCCTTTTTGCTGTGGGATAAAATCAATTAATACTTCTCCAATTGAAAATAATGTACTCATTTTACTCTCCTATCGTCCATTTTACCGCCTGGCATGACGCGCGGCCGCCTTTTGCAAAAAAGCGGATGCCTGCCGAGTCCCTGCTTGGAAAAATACGGCTTGTAAAAACTTCGGCTCCATCGTTTACAAAGAGCTCAAGGGAAGAGGAATCCACAAATAAACGAAACGTCACTTTGTCCCCCGCTAACGAGCAGCTGCGCACAGTTCCATATGGCGAATCCATAAGCGCACCAGAATAAGTTCTATCCAAATGGACCTTTTGCTTGAGGGCGTCGTACGTAATAACGGTTTTTTCTTCTTCGCTTACGCGAATTTCAATTCCGCATGAATCTGCATCCTCCAGCTCAAACGAACAAATCATTTCAAAAGCTGTGCCGTTGAAGCTGTCAAAAGTCTGTACCTCATCACAAAGATCAGCTGAAGCTTCCATTTGAACACCGCGCAGGCGCTCAAGCTCCCGGACTGGTCTTTGCATAAGCCGCCCGTTTTCAATCGTGATTTCCCGGGGCAGGGTCAGGCAGTGCGCCCAGCCATGTGAATCCGTTGGATAAGACATTTCAGGAAGTCCCATCCAGCCGACTAAAATACGCCGTCCATCCGGCGCTTCCATTGTTTGCGGTGCATAAAAATCAAAGCCGCGGTCCAGCTCAGCGAATACGCCATGATCTATGCTTTGTGTTTCAATATCAAGATTCCCGAGAACATAGCCGGATTGATAAATATTATGATAGCAATCGCCTTCCGGCGCAATGCCCTGCGGTGAAAAAACAAGGACACCTTGTCCATCAATCGTAAAGTAATCGGGGCATTCCCACATATAACCAAAGTGGGGAAGGGCGGTTTTAATTTCACCTTCGAATGTCCATGTTTCCATATCCGGGGAGCTGTAGAGCACGACGCAGCCCGTCAGGTTTGTCCGCTGGGCACCGATAATGGCATAAAAAAGCCCATTTTCTTTCCATACTTTTGGATCGCGGAAATGATCGGTATAGCCGGGCGGCACTTCATGAATCACTGGTTTTTGCTTTTTTTGAATAATGCCCTGCTTGTCCATAATGGCAATATTCTGCTTCGGATGCCGCACCCATTGCTCATCACGTGTATTGCCGGTATATATTAAGTACAATTGGTCATTGTGCACGATACCGCTGCCAGAGTAAGCACCATGACTGTCAAGGTCACTATCTGGCCGAATCGCGATACCGGCATTTTCCCAATGAACGAGATCTTTTGATTTTGTGTGATACCAGTATTTAATGCCGTGAACAGGGCCAAGCGGGAACCACTGGTAAAATAAATGATATTCACCATTATAAAAAGAAAAGCCGTTCGGATCATTTAACAATCCTGTTTCGGGCTGAATATGATAAGTTTGCCGCCACGGGGAACCATCCACCTGTTTTTTTAAAGCAGCCAACTCTGATTTAGATATGTCTTCAAGTCGTGTATAACGTTGTTCTGTTGTCCATTGCAATCTGATCACCTCATACTTATTAAAATGAAAAGGAGGTGGAGAAATCTTCTCCACCTAAATGTTATGCTGCTTTTTGCACAGCCTGCTTTTTCTCATCACGTTTCCCAAGGATCATCGTTACAGCAAAAGCAACTACAATCGAAATAAGCATCCCAATCACATATTGAACAAGTCCTCCATGCTGAATGGAAATGATGCCCGGAAGACCGGCTGCGCCAAGCGCAATCGCTTTTACTTTAAAGAATGTCACATACGCCGTTGCTACAGAAGAACCGATCAACGCACCAATAAACGGATAGCGAAGCTTTAAATTTACTCCGAACAGGGCAGGTTCTGTAATGCCAAGCAAGGCTGAAACACCTGCAGCAGAAGCTGTTCCTTTTAATTTTTTGTTTTTTGTTCTCATAAAGACAGCAAGTGTAGCCGCTCCTTGAGCGACGTTTGACATAGTCGCTACAACGAAGATAAAGGAGCCGCCTGTTTTTGCTATATCCGCAAGAAGTTGTGTTTCAACGGCAATAAAGCTGTGATGCATACCGGTGATGACAATAGGTGCGTAAAGCAGGCCAAACAGAGCGCCTCCTACAAAACCGGTCGTATCATAAAGCCAGATCATACCATCAGACAGCAGGTTGCCGGCTGTACGAGTAAGCGGGCCTACAAGTGTAAACGTTAAAATACCTGTAATGAAAATGGTTAAAAGCGGCGTCAGTAAGTTATCAAAGATCGACGGAACAATTTTACGAAGGGATAGTTCCACTTTAGCCAGAATAAAGGAAGCAGCGAGAACGGGAAGAACCGTACCCTGGTAACCGATTTTTTCAATTTCAAATCCGAAAATAGACCAGACAGGAATTTCGTTTTTAGCTAGAGCATCTGCAATATTGTAAGCATTCAATAAATCCGGGTGAACCATCAGCATACCGAGCGTGGCGCCAAGATAAGGGTTGCCGCCGAAGCGCTGGGTTGCAGAAAAACCAATTAAAATAGGGAGAAACACAAAGGCAGCATTGGCAAATGTATTAATAAGAGCTGCTAAATCAGCCATATTTGGATAAGCTTCAATCAGTGACTTGCCATCTACAAACAGTCCCTGCGCTGTGAGCAGGTTATTGATTCCCATCAACAGACCGCCGGCAACGATGGCTGGAATAATCGGTACAAAAATATCAGACAGCATTTTTACAAACCGCTGGAGAGGGTTCATTTTCTTGGCGCCGGCGCTTTTCACATCAGCTGTTGACATGCCGCCAGTACCAGTCAGCTTGGCAAACTCTGCATATACCTTGTTAACGGTACCAGAGCCAAAGATAATTTGGTATTGACCGCCGGTAGAAAAAGTCCCTTTAACGCTGTCCATCGCGTCAAGCTTTTCCTGATCGACAATCGATTCATCATGCAGGGCGAGCCGAAGGCGTGTAGCACAGTGGGCAGCGGCTGCAATGTTTTCCTTTCCGCCAAGCGCTTCAAGCGTTTCGCGTGCAATTTGAGGGTAATTCATTGGAGCTCCTCCTTTGTAGGTAAAGTATAACCGATACGTGTAAGATTATTTGGAACCGGTTCCTAAAAACATTAAATAAAAAGAGGAACCGGTTCCAAAAGCGAGTAAATAGGAAAACCGGAATTGGAACCGGTTTCTATTTGATTATAAAAGATGATCTGTACGGATGTCAACACTTTCTCGTAAAACAAGTTCAAATCGCGAATAGGTCAATTTTGGAATCTCTTCACCTTTGATCAGCTTGGTGATATGATCCGCTGCCATCTGGCCGGCTTCTTTAAAATGAATGTGGACGGTTGTTAAAGAAGGATGCATCATAGCGGTTACTTCATAGCCTCCAAAGCCCGTAATGGAAATATCTTTTGGAACATACTGTTTTTTTCGGTAGGCTGCTTTCATGGCCCCGAAAGCAATATTGTCGGTGGCACAAATAAGCGCTGAAGGCGAAAATTCATCAAAAAGCTGTTCTGCTTTTTCGGCAGCGTCCGTCATATTAAAAGTCGTTTCAAAAAAGCGGGCTTCTACTTCTTCCGCATGTTCGCGCAGCGCCTGGGCAACTCCTTTTTTTCGCTTGACTCCGACTGCTACGTCATATTCGCCGACCCCAAGAAAAGCAATTTTTTTATGTCCGCGCTGGGCAATGTATTTACCAATGGCGTAGCCTGCTGTTTCATCATCGTGGATCAGGCTGTATACCTCTTCGCGCTGCTGGCCGACAAGAAGAACCGGGATATCGATGGTGCGAAACGCTTGTAAATGCGCATCTGTTACTTGGGTAGCGAGCAGAATAATGCCCGCCGCTTTTTGTTTGGCGAGTGTATAAATGTTTTCAATTTCCCGCTGGAGATCTTGTCCCGTATTGGAAACAAGCATATGATAATTTAATTCGCGAAGCCGTTCATCAATCCCCATCAGCGTACGGGAAGTAGCGTAGGAATCGAGCCGGGGAACGATTGTGCCGATCATGTTTGTTTGTTTCGCTTTTAAGCTCTGGGCAAAAGCGTTCGGTGTATAGCCTGTTTCATTGATGACCCGTTCAATTTTCCTTTTTGTTTCTTCACTGACCGAACCGCCGTTTAAGAACCGTGACACAGTGCTTTTTGCGACACCGGCGATTTTGGCAATATCTGCAATGGTTTTCATCAAATCCCACTCCGTTTCTATCTTCTACTATACATGATTGAAGAGGAGGGAGAAAACGAAAGAAAGCGAAATACAGAAAGAGAATTTTATGGAAGCGAAGAGGTTCACACCGTTTGGGGTGAAATACAGAAAAAAATCGACAATGATGAAATGTAAGCGTTATAAAATGGCTAGGGAAGGTTTAAGGAAGTTGAGGAGTTTCATTTTAAAGCACACAAAATCGCCTGGCGTTTGTTACAAAAAGAAAAAAAGCCGTTCGTCATGACTTCCGGGTGGTTAATAACCAAAATACCCCGCTTTCGCGTTCTAAAAGTTCATGGCTTGCTGCGAGGGAGCTGACAGGCGATATACCAGGAAAGGCTGAACGGATGTATGCGGATATTTCGGCTCCCATACATATAAAAGATGACTTTTAAAGTGCTGTTGGGCATTTGGAGGAGGCGGAATCAATGAAACAAGCAATTGAAAAAGCACATCGCGCTGTTCGTCAGGATGAGAAGCGGGCAGCACACAGTCCGTACCGGCTCGGTTATCATATTATGGCACCAGCCCGCTGGATAAACGATCCAAACGGTCTTATTCAATGGCGGGGTGACTATCACGTGTTTTATCAGTATCACCCGTATGATGTAAAGCCAGGCTTCATCCATTGGGGACATATGAAAAGCCGTGACCTTGTTCATTAGGAGCATTTGCCGATTGCGCTTGCGCCAGATGAGGAATATGACGGAAGCGGCTGTTTTTCCGGCAGTGCAGTCGACAATGATGGCATATTAACGCTCGTTTATACCGGGCATGCAGAAGATGAAGACGGAATAAAAGAGGTCCAGTGTATCGCAACGAGCACAGATGGCATTTATTTCGAGAAGCATCCGCAAAACCCGATTATTTCTGCTCCTCCCCGGGGAGCCGCAGCTGATTTTCGTGACCCGAAAGTGTGGAAGTATAAAGAGAAATGGTATATGGTTGTCGGCAGTCAAAAGGACAAGCTTGGCCGTATACACTTGTATGAGTCGGCGGATCTTCTTTTGTGGGAGGACCGCGGGGCTATTGTAAAAAACGACGGCAAGCTTGGATTTATGCTTGAATGTCCTGACTTTTTTGAGCTTGAGGGCAGGCATGTGCTTCTCGTTTCGCCGCAAGGCATTAAAGCTTCTGGCGACCGCTATCAAAACCTTTACCAGACCGGAACGCTGATCGGCGATTTGGATTACGAAACGGCTGCATTCACACACGGTGAATTTACCGAGCTTGATCAAGGCTTTGATTTTTATGCGGCACAGTCATTTGAGGATGACCAGGGACGGCGGATTATATTCGGCTGGATGAATATGTGGGAGGCAGTTATGCCGGAACAGGCACATGGCTGGGCAGGGGCGCTGACGATTCCGCGCCAGCTGTCCTTTAACCAATCAGGACGGCTTGTGATGCAGCCTGTAGAAGAATTGAAAAAACTGCGCCGGGAAAAAACGATCGCCGGTCCAATGCCTCTTTCCGGGACACGGCTGTTCCATATATCCGGAGACCGTCTGGAAATCAAAGCGGAATTTGAAGCGCGAAGTGCTACATCGCTTGGCCTGCATGTAAGATGCTCAGAAGACAGCCGGGAAAAAACGACGATCCGCTTTGAGGCAGCAGATCAAGCTATCATTTTTGACCGACATTCATCTGGTGAAGGGGACGGCGGTATCCGCAAAGCAAAAATTGGAGCATCAGCTGTTGTGAAACTGCATATATTTGTCGATCGTTCTTCGGTTGAAGTGTTTGTGAATGACGGAGAAGCGGTTATGACCGGGCGTATTTATCCGAATGAAAAAAGTACAAAGGTTCAATTATTTGCCGAGGGCGGCGAAGCGAGGCTCGTTTCGTTCGCAGCATGGAAATTGAAAGATGTGTGGAAACAGGAATAAATGTTTTTAAACCACCTAGAAAATAGGTGGTTTTTTTCATTGACATAAAACAAACGTTTTATTAAGATGTCTGTAAATAAATAAACGAAAGAAGGATTTGTTTGTCGTGGATACTTCAGCAATGTTTTGGAATGCGTCGATTCAGGAATTGAAAAAAGGCTACGTAGAAGAAACTGATTTTTTTACCTGCCTGCTGTGTGGAAGAAGAATCGAGAAAGGGATCATTTATCCGGTTGAAGATAAGCTCTATGATGCGGAGCGGTATACGCAGGCTCACATTAAACAAGAACACGTCTCTGTTTTTGACTATATCATGAAAATGGATAAAAAGCTGACGGGGCTGACCGAACATCAAAATAAGCTGCTGCGCCTTTTTTACGAGGGAAAAAACAATAAAGAAATACAGGCGGAAATGGGGATCGGAAGCATCTCTACCATCCGGAACCATCGTTTTGTACTAAAAGAAAAAGAACGCCAGGCTAAAATGTTTTTGGCAGTGATGGAGCTGTTAAATGAAAGGGATGCCCATGCTCCTGTTGTCGTGCCTCCCCACAAACAGGCCAGAATGGTTGACAGCCGTTATAACGTAACAGAAGAGGAACAGGAAAAGGTGATTCAAAAATTTATGCCAGAGGGGGTTCTGCTGGCATTTCCGCCAAAAGAAAAACAGCGGCTCATTATTATGCGGGAAATGGCGAAAAAGTTCAAAGCAGGCCAGGTGTATAGCGAAAAAGAAACAAACGAGATCCTGTTCGCTATTTTCAATGATTACGTCAAAATAAGAAGATACTTAATTGAATATGGCTTTTTAAACCGCAAGCCGGACGGCAGCGAATATTGGGTAAATGAATAAGGGGAGGCATTGAAAATAGAGCGAAAAAGAGAACTGAAACAGCAGTTTAAAGAAATGAAGATAGAAGCAGGCATATATGAAATAAAAAATAGGATCAATCAAAAGATCTTTATCGGCAGCACCCGGAATTTCAAAACGTTGAATGGGCGAAAGTTCGAGCTGGAAGCAGGTTCAAGCACAAACAAGGCTTTACAGAAAGAATGGAACGAATTTGGAAAAGAAGCTTTTCAATTTACGATTCTTGAGCAGCTGAAAAAGCCGGAGGAAAAATGCCTTGCTGAAAAACAGCCGTATGGAGAAAAGGATTATAACGGGCTTTAATAAAAACGGAAATGTGGTTGAGATTGATTCCGTTAAATAAGTAAATACCAAAAAAGCCGGCCTGCTCAAATGCGAGCAAGCCGGCTTTTTTGGTGGGAACACACTTTTAAAAAGCATGCATATTATTGGTAAGAAGAGGTGGTGAACATGAAAGTTTTACACAATCCGGTGGAAACCGAAAAACAGGAATGGAAGAAGGAACGTAAACGGCAAAAAGCGAAAACGGCCCTGACTGTTTTTTCTCCACTTTTTCTTCTGCTGATCTGGGAATTTTTATCTCGAAGCGGCTTAATCGATGCACGGTTTTTTCCGCCGCCGACCGCTATTGCAGCTACATTTGTTGACATGCTTGTAAGCGGTGAACTGTTCGGGCATATTCGGATTTCGTTGTTCCGTATTCTGGTGGGCTTTTTGCTTGGGGCCATTCCCGGTATTATCCTCGGTCTGTTCATGGGCTTGTATGCACCAATCAGGCATTTTCTTTCTCCTCTAATTATGGCGCTTATGCCCATCCCCACACTTGCATTGCTGCCAATTATTTTAATTTTGTTTGGCATTGGTGAAACCTCGAAAGTTGTGACGATTGCAGGGAGTGTCTTTTTTCCAGTGGTGATCAATACAGCGGCTGGTGTTCTTTCCATTGATTCCATTTACTTGGACGTAGCCAAAAACTATGGCGCAAGCCGTAAAGATTTCTTTTTTAAAATTGCCCTGCCTGGTTCACTTCCCTTTATGCTTGAAGGAATTCAAATGGGGCAGGCGATTGCTCTGTTAACTATTGTAGCGGCTGAGATGATGGGGGCACGGTCGGGAATTGGCTACTTAATTTGGACGTCGTATAACGCGTTTCTGCTCAAAGACATGTTTGTCGGGCTTATTTTAATTTCATTTTTCGGCTATCTTTTTTCCCTGCTGCTGCGTGCGCTGCAGCGAAAGTTACTTCCATGGAGGTGATCAAATGAGCGATAAGCCAAAAATATCCATTCGCGACCTGACGAAAGTGTTCTATAAAAAGCAGAGCAGCACAACCGCCATTGAGAGAATCTCTATTGATATTGCAGAAGGAGAATTTGTTTGTTTGGTCGGGCCGAGCGGATGCGGGAAAACTACACTGCTCCGTATTATTGCCGGTCTCGAAAAACAAAGTGCCGGCCGTTTTGACATTCAAAAAAGTGGTGCAGACCGCCCGAGCCAGTCGATGGTGTTTCAGGAGAAGGGGCTTCTGCCATGGCTGACAGTGGAAGAAAACGTCGCCTTCGGTTTGAATATGCGTCACTTGCCAAAATCCTATGTGAAAGAAAAAACACAATATTTTTTGGCGAAAGTGGGACTGGAGAAATTCGCGAAAATGTATCCGAAAGAGCTTTCGGGCGGAATGAAGCAGCGGGTCAGCATCGCCAGGGCTTTTGCGAACGACCCTGAGATTCTGCTCATGGATGAACCATTCGGGGCACTCGATGAACAGAACCGGTTTATTTTACAGGAGGAGCTGCTGTCGATTTGGTCCGAAACGAAGAAAACGGTTCTTTTTATCACACACAGTATCGATGAAGCTCTTTATTTAAGCGACCGGGTTCTTTTGATGAGCGCGCAGCCCGGCCGTATTGCTGCTGATGTCCGCATTGATCTGCCGAGGCCAAGAAAGCTTGAAGATATCCGGTCCAATCCGGACATGACCGCCGCTTTTTCGAAAATCTGGCAGCATCTGCAGGAAGAAGTACAGGGATCAAGAGAATGAAAGGAGCATCAGAATGAAAAAGTGGCTTGGATTGTTAAGTGTTATGTTCCTTTTAGCGGGCTGTGGAGAAGAAAGACCATCTAGTGTAGGGAATGAAGTAAGTAAGACTAATCCATCCGGTGATCTGGCTCCTTTGGAAGAAAAAACAAAAGTCATTATAGCGGAAGACGGTTCGGCGTCCGGTGCTGGATTTTACATTGCCAATGAAAAAGGATATTTTGAGGACTACAACATTGAAGTGGAGTTTGCGACGTTTGCTAACAGTGACGATATGCTTCCCGCTCTTGCATCCGGTGAAGTAGATATTGCGGGAGGGGTTTCTTCCGCCTCATTCTTTAACGCCATTGCTCAAGGAATCGATGTAAAAATTATCGCTGACAAAGGGCACAACGAAAAAGGGAAATCGTATTTTACTTTCGTGATTGGCGCAGACAAGAAGGATAAAATTAAAGATTACAGCGATTTAAAAGGAAAAAAAGTAGCGGTATCCACCGAGCATGCGGTTGATGATTATATCTTCCGGAAAATGCTCGAACACGCCGGCTTAAAGGAGAGCGACGTAGAGTTTGTTTTAATGCCGGACTTCGGCAATATGCTGGCAGCTATCGAAAATGGCTCCGTTGATGCAGCGCTTCAAATTGAACCGCTCATTACACAGGGCGTATCGGAAGGCATTCATGTCCGCTTCGGTGATGCAACGGACTTTGCCCCGAAAGCGCAAATCGCCATGGTGCTTGGCTCGCCGCAGTTTATTAACGAACAAAAGGATGTTTCTTTGCGCTTTATGGCTGCCTATTTAAAAGGAGTCCGCGATTATAACGATGCCTTTAAGAAAGGAGAAGGCAAGGAAGCGATCATTGACATTATGACCAAGTATACTTCTTTGAAGGATGCAGCAGTGTGGGAAGAAGTGTACGTAACAGGCCTTGATCCAAATGGAGAAATGTCCGTAGACGATATCCGCCAGCAATATGATATGTACAAGAAAAATGGGGCCATTCGCGGCGAGTTTGATTTTGATAAAGCGATTGATACAACCGTTACAGAAAAAGCGGTGGAGATCATTGGCGTTTATAAATAAAAGACCAGGCATAAATATCTGGTCCAAGGCTGTCGACAAAGTCGTCGGTCTTTTTTTATGAAAGCTTTCACCGCCGAAAACGGGCAGGAGACTTTTCGAGAAACATCGCTTCCCCATTTGTTTCGAAAAAGCAGTAAAGAGGCATATTCACATGCGTTTTTACCACTTTGTTGGTAGGACAAGCGTATTTATTAAGCTGTGCAATTTTGTCCAGCCGCACAGGCGGCGTACGTGCGAAGACTCCTACGGGACAAGTGGGCTCAGCGCCTGCCCATGGAAAGGGAAGCCGTGCGTCCGCCGCCTTATCGGCTCTCATTCTAACCGTCCGCACTCGTTGTATGAATAAGAAGCAATGCATAAAACGCACAGACCGTCGAGCAGGTGGACGGGTCGGCAGGGAAAATGGCTGAGCTGATTAAAGAAGTGCGCTTTGATTCAGAGCAAAGCTCCCTCGTTGTTGACACACTTCGGCGGGCCATTGACAAATTTACACTATCAAAAGGATGAAGGTGTTTCGCGCGTTGCGAGGCGCCTTTATCCTTTTGTCTGGCTGCGCGGAAAGAAAAAGAGTATGGTAAAATAAAAGAATCAAACGAAGCCGTTAAAAGCGCACAGTAATCTATCCGTAAAGATGAGAAAAGCGTCAGGGAGGAAGCGGGAAAATGGAAAACCGGTTTGCAAAGCAGCAAAAATTTTATCCGATCGGCACAAAAGGCCAGAAAGGGCTGGCGCAGTCGACGGTCGCGATTATTGGGTGCGGGGCGCTCGGTTCTGCCGCGGCAGATACACTGGCGCGCGCTGGTGTTGGCCGGCTGCTGCTTGTCGATCGTGATTATGTTGAAGTGTCCAACCTGCACAGGCAGCCGCTTTACACAGAAGCGGATGCACGCGATATGATGCCAAAAGTGGAAGCGGCGAAAAAGCGTCTGGCGGCCGTTAACAGCGAGGTTGCTGTGGAAACGTGGATGGATCATGCAGATGCAGCGCTCATCGAAGGGCTGGCACAGCGAAGTGATCTACTGATTGACGGGACCGACAACTTTGAAACACGTCTTGTTATCAACGATGCAAGTGTCAAGCAGGGCATTCCTTGGATCTATGGAGCCTGCGTCGGTGCAACAAGTGTCGTTATGCCGTTTATCCCTGGAGAAGGCCCTTGCTTTCGGTGCCTGCTGCCGGTACTTCCCTCTTCTGCTGAAACATGCGACACAGCCGGTGTGATTGCGCCGGCTGTATATATAACTGCAGCTTTTCAGTGTGCTGAAGCACTAAAGTGGTTGACGGGGAACGCTGACTCTATACGGCGTGATATGCTGCGAATTGACGCATGGACAAATGAAAAGCACGCATTCGGTGTAAAAAAAATGAAGCGGCCGGACTGCCCATCGTGCGGAGCGAAACGCACGTATCCGGCTTTGAGCCAGTCAGATGAAACAAAGGCGGCTTTATTGTGCGGCCGTGACACCATTCAGCTGACACCTGGTGCCGGCCGGACGCTGACACTTGAAGACGGAGAGAAAATAGCCCGGAAACAGCAGTTGAAACATAAGCGGACGCCTTATTTTTTGCAGATTATGTTTGGTGAACATCGAATTGTTTTGTTTGAAAACGGTCGTTTGTTTTTTCATGGGATGCAGGACGCTAAGCAGGCTTTAAAAATTTATAACCAGCTTTTCAGTTAAGGGGGAGCGGAAGAAATGTCAGTTGATTTTGGGAAAGAAATGTCATGTTCAGCCGGTGTTCTGACTGTGAGCGACACACGAACCGTTGAATCGGATAAAAGCGGTGCTCACATCCAGGCTCTCCTGGAAGAAAACGGCCATCAAACAACGCGGTATGCCATTGTGCCGGATGAACAGAAAGCAGTGGGCGAGATGATTGGAAAGTGGCTCGAAGATGATCAAATTGATTTGATCATTGTAACAGGCGGAACTGGCATTGCACCCCGGGATATTACTATTGAGACGGTAAAGCCGCTGCTTCAAAAGGAAATTCCGGGATTTGGAGAGTTTTTTCGTTATTTAAGTTTCACAGAAGATATTGGCACAAAAGCGATGTTATCCAGAGCGTTAGCGGGAACAGCTAAAGGCGGAAAACTGCTTTTTGCTCTGCCGGGCTCGCGCGGGGCGGTTGATCTAGCGATGCGGAAGTTGATTTTGCCGGAAGCGGCACATTTGCTTCATGAAGCTAGAAAATAAAAAGGGCATAAAAAGTGTAGAGCTTTTTATTCGGTGGTAGAGGAAAGGAAAAGCGGCCGCTTAACTGCGGCCGCGCTCATAGTCTCCGTTTTTGCCGCCTGACTTTCTCTGCAAATACGTTGGACCGATCACCATTTCTTTCCCGGATGCTTTACACATATCATAAATAGTGAGCGCAGCGGCTGAAGCGGCAGTCAATGCCTCCATCTCAACCCCGGTTACACCCTTTGTTTTTGCTTCTGCCTCAATGAATACAACAAAGCGGCCGGCTGCTTCGTCTACTTTCCAATGGAACGTGATATTAACGCCGGTTAAAGGGATAGGGTGGCACATGGGAATAATTGAGGAGGTTTGTTTAGCGGCCATGATGCCGGCTACTTGGGCAACCGCGAAAACATCCCCTTTTTTATTTGTACCTTGCGTGATCTGCTCATAAATAGATTGGTTTACTTCGATAGAGGAATGGGCCACAGCAAGACGGACCGTTTCCTGTTTCTCGGAAACATCCACCATTTTAGCGCGTCCCTGCTCATTAAAATGCGTGAATTCAGACATACAAACATCCTTTCAAGTAATAGATAATCTCAGTATAGCATGGGGAAAAGAAAGCGAGGAAAAGAGAATGGTTGAAAAGCGACAGCCGATTGCAGTAAAAGAGGCGATTGAGAGAGTGATGAAACGGGTGACACATTTAACAGAAGAAACGGTACCGCTCCATGAAGCATACGGGCGGATTTTAGCGGAGCCGGTTCGAGCCAGTCACGATGTGCCCCCGTTTGATCGTTCTCCGTATGACGGATTTGCCGTCCGCTCTGCCGACACAAAAGGCGCCTCTGGCGAGTCGCGTGTTGAGTTTCGCGTCATTGATCACATTGGCGCAGGAGCTGTGTCGCCGCATACAGTCGGCGCAGGAGAAGCAGTTCGTATCATGACCGGGGCCCCGCTGCCAGACGGAGCGGACGCTGTTGTGATGCTGGAGCAGACAGTGATCACAGAGGATACGTTTACCATTCGCAAGCCATTTGAACCGCTTGAAAACGTGTCGTTAAGAGGAGAGGATGCACAGGAAGGAGAGCTCATCGTCGAAGCCGGCACTTTTATCCAGCCTGGCGTGATCGCTGTCCTGGCAACATTCGGATACGCACAGGTGCGTGTAGCAAAAAAGCCGGTCGTCGGGCTGCTGGCAACAGGCACCGAGCTTGTTGACGTTCATGAGCCGCTTGCGCCGGGGAAAATCCGTAACTCAAATGGTCCTATGATTGCCGCTCAGCTGGCGCGAATGGGCATAGAGTGCCGGCTGCTTGGTTCGCTTCCCGATGATGAGGATGCCTGCTTTGATATGGTGAAAGCGGCAATTAACGAATGTGATGCCGTCATCACAACGGGCGGAGTATCGGTAGGTGATTTTGACTTCCTGCCGGCCGTATACGCCCGTCTCGGAGCTGAGGTATTATTTAATAAAGTACAGATGCGTCCTGGCAGTGTTACAACGGTTGCTCATGCGCGGGATACTTTTTTATTTGGCTTGTCTGGAAACCCATCCGCCTGCTTTGTCGGCTTTGAGCTTTTTGTGCGTCCCGCTCTTCTTTCCATGATGGGGAGCGGCCGGCCGTATTTGCCTTATGAGAAGGCGGTGCTGGCGGCAGATTTTAAAAAGCCAAATCCGTTTAACCGGTTCGTTCGGGCTGTTTATACATCCACGCCATCAGGTGCGGTGGTCAGCCCGGCGGGATTTAATAAATCGAACTCGGTCACATCGATTGCAAGAGGAAACGCGTTTATCGTATTGCCGGGCGGCACGCGCGGATTCCAAAAAGGTGATGAAGTAGATGTACTGATCATTGGATCGGAGGAAGGAGCAGCAGTATGGGAGCTGAATTAAAACCATTTCATGTAACAGAGGATCCGCTTGACGGAGCGCCGTATATGGATTACGTCACGCACCCGGGAGCAGGTGCGGTTACACTGTTTGCTGGTACAGTTCGTGAGTGGACAAATGGAAAGCGGACAATGTATTTAAAATATGAAGCATACGTGCCAATGGCTGAAAAAAAGCTGGCGCAAATCGGTGATGAAATTATGGAGAAATGGCCGGGTTCACGCGTAGCGATTGTTCATCGGATTGGCGAGCTTGCTATTTCTGACATTGCGGTGATTATCGCTGTCTCCTCTCCGCATCGAAGAGCCGCTTATGAAGCGAATGAATACGCGATTGAGCAAATCAAAAAAGTGGTGCCGATCTGGAAAAAAGAAATATGGGAAGATGGAGAAGAATGGATCGGCGATCAAGCTTATAAACCGGAAGGAGGCAAAGCATGATTTATCTGCATTATTTTGCGGGCTTAAAAGAAGCGGCCGGAAAAGCCGAAGAAGAGCTTAAATGGGAGAGCGGCACTGCAGCAGATGTGCTGCAGTGGGCCAAAACAGCGTATCCAGAGTTTGATTTTTCCGCTGTGCAAATAGCGGTTAATGAAGAATATGTACTCGAAGGTGAGCCTGTTCACCCAGGTGATCACGTAGCTTTTATTCCACCGGTAAGCGGGGGATAACCAAAACTATGAAAAAGGACTGAGCGCTTTGAACATAACCGATACACTTCAGCGTCCATTGCGTGATTTGCGGATTTCCGTAACTGACCGGTGCAACTTTCGCTGTACGTATTGCATGCCGAAGGAGATTTTTGGTGATGATTACGCGTTTATGCCGAAAAGCGAGCTTCTCTCTTTTGAAGAAATCACACGGCTGGCAGCGCTGTTTATAGGATTTGGTGTTAAGAAAGTGCGGCTGACAGGCGGAGAACCGCTGCTGCGTCGTAATCTGCCGGAGTTAATCCGCATGCTGTCAGCGCTTGACGGACTAGAAGACATCGGTCTGACGACAAACGGACTTTTGCTGAGGCAGCATGGTAAATTGTTGTTCGATGCAGGGCTTCGGAGGCTGAACATCAGTCTGGATGCGTTATCAAAAGAAACGTTCGGGAAGATGAATGGCCGGGGAGTTTCACCGGATGTTATTCTTCAAAATATTGACTACGCGCAGTCACTTGGATTTACAGTGAAGGTCAATATGGTCGTGCAAAAAGGTGTGAACGATCATGAAGTCGTTCCGATGGCAGCTTATTTTAAGGAGCGGGCCATCACTCTCCGTTTTATTGAATTTATGGATGTAGGCACAGACAACGGCTGGAGTTTTAAACAAGTCGTCACAAAAGGAGAGCTTCTTGACCGCCTTCGCGAAACAGAAGAACTCATTTCAGCCGAATCAGCTTATTTCGGTGAAGTAGCCGGACGGTACCGTTATAAAGATGCGAAAGCAGAAGTTGGGTTTATTCCTTCTGTTTCTGAGTCGTTTTGTTCTTCCTGCACACGCGCCCGGCTTTCATCGGATGGAAAGTTTTATACGTGCTTGTTTGCGACAAATGGATTTGATATAAGAGAACTGCTGCGCTCCGGTGCTTCAGACGAAGAGCTGGCCCAGGCTATTCGCGGTGTATGGGAAAAGCGGACAGACCGCTATTCCGATGAACGAACAGAGCAAACGGCTAAAAGCCGTAAAAAAATCGGCATGTCTTATATTGGCGGATAAAAGCAGCGCTGGCACCTTTGATCAGGGGGCCGGCGCTTTTGTTTTATCGGCATGTCCCGTATACTTACTTTTATAAAAGCGTTTTCTTAATCAAGGGAGGATCATGATGAACTATCGCGAACTGGGCAATACGGGATTGAAGGTAAGCGAAATCAGCTTTGGTACGTAGGCAATCGGTGGCTCTTGGGGGAAAACGACAGATGAAGAATCATTAAAAGCCCTGAATTACGCAATGGAACAGGGTGTGAATTTTTTTGATACAGCCGATGTTTACGGAGACGGCCATAGTGAACGGCTGCTGGCTAAAGCCACCAAAGGAAGAGAAGATGAGGTTTATGTTGCAACGAAGTTTTGCCGCCAAGGAGATATTCATGCGCCGGAAACTTATTCTTATGAACAAGTCAGTACATATTGCGAAGCAAGTTTAAGAAGAATGGCGCGTGAGAGAGTTGGTTTGTATCAAATTCACTGTCCGGCTACAAAGATTTTGGAGGAAGGCGAGGTCTTTCATGTTTTGGACCGCCTTCAAAGAGAAGGAAAAGTACGGCACTACGGAGTCAGTGTAGAAAGCGTCGAAGAGGGCCTTCTTTGCCTTGAACACCCAAACGTCAAAAGCCTGCAGGTGATTTTCAACCTTTTTCGTCAAAAGCCCGCGGAAGAGCTGTTTCAAAGAGCGAAGAAACAGGGCGTTGGTATTATCGTCCGCCTTCCGCTTGCGAGCGGCCTGCTGACGGGCAAGTTCAAGCAAAGTGATACGTTTGAAGAGGACGATCACCGCCATCTTAATAATGATGGACATGCATTTAATGTTGGTGAAACCTTTGCGGGGCTTGGCTTTCAAAAAGGCGTTGAGCTTTCGGGTGAATTAAAGTGGATTGCAGAGGGAAGAGGATCGATGGCAGAAGCCTCTCTTCGCTGGATACTCGATTATCCGGAAGTAACGTGCATCATTCCCGGATTTAAAAACACGCGGCAAGTCGAGCAAAACCTGCGGGCGCTCCACACACCTTCTTTCACACAGGAAGAGCAGGAGCGGATCAAAACGTTTTATGATGAAAAAGTAAAACAGCATATTCGTGGTGTTTATTAATGGATGCCTGCTCTCCAACGGTGGAGGAGCAGGCCCTTTTTTTGATATGATACGATTAATACATATAAGGATAGGAGCGATTGGATGTACGAGGAGTATACTGCGTTTGCGATTGAGCTTGGAAAGGAAGCGGGTGCTTTTTTACGGCCGAATGCCGGAAAAGCGGGCGGACAGACAATCAAAGCAGCAAAGGATTTCGTTACGGAAATGGATATCAAAGTCGAAGCGCTTATTATCGAACGAATTCAACAGAAGTATCCAGAACATCGCATTTTCAGTGAAGAAGCTGGAGTGATTGAGGCGGACAGTGACTACGAATGGGTAATTGATCCGATTGATGGAACGATTAACTACAGCATTGGCGTACCGCAGTATGGCGTCTCCATTGCGCTTACATACAAAGGAGAACCGATTGTCGGAGTCATTGATCTGCCAGGGCTGGATGAAACGTATTGGGCATCAAAAGGCGGCGGTGCTTTTAAGGATGGTGAACCGATTCGTGTAAGGAATGTGCCTTTGGCGGAATCCTTTGTTTCACATAGCGATTTTGCGAAAGACGGCAGCAAAGAAGCGAATGTGCAGCGGCTCGATCTGCTTTCGAAGATTGTAAACGATGTATACCGCGTCCGCATTATTGGCACGGCAGCTGTTACGCTCGCATACATTGCAGCCGGAAAATGGGATGCTGCACTTTATATGAACCCGGCTTTTTATGATATTGCGGCAGGTCAGCTTCTTGTAACTGAAGCAGGAGGTGTAGTGGCAGCAGCCGGTCCGTATACGATGTTTGGACAGAAACAGGCGGCTGACAAACTCGTTTCTTTGCTTGAGGAAGCAAAATGAAGCTGATTGCTATAGATATGGATGGAACACTTCTCAGCAGCCAAAATAAGATTCCGCATGAAAATATAGAAGCGATACGCAAAGCGCAGAAAAAAGGAATAGAGGTTGTCATTTCAACTGGACGCTCATACCCGGATGCTTCAAAGCTTATGAAGGAGGCTGGACTGGTCACCTGGATTATCGGCGCGAACGGAGCGACAATACATGACCCGTCCGGAACTTGTGTCCAGGCTGTTTCCTTAAGCAGGGAACAGGCAGAAGAGATCCTCGCTTATTTTGAAGCGCGCAGCTTTTACTACGAGGTATTTTCAGAACAAAGCATTTTTTCACCGAACAATGGCCATGAATTGGTGAAAGTTGAAATGGACCGTATTCTAACAGCCAACCCGCATGCGGACCGTGAAGAAATGAAAGAAGCGGCCGAGCGGCAGTTTAGTCAGGAACCTTTTCATTTTGTAACGTCTTATAAAGAGATACTGCAGGAAACGAATCAGTATTTTAATTTGCTCGCTTTTTCTTATGATGAAGAAAAATTGCAGGAAGCATGGGACCGTTATGCGGGCCGGCGTGATCTTGCTCTGACGGCTTCAGCGAGTCATGTGTTCGATATTATGCATCCGGATGTTTCAAAAGGAAATGCTGTTCGGAAGCTGGCTGATCAATTTGGTGTGAAAACAGAAGAAACGATGGCGATCGGCGACAACTTCAATGATATATCGATGTTTGAAGCCGCCGGCCGGAGTGTGGCAATGGGCAATGCGCCGGAAGGAGTAAAAGAAAAAGCGGGGGCTGTCACACTCGCCAACGACGAATTTGGTGTCGCTCATGCGATTCGCCAGCTCTTGTAAAATCCTCCTTTCTTTATACGTATTTTGGGACTATAATGAAACGCATATTTCTAAAATTAAAGATAAGTGAGTGATAAACAATGGAGCCGAAAAAATGCAGAGAATCTCGTGTCGTGCGGACAAGCCGGGTGTTTCCAAACGATGTAAACAATCATAATACATTATTTGGGGGACGTCTGATGAGTGATGTGGACCAGGTTGCGTCCATTTCAGCTGCGCGCCACAGCCGGAAGGAATGTGTAACGGCTTCAACCGATTCTGTCGACTTTTTACATCCGATCCGCCCGAGCGATTCGGTTTGCTTTGAATCGTTTGTGACGTGGACAGGCAGTTCTTCGATGGAAGTCTTTGTTAAAATTATTGCGGAAGATTTAAAAACCGGTGCGAGAAAAATCGCGGCTACTGCTTTTTTGACGTTTGTCGCCCTGGACGACAACCGGCGTCCGGCTCCTGTTCCAGGTGTGATCCCTGTTACGAATGAAGAAAAAAAGCTGAATGAAACGGCACCAATGCGGGCACAAAAGCGGAAAGAGCGGAAAAAGGACAGTAAAGAATTAGCGGCTTATTTAACGACAGACAAATTAGAGTCGTAAGTCGTCTCGTTTGATCCCACTTCCTTTTTTTGAAATAATGAGCAGGAAATGATTTGGAAAGAGGTGCTCATATACAATGAAAGTGCTGGTAGTTGGAGCAAACGGACAAATCGGGCAAAAATTAGTCGGGCTTCTGCAGGGTAGTGAGAAGCACGAAGCGCGGGCTATGGTACGCAAGGAAGAACAAGCGGAAGCGCTGAGGGAAAAAGGAATAGAAGCGGTTGTTGCCAATCTGGAAGGCAGTGTAGATGAGCTGACAGATGCGGCGTATGGCTGTGATGCGATTGTTTTTACCGCTGGATCCGGCGGTCACACCGGTCCTGATAAAACGCTTTTGATTGACTTAGATGGAGCAGCAAAAATGGTGGAAGCAGCCGAAAAAATCGGAGTAAAACGATTTGTGATGGTGAGTGCGCTACAAGCGAACAATCGCGAAAACTGGAATAAAGCGATTCTTCCTTACTATGTAGCGAAGCACTATGCAGACCGTGCAGTTGAACAAAGCTCACTGACTTATACGATTGTGCGCCCTGGCGGCTTGTTGGATGAGCCGGGCACAGGAAGAGTGGAGGCGGGCGAACAGCTTGAGCGCGGTTCCATTCCGCGTGAAGACGTAGCGTCGGTCGTTTTTCATGCACTTGACGAGGCCCATACGTTTAACCGTTCCTTTGATCTGATCTCTGGAGAAAAGTCGATCAGCAGTGCGTTAAAACAAATTTAAAAACAGCTCTCCCTATGAAACAGGAGAGCTGTTTTTTAATGAATGGCTTTAAGATCAATTCGTTCAATAAATTCAACAAACGCTCTGACAATATTTAATTCAAGCGATTCCTCATGAAAAAACATCCAGCCTTTCCGCTTGATCAGCTCGCCGTTTGGCTGCCTTAAAGGAATTTTATGGAGATTTTCGATGTCTTCTAAAATCATGCTTGGCAAAATGGCATAGCCGAGACCGTTTGCCACCATGTTTTTGCACGTGCCGGCTTTGTCAACGTCAATGCTGATTAAAGGTGGCTTCGCATAATTCTCTGCCCACCAGTTATCGACGACCATTTTCAGTCCTTGATCAGTCCTGTAATCAATTCTCGGATGGTCTGGCAGGTTGTCCAGGTCAATTTCATGCTTCGATGCCACACAGATGGTTTCTTCAAACAGGAGGCGCTTTTGGTCTTTCCAGCCGTAATCGCCTTTGACGAATCCAACGTGTACATCCTGGTTGTGTATTAAATGGGTAATATGGCTGCTCCATTCTGTCACAACTTTAAACTCGACATTTGGATATTCTTCTTTAAACATTTTTAAAAGGCCCGGCAGCTTATAATCCGTAAAAAAAGTTGAGACACCGAGACGAAGTGTGCCGGACATCGTATTTTCCATATTTAACACGTTTTCTTTGATTTTCTGCATGCGGTGAATCATATCGTCTGCACACTTTGCTAAATAATCTCCCTGCGGTGTAAACTGTACACCGCGCCTCCCACGTGTGACAATCTGCACGCCAAACTCTTTTTCCATTTGTTTCAGCCGGTTTGTCAGAGCAGGCTGGGAAATATAAAGCGACCGCGCGGCGCTTGTAATATTTTTATGTGCATGCAGCGTTTGTAATATAAGCCAGTCGCGCTCATCCATTTGACCGTCTCCTTACAGAAATAATCAATATTTATCGTTAAGTATAGATAAACGATATTTTATTTATTTCTCTTTTTTCATTATAGTAAATAGTAGAACAAGAAGAAAGAAGGAGTCACCATGAAAGAAACAAAATGGCTGTTTATTGCCATAAGCGCTATTGGAGGGCTGCTGCTTTCCATGACTGGCCTGTCGATTGGCTGGATGCTCGGCACACTTTTAGCCGCTATGCTTATTTCTTTCACTAAGCCAAACGTTTTAGGAAAGAAAGGCGTTCCGAAATACTGGCTTTATGCTGGTCAATGTATTTTAGGCATTGAGCTTGGTCAAAAAATCAATCTTTCCGTTCTTGCTGTTTTTCAAAGGGATTGGGCGGTTATTATCATTATGCTCCTGCTTTCGATCGTATTTTCGCTCCTGTCAGGTGTGGTTTTGTGGAAATTCAGCAAAACAGATATGCTGACAAGCTTTTTCAGTACAGCTCCTGGCGGTTTGTCGGCTATGCCGGGAATTGCCGAAGAAGTAGGAGCTAATACAGCGGTTGTCAGCATTTTGCAGACGATGCGTGTGTTTTTGGTTATCTTTATTATCCCTATCGTTGTTTCGGTCCTCGTATTTCACCCATCTGGCGCTTCTGCTGCCCAAACAGCTCCTTCTGTATTTGAATGGACCAGCTTTGGCTGGACAGCGGTTCTCGCTGTAACAGCGTATGCGGGCTACCATGTCGGAAAAAAATTAAAATTTCCTGCTCCCTGGCTGCTGGGAGGCATGCTGTCAACAGCAATTGTACAGGCAGGTACATCTTCTGTGGTCGGATACGATATGCAGGCTTACTGGCCGCACGAAATTATGATCCTTTCGCAAATTGTGATTGCTGCTTCCATTGGATCAAGGTTTCGAAAAGAAATGTTTTATGGGTTGAAGCAGACCATTGCTATCGCGTTTATTAGTACGGTTCTGTTTATTAGCGCTATGTTTGTTTGCGCGTATATCGTGTCAAAAGCAACGGGTCTCGCGTTTATGACGGCTGCTTTGGCGTTTGCGCCAGGTGGCGTAGCGGAAATGGCAACTACCGCAGTCGTTCTCAATGCTGATGCGACTTTTGTTGTAGCTGTTCAAGTTTTGCGTATTATTGCGGTGATCCTCGTGCTGCCGCCAGTATTCCGAATGCTGCACGCGTGGGAGACAAGAAAAGACACTCATTCTCATGCATCCGTTTAGTACAATTAACTTTTCACCCTGTTTTTCTTCTTTAGTAGAAGAGAAGAAAAACAGGGTTATTTTTTTAGTCTTTTTAAAAAAAGGTTTGACTTTTAAAAAGTAAAAGTGTTATATTTAACACCGTCGCTTGAACAGTAAGTGAGAATCTTAAACGGTTCTGGTTAATATCTTTTCAAAAAGATTGACTAGATTTGAGAGATATGATAAAGTGATGTATCTTCGTTAATAACTTCTCAGTGTGAAATAAATAAACTTTAAAAAAGTTGTTGACATTGAAAAGTGATTAATGATATGCTTTTATAGCTGTCGCAGAGATAGCGCAAACGAATTGAACATTGAAAACTGAACAAAATCAATAAAAACGTCAACGTTTTAAATTTTTATTTTCCATTAAAAACACCCCGTGTTTTAATGGGGAAAAATGAGCAAGTCAAACTTTTTTGGAGAGTTTGATCCTGGCTCAGGACGAACGCTGGCGGCGTGCCTAATACATGCAAGTCGAGCGGACTTGACAGAGCTTGCTCTGTTCAAGTTAGCGGCGGACGG
>NZ_JAMBOO010000025.1 GCF_023715895.1 Domibacillus indicus | reverse complement strand
ATATGTGCTAGGATTATTTGTCATGTCTAAAACTAGAATTTAAATCTTAGTCTCATTCTTTCAGGAACATGGTCTTTTAATTATTTGATGGAAATAAAGAAAATCTGTTGACTAATCGTAAGAAAAAGCCTGTAAACATCGCCTTCAAAATGAAGGCTTTGTCTACAAGCTGCAGCAGTTCCTTTAAGGGCTGCTATTTTCTTTGGGGTAAGGGGGATCTTTCCTTGTTTAAAATGGCGTGATGGGAACATCCTGTCCCTGCACCGGCGACGCTGGAAATCTTAAAAGGTGTCCCGATTGCCCGTACATCGATTAAAAGTGAACGGGCGATGCCAACCGGGGCAGCTGCTGCGGCTGTACTGGCTGAATCATTGGGGCTTTTTTATTTTTAATAGACGCACACATAAAAAAATCACAAATTCTCCTAAAAAAAATGTATATCTTAATCTTTCTGAAATTTCTAAAATAAGGTTAAGAAAACGCTTTCAGACAGGAGGATTCAAATGAACTTCATTAAAAAAGCCGGGTTATGGATTGATTCGATTTTTGAGAAGGCAGCGCTATTATCGCTTGTTGCATTAATTTTTGTTGTCACAATGCAAGTCATGACCCGAAAGTTATTTAATTTTGTTTTTTTCTGGTCAGAGGAAGTTACACTTCTATTGCTTGCCTGGTTTGCATTTATGTCCATCGCGATTGGCTTTCGCGAGTACATTCATTTAGGCATTGACTCATTCACAAACCTGTTTTCTAAAAAATTCAACAAAGTTTGGGATAAAGTCATTATGCTGAGCACACTGGCTTTTGGGATGTACCTTGTGATTCAAGGCTGGGATTTCACCGTGCTGATGATGGATTCTACTCTGCCGGCAACAAAACTTCCGAGCAGCGTTACCTATTTGGCTATGCCGATTACGGGGATGATGATTTCCGGTTATGCACTGCTTCATTTGTTTAACATTCAGACAACCCGGCACCAGGGCATAGAGGAGGAAATATAACGTGGACATCAATACAGTCGGCACCATAATATTATTGGTTAGTTTTGTTGGATTGATATTGCTTCGTTTTCCCATCGCTCTTACACTTGTTGTTTCATCACTGATTACCGTGATCTACCTGAAGGTGCCAATGCCTGTCATCGGCCAGCAAATGGTTCAAGGAATTAATTCATTTTCTTTACTGGCGATTCCATTTTTCATATTAACAGGTCAAATCATGAGTGAAGGAGGGCTCGCTTTACGAATTGTCCGGTTTGCAAGTTTGATGGTCGGGCGGATTCGGGGAGGGCTGGCAATGGTCAATAGCGTCGCTGCCTTGTTTTTTGGGAACATTTCCGGCTCTGCGGTTGCAGATGTATCGTCTGTCGGCTCTGTGATGGTGCCGATGATGAAAAAGAATGGCTACCAAGCCGATTATGCGGTAGGTGTTACCATTGCTTCAGCCATTCAAGGGGTAGTTGTTCCGCCAAGTCACAATCTTGTCCTTTACTCACTCGCCGCCGGTGGTGTGTCGATTGCCAGCCTGTTTATGGCAGGTATCGTTCCAGGCGTTATGATGCTCACAGCGCTTATGATCACAAGTTATGTGATTGCCAGAAAGCGCGGATATGGAAAAGCGGAGCCTGTACCGAAATCGGAAATATCAGGAATTTTAATTCATGGCTTTTTATCACTAAGCCCCGCCGTCATTATTCTTGGCGGTATTTTGAGCGGCTGGTTTACAGCAACAGAATCTGGTGCACTTGCCTGCTTGTACGCATTTATTCTGGCATTTTTCGTTTATCGTGAAGCGCCGATCTCAAGTATTTGGAATATTTTAAAGCGGACGATGAGAACAGTATCAATGGTGTTTTTCTTAATCGCTGCTTCCGCTTCCTTTGGCTGGACGCTTGCTTATTTGCAAATACCGGGCATGATCACCGATTTATTTTTGCAGATTTCAGATAACCCAATTATCATCCTGCTAATCATCAACATTTTGCTGTTGCTGCTTGGAGCCCCAATGGATATGGCGCCGATGATTTTAATTATGACGCCTATTTTATTACCTGTAGTGACAAACCTTGGAATGGATCCAGTACACTTTGGCATTATCCTTATATTGAATGCGGGAATCGGCTTGCTGACACCGCCGGTTGGAACCGTGTTGTTTGTGGGTTCAGCAATTGGTAAGGTATCTATACAGGAAGCCACAAAAGCGATGCTGCCATTTTTCTATGCATTAATTGTTGTTCTATTAGTCATCACGTATATTCCAGACGTTGTGATGTGGCTGCCAAATATGCTGGCAGACTAACAGAACGAATGGATAAAATAAAAGAAAAGGGGATGTACACGATGAAAAACAAGAAATTTAAGGGGATTTTAGCTTCCGTTATGTTTGCAAGTGCTGTGATGGCGGGCTGCGGCAGTGAAGAAGGAGCAGGCTCAGGAGAAGCAGCTGATGGAAAGAAAGCAAGCTACACATTCCGGCTGGCGGACAATCAGCCGGCTGATTACCCGACTGTTGTTGGAGACGAGAAGTTTGCTGAACTAGTTGAAGAAAGAACGGATGGGCGTATTAAAATTGAAGTCTTTCCTTCTGCACAGCTTGGTGATGAAAAGTCAGTATTAGAGCAGGTTCAGCTCGGCGCAATTGAATTTACTAGAATCAATGCCAGTCCATTAGCTGAATTCAATAAAGATTTCTCTGTCCTGGCTCTTCCATATATTTTTGAAAGCGAGGAACATTTATGGAACTTCCTTGGAAGCAAAAAAGCAACAGAGCTTCTTGACGGATTAGAACAATCAAAAATGAAAGGGCTTGCGTATTACGATTCCGGTTCACGCAGTTTTTATGCTACAAAAAAATTGAAGAGCATTAAAGACTTGGAAGGGATGAAAATTCGCGTCCAGCAGAGTGAAATTAATATTGATTTCTTAAGCGCACTTGGTGCAAGTGCAACACCGATGCCATACGGAGAAGTATTTAGTGCCCTGCAAACAGGTATCATTGATGGAGCTGAAAACAATTTGCCAAGTCTCGACTCTTCTAACCATTACCAGGAAGCGAAACATGTGTTATTGGATCATCATCAGCGGACTCCGGAAGTGTTGTTGATGAGTGATACAATCTGGGATAAGTTAGATAAAGAGGATCAGGAAATTATCAAGCAGGCTGCGCTTGATTCTGTTGAAACACAAAAAGCTGAATGGGCAAAATGGGAGGAACGTTCTGAAAAGAAATTAAAAGACGAAGGCGTTACTTTCACTGAAGTAAAAGATATGAAACCTTTGCAGGACGCTGTAAAACCAGTAGTCGAAAAGTATTCAAAAGATCACCAGGATATTATGGATGCTATTGAAGAAGCACGTCCGTAACCGTATGATAGAATAGAAGGCTTGCCTGGCATGCTTACGCGTGCCGGGTTCTATCTGTATAAAAGGGGAGGAAGACAATGAAGCGAAGAAGGAGAAAATGGATTGAGTTTATGGACCGCTTTATTTTATTAAGAGATCAGCCTTTTATGCATAAGCTGTTTGTTTTCTCCAGCTTATTAGTCATCCTCCCCGTTTTAGCGGTTGGCATTATTTCCTACCAGCGGTCAGCGATAGAAATTGAGAAAGAAGTCCGGCTTTCCAGTCTGCATGTGATCGATCAGGCCGAGTCAAATATAGAGTATTATTTGCAGGAGTTTGAAATTACCAGCCTGAAAATTATTAACTCATCTGAAGTGGAAGATTTTATACAAGCAGACGCTGAGAAAAGCGGCCAAGAAGAAACCCTCAGCAGTGCTGTCCGCAATTTCCTTGAACTTCAGGAATACTCTAGACCAGATATTTCAAATATCACCATCATGACAGACTCGGGAAGAGTGATCGATACACTTGGAAACCGGAATTATTATCCCGCTCCGAAAATGAAAGAAGAATATTGGTATGAGTCTATTCCTCATAACGGCATGATTAGACTTGTCAGCCGGACATTGAAAACAAAAGATAAGGAACAGCCTGTTATTTCGCTCGTGCGCAGGCTTTACAATTCACAAACGCTCAAGCCTGTAGGAATGCTGGTAATTGATATTAATTTCAGACGCATTGAAGAAATTTCAAACAAAGTCACGATCACCAGAAACGGATCATTTTCCATATTGGACGCAGAAGGGCATTATGTTTATCACCCCGATTACAGCAGGCTGGGGCAAAATGGAGACACGGAGCTGCTATCAAAGCTGAAAATAGAAGACAGCGATTCGGTCATGCTGAAAAACGACACGAAAAACTTTGTCACGTATACCCATTCTTCCAATCTCGGCTGGACGTTTCTGACGTCTGTTCCATACGACAATTTAACGATGGGTATTAATCAAATCAGGAAAACGATTCTGATCACAATTATTGTAGCCCTCGTTGCGGCTTATCTTGCCGGCTATGGATTTGCCTCTGCACTCGTTCGTCCGATTAAGCGCTTACAGTATTTTATGAAAGAGGTGGAAGTAGGCAAGCTTGACGGCAGAGTACATGTTGAGTCAAAAGATGAAATCGGCCAGCTGACAATGGGTTTTAACAACACGGTTGAAAAGCTGTCTGCCCTTCTTGATGAAGTTTACGTATCAAAACTAAAAGAAGCCGAGCTTTCATTAAAACAAAAAGAAAGTGAGCTGAAGATGCTTCAATCGCAGATTAATCCACACTTTTTATATAATTCGCTCGAAACGATCCGGGGAATGGCGCTTGAAGGAAGCCAGGAAGATATTGCCGTGATGTCAAATTCACTCGGAAAGCTGCTACGATACAACTTGAAAAATAACACACTAACGGTCAGTCTCAGGGAAGAAGTGAAATTCTGCGAAATGTATCTGCAGGTTCAAAAGTTCCGTTTTGGTGATCGATTTGACTATAAGCTTTCTATTCCGGCATGGGCGGAGCAAGTAGAAGTGGTCAAATTTTCCTTGCAGCCGATCGTAGAAAATTGTTTTGTGCATGCCTTCGGTCAAAGCAGCCGTCAAATAATGATTTCGATCGCAGTGCTTCGCGTGTCCGAAAAAGCGTGCATCATTTCTATTTCCGACAATGGTTCAGGCATGGAAGAAGAAGTGCTGTCCGAAATGAAGTATAACTTAAAGCGGCATTCCGCAGTCAGCAGCGGGGAGCATATCGGACTGATAAATGTTCATCAGCGCATTCTGTATTTATTCGGAGAGGAATATGGAATAGACATTCAAAGCAAGCCTGGCGAGGGCACCGTAGTCACGATGTGCGTGCCTTTAACCGCCGGCAGCAGGGAGGAAGCGATATGAAGCGGATTTTATTAGTGGATGATGAACGCTGGGTCCGTACAGCACTAAAGTGGACAATCAACAAGCTTAATCTGCCTGTAGAAGTCGTTCAGGAATGTGAAAACGGGCTCCAGGCGCTAGAGTGGTTAAAAGAAAATCAAGTGGATTTAATCATGACAGATGTGAGAATGCCAATCATGGATGGAATGACATTTGTAAAAGAGCTCGCTAACGTTAAAGAAAAGCAGGATGTTATTGTGATCAGCGTTCATGATGAATTTCAATTTGTCCAGCAGGCACTGAGAAGCGGCGTAATGGACTATCTTTTAAAACCGATTGAAGAAGAGGACTTGCGGGCAAGCCTTGAAAAATGGCTTCAAATGGAAGAGGCCGGTAAGCAAATAAAAACAGCTTTAAGTACAGCTAGCAATCCGGCTGTCCCCTCTACGACAATTGAGCAGGTACTCGAATATATACGAAAGACGCCCCTGAATGAAGTAACACTGCATGACACAGCCCAAAAAGTTCATGTGAACCCGAGTTACTTGAGCCAGCTTTTTAAGCAGCAATTAAATAAAAAATTTATTGATTATTTAACCGAGCTTCGTATTGAAGAGGGAAAGCATCTCCTTCTGCACACCACGTTAAGAATGTCGGAAATTGCAGATAGGGTTGGTTATGGAGATGTCGCTTACTTTAGCAACAACTTTAAGAAAATGACAGGATGCACACCATCGGAATTTCGAAAATCAGCCAAGGAGGCATAAAGTTGAAAAAAATTCGTTTTGGTGTTTTAAGTACAGCCGGCATCGCCCAAAAAGAGCTGATTCCTGCGTTTAAACGAGCAGCACTTGCGGAAGTTACAGCCATTGCGAGCAGAAACGAGGAAAAAGCACGCGAAATTGCACAGAAGAATGACATTCCAAAATCATATGGAAGTTACGAAGATTTGCTGGGTGATCCGGAGATTGATGCAGTGTACATCCCGCTGCCAAACCATCTTCATAAAGAATGGGTTATAAAAGCAGCAGAAAAAGGCAGGCATATTCTTTGTGAAAAGCCGGCTGCATTAAACAGCTCTGAAATAAAAGAGATGGAAGAAGCCTGCTTGAAACATGATGCTTTCTTCATGGAGGGTTTTATGTATGCCGTCCACCCGCAGCATGCAAGGGTAAAAGAAATTATTGCATCCGGTGAAATTGGTGAAGTGACAAATATGCGTGCCGCTTTTACGTTTTTCCTCCAACAGCCTTTCGGAAGTATCAAAATGAAGAAAGAAACGGGCGGCGGCAGTTTATATGATGTCGGGTGCTACGGCATTCACTCGATTCGAACAATTTTAGGTGCAGAGCCGGAAACCGTACAAACTCATGCTGTCATAGATCCGGTAAGCGGTGTCGATACAAGCCAGCTTTCGCATATGACTTTTCCCAACGGAATCACTGCATACATTGAATCCGGCTTCCACTCATTCAGGCGCAGCGAATATGAAGTGATCGGTACAAAAGGAAAAATCACTGTTCCACGCGCATTCCGCCCTGACTGGCACGGCGGCGAAGGGCTGGTCATTATCGAAAACGATTCAGTTACACGAACAGAGAGATTTTATGCTGACCAATACAAAACAGAAATTGATCAATTTGCAGCTGCTATTCTTGAAAAGAATGGGGATACAAAAGCTCAGTTTAAACAGTCTTATTTAAACTTAAAAGTAATCGATGCCTGTCTGAAGTCCATTAAGACAAATAAGAAAGAAATCGTTTGAATAAGAACGGCTGGACAAATCCTATTGAAAGGAGAACCCAGTCGTTCTTATTTATTGCATTACCGGCTATTCATCTTTGAATCAATTTGAAGGAGTCTTCTAGCCTGTAAGGCGATAAAAAAATCACAAAATGATCTAAAAAAAACCACTAACCCTTCAATTATTCTTTTAAATATAATTACTTAAAATGAAAGCGCTTTAAAAAGGAGGTAACTTATCGGTAACAGGTAATAACGCGTAGCACTTGATTGTTGATCCGTCATTTTTTCAAAGAGCTGTTTAATTGAAAAGGGGGAAGGAAAAATGGCTTCAATATCTTCAAGAATAAAAAAGAAATCCTCGAAACTAAGAAAAACGGTCCTAGCCAGTACGCTCACATTATCGGTATTAACCCCGGTCGTAACGCCGCAGGTCAGTGCTGATAGTCGTGAAGACTTGGGGTATGTAGATCCAACTGAAAACACGACACCTGGAAACTCAGGTGCAGATGTAACTACGTACCGTGTGCTGGCCAATCCTGCTACTGGGCAGCCCGAAATTGAAGCAGCAAGAAAAGGAGTTCTTTCTGCAGGAGGATACCAGTTCAGAGATTTGGATGGAGACAGAAGCCTGGATTCTTATGAAGATTGGAGAAAGCCAGTTGAACAACGGGTAGCCGATCTGGTTTCCAAAATGACACTTGCTGAAAAAGCAGGCTTACTATTAATTAATACACATACTCCAATTGCAAATCCAGCAGATGGCAGATATGTAAAAGCAGATGACCAAATGATAGTTGAGAAAAACATGCGTTATGTTATTTACCGCCAATCACCTTCTGTAGAGGTGGTTTCAAAGTATACCAATCAACTCCAAGAGCTGGGAGAGGCATCAAGATTAGGAATCCCAGTGGTAGTCACTTCAAATCCACGAAATCATTCTTCCACGGACTACACAAATAATGACGGCGGCAAAGGCGCGCACACTTTTTGGCCGGGCGCACTTGGCTTTGCAGCAGCGCGTGATGCAGAGGCAGTAAAGGAATTCGGCGAAATTGCTGCAAAGGAATGGCGGGCAGCTGGGATCCGGAAAGTTTATGGGTATACAGCTGATATTGCCACGGACCCGCTTTGGGCAAGAATTGAAGATACTTTTGGCGAAGATCCAGCTCTTGCATCAAACATGATTTATAACGTGATTACAGGTTTCCAAGGAGAAGAGCTTGGCAAAGATAGTGTGTCTATCACAGTAAAGCATTTTCCAGGGGGCGGTGCGCGAGACAATGGTCTGGATCCGCATTTCGTAGAGGGGAAATTCAATCCTTATCCAACCGAAGGAAGCCTTCTTAAGTATCACGTCCCTCCTTTTAAGGCGGCTATCAAAGCGAATGCAGCATCCGTCATGCCTTATTATGCATATCCAAGCAACACCAGTGCTGACCAAGGATTGCCTTGGTATAGCGAGACCCAGCAATTTGAAGAAGTGGGCTTTGCTTTGAATAAGGGAATTTTGGACTTTTTACGGAATGATCTCGGCTTTAAAGGCTATGTGAACTCCGACACAGGGGCTGTTGGAGCGAATGCCTGGGGAGCTGAAAGTTTAACGCCGGCACAAAAGGTAGCGAAAGCAATACAAGCCGGCACAGATATTATTTCTGGTTCTTCTGATCCTCAACCCATTATTACTGCAGTTGAGCAGGGTTTACTTACAGAAGCGGAAATTGACGAATCTGTTGTTCTGCTGTTAACCGAAATGATGAATTTAGGCCTGTTTGAAGACCCATATGTAGACCCGCAAAATGCTCTTAATACTGTTGCCAACCCTAAAGCACAAAAGCTGGCAGATGAAGCACATCACAAGTCTATTGTTTTACTGCGTAATGACAAGAACCTCCTGCCACTAAAGGATGCTAAAATTCAAAAAGTAAAGCTTTATGTTGAGATGTTTACTGGCGGAGACGCTGAAGCTGCCAATAAAAATTTAAAAACAGCCATTAAAAAACATGATGAGTCAATCACCATTGTGGAAAACCTCGAAGAAGCAACTCATGCTTTTGTATGGGTTAAACCAGCGCAGTCTAACTGGGACAATAATCCACGTATTTCAGTGGGGCCAGAAACCGGCATCGCTAATGTTGAAAAAATTGCTGAGATACAAAAAACGGTTCCAACTATTACTGCCGTAAACTTCATTAGTCCTTGGCTGATTGATAAAATTGAGCCTAATGCAGCAGCCGTTTTAAGCACATATGGAACGAAGACAGAAGCCGTAATGGATGTAATCCGGGGAGAATTCAACCCTACAGGAAAGCTTCCGTTCGCTATTCCTGCGAATGAGGATGCAGTGAACAAAGAGGTGGGAGATGTTCCTAGCTTTGCGGAGGAGGAATATCCTGATTACGCATATGTGAATAAAGCTGGAGACAAGTATAAGTATGGGTTCGGTCTTTCCTATAACCAGGGAAAAGCGATTGGTAAGCCGGATCATGCAGGTGAAACCGGCCTGCCTGCCCATGCTGGAAAAATTCCATTAAAATAAGAAGTGAAAATGAATAACGATATTAAGCAGTAGACTCGATAAGTTTCTCTAAAATCATGCAAAACAAAAGTACACCATATGGTCGTTAACATGAAAGCCAAATCCATCGTCGGATTTGGCTTTTTGTTTTCAAATAATTTACAGAAGGAGCTTGTGGAACCAAGAAAATATTTGTAGAAGGAGCGGCAGTTTATGAAGGTAAACACACCTTGGGGGCCTGTTACGGTAAATGATGAACGGCGAGATCGTATAGCACGCGCCAGAATATGAAGACTGCAAAGCGATTGCTGTTAAATTTAGCGTTCCGTTAAAAGAGGTCTATGCGGAAATTTGGAAGCAGGTAAAAAGCGGAATTCATATAGAATAAGGAAAATGTAAAGAACACTGTATAACACTCTGTTAAAGAGTCACAGTGTCTTTTTGCAGTTCACTTAAACTGTGTGAAAAATTAATAGTTATTGTGCATTTCTCTCATATATTCATTCCCTTTGATTTCGTATACTTTAAAAAAAGGGATGGAGGGGGATTTATGAAGCAGCCAAATGAAAGCGCAATCAAAACAAAAGGGGTTATAAAAAATTCGTTGTTTTCAAAAGAAAAACATAGAAGGAAACGGTGGGAATCACCAGTAGCCGGCTATTTGTTTCTCTCACCGTGGCTGATCGGCTTTTTCTTGTTGACATTATATCCAATGCTGCTGTCTCTTTATTTTTCTTTTACTAATTACTCATTATTAGAAGCTCCTGAATGGGTTGGCCTCGACAATTACAGCAAAATGTTTTTCAGTGATTCCATGTTTTATAAATCACTGTACATTACTCTTTTGTTTGTCGTTATTTCCGTTCCATTAAAGCTTATTACCGCTTTAATGATGGCCCTCTTTTTAAATCAGAAATTAAAATTCATGTCGATTTACACAACATTGATTTATTTGCCTTCATTGATTGGCACAAGTGTCGCTGTGGCTATTTTATGGCGGAATCTATTTGGCCAGGATGGACTGATTAACCAGCTTCTCGGCATTTTAGGAATCGAAGGAACGAACTGGATTTCAAATCCTGACTCAGCACTGGGCACACTTATTTTATTAGTCGTCTGGCAGTTTGGCTCCTCAATGGTCATTTTCTTAGCCGGATTAAAGCAAATATCACCTGAATTATATGAAGCTGCTTCGGTAGACGGTGCTTCAAAAGCAAGACAATTCTTTTCCATTACACTGCCTTTATTATCACCTGTTCTTTTATTTAACCTCGTTCTTCAGACTATTGGTTCGTTTCAAATGTTTACCCAGGCTTTTGTTATTACAAAAGGTGGTCCTGTTCAATCGACTTACATGTTCGCTTTGTATTTATATGAACGGGCGTTTGCAGGATTTCAAATGGGTTACGCTTCGGCTCTGGCTTGGGTACTTCTCGTCATTATCGGCATTTTCACTGCTTTAATCTTTTTATCATCGAAAAAATGGGTCTTTTATGAAGCGAAAGGTGGAAAGTAATATGCAGAAAAAATGGATAAGTCATCTTACACTAGCCGTAGTCTCCCTGTTTATGGTGTATCCCATCCTATGGTGGGTGGGAGCAGCGTTCAAGTCTAATGAGGAAATGAATTCAGCGAGTATTTTTCCATCCCAGCTGATGTTTTCTAACTTTACGGAAGGCTGGTATGCTATTCCTGGTTACTCGTTTGGCCACTTCTTTATGAACACCTTTGAATTGATTGCAGGTGTATTATTCACAACGATTGTTTCATGCAGTTTAGTCGCATTTGCGTTTGCTCGCCTGGACTTTCCGCTTCGTAATTTCTGGTTTGCTATTGTACTGGGTACGTTAATGCTGCCAAGCCAGATTACACTTGTTCCACAATACGATATGTTCAACGCATTCGGCTGGGTGGATACGTATTTACCGTTTATCGTTCCGCATTCACTGGCAGGCGGAATTGGCGGTTCGTTTTTCATTTTCCTGCTTGTACAGTTTATTAGAGGGATTCCGAAAGAGCTGGATGAAGCAGCAAAGATGGATGGCTGTACGTGGTTCGGCATTTACTGGCGTGTTATTTTGCCACTCATGAAACCGCCTCTCGTTACAGTAGCGATTTATTGCTTTCTCTGGAACTGGGATGACTTTTTGGGCCATTTAATTTATTTGAATTCAGTAGAAAATTATACGGTTGGCCTTGCATTGAAAATGTTTGTTGATGCGAACTCTACTGTCCCATGGGGTCAGCTGTTCGCTATGTCACTCGTATCTGTTATTCCAGCGATTATTATCTTCTTCTTTGCCCAGCGCCATATTGTGGATGGAGCGGCAAGTACTGGTTTGAAAGGCTGACGCGTCAGCCTTTTTTCTGCTATTCTGAGAAATAGAGAAAGGGGGACGCAATGAAAAATCCATTTAAAGAATACCCAATACGGAATGTATTCTTCTTTGCATTTGCCAGTTTAATAATGTTGTTGCTTACAGTCTTTGTCTTGGTCAGTTACAGGGTTTCGGTAGCTGAAATGCAAAAAAACACATCTTTTTACCAGCAGAACCTGCTTGGAAAAATTAATGAACAAATCAGCATGCAAAAACAGTCTGTTGAGCAGGTGACGATTGCACTGTCACGGAATGAGGACCTGCAAAATTATTTGCAGGGAACAAAAGATTCATATGAATCTTATCAGCTTATTTCTGAAATTAATACATCATTCTTCAACACAATGTTTAGTATCCCAGTAGTCGATACAGTCGATGTATATCTTGAATCCCCTCCAGCGAGGGTTCAAGAAGGGCCTATCCGCTACTTTTCATTTAAGGACTACCAATCGATTGACTGGCTTCAGCCAATGGAAAATGCAGACTCTGCCTGGCTGAAGAAGCATATTATTTCATCTCCGCAGGGAAACATTTCGGTGATCAGCTTTGCGCGTAAAATATATAAACGCAACGGCACGGCTGCAGGCATTGTGGTCGTCAACACAAAAACAGATCGTTTCCTTAAGTTAATGAATGGGGAAGTGGATAGCCGCGATCGTCTGTTAATTGATTCGAGTCATAGCATTATTGCGTACAATGGCGCTGGAAATGTAAGCGAATACTTAAATGCTTTTACTGAATTAAGCAAAGATGAAAATGTAAATGTAAATGGCTCCTCAAGACAGGAAGAAAAGTTTGTTGTTTGGTCAAAATTAGCTAATTCAGACTGGATTCTAATTGAAGTAACCCCCTGGAATGAGATTATTAGCGGAAGTGTCAAGCTGGCTCAGCTGCTCTTGTTTATCAGTTTGGTTACGATTGGACTTATTGTTATATTGACCTATTATTTATCGAAGCAGTTTACAAAACCTATTAACCAACTGCTTCAAAGCATGAATGACTTTTCTTTAAAGGAACGGGAACCAAAGCTTCCAGACGATTACCGGAATGAATTTGGTACGCTTTTTCGTGGATATTATAAATTAAACAACCGTATTAAAAGACTATACAGCGATTTAGAACAAGAATATCAGCAGAAAAGAAAAGCAGAATTAGACGCTCTTCAAGCAAATATCAATCCTCACTTTTTATACAACACGCTCGATCAGTTGAACTGGATGGCCATTGAAGAAGGACAGGAGAAAATAAGCCGCGTCCTGGAGTTAATGGGAAGGATGTTTCGAATCGGCCTTTCTAAAGGTGAAGCACTGATCCCTCTCAGGGACGAACTGGTACATTTAGAATCCTATATTCAAATTCAGCAAATTCGTTTGGAAGGAGCGCTTAACTATCAGATCTATATTCCAGAAAGATATCTGCACTATTATATTCCCAAGCTGACTTTGCAGCCGTTTATCGAAAATGCAATTATTCATGGTCTGCGTGGACAGCAGCAAGCGATGATTTCTATTAATCTGCACGATGTAGGGGAAATGATGTACATTATTATCCGTGATAACGGCACAGGGTTTTCTAAAGACCAAATGCTAAATAAAAGAACTGCAGATGGGGGATATGGCATTAAAAATGTGCAGGACCGACTCTCTGCCCATTTTGGAGCAAATAGTTCAATATCCATTGAAAGCCAGGTCGGTGAAGGAACAACCGTTTTTGTTAAAATTCCGAAGAAACTGCATAAATAAAGGAGGGCCTTTTATGTGGAAAGCGATTATTGTCGATGATGATCCAAGTGTACTGCGGGGCATGAAAAAAGCCATTCCGTGGGAAAAGCTGGGTATTGAATGTATAGGAGAGGCATCAGACGGCAAAGCAGGGTTTGAGATTATTATGGACATGCAGCCGGATATCGTATTAACCGATATTTACATGCCGGTCATGAATGACTTGGAGATGATGCAGGCTTTACGGGAAAATCAATATACCGGCAGTGTTATTATTTTAAGCGGCTATTCTGATTTTGAATATGCAAGAACGGCCCTTCGGCTGAAAGTCCAAGATTATTTAAGCAAGCCCATTACCATTCAAACGATGGAAGAAGCATTAAAAAGAGTAACAACAAGATTAGAAGAAGAAAGAATGAAACAAAGCGGACAGGAGGAAATAAAGCAAAAAATCAACTATTATAAATCTTTAATTTCAAATACATGGCTAAAGTCGCTGGTAACGGGGATGGAAGACCAGGAAGTCGCCCGCAAGGAACAAAAAACCGACTATTTGCAAAAACAAAAACACCAGGTGCTGGTATTGAAGCTGGATAAAGATAATGAGGCTATTGAATGGGACAGCCTTCAGGAAAATATCAGCTGTTTTTTTTCGAATCATGCATTACCGTATTTAAAAAATGTGGAATGGATTGAACTTAATTACATATATTCAGCCATTCTGCTGTCTTATGATGTGCAAACGGATAACAAAGTCTGTCAGAAAGCTGCCCAAAATGTAGCTGAGAAGTTGATAGAGCTGATGCATTTAAAAGAAGACTATAAGTATAAAATCGGAATAGGACAGGTGAAAACCAATTGGGAAGAAATACCGATATCAACAGAGGAAGCCATTTACTCACTTTCAAAAATTTTATCCCAGCCCATTATTCGCTACGAAGATGTACCGGCAAGTGAGCAGTCGAAATTCAACTCGCAAAAATCAGCTTTCCGTAAGCCGGTTCAATTTTACCGGGAGCTTTCTGACGCGGTCAAGCAGGAAAGAAAAGATCAGGCGGTCCGAATTCTAAACAAATTTATGTTGGATGAACAAGAGTGGACTTACTCCTTGCCATCCCACCTGCAGACAATTTGCAAGGATTTATGGGTTATTTTAACGTATTCACTTTATGATAAGGGCGTAAATCTTGAAGAAATTGTCGATCATCAGACAGCCTCACGCCAAATTGAAAAAGTTCATCAGAAAGAACAATTTCAGCGCTGGATTCTTGCTTCCATAGACCTTATTCTTTCACGCATTCAACAAGAGGAAAAAGAAAATGTCCGCCACAAGCAGACCGTTGACTATGTAATTGAATACATTGACAGCCATTATCATGAAAATCTGACGTTAAATCAGATGGCAGAAAAAGTGTTTCTTTCCCGCAATTATTTAAGCCAGATTTTTAAAAAAGTGACCGGGTTATCATTTAACCAGTATTTAAATAATGTTCGAATGGAAAAAGCCAAGTATTTAATTTTAGAAGGCCATTATTTAATTTATGAAATTGCAGAAAAGGTGGGCTATAAAAATACCCCTTACTTCAGCTCCATGTTTAAAAAGCATACCGGGGTCAATCCAACGGACTTATTGAAACAATAATCGGTGTACATTTTTAACAATAATTGTGCATCTCTCTTATATAAGCATTTATGAAAGCGTTTTATAATTGAGGTGTAATCAACATTACGGGGGAATGGGGGAGGAAGTAATGAAAAGAAAGTGGTTATCTTTTTTCCTTGCGGCACTGCTTACATTTACATTGTCCGCATGCAGCGCACAACAGGCGCAGCAGCAAGAAGAGGAAAGCGGAAGTACAGACGGAAAAGTAAGTTTACGGGTTGTATGGTGGGGCTCGCAGGAACGCCATGATGCAACCATGAAAGTACTTGATTTATATACAGAAAAAAATCCAAACGTCACATTTGAAACAGAGTTTTCTGGATGGGACGGATATTGGGACAAGCTTGCTACGCAGTCGGCTGCTCAAAACGCACCGGACTTAGTTCAAATGGACGCCCAGTACTTACAGGAATACGCTACACGCAATCAATTGGCTGATCTTTCGGAAGGCATCAATGTAGAGGATATGGATCCGACTCTCGTTGATTCCGGAAAAGTAAATGATAAACTATATGCCGTCGCTCTTGGAAATAACGCGTTTGGAATGATCTATAACAAAGCAGCTTTCGAAAAGTTAGGTGTTGAAACACCGAAAGCAGACTGGACGTGGGATGATTTATTCGCGTTGGCAAGAGAAGTACAGCCAAAGCTTAAAGACGGAAAATATGCAATGCGTGATTTTACATTTGACTCAGCGGTATATGAAATGTACCAGCTTAGCAAAGGCAAAGGCCACTTGACGACTGAAGATGGCGATTTCAATATTGATAAAAAAACATGGAAAGAATGGGTTTCTATTTTTGAAGATTTACGGAAAGAAGGAGTTGTTTCTCCTGCGGAAACAACAGTAGCAGAAGTCGAATATGATCCGAAAAATGACCTTCTATTGAATGATTCCGTTTTAATTAAACAAAGCTTTGCTGCTCAATTTCCAAGCTTTGATAGCGTAAAACCGGATACGTATGCGCTTGTGAAAGCACCAAAAGACGCAGAAGCAGGCGGATACTTGAAGCCATCTATGTTCTGGTCAGTCAGCGAAAGCTTGAAACAGAAAGAAGAAGCAAAGAAAGTGATCGACTTTTTCATTAATGATCCAGAAGCAGCTGAAATCTTAGGTGTATCACGCGGCCTTCCGGTTTCTAAGAAAATTTTAGATTCAATGAGCAGCAGTTTCACAGATTCTGACAAAGCCCAATTGCAGCTAGTCAATGATACAGCACCAGATGCACAGCCATTCAATGGCGGTCCGCAAGGCTGGGGAGAATTCCAAAACAATGCCTATAGACAAGTTGGAGAGCAGCTTATGTTTGGTGTACTCTCCCAGGATGAAGCCTATGAGGAATTAAAGAACCACTATGAAGAAATAAAAGGACGGTAAGTTGAAATGGATAAATGGATCATCCTGATCGTCAGTATTCTCATGTTGACTGGCTGCCGGCCTGCTGTTTCAGAAGAAAACCATCTCCGACTTCTTTTCTTTACAGACAAAGCAATGGGACAGGAGGCGGAAATTGAACAGTTTTTGGCTGAACAGGTCAAATTGAATAAAACGATTGATGTGTCCATTTATCCGCTTTCGAGGGAAAAATTCTCTGTATTACTTGCTGAAAGAGCCGGTGATGTGTATGTGGCAGAACCAGGTTTAGTAGAAGGACTACTTACTCAAAACGGGTTAACACCGCTTGATGAACTCATGCCTGTGTCCGCTTATCCATTCGTGCAGGAACACTATATAACAAACAATAAAACAGGCGAACGCCATCTTTATGGACTGCCATTACAAACCGATCAATCTGCTTTTGCCCATCTTGATTTGGCGATTCCGGAAGAGATGACCATAATTGTTCCTTCATTCAGCCAAAACAAAAAAGAAAGCTTAAGGGCGTTGCAGGCTTTAATTAACTAATGAGGAGGAACCTGCATGAATCAAGGATATGTAACAGGAACGCTTTACACAGGGATGGAATGGGTGACGAGAATCGTCTATATCAATGCACTATGGATTGTATTCACGTTACTTGGAGGTGTTTTGTTTGGTTTTAGTCCAGCAACTGCTGCGCTATTCAGCATTGTAAGAAAGTGGACGGACGGCGAGGAAGTAACGCATTTATTTTCCGAATTTCGGAAAGAATATCGACAATTTTTCTGGGAAAGCCAAAAAACTGGCCTGCTATTAATGGTGATCGGGTTGCTGCTTGTTATAGACTTTCAGTTCTTTTTACAAGGAAACTCGACAATGGGCTGGTTAGGGAAAATGATTACCATACAGTTAATTTTCCTATATGCAGTAATGCTGATGTATATTTTTCCGCTTTATATCGATACGAAGCAGCGAATAAGTATCGTGTTCAAAGAAGCTTTTCGGCTTTTTTTGCAGGCACCATTTAAAACCATGTTTGGGCTGTTCAGCATTATGGCGCTTGGACTCTTATTTATGACCATTCCAGCTGTAGCACTACTTTGTGGTGCCAGTTCCATAGCAATGTGGCAAGTGTTTTACACAGAAAAGTATGTACGGAAGCATAAAGTTGCGTGAACGAAGTGGAGGAACGAATATGACAAAAGTTAAAATTGGTGTAATTGGTTTAGGAAATATGGGAAGCTCGCACGTTTCACAGCTTGCCAACGGGCTTGTGAAAGGCGGTCAATTAACAGCGGTTTGTGACTTTAATGAAGACCGTTTAAAAGCCGCAAATGAAAAAACCGGCGGGCAGTTAGCTTGTTTTACGGATCCAGACACATTTTTTAATCAAGCAGATATCGAAGCAGTACTAATTGCTGCGCCTCATTATGATCACCCGACTTTAGCTGAACAGGCATTTCAAAAAGGGTTACACGTTCTGATCGAAAAACCGGCAGGTGTATATACGAAAAACGTACAGCGTATGAACGAAGCAGCGGCCGAAAGCGGCAAAGTGTTCAGCATTATGTATAACCAGCGAACGAACCCCCTTTATCAAAAGTTGCGGCAGCTTATTCAATCAGGTGAACTAGGTGAAATAAAACGAACGAACTGGATTATTACTGACTGGTACCGCTCACAAAGTTATTATGATTCAAGTGAATGGAGAGCAACATGGGAGGGAGAAGGCGGTGGCGTTTTACTGAACCAATCGCCGCATCAGCTTGATTTATGGCAATGGACCACAGGTTTAATGCCAAAACGGGTACATGCTTTTTGCCATTTCGGCCGTTATCACAATATTGAAGTGGAAGACGATGTTACCGCGTATGTTGAATACGAAAATGGAGCGACAGGTGTATTTATTACGTCAACTGGGGAAGCTCCCGGAACAAATCGTTTTGAAATCATCGGAGACCGCGGCAAAATCGTGGTTGAAAATGATCAATTAATCTTTTACCGGCTGACTCAGTCAGAGCGGGAGTTTAATGCAACGTATACGGGCGGTTTTGGTGAACCAGAACATTGGAAAATTGAAATTCCAGTAAAAGGTGAAAATACTCAGCACCTTGGAATTATGCAGAATTGGGTCGATGCTATTTTAAAAGGGACTCCACTCTTGGCACCTGGAGAAGAAGGGATCAAAGGACTTGAAATTTCCAATGCCATTTATTTGTCAGCCTGGCTAAAAGAATCCGTAGAGCTTCCTATCGATGCGGATCTTTTTTATAAAACATTGCAAGAAAAAATTAAAGCGTCCAATTTCGTAAAAGAGAAATCAGGAAATGTCGTACTATCCGTAGAAGGAACACACTAAATAGGAGATGATCATATGAGCAATCAAGATGGAATGAATTATGCACCAAAAGGAAAACCAAGTCCGGTTGTGAAACAAAATGAGTTTTTTGTGGCGGCGGCAGCTCTTGATCATGGTCATATTTATGGTATGTGCAACGGATTGGTTGAAGCAGGCGCCACAATAAAATGGGTATATGACTCAGACTCAACTAAAGTAGAATCATTTTTAAAAGTATATCCAAGTGCCCGAGCTGCTTCTTCACTAGAAGAAATATTAACAGATGAAACGGTTCACCTCGTTGCAGCAGCAGCCGTCCCGTGTGACCGGGGGCCGCTTGGCGTCAAGGTTATGCAAAGCGGGAAAGATTATTTTACTGACAAGACGCCTTTTACAACCATGGATCAGCTGCAGGAAGCAAAACGAGTTTCAGAAGAAACAGGTCAAAAATACATGGTTTACTTCAGCGAGAGACTGCATGTGGAAAGTGCGGTTTTTGCTGGGCAGCTTGTCAAAAAAGGCGCAATTGGACGCGTCGTACAAGTAACCGGATTCGGCCCTCATCGGTTAAACGCAGACAACCGGCCGGATTGGTTTTTTGAAAAAGAAAAATACGGCGGTATTCTATGTGATATTGGCAGCCACCAGATTGAACAGTTCCTGTATTATACAGGGTGTGATGATGCAGAAATTCTCCACAGCAAAACAGCTAACTATCATAATCCAAATTATCCGGAACTGGAAGACTTTGGGGATACAACATTGGTTGGCAATAATGGAGCGACCCAGTATTTTCGAGTAGACTGGCTGACACCTGATGGCCTTAGCACTTGGGGAGACGGTCGTACATTTATTGTCGGAACAGAAGGAACAATCGAAGTTCGAAAATACGTAGACATCGCCAGACAGCAGCAAGGCGACCATGTCTATTTAGTCGACGGTAAAGGGGAACACCATTTTGACGTAGCTGGAAAAGTGGGATATCCATTTTTCGGCGAGTTGATTTTGGACTGTTTAAACCGAACGGAAACAGCTATGAGCCAAGAGCATGTATTTAAAGCAGCTGAACTTTGTCTCCTTGCGCAGGAAAAAGCTGTGCATGTGTACCAAGCAGAAAATGTGACTATATAAGGAAATTTCATTAAAAATCCAGTGAATCTCCAAGTAGATTCCTGGATTTTTTTGTTCAAATATTAAGGCAATCAAAAAGTTAGTAAACATAGGTGTACTTAATCAAAAGTGTAATTTAGCAAACATACACTTTTGATTAAGTACACTTTTGTTATTAGTGAGGCATTGATAATCAAGAGATTTGTATGGATTTAATATGATTTTAGGTCCCTTATTTTTATTTTTATAATACATTATGTGTAAAATTCGAATAAAAATTATATTTCAAGAACTAGGAACAGGCTCTTTGACGGGTTAGTGCTATTCGAATCGTATCACTAACACTCTTTAAATGCCTCATTTTTCCAAATTATTAACAATTCTTTAATATTTTACTTACACGAAAAATTTTTAACCGCTATAATGACTAAAATGTACAAGAAAATAGATTGATTCGGTTTGTTTAGATACTGAGCGCTAAAACGAGTTTTCATCTAGTAACATATGTTATTTGCGGAGAATGGGCGTGATTAAACTGAAGGTAGAAATGAACCAAGAGGAGACAAAACTTTGGAATCGGCATTTTATTCTATTGCTGATAGCCCATAGCTGCGCACAGATGGGCTATCAGATTTTAGTGCCCTCTCTTCCTGTTTACTTTCAAACAATCGGAAAAGGTGAGCAGGTAATCGGGATGCTGGCCGGCTTAATGGCTGTTACCGCTATTCTTTCAAGGCCCTATGTGGGAAAAGCGCTCGACAGCCAAAACAAGCGAAATGTGTACATAACAGGCTTATTTTTTCATTTGATTGCAAGTGGTTTGTATGTATGGGGAGAATCTACGTTTATTTTATCTCTTTTAAGACTTCTGCACGGCTTTGGGATCGGTATAACCACAGCCGCAGCGGCAACGATTGCAGCAGATTTTATTCCTAAAAAGCGTCTGGCGGAAGGGGTCGGCTTTTTTAGTATGGCAACGGTCGTATCAATGGCTGTTACACCGGCTGTTGGTCTCTATTTAGCTAATCAAAACCATTATACGGCTCTTTTCAGTTTAGCCGTTCTTTTCATTGGGGCAGCTATTTTATTTTGTTTATGTCTTAATCAGAAAGAACGAGATACTAATCTAAATAAGAAAAATCAGCAAACAGAAGTCGGCAAGAAAGAAGGCCGTACCGCTGTCATAATGGCTTGCATCGCTTTTTGTGTAACGCTTCCGTACAGCGCTATTGTGACTTTTTTAGCGTTGTATGCAAAGCAAGCAGAGATTTCGAATATTGAGTGGTTTTTTATCGTTTATGCGGGCATCATTTTGCTGGCAAGGCCTGCAGCCGGGCGATTGGCTGATCAAAAAGGAGAAGCATTTGTGGTGATTCCAAGTATGCTGATGACCTGTTTGTCATTATTGCTCTTATCTATTGCCGAAACATTTCTATCTTTTATGACCGTGGCTCTTTTCTTAGCCATGGGATATGGCACCATACAGCCGGCACTCCAATCTATTGTCCTGAGGAGGACACCTGCTAGTAGAAGGGGGAGGGCGATGAGCACATTTTTTCTAGGAATGGATATCAGCTACGGTATTGGTCCGCTTTTGTGCGGAGTATTAGTACGGCTATACAGTTACTCTACTATGTTTCTTTCATCCATTATTTTCATTCTAATGGGATGTATTCTTTACTTTTTCTATTTTCATTTGAAAGGGAGGGACAAAAATGAATTATCCGTATGAAAGCGTTGTGATTGGAGAAGAAATTCCAATGTTTATGCTGATGACGAGTGTAAAGTATGTGGCGATGCATTGGCACGACCGGATTGAGTTTTTATTTGTGTTAAAAGGAGAGGTGAATGTTTTTTCCAGGGGGAAAGAGTATCAGTTAAGAGAAAACGATGTGATGTTCATTAACAGCAATGAGGTACATGGAGTCGAATCCAATAAAGTAAATCAACTGCTAGTTCTTCAAGTTCCTGTTTCTTTTATTCGTAAGTTTTACGAAAACATCGAAACAGAGAGATTTCAATGTGAGTCTTTTCAGCAGGAAGATCAGCGGCTGTTTGATGCCATCCGCTCATCACTAGCGCAGCTCATGTGGTTTCTTAGAGAGAAAAAAGCGAATGGCGATATTAAAATCCACTCTCTTTTACTTGATCTGGTTTTTCAGCTTCTGTCTTATTTTAGAGTGGAGGACAATAGAAAAATAAAGCAAAAAAGCGAGAGGGCTATTGAACGTTTATCCTCTGTTGCCTCGTACATCGAACAAAACTATATGAAGCCGATTACGCTGCAGGATATTGCGGAAAGAGAACAGTTGACGATCTCTTATCTATCACGGTATTTTCACGATCATATGGGTCAGTCCTTTTTAAAATACTTAAACAGCGTTCGTTTGGAACATGCGGTTCGTTATCTAACCGAGACTGAATGGCCGATTATTCAAATTTCAATGGAAAGCGGATTTTCCAATTTAAACTCTTTTCACAGAGTATTTAAAGAAGCCTTTCACATTACCCCAAATCAATATAGAAAACAGCATTTTGCCAGTGCAAGGTATATCCAGCATCATGATAAAAAAGGAAGAGAGTATTCCAGTCATGTAGATGAGGAGGCTCTTGAAAAGCTATATCGCTTTCTTCCAGAAACATACATGAAGCACAATGAAAAAAAGCAAAAATCGATATAAATAAGAACAAAAATGATAACGTTTCCAAAAATGAGAAAGCCTATAATAATAATCAATAAGCCGGTCGGTTTAGAGGAAAGCATATAATTGGAGGCGAAAAAAATGAATAAAAATCCGCATTTTATTTCTCATTTGGCACACGTTGAATTAATCACTCCAAAGCTGGAAGAATCAACAGAATTTTTTAAAGAAGTAATCGGTTTAGAAGAATCCGGAAGACAAGGAGACTCTGTTTATTTCCGTGCCTGGGGTGAACATTATCACCACAGCTTAAAGTTAACGGCTGGTCCGGAAGCAGGGTTGGGACACATTGGCTGGCGGGCAGACAGTCCGGCTGCTCTTGAAGAAGCAGTCGCTTATTTAGAAAGTACAGGAGCAGGCTGGGGCTGGATCGAGGGAGATCTTGGACATGGACGTGCTTATCGATTCGAGTCGCCGGATGGACATGTAGAAGAGATCTTCTGGGATGTCGAACTGTATGAAGCGCCAGATGCACTCCGGAGCAGATGGAAAAACCGTCCGCAGAAAAATCCGAAACGCGGTATTTCTCCACGCCGGATTGACCATATTACGCTTCACACAAACGATGTCACAAAAGACCGGGAGTTTTACCAGGGACTTGGCTTCCGCTATAACGAAGGCATTTTCTTAGATGCCGATGATCCGGCAAGCCCTGAAATTGGTGCCTGGCTCTCTGTTACAAATCTTTCTCATGATATCGCTTTCTTAAAAGGACATAACGGCAAAAGAGGCGGATTCAACCACCTATGCTATTCAGTTGAAAGCCGTGAAGAAGTGCTAATGGCTGCGGACCACATCATGGAAAGCGGTTACGAGCTGGCAATGGGCGGGCCTACACGCCATGCATTAGCAGAAGGCTTTTTCTTCTATGTGGATGAGCCGGGCGGGAACCGTTTTGAATTATATGCAGGGGCTCACCTCGTTTTTGAACCTGATTTCGGTCCATTTAAATGGAGCCTTGCCGAAAATCCAAATGATGCCTGGGGAAGAGAAATGCCGTGGGATGCAAAAGGAAAAGTGATCAAGTAAAAGAAATTGAATAAAGAGGTGTTCAAAGATGTGGCATTATTTTCCCGATAATTACATGTGGTCTTACCAGGTTGTCAGAATGATTAGCCAGACATATTTCGGCGGAGGAGAAACCAATGAAATTTTAGACGTTGCTAGCCGGATTAAAGTAGGGGATTATGAAAGCTTTCACTATGAGTGGGCGAAGCTTGCGAATAAAACATTAACAAAAGCCAATGATGCGATGGATCAAAACCATCTTGAAACCGCACGCGCCTCTTATTTGCGGGCAGCTAATTATTTCCGGACAGCTGAGTTTTTTCTGCAGCCGGATGATGAAAGAAAACTGCCAGTTTACGAGAAAGGCGTAGAAACGTTCCGGAAGGGTGCGGAGCTTTTGGCTAATCCGCCAAAAGCCGTAGAAATTCCATTTGAACACGCAGCCCTTCCAGGATACTATTTTGAAGCACCCGGCCAGGAAAAAGGGTCTCTCATGGTGATGTTTGGCGGGCTTGACTCTACAGCAGAAGAGTTATATTTCGGTCCAGCCCAGCTGCTGAATGAACGCGGCATTTCACTCCTGGCACTTGATGGCCCTGGCCAAGGTGGAGCACTGCGGCTTCATCACATTCACTCACGCCATGACTACAATACAGCGGGAACGGCAGCCTATGAATGGGCAGTGGAAAATCTTAATGTAGACCCTGACAGAATTGGCGTTATGGCGGTCTCAATGGGAGGCTACATGGCAGCGAGATGTGCTGCTTTTGAGCCCCGCTTTAAGGCGTGCGCTATCTGGGGAGCGGTATATGACTATAATGATGTCTGGGCAAAACGGCCGGATAATCACCCGCTCGCAAAAATTCTGCAGCATATTTTTGGTGTAGAAGGTATGCCGGCAGCAAGGGAAAAACTTCAACACTATAACCTGCGGGGCGTTGCGGAGAAAATTCAAGTACCAACGTATATTGTTCATGGCGAAGACGACCGGCAGAATGTCGTGGAAAACGCCTACAGTGTTTACAATGACCTGACATGTCCGCGCTGGCTGAAAATCATTCCGGCAAGCAGTCCAGGGTCTTCCCACTGTCAGGTAGACAATATTACGGAAACGTATGAAATGTATGACTGGCTAAAAGAACAGCTAATGAGCTAAGAAAGAGGGACATCTATGAAGTTCGTTACCTTTTTTCATCCAGATGGTCAGAAAAAAGCAGGATGGCTGAGCGGGGATTTTGTAATTGATATGAATGAAGCGTCTAACGGGCAGCTGCCGGACAACATGGCAGACTTTCTGGAAAATGCAGAAGAACATATGACTATTGTCAATGACATAAAAAATCAAGCCCATTTGCCGGCTTTTCCGGTAAAAGACACCCGTCTCGCTGCACCACTGCCAAACCCTAATAGTTTCCGTGATTTTGTGGCATTTGAAACGCATGTCAAAAATGCGACAAAACGCTCGGGTGATGAAGTTGCGCCGGAATGGTATGAGATGCCGATTTTCTACTTTTCCAATGCGAATGCAATGAAAGGACCGGGCGAACAGGTAAAGAGGCCCGATCGCTGCGAACGTCTTGATTACGAGCTGGAGCTGGCCTGTGTGATCGGAAAAAAAGGAATCAACATTAAGGCGGATGAGGCAGAAGAGCATATTTTCGGCTATACCATTTTAAATGACTGGTCTGCCCGGGATATCCAGATGAAAGAAATGAAAGTACTGCTGGGCCCGGCGAAGGGGAAGGATTTTGCGACCTCTATCGGTCCAAGTATCGTGACAAAAGATGAATTTGAATCTCTTAAATCAGGAAAAGGCTTTGATCTAGAAATGACCGCATCCATTAATGGAGAAGTCATCTCATCCGGGAATTTTAAAGACGTGTATTTTAGTTTTGCGGAGATGATCGAGCGTGCTTCTGAAGAAGTAGAATTACAGCCGGGAGATATCATTGGTTCGGGAACAGTTGGCTTCGGCTGCCTGATGGAAACAGGAGCTGAAGCATATCGATGGCTTGAGCCGGGCGACGATGTAGAACTTCAGATAGCAGGGATTGGCAGCCTTAAAAATAAAATAGTTTAAAATAAGGAGGCTTCTGAAGTGAAAATCATTGATTTAAGCGTCTCAATTGAAGAGGATTTAAAAGATCCTCTTCCTTTTTCTATTCGTTATGAAACACACGAAGAAGGAGCAGAATTCGGAGCAAAGCTGGCCGGTGTTGAACCGGATGATTTTCCGGAGAGAAAAGGACTGGCAGGGGATTTTTTGACCATAACGAGCCATGCGGGAACTCACGTAGATGCTCCCTGGCATTACTGGCCGACGTCTGAAGGGAAAAAAGCACGGACTATTGATGAAATGCCTCTGGAGTGGTTTTTCGGAAATGGTGTGGTTCTTGATTTTACGGACCGTCCAGCCGGCTACGCTGTTACCAGTAAAGATATTCAAGAAAAGCTTAGCCAGATGGATTATCGGCTGCAGCCATTTGATATTGTCATGATTCGCTGTGATGCAGATAAAAAACGGTATGACGCAGATTACAGTGAAATCCATGTAGGCGTTTCAGCCGAAGCGACACTTTGGCTGATTGAGCAGGGGATCCGGGTAATGGGAACAGATGGATGGGGCTGGGATACACCACTTGCTATCCAGGCAGCCGAATATAAGCAGAATCCGCGGCCTGGTGTACTGTGGGCAGCACACTATGCGGGGAAAGAAAAAGAATACTGCCAAATCGAAAAATTAGCTAACCTTGACCAGCTGCCGCCTTATGGTTTTAAAGTATCTGTACTGCCGGTCAAAATTAAAGGAGGCAGTGCCGGCTGGACACGTGCAGTAGCCATGATAGACGGACAAACAAACCAGGGATGAGGAGGTCAAATAATGACAAATGAACATGTAAAAAAAGTACTCATTGTTGGCGGAGGAATCAGTGGACTAACGGCGGCCATTGCTTTAGCAAAAAACGGCATAAGAGCTGAAATAGCAGAGAAAACATCAGAGTGGAATGTGTACGGAGTAGGGATTATTCAACCTCCAAATGCACTGAGAGCTCTTAATGAAATCGGGCTGGCAAAAGAGTGTATGAAGCAAGGATTCTCTTACTCAGGGTTTGATTATTATACAGCACAAGGGCATTTGCTAAACGATGGAGACTGCCCTACTATTGAAGGGTATCCGGGTGTAAACGGCATCTCGAGAAAAAAACTGCACAATATTTTATTAGATGCTGTTCACCAAACGGAAACCAAGATTTATATGGGAACAACGGTAAGCAGGATTGAACCTCTTCCTGAGGGAGTTTTTGTTGAGCTTAGCAACGGGATCTCCGGCCAGTATGATCTGCTTCTTGGTTCCGATGGTGCTAATTCTATTGTACGTAAAATGATATTTGGCGATGTGCCGCAGCAATATTGCGGACAAGGGGTATGGCGCTATACGCTTCCTCGTCCTAAAGATATAGCTAGAGGCCTTTTTTATTACGGCCGTAAAGCAAAAGCAGGTCTCGTCCCTATGTCTGACGATAAAATGTACTTGCTGGTCACCACACCTGAACCAGGAAATCCTAAAATGCCTGCTGATCAATTGCACACGTTGCTGAAAGAACGAATTTCTGAGTTTGGCGGCATTATCAAAGAGTATGCAGATCAAATAACGGATCCTTCACAAGTCGTATACCGGCCGATATTCAGCCACCTTATCCCTCAGCCCTGGTATAAAGGAAGAGTGCTGCTGGTTGGCGATGCAGCTCATGGAACAGCACCGCATTTAGGGCAGGGTGCTTCGCTTGCCATTGAAGATGTAATTGTGCTGGCTGAACTTTTAAAGAGAAATCTCTCTATAGAAAACACACTAGATCAATTTATGCAGGAACGGTTTGAACGAAGCAGGCTGATTGTTGAACATTCTGACCAGCTGGTGAAGTGGGAATTAGACGCATGGAAAGGGAACTTGCAGAAGGATGTCAATATAACCGATTATGTAAATGAAACATTAGCTGAAATGAATAAGCCTATTATTTCAAAGCTAAGCACCCTGTAAATTAATTTATTATTTAATGTGGACAATCCATATAAAATAGCAAACTGTAATTGAACAAAAAAATTAGCGCCTAACTCTCACTAAATTGAAGACTTTGATTTTTTGTTCAAGCGGGAACGTAGCGTTATAACGTTTACTTTTGGCTTAATCCATTCAAGAGAACAAACAATTTGTTTATAAGCAGAAGTATACCTAGTCAAAAGTACACCTAATCAAAAGTATGCTTTTGATTAGGTGTACTTTTGTTGATGTTAAATGAAATTCTTATTATATAAATATATGTTACGTATCTAAAGACAAGAAAAAGCACTACTCATTTATCATCTTCGGCGAGAACACCCCCACTTCAAGCTTGCTAAAGTGGGGGATGAATCGTTGCTCTCTCAGTCATTCTTTTTCCTTGAACGCTGTATTGCTAAAATGGTATAATTAGGTATAGAACAAATGTTCAGGTGGGTGAGAAAAATGATAATAACCAAAAAAGATGAAAAACAGAACCTTCATTTTAAAGCCTTTCGGTTTAAAATCCATCCAAGTGACGAGCAAAAACAACTGATTACCCAAACGATCGGCTGCTGCCGGTTTGTCTACAATTATATATTAAATGAAAACATCAAGAGTTTTGAAAAAACAAAAAAACGGTATACAGAAACAGCTGCTAAAAAGTTCCTCCCTGGGCTAAAAGAAACGTTCAAATGGTTGTCTGGTTCTGACAGTATTGCTCTTCAGGCAAGCATCGAATATCAGTACGAAGGATTCAAAAAATATAAGGAACAGCCGAAAAAAGAATTAAAAAAACGAGCCGCTAAAAAATGTGCAGAAGGCTATACGCCAACGGCGTATGACTTTAAGGGCCATCCGACATTCAAAAGTAAGAAAAACCCGGTCCAAAGCTACACAACCAAAATGACAAATAACAATATCAAAATCGTGGACAATCGCATTCAGCTGCCGAAACTCGGCTGGATTCGTTTTTCCAAGTCCCGAAACATTGAAGGCGACATCAAGCGTGTCACCGTGCGCCGCAGCAGTACCGGCCGGTATTCTATTTCGGTCATTTGCGAGATGCCTTATTCCCCGTACAAACCAAGCACCACGGATGCCGTTGGCATTGATCTGGGATTAAAAGAGTTTGCCGTGCTCTCCAATGGTGAATCCATTGCTAACCCGAAATACTACCAGAAATACGAAAAGCGATTAGCCTTTCTTCAGCGTGCGTTTGCGCGTAAAAAAGAAGGTTCGAAATCGTGGAAAAAAAATAAAGCCCAGATTGCTAAACTGCACGAAAAAATCAAACACACAAGAGAAGATTTTCTTCACAAGCTGACGACTAGACTCGTTCATGAAAACCAAGTGATCGCAGTGGAGAATTTGTCCGTGAAGAATCTCGTCCAAAACAAAAAGCTAAGCAAGGGGATTCACGATGCGTCATGGTCGAGGTTCAACGAAATGCTCGCTTACAAAGCAAAGTGGTACGGACGGACGATTATAAAAGTCGATCCGTTCTTCCCATCAAGCCAGCTCTGTTCCGGGTGTGGCCACCAGCATAAGGATGTAAAAGATCTCGCTGTCCGGGTGTGGGAGTGTCCATCCTGCGGCGTGCGTCACGACCGAGACCTGAATGCGAGCCTGAACATCAAAAGAGAAGCCCTTCGGCTTCTTTCACTTCAGTCTATTTAAGATTGGTCATAAAACCGTTGGAATACGGGGTTAGCCTGATTACTGGGGGTCGAAGATCCTCTTGCCCAGGAATCCCCCACTTCCACCGTCAGGTAAGTGGGTGGTAGTTCAATAGAGCAGTGCTTTTTCTTAATATTAGAACATCCAGAAATTAAAAATACCAAGTTTGCACTTCCTACTTCAAATTCTCACAGTTTTTATAAAAAGTTTAATTTTAAAGAAAATCAATGTATGACAAGAGGATAAGAAGGCATTCAAAGTAAATAACTTTAGATGACTTTATTAGAATGGTTAAAACAGGATATTAGACACATTTTCTTTAAGAATTATAAAAAAACGGGTACATTGTTAAAAAATGAGGCTGACTCAAAAGGTCGTTGATTACGACTCTTTTGAGTCAGTTTTTTGTTATTTATTTTTTTGGAAGACTATTCATCATTGCCATGCATGCGTAAGATTGAGTTTAAATACCTTAAGATATATGATTTGTTAAGGCAGTAAAATCTGTCATTTTGAACTAAAAATTGACAAAAAAGTACTACCTTTTTATTATATAGTAGAATGCAATGAACAATTTGCTGTAGATGGGCGCCTGGCAAATTGGGAGCGAGTGGCGCAACCGTTCATTTTAATGAACGGTTTTTTTTTTGCATTTCTAGTATATGGTTATACTGCTATAGAAAATATAAGGGGATTTTTGGATAAAAAGGTGGGTAGTGATAATGATGGCAAGCATAGATTTTAAAATAGATAGGAATTTTAGCCTGGACATTATATAATAAAAATATTGTTAAGGAAAAATAAGGTATAAAAGAATGTATTTATTTATCTTAAATAGCCTTTGAAAACATAGTTAAAATAGAAAAATTCATGTGTAAAGATAGATTTGTAGTCTTGCACTGCTAATTGTTCTTTATGTCAAAAGGGAAGTTTGAGGACGCGTGAAACATAAGAGATTTATATCATACGCCATGTTATCTACCGTCTGGATATGTCTCAATCTTGTAGGAAGAGACAGTATTGAGGTGTTTCTTTTTAAAAGGATCATAGCCGTGAAATCCATGTAATGCCCATCACATTATACTTTTTAGACAAATAATACTTTTTTCTTGCCTTTCAGTAGTATTTAAGAAATTTGTCACAATAGTTATATAGTGTTATCGATGAAAAAATGGAGAAAGATTCGACAGTAAGGAGAAGTGTGTATGAACGTACTGGTCACGGGCGGATATGGATTTATCGGCTCGTTTATTGCGGAACGCTTTTTTAAAGAAGACCATCGTGTGTTTATTATCGACAATTTATTTTCCGGAAGGAAAGAAAATATTGATTTTAAACACCGGTCATTTATTGGGGATGTCGCGGATGAAAAATGTGAGAGTTTTTTTAAAGCGCATTCGTTTGATGTAGTCATTCATTGTGCGGCGCAGACAAGCGTACAGCGATCAATTGAAAAGCCATTTGAAGATTCATCAACGAACATTCTTGGACTTATCAATATGCTGAATTTGTCGAAAAAGTACGGCGTTAAAACGTTTGTTTTCTGTTCATCAGCAGCAGTATATGGAGAAAACGTGTCATTGCCGCTGAAAGAAGAGGATAAGCTTGACCCGGTTTCACCATACGGCATTAACAAAATGAACGGGGAACTGTATTGCCGGAAGTGGGATGAGCTGTACGGGCTGTCATCACTTGTGTTCCGTTTTTCCAATGTATATGGCCCGCGACAGCATGTAAGTGCGGAAAGCGGTGTGGTTTCCATTTATACGACCAAGCTTTTAAAACAAGAAGCCATTACCGTTTTTGGAACCGGTGACCAGACACGTGACTTTATTTATGCTGGCGATGTGGCAGAGGCTGTGTATCGGGGTGTGATCAGCGGGCTGAGCGGTATTTACAACGTATCAAATAATACACAAACGAGTATTAATGAGCTGATTACGGCCCTAACGAATGGGAAGCGACAGCATTGGATTGACTTTCTTGACCCAAAAGAGGGGGACATTGCGTTTTCACAGCTGGACAATACGAGGCTGAAAAAAGATTTAGACTGGGTGCCGAAGTATTCACTGGAAGAGGGATTGAAAACCACGCTGGATTATTATGAAAACATGCCAGCTTCGGAACCAGTGAAGGAAAGAAAACCCCGTTCTACTTTGTGGGCAAGCCACTGGATGCACCTTGCGGAAAATATTGTGCTGTTTCTTATGTTTTATATACTTTCCATTATTGCAGTGCCGGCTTTAGAAGTAATAGATTTTTGGATGATTTACGTGCTGCTGGCAGCTCTCTTATTCGGCAAAACACAAGCTGTTTTCTCTTCCTTTCTAGCAATTGCTGTTTACGTAAATGAAGCCTTTAGCTCAGGAAGGGAACCCGTTTCTCTGTTTATGGATAATGAGTTGTTTGCTACGTTCACCATTTATTTGCTGATCGGGCTTATCGTCAGCTACGTTGTGGACCGGCGAAAAATCGAGCTGTTGTATACAAAGGATGAGCTGGCCTCCTCGCAGGCACAGTATTCGTTTTTATCATCTGTTTATGAAGAAACGCTTGAAATTAAAAACGAGTTGCAGCAGCAAATTTTACGTTCTGATAACGGAATCGGCCAGATTTACCAAGCAACCCGCTCATTAGACAGCCTTGAGCCAGAAGCCCTATTTGCCGGTTCGATTCACGTACTTGAACAAACATTAAAAGCGAAGCATTTTGCGCTGTATTCTATTGCGCCAAATGGATTTGCCCGTCTGGCTGCCAAATCAGGGGACCCATTGTTTATGCCGGGTGCATCCTTGAAAATAGAAGAAAATTCACTCATCAGTAGAGCAGTCAGTGAGAAGAAGCTCGGTTTTAACCATTCACTTTCACCGTCTGACCCGTTCTTTGTAGCGCCGATTGTGCAGCGGAACAAAGCGGTCGCTATGATTGTGTGCTACGATGTGTCGTTTCAGCAGCTGACATTGTCATTTCGAAACTTGGTCGATGTTGTGACGCGCCTTATCAGCGCGGCACTTGAACGCTCATCCAGTTATATTCAAGAAATCAACCATGAGCGGTACGTAGAAGAAACGACAGCACTTAAGCCGGCGTACTTTGCCCGGATTTTGGAGCAAAAACAGCAGGCAGCCGGAACGCTTCATATTCCGTATACATTACTTCAGGTCTATGGGGAGGAGCATGATAAAGAAAGATTACAGTCGATCGGAGCCACACTCCGGACAACAGATTATTTTGGTTTTACGGAAGAAGGAGAACTCCACATTATTTTATCAAATACAGAATCAAGCGACGCAGCACTAGTAGTAGACCGGCTCGGTAAAAAGGGCATTGATGCAGCCGTAATAGAGGAGGAATTATCTCATGTTGGCTAATGGGCTAACTGTATACTACGCCCTCGCACTCCTGTATAGCATTGTGTTGTTTATTCTGCGCCGGAAAGGGGCTACGCTTCAGGCAATGATTTTAATCAGCTGCCCCTTTTTGGGTGTTCTGGTTATTTTGGCTATGTTTAAAAAGCCGGCCCAAGAAGGAGAACTGCCGGAGTGGCTGTTAAGGCGTGAAGAATATGAGGATGTTTCCTTGCAAGCGCCAGACCGCGAACTGGAAACGAATATTATTCCGTTTCAAGATGCGCTTACGCTGAATGAAAACAATATAAAGCGTAAAACGCTGATCAGCTTGCTGAAAGAAGAATTTCTGCAGCAATCAGAAGCCTTGGCACTGGCGCTAAAAAGCGAAGATACCGAAACATCCCATTATGCAGCCACTGCTCTCCAGCAGGCGAAGAGCCATTTAATGAAAGAACTGAAGCGGCTGGAAGGAAAGCTACAGGAAGACAGCACTGGCCTTGAAACCATTCAACAATATGTAGACGTACTGAAACAGTCTATTCAAATGGAATTTCTTGACCAGAAAACGCGAAAAAAATATATGTATCTGTACTCTCAGGCACTGAGCCAGCTGCTGGCGCTTGACCCGTCAGACAGCCCGTTATATTACAATGAAAAAATCGCCACAGCGCTGGACCTAAAGGAGTTTCAGCAGGCACTGGAGATAGCGGAAGCGTTTCTGGAGCACTTTCCGCACCATGAGGACGCGTATTTTGCGGCGATGAATGTTCACTTTCACATGCGGAACAATGAAGCTTTTTTTCAGCTCGTGGATACAATTCGTTCGTCAAGTATACGCCTGTCGCCTGAGCGGCTGAACCAGCTGCGCTATTGGTTACAAGGTGGTTTATATGAACAAAAAATTTAAAATTGAGCGCAGCATATATGCGATGGGAACGTTTATTGCTGTTGTCGGCGTATTATTTTTAATCGCTCGTTCGGACGCGGTATTGAAGTTTCGTTATTTCAATGAACCACCTGAGCAGGGCGTACTGCAGCAGGAAGTGAAAGCAAGCCAGTATGTGCCTTCATATTTGCTTTTGACAGGTCCGGATCAGCCGGATCTTCAATATTCATTGAAAAACCGGCTGGAGCTGATGGGAAAAGACGTTGTCGTCCGGCCGATTTCCTCGATTAAATCAGAAGCGAACCTTGCGGGTTATGCTAGTGTAGTGGTAGCAACCGAGCAAATTGATCTGATAAAGGAAACGGATCTGCTGCTCCGATTTGTGAAAAACGGCGGTTCTCTCTTTTTAGCTGTCCGCCCGTCGCCTGGTCCGGCTTTGTCCGCTCTTTATCAGCCGCTTGGCTTAGTGGAAACTGGCTATTTCGTGGAAACATCCGGCATTGAGCTCGAGCAGCCATTTTTTGGAGAAAACGGAGGCACCTTTTTTGAATCAGAGACCATTATTAATTCATCGCTGTCTGTCCGGCTTTCAGGCGATGCCGAACTTTTCGCTTCTTCTTCATCCGGTATTCCGCTATTATGGAAAGCTTCATACGGGGAAGGGACGTTCATTATTTTTAACGGTACTATGTTCATGACCGTGGCAGACCAAGCATTGTTTGTGAAAGGCATTCAGCAGGCGTCTGAGCATGTAATTATGCCCATTGTTAATGCCCGCGTTACGGAGCTAAGCGGCTTTCCATTTTTGGTGCCCGATGGCAGGGATTTATCGCCTTCTTATACAAACCGTGATTATTACCGCACGGTTGTATGGCCAGAATTGCAGCGAATTGAATCAAAGTATGATTTAAATTACACCGCTTCCTATGCAGCGCCGGAAGATGCCGTACCTTCAGAAGGAGAGCCGTCTCGAGTGCTTGAAGATTTGCGATTGTATGGCCGTGAACTGCTACGTATGGGCGGTGAAATGGCAGTTCAGGAACCTGTATTCAAAACAGCTGATCAGTCGGCACGTTTCTACGAAGCCTCTGTTCAGCACATACAGGAAGCGTTGCCAGGTTATCCGGTCCGTTCGGCCGTAAGTTCATCTTTGGAAGCGAATGTAGATTTGATGGAGGATGTATCAGCGATGCTTGCACCAAATGCATACGTAAAAGAAATGAAAGAAACCATTGTACTGCCGAAGACGGTAGAAGGATTTGATCTGGACGATCATACAAAGTGGCGGCTGTTCAATGAAGTGGCCCTAAGTGGTTTTTATGCTCACTCCTTATTCCCATATCGCTTTTTTGAAGAAGGTCATGCAGAAGAACAGATGGCTGCTTTCTCTAATTTTCAGCAGTCGATTCACAATCAAATTCCGTGGATTCGATCGCTTCCCCTTTCAGAAGCGGGAGAAGCAGCGTATGCGTATATAAACAGTGACCTGTATGAGGAGCATAACGGTAATACGCTGACTTTCTACGCTACAACGATGAAAGAAAAAGCGCAGACATATTATTATTTTTCAACAAACCGGACTATTGCAGAAACAGAGAACTGTGAAGTAAAGAAAATCGGAAAAGACTTGTATTTAGTGGCGGCAGACCAGTTGACATTTTCTATCGTTCTAGGGGGATTACAGTGAAAATTTGCCTGATTTCAGAAGGCGCGTATCCGTATGTAACGGGAGGCGTATCAAGCTGGATTCAATCTATGATTTTAAATATGCCGGAACATGAGTTTATTATCTATTCCATTTCCGCAAAAGAAACCAAAGGCGCCGCATGGAAATATGAGAAGCCGCCCAATTCACTTGAAATGCACGACGTTTTTCTTGGCGCTTATGTGGATGAGAATATTCGAGCAGGCAAGCGCTACAACATAACCGAGGAAGAAAAAGAAGCATTTTTGTCCCTTATTGGCGGCAAAGAAACAAACTGGGATGTGCTTTTTCAGTTTTTCGTGAGTGGGCGGGTAGATTCCATTTTAAATTTCTTGGCAAGCAAAGATTTCTTTGATATTGTCCGGACACTTTGTGCAAACCGGTTTGTTCACGTGCCATTTACCGACATGTTCTGGGCGCTTCGTTCAATGGTGCTGCCTCTGTTTGTGTGCATTGACCAGAAAATGCCGGAAGCGGATTTGTATCACAGCGTCTCGACAGGATACGCCGGCGTGCTTGGTACGCTGGCGAAGCATCAGTACAATAAGCCTTTTGTGCTGACGGAGCACGGCATTTACACGCGAGAGCGGGAAGAGGAAATCATTAAAGCAGGTTGGATTAAAGGATACTTCAAAGACATTTGGATTGATTATTTTTACAAATTGTCCCAATGCGCGTATGAGCATGCTGACCGGGTGTCATCGCTCTTTGAAGGAAGCCGCCAGATCCAAATAGAGCTTGGCTGCCCGGCTGATAAAACGTCCACTATCGCTAATGGCATTGACGTCGGTAAATTTCATGTACAAAACCGTAAATTGAAAGAAACAGGCATTCATATCGGGGCAGTGGTCCGGGTGGTGCCAATTAAAGATATTAAAACAGTGATTCAGAGCTTTGCTATTGTACAGCAGGAAATAGAAGATGCCTACTTTTACATTATCGGGCCGTATGAGGAAGACGAAGAGTATTACGAAGAATGCGTCGAACTCGCCGAGAGCCTCAGCATTCGTAATCTCGTGTTTACAGGAGCTGTGAACGTACAGGAATATTTATCGTTTCTTGACATTATGGTGCTCTCAAGCATCAGTGAAGGGCAGCCGCTTGTAATTTTGGAAGGGCTGGCCATGGAAATTCCGTTTGTCTCTACCGATGTCGGCAGCTGTGCGGAGCTTTTGCTTGGCACCTACGACTCGTTCGGCCAGGCTGGAACGATTGTACCGGTAATGCACTTTCACTTAATGGCAAATGATATTGTTGCCCTTGCACGTGACCGGGAGCGCCGGCAGGAGTACGGGCGCAACGGACGGGAGCGGGTGACCTCGCTTTATACGCTGCCAGGCATGATAGAAAGATACAATCATTTATATGAGGAGGCGAAGCGCGATGGCGGGCATTGGCTTTCAGCTGAAACAACTGTATAACCAATCAAACTTTTTCGCACAGCTCCGTGCGTATGGCTATTCCACTGTGACGGCAGTCGGTCCAATGTTTTTAAGCATTTTGCTTATTACAGCAGCGCGGGAATGGCTTGTGCATTTAAATACGCCAAGTTCAGAAGTGAACCTATTTATGGCATCGGTGCAATATGCGTTTATTTTTTCGCAAATATTGACCGGCGGCTTTCTGTTCGTCATTTCCCGTTTTGTAGCCGACCAGACGTTTATGGAAAAAGAAGAAAATGTGCTGTCTTCCATGTACGGGGCAATTGGCATTGTGCTTTTGATCGGGTTTATCACCGCTGTGCTTTTTTACTGGTCATCTCCACTTCCTCTTCTGTTTAAATTTATTTCATACTTATTTTTTGCAGAATTGAATATCATTTGGATTTTATCCATGTATGTGTCCGCACTGAAAGATTACCGGAAAATCGTGAAAGGCTACTTGATCGGGATAACGGTGGCAGCACTCTTCATCTGGGCAGCGACCGGGCTGTTCGGAATGAAAACAGCGGCCTCGGTTTTCATCGGGCTTGATGTCGGATTTTTGCTTATTGCTGTTATGCTGATGCAGGATATTTTTGGTTTTTTCCAGTTGAACAACAAGCAATATTTTTACTTCTTAACATATATGGAGAAATATCCGTTTTTGTTTTTTATAGGCTTGTTTTATTACGCTGGCCTGTATGGACATAACCTAGCAATCTGGCTTGGAGAGCGAAGAGTCATTGTGGCAGATACGTTTGTCATGGCGCCTTACTATGACACGCCGGTCTTTTACGCATATTTGAGCGTGCTGCCTGCCTTAGTTTTATTTATGGTCACGCTTGAGACAACGTTTTATACGACATATAAAAAATATTACGGACGCATTTTAAATGGGTTTCCGCTGCAGGACATTGAAAGTGCTAAGCAGGAAATGTATCGGACACTGCGCATTGAAATTCTGTTTCTAGCACAAGTACAGCTTCTTGTCACATTCGTATTTTTGTTTATCGGCGTCCGCTTTTTGCCGTTTCTAGGTTTAACGCAGGATCAGATTGATATTTTTATGGTCGTAGTGCTTGGCAGCTGGTTTTTAAGCTTAATGATCACTTTCTTTCTGCTTTTGCTTTATTTTGATGAGCGGAAAGCCGCTTTTTTCTTAACCGGTCTTTATGCCTTACTCAGCTTTTTCGGAACCATTTTGTTCAGCGGGCAGTTTGGCCTGCACGGAGCAGGCATGTTCACAGCGGCAGTGCTGAGCTTTATGTACGGGAGCCGGCTGCTGATCAGGCAGCTCAATAACATTGACTATTCGACATTTTGTTATCAGCCGATTATCTACAAAGAAAAAACCACAAGAACAGAACAGTTTTTGCGTAAAGTCGGCAGCCTCGATTGAAAGGAGCAGTTTAAATGAAAAGGCCGCCTTATTTAAAAACATCGATTGGGATCGGCGTGTTGTTTATTATTTTGATGTTTTTACAGTCCTGGCTTGAGAAGCAGCCGGAAGCCCTGACTGCTTCAAGCGAGCCTGAGACTCAAACGGAAGCCACCGCTGTCCAGCCGTCGGAGCGGTTAGTAGAAGACAAACGTGTGTACGAAGGACATAACGGAACAAACCTTGAACACGTATATATTACGATTTTTGACCAGTCAGCTGTGCCAGAAAACGATATTACATTTTATGACTTAAATGAATCTTATAAGCAGTACAGCAACCTTGATTCGGGGCCAAAACTTGATATCCTGTTTCAAACGGGAACAGCAAAAGGCCCATCAGACAACGGATTTATTTCTTTTGGTACGGACAAGCCGAATGCGACGATTGAGCTGCGCGGCCGTTCAAGCCGTCTGGAAGCACAGAAGTCCTATAAAATCCGTCTTCAAGACAATGGCGGCCTCTGGTACGGGCAGAGTGTCATTAATTTAAATAAGCATGCAGATGACCGGACAAGAGTACGGAATATGCTGGCGTTTGATTATTTCCGCCGCATTCCAGACCTGATCAGTTTACGGACAAATTTCGTCCAGCTGCATGTGAAAGATTTGACGGATCCTTCTTCAGAAGGCAAGTTTAAGAGCTACGGCTTGTACACGCATGTCGAACAGCTGAATGAAGAAGCGCTGGCAGCGAGAGGGCTGAATCCGGACGGCCATCTGTACAAAGCGGAAAATTTTGAGTTTTACCGTTATCCGGACCAGCTAAATCATCAAAATGATCCTAATTATGACAAAAAAAAGTTTGAACAAGTGCTGAAAATAAACGGAAATGAGAACCATGATGAGCTTCTGCAAATGCTGGATGACATTAATGATTTGTCAAAACCGTTTGATGAGGTATTTGATACGTATTTTCAAGAAGATAACTATTTAACATGGCTTGCGGTCAATATTTTATTTGGCAATTATGATACGATGTCGACGAATTATTATTTGTACAGTCCGCTGAATTCGAAGAAATGGTATTTCATCCCTTGGGATTTTGATAAAGCACTCGGCCGTGATGCAGAGCGGACAGACGGTCTTCCACAGTGGCAGCAGGGCATTCAGCGCTATTGGGGCACAGTGCTGCACCGGCGGTATTTGCGTGATCCAGAGAACGCGGCCGCTTTAACCGCAAAAATAGAAGAACTTTCGGCAATTATTACGGAAAAAACAACCAAAGAACTGATTGATTCGTATTATCCGGTTGTAAAACAGCTCGCACTACAGGAGCCGGATTTATCTTATCTAGGCATTGAAGCATCAGAATTTGATCCGGCCTACCGGAAGCTTGAACAGGTTACATCCCGCTACAAAGAGCAGTACATGAAATCTCTTGAAGTGCCGATGCCTATCTTTCTTCATTATGAGCGGAAAAATGGGCGCGATGTCTTTACGTGGGAAGCGTCGCATGACTTGCAAAATGACAAGTTGTCTTATGAATTTCAGCTAAGCAAAACACCTGGATTTGAGTCATTGATTATGCAAATAAAAGAGCAGCCGGACTTTACGTACAACATGGCGGCCTTACCTGCAGGACGCTACTACTGGCGAGTTCTAGTGCATGATGACAAAGGCCATGAACAAATCCCGTTTGATTACTACCGCGACAATGCTGGCATTGTGTATTGGGGCGTACAGCAAATTGTCGTGCCGGGAGGCAGCTCTTCGTGAAAAAGTTTCGCCATGAATTGAAGTTTTATATTACAGAGCGGGATTATGAATTGATGCGTGAAAAAATTGGCCTGCTTTTGCCGCAGGATCAATACTCAGTTGATGAGCGCGGCTATTTGATCCGCAGCTTGTATTTCGACAATGTGCATGACCATGACTTGATTCAAAAAAACAATGGCGTGTTCCGGCGCAAAAAATTTCGGATCCGCACATACAATTATTCGGATTCTGTCATCCGGCTTGAGAAAAAAAGCCGGCAGGGGGAATACATCTTAAAATCTTCTGTCCCTATTACGCGCAGTGAATACACGCGGCTTCTTGAGTGGGATTATGCGTTTTTGCAGGAAAAAGAAGGCCCGCTTTACCAGGAGTTTTATTATTATTTAAACAGTTATTATATGAAGCCGCGTGTAATTGTGGATTATGTGCGTGAAGCGTATGTCGGGCCGATGAGCAATATCCGGATTACGTTTGACAAAGAATTAAGCTTTGTAACGAATACCATTGATTTGTTTGATCAGAGTGGTGTATCGGAAGAAGTGCTCGACTACCCGAAAACAATTCTTGAAGTAAAGTACGATGAATTTCTGCCGGATTATATACGGCAGGTGCTTCAGCTTGATTCGCACAACCGATCTGCCATTTCCAAATATGTGCACTGCCGTATGGCCTCAATCCGCTATCACGGTATATGAAAGAGTGATAAAGATGAATGAGACAACTAATTTCAATGATATTTTAAAGAAAAACTTTTTAAATGATTTTATGTTCGGGAATCTATCGATTATTGACATCCTGCTTGGGCTATTGACGGCATTTATTGCCGGCGCATTTATTTACTTTGTTTACAAGTCTACCTATAAAGGGGTGCTTTACAGCCCGAGTTTTAATGCGACACTGCTTGTTATGACGATGATTACATGCTTGGTTATCATGACCATCAGCACTAATGTGGTTCTGTCGCTCGGCATGGTCGGCGCACTGAGCATTGTGCGTTTCCGTACGGCCATTAAAGACCCGCTTGATGTTGTGTTTATGTTTTGGGCCATTGCTGCCGGGATTTCAAGCGGAGCTGGGCTATACTTTTTAACGTTTGTCGGCGCTGGGGTGATCGGCGGTGTACTTATTATTTTATCCCGCAAAAAACACGCGGATACACTGTATTTGCTTGTTATTCACTACACAGAAGAAGCGGCAGATGATGTGAGGAAGGAACTGCAAAAGCTTGACCATACACTGAAATCAAAAATTGTGCGCAAAAATGTGATTGAGCAAACCTCAGAGATACGGCTGAAAATTGATAATACAGCTTTTATGAGCCGTCTCAATGAAGTTGAAGGTGTACGTGATGTGTCATTGGTCCAATATAATGGTGATTATGCAGTATAATGAAAAGCAGGACAAGGATTTTATTCAGTAGGGCATATCATCAAAATACGTTACACTGAAAGTGGCAGCACAAAACTGTCATAAGGGCAAATCTATCGAAAGGTAGAGACGCAAAGCCTCAGGTCTACGACATGATACATGCATGTTATAATGGCCAGGTTACTGTGGTAATTCCTGGTTAAAGGAATCACCGTAAAGGAGAGCGAAGTCTGTGCACAAGCGTATTGTGTCGATGTTTATTGTGTTGCTGCTCACTATAGCAGCTGCTGGTAGATCAGGTAAACACGGACATTGTCTCAAAAGCCTTGGACGGCGTATTTCTTGATACGGTTGATGACATTATTATCTGCATAAACGTGATGAAGAACAGAGCGTATTCAGAGCAGCATATGAAGTGCTTTTGGTTGAAATAAAAAAGAAAGACAGCTCGCTTTTGCTTATCCAAAATCGCGGTTTTGATACGCTAAAAGCAGGGTCCCAACCATTTGTTGACGCGCTGCTGTGGGAAAGCTTCAATTACAGCAAACTGAAAGACAGTAGCTGGGGGCAAAAATGGATTCAATACTTGGCGGAAAAGGGTCGGACAAAAGAATTTGCTGTCTTTTCCACTGTTTCCGGTAAAGAAAGTGCCAGGTATAGCAAGAGATTTAAGTTTACGAGCTTCACAAAAGTGGACGGTTCATATAACTAACAGGCAAAGGCATCTCTTAAGCTGACGGTTTTAGCTCAGAGATGCTTTTTTGATTTCATTACTGATATGTATCTCCTGTCCGCATAAAAGCAGGAAAGCGGTCGCGTCTGCTTTGTTGAAGGCTCGCATCGTCTGAAACAACTGTAAATACACGCACCTGGCCGAAACGCTGCTCTTTTTTGAAGTACTCCCGCCAATTTTGAGCCCAATCGCTTTTTTCTATATCCTGTTTGTCGAACCCTTCCCAAAGGATGCCCTCAACTTTTTTGCGAGAAACAGCTTTGTAGGATTCAAACCCTCGGTTTTGGATAATCAGCAAATCAGGGTAAGCGGATTTAACCTCGTCAAGAAGCTGTTTGTAGCCAGCCTGCATCGCTTTTTTGGCAGCCAGATCATCACGGAAATAATAATCGAGGTCATCTACGGTATCAAAAAAGATGCCATCCATTTGCTTTTCAACAATTTCAGTGCTGATTTTATGCATCAGGACATCACGGTAATGCGGTTCGCTAATGTTCATCACATATGTATCCCAATCCGGCACATAAAGCCGTTCGCCTTCCTGTAACCAATAATCGGAGGGGGCAACGTGCTGTTTCAATTCTTCATTCCAGTTTTCCAGCTGCATTAAGCTGACATAGCCGAACAGCATCACGTTTTTTTTCCGCAAAAACGAAAGATCCTCTTTTGTAAAAGCAGTCGGCTCGATGATAGCCGCATCCTGCTGTGCAAGATCTTCCAATTTTTCCTGGTCAGGACGTCCATAAAAAATGTGAAAAGAATCTACCCGGAAAAGCGTTCCATAAAAAAACATCGTCATCAATCCTTTTAACAGAAAATAGGCAGCAGTAGCAACTGCCAAACCAATAAGCCATTTTTTCACGTCATGTCCCCCTTATGTAAGTGTATTTTTATAATTTTTGGCGAGAACATTCCAACTTCAAGCTTGCTAAGTGAGGGGATGAATCGCTGCTCTTTCAGTCATTCTTTTTCTTTGAAAACTCCAATATCAAAGTAGTATAATTAGACATAGAACAAATGTTTCGGTTGTGGAGAAAATAACAAAAGCCAAAAAGATGAAGAAAAGAGCCTTCATTTTAAAGCCTGTCGGTTTAAAATCCATCCAAGTGAAGAGCAAAAACAAATCATTAACCAAACGATCGGCTGCTGCCGGCTTGTCTACAATTATATATTAAACGAAAACATCAGGAGTTTCGAAAAAACAAAAAAACGGTATACAGAAACAGCCGCCAAAAAGCTTCTCCCTGGGCTGAAAAAACGTTCAAATGGCTATCTGGTCCTGACAGTATTGTCCAATCTGCTCTCTCATAATTGTTTTTTTTGTCTTTTTAAATCGTACTTTCTTTATTAACGCTGCTCCCCAGCTGGGAATGAAAGGTACCAAAGACAGCTGCTAAATGATAATGTCTGTACCGAGTCATTTCACGCTATTTTCTAAAAAAAAGCAGTAAAAGGGTGATCCATATTAGTCATATATAATATGGATCACTATTTATTTTTTGGATCTAGGTCCTGATAATGTGAACCTCTCCAACTAATTATGAAGCAGTTTGAAGGGGTCTTCTCATTTCTTTAATACAAAAGGTGATGGCTAAGGTTCTAACACCAGGGAAAATAGCTGTCCAACTAGCTCAAAATAAACGATCTTTGAAACAGCAAATTATTTAGCCGCAGGAATAAGAAGCACCGTTTAAGCTTATAGTCAGTCATGCTCATTAGTACATTGAAGAAGCCCTTGAGGCTATATGGATTCTTCTGTGAACAGATCTTATTTGTTAAAAGGGTATGTTGTTTGAATCAAAAAGCGGCCTTGTTCTTTAAATAAAAAATAATATTTCTTACAATTCTTACTTGACTTATTGGAATTAAGGGAATAAGATATGAACATCAAATCGTTTAGCCTTCATTCTTTTAGCGTTAAAATAAATTTAAGGGCTGATTGGGCATCCAAAGGCACCTTATACAGTTTAAAACATTCTTCAAGCTGAATGTTGAACTGTGTAAGGTGCCTTTTTTCATACCCATTCAGCCTGGAGAGGGGGAGCATGGAAAACATTGATATGGAATTGCTCGAAGAAGCGGATTGGTTATTTCGCAAAATGGTTCGCAAGTTCATCAAAGAACGCGACAAAATCACGATCGAAGGTGTGATGCTTCCCGGGTTTTTAATTTTAAAAAAGATTATTCAAGATGGTGAGCAGCGGTTAACGGATTTAGCTGTAGAGCTAGACCTTACCTCGGGAGCCATCACCGCTATTTGCGACAAATTGGAAAGCAGAGGGTTTGCCGCCCGCAAACGCCATAAAGAAGACAGGCGAATGGTCTTGCTGGATGTAACGGATGAGGGGAGAGCATTCTTAAACCGAAATAGTGATATCGGGGCAAACCTTATTTCCATTCTGTTCGGCGGATTTTCAACTGAAGAAATCCGCTTGCAAATCCAATTGTATTCGCGCTTAATCAATAATTTAGAAGGACTGTCAGGAGAAATCATGTCGTTAGAAAAAGAAAGCAAAAAAGCTTCGTCTATTCAAAACAATCGTTTTTTAAGTTATTAGATCATCTATTATCGATATAAAAAGGAGAGGGAACATATGGGACTTCCAACAATTCATCCGACAGGGGCAACGATTTATTCGCCAGAAAAAGCATGGAGCGGCTATACCATTTTTCAAGCTCCTGGCCTCGGTGCTTTATTAATTGATATGAACGGAAAAGAAGTTCACTTGTGGAAAGGTCTTCGCGGTTTTCCAAATAAGATTTTTCCAGGCGGATATGTGCTGGGTCATACATTTAACCGGGATCCGGAGCATGGGTTTCAGGATGAAGGGGATCTTGTACAAGTAGATTTTGAAGGGAATATCGTCTGGAAATTTGATAAGCATGAATTCATTACAGACCCGGGACATGAAGGAAGATGGCTCGCACGTGCACACCATGACTATCAGCGCGAAGGAAATCCAGTTGGCTACTATGCACCGGGACAAAGTCCAAAAACAGATGCAGGAAATACACTTATTTTGGCACACCGTAATGTCCATAAGCCTGAGATTTCAAAGTATGAGCTGCTGGACGATGTTATTTTGGAAGTAGACTGGGAAGGAAACATCGTATGGGAATGGTCATTCAGCGACCACTTTGACGAACTCCAGTTTGATGATGAAGCAAAAAAAGTGATTTATGAAGAGCCGAATCGCCGCTTTTTCGGAAATGAGTCAGGCGACTGGCTGCATATCAATTCGATTTCGGCAGTAGGGCCAAACCGTCATTATGATGCAGGGGATGAAAGATTCCATCCTGACAATATTATTTGGGATGCACGGGAAGCTAATATTATCGGCATCACGGATAAGCGTACCGGCAAAATTGTATGGCAGATTGGACCTGACTATTCAACACCTGAACTCGAGCATCTGGGATGGATTATCGGACAGCATCATGCCCATATTATTCCGAAAGGCCTGCCGGGCGAAGGCAATGTATTAGTATTTGACAATGGCGGATGGGGCGGATACGGCGCACCAAATCCGGCATCACCAAACGGCAACAAAAATGCTGCGCGCGATCATTCCCGCGTGTTGGAAATCGACCCAGTTACCCTTGAAATTGTATGGCAGTATACGGGACTTGAGGCAAACTTCCAGGTACCAACAGATTCGTTCCGTTTCTACAGTCCGTATATCAGTTCTGCCCAGCGTTTAGAAAATGGCAATACCCTCATTACAGAAGGGGCAAATGGCCGTATTTTTGAAGTGAATGCCGAGCATGAAATTGTGTGGGAGTACATCTCGCCTTACAAAAATCCTCGTAATTCAAACATGGTTTACCGTGCTTACCGGGTTCCTTATAACTGGGTGCCGCAGCTTGAAAAACCGGAAGAAGTAGCGATTGAGCCTTTAAATATTGAAACATTCCGCGTGCCGAATGCTGCCCCGGGAGGAACGGATTCTGTCGTTGAAGTAAAAGGGGCACAAACGATTGGTGAGGGAGCATTATGTGTAGCACGGTACGATGAAACGCTGGAAGAGCAGAATAACTGATACTGGAGGAACGGCAATGAAACGATTATACGGACTGCTGGTTTTTAGTCTGGTGTTCTCTCTCTTTTTAGCGGGCTGCTCTAACAACAGTACAACAGGAGCAGAAGGTGAAGAAACAGCAAAAATACGTATCGGGATTGATACAGCAGCAGGCGGCTCCCTGCAGATCCGCGCCGCAAATGCAGAAGGCTATTTTAAAGATCATCAAATTGATCCGTCCCTTTCCAACTTTGCATATGGGATTGACACAATCAATGCATTATTAACAGAACAAACAGACACGGGCCTGGCAGCTGATTATGCCTTGCTGAATTCATTAAACCGCGGTGACTTAGTCGTGCTTTCATCGTTAACGCACAGCACACCGGAAACGATCAAACAGTCGGAAATTTTAGCTGTAGATGGCATTGATGAGCCGTCACAGTTAAAAGGGAAGAAAATTGGCGTCGCCAAAGGAACTGTTTTTGAATATCACTGGGCGAAATATTTGGAACATTTAGAAATTAAAGAAGAGGATATCGAGTATGTACCGTACAGTACACCGGACGAAGCCCTTGTCGGTGTGAAAAAAGGTGATATTGACGCTGTATTGGCAAGCGGCGCACTGCTTGAAAAGTTCAAGGCCATTGATGGCGTCCATAAAATTGATGATCTTTCTTCTATTGATATTTCGGTGAGCAGCTACTTAGTGGCGAACAAAAAGTTTGCGGAAGAAAATCAGCAGGTGATCGTGAATTTGCTAAAAGCGATCAAAGAAGGCATTGCTTACGTTAAAGACAATCCGGACGGTACCGCAGAAATCGCTTATAAAGAATTAAAAGTGAAGAAGGAAGATACGTTAAGGGATTTGGAGCGGTCCAATTACACGCTTGAATTTAAGCAGGAAGATTTGGACCATTTATCAGACATGAAGCAATGGCTTCTTGATCGAAACTTGCTAAAGCAAGATTATGACCTGGAAGAAAAACTGTTCTTGGAACCTTTGCGCGAGGCATATCCAGAGTCTGTAACGTACGAAAAGTAAAGATTGGAGGAATCGCTCTATGGCAGTGATACAAGAAGAAAGCCCCTCTATCGTAATTAGAGGGCTTTCTAAAACATTTGTAGAGGACACATCAGAGACGGCTTATGTATTAAAAGATGTTGACCTGACAATAAAGCAGGGTGGATTTTATGTTCTGCTGGGCCCAAGCGGGTGCGGAAAATCAACACTTCTCAATATTATTGCCGGGTTTTTGGATCAAACTGATGGCCAGCTTGATATACATGGGGCGGACTCCAATTACGCTGCAAACCGGGGATTTGTCTTTCAATCGGCAGATTCCGCATTATTTCCATGGCTGACCGTAGAAGAAAATGTGGAATTTGGACTAAAAATAAAAAAAGTTCCTTTAAAAGAAAGAAAACAGATGGCTCAGTCTTATATTGAACTTGCCGGACTTTCGGGACACCATCATAAGTTTCCAAGCGAAATTTCGGGAGGAATGAAACAGCGTGTACAGTTAGCACGTGTCCTGGCAAACAACCCGGATATTTTATTGATGGATGAACCGTTCGGTGCATTAGATGCCATGACAAGACGGACCATGCAGAAGGAATTGATCAGGATTTGGCAGGAAACGAATAAGACCGTCATTTTTGTGACGCATGATATTCAGGAAGCATTGATGCTCGGCCAGCGCATTGGCCTTATGTCAGTCGGCCCTTCATCGAAAATCACGGATACGTATGACATTAACCTGCCGTATCCGCGTGAAATCACAAGCCCGGATTTCAATCATTACTATCAAATCGTCCAGTCGCATTTTGACTGAGGAGGTCATGAAAATGGAAACCATTGCCCGTCATCAAATTAGGGATAAAACGGTTAAAAAAAGAAAAAGTGTTAAAAGCCATTGGGGAAGTATTGCAAAAACAGGTGTTTTAGGATGGATCGGATTATTGGTTATCTGGAGCATTGCCGCTTTTTTTTCAGACCCGCAGTTTCTGCCCAGTCCTCTTGCCACTTTAGAAGGGGCGATAGAACTTAGTAAAGACGGGTCGCTGTTCATCTATATGGGATACAGTTTTGCCCGTGTATTGGCCGGCTGGTTTTTAGGAAACTTGGTTGCGATCCCGCTAGGCCTGCTGATTGGCAGTAACCAGTTCATCCGTTCACTTGTAGAACCGTTAATCAACTTTGTGCGCTTTATTCCTCCTTTAGCCTTTATCACACTGTTTATGCTTTGGTTCGGAATTGGCGAACAGTCAAAAATATTTTTGATTATGTATGCGACTTTCTTTGTTGTCACTATCAATACCTTAACAGGGGTACTTTCGATTTCAGAAGATAAAATCCGTTCAGCGAAAAGCATGGGTGCATCCAATTTTCAAGTGCTGCGCTATGTGATCATCCCGGCGTCCATTCCATATATTTTCACGGGCGCCAAGCTTGCGATGGGATCCTCTTTTATGGCGATCGTTGGTGCGGAGATGGTTGCCGCAAATGAAGGAGTTGGCTTCATGATCTGGAATGCCAGACTGTACTTCCAAACAGACTGGATTTTTGTAGGATTAGTGGTCTTGGGGCTAATGGGATTTTTCATGGATAGACTGTTTGTTTGGGCCGGAAAAAAACTCTTAAAGCGTTATAATGTCGTATCTTAATGTCTAATCGTTATCTAACAGAGATTTAAAAGGCAGGAAACAGCCTGTTGCTAACAGTACGTCCGATCGAATCACATTCTTACCCTGGCTAACACATTACGCGGTCTTTTCCCAGGGAGGAAGACCGCTTTTGTTATATGCTGACTCACAAAGCAGCGCTAATCATTCATACACTGCTTCTACTTAGTTAAGCAGAGACATACAGTAAAAAAATGTACCGGGAAATGTAAAGAAATTGCTTTCACAGCTGAAGGGAGACCTGAAGAAGACACTAATTGCAGTCTTTTATTTTTAGGAGGGAAAAAATGAAAAATTATAGCTATATCTCACATTTAGAGTGCCCAAAATGCGGTGAAGCATATGAGGAAAAAAAGGTACAGCAATTATGTAAGTGTGGTTCACCGTTGTTGGTGCGCTATGATTTAGAGGAAGTGAAGGCAAACATGTCACGTGAAGAGATTGCAAATCGTCCAAACAGCTTATGGCGATATCATGAGCTGCTGCCTGTTCATGAAAAGGAGAACGTTGTCACACTCGGTGAAGGAATGACGCCGTTTGAAAAGCTCCCGTCATTAGGAGCAGAATATGGATTAAACCATTTATACATAAAAGATGAAGGTGTCATTCCAACGGGTTCTTTTAAAACAAGGGGTGCGAGTGTTGGCATTTCAAAGGCAAAAGAGCTGGGTGTAAAACATTTAGCTATGCCGACAAACGGTAATGCAGGTGCGGCTTGGGCGCTGTATGCGGCAAAAGCAAATATCAAAGCCACAATTGTCATGCCTTTAGATGCGCCGCAAATTACACGTAAAGAAGTTTATATTGCCGGTGGAGACTTGCATCTTATCAACGGTTTGATCAGTGATGCAGGAAAGGTTGTCGGCCATTTAGTACAGAACCATGGCGTATACGACGCTTCTACACTTAAAGAGCCGTATCGTGTTGAAGGTAAAAAGACAATGGGCTATGAGATTGTCGAACAATTTGGATGGAAAGTTCCAGATGTTATTTTATACCCAACAGGCGGGGGAGTAGGCATCATTGGAATTTATAAAGCCATTCTTGAATTGCAGCAATTGGGCTGGATCGAAGACGGGAAACTTCCTCGTTTAGTAGCCGTTCAAGCAGAAGGCTGTGCGCCAATTGTAGAAGCCTGGAAAAAAGGCGAAAAAGAATCCGAATTCTTTGAAGACTCAGCAACTTGTGCATTTGGCATTAATGTCCCTAAAGCATTGGGGGATTTCTTAGTTCTTGAAGGAGTTTATGGAACAGAAGGTTGTGCGATTGCCATTTCAGATGAGGAATTATTGAAGGCGCAAAAACAAGTAGCTTCGTTAGAAGGAAACTTTGTCTGCCCAGAAGGAGCAGCAACCTTTGCGGCAGCTAGAATCCTGCGTGAACAAGGATGGATCCAGGCAGACGAGCATGTTGTATGCCTTAACACGGGCTCAGGTCTCAAATATCCGGAAACAGTTGAAATCGAAGGTGTAGAAACACTTCAGCCGGGACAGGAAATATAACCACTGGAAGATGATTACGAGAAAAAATTTAGCTTGTTGTCATCAACTGCGAATGAAAACACAGTGATAGAGGAGTGTTTAAAATGTGCTTAAGCATGCGAAGAATACATAATGACTCTCCTGCAAAGACGGATGTTCAAGTGAAAAAACGGCATCCAAACACTGCAGGAATGCGCTCAAGTTTGCTGGCAGGCCCCTTCTTTTTTGGTCCACAGCAGCCAGTTTGTTCAACAAAACTGCAAACTTTGCGCCGCCATTTGCGAGGCTTTCGTAGAAGAGTTCAACGATACTTGCTGCCGTGAATGTGCACTAGATGTTGACCTAAAAGGAATGTATGTTTTGCTTGTTAAGTAACAAACGAGAAAAAAGCGGCCATTCATCTCCCGCCCATTGCGAAGCAATTTGAAGGAGTCTTCTGGCCTGTAATGCGATCAAAAAGTTAGTAAACACAGGTGTATTTAGACAAAAGTGTACTTAAGTAAATGTATACTTTTTGCTTAAGTACACTTTTGTTGTTGCTAAGGTATCCGCATCCAAAAGATTTTTCATGGTAAAGTTCTGACAAATTGCTATAGGAATCCAAAAAACCTGCTTATTTGTGTAAATATATCTATTTTTGTCGATAAATGTTTTAATATACGACGGACTGGAAATAATAAAAAGGCAGAAAACATTTACTATTTAAAAAACTAGATTTTTAGGTAAAGAGTTTTTAGACTTTGAGAGAATCGAAGTACCTCAATTGAAACGAGAAAAAAGGTTGTATCACTGCTGTAAGAAAGGAGGGGAAATAATGAAACTATATATCTGCACACCTTGCAATGGCAACGGATGCCATCATTGTAACGGAACTGGATATTATAAAAATGATAAAAAATAATTGTGAAAGAGAAGGAGCTTTGGTTTGTGCCAGAGCTTTTTTATTTAATTTCAGTTACGGACAAAATCTTAACCGCAATTTCATGCCAGCAGCAAAATCAATTTTTCTCATTTGTCCATGCAAAATTATCCGGATCAAGGGGAGAATGACAACAATGCCATTTATTTTTAAACGTTAAAAATGTATAACCCCGTCCTAAAATTAGAACAGGGTTAACATAAAGTTGCTGTTTAATTGTTGATAAAAACGCTTCACTGAACAACTATTTCGACATAAAGTTAATTCTGCATTATCTGAATAAGGTTACCGCATGTATCGTCGAAGACAGCTATTGTGACTTCGCCCATTTTTGTCGGCTCCATAGTAAACTTCACGCCGTTTTCCAATAATCGTTCGTACTCTTTGCGAATATCTGCAACGCCAAACATTGTTGCTGGGATACCTTCGGCAAATATCTTCTTTTGATACTCTTGCGCAGCTGGATGGACATTCGGTTCAAGCAAAAGCTCGGTACTGTCTTGATCATCGGGAGAAACAAGCGTTATCCACCTAAATTCTCCGGTGGGAACGTCGTGCTTTTTTACAAAGCCCAGCGTTTCTGTATAAAACTCAAGTGCCTTGTCTTGATCTTGTACGAATATACTGGTAACAATGATTTTCATACTGTTTTTGCCTCCTTTGATAGTTGCTAAGTATGATGATGCCTTCTTAACAATCTGGCTGCAAGCAAAACATCCCAACATTCGTCAGAAGTTCCATTTTAAATTATTTGATGGAGTGTTACCTGCGATCTAAAAAGAAGTTCAAATGAACGCAAGGTAAGGTAATATCTTAAAGTTTGATTAATATATTTTCTTATCAAATGTACTTGTGCGAGCCGTCACAGTTAGGCTGCTTTTGAGATAATCCACAAGTGCAATCATTTAGTCCCTTTCCATTGAGAATTTGCGGCGTATATTTTTCAACCCTTGACTCTCGAGTTTTGGATTGTTTGGCTTTAGAAAAATAAAGAATGTATGCTCTTTGCCGTCCCGGCGTCAATGCTTCAAAAGCAGTTTTCAAGGCAGGGATTTCATCGAATTTATTTTGTAATTCTTCGGGAATTATAAATTCTGAAGTCTTTTTTAAATTCACTTCCAAACCGGCTTTTTCAATTTCAATGGCTTCATAGATATAGGTTTTCAAAATGGGTTCCATCTCAACTATTTCTCGAACATTGGTGAACCGAATCTGGCGCCCCGACTGTACATTCTCCGTTTGTTGGACTAGAATCCCGTGGGCATCCTGTAACAAGGCACCTTTGTGAAACAGAAGCGCACAATATTCTTTAAATCCATGTATTAAAACTATGTTTTTTTTCTCAAACGTGTAGCAGGGATGCATCCACTTAAATTCTTCGGATAACTCACAGTCAAGAACGATATTTCTCAACTTCTCATATTCTTCCTTCCACTCTTTAGCTTTACTTAAATATTCATCAACCTTAGAAGTCATCCTCTTATTCTTCTTTGTCATGTTAGTTCCCCTCTATAAATTTTAGTTTACTTCTTGTTAAACTAAACTGCTCCGTTAGTATAAGTAGAAACCTTCACAATCTTAACAGGGTAAAGGCTATTGGCACATAATCAAATCAACTCTAAATTAAGTTTTGTGATATCTCATAAGACTTGTATCAAAATGCTTATCGTTGTTCAAAGTACCACTTTTCAGCTTTTTAGTTGGCTTAAAGACAAATTCACAATATAGCTGCTCCGCCTCACCATCTTCATTTGTAAACTGTCTAACAAAGTCATAATAAAACCGTTTTTCTCTTGTGAAATTGTAAACACCACTTTGAAACAGCAGTGCTATTTCCTCTTCTCCATCTACTTTTTCTTTTCCAACAGCTTTAAATCCTTCCCCGCCTGTACAATAGAGTTTTCACCAATTTTGTTTTTTAGATATTGCTCTGTTTCTTCTGTTTTCATTATTAATTCACTCCATGTTTTATTGAAATTTATCGTATTACCGCCAGAAGACTCCTTCAAATTGCTCCGCAATTATATGAGTAAAAGCTGAAATATGTATGGATAAATGAATGAAGTCAAAGTGGGTAGTAGAGACACCGCCAATATCTGGATCTGAAGATTTTGCTTACTATTTAGGGAAGATACCTGGTAGTATGTTTTATTGGAGCAAAGCCGGCAGAGGTCCAGTTTATCCTTATTATCCTACATTCACCATTAACGAAGATAGATTGATCATTGCAGCAAAAGCAATGGCAGCTGTTGTTACAGAATATTTCGGGCAAGAATAAAGTAAACAACGGGACGTTCTTCATGCTCGAGCGTGGGAGCCGTCTTTTTTAAAGGAGTGGTCACATGTCTTTTACAAGCCTAAAAGAATTAATTGAACAAGCAGAGCAGGAAAAAACAACAATTTCGGAATTGATGATCAAAACTGAGGTGGAACAGAAAGGTTATTCTAGAGAGACGATCATCGCAAAAATGTCGGAACAATTTACGGTAATGGAAGAGGCTGTCCGGAGAGGGACAATGAGTCCTGTTATGTCCCGAACTGGTTTGACGGGTGGAGATGGGAACCGTCTTTATCAGTATGCAAAAAACGGGAACTCATTTGTCAATCCTACAACATTAAATGCAGCCGCAAATGCGCTGGCAGTATCAGAAGTAAATGCGGCAATGGGGCGGATTGTAGCGACGCCAACAGCCGGTTCAGCGGGAATCTTGCCAGCCGTACTTGTTCACGCCCTTGACAGCGGAAACTTCACCCGTGAGCAGATTATACAGTCGATATTTACTGCTTCTGCTCTCGGTTTAGTCATTGCCAATAAAGCTTCGATATCAGGGGCTGCCGGCGGATGCCAGGCTGAAGTCGGATCAGCAACCGGAATGGCAGCTGGAACATTAGTTGAGCTTGCTGGTGGAACACCGGCACAGGTAGGAAATGCCGTAGGAATTGCTTTGAAAAATTCACTCGGATTGGTTTGTGATCCAGTTGCTGGTCTGGTGGAAATACCTTGTATCATTCGCAACGGTTTACATGCTATTACCGCGCAAGCTGCAGCAGATATGGCTCTAGCTGGGGTAACAAGCATCATTCTTCCAGATGAAGTGATCCATGTTATGCATGAAGTTGGGCAGCAAATGCCCGAATCATTGAGGGAAACCGGGATAGGGGGTCTTGCTGGAACTCCGACAGGGCAAAAATTAAAAGAACAGATTCTTGGTGAAAAAACGAGTAGTTGTGGGCCGGCGAAATACGAAAGTGCATATGAAATCATCGGTCCTGTAATGGTTGGCCCTTCAAGTTCGCATACAGCCGGAGCTGTCCGAATCGGTAACATTGCCCGCCAGCTATTAAATGAGAATCCTTTATATGTGAATTTCTCGCTAATGGGCTCCTTTGCCAAAACCTATCAGGGTCATGGGACAGATCTAGCTCTATTAGCAGGTGTTCTTGGGTTAACGACAATGGATGATGGCATTCCAAACGCCAAAGAACTCGCTAATGAAAACGGATTACAATACGAATTCACAAAACGGGTGCTTGGAAGTTATCATCCAAATACTGTTCTCGTGGAACTGGCAGGACCTTCCCGTACTGTAAAGGTATTGGCCAGTTCTTTAGGCGGTGGCAAGGTGGAGGTTCAGGAATTTAATGATTATCCATTAAAGTTTTCAGGAGAACGGCCAACACTTGTCATCCGCCATACCGATAAAAAAGGAGTTATTGCCGACTTATCCGGAATTCTTTATCAAAATGGATATAACATCGCCCGTATGGCTAATGAACGTTCGAAAATTAATGGTGAGGCCATAACGATTTGTGAAATCGACAACAAAATCGAAGAAACTTTTCTATCTTTACTAAAAAAAGAAATTCCGATTATTAACGAAATTGACTTGGTTCAAACTAAGTAGTTGACTAGCAAGTGTTCAATACGAACGAAAATGAGTCAAAGAAAACAGCGAAAAGAATACGGCATACCATTGAACATGCAGGCTGAAACAGCTATGGTATAACGATCAGCATTGGCGTGACGCTCTTTATCCCTAATGAATAGATCGCGCGACCGTGCGCTGTACCTCTCTAAAAACCAAGGAAGAAACCGTGTGACATTTTGTAAAGTAGATGAAAATGCAAAAAAGCAGCCAGGAGAGGGAAACCTGACTGTAGAACAATACGTTTGTAGGAGTTAGGCTTAGAATTAACAACACCCCTATAACCCTATTATCTAAACTTCTTCAGATATGGCATAAATATAATTATTTAAAATACAAATAACTTGAAGTGGATTGTATCAATAAAAAAATTCAAAGAGAATTTGAGAAAAAGAAATTATATCATTACGAAAAGTATAGGGAGAATTTTAACTATTACTTAAAGAACTGTTGAGCAAACAAAACTGAATAAATCAAGCTAGAGCATCCTATCTGGGTGCTCTTTTTTGTATCCAAAAACCATGTCGCCTTTAAGTGGCGTTTTTAATACAAAAAGGAATGGGTAACTGAAGGAGGTTGGAGGACTCAGGGAGGAAAGCCGAAAGGTACTACTATATTGTCATTCTTCATTTAAGTTATATAATGAAATCATCAAGATAGACGAAGGTGGGAGACTTTTTGACATTACTTTTTGGCTTTTCTGAATACCTTAGAAAAAATACAAATTCCCTAGCTCGTGAAATTGTTGGGGCTGTTCTTCGTAAAATGAATTTAGAAATTCCTGAATGGGAGAAAGAACAAGCTGTCATTATGTATGTTGAACTTTTGGGATTTTTAAGTGAATTAGTACTGGACGAAAGGAAAGATACAGCTCCGGAAGCTCTTATAAAATGGAGTAAGCAAAATGCAGCTATGCAAGTCTCATCAGGAGGAACTATTTCGGAAATTGCCGTTCGGTATCCTCCAACCCGGCAGGTTTTCCTTGAACTGTTTACAAAAATTAGCTCACAGCTTGGTTTATCTCTAAACGAAAATGTTTTTATCATAAAACAGATCAACACCTTATTAGATATCAGCTTAAACGAAACCATTTTCGCATTTGAACGCCTTTCCGATCAGCTGCAAGAGGAAAACCAAAAAGAACTGGCAAGACTATCAGCACCTATTGCACCTGTTAAAGATGATGTAGTTGTTATTCCTCTGATTGGAGAATTCAGCGAATACCGATTGAAATATATAGCAGACCATGTTATCCTAAAAATCTCGGAAATGGACGTTGACTATGTTATCGCTGACCTTTCAGGAATTTTCAACCTCGATAAAGAAATTGCAAAATACTTTGATCAAATAGGGGCAACGCTTCAGCTAATGGGAATCCGTGTCCTTACGACAGGCTTACGTCCCGAAGTCGTACAAGCAGTGGTTAGCAGTCAGAGTGTTGATCCGTCTAAAATCGAAGCTTTTGCTACAGTGAAGCAGGCATTAGAAAGCCTCCGGTAGATTTTGGTCAGGAATGAGCAGTTTATATGCATGCTTTGGTTGTCATCGGGGCAAGGGATAAGTGTTAATAAATTAATACAAACTTATGTATGTAAATAAAAGAGGAGACTTGCAGATGCAAGTCTATTTTTTATTGCTTATAAGGAATAATTTTACATGAATAAACTTTATTTAGTGCGCGTCTACACTTATCTAAACAGAATAAGGGAGACGTTAAACGTAATTAAATCAGAAAAAGTTAAAATGATCGGTACGATTATTGTATTCAGTTTGGCAATGGCGTTAATGTTTTTTATATCTGCGAAAGCAGGGGAATCCCTGCACATGGTACAGGACAAGGAGTTATCGTTCAGATACTTTATTCAAGAATTGAAGAGTTCTCGGGTTTCTAGTCGCATTAAATACTTCATTAGGCGTACCTTGTTCAACTACAACACCGCCGTCCATAAAAATGATTTGGTCGGCAGCTTCGTTCGCAAACTTCATTTCGTGGGTTACGACTACCATTGTCCTCCCTTCGTTTGCCAGGTCTTTCATTACCTTTAGTACTTCACCGACCAGCTCAGGATCGAGAGCGGATGTTGGCTCATCAAAAAGAAGAACCTCTGGATCAATAGCCATCGCGCGTGCGATCCCAACACGCTGCTGTTGGCCTCCGGATAATTGGAACGGATACATATCCGCGCGATCACGCAGCCCGACTTTTTCTAATAAAGATAAAGCTTTTTTTCTGGCATCGTCCTTAGAACGTTTTAAAACGATCACTTGTCCCTCCATGACATTCTCAACAGCCGTCAAATGAGGGAATAAGTTATAGCTTTGAAAAACCATTCCGGTCTGCTTTCTAAAAGAAACAATTTCCGCTTGTTTAAGCCTGGTGCTTGCCGTTATATTTAACGTTTTGTTTCCTAGCGTAATGGTTCCTTTGTCAGGCATCTCTAGCAGGTTCAAACAGCGGAGGAGTGTTGTCTTTCCCGATCCTGAAGGCCCGATAATGACTGCTGTTTTTCCTTTTTCAATAGAAAGACTTACTCCTTTTAATACTTCGAGTTTATCAAACCGTTTGTATAAATTATTAATTGTGATCATCGCTTACCCTCCACTATTTCGCTATGCCGCGGCCATACCGTATTTCAAGCCTGCCCTGAAAATAAGAAAGCACAGTACTGAATATTAAGTAGAAGAAGGCTACTTCGATATAAAGCCAGAGGGGCTCATACGTAACAGCTGCAATCTGCTGTCCCTTTTGAAATAATTCAGTAACCGTAATAGTGGCCGCAAGAGAAGTATCTTTAACAAGACTGATAAAAGAATTTCCAAGTGGTGGAAGGGAAACACGAACCGCCTGCGGAAGCACAATCCTTTTAAGAGCCTGAGATTTTGTCATACCAATACTATAGGCGGCTTCCCACTGGCCTTTATTAATCGATAATATGGCGGCACGTATGATCTCCGAACTGTATGCCCCTTTATTCAGGGTGAAAACAATAACAGCAGCCGCAAATGGAGAAAGGGTAACTCCTACGCTTGGAAGCCCGTAGAAAATGATAAACAGCTGAACCAATAATGGCGTTCCCCTAAAAATCCATACATAAAAACGTGTTAAAAGAACAAGCGGCATAAATCCGGAAATCCTTGCTACAGCTGTAAAGAAAGCTAAAATTAGGCCAAGGGTAAAAGTGATTAGTGTTAAAGGAATGGTGTACTGCAAACCCGCCATTAAGATAGGAAAAAAGGATTCACTAAGGATTCCTATAATTCGTTCTGTACGTTCCTCCCCAAACATATGCGATCTCTTCCTTTATTTCGATACGTCTGCACCGAACCATTTATTAGATATTTTTTCGAACGTACCGTCTTTTTTCATGTCGTTAAGAGTACCATTAACAGCATCAACTAATTCTTTATTGTCTTTACGGAAAAGAAAAGCACTCTCAGCAGCATTGTTTTCCGTATAGGCGATCTTGATTGGAAGCTCAGGACGCTGCTTTTTTAAATCTAAATAAGAAAGGCTATCGTTTAAAGTAGCATCAGCGCGCTTAGAGGTGACTAAATCTATTGCCTGGTTAAAGCTTTCTACTCCGGTAATTTTTGCTCCATGCTCTTCTGTTGTTTGGCGGTAATTGCTTGTTAAAGACTGGGCAACTGTTTTGCCTTTCAAATCATCAAGCGATTTAATCTCGTTGTTGTCTTCTCTTACAATTAGAACAGCTTTTGAAATTGTATAAGGATCAGAAAAGTCATATTTTTCTTTGCGCTCATCGTTGATTCCAACCTGATTTGCAATCATGTCATAGCGTTTCGCATCAAGCCCGGCAATCATGCCATCCCATTTTGTTTCAACAAACTGCGGCTTAATATCTAAACGTTTAAACACTTCTGTTGCAACTTCGACATCAAACCCAGTTAATTTTCCGGACTTATCATGGAAAGTAAATGGAGAATATGTACCTTCAGTGCCAATTGTGATGACGCCTTTTTCTTTTATTTGCTCATAAGAGCTTTGTGCTTCTTGTTTATTTTCTTCCTCCTTCTTACCCTCGTTTGCATTATTTCCGCCGCATGCAGCAAGTGCGAGAACCAAAACAAGAGTAATGATAGAAAATGCTAATTTTTTCATGATGTAACCTCCAGTTTTGTTATAGGTTTTGTAAACTAATTGCTAGATGGTTCAGTAAGTTCTAAATGTCAGCGAATTTACGGTGTATTTTTCCCTCAGAGCAAAGTAATATTCCATTATTCATAATTGGGTCAAACAACATGGAAAATACGGTGAGAAAGCTCTCGAAAACGCTATAGACCTTATTCTTTGCAGGATAAAAAAGTTTCCAAGAGACAAACTGACGTTCCTTTTGTTGAAATATTCTTATTACTAAAAGAGCAGGAGCTGTTAAACATGGCAAAACCTAAAACCATAAAAGAACTAATAAAGAGCTGGCTTTAAAAGGGCTAAAGCTGCATATTTATGCCTTAAAATAACGTGCCATGCCTGCTTCTGTTCAAAGAGAAAAGATTAAAAAACCCTAGGATGAGCTCGTTTCACAAAAAACTTTCATCTTCCTGAACGGATGGAAGGTTACAGGGAAACCCTGTCGGTTGCTGAATTCAAAAAAGCATTTAATGCTCTCAAAGAGCATTCTGCTTTTAACTGGCTCAAAGAAGTTGATAAATTTGCGTGGAATGTGCCTGTGAGGAAGTGCAGGATGGGTATGACCGTTTTTTCAAAGGTCAGAATAAATTTCCTAAGTTCAAGGCTGTTATTATATTTCTTTAAAAGTAGAAGAAGTTATACCGTTAAAACCTGAGCTTGACTTAGCTTCTATAGAAATGCTGAAAAAAGGAAATGCTGAAAAAGAAAGTTGGCAATAAATATTTTTTTAAAAAAGTATTGATTTTAAACTTTAAGGATGATAATATTTGATATCTGTCGTTAGTGCAGATTATTCTGCAGTAGCTCAGTGGTAAAGCGCCTGCTTTGCACGCAGGAGGTCAGCGGTTCGATCCCGCTAGGCTCCACCAATTATTTTTATATGCTATGTTGGAGGAATACCCAAGTCCGGCTGAAGGGATCGGTCTTGAAAACCGACAGGCGGGTCAAACCGCGCAGGGGTTCGAATCCCCTTTCCTCCTCCATTATTTTATCATCGCGGGGTGGAGCAGCCCGGTAGCTCGTCGGGCTCATAACCCGAAGGTCGCAGGTTCAAATCCTGCCCCCGCAATCGTTGGTCCGGTAGTTCAGTTGGTTAGAATGCCTGCCTGTCACGCAGGAG
>NZ_JAMBOO010000024.1 GCF_023715895.1 Domibacillus indicus | reverse complement strand
ATATACAGTTCGACTGCCTGCAGTTTAAGCTCTACAGAGTATGTTTGTTTTTTCGCCATTTAAAATCCCCCTTGAGTAAACAGTAGTGTTGCTTTTCTACACTGTCCACTTAAGGGGGAGCATATCATGATATTTTGTTGTATTTGAAAAGCCCAGATATTTAGAATCTGGGCTTTTTTTAATGCGCCTTATTGAGCTAGCGGGTAGGTTAGGTAAAGTAAAGACATACCCCTTAAACAGGGATTTAGCAGCACTTCATTTCCTATAGATTGTCGTATTAAGATATCTAAAATCCCGGCTAGCTTATTAAATATTCTTTTAATGCTTGCTGCAGTGTACCTAATGTTTTTGTATCAGGATCAAATGAGAGTCCTGTATGGATCATTTTTCGTACTACTTCTGCTCTCAATCCTGTAATGACTGTGTGACATCCCATCAAGGAAGCACCATCAATAATTTTCGTTAAATGATGAATGACCTGAGGTTCCATATCTGCGATTCCTGACAGATCCATGATCAGAGTTTGGATATGTGATGCCCCAATTTCGGTTAAAACCTTTTCCTCAAGGATAGACGTTCGGAACGTATCAACCGAACCAATCACAGGGAGGATACAAACAGAGGCGTTGATTGGAATAATAGGAACAGACAGATTTTCAACCAGCTTTCTTTGGGCTTTAATCAGGGAATCTTTATATGTAGAGTAACTAATAAAAAAGGCATTTAGAAACGAATCCACTTGATTATTAATTTCTTTCTCTAAACGAAAAAAGTTTAATATTACCTGTTCACCTGTTAAGTCGTTATACTGTTTTATAAAATTCCACAGAGTCCTGCGGATGGCTTGCACCCACTCTAATTTAAAGGATAGGTCAATGGAGTGGGTGGCCCATGCTATACCTTCCTGCTTTGCAAACAATTCAAGTTCTTTTTCTTGCCCGTTAATAATATAAGCAACCACCCTATGGGCATTATTCACAAGATCAATATTGCCAATAGATAAAATTTCATCAATTTTGTCTCTTACATTGACAGCCTCGTCTAATAACTTTTCTTCAAACTTCTGGCTGTTTTTTTCGAGAAATTCTTGTAATTTAAATGCTTCGCCCATTTCGTCTTCCCCCTTTGTAGGTGCTTTCAAAGAATTTTGCTGATTTTTATTAAACACATTACTAAGAAAATTAATATTTCATGTCTCGATAGGTTTTACCTTATGGCGTGTGTTATTAGTGTTTAACTGCCTTTTGTCCTTCAGCTAATGGGATGCATTAATTAAAAAGTGAAATATAAAATTTAATTCGTAATCCAATATAAATAGTAGCTTGTGTTTTGTTAGGAAGAAATACATAAATTTTATTAAAAGAGCCGCAATGAGGTTGTTGCTGTTTAAGGGAAGAAGGAGGTTAGCTCACTCTCCTTCTTCATCGGTGTTTCCATACACATAATAATCAACAGAATCCTTTGCAAGGCAGTACATGGCGTCATCCATATTAGCCCTCCCAAGAGAGTTCTCGAAATGAGAACTTTTTATAATTATACAATTTATTAATAAAATATTGAATAAAAAAGTGACTCATGATTGTGAACGAGATAATCATAAGCCTCTTTTATTCCTATTGCGCAAATTAATGCTTAAAAACTGCTTATAAATAGTGATAACTTTTAGTCCAAAGCGAGGCGTGGTTAAAAGCATACAAAATGTATTTTTACACAAGCCTGCAGCGGCACTTACGTTTTTCCGACTCTTCAAATTACTAATATCGTCAACTATTGGCTGAGAGGAGCTGCTTGTGAGCAAGATGTACGGCGTTTATAAGGCAAAAAACATGAACTATAAGTACGGCGTTTAATAAACAAGACGTTGAGAATGTCTGTGTGAGCGCTCTATTAGTGGCTTTTATACGTACAAAAACGGAGCATATCCGTAACTTGACCGCTTCTACAATAGTATGCTGAATAAGAGCCTAGATCGATTTGTTTATGAAGATAGTCATCATGTAATCCAGGAGTTAGAGTTGACAGCATAAAGAAGCCACGGAAGCAAATCCGTGGCAAATGGCATGGAGTTATGTAACTTTTTAGGGCTGATGAGGTGTCCCTTAGCTACATGGTTTATTTGTTCCCCATTCTGTCAGTAAATCAAACCATAAATAAAAAAAAGCTGCAGTATGTCATCCGCAGCAAGAAAAGAGTAATGAGAGGCTGGGTGGTACTCGAAAACCATGCTTAGCATTACCTGTTTAACCAAACTATAAACAACAGAGCAAAAATAATGTCGCGATGGGCGCTATGCATAAAAAAGGCCGCGGTAAGATCCGCAGCAAAGAGCAACTAGTAATCAATATGTAGCAAACAAAAAATCATCAGGAGGTGGTGTGGTTACCACATTATTTACTTACCCACTGTTATAAGAAGGTAAACCACAAAAGAAAAAAATTTACCGACATATAAACATCGAAACTACACGCATTGAAATTAACAGTGGTATCAAACAGAGGACAAAATGTAAGAAAGAACGCAGCAAACAGGCCACCGCTAGATGAACGATATTATCTTGCGTAAACTATTCAGAAATTACGGAACAAGTCGTTGTATCCCGTATGCAACTTTACCATTGGGAAGAACGTAAGCACTCCCAACACGAAAAAGATAAAAGACTCCTCATACTTGCATGAGACCGTTCGGAAAGGTCGGTCACATGCAGCTTATTGTCTGTAAAGGATAGGTACAGGAAAATGACTAGTTAATCTTAAAAAATTTTTTCATACCAAGGATATTAAAAAACAAAGTAGGTGTTTATTATTTCTATTTGGGGTATTAATTGAGCATTAAAGAAAAAGGAGGAAATGAACATGGATCATGTAAAAGCACTTATTATTAAATTTGTGATGGTCGCAGTCGTACTTGGGATTGTACTCACTGGAATTTACGACGGAGAGTTCAGTGATACGCTCCTTATCAGTGCTGTTCTTACAATTCTCGCTTATGTCGTTGGGGACTTGCTTGTATTCCGTAAAGCAGGTGACGATCGTGAGCGTAATGCAGATCACTCCAAGAGAAATAGTATGGCGACTGTATTAGATGCAGTATTGACGTTCTTTGTCGTTTGGCTTATGGGTAAATCACTATTTATCAATGATGGAGATGTTCTAGCAGCTTCTTTTATCTCAGCGATTGCTATAGCAGTTGGTGAGTGGTTCTTCCATAAATATCTTGATAGACATGTATTTGATGAAAAACGTGCTCACTCTCGTATCGAGTAATATGTAAAGTAGGAGATTCTTATGGCAGCACGCATTATCATAAGAGATTCTATTCTTTTATTTTACAAGCTAATGAATAAAAACCTAAATAGAACAACGAAGTAGCCCGTTCGAGAACTTTCGACGGGCTTTTTCACTGGTCTTACTGTTAATCTTTTTCAAACACAGGTTCAGATACTGGTTTTGAACAAAAAATGAGCACCGTATTCTTCTTCAAAATCTTCGAGTTTGTGGGGGTTAGGCGCTAAGGTCTTAATTCTCTCTGTTCTTCTCTTTTTCGCAGCCCTTCCTTAATATACACGCCCCTGTTGAGCCGAACATTTAATGAAGTCAGCTAATTCAACCGAAACACCAGTTAACCGTACGTCTTTTATATAAATGATCCAACGGTCCTTTAATCGTTCCATATATAGATTGGCCAGTGGAACCTGCTGATAAAGCAGATCCATCACTTGATAAGTAACGGAGTAGAATGTAGACAGATTGAGCACCGCATATCCCGGCTTCGTGCTGCGCTTGCCCACTTCAATGGAGTAGTTAGGTGTTAACCTATGTGTATAGATCCCTTCCATGTAGCTGAATGTATCATTCGTTCCCGGTACGATGAAATACCAATACCCTAAAACTTTGCGCACAAGCCGATCTTCTGCATAAGTACATTATTGCGCGAAATTCATTTTGAGTGCCAAACACTTTACTGACAGGTTAATAAAGAAAGTAGACAATTTTAAAGCGGTAATTTGTATAAAGGAACATGGAATGAGCTTGCTGCGGCCAGTGTGCCGCCAAAAATCGCCTGTGCTGCCGATCGTAAGCTTTATTAATCTACGCAATGCTGGGGCTCGTCCCCACAACCTCAGCCAGCTATCGGCCAAAAACAAGAGAAGAACGCACAAAAAGAGCGACCTAAATATAAGCCGCTCTAGAATTACCTAAAACCTTTTATCGAATAGCCATACATTTTTGCCAATGCTTGAAATGATTTGTATGAATAAGTAATTGTCACGGGTGTTCCATTAGCGACTTTATCATATAGCTTAATAATATCGCTGTTATACATTCTGATACATCCAGAACTAACGTAACCACCAATAGAGGCCGGTTGATTGGTTCCGTGGAGTGCAAATACATTTCCTGTTTCTGTTCCCCAATTTCCCGGTACACTGAAGCCAATCCATCGTGCGCCAAGAGGATTATTTGGTGAACCACCAGCGATATTTTTTTTGTAATAAGGTCTATTTTTGACCATATTCACCACTTTAAACTGCCCGACAGGGGTGAGATCCCATGTGCGGCCTGTCCCTACTGGTGCAACCATTTCAATAAACCCATCGTTAATAAACACCATCTTATTATAAGCTTTGTTGACTATGATAAGGTCATTGTTTTTTTCATTACTAGCTTCCGCTTTCGTGGCTAGAATACTTATGCCCAGTGCTAATGACGTTAATACTACAAATAGGTTTTTGAATAACTTTTTCATCAACAAATATACCACTCCTATGATTTTGCAACCCAGCCATCATAGTTTAAAACCTTAGACCTGTAGCTTTGCGTCCCAATCTTTTGAATGGTTTGCCTTTATCTTTTTAAAATTTTAAAAAATATATTATTACAATTATATTACGAAATTTTCAAATGTGACGAAATTTAAATATAAAAAATGATTACATTTTAGGTAAAAAAAGTAAATGTAGTAACTCGCTTTATTGATCTATCCAATGCACTGGCTCGCCCTTGCACCCCCAGCCAGCTACCGCCCAAAAACAAGGAAAATTATTTAATTTGCAAAAAACGTCTAGACGGTATAGTTAGGTTATTAAATTTATGGAGGTTAATTATGTCTGAATCTAAAGTTTCCATAAAAAGAGAAAGTATTTTTAAGTGTTGCATCAACGATTGTGATGAATGTAGTTGGAACTGCAATTGATGCAACACAAAATGATTTGCGTCATTGAGGCAATTAAGTTTTTATAAGTAGGCTCGATCGAAAGTCGCCTGTAATAGCGCACAAATAAGGCTGCGGACGCGACTCCGCAGCGAACAAGACGAACTATATAGAGTTTAGGAGATGTGGCAAGTGTGTGCCACATGATAACGTTTACCTGCTTTGATGCGAAGATAAACCGAATACACAAAAAAGGCCGCGGGAGGCCCCGCGGCAATAAACGATGGTAGATATGCGAGTGGTGAAATGTCGCCATGTTTAATCGGTACTCAGAGAAGAATATACGTATAAACCGCCGTATGCGTTGACCACTCGCTAGTTGCTGGAGGTTCACATGGACATCACTACCGCCCGTTAAATTATCGTATGCCTCGTATTAAAAACGATGTAGGCCGGCTGCCTCAATGTTCAATAATCCGTATAAAAAAGGCCGTGGGAATAGCACCACGACAATAGACAAGATATAGGGTAGGTGGTTTAACGTGAAACCGTGTTCTGCGTTATTTTCCTGTTGTTATAGGAACTTAAACCACACGGTATTAAATCCGTGCTGCAGGACGGTAGCGGGCCGATTACAAGTGTAGTGAGGGCCTGGGCCGTCTACGCTTAAAAAAGTCGAGGGTGTGCTGCAGTTTTCCGGCAGTATGATTATATAGCGTTTGCCCGTCCGATTGCACATCCGGCTACACGCAGCTGTCCGCGCCATCAAACACGAATATACATAGCCAAATGCAGCCGTACCAACGGCTAAAGGCGTGTCCTGCATAAACGAAACGGCTTTCCAATTATCAAAAGGAACAATCCTATAACGGAAAAACGCTGATGCGACGCGGATTCTCTAGGATTTAGAGTTGACATAAGATGGAATTATTCATAGTTAATCTTGTCAAGCGACAGAATGAAAATATATATCTTATTCATTTTGATAAGCCTTTAAAGATCACGTACAAAACAAACGAGTAAATATAAACAAGATTATATTTACTCCATCTTTTCTTCTTCAACTAATGGTGCAGGTTATTTGAAGAGATAAATCCAAAAATAAAAAAAGCAATGTTTCGTCACATTGCTTCCTACATTCTTTGCTTTACTTGTTTTCCGTTTGGATTAATGAATCTTCATTGTGCTCTACACCTAGTAAGTGAAGTGCAGCTTTTACAGTTGAAACAGTGGGTGTGGAATTGAAATTTATACCTAGTTGTACGGCAACTAAGGTTAATTCGGGTCTTAAACCTGTGATGATAGAACGTACACCAAGCAGCGATAATACGGTACTAATTTTAAAAATATATTCCGCTACAAGAGAATCTAAGTTATAAATAGCAGAGAAATCTATAATTAGGCACTTTATACTTTGTTTTTGTACGTTTTCTGGGACTCTTTCTAAAAGTTGTCTTGCTCGTTCTTCATCAAAAGCACCCAATAAAGGAAGTACCGCAACCCCCTCCAATATTGGAACTATAGTTGATGATAACTCGTTTATTTGACTTATCATTTCTTTTTGTTTTTTCTCAGCTGCTTTTCTTTCTGTTATATCTCTTACATATGTCTGGATAGATTTTGTATTACCCAGTAACACAGGATGGCAGTATAATTCTACATCAACTGTTGTACCATCCATTCGATATATTGTTTCTTCAATTACATTAGCTGGCCGTTCATAAGCATTTTGTATTCTTTTGTCTATTGCTGATTTGGATGACTCCTTAAAAATATCTAAAGGGCTTGCTCCGATAATTTCTTCTTTTGAAGCCCTAAAGAATATTTCGGCTGCACGATTAACATAGATAATTTTTAGCTGTGAATGAATAATTAAAGGTTCTAAAGCATACTCAATTACTTGTTTGTAATCAATGTCTGAAATATTGTCACTCATAAAAGTTACTCCTGTTTTATGACGTAGAAGGTTCTGGATTTCATTATACACTTGTTTTGTCTTGTGTGTATTAAGGGGAATTGTGAAGCATCATACTGAAATTATCCGATATGCTCCCCTTTAAGTAGACAGTTATAAGAAAGCAACGCTACTATCTACTTGGAGGGGATTTTTATATGGGGAGAAAACAAACTTATTCTGCAGAAGTTAAGCTGAAGGCGGTTGAACTTTACTTATCAAGTGAAATGGGCGGATACCGGCGAGTAGCTGAAAAATTTAATGTAGAACCTCATTAATATATTTAGTGAAGCAGGAGTAAAAACAGAGAAGCCCCCGGAGCTGTCTCGGGGGCCGGCAAAAAAAGAAAAAACAGAAAAAACGTGCTTCTGTTCCCTTATTTATTTTTGTCCAAACGGGTGTAAAACTAAACAATTTTCGTATCAATTTATTTTGGACTGTCTTTGACAGTCCTTTATTCATATGTCATTTATCTAGTGAAGGTAAATGAGGCTGGATTTTATCATGGACCCGAATAATCCCCCACATGCCCTGCTCGATATCCCAGCGAATGTTGCCGGCCCGGTACATATAATCCCCTGGATAGTTATACGTTCCTCCAGCACCGCCAATTAAAAGCAGGTCTTCTGTGACACCGGCAACCATATGACCGGTGTATGAATCAATACGGGATTCAATATCTCTCGGGTCAAATTTCCAATTATGGCCGTGCAGATGAAATGTATGGGCTCTTCTGCGTTCTGATGGAGTAGTGAGCCGAATAACGACAGGATCACCTGGATATGCTTCGAAAACAGGTGTGGCCGGATCACCGTGAACCTTTGAGCTAAATAAGTCACCTAAAACTGGATATTTTCTAAAACGGTTAATTAACCGCTCTGTCCGATAGTTGAAGCCGCGTGACCCGAAATCATAGGTGTCTACTTCATCGTCTTCAGGATCAGGTTCTGGAATGACGCCGTCCAGTGGATCGATAATCACTTTGCCGTGCTTATCTTCTAAACGAACACCGTCATGCATAACCAAAACAAATTCTCTGTATTCACTGCCAAACGGGTTCCTGAGCACCACATTTGTGCCTGTTCGGACAGGTTCCAGCGTATAAGGGTTGTGGTATGTTGTAAACCGCGGCTCCGCAATAAAAGCACCGAACGTTCCAAAGGAGCGGTGATTCCGTAAGTCGGCCATATCCCACATGGCACAGGTACCCATGGCATCCTGTACATGCCAGCGGTACGTAATGGTTTCACCAGGTCCCACTGTTTGATCAGGATTGAATCCGACCGTATCACCGCTTGAAGTGGTCACATCATAATCAAGCATATTGACGTGCAGGGAAATACGCAGAGACGGCGGATAAAAGGCCTGTTCTTTTACTGGCGGATAAGGATGAATGCCATCAGGGAATGGGAATAAATCAGGTTTCAGACGGCTCGTCAGCGTGACTTCTAGAAGATCACCAGCGTTTCCTCTAAGCACAAGCGGATCTGGCTTTTTCTTGCCGCGAAGAATGTCCTCAACATCTTCTTCTAAAGCAAACACGATTCCATACGGATCATGGTCTCCAAACGAGTTGTATACGATAGGTGTTTGAAACGCAACAATACTATACTTTCGAACCGGCGGATTATGTGGTGCTTCAGGCGGCAGGGTAGACTGTGGATCGGCTAGAGCCGGCGGCTTTCCGGTTACTTCGGGCAGCGGTTTTGTTCTTGGCTCCGGCAAAAGCCGGTCAGGCAAAGGAATGAGATGCTCCACTTCCTGGTCATAAGCGCGAATAAGTCCCCATGTGCCGTTCCAGATATCTTCTTCTGTTTCAAAAGCCCACAAATAATCCCCTGCTCTTGGAATATCCATTTCAAATGTAAATGACTCTGAAATGCCGATATGCTGCTGCGAACGGATCTGTGCATCGTTGCTGGGCCGTTCTGATTTCCATTTTAGTCCATGCACATTAAAACTGTGGGATTCTTCATGAGCTCCCTGCAGCAGCCGGATACGGATGGAATCTCCTTCATACGCCCGCAGAATAGGGGTAACGGGGTCTCCATTCACATAGGAGCTGAAGGAATAGGCTGGATCACAGTCTTTCCCAAGCCGGAATTGCAGCGGTTCATTTTTATAATTGACCGCAAAAATACCGGGGTCCTCCAAAGAACCTGGAAATTGCGGTGGCTGAATGGGACAGCCGTCTTTGTCAAACAGCAAGGCGAAATCCTGGACAAATAACGCAAAGTCGCGGTAATCCGGAATAAGAGGATGGGCAACAGTAACCTGTGTACCATGATCTGTTTCCTCACCCGTTCTTGAATCCAAAAATGTAGAAAATCGAGGCTGGATGACACACGAACCAAAAATCCCATGCTGCTGATGAGAAACGGGAAACAGGTGATCGTGAAAGAAAAAAGCTTTTAATTCGGTGTCCGCATACCATTCATACCGGCCAGTCTCACCCGGCAAAATGGCACTGTCATAGTTCCAGCCTACATTTGCACCATCAGACACAAGAACATCAAACTTTACAAAATGGACATGAAAGCCCACCTCATAGGTTCGTGTGACCAGCTGAAAGGCATCTCCATCCAGAATATGAGACAGCCGGTTTGTGAAGTTTATCCTGACACAAGAACCGGCTGGCACATGCAGGACTAACGGTTCCGGCTCTTTTTTTCCGGACAGCACATCCTCAATATCTTCATCTTTTACATAAATTCTTCCTTTTGGATCGTTCCAGCCCTGTTTGTTATAAACAAGCGGAAGATCAATCACGGACACGTTAAATTCCAGGACAACCGGATTTCCCAGACAGGAATCAGCAAAAACGGCCCCTGGTCTTGCATTCGGTACGGCGGCATTTTTTTCGAGTTCCGTCATGCCCCGTCCGCCAACAATGCCAAGCGGCGGTCTCGGCGCTTTGCAGCCAACCTTACCGGGGATAAAGTTAGGAAACCCTGGTTTTTCTTTTGTTGGACACGGCGGGCAGGGACGGTCCGGCAGCGGCTGAAGCGGGGCAATCGGGGTGCCGTTTGGATAGCATTGACTGCCGTCCTGGAGGGTGTCAAAGATACGGTTTATCCCCCACATGCCGGCTTCAAAATGCGGGTAGAGGTGGCAATGAATAATCACATCCCCAATTGCCCCCTGCATGCTGCCAAGCCCGTATAAAGGCTGAACACTATAGTGAGACTGCGGGCTGATTGCCTGCGCATCCACAATCTCTGAATTAATGTTTCCAGGATCTCTAAGCCATTGATGCACATGATAGTGGAACACATGTGTTTCTTTTGAGCCTGCATGAATCAGGCGGACAACGGCAGGATCGTCCCGATAGCCACGCAAAATCGGTGTGGCAGGGTCGCCAAATACCCAGGAGTCATGATGAACTTCCTCGCCTTCAAGCTCGGGAGATACGACGCCTTCTTCAATCAATTTCAGGCGGTTATGAAGTGGTTCATATCGATAGTTCAAACCGTGAAAGGATTCACTTTCCTGATTGGTCATCGGGTTAAGCGGCCGGTTGCCCGTTAAATCATCCACTTCCATTTCATCATGGAAAAACCATGCATACTCACGGAAGGAGGGAAGAAAAGGGTGATGGACATCTGCGAAAACACCACTGTTGATCGGTCCGCCTGTGACAGGATCGGTCCACCAGGAACCTCTTCTTTCAACGAGCAATGTACCGAAAAGGCCTTGGATGCTGGATCCCTCTTCGGTGCTTGATACATTGCCGACATCAGTGAAAAAACAAATTCCTTCATACGTAGCATCCAGCTTGTAAAGAAGCTTTTCACCGCATTCAGCCAGTGAGCTTGGGTTAAAGCCAACGTTGGCTCCGTCTGAGGTTAGCACGTTATAATCAAGATCCTGAAAATGCATGCCTGCTGCAAAAGGAAGCTGATTTTCAAACAGAATCTCAACTGTGTCTCCTTCATTGGCTCTAATGGTCAGCGGCTCTATGAGTTCTACCGGGGTAAAGGGATTTTTACGGACCAATTCTTTTACCTTTGCCTCGTTTTCTTTTAACACGTACATTCGTCCATCCGGGTTATGGTCGCCAAAATTGTTGACGACAATGCGGATCGGAATGGCCACCACATGATAGCGCCTTATCATCGTTTTCCCTCCTTGTTACAGCATGTCATTTAACTCTGGGATGCGCGGATCACCGGGAAACTCGATATAAAACACTTCGATATTATGGACATGGATCAGCCAGTTTCGTTTTTCCAGTTGAGCAAAAATGTGTGGTTTCAGCGAATATCTCGACTTGATCCCCTACCATGGAAACAATTTCGCCAACAAACATAAATGGATAGGAAGGAGTCAGTATAAAGGTCTTCATGCCAATGGCTGCCCTAAAATGCTCTACAAGTGCCATGTCATGGGCAACATTCATATCATTGGAACGTAAACGGTTATGGGCCATTCTGTTACACTTCCTTTCTTCTTGTTCTAAAGTGGGCGGAAATTTGGGTTGCAATCGAAACAAAGGTTAGGTTTCAAACAATAAAGGAATGTATGTGATAAATGGATGACATATTCTTCGTGGCTCAATAAAATATATGCGTAGTGAAATTGTAAGAACCAACGCTATATACCAATGATGGTTATCCTGGCTCTTTTAATCGATGTTATTTAACGATGAATGGGGTGAGCTGTTTATTTACAGGAATATTTCAGCTATACAGCCATAAGATTGTAAAGCAAGAGTGACGACGCACTTTTGCTCGTTTTCTTTTGACACATACATTTGGAAAAAGCAGCTGTCTCCTTGGGAAAGAGACAGCTGCTTTTTCGTTATGAGTCTTTTTCTTATTTACTAATTTATTAGTCGATATTTGTTCTGAAACTCGTCCTTTTCTGAACACGTCCGTTCGGTTCTCAAAAGGGCGCTTTTTTATTGGTTTTTCTGTAACAAAACCCTGTTCATTATTCTATGCTCAATAGCTTAATAATTTTTATGTTAAGGTGCAACAATTTTAAAAGAAAAAAGCTGCAAGAGGTGAATTGACGTTAATAAGGCATTCACGTGGCTCAACGGGGATACGCAATTTGGAGATGTTTAAGTGCTCAAGCTTCTTTATAATATGGCAGTGTCTTATAACCGGCTTATCTATCCATTGAAGCAATGAATTATATAAAGAAAGAAGCTCGAAAACCTGGTTATGTCGGGATTCTCAAACCTAAATCTGATATGAATATATTTTTATATTAATATATATTTATAAGAAAATATATATTAAAAAATCTTCCTCACTTATTTGATTATATTTTTATAATTAATCAAAATAATTCATGATTATACTGATCAATATGAGGGGGCATTCAGAAATGGTTAGGCAAAGAATAAATATTGAAACAGCCCTTCTTTGTAGGGTACAATATGTGAAATCGGTTCCACAAATTGCAATACAAAGGGATGAAAAAAATGCCGACAATAAAAGACGTGGCTCAGTTATCAGGAATATCAAAAACTACAGTATCTCGTGTTATTAATAATAAAGGGTATGTATCCGCAGAAAAAAAAGCACTCGTTTTAAAAGCAATGGAAGAGTTAGAATATCACCCCAACCTTTCTGCTCGCAGGCTGAGAGGACAGCTAACCACGACAATTGGAGTCATAGTGCCCAAAATCACCAATCCTTTCTTTTCCTACCTGGTAGATGCCATTGAAGAAGCAGCTTATGAAAAAGGCTATCAAGTGTTGATTTTCCAAAGTAATGAGGATCGAAAAAAAGAGCTGGCGTTTCTAAATTTACTTAAAACAAAACAAGTGGATGGAGTAATTATGACGGCTGTTGAAAACCACTGGTCTAAAGTCAAATCATTTATAGAGCACGGACCCATTGTGCTTTGTAACGTATACATCGACAAATCAAAAGTTCCAATAGTCCGCCTTAACCAATACAAAGGGACTTACGATGGCATAAAGCACTTGATTGAAAAAGGACACAGGAAAATTGCCTATTGTACAGGGGGATTTTTTAAAAAAGAAGGGAAAGGCAAAGAGCGTAATCAAGGCTATCAAAAAGCCTTAGAAGAAGCGGGGATTTCGGTTAACCCGAATTGGGTTTTTGTCAACCAGCACAGCATCGAAGATGGACAGCAGGTACTCAGAAAAATTTTGGAGATGGAAGAAAGGCCAACGGCTGTGTTTACCGGAAGCGATGAGGTTGCCAGCGGAATGATTGCTGAAGCGAATGTCCAGGGGATCCGAATTCCAGATGATCTTGCCATTATGGGATTTGATGACCAGCCAATCGCACGGGTTGTGAGTCCAACACTGACAACCATTAAGCAGCCAGTCGATCAACTGGGAGAAAAAGCAGTAGAAATTATTATTGAGAAGTTAAATAATGCCGAATCACTTGATCCATATTATGAGCTTCCCATTGAGTTGATTATCCGTGAATCTACTTGAAATCGACTACATTAGTGCTGAAACAGTTTCTGGAAAAGAAGAAGTATTTTGCAACGCTTTAGTTTTCATAAAAAATATACTTCATGAGAACAACATTGTGATTTTTAGAAAAGCTAAAATTAGGCTTTATATAAAGCACTTTTGTCAGCTTCTTATGTTTGTTGGTTAGGAGGGATTGCATGATTACGATAGCTGAGATTGCAAAAATGGCTGGTGTTGCAAAAAGTACAGTTTCAAGATATTTAAATGATGGATCAGTGAGCCCAGTCACAAAGCTTAAAATAGAACGAGTCATCCAGAAAACTGAATACGTGCCTAATTCTTTTGCACAAAGTTTAAAAGCGAAAGTGACAAACTTAGTCGGGGTCGTGGTACCCCGGCTTGATTCTTACGCGGCTTCAAAGACAATGATCGGCATTGACCAGCAGCTGAGGGAGTTAAATTTGAAAATGGTTGTGGCAAATTCGGGATTAAGTGTTGAAAGAGAAATTGAAAATATCTACAGCCTGGCTAAACAGAAAGTTGCAGGGTTAATTGTACTGCCAACTGTGATCACAAAAGCTCATTTAGAAGCTTTTTACAAAATCGATATTCCTGTATTAATTGTAGGTCAAAAACATGAAAATTTATATTGTTTGGTCCATCCTGATGAACAGGCAGCATTTGAACTAGGAAAGTATGTGATATCAAAAGGACATAAAAAAATTGCTTTTTTAGGAGTGGCAGAACGAGATGTTGCTGCCGGTTTCAAAAGAAAAGAGGGATTTAAAAAAGCAGTTGGGAAAGAGAATGATATACATATTCGATTTTATGAAACAACATTTGATACAGAAGATGCCAGGAATGCAGCCAAGAATATAATCAGTGATTTTGCTCCTTCGATCATTGTCTGTGCTACGGATAATATAGCTCTTGGTGCAATGAAAGCAGCGTACGATAATGGCATAAAGGTGCCTACAGATTTATCTATCACCGGATTTGGAGGGTATAGCATATCAGAATATATGTCACCGGGCTTAACGACTGTTAAGTTTCACTATCAATTAGCAGGGCAAATGGCCGCTCAAAATATCCATCATTTAATTAATCATAAGGAGATTAAAAAGTGCACAACTTTAAAATTTGAAATTTTTAAAAGAGAAAGCGTTGACAAAATAAAATGAGGAGGCGTATAATCTAAAACATGGAACCGGTTCTAAATCCGTAACCACGTATAAAACCATTTCTATTTTTTTAAATAACTGTGGAACCGTTCCCACATTTAGTGAATGTGTATAGTTCGTACATACAATTCGTTAGAAATAGAGTCACAGAGCATTCATCATCCATTTTTTAATAAATTGTGGAACCGTTCCCATAAATTGAACAAAATTTTTCTTTAAATGAATATGAGTTTGGAGGAACAGCCATGCAGCAAACTTTACATGAATACCCTCTTGGAGAATCAGGTATGAAGCAAAAATGGTGGCAGAAAGAAGTGATTTATCAGATTTACCCTAAAAGTTTTTGCGATTCAAACAATGACGGAATAGGTGATATAAAAGGGATTACCGAGAAACTCGATTACCTCCAGTCTTTAGGCATTACGATGATATGGATTTGTCCTATTTACAAGTCGCCAATGGCTGATAACGGATACGATATCTCAGATTACTATCAGTTAAATCCGGAATTTGGTGAAATGAAAGATTTAGACGAGTTAATTGTAAAAGCAAAGGAAAAAGAAATTAAGATTGTTCTGGATTTAGTTATTAATCATACATCAGATGAACATCCATGGTTCCAGGACGTTTTAAAGAATCCAAACAGCAAATATAGAGATTACTATGTATTGAAATCCGGTAAAGATGGCCAGCCTCCGACAAACTGGCGCTCGGTATTTGGCGGCAGTGTGTGGGAACCTCTGCCGAACTCAGATCAGTATTATTTCCATTCTTTTGACGTTAAGCAGCCAGATTTAAATTGGGAAAATGAAGAAGTACGTGAAGAGTTGTATAAGATGGTCAATTATTGGCTGGAAAAAGGAATTGCCGGATTTCGGGTTGATGCGATTACTTTTATAAAAAAAGACCAAACGTTTAGCGATCTTCCAGCTGACGGAGCAGACGGGCTTGTAAAGTGCACAAAAAAGACCCGGAATCAGCCAGGCATTGAAGTATTTCTCCATGAATTAAACGAAAAAACCTTTTCCAAATATGATTGTGTGACCATCGGTGAAGCACCGGGCGTTGTCTACGAGCAATTTGGTGATTATATCGGAGAAAACGGTTACTTTTCGATGATTTTTGATTTTAGATATGCAGATCTTGATGTGGCATCTGGAAGCGAATGGTTCAGAAGACTTGATTGGACAGTGCTGGATCTCAAAAAATTAATTTTCACCAGTCAAAAGGAGATCCAAAAAGTAGGATGGGGAGCTAACTTTTTAGAGAACCACGATCAAAATCGATCATTAAGCAAGTACATAAAAGAAGAGGATCAAAACTTCTATTCAGCGACTATGCTTGGGGCTATGTTTTTCTATCTTAGAGGTACACCGTTTATTTACCAGGGCCAGGAAATAGGAATGACTAACTTTAAGCGTAAAAGTATTGAAGAGTTTGATGATATTTCAAGTATCGACCAATACTATCGTTCCATGAATGAAGGGTTCAGCGAAGAAGAAGCCCTGCACTTTATCAACTTAAGAAGCCGTGATAACTCAAGAACGCCTTTTCATTGGAATGCTGATGAGTACGGGGGATTCTCAAAGACAAAACCGTGGCTTGGCATGAATGAAAATTTCACAAGCATTAATGTGGAGCAGCAAGAGAAGAACCCGGATTCTATCTTGAATTTTTACAGAAAGATGATTGGAGTCAGACAGTCTAGTGAGGCAAGTAATTGCTTAATATACGGGGAGATTGAACCTATTTTAGAAGATCACCCTGTTATTGTGGCTTATAAGCGAAAATGGAATACAGAAGAAGTAGTGTGTTACTTCAACTTTTCTTCTGAACAGCAAGAGCTGAATTGGAACCCTGAAAATTACACAGTTCTATTAAATAATTATAAAGAAGAAACAGCGAATTCTTTACAGCCATATCAGGCATTAATCCTTTTAAAGAAAGAAGAGTGCTTTCATGAGTGAAAATAAATATGAACGCATAGGGAAAGAAATTGTCCATGTCATTGGTGAAGATAATATTGAATCGGTTGTTCACTGTGCAACCAGGCTGCGTTTTTCGGTTAAAGACCGCGCAAAGATTGACGATGAGGCAATTGAAAAAATCGATGAAGTAAAAGGTGTCTTTTTCAACGCAGGACAGTACCAGGTCATTTTAGGCACTGGTACTGTCAACAAAGTATACGCTGCCTTAAAAGGAAACCAGCCTGAACAAGATGATAAATTGGATCAAAAAACATCTTCCGGTCCAAGGGAGAAAGGAATTAAAAGAGCGGTCCGGACATTAGCCGATATCTTTATTCCGATCATTCCAATCATCGCAGCAACCGGTTTATTCCTCGGTTTAAAAGGCGTGCTGTTTAATGATACCGTTCTGGGTGTAATGGGGATGACTATCGAGGATATTCCCGCTTATTTGCAGACCCTTGTCTCTGTTCTTACAGATACCGCTTTTGCGTTCTTGCCCGCTTTAATCTGCTGGTCTGCTTTTAGAAACTTTGGCGGTATGCCGATTATTGGTTTTGTTATTGGGTTGATGCTTGTTTCTCCAGCTCTTCCAAATGCTTATGCAGTGGCAGATATCAATAGTGGGGTGGAACCTATCATGGCTTTTGGTTTCATTCCGGTTGTTGGGTACCAGGGCAGCGTGCTGACAGCGCTTGTTGTAGGAATCCTTGGAGCAAAATTAGAGAAGAAATTGCGGGCTGTCATGCCAAATGCGTTAGATTTAATTTTTACTCCATTCTTTGTTTTGTTAGCGATGATGATTACGGGTCTGCTGATCCTAGGTCCATTATTGCATATTCTAGAATCAGGCTTAGTCACAGTAGTGACTCAGCTTATACAGGCTCCTTTTGGAATAGGCGGACTGTTGATCGGTTTCTTATATCCTTTAGCCGTTATGACGGGAATGCATCATTTGTTTATTATGATTGAAACAACACTACTGGCCAATACAGGCTTTAACCCCCTTATTACGCTTTGTGCCATGTACGGATTTGCAAACGCCGGCACATGCTTGGGGATTACGATTAAAGCGAAAAAACAGACAGTAAAAGTAACAGGTATGAGTGCAGCCCTGACGCAGCTGCTGGGTGTCAGCGAACCAGCTTTGTTTGGTGTTGTAATGCGCTATAGTTTGAAACCGCTTTATGTGATGATTGCCTGTTCGGCTGCTGGTGGTGCAATTTTATCCTTATTAAATATTAAAGCAAATTCATATGGGTTGGCTGTGATACTTTCTCCTCTAATGTACATTTACGAATGGAATCAGCTGCTTGTATATATTGTGGTATCTGTCCTGATTTTTGCGGCTGCCTTTGTGATCACTTACTTATTTGCAGTGCCGAAGGAAGTTATGATAGAGGATCAGGGTGAAAAAGAAAGTAATGTTAAACAACCAAAAAAGAAAGTCCAGGTACCTAATCCTCTGCAGAAGAAGGTCCAGCAAAATTGAGACTTCTCTTTAAAGAAGAAAGGGATAAAAAGATATCTTATATCGCCAGAAAGGCCCGTTTCCTTAAAGAAAGCGGGCCTTTCTGACAAAATTTAAATAAACTGCAGAAGGAACTAAAGGTGACTTATAAGAAAAAAGAGGAAGGAGAAGGAGCAATAACAGTCTTCAATGCTGTTATTGCTCCTTTTGTATATTAAGCATTTAATCTCATTGGGGTAATTGCGCTTCTTTTCACCACATGCAATGTCCGCGGCTTTCCCTGTTCCCAGGTTACGTATCCCGACGCTTTTAAACGATCAAGGTGGCCCTTTACGGTTGAAGAAGACTTTAACTCAACCGCGTCGTCTATTTCACGAATAGACGGGGGATAGTTTTTGGCACTGACATAATCATCTATAAACTGCAGCATTTTTTCCTGACGTGCAGACAGTTGTTTAAGCATAAGCCTTTCTCCTTTGCGGTGCTTTTCCTGCTGCTAAAATGTTGAACCGCTTAAACTTCCGGATTTGCTGCCTCTTCAAGCAGTACGCGTGGATGTGAATGCCATATATTTTCCTAACGATAATACTGCGAAAAGTAACCGTATGATCATCTGCCATATACATAATGGATATCAGCTTTTTTTGTTCCAGCGATGTGTTAAACAATCCATTCATTTTAACAACCTCCTCTTCACGACTTCATTATATAGAACAAATGTTCATACTTCAATAAAAACCAAACGTATTTTCGATGAAAAAGAGGAATCTTTAAAAAGTTTTCATTGTCAGCAGGAATATTTGTTCTTATACTGAATTATATACTATATACGAACATATATTCTCATTGAAAGGAGTTATCTTGGATGAAGAAATTGTATAATGACCGGGGAATGATGAAATGGCAGGGACTCATACTAGCCGAGCATGCTGAAATGATGGAAAGAGACAAAAGCAAACCTGTGAAAACAGAAATTCTATTTGACGAACAGCAATTAGAGGAATTCGACCGACTTATCCAAAGCTCACTTCATCTTGAAAGAGAAGTAGTGTTTAAGATGAATACCTTCGGTGATCATGACCTGTTGCAGGTAAAGGGGATTGTCTCAGAATTTTGCCGGCTGCCCGGCCAGCATCCATATATAAAGCTGAAAGGGTACAGTTCCAAGTTTCGATTGGATGAAATGGTGTCTATTTCATTTGCCGCGGGAGACGATGAATATGGTGAGGCCTATTGATGATGAACACTTGCCACGCAGGGATGTATTTTGCATTGACGTGAAATCCTTCTTTGCCAGTGTAGAGGCTGTGCGCCGCCGGATTCATCCGCTGCATGCCTATGTGATTGTGATCGCCCATAAAGAACGGTCCGTTTCTGTTGTACTGGCTGCCTCACCGCGGGTAAAAAAAGAATTCGGTATTAAGACAGGGTCACGGAATTATGAAATACCGAAAGATCCACGCTTAATCATTGTTGAACCCTCTATGGCTCTTTATCTAAAAGTAAATAAAATGATCCTAGATATTTTTCGCCGCTTTGTAGCAGAAGAAGACCTGCATTGCTATTCCATAGATGAAGCGTTTCTGGATATAACGGCCTCAAAAAGGCTCTTTGGTGGGGATAAATTCACAATAGCCCGTACCATTCAGCGTACGGTTTGGCAGGAGCTGCGCCTGGTTGTCACCATAGGGATTGGCGACAATCCTTTGCTTGCGAAGCTGGCACTTGATAATGAAGGGAAAAACGCTCCGAATGGGATTTCTTACTGGTCATATGAAGATGTCCCAGCGAAGGTTTGGGCAATTGACCCTATAACAGATATGTGGGGAATTTCTCATGGATACGCCAAGGCCCTTTACAATATAGGGATTGAATCGGTAAAAGATCTTGCTCACGCAGATAAGTGGAAACTAAAGCGAAAATTTGGCGTGCTCGGGGAGCAAATTTTTTACCATGCCTGGGGGATTGATTACAGCGTGATATCGGAGAAGGCAGGGGCCCGTGAAAAATCCTTTTCCAAAGGGCAGATTTTGCTGCGGGATTATGACAGGGAAGAGGAGATCATGATTGTCATCAAAGAAATGACAGAGGATGTGGCGATGCGTTTGCGCCAGCATGGGGCTGCCGCAGCGGGGATTGCACTTGGCATATCTTACAGCCGGGATATTGAGGACCACGGCTTTAGGCATCAAATACTGCTTCCAAGAAGCACAAATAAGACAGCCGAACTGTGTGAGCACTTTGTCCGGCTGTTTAAAAAGTATTGGGACGGACAGCCAGTACGCCAGATCCATGTAGTGTGCAGTAAATTACAGCCTGCAGCACATGAACAGATTGATTTATTTACGCCCCCTGAACTGGATGAAAGACGCCATGTTTTAGATGAAACCATCGATCAAATACGTGACCGTTTTGGTAAAAAAGCGATTTTTCACGCGTATAGCTTAATGAATGGCGGCACTTATCTTCAGCGAGCGGGTCATATTGGGGGGCACAAAGGGGCTTCTACCTAATTCCACATAAGGGTACTAGCATTTAGCTGGCACCTTCTTTTGTTCGTTACATATGTACAATGACATTTGCTATTTAAACGCCTTGCTAAAAATATATTTTTATATCAATAAATTTTTATATTAATATATATTTATATGAAAATTTATTGATGTAGAAAAAAGCTTACTAGAAAAAATGATGTATCGTTATTAAGTAACCGGCACACTTTATTACTAGTCTTTAAAGAAACTGAGAGATTTTGTACTAAAGAGTGAAAAGTTTGTGAAGGAATATACTTAAACTAAACCAGCTAATAGTTTGTCAATATTTTTCAATAAAAATCTTGAAAATCGCATGATATACTAAAAATAAGCATGACAAATAACCTTCTTTTAATCATGTGTTGGAAGGTTTTGTGTTATTTGGTTGGATGTAGATTTTAAGCTATATCCTGGAAAGTTGTTCTGTTCTTTAAAAGGGCAAATATCCAATGTAAGAGTTTATTTACACACGCAATAACGGCTACTTTAAAGGGTTTTCCTTCTTCACGTTTTTTATCATAGAACTCCCGTAATTTCTTATTACGAGGAATGATTTCATCGCTTGTTTTGATCTTACGGCAGTCACGAATTGCACAACGAACTGCCATGTATAAGGCGTGCCGAAGCCTGCTTGACCCTCTTTTAGTGATTCGGTTTTTAGTGGCTGTAAACTTACCGGATTCAAATACACTAGGATCAACTCCAGCGAAAGCTACCAGCTTTTTAGGATCAGTAAATCGATCTATCTCTCCAATTTCAGAAATGATCGTTGCAGCGATCTTTTCTCCAATACCAGGGATAGATTTGATGATATTATATTCTTCAATTTCCTTAGCGAGGGCATCTATTTCTGACTCTAACTTTGATAGATGTTCTTTGTATTGAAGAAGAATATTAATATACATACGAAGACTTAATATATAACTTTGGTACACTGTTTTTTCAAAAGGATTACGGGCTGCCGCAGCTTTAAGCTGAACAGCTTTTTCTTTTGCCCATCTGATTGATCGACTTTTACATAATCCAAATATCTTGTCTGTAATTGTTTCTTCACTGGCTCTCAAAATATCCTCGGAAGAAGGGAACTCTGAAAGAGTTAAGAGTGAAACAACCGAATATAAATCGCCAAAGACCCCTTTATATTCAGGAAACACCTGTTCAAGCACTGCTTGAAATTGAAGCTTTGTCTGAATCATGACTCCAGTTATATTTTCGTGTTGTCTTGTAAGATTCCGAAGGTTCAATAACTGAACTCCACGCTTTTTATAAGGTTCTAATTCCTCTTTATAAAACAACTCACAGAGGAGGTAGGCATCAATGGCATCTGTCTTTACTTTTCTCAAACTTGATCCTCTTGCCTTATAGGAGATCAATGGATTGATGATAACCAATAAATAGCCTCGTTCTTCCAAGTATTGAACGACTGGAGTTTGATAATGCCCAGTAGCCTCTAATATTACTGAAGGTTTCTTCCCAGCTTCTTGCTTTACATTCTCAAGAAACGATACAAGTGAACGAAGGCCCTCAAGAGTGTGATTTACTTTAAAGCTCTTACTGTATGGCTTACCTTTATCTAGAAAGGCTTGAACCTGACTTTCCCCTTTCGATATATCCAGACCGACGACTGGATTCATTCTGAATCTCCTCCTAATATGGTGATTTGCCAGTAACCCCTAATCCTCCATGCAGTATCACAGCTTCGCTTGTTATACGAGATCTATGTCCCAACCAGCCTCAATCATGTTTCTACAAGTAGGGGGCGAACGGTTTAGCTGACGGGGTCAAGCCCCACGGGCAGTTACGTTCTACCCTGGCTACTGATATCATAAAACCATATAAAAAATGGTCAACCAGAAATATTTTCTGGCTGACCTTATAATACGAATGGGCAGGTTAGCTGAAGAAGAGCAATCAATGCAGAAACGTTGACAACTAAAAAACAACCATGATATATTTAGCCCACTAAATATTTTTTGGCTATAGGAGGTGCATCTATGAAGGTTAGTGTTGACTGTGATATTCGTATGTCCCTGGATAAAGTTTCTTCCCAAATGCGTCGAGATTATAGTGAGAATCTTAGAGAACTTAATCTTTATGTAGGCCAAGATAATTTACTCTCGCGTTTGTGGTTGGGTGATGGAATAACACAAATGCAGCTATGTGAACATTTAAAATGCGAACCGCCTACGGTAACAAATATGGTTAAATCGCTAGAGCAGAATGGTTTCATATACCGTAAACGTGATGAAGAGGATGCAAGGGTTATGCGAATTTATCTAACGGACAAAGGCAAAGAATTAGAAGAACCCGTTAGATTTAAATGGAAACAGCAGCAAGAAAAATTACTACAGTCAATTTCAGCCGAAAAACGCTTAATATTAAGGGATTTATTAAAGTGTATGGAGAAAAACTTATACTAGGTTTTTTCTCGAAATATATATTTAGCACCCTAAATACATATTTAGAAGCCTTGAAGATACTCTGGCCAAAACATTGCACTAGTAAATTAGCCAAGGTGAAAAATATTTACCAAACTAAGTGTTTTTTTAACCAACTGAAGGTTGTTGAAAATAATCGTAAGCAGGAGGATTCAATAATGAATAATAGAATATGCGAAATATTAAATATAGAAAAACCGATTATACAGGGCCCGATGTCTTGGGTTACTAATGCCGAATTTGTTGCAGCGGTAAGCAATGCTGGTGGATTAGGATTTCTAGGTCCAAATGCCGGTCAGGTTGATATAACTCGTTCACCCGAAACAAGTGCGGAAAGAATGAGAACTGAAATACAAAAAACAAAATCATTAACTAATAAGCCATTTGGAATACCTGTGATCGTAAATCGTGATTTAGCTTACACATGGCCGATTTTAGAAACAGTTATTGACGAGAAAGTTCCTGTTGTTCTTGTGAACGGTGTACTGGATGAAAGAATCTTTAAACCATTAAAAGAAAACAATATTAAAATTGTTTATAGACCCCTTACCCCTACTATTGAAGATGCAAAAGCTGCAGAAGAATTTGGAATAGATGTTTATGTAGCAACTGGATTTGATGAAGGTGGTACGGTTCCAGAACGAGTTATTGGAACATTTTCGATTGTTCCAATGATTGTAGATGCTATAAATACCCCTGTAATGGCAGCTGGTGGTATTGGAGACGTTAGAGGAGTGCGTGCCGCATTTGCTTTAGGCGCTGAAGGTGTGTTTGCTGGTAGTGTCTTTATTCCAACAAAAGAAAATCCAGCAGCAGAAAACGTGAAACAAATGATTGTAGATGCTACAGCAGAAGATTTACTAATGTTCCGTACTTTACCAGCATACTATCGTTCTTTACCTACTAAATTTGCGAATAAACTAGTCGAAATGGATAAACAAGGTGTTAGTCGTGAAGAAATAGCAAAAATGATGCGTGGATCAATTGGAATGCGTATCGGCATGCTAGAAGGAAATACAGACGATGGCTATATTTCTATAGGTACTGGAATTACGCCAATTAAAGAAATCAGAACTGTAAAAGAAGTGGTAGATACTTTGATGCAAGACTTTAATTAAAATATTAGGATCTTCGGAATATATTCACCCTAAACTAAAAAGAAGTTTAATGGAATCAGAGTTTCTGAAGTGAAGTAATTTTTAATCAATATTTATTGAAGGAGAGATTCGTATGGAAACAAAGATTAATATTGTAGCCCTATCAGGAAGTAGCCGGAAAAAATCATCAACTCAAAAAGCACTTAATAGCTTAAAAAAATTCATGCCAGACAGTGTTGAATATGAAATATACAATGGTATTGAAAAACTTCCGCATTTTAATCGTGATTTAGATAATGATGAACCACCAGTAGAGGTGCAAGTATATAGAGAATTGCTTTCAAGAGCAGATGGAGTCATTATCTGTACACCCGAATATATAAAGGGTGTACCTGGTGTTTTGAAAAATGCTTTAGAATGGTTGGTGTCGTCTGCTGAGCTTTATACGAAACCAGTAGCGGTTATTACAGCTTCATGTGATGGGGAAAATGCTCATCAAGCATTACAACTCAATTTAAGTATGTTAAATGCGAATGTATTCGATGGTGGAGCATTATTAATTTCAGGAGCAAACAATAAATTGAACGAAGACGGGGAATTTGTAAAAAATGAGGTTAATTCCTCACTAAAGTTATTAATATCTAAATTGCTTGAAGAAGTCAATAAGAAAGGTTCTTTTTGAGAATCGGTGTTTTAGATAAATAAAAAGGACAACGAAAGGAAAAATTTCCACACTTATTAAGAATTTGTAGAGGGATGACTTATAGACCCTTTTCCACCATAAAGTCCGAATACCCAAATATAAACAACTAACTTGGAATAAAAAAATTCTCTCTATCTTCTTGATACGTCTAATTTTAAAATTGGTGATTATCTGCACTTTAAAGATTTAGCAAGACAGCTTATTCAAGAGTAGTAGTGAATAAGGTGAAAAGAGAAAATTATTACTCAAAATCTAACATCATCACTACTTTCTTCCCTCCTTCACATAAGAAAGTTATGGAGCATCATATGAAGGAACCAAAAAGCATTCTGGCTATTGGTGTTATTGCAGCAGAAACAGAGGAAGAGGCAAAATATTTGGCAGGGCCATTGGAATTAATGTGGGCAAGAATGGCAACAGGTTCGAGTGATCTTTCATTTCCAACACGGGAAGAAGCCAGTAAGTATGTTTATACACCACAGGAAGAGGCAGCACGGCAATATAATAAAGGCCGTTTTGTTATTGGAAGTGCAGCCAATGTTGCTGAAAACTTAAAGTGAATGGCAAAAGAAGCTTTATTAGATGAGATTTTGATAGCAGATTTTTACCCTGACCAAGCAAGCCGACTAAAGGGACATCATTTACTGGCAGAAAAATTTGATCTTAGAGCTAAATAGCTAACAAGACTAGAATGAAAAGAAGGCGAAACTAATGAAAGAGAAAAAACAACTTAAAATTGGTGGAATTATAGATGGAGTAGGCTGGAATTACATAGGTTGGCGTCACCCAGATATGCCGGCTAATGCCAGTGAGAGCATTGATTACTATGTACAAAAAGCTAAAAGGTTAGAAGAAGGAAAGTTTGACATGATCATTTTAGCTGACGTCAGCCATATTGGACCGGGGATGATTCCTCATTATCTCAGTATGTTTGAAGGTGTAAGTATTCTGTCTGCCTTAAGCATGGTGACTCATTCTATTGGGCTTACTGCAACAATCGCAACTTCTTATGCGGATCCATTCACTGTTGCCCGCCAAATAGCTTCTCTTGATAAAATCAGCAATGGCCGAGCAGGATGGAATGCCATCACTTCCAATCCAGGAGGACTAGCGAATTATAGTCGCACTCATCTTTCTAAAGCAGACTTGTATCCAATGAAAAAGGAATTTTTAGAGATTGTCGAAGGTCTTTGGGACTCCTATGAGGATGACGCCTTTATACGGGATAAAAAAAGAGGCGTATTCTTTGATCCACAAAAAATGCACGCTCTAAACTATAGAGGGAATTATTTTTCCGTGAATGGCCCGTTAAATATTAGCCGTTCTATACAAGGAAGACCGGTTATTTTCCAGGCCGGTACTTCTCCGGATTTTATGAATATCGCTTCCAAGCATGCCGAGGGTGTATTGGTTAGCGGGGAAGATTTAGAGCATGCGAAAGCATTCAGTCAAGAACTAAAGAGAAGGGTGAAATTAGAAGGTCGGTCACCTAATGATTTTTTAATCATGCCTACCCAGAATCCTATTGTAGGACGGACAGAAAAAGAAGCAGAGGAAAAATTTCAAGAGCTGCAGTCACTAATGCCTATGTACCGAATACCAAAACCAGAATTTTTTGGTTCGGCAGAAAAAGTAGCAGACCAAATTCAACACTGGTACGAGGCAGGGGCGATGGATCTATTGCTGATAAGACAGGAGCTTCCTTCAGGGTTCGATGACTTTATTGATTTAGTCGTCCCTCTCTTACAAGAAAGGGGAATTTTCCGTAAAGAATATGAATCAAACACTTTACGAGGTAATTTAGGCTTGCCTTATCCTGAAAATAGATATTCAATTTAAAAAACCATATTCAAACAATTTAGATATTTTTAACCTTTTTCCTAATGTTAGGTCGAAAAATAGTACTAGGGCAATTAAAATTGCCCTCTTCCATAATAAGAGTAATGATTTTATTATGGTCTATGCAAGCATACTTATTATTTACAAATAGCTCCAATTTAGCTGATGGAGTGACTATATCCAGGATCATCTTCAAAGAAGCATTCAACATCGAATGCTGGACTATTTAAACAAGCAAGGATACGCAAAAAAATTAGCAAGAAAAAGGGATAAGTACTATGTAAGAAGGGTTCTATCTTATTGATGGATAGATACTTTTGACCTTCGCTCTGGATGAATTCCGCCCGATATAATGTAAGTAGGTTCTTAAGATAAGTTGACACCTGAATTTCACCGTGGTATAGTTAGCCCGCTAAATATATTTTGACTAGTTGAGGGGAAGCTATGAACGATAAAGTTGGATGCGATATTCGTGAGTCGTTAGATAAAATTTCATCCCAAATGCGTCGAGATTATAGCGAAAGTCTAAGAGAACTTAATCTTCATGTAGGCCAGGATAAACTACTCGCTCGTTTGTGGCTAGGTGATGGAATAACACAAATGCAACTATGTGAACATTTAAAATGCGAACCGCCTACTGTAACAAATATGGTTAAATCGCTGGAGCAAAATGGGTTCATATACCGTAAACGTGATGAACAAGATGCAAGGATTATGCGGATTTTTCTAACGGACAAAGGCAAAGAATTAGAGAAACCGGTTGATTTCAAATGGAAGCAGCAGCAGGAAAAATTACTGCATTCAATTTCACCGGAAGATCTCTTACTATTAAGGCAACTAATGAAGCGAATGGAGAAAAACTTATTTTAGGTTTTCTCTAAGTTTATAATTAGTACGCTAAATAATTATTTAGTAACATAAACATTAAATACTTCTATATCGTTTATTTACTAAGAAAAGGGTTATGGGAATCCAATGAAGACGATATGTCCAGCCGAAACAATGATAGCAGTATTGCTAACACGCATTTGCTTAATTTCAGAGGAGGATATTTTTCTAAAGACGTACATTGAATGCAACTTATGCCAACAGATGCGTGAATATTACCAAGATCGTCCTGTTAAAGCGCCTTTCACAGTGAAGAAAGTAAAGGGATGGAAAGACCATATTGAGGATCATCTTGAAAGAAGCAAACAGCCTTTCATGCTTGAGTATTTAAACAAACAAGGATTTGCTAAAAAATAAACGGTTATTACTTAAATTGACTTACAAGGAGATATAGAAATGAAGAAGCAATACAATACGCGTGCCATCCTGGCATCGCTGCTTATCTGCGGTTTTGTCGGCATGTTTAGCGAAACCGCTCTAAACATAGCAATGACTAATTTAATGGACGTGTTCCAAATTTCAGCCGCAACCGCACAGTGGTTAACAACCGGTTTCCTGCTGACTCTTGGCATTTTAATGCCGATGAGCGGGCTGCTGCTGCAGAGGTTTACAACGAGACAGCTGTTCACAGGTTCGCTCACAAGCTTAATTCTAGGTACACTCATTGCGGCGCTCGCGTTTAATTTTGAAATGTTGATGGTCGCTCGCGTTTTACAGGCGGCAGGCATGGGGTTATTGCTGCCGCTCATGTTCAATACGATTCTTGTCATATATCCGCCGGAAAAGCGGGGAGCGGCGATGGGCTTCGTTGGACTTGTGATCATGTTTGCGCCAGCAACCGGCCCGACCATTGGCGGTCTATTAATCGAGTATTTAACATGGCATTATATCTTCTGGTTCTCGCTGCCGTTCCTGGTTATTGGGTTGTTGGTAGGGCTGAAGTACTTGGAAAATGTTACTGATGTCACGAAGCCCCGGATCGATCTGCTGTCTGTCGTATTGTCAACGATCGGCTTTGGAGGAGTTGTCTTCGGCTTCAGTAAGGCAGGCGAAGGATCTGAAGGCTGGGGCAGTGCAGTTGTGGTTACTTCAATCGTCGTTGGGCTCATCGCACTGGTGCTGTTCATACTGCGGCAGAACGCTATGCGCGATCCAATGATGAATCTGAGCGTTTTCAAGTACCCAATGTACGTCGTGGGGCTGCTCCTGATACTGTCGTGTATGTTGATCATGATGTCGAGCATGATTATCCTGCCGATGTTTCTGCAGACGGGTGCAGGACTGTCTGTGTTCACTGCGGGTCTCATGCTTTTGCCGGGCAGCGCGCTGAACGGTATCCTCTCCCCGCGTATGGGGCGCTTGTTCGATAAATATGGGCCGAAATGGCTCGTTATTCCCGGACTCGTGATCGTTGCAGTCATGTTATGGTTCTTTACTACCCTGTCTCCTGCTTCTTCAGTGGCCTTTATCGTGGCTTTGCATATCGGGCTTATGGTGGGGGTAGGCATGATATGGATGCCTGCTCAAACGAACGGGCTCAATCAATTGCCGCCGGAGCTATACCCGCACGGCACAGCAGTCATGAACACCCTGCAGCAGGTCGTGGGCGCGATTGGAACAGCGGTTGCCATCAGTATCCTTACGGGCAGTATGGAGAAATACTTGCACGGCTCCTCCGCTCCGGCCAAACAGGCCGAAATTGCAAACGCGATGACGGCTGGATCACAAAACGTGTTCCTGTTCACGATGATCATAGCACTGATTGGCTTGGTCATAGCGTTTTTCATCCGCCGCGTCGTAGTCAGCCGCGAAGCGGTGCATTCGCCACATTGATGTTTTGTCAGCGAATCCCTTATCGGTATCTATGAAGAGCGTTTACACTAAATGGAAGGAAAATTGGGTGTCGGTTGGAATTTTATGAGCTGGTGTCATCCGGATATGCCCATTGTGAAGAATTACCTTAAACAAACGGGGGCATTGATCCAAGAAGGATCAATGCTCTTTTTTTGTTTAGCTAAAGGGCGGCATTCCTGTAATAAAAGAAATAGCAAAAGACAAGTTTGTTAAGGAATGTACTTAAACTAACGGGGGCAAGAGTTTAAGAACCGGCTGCTGTTCCAGCCGGTCTTTTTTTCTCAACTAAAGCGCAGGATAGTTTAATAAGGATAGAAGCCAAGACAATTTAAAGAGCCTGTTTTTTCATATAAAAACAGGCTCTACTATCTTTGGAGAATAAAAATAAAATAGATGAGTTCAGCTTAATTTTAAATCAAATTAATCCTTCTTTATCCATGTTTTCTCCATTTTTATAATATGCAGTATTTGCTCTACATAATCTTCTGGCTGTGAGGTTTGATTTTGCATCCAGTGCATTGCAGCTCCATAAAGTGCCCAGCTTAACATTACTGCATAGACCTCTACCTCAGTTTTCCTTTGATTAGGCCATTGTTTTTGAGCCCACTCTGTAAAAAAGGCTTGGAGTTCCTGTTTGAAAATGGTTTCGATTTGAGGTGTAAATGCCTCGTAGCTTCGTCTGCATTGGTTGCTGATGGATGTTTGGAACTTAATGATAGAGAAAAAAATGGCTTTAATCGTATCCTCATTAATCACCTCATGGGTACTCACCTCAAGAAGAATCTCTCTCATCACGCTTTCGCTGAGTACCTTTTCAAGCAAATCATATTTATCAATAAAATGAGAATAAAAGGTTGCCCGGTTGACCGTTGCGGCAGTCGTAATGTCTTTAATGGTGATGTCTTTAAAGTGTTTTTTCATTGATAACTCGATAAACGCATCCATAATGAGCTTGCGGGTGCGCAAAACTCGAGGGTCGAGTTGTTTTTCCATTCGATTCACTCCTATTTTCCCGACATTTTTAACAATGTGTTGTTTAAGCGATATCTATGCTTTTTTGTCGGTTGTTTTACGTTTTTCATCTTGTTATATTAACTTTACAACAAATGTTGTCTAAACAAAAGATGTTGGAGTGAAAAAAATGAACATAACGATTTTTGGTGCAAATGGTCAGATTGGTCAGCTTCTTGTGAGTCTTGCACTCCAGGCTGGTCACGATGTAACAGCCTATACGAGACGACCTAATGCTTTAAATATAGAACATGAAAACCTGCAAATTGTAGTTGGGGCTTTAACAGACCGAGAAAAATTAAAAGAAGCAATTGTAGGAAGGGATGCGGTATTAAGTGCCCTTGGACCAGCACTGTCAATGAAACGACAAGTTGTGGACCTTCCTATTGCAGAAGCACATAAAGCTATTATCTCAGTTATGGAAGAGTGCGGAATTAAAAGGTTGATTACACTTGGAACACCTAGTATCTCTGCTGAAGAAGACGTGAAACAATTTATTACTGTGTTTCCAAATATAATGCCAAAACTATTCTCTCCTACTCCATACGCTGAGATGAAAGGAATAGAGACATTGATTAAAAATTCTAAAATGGATTGGACTGTTGTACGGATTATTAATCCGAATGTTAAAACAAATGGTAACGATTATTCAGTTTCTTTTGGAGATACAAAAGGTAAGATGGGTGTTTCCCGTTATAATGCTGCGAAATGTATGCTTGATGCTGTGACGAGAGATGAGTGGATTCATAAAATGCCAATCGTATTTAACAACTAGGAGGGCAAGAGAGTGAGCGGGTTTGAATTTGGGGTTTATTCATTAGGCGAACGTATTCCAGATGCAAAGGGGAATGTGTTGTCTGCTAAAGATCGTGTAGAGAACATCATCCAAATGGCAAAGTGGGCAGATGAAGCAGGACTTGATGTATTCGGTGTAGGTGAGCACCATCGTTTAGACTTTGTCACGTCAAGCTACGCAATGATACTTGGAGCCATTGCACGTGAAACGAAAAATATTAAACTAACCAGCACGTTGTCCGTTATTAGTACAGCCGATCCAGTGCGTGTTTATGAAGATTTTGCCACACTTGATTTATTATCGAACGGACGAACGGAAATTATTTTAGGCCGTGGGGCATTTTTAGAATCATTTTCTCTTTTTGGAGTAAGTTTAAATGATTACGATGAATTGTTTGAAGAGAAGCTGCATCTTTTTATGAAACTCCAAGAGCAGGAAGTCATCACCTGGCAGGGGAAATTCCGTTCTTCCCTTCGAAATGCACAAATAGCACCTAGACCTGTTCAGAATAAACTGCCGCTATGGGTTGGTGTTGGGGGTACCCCTGCAAGTGCAGTTCGTGCAGGAAGACTTGGTGTAAATATGGCACTTGGCTTGTTAGGCGGCCGTCCAGAATCTGTTAAACCACTTACAGATCTATACTGGCAAAGTGCAAAAGAAGCAGGTCATGATGTATCCAAGTTAAGAGTTTCTGTGACGGGGCATTCGTATATAGCCCAAACAGGAGAACAAGCGATTGACGAATTTGTTCCATACTATAATCAATATTCTGGCTACTTTTCAAAAGATCGTGGTCTTCCACACTTTTATACAACACCAGAGCAATTGATGCCTCAGAGAACGGCAGGACAAATTTCAGCCGTTGGCAGTGCAGAGGAACTGGCAGAAAAGATATTGTATCAGCATGAGTTATTCGGACATTCACGCTTTATGGGACAATTCGATATGGGTGGTCAGCCATTAGCCAGAGTAGAAAAAGCAATTGATTTACTGGCAAACAAAGTAGCACCAATGGTGCACAGAGCTTTATCTAAATAACGTAAAACTGTGGTTTTGTTTTAGAAAATGACTAAAGAAACAAGAGAGAAATTGAATCTAAAAAGGGAGTAAGAGGAATTATGGAAATAGTAGCGTATATTTTACAAGGAATTCTTGCATTAATGTTTTTGATGGCAGGATTCGGAAAAATAACAGGTTCTAAAATGCATGTGGAAGCTTTTAATCATTGGGGACTGCCACAATGGTTTAGAAGTGTAACAGGGATTGTTGAATTAGCAGGAGCTGTACTTTTAATCGTTGGATATTGGGTTCCCATTTCGGCAATGGCAGGGGCACTTTTACTCGGTATTACAAGTGTAGGCGGCATCCTTACTCATATTCGGGCAAAGGATTCCTTTAAGGATACGGCTATGATTCTATTCTTAGCTATTTTATCGTTTGTTGTACTTTATCTTTATTTAGCGTAAAAATTTCTTTTTTACCAAGATGGGTTAAAAGGGAAATTTAATATAAAATTTTATTTTTGGAGGAAAGAAGATGAAAATATTAGTTACAGGTGCAGCAGGAAAATTAGGATCAAATATCGTTGAAAATTTAGTGAAGAAAGTACCCGCTTCAGATATTATCGCTGGTGTACGTGATCCACAATCAGAAAAAGCAAAGGCATACGAAGCACAAGGTATTGAAGTTCGATTAACAGATTTTGAGAAAAAAGAAACATTAGTTGAAGCATTCAAGGGTGTGGACCGTGTCTTCATAGTTTCAACAGTACCTGTTATGGAAACAGCAATCCAACACCAGAAAAATGCTGTAGAAGCAGCGAAAGAGACAGGTGTATCCCAATTGGTTTACTCAAGTGCTCCGCGTGCAGATGTGAGTGATTTCGTTTTAGCTGCTCCTCACCGTGAACGTGAAAACATCATTAAAGAATCAGGTATTCCATATGTATTCGTTCGCAACAACTGGTATGTTGAAAACGAATTAGGTACCATTCAACAATGCTTAAATGGCGCACCTTGGGTAACATCTGCAGGAGAAGGGAAGGTAGCTTGGGTCTACCGTCCAGATTTAGGTGAAGCTACTGCCAATGTGTTAGCAGGTGATGGACACGATAATAAAGCATACGAATTAGCAGGTGAAAACTTAACACAACAACAATTCGTTGATGCAGTTAATGAGGTTACAGGTAAAGAAATTCTCTTATTAGCTGTAGATTCTGAAGCTCATGCAAACATGCTAAAAGAGGCTGGCGTGCCAGAAGAATTTGTATCAATGACAGTGACGATTCAAAATGGAATTCGTGAAGGTGGATTAGAAGCTCCACATTCTGATTTAGAAATGCTTCTAGGTCGCAAACCAACTTCTGTGAAAGAAGCGTTACAAATTTTATTAAAATAATTACAAATGCCGCTGTATCAGACGCCCAGTCACGCCCATGAAAGAGGCTTTGGCCCAAATTGTTAGCCAACTATCTCAAACAAACAATTAAATTATCGTAGAACTAATTCAAAAATTCGTTTTAATAGACCAAGGAGGAAGAAATCATGACAAATGAAAAATTAAATATCGGAATTATCTTAGGAAGCACTCGTCAAGGCAGAGTGAGTCCTGATGTTGGAGAATGGGTAAAAGGAATTGCGGAAAAACGTGGAGATGCAAATTATGAAATTGTAGATATTGCCGAGTTCCAATTGCCGTTTTTAGGAACAACCGATGGAACAGAACCTGGGATAACGGCATGGAGTGATAAGATTGTTAGCTTGGATGGATTTGTATTTATTGTTCAGGAATACAATCACAGTATTACTGGGGCATTAAAAAATGCACTTGATATTGCTAATCGTGAAGCTTGGAATAACAAAGCGGCAGGTATCGTTAGCTATGGGGGAACTGGTGGAGCTCGTGCAGCTGAACATTTAAGAGGAATCTGTGGAGAATTACTAATTGCAGATGTGAAGGCTCACCCAACATTATCTTTATTTACAGATTTCGAAAACTTTACAACATTTAAACCAGCTGACTTACACCTTAATAATGTCAATTTGATGCTTGACCAAGTTATCGCATGGAGTGGTGCATTACAAACCTTGAGAAAATAATGATAATTAATATTAGATAATAGCAAATTAACCCCTTCCTAATTAATAAAAGGACACTACCTTTTTCGTTCTAAGGTAGTGTCCTTTTTCCCTTGAAGGATTTATTTTTTCAAACCAGCTGCAAAGAAGGGGCCATCGGCTGTAATGGTCCATAGGATACGAGCCATTTCTTGGGGAGATTCCTTCCTGCCGTTATTCAGCCATTGCTGAATGACTCCTATGTGTGCAGATACAATATAAGAAGCTAAATAATGTCCTGGAACAAGTAGATCTTCTTCCTTAAGAAGTGCATCTGAATTATTCCCAAACAATGTTTTCCACATAAAATCTTTCAGTCTTGCTTGAAATGATAAATCTCCTTTGGAACCTAACAGAGCTTGCATAAATTCACTATTCTCATTAAGGTATTCAAATATTGAAACTACAAAGGGCATTTGTGCTTCAGCCGGTGAGCTGGTTCTAAGGGCAGCAATAACACCAGGGAAGTTCTTTTTTGCAATTCTGGACATTTCAAGCATAATTTCTTCTTCGCATTTCGTCATTAAATCAAATTTGTCTTGATAGTGTGCATAAAATGTTCCCCTATTAATTTTCGCTCTAGTTGTTATGTCCTTTACCGTAATTGCTTCGAAACCTTTTTCATCGATTAATTCTACTAGTGCATGCCGGATTGATTCTTTTGTCCGAATGATCCGCAGGTCCGTATTAGTATCTCGCAAGCTGCTTCCTCCTTCATTTTATCCAACACATTTATAAAATGTGTTCTGTAACCAACACATCTGCCATTTTTGATTATTGAACAGAAAAGGATTCAATTATAAAATTTGGAATGTAATAAACAACACGTTGTTCGTTATTATAACAAAAAATCAGGGAGGATATAATATGTTCAAAAATAAACTGTTATTAGTTTCACCCCTTATCGCATTGGCGGTTATTTTTATCTTTTCATTAACGTTAATTCCATCGGCCCAAACTCAGCCAAAAAATTTGCCCATTGCAATTGTAAATGAGGATGCAGGAGTGGAAATCCCTAATCAACCAAAGATGAATATGGGCCAAACAATAGTTGAAACGATACAAAAAAATTCAAAAACAACTTCAGATCAAGAAGATCCTGCGGTGAAATGGGTTGTAGTAAAAAATACAGAGGAAGTACGAGAGGGATTAGATAATCAAAAATATTATGCAGCATTGGTCATCCCAAAAGATTTTAGTTCTAAACAGGTATCATTACGGACACCGGCGCCTTCTTCACCTGAAGTGCAAATATTTATTAATCAGGGAATGAATATGGCTGCTTCGACGATGGCAGGACAAATATTGAACGGGGTAGTTGACAATATGAACAACAATGTTCGTACCCAGCTACTTGAAGGGTTTGAAAAACAAGGAGCAACATTAACAGCTAAGCAAGCTGCAAGTCTAGCGGCGCCTATTACAAAAAACGTCACGAATGTTAATGAAATTGGTACTAATAGTGCAAACGGAAATGCTCCGGTTTCTTTATTCCAGCCTCTATGGATAGCAAGTTTAGCGAGTGCTGCTATTATCTTTATCGCTGTTAGCAAACAATCCATTACAAATCGGAAAGAGAACCTTGCTGCAAAGATAGGGCAAATATTAATGGGGGCAATTGTTGCCCTTGTCGTTGGATTTGGGTTAACTTGGCTGGCAGATGGGATGGTAGGAATTCATATTCAACAGTTTACGGATACAGCCTTATTTCTATCGATTACTTCTTTTAGCTTTTTCTTAATGATTTCAGCTGTACTTTCGCTATTGGGAATTAAAAGTTTACCTGTTTTTGCCTTAATGTTATTCTTTGGGGCACCATTGCTTTCAATGGCACCTGAAATGATGTCTTCATTTTATCGTGATTGGATTTTCTCATGGCTGCCAATGCGATTTATGGTACAAGGTCTACGGGAGTTGTTCTTCTTCGGGCAAGGATTATCTTGGAATTCTCCAGTATCTAACCTTGTTTGGATTGGAGTAGTTAGCATGTTAGTCATACTGGCTTCTGCATTAAAACTTAATTCAGATAAAGAGAAAAAACAAACCGAAAAATCAGTGGCATAAACAATAAACAAGCCGTTTCCTTAAAGGAAAACGGCTTGTTTTAGTCCAAGTTTGTGAACTAATGTACTTAAGCTAACGGGGGCTCTTGTTTAATAACTCGGCTGTCATTTTGGCAGCCTTTTCTTATTCAGCTAACCAGCTAATAGTTTGTCAAGATTTTTCAATAAAAACTTAAAATCATTCATGCTATACTAAAAAAGGGCATACCAAATAACCTTCTTAATATATACTTTTAGAAGGTTTTGTATTATTTAGTTAGATATAGACTTTAGGCTATATCTTGGAAAGTCGTATTGTTTTTTAATAGGGCATAAATCCAATGTAAGAGCTTATTCACACAAGCAATCACAGCTACTTTAAAAGGTTTTCCTTCTTCGCGTTTCTTGTCGTAAAATTCCCGCATTCTTTTGTTGCGGGGGATGATTTCATCTGTTGTTTTCTTCTTCCGGCAATCACGAATGGCACAACGAACGGCCATATATAAGGCGTGACGAAGTCTGCTCGATCCTCGCTTTGTGATCTGGTTTTTAGTGGCAGTAAACTTGCCAGACTCGAATACACTAGGATCCACTCCAGCGAAGGCTACAAGCTTTTTAGGATGGCTAAATCGATCAATCTCACCAATCTCAGAAATAATCGTTGCTGCGATCTTTTCTCCGATGCCTGGGATAGATTTGATGATACTATATTCTTCTATTTCTTTAGCGAGGGCATCTATCTCTGCTTCTAACTTTGATAGATGTTCTTTGTACTGAAGAAGAATATTTATATACATACCAAGGCTTAGAATATGGCTCTGATAGATGGTCTTTTCAAAGGGATTGCGTGCTGCCGCAGCTTTAAGTTGAATGGCTTTTTCATTTGCCCAGTTGATTGATCTACTCTTACATAACTCAACTATTCTGTCTGTAATGTCTTCTTCGCTCGTCCTCAAAATGTCTTCTGAGGAAGGAAACACTGAAAGAGTTGAAAGTGAGACCACAGAATATAAATCTCCAAAAACCCCTTTATATTCAGGAAACACTTGTTCAAGCACTGCTTGAAATTGAAGTTTTGTTTGAACCATCACGCCGGTGATGTTTTCGTGTTGTCTTGTGAGATTCCGAAGGTTCAATAACTGAACTCCACGCTTTTTATACGGTTCTAATTCCTCTTTATAAAACAACTCACAGAGGAGATAGGAATCAATGGCATCTGTCTTTACTTTTCTCAAACTTGATCCTCTTGCCTTATAGGAGATCAATGGATTGATGATAACCAATAAATAGCCTCGTTCTTCCAAGTATTGAACGACTGGAGTTTGATAATGCCCAGTAGCCTCTAATATTACTGAAGGTTTCTTCCCAGCTTCTTGCTTTACATTCTCAAGAAACGATACAAGTGAACGAAGGCCCTCAAGAGTGTGATTTACTTTAAAGCTCTTACTGTATGGCTTACCTTTATCTAGAAAGGCTTGAACCTGACTTTCCCCTTTCGATATATCCAGACCGACGACTGGATTCATTCTAAATCTCCTCCTAATCTAGTGATTTGCCAGTAACCCCTTATCCTCCATGCAGTATCACAGCTTCGCTTGTTATACGAGATCTACGTCCCAATCAGCCTCAATCATGTTTCTACAAGTAGGGGGCGAACGGTTTAGCTGACGGGGTCAAGCCCCACGGGCAGTTACGTTCTACCCTGGCTACTGATATCATAAAACCATATAAAAAATGGTCAACCAGAAAATTTTCTGGCTGACCTTATAATACGAACGAAGCAGCATTCCTGTTAGAAGGATTTGCGCCATCTTGAAAGAAAAAGAGCCCTCTAGTATGATGCATGAGTGTCAACGACCAATTGACCCATCATCAAACAAGGAGGACTCCTCTATGAATTCTATAGCGAATGAAAAACTTAATCAAGTCACGGAAAACACTCTCGTCATCGGCATGGATATTGCCAAAAGCGTGCATTACGCCTGCTTTGTGGACGAACGTGGACGTGTAATTGAAAAAGCCTTTGCGGTACATCAGTCAAAGAAAGGCTTTGAAGCGCTCTATCAAAAGATTCGCCAAGCAATGAAGGAGACTAAGAAAACGGAAGTAATCGTCGGAATTGAACCGACAGGACACTACTGGATGAACTTGGCCTATTTTCTGCACCAATATGAGATACCGCTTGTCATGGTGAATCCATTGCACGTCAAACGTTCCAAGGAATTGGATGATAATCTTCCAACCAAGAACGATAAGAAAGATGCACTGGTCATTGCCAGATTAATGAAAGACGGCCGCTTTAGCTATCCCCGTTTCCTCAAGGAGGTCGAGGCTGAACTGCGTATCGGTTCTACACTACGTTCAAAGCTGACAGAGGATTTAGCGAGTATCAAAAACCGGATTATCCGTTGGCTTGACCGTTATTTTCCAGAGTTTACGCAAGTCTATCCGGCTTTCGGAAAGATGGCGCTTGCAGCACTTCAGATGACACCTCTTCCACAGGATATTGAAGGAAAAACAGCTGAAGAGATCGTCTTTCTCTACCGGCAGGTAGAGGGAATGAGGGCACCACAATTGCCAAAAGCGGAGCTTCTGGTAGAAGCAGCCACGAGTTCGATCGGACTGACGGAAGGGTTACAGATGGCCCGACATGAAATCGCCACACTCTTGCGCCAATACCGGTTGTTGGAAGGAGAGATCGAGAGTCTAAACAGTCAATTAGCTGAAATGACGAAAGCGACTCAAGAATACGAACTCCTTAGCTCTGTTCCCGGATTAGGGGATGCCACAATTGTCGATCTGCTTTCGGAAGTAGGAAGCTTTTCACTCTATGAAAATCCACGCCAACTCATCAAACTAGCGGGATTAACATTGCGTGAAACTTCATCCGGACAGCACAAGGGCCAAAAACATATCTCCAAGCGCGGCAGGAAGAGATTGAGGATGGTTCTCTTCAAAGTGATAGTCCCACTGATTCGGCATAACAAGGCGTTTAAACAGCTTCATGAATATTACACAACCCGGCCACTTAACCCCCTGCGGGGAAAACAGTCAATGGTTGTGCTATGTAGTAAATTACTCAAGATATTACACGGTATTTGCAAGAAGAGAGTTCTTTTCGATGCAAGATATATGATGCAAGATCTCCACTGTCTTGGAGTGTCAGTGTAATACATTTCAATCAATCGACTATAACAAGAAGGATGACACGGAGAAGCCGGCATGATAACTAATCTAAGACCATGAGTCCCCGAAGCAGCTTAGCAGGCCTCTGCCTTATGAATAGACCGAACGAAGGAATGTAAGCGCACTGACGCCAAGAGACATGGGAGGGTACGTCATCATAAGCATTGCAGAGATCCATTGTGCATCATAATAACGGAAACGAAAGCCAATGATTTCCATCGGCTTTAGCGAAGCGTACACCCAACTTGGTAATAAAAACAATAAATTCAAAACTATGTTTATAAGTAAGTATAAAAATAATTTTCCCTTCATCACGTAGTGATGTAAACCGTTGATACATCAATGTTTATAGAGGGAGTTTAGTTTAAGTACATTCCTTTACAAAGTTATATAAATAAAGTCGATTTTATGTAGTTAGTTTTATAGCAAGTTTTTTGTAGCTCTGTCTCAAGAAAATTTTAAAGACACAACCCCTGATTTCCTTATTAAAAAAAGATTCAGGGATTGTGAAATTATATGGAAACCGATATTTACGCAGTTTACATTGTACTGATGTCAATCACGAACCGGTACCGAACATCGGATGCTAATACGCGATTGTATGCCTCGTCAATCTGATCAGCTGAAACAATCTCAATCTCTGGTCCAATCTTGTGTTCGGCGCAGAAGTCCAGCATTTCCTGTGTTTCACGAATACTCCCAATCATGGATCCGGAAAAAGATCTGCGCTGACCGAGAAGTGAAAATACATTGAACGATATTGGTTCAACAGGTGCGCCCACATTAACCAATGCGCCGTCCATTTTTAGCAATGAAAGATAAGAATCTATATTAATATTTGCACTTACGGTATTAATAATAATATCAAAAGAGCCGGCTAGCTTTTCAAATGTGTTAGGATCACTTGTAGCATAGTAGTGGCTGGCACCAAGCCGCAATCCATCATCTTTTTTTCTCAGGGATTGAGATAGCACTGTAACTTCAGCACCCATGGCATTTGCGATTTTAACTGCCATATGACCTAGTCCGCCAAGGCCAACGATTGCTACATTTTTGCCTGGACCAGCACCCCAGTGATTCAGTGGAGAATACGTCGTAATTCCTGCGCACAATAATGGTGCAGCAACGTCAAGTTCGATACCGTCAGGAATTCCGAGTACAAAATCCTCTGTTACGACAATATGGGTAGAATAACCTCCTTGCGTATGTTCTCCGTATTTATCTACATCTGCATAAGTAAGGGTATTTCCTTTTAGGCAATACTGCTCCTCACCTTTGCGACAGTTGTCACACTCACCACAGGAATCTACCATACAACCGACTCCCACCCGATCGCCGACATTAAACTTTGTTACTTTGGATCCTACTTGGGTAACAATTCCTGCAATCTCATGTCCCGGAACAAGAGGATAGTGTTCATCTTTCCATTCGCTTCGGGCGTGGTGAATGTCTGAATGGCAAATACCTGAATATTTAATCTCAATCAGTACGTCATGGGGGTAGAGTTCACGGCGATTAATTGTAATAGCATGGAATGAACTCTCCGGACTGGAAACTGCGCGTGCATTAACATTTTTCATTAAAAAACCTCCTCAATCAATTTTTCAAAAATATACTAACGCACGACCTATAATAAACGATCGTTCGATTAAATGCAATTTTAAACACTGGTGCAATTTCTCCAAATTCCCGGCTAACTTTTCAATTGTGGCCTCCTTTGGTGGGTGCTTAACATGGCGCAGAATTTCTTGTGTAGCAAGCTAATAATTTACTAACTAAAATCAGTGAAGGTATTTACGATACTAATTCCATAAGATACTGGTTACAACTTGAGATGACGTTGATGTCGCCTTGACTTTAATCGAACAATCGTTTAGCATTCATCTCATGAGACTAAAAGATGAAAATAAAAGCGAAAATATTTTTTACGCTGCCGTTGAACTAATAAATGAATATGGACTAGCCGAAATTTCTATGTCGAAAATTGCAAAGAAAGCTAATGTATCTTCTTCAACTATTTACGTTTATTTTGAAAATAAGGAGGATATGCTTAACAAGCTGTATTTAAGCGTCAAAAAGAAGATGAGCCAAGCTGTTTTCGACAACTTTGATGATTTATCATTACAAACAGCTTTTGAAAACTGTTTAAGAAAATTGGCTGATTTTATCTTGAACAATAAAAACGACTTTTTATTCATTGAGCAGTTTTCAAACTCCCCTCTTATTCATAAATTGTCACGTAAAGAAGGGACTGAGTTGTTTGATCCAATTCGCAACTTGTTTGAAAAAGGCAAGAAACAAAATGTTTTCAAACAAGTTGATACGCATTTGTTGGTAAACTTTACTTTTGAACCGGTTATGAAATTTGCAAAAGATCATTTTAATGGGCTGGTTGAAATGAATCAGGAAAATCTAAATAAAATTATTCAAATGAGTTGGGATGCTGTAAAAGCTTAGATATCGCATTATAACTTTTTATTCAGAGGGAGAAAAAATCTGATTTCGTTATGGACGGATGAAAAAACGACTTCCTCTGATTTTTTTATGCTTGATATTAATCGAATGATCGTTTATTATAGATCAAGCGCTTCTTTAAAATAAACGATCGTTCGTTTATAAAATCAATTTCAACGGACATTCGATTAAATTATAAAGGTGGTTAGAGAAATGGTTGCTTTTTCTTACTTACAGTAAAGTAACTCCTTTTTATATGAACTAGAGAAGAACTACTCTTTGAAAAGTAAAAAAATTATTAGGAGGAATAGGGTTAGAAATGGATAAAAGAATATGGCTTTTAGCAATTGCTGTCTTTGTCGTTGGTACGGTTGAAATGGTGGTTACTGGCATAATTGATATGATTGGAACGGATCTAAACGTTTCTGTAGCAACCGTTGGACAGCTTCTCACTGTATATTCACTGGTATTTGCCATTGGAGCACCAATTCTTATTACATTAACGTCAAGAGTTGAAAGGAAAAAATTACTCATTATAGCTATGATTGTTTTTTTGGCAGGTAATTTATTATCTATAATGAGTCCGAATTTTGCAATATTAATGGTGTCAAGAATTGTGCAAGCTGCTAGTTGTGGTTTGATTGTTGTTCTTTCACTAACACTGGCAACCAATATCGTATCATCAGAGCTAAAGGGTCGTGCAATTGGTACAATTTTTATGGGAATTAGTGCTTCCATGATGCTTGGCGTGCCGCTTGGAACATGGATTGGTGACTTATGGGGTTGGAGAATGACTTTTGGATTGATTTCAGTTCTTACTGTTATTGTTACATTATTTATGCTGCGTTATTTACCAAAAGCTGCTCCTCAACCAGGTGTACCGCTCTTAAACCAGCTCAAGACGCTGAAGCAGCCCAAGATTTTATCTGCACACTTTATCTCTATTTTGCAAATGACTGGGCAGTTCACAATATACACCTATATCACACCTTTTATGCAGGAAGGAATGAACCTATCGGCATCCACAATTAGTTTGGTTTTACTTGTATATGGTTTAGGTGGGATTTTCGGCGGATGGCTCGGCGGGTGGAGCTCCGATAAATTGGGTGCTTCAAAGACAATCTTGATTACTTTACTGGTACACGCAGTTGTCGTTATGACGCTTCCATTGTCCGCATCCTTGATGATTACATTTGTAGTGGTAGTAGCCGTATGGTGCGCATTCAATATGGCACCAAGTCCTGCTATTCAAAGTTATCTTATCCAAGCGGCTCCGGATACAGCGGATATCCAGCTTAGTTTGAATACCTCGTCATTGCATATCGGGCTCGCATTGGGATCTATGATTGGAGGTTTTGTAATTAATCAATACTCCGTTATGATTAACCCTTTAGTTGGCGGCGTAATCATCCTTTTATCTTTGATTCCAGCTATTTACTCTATGACTAGACGTGGAGAAACGAAAACAGTTACGAACCATCAGAAAGCACTTTAAAGGAGAGATAAAAAATGATTAGACATATCTTTATGTTTTCTATTAAACAGGGAGTAACAGAAGAGCAGCTTGATGAACTTTTAAATGATTATCGTTCACTGTCGGAAAAGGTACCTGAAATAATTCAACTAACAGTTGGAAAAAACCTTGGTTGGTATGATACAAAAACAACAGTGGCTTTAGTGGCGGATTTTGAGGATGAAGAAAATTGGAAAATATTCATGGAAAACCCAGATCATTTAAACATCGGTGCAAATGCATTTGTGCTTTTGGATCCTTCATCCATTAATGTTGTTCAAATCAATGTTTAAAAAATAATCAAAGGTATTTAGGTAATTAGTTAGAAATGAAATGTCCGCCAATAATTAATTAAGGAAAAAATAAAAGTTCAATCTGCTCCTTAACAATTGATCTCTGTTGTTTCAACAGAGATCTTTTCCTTCTTGATTGGACGTTTCGAACTTAAGAAAATTGCTCTATACTCAAGGACTATTTTTATTTATACCTTTAGGGGATATAGAAGAAAATAGTTCCAAGGAAAAATCATATTTAATCTTTAAAGGAGTGAAGTAGATGCTTGCAGCCGTTTTGGGTATTGGAATTGGTGTCAGTTTGGCTGCGCAAACAGCCATCAATTCACAATTAAGGAAGTTTACTGTTTCTCCCTTTTTAGCTTCTATGATCTCATTCATAGTAGCAGCAGTCTTTTTAGCTATCACTACAATAATTAGTGGTTCACCACTAGGTTTATCTTTAAACCTGTTCTCGAGCCAGCCAATATGGATTTGGTTCGGAGGTTTTTGTGGTGTAATTGGACTGACCACAAACATACTCCTATTTCCTAAACTGGGAAGTGTGCAGACATCTGTTATGCCAATCTTAGGAATGGTAGTTATGGGAATGTTAATTGACCATTTTGGCTGGTTTAACTCAATGGAACATTCTTTCGGGATAAATCGAATCTTCGGTGTATTCTTAGTCTTATTAGGCGTATTTTTAGCTGTAGTTGTACAAGAAGTCATGTCTAGACGTCATTCTTTCGTAACAACAAAAGAAAACAAGGTAAACCAATGGCCTTGGCGTTTTGTTGGAATCGGAGCTGGTATGTTAATGTCAATTCAAGCGGCTATCAATGGCCAATTAGGGATAGTGCTGAATTCTCCATTCCAAGCAGCTTTTGTCTCATTCTTTATCGGATCCATTACGCTAATTATTGTAGTAGGCTTAAAAGAGCGTTCTTACGGCAATATTAAGGAGCCAATCAAACAATCAGCTCCTTGGTGGGTATGGATTGGTGGTATTATAGGTGGACTATACGTGCTTATTAATGTTTACCTTGTTGGTCAAATTGGAACCGGGCAGACAGTAGTTATTGCCTTATTTGGTCAGATTGCTGGCAGCCTTCTAGTGCAACAATTTGGGCTATTAAAATCCGTTAAGAACCGAATTGTACCAATTCAAATATTGGGCCTGATTATAATGCTCGGTGGTGTGATTTTAATAAAATTATTTTAAACAGAAAATAACATATTAAATTTATTTCAAGGGTAAATCAATAATTCCTTTCCTAAGAAGCTGTTATATCGATGTTAGGGACCGTCAATAATTTTGTGTAAATGACGAATCCCTTTTCTTGCAGACTGTCATTTAATCAGTGGTTTTAAACACGGCTGCGAGCTCCGCACGGGCCTGGTCAAAACCAATATGGCAGCGGACAGCGAAGCGCTGGTTGTAATCCTCAAATTGTGAAACAAGAAAGCGCTCCAGCGCTTCTTCGTTTGGAAACTGCTCTTTGCGCTTCGTGTATTTCTTGATCTGTTTATTGAACGATTCGATCAGGTTCGTTAAATAAAGGCTGCGCCAAATAGATTTTGGGAAGCCGTAAAACGTAAAGATATACGGGTTTTCAGCCAGTGACTTCGTCACCTTTGGATAAACCGCCTGCCATTTGGAACAGAAGGCTTCCAGTGCCTGTTGTCCCTCTTCGGCACTCTCAGCGCGATAGACGGCTTTGAAGTCCCCGCAGATTTCAGCCCGGTCTGAAACACGGACTTTATGGGCAATGGTGCGGGCAAGATGGACAAGACATGTCTGATACTGAGCATGGGGATAGACATGGAAGATACTGTCCGTGATGCCTTGCAGGCCATCAGAAATAAACAAAAGCACTTCGCCTGCGCCTCTTTCCTTGATATCAAGAAGCAGCTCTTTCCAGACAAATGCCGACCCTGTGGGAGCGATTGTGTAGGCAAGGACTTCTTTTGACCCGTCTTCCCGGATACCGACCGCCAGGTAGACGGCTTCTTTCGAAACCGTTTCACGCTTAACGGCAATGTAGGTGGCATCCAAATATACACAGACATATCGGGCACTAAGAGGACGGCGGATAAAGGCTTCAATCTGTCCCGTCATCGCTTTGGCCATGTTGGAAACTGTCTGCGGTGTGTAATGATGGCCATACATCTTCTCAATCAAATCGGAGATTTCGGTCATCGTGACGCCTTTTTGAAACAAGTGGATGACAAACGATTCGAGCGTGTCATTGGAGCGCCGGTAAGGTGCGATGGTCTGTTGTTTAAATTCTCCATTGCGGTCACGCGAGATCGTTAGCTGGAGATCCCCATATTCGGTGTGCAGCGTGCGGGAATAGGCACCATTGCGGGAATTGCCTGAGTTAAAGCCAATCCGGTTGTATTTCTCGTAATCTAAAAACGCCGTTAATTCGGCTGCAAGCAGTGAATTAACCGCTTTTTCAAGGTGTAAACGAAATACTTCCGTAATGTCTTGTTTTTTTACTAGAGCGTCGACGATATCTGTTGTAAACTGATTCATAGGGAAGACCTCTTTTCTGTGAATTGTGTTGTGGTGATTCAATTCTACAAGAAAAGGTCTTCCTTTTTCTATTTACTCATTTACACAAAATATTTTACGCTCTCCAGATAAAAGAACCGTCAATTAATTAAATTAAGGCGGTTCTTATTATTTGTAACTGAATAATAAAGTTATATAACTTTTTGGATGTACTGTTAAGGAAGATTAAAATAGCAGCGACTCCCTATGTAGACGTACTGTTAATCGGCAGAAAGATTATTCCTGTCCCCTATTATTTCCTCATGTGTTCAGAAAATGTATTGAATACAATAAATTCCTAATATATTCTTTAAGTAGTTCAAATAAAACCTATTCAAGTTTATGTGCTGTGAAGGGATGATAAATCTATGGATAAATCATCGACTGAATTAATAGACGATCTTAGAGTGCTGATAGACAGACTAAAAAAAGATAGCGGGAAAACAGAAAGGCTAATAGAATACTCTCAATTGTTGCTGGGTGATTTTACATTAGTTGTTGAAGATCCCTATGCGCCTACATTAAATGAAGAAAGATGCCGTTTTCTAGAATATCTCCTGAGCATAAGCACCCGGCTTTTAAATTTAGAAACGTTAAAGACTACGCCACGGCAATCTTTTAGAGAGTCCGATCTTCGACATGCCAAGTGGAACAGACATAATCTCTTTAAAATTCTTTTTAACATACATTCCCGACTTTCCGATTTACAAAATAAAGATCCTTTTAACCGGAATGATTTTTCAGATGCAGCTTCTCGCGCAGACCAAATTTATGAGAAAAAAAATTATGACAGGATGGCGGGTGTGCTCATTCTCTTAAACATACATCTACAATTATTAGAAAGGGAAGCTGGTCACTTTCAACCTTCTAATGATTCTCCTCCTGCTGTAAAATTAAGCAGACATAAAACAACTGTTGCTCGAAGCATTCAAAGTGAAGTTATTGATAATGCAGCAAAAACTCTCTCTAAAGAAGAACCTTTAGGAGCAAAGGGAACAGGTTATGGGTGGAAATCGGCAAGAGGTTTTGAATATAATGTGAATTTTTCATCAGAACTATCTAACCGAGCACTCTTACATTTGCAATATGAGAATAAACTTCATAACAAAAGGAGAGAACTGATTCGTTCTAAATGCGGTGCTTGCGGAAGAATACCTGATGATTTTGGAAGATGCGGGTGTAGTTAAAGGAACTTAATCAAAAAACAATCTATCATTTAATCAAGCAGGAATGGTAAAGGAATTTATTTCTACACGGCTGCTATTATGAACGAGCGGCTTGCCAAACAATTGAGAAATAAACTATAAAATTTGAAGTTAAGGATAAAACCCAAGGAAGAAAATCAAAAACTCTAGCAAGGCTGTATCGAGCTTATATCAGTGAGATTGTGGCTATCGTTAATAGTTTTGATACATGCAAGGAAATTAACATTGTTGGAGACTGCGTTTCAGCAATGTTTGCAGGAGAAGGAGAAAATACACCGGTCATAGAAGCATTGCAGGCTGCTTCTATGTCAAATGGTATGATGAAAATTTTGAATGTTAAATATAAGAAAAAGTGGGGAAGCAATTTTAAAGAATTACAAGCGGGTATAGGGGTAGCCTTAGGAAGAGCTTTAGTAATTAAAGCTGGATTCAATGGAAGTGGTATAAAGGATTTGATTTACATGGGTGATGTAGTAAACAGAGCTTCTAAGATGTGCGGACTAGCACACAAAGAATACTCTTGGCCTATATGCGTTACAGAAGGTGCTTATTTAGCTGCCGGCACCTATATTGCAAACTCTGAAACACAAAAAACTTTTCAGGATTATTTGTCTCCAAATTTCCATCCTAAACACGGGACAGTTTACACGGGCAATTTCCACAGAATTTCGATGCAAGAATGGGTTGATGATAATTCATAATAAAACAGCGCTCTTTTTTAAGAGCGCTGTTTTATTATGAAATCTGATACTACTCAAGAGGATATATCATGTTTTAGAAAATAGAACATTTCAAATAACCATTGCATTTAATGCAAATCGTGATTATTGCTAAAAATCTTGAGCGCATGTATAGAGAAGTTTACCGATTATACGGAGATTTTCTTACTGATGAAAAAGGAAACGATACAGGAACAATTTCGTTCGTGGAAATAACTTTATCTCCTACTGCAACAGAAGAATTATATACACCAACAATCAACAGCTGAAAAAAGTTATCACTCGACTAACGTGTGTTTTAATACAACAGGACTGTCAATAGACGGTCTTTTTTAACCCCTTTAGGGTCATAATTTAACAATAAAAACCTAGACTAATTAGTCTAGGTTTTTATTGTTAAATAAATTTCTGAAAAGTTTTTGAATATATTTAGCGTACAAAATACCGCTTATATTGGCCCTTTTTAAAACCGGGTGGTCATGTTGAGAAAAGGACGAGCTTGTGGATATACCTTTCAAATCATAAAGGTTATTTCAATGAAGGAAACCAAATCTTTGATGAAACAAAAATACTTATGAGGGTTAGAACGTCAGGTAATGTCTTTTGTGATTTCTTGCTAAGTGCTCGATCAGAAATTCAGTTATATACATCACTAACACGCTTAGTAATTAGCTATCAAAACAAAAAATATGTCGATTTTATATATAAATTATTATATTATAGGCATATAATACCATTTACTAAAAATAGAAAATGAAAATGAAAACGAAAACCTTATATCATAGGTTTAGCTGTTATTTTAAGAGAGACGAAGAGAAAGAGACTTTAGCATATGTAGATATAATACTTTCCTCTTTTAAAATAAACAGTTTCGTTTATATGTTGTGGAATAATTGAATAAAAGTTACAACGGCAAATTTATCGAGAGGTAAAGACGCAAAACTATAGGGGCTAAAATCTGCGGATTATGCCAGCCAGTTACCGACGATATTAAAAAGACTAATCGGTATTCGTTTAGTCTTTTTTAATGACTTAAAGTATAAATGAGCTACAATCTATCTTTTGATGTTCGGGGGTGCAGTATGGAATCGACGATTGGTTTTGGTGTTGTAATCTTGATTCTGTTAATTATTATCTTTCTTCAAGCCCGTATTCAGAAAAAATGGGCAGGGAAACTGTTGGATCTTAAAAAAAATGAACAGCACTACCAGTCTCTTTATGAGCAGAATCCAGATTTGGTTATAACGTTTGATCTAGAAGGAAACTTTTTAAGCATGAATACAACCATAGAGCACTATGGTTATACACCAGAAGAAATGCTGCATCAATCTTTTATTCCTTACGTTGTGCCAGACCAGCTAGAGAAGACCTTAGAACATTTCCAAACAGCTGCAGAGGGAAAATCAATAACCTATGAGACTGCTATATATGGCAAAAATGGTGAAATTTTTGAAATAAGGGTCACGAATATACCCATCATAGTCAATGATCAAATTGTTGGCGTATATGGAATTCATAAAGATATTACTGTTCTTAATCAAACACAGGCGGCTCTAACAGAAGCCGAGTCTCACTATCGGAACCTGGCAGAGGAATCTGTAGTTGGTATTTATATTATTCAAGATGACATCATTATGTATGTGAATCAAAAAATGGCTGAAATGCTCGGTTACACAAGGGAAGGACTAATTGGATCGAATGTGCTGAATTTTATCCATCCGGAAGATCGAATGATCGTAAATGACAATCTGAGAAAGCGGATGGAAGAGGGGTTTTCAAATGTTCACTATCAATATCGGGCTATAAAAAAAGACCAAACGGTGCTTCATATGGAAGTGCTTGGATCTAAGACAACCTATAAAGGGAAGCCTGCCATAACAGGAACCCTTCTTGATATCACTGCAAGGAAAAAAGCAGAAGAAAAAATTAAATATCTGGCTTATCACGACGACTTAACGGGACTGTCCAATCGGTATCAATTTTATAATCGTTTAAAAAATCATTTGTCTCAGGAAACAACCAAGAATGTAGCTGTTCTTAGTATCGATTTAGACCGTTTTAAGGTTTTTAATGAATCACTGGGGCAGGAAACAGGCGACCGCTTAATACAGAAGGTATCAGACAGGTTAAAAAGCTGTATGGATATTGAGGGAGATGTGGCGCGAAACGGCAGTGATGAATTTCTTGTTTCTCTCTGTAATATGAGGCGAGAAGAAGTGGCCGCAGTGGCGAGGCATATTTTGGACAGCTTTACGGAGCCTTTTCATGTCGATCAGTATGAGCTATATACAACAGCGAGCATTGGCATCAGCTTTTATCCATACGATGGCAAGGATGTCGATACATTAATAAAAAAAGCTGATTTAGCCCTCCATCAAGTGAAACGGACAGGGAAAAATCATTATCGATTCTATGATTCTGGTAAAGCAGAATACACGTATGAAAAATGGGAGATAGAAACCGATCTTCGAAAAGCACTGAAACAAAAGGAACTGCTTTTATATTATCAGCCTAAGGTAGATTTATCTTCAGGTAAAGTGGCTGGAGCAGAAGCACTATTACGCTGGCAGCACCCGGAAAAAGGGCTGGTTTCTCCAGCGACATTTATCCCTCTTGCGGAGGAAACAGGGCTTATTATTCCGATTGGTGAATGGGCTTTATACACGGCATGCGCACAAAATAAGGCCTGGCAGGAAGCGGGACTGCCTCCTATGGTAATATCGGTCAATCTCTCTGTCCGCCAGCTGTATCAGCCTGATTTAATTGCAATGATCAAAGAGATTTTAAAAGAGACAAAACTTTCTCCCGAGTATCTTGAGCTTGAGATTACTGAAAGCATGTTAATGGACATGCAGCAGGGGCTTAAAATTTTAGAGGAACTAAAAAAGATCGGTGTCCAAATCAGTATGGATGACTTTGGCACAGGCTATAGCTCCCTTCATTACTTAAAAATGCTTCCCATCGATAAACTGAAAATTGACCAGTCATTCGTTCGTAACTGTACAGCAGATCCAAATGATGCGGCTATTACGAAAACCATTATCGCGATGGCTCATCAGTTAAAAATGAATGTTGTGGCTGAAGGCGTTGAATCAAAAGAGCATTTGGTGTTCCTCCAGCGACATCTTTGTAATCAGGCCCAGGGGTATTTGTTCAGCAAACCGGTGCCAGCAGCAGAATTAAAACGAAAAATTAATGAAATCGAGCAAATTATTCCGCAAAATGGTATTCCAACAGCAGTATCCAATCAAATGCGGACAGAAGAAGCATTAGAAATCGCCCGCCAAGAGTTAGTGGATACGGTTCGGCAGCAACAAGGGATGATTTTTAAGTTTGTTAAAAAAGACGGGGCCTTTATTCACACCCTATGTGATGGAGAGCTGCTGTATCGACTTGGCTTACTTCCTGAACAAATTACCGGTAAGAAACTAAGTGATTTTCTACCTTTGGAAAGTGCGAAAGAAAAGCATGAATATTACCAGCAAGCCTGGAATGGGCAGGAGCATGTAACATACGAGGGAATCGTAAATGGCATCTATTATGCTGCCTCCTTACGCCCCATCCGAAGAGGCGGACAAGTGGTGGAGGTTATTGGTTATTGGTTCTTGTATTGACATCACCGAAAGAAAACAGGTTGAAGAAGCCCTAAAACGGAGTGAAGCCAATTATCGTCTTATTACAGATAATATGGAGGATTTAATAAGTGTTTTAAATGTGGATGGAACCATTCTCTATGCTTCCCCTTCGCATAAAACGGTACTGGGAAATCCGCCAGAGTTTTACGAAGGGAAATCGATTTTTGACAGGGTTCATCCTGATGATATTTCTGATAGTCAAAAACAATTTCTTCACATGATATCGACTCAAAAACCCAGCCAATTCGAATTCCGAATGACAGATGCGGATGGCGAGTGGGTTTATATGGAATCAAAAAAAACGCCTGTACTTGGTGAAAATGGAGAAATAGAACGTATTATTGTAGTAGCAAGAGACATTTCGGAGCGAAAAAAGACAGAGAAATTTATACAAAAAACAGAAAAGCTGGCTGTTGCCGGTCAGTTAGCGGCAGGCGTTGCACACGAGATAAGGACTCCTCTTACTGCATTAAAAGGTTTTCTTCAATTAATGCAGGATGAATTAAATAATCCTGGGTATACAGATATTATGTTGTCTGAAATCAGCAATGTAGAAAAAGTTGTCAATGAATTTTTAGCATTTGTTAAGCCGCAAATAAGTAAAGTGACTTCAACTGATCTAAACATTCTTTTAGATGATGTAATGACATTAGTCAGTACACAAGCTGCACTGAAAAATACTCAAATCGTAAAGAAAACAGATGCCGAACTGCCAGCTCTCCATTGTGATGAGCATCAAATCAAACGGGTTTTTATCCATATTCTTCAAAACGCTGTGGAAGCCACGTTAAATGGAGGAGTCATCAAAATTCAAACAATGAAGCATGGATCTGACCGTATCAAGTTTAGGTTTATTGATCAAGGTTATGGTATTTCTGAGGAACGAATGAAAAGTATAGGTGAACCATTTTACGGCCTAAGAGAAAAAGGCACGGGAATAGGTTTAATGATCAGCCACAAAATTATCGAAGAACATGGTGGAACCATCCACTTAGAAATTATTGTCAATCAGGGAACCATTGTGGAGGTTATTTTACCACTTAACCAGTCCCTTATTTCCAAAACACAAGACGTTATATTGAATAAAAAACCTTTTAAGTATTAGATAATCCTGAATATTATACTGCAGCCTAATTTTTATGTTTCTTTTAGCTTTATGATTCAAAACAAACTCATTACAATCGTCGATCTTGTTTTATTCATATTTTTCACAGCTTCTAATAAATCTTTTTTTTCTAAATAAAAACATAGTTCCCATTTAATATCTGTATTGGCTCCTATAAAAATCATCACGTCGTCAGTGTCTCCATACACATAATAATCAAAAGAATCTTTTGCAAGGCAGTACAAGGTATCTCCTCCTTGTCATTCGACGTAGAAAGGTTCTCGAAACGAGAACTTTTTATGATTATATATTTTATCAATAAGATGTTAAATAAATAAGAATGAGGTTCGTGATAATGAATAGGGACTGACCCTATAGAGTGAGACAAGTAAAGACACCAATGACTGGAAATATTCCGACATGATTTAATTGATTGATAATGATAAAGGCAAACTTTTCGAAAGGGAAGGACGCAAAGCCACGGGTCTACGATCCTTAAGGATTATGACAGCCGGGTTGCCAAATAAGAGTTTTTACTCCGTATTTGGGCCAATAACTACTTAAGGTGGGATTGGAAAATGCGAGGAAAAATAACTGAATTAAAAAGGAACACTGGGAAGTCTTTTTTGTTGTTGCAAAACTATCTAAATGATTTTGATTCAACCTTAGTATTTGTACAATTCTTACACTCTTTCAAAAGAGAAAATGACCAAGAAGATGGGCTGCCTTTTATTGAATGTATGACATTGCTAAAAGAACATGAACCCAATATATTTCGTTTGTTGAGGAAATGTACAGAAGATGATCCCCTTTTCTCTTTTCTGAGTGTTGTATCTGTAAAACCTCAACAAGCAGCAAGCTGCCTCCAGCCTATTTACGAATGTAAAAGGGGAGAGCGATAAATATGGGAAAAAAGTGGACAGAAAAAGACCTTTATTTTCTGCAAAAGCGTGTGGGTAACTGCTCCCTATCTGCCATCGCCAGACAACTTGATCGAAGTGAGACAGCAGTATCATTGAAATTAAAGAGAATGGGTCTCGGGAATACTAAACACGCTACAGGTCTTTTAACCGGGAGTGAGCTGGCTGAAGCCTTGAATGTGGACAGAAAAACCATATACAATTGGATTCAGTTTTATGGACTGGAAGCCATATCACGTATAACACGCTGCAAACGAAAGTTTCACCTCATTGATGTCCATTCTTTTTGGAACTGGGCAAAACACAATCAGGAGAAAATCGATTTCAGTCTCCTTGAAAAACATGCCCTGCCTCCTGAGCCGGATTGGGTAGAGGAAGCCCGCAAGACTCCTGCAGGTAAAACAATAAAGACTTATACACGCTGGACAACAAAAGAAGTTGAACTCCTTTTAAAATGGAGAGAAGATGGATGGAGTTTTGATGAGATTGCCAAAAAGCTCAATAGAAGCCGAATCAGCGTAGAGCGTCGCTACGCACGTGGAAAATCGTTATTTGATAAAGGAACGTCATCATAGTTTTTTGCTCCCATTAGTTTTATTTCCATTTTATTTTAAATTAAAAGTATGGCTCATTTTAGAATTATTTAGTAACCTTATGTGGATATTTCAAATAACGAGATCTTAGTGCTAATAAAAAATGGCAGCTTTCAGTAAAAAATTGAAAGCTGCCATTTTCATATCTTGCGTGTCTTAAAAATGATTGTTTTTGAGATGTTTTTATGAACAGCTTCTCTATAGCCAAAATCCTATTACTTTTGTGTCTCAAAACATTGCTCATAACCTATGTCTCATTAATTACCTTATTATGTACAGAAACTCGTCCTTTTCTGAACGCGGCTGTTCGGTTCTCAAAAGGGCGCTTTTTTATTGCTTTTTCTGTAACAAACATCTCTCGTACATCTAAGTACACTTTTACGCGAAATTCACTTTGGACGTCAAACATTTTATTGACAAGTAAATAAAGTTTTAAAGAATGAAGCAGCCCAATCTAAGGTAGCTGCTTCATTTTCTTAAAAGGATAAATCTATGGAAAAAGATAATAATAAAAAGACAAACTTTAACCTTTACATAGGGTTGGGGGGTATGGTAAGGTGAGTGTAGAGGAGGTGGCAAGTTGGATAAAATTGAACCGTTTTTAGAAAATGAAGATCAATTGGCTTCTTTAGAAACAGACTCCTGTCGAAAAAGCCACCATTCCGAAAAAACAAAGAAAAATTTAGTTACCCGGTTGAATAGGATTGAAGGGCAGATTCGAGGGATTAAAGGCCTGATTGAAAAAGATGTTTATTGTGATGATGTGATTACGCAGATCTCAGCAACCCAGGCGGCGCTTAATAGTGTGGCAAAACTTCTTCTCGAAGGGCACATGAAAAGCTGTGTGATTGAACGTATCCAAGAAGGTGACCATGAAGTAGTCGATGAGCTCTTAGTTACGATTCAAAGATTGATGAAAAAATAAGCACTCGTATTTGAGGGAGGAAATAAAAGTGGAAAAAACAACTTTGAATGTACAAGGAATGTCATGTGGACACTGCATCAAAGCAATTGAAGACAGTGTGGGTAAATTAGGAGGCGTCAGCTCTGTGCAAGTTGATTTACAGGCAAACAAGGTAGATGTCGAATATGATACAAATCAGGTTTCTATTGAAAAAATTAAAGAAACAATTGATGACCAAGGATATGACATAGTATAAAAATAAAAAACGTGCTAACTAATGGCACGTTCTTTTCGGGAAAAAATATACCCTATATGGGTATGAGGAGTGAGGAAACATGAGTGACAGCGTGAAAGAAACAAGCTTACAGATTTCCGGCATGACCTGTGCAGCCTGCGCTGTGAGGATTGAAAAAGGATTAAATAAGCTTGAAGGCGTAGAAAATGCATCCGTTAACCTAGCGCTAGAAAAATCTCAAATCAAATATGACCCTGCTAAAACCAATGTAGAAGCCATCCAGAAAAAAATTGAGGATCTCGGGTACGGAGTCATCAAGGAAAAGAAAGAGTTTGACATTACAGGGATGACTTGTGCAGCTTGTGCTACCCGTATTGAAAAAGGATTAAATAAGATGGAGGGTGTTGCAAACGCAAATGTAAACTTAGCTCTTGAGCGGGCGAGTGTTGAATATAATCCTTCTGTCCTTTCCCAGTCAGATGTCATCAAAAAAGTCGAATCTCTTGGGTACGGAGCTGCTGTAAAGAGTGACGAAAGTGGACAGGAGAATATCGACCACCGGCAGAAAGAAATTGAACGCCAGACAGGTAAGTTTATCTTTTCAGTCATTCTTTCATTGCCGCTTTTATGGGCGATGGTTGGGCACTTTGAGTTTACATCCGGGCTTTACGTACCAGTAATGTTAATGAATCCATGGGTACAATTGGCATTAGCTACACCCGTTCAGTTTATCATCGGGAAACAGTTTTACGTTGGCGCCTACAAGGCATTAAAAAATAAAAGTGCCAATATGGATGTTCTTGTTGCGCTTGGAACCTCAGCTGCTTATTTTTACAGCGTATACTTGTCTTTTGAATCCATTGGACAAAATGCTCATATGGTTGAGCTTTATTTTGAAACAAGTGCTGTCCTTATCACGTTAATTATTTTGGGCAAACTGTTCGAGGCAAAGGCAAAAGGCCGGTCCTCCGAGGCGATCAAAAAACTCATAGGATTGCAGGCAAAAAATGCGACGGTCGTTCGTGATGGCCAGGAGATGATCATTCCGATTGAAGACGTCCTGCAAGGCGATATTGTTTTTGTAAAACCGGGTGAAAAAGTACCGGTTGATGGAGAAATCATAGAAGGCCGGTCTGCGCTTGATGAATCCATGCTGACCGGGGAAAGCATTCCAGTTGATAAGACGGTTGGAGACCATGTGATTGGATCAACCATTAATAAAAATGGTTTCTTGAAAATTAAAGCGACTAAAGTGGGGAAAGACACAGCTTTAGCCCAGATTATTAAGGTAGTTGAGGAAGCGCAAGGTTCTAAAGCGCCGATCCAGCGTCTGGCTGATGTGATTTCCGGCATTTTCGTGCCGATTGTCGTAGGAATAGCGATTGTAACCTTCCTCGTGTGGTATTTCGCTGTAAGCCCTGGAGAGTTCGCGGAAGCTCTTGAAAAGTTCATTGCCGTATTAGTCATTGCCTGCCCTTGTGCACTTGGTTTGGCTACACCAACTTCCATTATGGCCGGTTCAGGCCGTGCAGCTGAATTTGGGATTTTATTTAAAGGCGGAGAACATCTTGAGACAACGCACCGTTTAGATACAATTATCCTGGATAAAACAGGTACAGTGACAAAGGGAAAGCCATCTTTAACGGATGTTATCTTGGCAGAAGGCATTGAGGAAAACGAATTTCTTGCCCTCGTTGGCACGGCGGAGAAAAATTCAGAACATCCTCTTGCCGAAGCAATTGTTGAAGGTATCAAGGAAAAAGGTATTGAGCTGGGGTCACCCGATACATTCGAAGCTATTCCTGGTTTTGGTATCGAATCGACGGTAAAAGACAAACAATTATTTATCGGTACCCGCAGATTGATGGCGAAGTATAACATCAATGTACAGGATGGCCTAACAACAATGGAGAACCTGGAGAAGCAGGGAAAAACAGCCATGTTAGTAGCTATTGATGGGCGCTATGCTGGGATTGTAGCCGTTGCGGATACCATTAAGGAAACCTCAAAAGAAGCCATTTCCCGCCTTCAGAATATGGGTCTAGAGGTAGTGATGATTACAGGGGACAACACCCAGACAGCCCAGGCGATTGCAAAGCAGGTTGGAATTAAGCAAGTCATTGCAGAAGTATTGCCGGAAGGAAAAGCAGAAGAAGTGAAAAAGCTCCAGCTGGCCGGCAAAAAAGTAGCCATGGTTGGCGATGGGATCAACGACGCACCTGCCTTGACTGTGGCTGATATCGGGATGGCGATTGGTACAGGTACCGACGTAGCCATGGAAGCTGCAGACATTACTCTCATACGGGGAGAATTGACGAGCATTGCAGATGCGATTTTCATGAGTAAGAAGACGATCTCAAATATTAAGCAAAACCTTTTCTGGGCACTTGCATATAACGCCCTCGGTGTCCCAATTGCGGCGGCAGGCTTCTTAGCCCCATGGCTGGCCGGTGCGGCGATGGCGTTCAGCTCTGTATCCGTTGTTCTCAATGCCTTAAGACTGCAGCGGATTAAGTTAAAAGCTTGAACAGGGGTAGAAAGGGGAAATATCTATGAAAAAAAGCATTATGATCTGGGCAGCTTCAGCTGTCTTGTATCTTGGGATAGTTATCGCGGGATACAGCGTATATGCAAGTATAAATCCAAAGGCGGATGAGCACACCGATCATGCAGCAGCGACGGTTCAAGAGAAGGAAAATGTAGATTACTACGTATACCCTACTGGCGTATAGTGATTTTGCCGTATTAAGAAAGAATTCCTTTAAATATCCATAACTTTTTCCGAACTAATGAAAAAAGACAAGGAGAGAATAATGAACGAATCAAAAGAGAAAATGGTGAAACTCGCCGTTAACGGTGGAATATCATTCGGTGCAAAACTAAATGCTAGACAGTTGACTGTGATTGCTGAGCACATGAATGAGGGTGACGAACTGGAGTTAACAACTTTCCAGCAGCTTTATATTGAAGTTCCTGAAAGTAAAGCGGAAGCAGTAAAAGAAACATTTAAGGAAGCGGGACTATCCTGCTATCCAGTAGGAAACTTCGTAAAGAGCTTGAGAACCTGCAATTTTTGCAAAGGGGAAGAAGAGGAAGGAATGCCTGTAGCAAAAGAGTTAAATCACCGCATAGCAGGAAAAGCCGTTCCATTTACCTTAAAGGTTGCTTATACAGGCTGCCCTGTAGGCTGCGGTGAACCTCTGTTAAGTGACCTAGGGATTATGAAAATGAAAGATCATTACAGTTTATATGCTGGTGGAAAAGCAAAGGGGAAAGATGCTGAGGTGGGTTCCCTGCTGGTAGAAAATCTGACGCCAGAAGAGTTATACGAGACTGTAGAAAAGATTATTGATGTCTATTCACAAATGGGGAAAAAACGGGAGACATTCTATAAATTTTTGAAAAGGATAGGCAGAGATCAATTAATAAGTTAGTTCGGATTTCTGTATGTTATCGTGGCAGTGAGATAATTAAGTTAAAGGAAGTGATCGTGATGAAAACTAAACGCATGGCCCTATTTCTTCTTACCTTGGCCCTAACCGTATTTTTAGCAGCCTGTTCCAAAGAAGATAAGGAAAATCAACATGCTGATATGAACCACAATGACAGCCATGAAGGGATGCATGATATGAATCATTCAAGTTCTGGTGAACTGCCAAAGGGATTAAAAGAAGCAGTAAATCCAAAGTTTGAGGTAGGAAGTAAAGCGATGATTCACTCTGATCACATGGAAGGAATGGAAGGTGCTGAAGCAACGATTGTCGGTGCATTCGATACCACAGTTTATACAGTTTCATATACACCGGTAACTGGCGGAGAAAAAGTAACAAACCACAAATGGGTTATCCATGAAGAGATTAAAGATGCCAGCGACCAACCATATGAACCTGGAGATGAAGTGGTTTTAGAAGCAGACCACATGAACGGCATGGAGGGGGCAAAGGCAATAATTGACTCAGCTCAACAAACTACAGTTTATATGGTTGATTACTCATCAACGACTGACGGAGAAAAAGTGACAAATCATAAATGGGTCACAGAAAGTGAACTCTCAGCTGATTAAGAGTACAAAAAAGCATTAGGGAATTATGTGCACTATTTGAATGCATGCTGTTGCCAAGGGCAGAAAATCGTGTCTTTTATACCATACAGGGGTATCCTATACTTAAAAAATCGATGAAATTTGAAGATTAAAAGAGATTGAACTATGTCAACAAATCCACAAACGCTTGCACAGCCTGATCCAAAGCGCTGGAAAGCCCTTGCTTTATTGTGCTTTGCGAATTTCCTTGTAATGATGGATTCTGCTATTATCCAGGTTGCCTTGCCGGCTATTAAAGACGCATTAGGCTATACAGAGGCAAACCTGCAATGGGTAATGAATGCCTTTCTTATTGTGTTTGGTGGACTATTGCTATTGGGAGGAAGATTATCCGATTTATTCGGCCATCGGCGCATTTTTATGTGGGGGGTTTCGATTCTAGCCATAGCGTCTTTATTTGCCGGATTAGCTTGGAACGAATTATCACTTAATGTAGCAAGAGCAGTCCAAGGTGCTGGTTCAGCTTTGATTGCACCGTCAGCACTTTCCATTATTATGATTTTATTTTCTAAAAATAAGAAGGAAATGGGTAAGGCGCTTGCATTCTGGGGTCTTTCTGGAGCGGCTGGCGGCTCCCTTGGTATCGTTCTAGGAGGGGTCATTACACAGTTGCTTAGCTGGCGGTGGACGCTGCTATTCTACGTTCCCGTTAGTATTCTCGTTTTAGTATTGGCACCAAAACTCTTGCAGAAAAGCATGAGAAAAATGGGCCGTATTGATTATGCAGGTGCTGTTTCTGTTACGGCAGCATTGATTCTAATTGTTTATGGCATTGTAACCGCAGAACAAAATGGCTGGCAAGCACTCTCTACTGTATTGCCTTTGGCGATTGGAGCCGTTTTATTCATTGTCTTTATCCTTATACAAGTTTTTAGAAAAGAACCACTGGTGCCGCTTGGCATCTTTAAGACACCAAACTTGGCAGCGGGGAACGTTTCACTTATTTTGCTATCGGCATCTTGGTTTCCGCTTATTTATTTTCTTATTTTATATTTACAGCAGGTGTTGAAATTTGAACCTTTCACGGCTGCAATGGGTATGTTGCCGGCGCCGGTTCTAATGGCTATTTTCATGATTGTTCTAGCTGAAAAAGTAATGGCGAAATTCGGTATGAAAGTTACGATGGTCATTGGCTTTACCATACTCGGCTGTGCAGGGCTTCTGTTTTCAGGAAATACGGTTGATGGAAACTATTGGGGTGATGTGTTTATCCCTCTGCTATTGGCTGCTCTTGGCAATGCACTTGCCTATCTCCCAGCAACTACGGCTGCTGTATCGGAGGCTAAGTCAGAAGAGTCTGGTCTAGCATCTGGTTTATATAATACGACATACCAAGTTGGATCAGCAGTTGGCTTAGCCATCATGGTTTCCATTGCAGCGGCAATTGCGGCCAATACTACAGGGACCCCGGCAGTTGCTTTAAACGAAGGCTATCAACAAGCATTTTTTTGGTGTGGAATAGCAGCTTTTGCAGGAGCCATATTAGCGCTTATATTTGTTCACTCATCAGAGCAAGGAGAAACAAAATCGAATAGATCCGCAACGTTGTAGTCACTATTCTCAGCGATTCAGATTAGGTAAAGAGCGTTTTTAAATAGCTGTTAAACCGAGTTAATGGGCGGGAGAGCAATTCATTTAACTAAGTGCGATTATTGCTATTCACGGTTGTTTATTTACAAATAAAAGCCCGCCTTGAGGCGGGTTCTTTTTGTTGCTAGGAAAACGGATCTTCAAAATTATCGTCAAGTTTTCACCATGCTTTTTTCTTGAGATAAATTGCTCGAAACCTATGTTTCATTAATCACCTATTATGTGCAGAAACTCGTCCTTTTCTGAACACGGCCGCCCGGTTCTCAAAAGGGCACTTTTTTATTGCTTTTTTTGTAACAAAACCCTGTTCATTATTCTATGTTCAATAACTTGTGTCTCAACGGGTTTACGAAATTTGAAGATGTTCAGTTGCTCAAGTTTCTTTGTAACATGGCAGTGGCTTATAACCGGCTTGGCTATCCATTCAAGGCAATGGATTATATAAAGAAAGAAGCTCGAAAACCTTGTTATGTCGGGATTTTCAAGCCTAAAGCTGATATAAATAAATTTTTATATTAATATATATTTATATAAAAATTTATAATAAAACAGACGCTCTCACAAACACTGAGAGCGTAAAATATTTTGTGTAAATGAGTAAATAGAAAAAGGAAGACCTTTTCTTGTAGAATTGAATCACCACAACACAATTCACAGAAAAGAGGTCTTCCCTATGAACCAGTTTACAACAGATA
>NZ_JAMBOO010000023.1 GCF_023715895.1 Domibacillus indicus | reverse complement strand
TGTCTTCGTTCATTAGTCTCCATCATGCACTCGGGCTTCCGAAGGAAGCTTAATCCGCTGATGTTGTACCGTATTCAAGATAAGGGATGCTCCATCAAAATCTTTGATTTAGGTGGAGAGGTTCACAGAGCAAGAAAGGGCACACCGCCTATTTTTGAAAAAGTGGAAAGAGATAAGGAATTGACGGTACCTGACTTTGGGGCAGTTTAATGAGCAGCTGCAACGGGTACACTAAAGTATGGTTTGGTAAGCCGTGTATATAAAGTACCCATTTCGAAATAGTACACACATAAAAAAAGCACTCACAGGGCGTGAGTGCTTTTTTATTGGCTGAAAAACTTTATTTTTCAAGAGAAAGCTCAGGCTGCTCTGGCTGGGCCGGGGGAACAGGCTGCAGGACAGGCTGTTCTGCGCCCGCTTCTTCACTCGTTTGGTTATCAGATGAGGGTGTATCCGCCTCATTTGTTTCTCGGTCCGTTTCTTCTCGGTCAGCCAGTTCATTGTTTGCTTGATTCACCGTTTTACTGTCGGCTGTAGAATCCGCTTTCTCCTTTTTTTGTATATCTGCTTGGTTAAACCAATCGGATACATGGCCGTCTTTTTTTTCAGACGCCTGGGATGTTGTTTCTTTTTCCTGTGTTGTTTCATTGCTTGTTGTATCGTTTTCATTTGAGGCAGCAGGCTGTTCCTTTTCCGGTGCGGTTGTTTGGGTTTGTTCAGCTGTTGCGTCTTCGGTTTTTTGTTCTGGCTTGTCTGTTAAAAAAACATTCAAAAGCAGCAAAAAACAGGAAAGTGCTGCAAGCAGGGAGACCAAAAGGTACATACTCGATTTATAGATTTTTATAGCCGCTCATCTCCAATAACAGGACTTATGGTGAAAGTATAAAGCTATTGTACAATACGAAAGAAAAGAACCGAAGAGGCGGCTGCTTTTTTATATCCTATACTGCAAGCAAAGAATTAGGCAAAATTAATAATGTGTAAAATTCAAAAAAATAAAGCAGCCGAAAGGGCTGCCCTACGTTGACTGCTCACACAAAGAAATAGCTTCGTTTAATAACTGAATGTCACTTTGAATCAGTTCTTTAATCTCCGGATCATCGTATCGGTAATAGTCATTAATTAATTTTCCCAGCTCATTAGACAGGATGATGGCTAGATCTTCCATAGTAAACGCTCCTAGATAAAGGTTTTTGCGTAATCCTTATTTAATTTTACCTAAAATAGGTTTAATATACTAGACATAATTACCTATATTTCGTAAGGCAAATGAACGGACCGGTTTTTAATAAAAAACTCATTGGGCCGCCCGCCGGAAAAGAAAATGCTCAGGTGAACCATCGGCAGAGCCAGATTCCATTATGACAGCAGAAAGCCAATATAAGGTTCAGCCTAAAAAGCTTCGGTCGGGCTTTCAATGATCAGGAGAGTTAGGAGCGCATAAAAAAGCAGCCAGGTGAAAACCCGGCTGATACAAGGTTTACTTATAGGAGTAGGATTTGGAACTAACAGCTCTAGTATGTACCATTTGAAAAAATCTTATACAAGAAGCACCTGCCTGTTTTGAAGCTGGGCATGAAGAATTAATGTATTTAATTCTTCACTGTAATAAAGCGCTTCTGCACTGGAAAGTCCATAGAGCTGAACCGCGGAAGCCAGCAGCCCGCGGACTCTTTCGATTTCTTCATACAAATAATTTATAGGGTCTTTTTCATTTAGCATCTTTTTTTCTCCATTTATGTACTTCGCAGGTTCAGTTACCCAAAAAAGAAAGGGGGGAAACCTATTTATATAAAATATAAAAGGTCTTTGAATAAAAGACATGGTTGAAAGCTGTTAAAGCACTGGGAAAAGAAAGAGAAATTTGTTATGTTAATAAAAGCATGGTGTACATTTAGGAGGATATAAAGTGAAGACATTATTCAAGCTCTTCATTGGACTGGCATTGCTTGTGGCTCTTCTAGGAGCCGGACTGTATTACTTCGGAACCAAAATTGCATCTGATAAAATAATGGATGAAGTAGCACAACAGATTGAAAACAGCGGAGAAGTGGAACAGATTAAGCAGCAAATTAACAACAACCCAGAGCTGAAAAAGCTGGTGGAAGAAGGCGCAAATGCCGACACTTCTTCTCTGCCGTTTACGACAAAAGAAGAAGCGGCAAGGGAAATGGTGAAAAAGTTCAGCCCGGGCGAGCTTAAAGACATTCAATCGACTGTACAAGGCGGCCTGACAGAAGAAAAGAAACAAGCATTATTAGAGACACTCCAGAGCAAGCTGACTGAAGATGAAATACAGGCTTTAAAAGTGCTGGCTTACAAGGAACTTTATCAATAAAAGAGGGACACCATCGGCGGGTGTTCCTCTTTTTTTATTTAGTCGAACTCATAACGAGGCGATTCTCTGCCTGTTTACATGGCCAAACAGGAATAAGCCCCTGTTTTGATAACGAGGGGCTCTTCTGTCAACTTTGTGTTTGATCTTGTTCGATCCACCAGTCGATTTGATCTAAATCAAAAATGATGATGTCTAAACCAATTTTTTTATGAGGAAGCTTTTTATTTGTGATTAGATCATAAATATCCATTTCAGCAAGTGGATAGTTTACCGACTCAAGATAGGAGATTAATTTCTGTATTCCTTGAATTCTTCTCATTTCATCACCTCCCACAAATATTTCTCCAGGCCTGGGAGAGAAAAACTTGTGTAAAGGATCAAATGAGTGAATATAAACCTTTTTACCCTGTTGGGCCCAGCTATATGCCTGATCGTTCAATTTTTAAATAATCCATGTAAAATGGCAGCTGCGTCATGTATAAGCAGCTGCCATTTTAAGTCTGAACTCAATGGCTGTTTCTTTTTAAGTCATCCATCTGTTCTTGAATGGTTATATGATGAATAACGGTTAAAATCAAAATGATTATATTTAACACACTTGATAAGATCGTACCGCCTAAAAGTATACATTTTACCCGGGAATGGAGCATATGATCACCACTTTTTCAACGGAGTAGGGGCAGATGAAAAAATAAAGCCTGTTTCACATACACACATTTAAAAAGGGTTTGGCACGTTTACTCTACCCGTATTGTATTGGCATCGCCAAATTGCTGCTTGCCGTTCTGCTGCTGCGAGCCCTGGCGGCTGTATGAGTCATTTTGTTGATTGTTCCTCTGACGGATTACGTCTTGGCCGCTCGTTTGATACCATGCGCCTTCATTGTTGTCTTGGTTTTTCGGCTGGTTTTGGCCGTTTTGATTCTGGTTGTTTTGATTCTGGTTGTTTTGGTTCTGGTTATTTTGGTTCTGGTTATTTTGGTTTTGGTTATTGCCCGTTAATGTATCCATAACATTTTCAATGCCTTTGCCAATCGTTTCTAAAATACCGTCGTTCTGCTGGCCGTTTCCATTCTGCTGGTTGTTTTGGTTTTGATTCGCCATCTTTTTCACCTCCCGAGCTTTATCGTGCACAAACGAAAAAAAATTATTTATAAGTCGTCCAGGTGCTTTTTTCAAGGCGATGTATGGGTCGATATGTTTTTTGGTTGAAGATAAAGGGAAAGGACATGCTACTGAGTAAGAAACTCGTTAAGGAGGACTTGAAAATGGGCGTAAGGCTAAAAAAACAAATGCTTATAAGTGGACTAGCCGTTCTGTTTACACTTGGACTGGCTGGCTGTGGAGACGAAGAAAATCCGCCGACTGAGCAGGAAGAAGTTGAGCAAAACAATCATAGTGACATTAATGAAGGAGTGGATGAAGAGAACGATACAGGCACGAATGAAGACGATCAAGTAGAAGTCGATCCGAATGATGGCGAAACCGAAACGAATGGACAAGGTTCTTAAGCTGGAAAGGAGCTGCCGGGAACTAATGAAAAGGTGTATCTGGCCCCGCACAGATACACCTTTTTCTGACAACACAAAGAAATTAATGCTCTTTTAAGGCAGCCAGGGGAACACTTTGTTCTTTTTCGGGCTCATCCAGAGGATAAATACGAGCCATTTCATTGTCTTCGTCTACATGTTGGATATAAATAGGTAATTCGTTAAACGTCACGTCAGCCATTACAGGAGAAGCGGCGATTTCCTGAGCTCGTCGTAAATTCATCATTGTGGCCTCCTTTTGTTTGATAACACTTTTAACGTTTACTTAAAAAGCGTTCCTTATTCTGCTTGATGTGAAGTGAACGAAAGTGTATCTGCTGCCAATGTTTTGGCTGCGTAAAACGAGAAGGGGGGTACCAGAAGTTCAAACAAAATATCCTTTACAAGGTTACGGTATTTGAATGGTCTGGCATGGGTAAGCCATTTTCCTGCTATAGTGGATAATCTCATGTATGAGAGCAGCCGCTACTCCACCAGCTGAAGGCGGGCTTACTTTTGGGCTTCATTAACCGCTTTTTGTTTGATGAGGCTGTCCCGCTCGGCGGAAAGCGCTTCGTTTTCTTTTTTTAAACGGGCCACTTCCTGTTTAAGCGCGGCGATGTCTTCCGTTACAATCTTTTTTTCTGAAAGAGCCGCTGCATGGGCTTTCTCCAAAGCCATGCTGTATTGTTCGGCACCCACCATCTTTCCCTCTAATGTGCTTATCTCTTCTTCCAATATCGTAATTTCCTGTTTAAGCCGGTTGTTTTCATCCAAAGAGGCTTTAAAATCCTGGTTTTCATTTCCAAGCATCGCCAGCGCAACAAGAAAAATCCCCACAAAAAGTGCTGGGTAAAAGATGCGCTTGAACATGCGATGCTTCCTGCTGAATAAGCTGTACAAAAAGTGAAATAAAAAATATAAACAAGCAAAAACGATCAAAATAAGTCCGAGCAGGCTAACTAAAATCAAGCGATCCCTTCTTTCAAGCGAGCTGTGATTTTCCTTGAATTCACGCCTGGGCTGGAAGATGGCAGCTGACGAGGGAACATAATTATGTTTATTTTCATCCAAAAAACAAAGAAAAGCCAGCTCTTTAAGCCGACAAATCATAACAATATCTATTGAAAAAGGTTGCTATTTTCTTTTAAACAGTGTTAGCTAAAAACAGTACATAGGAGGAATCTTTACATGCGCGATAAACAGCAGAGCACCTTTTACATTGTTGATTATGAATGGACAGGGCAGCACATTTTATTTGTAAAAGCAGCGGGCTTCGATGCCGAAAAGGGGAAGGCATTCGAAGAGGTCATTAAGTTTTTAAGGGGCAGGCCGTTTGGAGACAGCATTCATCCCCAAAAGTCTTCTCTGTCAGCCGCTTGCAGAAAGGGCCTTCATGCTTATATAACAAAGAAATTTAACGACAAAGAATTTGATTAAAAGAGAAAAACAGCACTCTTGGACGAGAGCTGTTTTTTGGCATTGTATCATAAACACCATGCGTTTTGACGGAAGTTTACCGTCTTTTAGCTGCTTCACTTGTTAAAAAATCAAGCTGTTTTTGCATGGCTGTTAATTGTTTTTGAATCGACTCTGTCTGCTGTGGTGCCGAGGATTCAGCGCTTGCTGCTTCCTCTAAAGCGAGCAGTGCAGCAAATGTGGCAACCGCATCCGCGAGGGTTGTAAGGGCTGTAGCAAGAACCGTCAGCTTGGCTGCATTCACTTCAAGAGACGTTGAGGAGTTTTCCTGTTGAGCTGCTTTTACATAACGCCGATTCACGATGTGCCTCCTCTCCCAATGGAATAAGCGTATATTCGTTCACATTGTATGCAAAAACCGGCATAATGTGCGAGGCAGCAAGGCTTTCGCCTGCATGTAAAAAAGCAGCTGTATGACCAGGCATACAGCTGTTAACATAGTGGTTTGGCGGGTAAAACCGGTCAGAAAGCAAAAGCAGGAGTCATGTAAGCAAATCTTGTGCATACTCTCTTAATACCTATTAAAATCCTCCGCCAACGTAAGACGCACCAATGATAATAAGAAGGATAAATAGAACAACAATCAGCGCGAAGCCAGATCCGTATCCATCACCGTTTTTGTAGCCCATCATGATCACCTCCTTTTCCATATAGTATGAGAAAGTAAAGGCGGCTCTTGTGCGAATGGTCATAGTGAAACAAAAAATGTTAGAGGAATCGTGAAAGGAGCAGAATGCGTGAAGTATGGCTTTGTTGTGAAGGACAATAAGGTTGTCGCAACATTTCGAGGCAAGGGGCAAAACTTTAATATGGCTGCTCACGCATTTATGATGTCTGGTTACGGGATAAGGTGGGTGTCTGCTGAAGAATATCAAGCAGAAAGGGAAAAAACGAAAGACTGATACCGCCTTTTCCAGATTAGCAGCAGAATATACGCAAAAAAAGCAGCCAGGCATTGCCTGGCTGAAAAGTCATGTTCACTTATAGGAGTTGGGGTTGGGAACTAACAGTCCTATTATGAACCTCTCCATAAAAATTTATACAAAAAAGCCAAAAAACGTTTCGCTTTCCTCTTGAATGTCCGCTTTAAAAGAAAAGCGGGACAGGCTAGCCAGCGGAGCCTGACTGCTCAGCAGCAGGAAAGGAAAGAATAAAGCGTGTACCTTTTGCAGGCTCACTTTTTACTTGAATGCTGCCGCGCATAGACTTGACGGTACTGTAGACCACCATTGTGCCAAGTCCTGTGCCGAGATCCTTTGTCGTGAAAAAAGGGTTTCCCAGCTGTTCAATTTGTTCTTTATTCATTCCAATGCCTGTATCCGCTACAGTAATAACAGCATGATCTTTAAAGCGGTTCAATTCGATTGTCAGGGTGCCGCCACCGGGCATGGCTTCAATTCCGTTTTTTGCAATATTGAGGATACATTGATGAAACTTTTCTTTTTCTCCAGCCAGCAAGCTGTTTTTCTGGAAATTTGTTTTGATTTCTACATCATTCATAGCTGCATAAGGCTCCACAAAATGTGAGATATTCGTTAATTCATGCTGCAGATCTAACACTTCTACATTTTCTAATGAAGGCTTGGCAAAGGTAAGATAGTCTGTAATGATCGATTCTGCTTTGTTTAAGGCTTCTACAGCCGTGCTGATGTAATAATTCTTTTCTTGATTGGAAAGCTGCGGGTCGCGCAGCAGCTGAAGAAAACCTTTCGTGACGGTTAACGGATTTCGCACTTCATGAGAAATACTGGCGGCAATGGTGCTGACGGTTTTTAATTTCTCAAGCTTCGCTATTTCTTTGGACAATATCATCTCTTTTTTTGCTTTTTCAATCATCCATACGCAAAGGAGGAGACCGATTGTTTGAAGCACTATGATCAAAACAGCGAATATAATAAACGCTGCCGTGACAGCTAATGGCAATAAAAGCAGGTTCAGAGCGAGTGTAGATAGGGCTGCAGTCAAGGAGATGCACAGGGCAACCCATAGTTTCTTTTTAAGAACGGCTGCTTTTTTGAAAAAAGGCAGAACCACAACCCATAAAAGCAGCAGCAGAGAATAAACGAAGAGGGCGGATAGAAAGTCTGGAACTCCCAATACAAAACGATAGCCGAGTAAAATGGCTGTCAGAATGCAGGCAGCCCGGCGCCCTCCGTATAATGCTCCAATCATCAAAGGAATTTGGCGGAAGTCGATCGGTATTTCTTTTAAAAGAATAATAGGAAAACTCATTGAAAACACAATCGATATCCCACAAATCAATATAATAATCAGGGTATGTGCGATCTGGTTTACTTTCCGTTCCAGGAATTTAAAATAAATTGTAAAACCGAAATAAATCAAAAGAGTGTTTAATAAGAAGCTTTGAATATTAGTAAGAAGAATATCCAATCTTGCAACTCCAGTCGTGTAAAGTGGTAAAAGATGAAGGGATTTTTCACTCCAGCTCTGATACGTTTTTTATCATAACACGGAAGGAGCTTTTTTCTTCTATTTGATTAGTAAAAAATGTGAAAAATAAAAAAACGCCTTCAATTAAACAAAAAACCCGGCTGCCCAGCCGGGTAAAAAGCGATCCGTTATTCGCTTGGAAACACTCTGCGAACGGTATCGCTAAATTCATCAACAAGTCCTTCTACAGGCTCGCCTGCTTCAATCCGCTCAGCATAATCCTTCATTTGAGTAGTGAAATCCGGGTCTTCCGAAATATATACTTCTTCAAGGGTCGTATCTGATTTTTTTACTTTGTCTTCCATGTCTTTTTTCAGTTCGTCCGTTACTTGAGTGCCATTTTCTAACTGAACGGCGGCATAAGCACGCTCTCCTGCTGCCAGAACAGTGGCGTCTTCTACTTTATCTATGTCCTCAAGGCTGCCCTCTGCTTTATCCAATACAGACAGGCGGGCTTCATTATTGCCTTCGTCATTTGTTGTCTGCTCATTATGCGTTTCATGTTCAGTTGCATTATTGTCGGCTTGGTCTGCCGTTTCATCATTATTATTATTCATACATCCGGCCAAGAAAAAGATGGTCATACAAGCCGCCAAATACATTGATGCTTTTTTCATCGAACATCCTCCTTTGTACAAGTTAAAATGAACAAAGGATATTTTCTCCAATGGATGCCGGAATATACCATGGAGATAAAAAAGAAGCCTTTATGAAAAAGGCTTCCTGCTATAACCATTCTTGTATAAAGAGTTTAAAAATAAAATGGGGAACGATCAAATGAGTTCGGCCGTACTTTTTATGCTCAATCTATCGACATGAACGGGTCGAGTCCGTACAGAAGCAGACACCGCTCGTTTCGCTTACTATACATCTAGATAAAAATAAAAACATTTTTATATCGGCTGTTTACATTGTACTAAAGCTTCGCTTAAAAGCTGGATATCATTTTGAATCTGTTCTTTAATGATTAAATCAGGACATTTTAAATAGTCATCAACGAGCCGTTCCAGTTCAACAGATAAAAGAAGGGCAACCTCTTTCAGAGCAAACACTCTCCTTTAAATAAATTCTCTCCATTTTACATACTGTCTGTGAACATGGAGGGGTTGAAAAGGACAAAAAATAAAAATGGTTATTTTTAAATTTTATGTGTATAGGAAGAAAAACATTCAAACAATTGTATGCGAAATAAAAAGGAGGCAGAATCAGCATGAATGTCTGCCTTAAGGATGACCAGCGCTTGACTAGGATGATTTCTTTTTGTAAAATGCCATCATTTCTCGAATGGAACGCATAATTTCTTTGAATTGCAGAACAAATAAAAACAGGCTGGAGAAAGAAAAAAACACAACCGGAACAAATCGAAACCAGTGCATAAAATCCTCTCCGTTTCTGTCTAGCGATAAGTATACATCCTTGAAGCTGCAGTGACTTTCTGTTCACTTATCTAGAAACGAATGCAGTGATTCCTGTTTGCCAAGAACCCGTTCTGCACGAACCCATTATATGCGGTCCCTTAAAAGAGATGTCTTTTTTCGCCGCTTATTTCCGTCTCCTGATGAAAGGGGTATCTAAACAGGAGAAAAGTCGTCTGGCAATGGAAGAGGCAGGCGGCTTTGTTTTTTTAAACGTGTTAAAAAAAGCGTTTTTTATTGAATAAAAAATAATAAATGGACCATACTGACGGATACAGGTGGTGAAACGATGATAACAAACAGCCGCATGATGCTGTCCGGGCACATTATGTTAATTGAAATTTTAAACCGTCCGTTTTACCGTTTTGCCATTGTGGCAGAACAAAGAGACCGGGATCAGCCTTTTATCAAGCCAGTGCCTATTTATGGGACTATTACATTTAATAAAAATAAACGTGAAGTTGTCGCAGATAGTTTAAACACTTCATTTGGCAATCTAGAGAGCAGCACCCGGCAATGGATTGAAAAAAAGCTCATGAAAGAAATTGATGAATACCATGAGCGGCAGCTGCTCGTTCAGCAGAAGCACTCGTAATAAAAAGAGCATCCATTCGGATGCTCTTGCTCTCAGCCTGCCTTCTAACTTTGCCTATACAAGCTTGAAGCTTCCTTATAAAAAAGGAAGCTTTTTTGTGCGGCTGATCGGCTTTATTACTGGTTATTAAAAGCGGAAATGAAACATTAAGTGATAGAGAAAGTGAAAAACAATGAAACAAAAGGAGGGGTTGATCCGTAGAAAAAAATGAAACAAAGAGAAGGAGACTGGTTATTATGCAATCAGGAAAATCATTAATTACGTCTCATGTGCTGCCGAGGTTTTTCAGTACGCTTTTGCTTTCGTTTATCGGTACATTAGTTGGCGGGATGTTTATTCCAGAAACAGTAGCACTTGCTTTAGGCCTGGTTCCGATCCTTGTACTGCTGCTACTTTTAATAAAATCATTTTCAGCGGGAAGAAAAAGAAAGAAAGGACTCAGTACGTATGGATTAAGGCTTCCTATGTGGCTCGTGTACGTGTTTACGCTGCTGGTTGGAATTTCTATTTATCCGGCTATCGATCTATATGTCGATGCGATGGGGATGGCGCTCGTCGTAGCAGCGTTCGGTATTGCTTCCGCTTTATTCGGCGGGTTGTTTGTTTACACATACTTTACGAAAAAAGATTTCTCCTTTTTAGGCGGTATGCTCTTTTTTGCACTGCTTACACTGATCCTGCTTAGCATTGCCAACATTTTTATTGGTTCCAGCTTTATGGACCTTGGTCTTGCTTTTGCTGGAATCCTTATTTTCTCCGGATATATGCTATATGATATTTCCCGGATGAAGGAGTCAGGGTTTAAAGAAGCGGACGTGCCAGCAGCAGTCTTTGATTTATATTTGAATTTTATTAATATCTTCCTGGATATTTTGCGGGTGCTGAACTTTTTCACTTCAAGAGACTAAGACACCCTTTGGAAAAAGAAAATCCCGGCCGCATACAGGCCGGGACTTTTTATGTTATTGATTGTTTTCCGTTGGATCATTTTCAGGGTCCAGCTGGTCATCTTTTGTTCCATCATCAATACCGTTATCCTGATCTTTTCCGTTATTGATATCGTTAGCATCCTCTGGGTTATTTTCAGGGTCCAGCTGGTCATCTTTTGTTCCATCATCGATACCGTTATCCTGATCTTTTCCGTCATTGATACCGTTAGCATCTTCGTTGTTGCCGCCGCTTTCTTGATCCGTCCCATCATTGACGCCATTTCCTTTGTCGTTTTCATCTCTTAGTTCGGTATCTAAATCGCCTTCTGTTTCATCTTGTTCAGTTTGATTTTGGGTATCGGTATTGTTTTGTTCTTCCATTTGATCCTGCTCATTATTGGTGTCGTCGTTTTGTCCGCCGCCGCAGCCAGCCAGCCCGAGTATGAGCAAAGCCGTTAGTCCGCTGACAAGAAGTTCTTTTGTGCCGGTCAATTTCATGTGTGCATTCTCCTTTAAGTAAGGTTGTCGTCAATGGTAGCATGCCCAGTGTATGAAGAAGTAAACAAAAAGAGCAGGGCGACCAAAAAATTTTTGGCAGGCAAAACGAATCCGCTATTTATCGCTAACCAGAACAGGTTAAGGCAGACGGCGATTGAGTCAAAAGGTTGAATAGTATATAGGTATAAAAAGCTAATCGGGTTTGGGATATAGTTCATTTCGGCTTGACTTGACATAATTCGACATGATTTAATGGGACTAAAGATAAAGGCAAACTTCTCCGAAAGGGAAGGACGCAAAGCCACGGGTCTACTTTTCAGCCAGTGAAAAACGACAGCCGGGTTGCCAAATAGGGAAGTTTCTCCGTATTTGGTTGAATAGCTGTTTAAAGCAGGAGGAAACATGCGGAGAAAATCGAACGACGTAAAAGCACATGTAGAAAAATTTTTTGTTTTATTGAAAAACTATCCGGACAGTACAGATTCAGCTTTAGTTTTTGTGCGGTTTTTACGCTCTTTTTTAAGGGATCGCTCCCAGCCGGAAGTACTGCCTACGATTGAAATTATGACACTTTTAAAAGAACATAAGCCGATCGCGTTTCACTCTATGAGAAAGCTTTCAGAACGGGATGACCTATTGGCTTTTTTAACGGGTTTATCGATGAGTCCCCAGGAAGCCGAAAATAAGCTTCAAGCCATATATGAAAGCCGGGAATATAAAACAAAGAAAAGCTCCTGATGAAGGGAGCTTTTTTTGTTTAAAAGCGGGGGTTTTCCTTTAATTGTAGAAATATGTGGTTGGATTTTATTTGAAAAAGAAACGCTTGTTCGTTACAATAAAAAAGGAGGAGATTAAGCAGATTATATAACCATGTATCGCTTTACATTTTAAGAAGTAAAAACATTTTTGTCCTGCTATTTGAGTGTCAGCCGAAGAAATCCTGCGAAAAGGAGGAAAAACCATATGCTTAATCAGCTTTCCGTCCGCCAGCAGAAAATGCTTCTTTATATAAATGAGTTTGTCCGCACGAAAAATTATCCGCCTACGATACGTGAGATTGGCGAAGCGGTAGAACTAAAATCTGCTTCAACTGTAAAAGGTCATTTAGACCGCTTGAAAGAATCTGGCTATGTAACCTGGGAAGATAGAAAGCCACGAACCCTGCGTGTAACCGAAAAATTTGTTCAGTAAAGGATATCACCAGGACGGCAAACCAAAAGCGAACCGGGAATGATCGGTCCGCTTTTATAAAAATGCAGATGATACAAGCCACGTGTGAGCTTCAAGGATTCTTTGAAGGCTGATTTTCCGATAACCACCAGTCAATATGATTTAAGTCAAAGATCATCGCCCCGTTCATCAGCTTTCGGTGAGGAAATTGTCTTTTTCGGATTAAATCCTCAACCTCTTCATGTGTGAGCGAATAATGATGGGTATTAAGATATGTGAGTAAGCTGGGAATGCCTTGAACTCTCCTCATATGATCACCTCCCACCCTTTATTCTCTGTTATCTGAAAAAGTGGAGAAATGTGTTGGAAAAAGCAGATAAGAGAATGTATATCCAGCGTACCCGTTTTTTGAAAGACGCAAACGACTTAATTGGAAGAAGGCATCGGCCGTCCGTTGGGCAGATGGTCTGCTTTCTAGTTTTGTTTCTCTGGTGCATTTAATTTGCTGTTTGGGCTGAAGCCTTCATAAAAAAGCGGGCCGATCATGGTGATAGCGGCCGCAAAATAAACAAACGCAGTTATACATGCAGGATGACCTTTTGAAAGAAGTTTATACACAATCGAACCAAAAAACCTGAAAGTGTCCAGTTTCAGGTTTTTTGGTTCGATTGTGCCATGCTGAAAGAAATAATATGCGGATATCGAATGTGATGGTGAACATCATTGATGGTTAACTGAAGATGATCAATGGCCACTCCAGTCAGCTTTCCGGTCAATAACCCGCCGGTTGTGGCTACTTGAATCGTTTTACCGCTATGCATTAGAAGGTGGTCGAGAAAGACGGGTTCTGCTGTCACGGTATAAACCGGTGATAATTGCTGCATAATGGCTGGAAATTGGGGAGAATACAAATAATGTCCTGGCGGCAACAGCGAGTGTTGAGGCGGATTTGGATATTCCTGTACCATCGATTTCACTCCTTTATATAGTTACAGTATGCGTTCATTGGCGGAGTGACACTTTGCCTCCGTGTACTTTCCGGCTTAGCTCGCTCATAATGTTAGGACAAGCAGAAAAAAGGAGGATGCTGTAATGAAAAAATGGATCGCAGCGGCTTCAGCGGCTATCGTATTAAGTGCCTGTTCAGCAGAAGAAGAAATGGTTCAAAGCACGTTTTCAGAAGGGACGGAATCAATTATTGAAGAGCCGTCAGAGGAAGAGCTGGCCGAACAGATGAAAGAGGAAGCCGTGCCGGCGAAATTTACGGAGTTAACTGCTGACGAGCCGCCAGTCGGTAAAAAAGTGGCTGCGACAGGACGCGTTACGGAAGTGATCGAACCCGGCTTAACGGGCTCATTTTTCCTTCAGGCATCGGATGGCACATATGTGATTATGAATGCCACGCAGACGGAAATCGAAATAAATGAGAGCGTTACGGTGTATGGAACAGTGGCAGTGGAAAAAGCGAAAGATGGGACACCGGCTATCAATGCAGTGATTATTGAGAAGTAGAAAACGCTTTTAAAAAGCAGTTGCAGTTCCAGCGAAGGATCGATTATTCTTAAAGAAATAACATGAATGAGCCGATTTTATACATTCAAGAATGGTCGGTGCCTTGATGGAGCTTATCATAAAAGATTTACTCATTAATTTTTTATTTGTTCTTCTTCCGATCTTTTTTATGCAAATGCTTTACCTCGTTTCCTACTTATACCGTTTTGAAAAAGTAAAGGCATCATGGTTTGTTGTGTTTCCGATTATATCTTTTGTTTTATGTATGCTGTTTCCTTTTTCATTTGGAGACGGATTTAACTTTGACTTGCGCCGGGTTCCTTTTCTGCTGGGGATTTTATATGGAGGGCCGGGATTCGCTGCATGGCTGCTTCCGGCTCTGCTTGCTGCCCGCTTTTTTATAGGAGGATCCGGCTTTTTTATAACCCTTTTTACCTTTACGCCTATTGCCGTGCTGGCGATGTTTTTCTCGAAGTACTATTTAAAGATGCCGTTAAAACAAAAACTCCCTTCAGTGGGCGTGCTTACTCTTTTTTCTTTGCTGCTTACAACGTACGTGGCCGGGCAAATATATGATATGCATATGACGGTAAGTATGTGGGTGATTTTTTACATGCTTAATATTGTTTGTATCCTGATTGCTGCCGTTTTGTTAGAGGTGATTAAAACCAATTTTGATGTATTGCAAAAGCTGATGAAAGCAGAGAAATTAGAGATTGTCAGCAACCTTGCCGCCAGCATTTCACATGAAGTGCGAAATCCGCTGACGGCCAGCCGGGGATTTATGCAGCTTTCCTATGAAAGTGACATACCATCGGAAACAAAAGAGCAAATTCTGATTTCCATTCAGGAACTGGACCGGGCTACTGGCATTATTAATGATTATTTAACATTTGCAAAACCCGCTCCCGATGAGGCAGAAGCCATTATTCTTCACGAAACAATAAATCATGCTGTGAACGTGTTAATGCCGCTGGCCAATATGAACAGTATAGAGCTCGACGTGTCTGTAGAAAAAAAAGAGCACTGTTATATTCTTGGCGAACGAAAAAAGCTCGAGCAGGCTTTAATCAATATCATTAAAAATGCCATCGAAGCCATGCCGAACGGCGGTAAAATAAGGATCAAAACAACATATGAACATCATCTTGCTAAAATCCGTATTTGCGATCAGGGAAAAGGAATGACACAAAAGCAAATAGATCGTCTTGGTGAACCGTACTTTACAACGAAAGAAAATGGAACCGGTCTCGGGACGATGGTTTCTTTTAGCATTATTCAAAGTTTAGGCGGAAGAACCCAGGTTACAAGTAAAGTCAATAAAGGAACGTGTTTTGTAATCGAGCTTCCGACCGTCCATGAATAACAAATGAACATCACCTGAAAAAGCCTGGCTTACAAGCCGGGCTTTTTCAGTTCAGTATCCTAAGGCCGAATGGATACAGGAGTCCCGATAGGAATCGTCCGGGACAGCTCTTCCACATCCTTATTGTGCATTCGAACACAGCCTCTAGAAACATACTTTCCGATAGAAGAAGGATCATTTGTACCGTGAATGCCATAACTTTTCTTCGACAAACTCATCCACATCGTTCCGTACGGCCCCCCCGGGTTGGGTGCTTTATTAATAATGATAAAATCTCCTACAGGTGTTTCATGCAGCATTCTGCCAACACCAATCGGGTATACTTTTCTGACTTGGTCCCGGTAAAATAACGTTAAAGTCCGATTCGAAAGAGAGACCACAATGGAAAAAGGAAGGCTTGCGGGAGAAGGAAAGCCTGGAATGGTAATGCGCTGTCCCACATAAATCAAATTGGGCGTAATACCCGGATTGCTGGCAATGAGAGCAGCTAATGAAATCCGGTAGTCTCCTGCAATTGAGGAAAGTGTTTCCCCGCGTTTTACAGTATGAATCACGTGATTCCTCCTTTTTTGCTTTGACCCTTTAGTTTATTCAAGGCCGCTGCAAAATGGGAGAAATCGTACTAATATTCATACTAATATAAGTAACAGTATGAACATCAGCTGGCGCTCAGCCCTTTTTCCAAATGTTGAATCAGCCGGCTGACTGCTTTTTCTCCTGCTTCTTCCCATTTATTTTTTTGATTGATGGGCGCGTCAGAAGAAACGGGATCTTGAAATTGGTTCCAGCCGGATGCTGTCAGTAAAGAATGCTCGTCTTTTTCTAAGCCGGTATTGATCACATGTTTAATAATAAAAGGGGATTTAAACGAAATAAAAGCATCATACTCATCAAGCATACCGTCGAGTACCGTAAATGGAAGGCGAATATAAATGGTTTCGCTTTTACTGTTCCATAATGTGTGATCAAAGCTGCCAGCGTCATACTCCCAATTTCCGCCCAAGTCGTATCCAAGCTCATTCATTTTGTCTCTTATATCACCAAAGCGGGCCGTTTTTCCTTCCAGCTCTGTTTGCAGCTTTAACATATTTCTTCACTCCTGTTCCGAAAGTTCGTTTACAGTTTTGACGGTAAATCTGTATTCAATACGTACAGTGACTGAACGAAGTAAAAAAGCACCTACACCCCGAGTCTGTGTGACCCGGGGTGTAGGTGTATGATGGACTAAGCGTTTAAGTCGTTTGTTCCTGGACTGTGTTCATTTGGCATCTCCGGCATGAGGGGAACAGGGAAGCCGGCCGGCGGATCGACAACCGAAAGCGTACCATCATTCCGGCTTGGAGACTCGCCTTGGAAAATTTGGGCTATTTTTGTTTCGTCCATTCTGAAGTTAAACAGCGCATTATGGTAGCCCATTTCTACGTACTTCCGGCATTCTGGGTATTTATTGATATCGTAATTTGGAACCGGGAACAGCTTGCCCCAATCAACTCCCAGTGTTTCAAGTGCTTTGGCAAATGCATTTTGATGGGCATTATCCCGGACAATTAGGAAAGCCAGCGTTTCACGAAATGTTTGGTTGCTGCTCATTTCGTAAATACGTGTTTTTTGCAGAACACCCGTTGATTCGAGAACGAGGTTATCAAGCAAATCCCCGATCAGGTTTCCGTGGCTGTACACCCAGGAGCCATTCCACGGATTTCCTGCTGCGTCTACTGGAAGAGAAGCCTGGGCGCCGATAATATAATGATGCGGATTCGCATGCTTGACTACGTCACCGAGCGGCGCTCCATCTGCTCCGGAATTGCCTGGCATAGGGGACTCACCGGAACCATTGAGCAGCTGGTTAATGGTGTTTTGTACAAGCTCTACATGGGCAATTTCTTCAAGAAAAATACCGCGAAGAAGATCCCGGTATTGAACGGCCTTGCCTCTGAAATTGGAGCTTTGAAAGAAAAACTGCATCATTGTCCGCATTTCCCCGAAATGTCCGCCTAATATTTCCTGCAACACTTTTGCAGCAGCGGGATCGGGCTGGTCTGGTGCTACAATATTGATTAATTCTTCCTTGTAATAATACATATATCCCTGCCTCATTTCTTCATATTGGTTGTTCAGTCGTTATCATGGCAGAGACCAGTTCGTTTTATTCACAAGGCAGGGATTTCTCTCGCAGAAAACGAGTCATGTAATGGAAGGATTTCGAGGAGGAAAGTACATTCGGTAAACCTAAGGAGCCGCCTCAAATAAAAAAGTGATAAAGGGGATGAAGGATAACAAATAGTACACGGGTGTTTTATGACGGATTATCAATCGCCGCCTCATCAGGAGATGAGGACAGCGATGAGCCGCAATCAATCTGTTTTTAAACGTGAATAAAGAGCAAGGTCAATAAATGTTCCTTTTGACTTTTCGCTTTTTCGAAGGATGCCTTCAAATGAAAAACCTGTTTTTTGCAGCACTCTAATAGAAGAAAGGTTTTCAGGCTCTGCTTTTGCTTCCACCCTCATCAATTGTAAATGATGAAATGCGTAATCAATCAAACACAATACCGCTTCTCCCGCATATCCGTTTCCCCAATAAGGCCGGCCAAGATCATATCCAATTTCAGCTTTTGCATTTTCGAAATCAAGGCTGTTAAACCCGCATGAGCCAATGACTTGCTCCGTTTTTTTCTCGGTTAAAGTATACCGGACAGCTCTGTTTTCGTCTGCCAATTGGTTTAAAAAATGAATCATTTGCTCCGCTTGTTCCACATTAGTAAAAGTATCAATGTTCATAAACCTTGTAACGGCTGGATCAGACCAGACTGAAAATAGGGAAGCAGCATCCGCTTCTGTTACTTTGCGGAGTATGAGCCGTCTCGTTTCAAAGAAATCGATCAACAATCTTTTTCCCCCTCCACATGCAAGATGAGTTATTGAATAAAAGTGTTGGTTTCTCTGTGCATTGTCCAGCTCCTTTGCAGCATAAGCTTTTTTTATTATAACGTGTAAAAATAATTGTGGAAATAAAAACCAGCTGTCTCATGAACAGCTGGCAAACAAGAAGTTTATTTTCGTTCTGTGTACGGGTCTTTTTCCGCCGGAGGAAGATCGCCTAAAGAAGACATTAAGTCTTCATCATCAAGCACTTCTTCATACAATTTATGCTCTCTGCTTGGATAAACGTCCACTCTGTTTCCGTGAATATCAACGGCCGCAAAGTTTTCATAATCCTCTACATAACCTTTATTTTCCTGTGATTCCACGTACATGTCTCCGTATTCCTCTGGCGCATTCATAAAGTCCGCCGGTGTCTCAGAAGTACCGTATTGGGCGACATCCTGCCAGGCGTCTTCTGCATCGTAGGCAACATTTTCTGATTTATCATCAAAATCAAACTGTCCAAATGGCGGCGCAAGAACAGCTTCTTCAACGGGCCGGTCATTTGAAATGTTTTGGTCCTGTGAATGCTTCAGACAAAACAAAGTGGTTGGCACGGCTTCTAAACGCTCTACAGGAATTTCTTCTTTACAGGTCTTACAAATACCATACGTTCCATTTTGAATCGCTTCTAGTGCTGTATTGATTCCTTCCAATTCAAACCGGCTATGTTCATTCAACGCTATATCTTTTTCCCGCTCATATAACTCTGTCCCCACATCACCCGGATGATTATCATAAACGGACAATTCCCTCGTCGAGTCAGACAAGCTTCTTTGCAATTGGAAGTGATCCGTACCCTCAAAACGGGATTCCAATTCCTTTTTTCTGTTCGTTAACTCTGTTTGAAAATCGGCTAATTGGGTTTTGTTCAGCATAAGGTTCAGTCCTTTACAGTCCATTTTTAACGTCTTTCAGCATATTCATGTTGAAAAGGGCAAGCTCTTTTAAAGTATGATTCCCAAAGCAGCCGTTTTGACTCCTGCAGCGTGCAATTGTATATTTTGGCACATAAAAAAAGCGCCTTAAGCGCTTAATGTTCCTTTTTTATTTCTTTTTTAATGGGAATACTCTTTGAAAAGACCTCATCCGATTCCTCTTCGGAGTCTATGTTTTTTGGAAGGAAAATAATTGAAGCAATAAAGCTAATGGTTAACAATACACATAACAGCCATCCGAACATATCAATGGGAGCCATTTGCAAAACCTCCTTTGTTGAAAAAACACGATATTATAAATAAGATATGCGCTAGTTTGGACACTTAGCACTATAAATATGCAAGAGAGATGTAAGCTGTCCCACCTTTTCGATAAAAAAATAAATAGAGGTTTTAAAAATAGAAAAGCAGGGAATAAAACATTATTTGATATGGAGTGAAAGACAGACGGATGAAACAGATTATAGATATTTCCCATCACCAAGGCGTCATTGACTGGAAAACAGCTCATGGCCATATAGAGCTGGCCATTCTGCGGGTGCAGGATGGCAGCACAACAAGGGACCGCTGTTATGCAGCTAATGCTGCAGCATGTAACGAGTATGATGTTCCATTCGGCAATTATGCGTTCTGCCGGTTTGTTTCAGTTAATGATGCGATCATCGAAGCGCGCGACTTTTGGAAACGGGGTGATCAAAGAGCCGCTTTTTGGGCGGCAGATGTGGAAGTGAAAACGATGAATGATATGCGTGCCGGTACACAAGCGTTTATTGATGAGCTTCGGCGTTTAGGGGCCAAAAAAGTTGGCTTGTATGTCGGCCATCATACATACAAGGCATTTGAAGCAGAAAAAGTAAGGGCTGATTTTGTCTGGATTCCGCGGTACAGCCAGAAACAGCCGGACTTTCCGTGTGACATATGGCAGTATACAGACAGGGGGAAAATTGAAGGAATTAAGGGACCAGTTGATTTAAATCGATTAACTGGAACAAAATCATTGGAATGGTTTCTTAACAGCCCGTCTGAAGCCGTAACGAAAACAAAAGCGGAGAGTATAATCGATCTCGCTGTTTCATTTGTGAATAAAATAACAGGGGATAAATGACAAAAAGCCCCAGCCGCTAAAGAGCGGCTTTGGAGCTTTTTCAGGTTTCAAGTGTATGGCATCCATGGTCATAAAGCAAAAAGGAGCTCACTTAAACTCCCCAGTTGTTGATTTTCCGGTTTGCTCAACAAAAACATTCAACAGTTATCGGCTGTGGTTTTGTCTGTTTTCACGATCATGCTTTCGTGAGGAGCTGTACTCAGATTCGGAAAACAATTTTGGTTTTCTCGACATGAAAAAAAGTGAACCAGCGAAGCCGGCTGTCAGCAAAGTGGATAAAGACCATCCGAAAAGTTCAATTGGTGTCATCTTGTAGAAAACCTCCTTGTTTTATCGTAATGAATTACTTCTTTACCCATCTTAAGAAAAATAAAACATATTCAGTCCAAAAATAAAAAATACTGTAGCTGCTGCCTGTTTTTGATTGTCTATATGTTTTTTAAAAGAAAAAGGCTGCTTATGCAGAGAGGCCGTGCAAGGATAACTTATTTTACAAAAATCGTTTAAAATAACAAATGTTCATTTATTCAGCCGCAGGAGGAAAAAATATGAAGCCAGCTCAAGAAATCCGTGAGTTTTTATTAGATAAAGCAAAGCAGATCACTGAAGAGTGGTACGCTTCTTTGGATAAAAATGATCCAAGCGGCGTTTATTCCACAACAGATCCCCATGCTATTGAACTGCTTAAAAAGCAAAATTACGAATTCCATCTGCAATTCTGCGAGTTGTTCGTAAAAGAAGAAAGTGTTTTTTTAAAGGACCTGGAACAATGGATTATTCAAGTCGCAAAAGATGAGCAGCACTTAAATACACCGATGCATTTTATTGTGAGGGAATTTTTTAGAACACGCGACCAGTACCTCCAGTTTTTAGGAGAGTTTTTTCCTGCGCATCGGTCCGCTTTTCCACAGGAGACTGTTGACCTATGGAATCAGCGGGTCAGCCGGGGCATTGACAGCGTCGTGATCTGGTTTATGGAAGAGCACCATAAATTCTCTGTGAAACGGCTTCAATGCCAGCAGGAAATGATTAACGAGCTGAGTTCTCCTGTTATTACATTAAATCGCGGAACGGGACTTCTGCCGCTGGTAGGGGATATTGATACTGCACGCGCCAAGCTGATTCTCGAAAAAACGCTCGAGCAGTGCGCGGAAAAACGAGTGGATTGTCTGTTCATTGATTTGTCAGGTGTGATTATGATTGATACAATGGTGGCCCAGCAGCTGTTCCATCTTGTAGAAGCGCTAGGCTTAATCGGCGTCAAAACCACGCTGTCAGGCATCCGTCCGGAGCTTGCGCAAACAGCCGTGCAGCTGGGTCTTAACTTTGACAAGCTGTCGATTTCTTCCACGCTGTCACATGCGATGGCTGCCAGTGAAATGTAATAGAATATCAGCACAGAAAACCAGTTAAAGAGATGCCTATCAAAGGGGCCATTCTTTAACTGGTTTTCTTTTTAATCGGTTTCAAATAAAATACGGCCTGTTTGTGAACAGTCATAATTCCCGAGAGATCCGATTTCAGTCTGGAACAACGGAGAAGATACGATTTTTTGAACCGTTTGAACGAGCTCTTCTGTTTCGGGCGTTTTTAATAGAACAAGATCATAGCATTCTGTAATAAGCGGAATAAAATCAACACCCACCATTTGTGCGGCTTTTTCAATGCCGACGCCTGCATCGGCTGTTCCGCTTAAAACCGCCGATGCAACGCGCAAGTGGCTGTTTTCTTCCCGCTCATAGCCGTTTATAAATCGGGGAGAGAGGTTATGAATTCTTAGCTGCTCATCAAGCAGAATTCTGGCTCCAGATCCTTTTTCACGGTTGATAATGGTTACATGTTCCTGCCTTAAATCCGTCCATGCGCGGATGTGCAGTGGATTCCCTTTTTGAACGTACAGCCCGGCTTTCCTTGCTAAAAGGTGAATGACAGTATACGAGTACCCGCTCAAAATTCTTTTCACATAAGGCAGATTATAGTCACCGGTATCTCCATCATACATATGAAGGCTGACAATATCACACTTCCCCTGATACATCGAAATGAGGCTGTTCAAGCTTCCGGCATGTGAACGCAGCGCCTTGTAAGAAGACTCTTTTTCAATATGCTGGGCAAGGATATCAAGCGCAATATCCTGTCCGCTGATCACAATACTGGCTTTGTGTTCTGAATTACTGTGGGAAGGGACCGCTGTCGGGGCAGTAGTGGTCTGCTTTTTTACATAACGGTCTAAATCTGCTGCAGACATGCGTATCTGCCGGCCAACTCGAAAAACCGGAAGCTCTCCTTTTTTAACAAGATCATATATGGTTAATTTCGATACTTTTAATAAATTAGCGACTTCTTCGATCGTATATGAGTGTTCTATCGTCATTTTCATCCCTCCACCTTTTATTTTACTCGAGCCTTTCTTCAAAGGAAATATTCCTTCCCGGCCAAGGATAAATTATAATTAGTTATAATGAGTTATAACCAATTATAACTAGGAGGGGGAAGCATGAAGAAAAAAAGAATGTTTGCTTGCCTGCTGCTTGTATTGATCATTGGCTGTGCAGCCTGCTCATCAGCAGAACAAAGCAAACAGGCGAAGAACAACGGGCAGGAAGAGGAAACCGTAACCATTACAGTGTCAGCCGCGGCCAGCCTTCAGGATGCACTCGGTGAAATAAAAAAATCATTCGAAAAAAAGTATTCCAATGTAGACGTTACATACAATTTTGGTTCTTCAGGAACACTGGCACAGCAAATTTCGCAGGGAGCGCCAGTTGATTTGTTTTTTTCAGCAGCAGAGGACAAATTTGATGCTTTAGTAAAAGACGGATCCATTAAGCAGGAAAACAGTGCCGACCTTGTAGGCAATGATCTTGTTCTCATCGTACCGAAAGAAGGGGATGCCGCTGTCCAATCGTTTGAAGAGCTTCCAGCAGCACAGAAGGTCGCCATCGGTACGCCCGAATCGGTTCCAGCGGGTCAATATGCAAAAGAAACGCTGCAGCATCTCTATATTTGGGATAAAGTGAGCGAAAAATTAATATATGCAAAAGACGTACGGCAGGTGCTTACATACGTAGAAACAGGAAATGTCGATGCGGGACTGGTCTACAAAACCGATGCACTCATTTCTTCGAAAATAAAGATAGCGGCGGCAGCCGAGGAAAAAAGCCATGCACCGATCATTTATCCGGCAGGCATTATTGAAAGCAGCAAGCAGAAAAAGGAAGCAGCGCTTTTTTATCAATATCTGCAGAGTGAAGAAGCGATGAACATTTTTGAGAAGTACGGATTCAAAGGGTTGCGCTGACACGATGGAGTATTCATTCTGGCCGCCGCTCCGTCTTTCGGTTGAGATCGCTTTTGTGTCCAGCTTCATCGTCTTAATCACCGGTCTTTTTTTCGGCAGAGTGATGGCAAATGTGTCGTTTAAAGGAAAAGCGGCTGTAGAAACTCTTTTTTTACTGCCGCTCGTCCTGCCGCCGACGGTCGTCGGGTTTCTATTAATTGTGCTGTTTGGACAAAACAGCCCGGTCGGCAGACTTATTCAATTAGTATGGGGCCAGGGCATTATGTTTACGTGGTGGGCTGCCGTCATTGCGTCAACGGTGGTGGCTTTCCCCCTTATGTATCAATCATGCAAAACCGGCTTCCAATCTGTTGATCGGGACATTGAACATGCGGCACGTGTGGATGGAGCGGGTGAGTTCGCCCTGTTTTTATTTGTAACCGCACCGCTCGCAACTAAATCCATTGTTTCGGGATTTTTATTAAGCTTTGCACGGGCATTGGGCGAATTTGGCGCAACGCTTATGTTTGCCGGAAACATTCCCGGAAAAACACAAACGGCTTCGACAGCTATTTACATGGCGATTGATTCGGGAAATATGGGAATGGCCTGGATGTGGGTGGGCAGTATGATTGGCATTTCGTTTCTGATGTTAGCCTGTATTCAGCTTATTAAATCCTAAAGAAAAGAGCTCACAAAAAAAGCCGAGGAGTTTCCTCGGCAAACGAATAACCAGCTGAAATAGGAGTTGGAGGGATGAAGTTCCCAACACCTACAGCTTATCCAACTTTTCTCAACAATATGCAATAGAAAGTAAAAAAGAATCCGATTAAAGGAGAGCGCTTGAAAAAATGCTTTTTTTTATGGCTGCTTTTTTTGTGCAGTAAATTTTTTAGCATGGTCCTCCTCTTTTATCATATAAATAAAACAAAAAAGAAGTCTATTAACATAGTATAGTGCATACATTCAAATCAAATGAAATCATAAAAGGCCGCCAAACAAATCGGCAGTGAAGCTGAACATGATATATGGATGGTTTATTTCCCTCAAGGGCGTGAAAAAGGATCTCTAAACAAAAAACATAGGGAGGCGTTTAAAATGAATATAGGAGAGTGGAAAATGATCGAAATTGGAGGTTCAACAGCCATCGGCTATGTGAGCAGTATCAAAAATCACAGCTGGCATAGAGAATGCGTTGAATTTACAAAAGTAGGATGGATCACAAACAATACGATCCAGTGGCGCAAACCGACTCAGGGAATTTATGAATCGAGCCGTTTCCACTCTGCTGCACAGCTACTCGACTTTTATCAAGATAAAACAGCGCTGATTGATTTGGCATTGCTGACAAGAGACAAAGAATGGTTTGAGGAATTAACAGTAGATATTTTTTAACCCCCGCTGTTTGCGGACAGACGTTCGATTTTCGGTTGCTTTTTGAACGTTTGTTCGGTATAATAGAAGAAGAAAGGGAGGTTAAAAAATGAATGGATTGTTTCAAATGTCCCTTGAAGAAAAAAAGCCAATTGTGATTATGTACATGACGGACGATCGGGTTATTACCGACCGCAGCATTATTGTAAGGAAAATTCATCCTGACTATATTCGGGCTTACTGCTTTAAACGTGGAACATTACGCACGTTTAAGCGTGACAATATTTTGGCGGCCTCTAAGCCGTTTCGAAAAAAGAAATACAGCCAGTTTAAAACTGCTTTATAAGTACCTTTTAAAGGGCAGGATACCAAGCGCAGAAATATCGCCGCCGGGCGGCATTTCTGTGCTTTTTTGTTTGTGAAAAATCCAAAAGCGGAGAGCTCAGAACGGCCATAGGATACACGGCATGAATTTGTTTATGATAAAACATATGGGCGTTCAAACGATAAAGGAGGAAATCGTGTAAACGATGAATGGAGTCTATTAGGCGGAGCTATTATAAACAAAAAAAGAGCAGAGCGGAAGCCGTTCATCGGGTTAAATATGGATGGGCTTTAAGTGAAAGCCCGTCTTTATCAGGCATTTGAAGATATCCGCCTGCTGAAAATAGAACAGGCGAGTACTGGTCAAAAAAGGTGGTACTCGGAATCGAACCGAGGATAAAAGTTTTGCAGACCTTTGCCTTACCGATTGGTGATACTACTATTCTGTTAAACTGGTTTATGCAGCAGAAATAAAACACATTCCTTTCGAAAATAAAAAAGCGCCTCTTTTAAAAGAGGCGCTTTTTTAACCATTACTCGTTTGACTCATTCTTTTTTTCTTTTATGTTCTTCTTCAATCTGGCTGCGGATGGGTGAATGATCGATAACTGCCTGCGCCTGCTCGGCCGTCATGCCGCGCACTTTTTGCAGCCAATTGGACATATGTTCTTGTTCGCTTTGGAATTCATCAAGCTCAAGCTGTCTTGTTCTTTCTTCTTTTGCAATCAAATAATCTTCATAAAGACGCTGATAATCAATGTGCATGCTGCATCGCTCCTTTTTACATGCTCTACCCAAAAAAGGGAAAAGGAAAAACCTTTTCTTTTTCGGTTTCTCTACTTGCGCATAATCTTGATGCCTGTACATACACATAGGAAAAGAACAAGAGATAGGAGGACAAAGTATGAGCAGCCAGCCGCAATCTTTTTCATCTTTGAAGTCTTATGTACCACGACATGGGCCGTTTGATCCTTGTCCGCCGATCGGATGTAAGTATTACAGTACGCCTCCGAATTTGTACGTGGGCTTTCAGCCGCCGGGCCTTCCACAATTTTCTCCTAGAGAGGCGCTGAAAAAAGGGACTCTTTGGAAAGTATTTTACGATTACTATGATAATCCGTACCGAAAAGGAGGACGAAGCCGTGGCTAATCCTCTGCCAAAGGAATATTACCAGCAGCTCGAAGAAATTCAAGCGGCTGACTTTGTTGTGCTTGAATTAATTCTTTATTTAGACACGCATCCTCATGATCCGCAGGCTCTTGTGCAGTATAAACAGTTTGCTCAGTACAGTAAACAGCTGAAGCAGGCTTTTGAAGCGCAGTTTGGCCCGCTCCAGCAGAACAGTCCAAATACATCTACGGCTGAATGGACGTGGAGCACTTCTCCCTGGCCGTGGCAGGTCTAAAAAATGAAAAGGTGGCTATCGAATGTGGATTTATGAAAAAAAGCTGCAATATCCCGTGAAAGTAAGTACATGCAACCCAACGCTTGCCAAATATTTAATGGAACAGTACGGAGGAGCAGATGGAGAGCTTGCCGCTGCACTCCGCTACATGAATCAGCGCTATACAATTCCGGATAAGGTAGTTGGGCTTTTAAACGATATTGCCACAGAGGAATTTGCTCATCTTGAAATGATTGCCACCATGATTTACAAGCTGACAAAAGATGCCACGCCCGAGCAGCTCCGTGAAGCCGGGCTCGCTGAGCATTATGTCAGCCATGACAGTGCTCTTTTCTATAATAATGCAGCTGGTGTGCCGTTTACCGCTGCGTACATTCAAGCAAAAGGGGATCCGATTGCGGATTTATACGAAGATATCGCCGCTGAAGAAAAAGCCCGGGCCACCTATCAGTGGCTTATTGATATATCCGATGACCCGGACTTAAACGATTCCCTCCGTTTCCTGCGGGAAAGGGAAGTTGTACATTCCCAGCGTTTCCGGGAAGCTGTTGAAATCGTGAAGGAAGACCGCAGCCAGAAAAAAATATTTTAAACGAGAAAAAGCCAGAGCCGCCGGCTCAGGCTTTTTTGTTTGTCCATACATTAAACAAACGCTGTACCGATAATAATGAGGAGAATAAACAAAACGACAACAAGTGCGAAACCTGATCCATACCCCCAGCTGTTTCCTTCCTGTTTAGCACCCATTTTTTCCACCTCCACATAGTAGTATATGCGGCAGAAAAAAACATTCCTGGACAAATCGGCAGACAAGGGTATTTCTTAGGGACAGCTTCGAATTGGAAGCATACCGTATAAAGAATGAAACTGATTTTTGAAGGAGGGGGAAAATGAGCTCTCAAAAGTTTAATGGTATCATTCAAATTCCCTATTCGCAGGCCGTTTCGAAAATTCAAACCGGCGATCTCTTATTTTGCAGTGGAACTTCTTTGATCTCTGAATTTATTAAAAAAGCATCCAATTCTCTTATGAGCCATGTCGCTTTTTTAGTGCGCTGGCACGGCCGGATTCTCGTATTTGAAAGTGTAGAAAGTGCCGGGGTGCGTGTGATTCCGCTGGCTGAATACGTAAAGGGAAATCGGCAGACAGGTGAAAAGTATAAAGGGGCGCTGTACATAGCGCGCCACAAAACCCTCATTGATTCTTCATTTGATAGAAGAAAGCTGCACTATATGATTGGAAAAGCACTTGATTTGCTTCATCAAAATTATGACCAGGCAGAGCTGGTCCGAATTTTAACGAGAATTAAACTGGGTATTGGACGGCATAAAGAAAATGAAGAATATATTTGTTCGGAGTTTGTAGATTTATGTTTTAAACAAATAGGCGTTGAGTTTCCGCGGACAAAAGAAGGTTTTATTTACCCCGAACATATTGCGGCAGATCCCAATGTTTACCCGATGTTTCAAATGGTTCCGGACTTATCAGGCGAAAGGGTGAACGCCACCGCCAAAACAATCAATCCGTACACACACAGATAAATAAAATTGCGCTGGTCTGTTTGCTTCATAACAAAACGCTCCTTTTTCATAAGCTGCTCATTCTTAGTATGGATGGTCTTTTAAAAAATATTCTTATTTATTACATTATGTGCTAAATTCAAATAAATTATAAAAAAAGGCTTATAATAAAGCAGGAAAGGGAAAAGAATGTTATCGACAAAGAAAAAAGGAAGTGACCAGCCATGCAAATTGAAAAACGCGCATTAGATTTGCTAAATATCATGAAAAACGGCCAAAAGCCAAGACAGGAAGGAACAAGCCTTCAGTCATTCGGAGAAGCGCTGCATTTTCTTGATTCCAATAACCTTGCAACAGGCATTACAGTGAACCGGTCCGATGAAGGAGACATTGTCAGCTGCACGATTGAAGATGAATGCTCCGTTACAGAGTCGGGATATGAATTTCTTGAAAAAAATGCGGGACGAACGGAATAAACACATGGAGAAGCTGCTGAAGGCCGGTAACAGCCGGTAAAAGCAGCTTCTTTTTTATGCCAAATAAACAAAGAATTTAAATGGTAAAAAGGAGCGCATTCATGTGCGTGTATGCATCTAATATAAATAGCAGTGGCGGCAAGGAGGGGGACATATGCTTAAACCGGGTGATTGGGTTATTATTGCGAATGGGCAGGAACGAATTATCGGCTTCATACGTGATTTTTCCAGGCTGCGGAATGAAGTATATATTGTGCAGGTATCAACGTATATGGATAAACGAATTACACCTATGAAACCAGTCCTTGAAGTAGTGGAAAGCAAAAAAATTATGGCTGTCGGCTTAACCCTTGCAAAAGAAGATTGGGACGCAATGATTGATCTGGCCATCATGACCGATGATGAGCAATGGTTTCGACAATTATCCAAAAGAAAACCGGGATAAAAACACATATTTACCGCCAGGCTTAAAAATGATATATTCACAGTAAATGGATGATGAAAAGAGGATAAAGCATGATTGACCATATTGTACTCGTTAAATTTGCAGAAACGACGACTGTCGAACAGCTTGAGGAAGTAGTCAAGCGCTTTAAAGCACTTGAACAGCACCTTGAGGGTGTCATTGATATTCAAGCTGGAATTAACTTTTCAGAAAAAAATCAAGGCTACCAGGTTGTCCTTACCACGCGTTTTGAAAATAAAGCAGCTCTTGAAGCATACGGTCCTCATCCGGAGCATCAAGCTGTCGCTGCTTTTATTCGTGAAGTTGGCCGTCTCGACAGTATCGTCGTTGATATTGAAATTTAACAGTTTTGACTCCTTGAGCGATCAAGGAGTTTTTTTATATCAACGCCATAACAATTATTAAAAATGGGTTATATCAGGATCAGACGTTTTAATAGGGTTAAAAGAGGTAAACTCCTTACGAATGTTTATTTAAAAGGGGTTTTTGCATGTTTAGTTTAGACGATATGGGTGCGTTTATATGGGCATTTTTCATTACGCTTCCGCTGACGCTGCTCATTCATACAGCAGGCCATGCGTTTTTTGCCCGCTTGTTTGGCAGCAAAACCTCTCTTGTGATTGGACGGGGAGCCAAACTGTGCCGGGTAAAAAACCTGGAAATCCGAAGATTTTATTTTATTGATTCTGCATGCCATTACAATGACCTGAAACATGACCGCCGCTGGAAGCATGCGCTTATTTATGCAGGAGGCTCCATTTTTAATCTTTTATCGATTTTTGTTGTGAACGGCTTGATTTATCATGGCATTTTGCCTCCACATCTCTTTTTTTATCAGTTTGTTTATTTTTCGATTTATCTTGTGTTTTTTTCTATCCTTCCGGTCGATTATGGAAGGGAAAGACCGAGTGATGGAAAAGCGATTTACGATGTGCTTAAATTTGGAAAAGTATATAAGGAATTTGATTAACACCCTCATGAAGTCCTTCATGGGGGTAAACTTCTTTCCTTTAGGCCAGCAGCAAAGCGGCAGAGCGAAAAAAATGCTAAAATAAGAATAGAAAAAATTGGCCGTTATGTAATCCATGTGCAATCAAAAAATGACAGCGGTTGGAGAGGGAGGTGAGCACATGGCGGGCTTTTATCCGAAAAATGGCCGTGTGATTTTTCATATCGATGCGAATGCGTTTTTTGCCAGTGTAGAGATAGCTGAAAATCCGGCATTAAAAGATAAGCCGGTCATCATCGCCGGAAACCCGCAGGAGCGGAGAGGCATTGTGGTGGCAGCCAACTATTTATGTAAACATAAAGGGGTTTATACAACGATGGCGCTGCGGGAAGCGCTGAAGCTTGTGCCGGAAGCGGTTGTGATCAAACCGAATCATGCGTTATATAAAATGTACTCAAAGCGGATTTTTGCGCAAATAGCCGAGATCTCTCCCTTGATTGAGTATGCTTCTATTGATGAAGCGTATCTTGATATTACAGCTTGTGAACACCTGGGCTCACCAATTGATATTGCGACGGGCATTCAGAAGAAAATAATGGATGAGTTTTCCATTCCGCTTTCTATTGGTATTGCTCCGAATAAATTTTTAGCTAAAATGGCAAGCGACATGAAAAAGCCGCTTGGCATTACTGTATTAAGAAAACGGGATGTTGAGCGTGTGCTTTGGAGCAGGCCGGTGGTGGAAGCACACGGGATCGGGGCCAAAACAGCTGCAAAGCTGATGGAACATGGAATTGCCACGATGGGCGACCTGGCAAAAGCAGATGTGAAAAAACTCCAGTCTATCATGGGCGTACGAGGGATACGGATGCGGGAGCGGGTCAACGGAATAGATGACCGGCCAGTGGATCCGGAAGCAAATACGTCGTATAAGAGCATTGGAAACTCCACGACTTTCCCCGAGAATCTTACCGAGCCGGCCATTATTTATGCTAAGCTTCGTCTGCTCGCCCGCTCGGTCAGCGAAAGGATGAAAGCGAAGAGGGCGGTTTCGCGCACCATTCAAGTGATGATCCGTTACAGTGATTTTAAAACAATCACTAGAAGCCAGACGCTGCCGGCTGAAATTCAGGAAGAAGAAGAGCTCCTCTCAGCGGCAGAAGCGATTTTTTTCAAGCACTGGACAGGAGAGCCGGTCCGCCTGCTGGGCATTACCGCACAAAATGCCGTCCATAAGCAGACGCTCGAAACCCAAATGGATTTATTTTCTTTTCAGGAAGAAGCGGACAAGCTTGAACCGCTTGTAACGACAGTAGAAGCATTAAAGCGGAAATTTGGAGAGGGTATTATTAAAAAGGGGTGGGTACAATGAAAAGAGACACACAAATGTCGTTTAGTGAACCTGCGGCGGCTGTTATTGAAAGCCTGCAGCAGCGTCAAAATGTCCTATGGGTAAACCAAAATCGGCATAACCGGGTTCCGCCCCTGTTTTCACTCCAGGACGTGGAAGAAGCAGAAAGAAGGCTTCAGCGGTTTGCCCCTTATCTGGAAGTCCTTTTTCCTGAGCTGGAGAAAGAAAAAGGATTTATTGAATCGCCCGTCGTGCCAATCCCGGGGATGAAAGCATGGCTGGAGACGGCAGCAGACCGGCAGATCGAAGGCGGTTTATGGCTAAAAGAAGATCACAAGCTTCCAATTTCCGGTTCGATCAAGGCGCGCGGCGGGATTTATGAAGTATTAACATATGCCGAAGAGCTGGCACTGAAAGAAGGCCTGATCACAGAAGAAGATGATTACCGTGCTTTTAATAGCCCGGCTTTTAAAGCTCTTTTCTCATCGCATCGAATTATCGTCGGCTCCACGGGGAATCTCGGACTCAGCATTGGCATAATGGGTGCCAAGATGGGGTTTCAAGTAACCGTGCATATGTCGGCAGACGCAAAGAAATGGAAAAAAGAGCTGCTTCGTCAAAAAGGCGCCCTTGTTGTGGAACATAAAGCGGATTATGAAAAAGCCGTTGCCGAAGGAAGAGAAGAAGCTGCACAGGATTCGCGTGCATACTTTATAGATGATGAACATTCGCATCGGCTGTTTTTAGGCTACGCAGTGGCAGGACTTCGGCTGAAGCGCCGGTTTGATGAAAAAGGAATCCTTGTGAACGAACAGCAGCCTCTTTATGTTTATTTGCCGTGCGGCATTGGGGGAGGCCCGGGCGGTGTGGCATTCGGCCTTCATCTTGCTTTTGGCCCGCACGTTCACTGTTTTTTCGCCGAGCCGGCAGAAAGCGCCAGTATGCTGCTCGGGCTTGCCACCGGACTGCATGATCATATTTCGGTACAGGATATCGGCTTAACGAATCAAACGGAAGCTGACGGCCTTGCCGTCGGCCGTCCGTCCGGATTTGTCGGAAAGCTTGTTGAACCTTTTATAGCCGGCAGCTGCACGGTGCATGATGATCAATTGTTTGCCATGTTGAACGGGCTTGCCGAAGCAGAAGGGATCAAGCTTGAACCGTCCGCTTTAGCCGGCATGATCGGGCCTGTACTATTGGCAGGAGAAAAGGAGACAGGCGGCCAGCCGATTCATCTTGTATGGGCGACCGGCGGCAGCATGGTCCCAGATGAAAATATGGACGCATACATTCAAAAAGGACGCACGGTTCTAACTGATTGCCTGAACATCAAAAAATAAATACAATCTGCCATTTTCTATGGAGAAAATGGCTTTTTTATTTGGAAGCAGAGTTTTAGTATTCAAGAAAAATTATTTGTGTCTCTCTGTGCTCTCCGGTAAACTATTGAAGGTGTAAAAGAAGAGGAGACGTGTATCGTGGAAAATATGATTGAAGTAAAAGATTTGCGCAAAGAGTTTAAATCGCATTCGAGCCGCTCCGGATTAAAAGGAGCTTTTCGTGATTTATTCACGCGCCAGTATAAAGTGGTTCCGGCTGTAAACGATATTTCCTTTACCGTAAAACGGGGAGAAATGGTCGGCTATATCGGAGAAAATGGGGCGGGAAAATCAACAAGCATCAAAATGCTGACAGGCATTTTAACACCGACATCCGGCATTGTCCGCGTGAACGGAATGGACCCGCATAAAGAGCGGGAACAGTTTGTTCGTTCGATTGGTGTTGTTTTCGGCCAGAGGTCACAGCTTTGGTGGGATATTGCCGTGCAGGAATCATTCCGCCTGCTGAAAAAAGTATACAATGTGCCGGATGATGTATATAAGAAGCATATGGGTCATGTAATCGAATCTCTTGATATTGGCCCGCTTTTAGACAAGCCGGTCCGCAAGCTGTCACTTGGCCAGCGAATGCGGTGTGAGCTGGCGGCAGCACTGCTGCATAACCCGCCGCTGTTGTTTTTGGACGAGCCGACAATTGGGCTTGATGTATTGGTGAAACTAAAGATTCGCGAATTTTTAAAAGAGATGAATGCCACATACAACACAACCGTGCTGCTGACTACACATGATTTAAGTGATATTGAAGCACTGTGTGAGCGGGTTGTCATGCTTGATGAAGGCAAAATTATTTATGATGGCCAGCTCGAAAGCCTGCGTTCTAACTGGGGAGAAGGCAAACAAATTGAATTTCAGTTTGCCAATGCCGGTGTTACAAAAGAAGAGCTTCAGCCGCTTTTGGCCGAACTGGACGGAGCATGGACACCGGGAGACCGTCAAAATGTCTGGATTGCCAATGTACTCAATGAAGAGCATGTGATTTCTGAAGTGATCGGCCGCGTGGCGGCTGCCCATAAAATTACTGATTTAAAAGTGCACGAGATTTCGATTGAAGATATTATTCGCAATATTTACGAAGAAGGCGTGACAAATGGGTAAATACATCGAAATGATCCGGATTCGCTTTTTAATGATGCTGGCATACCGGACTAATTATTACAGCGGCATTTTGATTTACAGCATTAATATTGGCGCGTATTACTTTCTTTGGAACGCCATTTACGGTGAAAAAGGGTCGATTGAAGGCATGAGTGCGTTGCAGATGACGTCTTATATAGCCATTGCCTGGATGGCACGGGCGTTTTATTTTAACAATATCGACCGGGAAATTGCACAGGAAATTAAAGAAGGAAAAGTAGCGGTTGAGCTTATACGTCCCTATAACTACCTGCTGATGAAAACGATGCAGGGACTTGGAGAAGGGATTTTTCGCCTGTCATTTTTTTCATTGCCGGGCATGATTATTGTTGCACTTGTTTTTCCGATTGCTTTTTCCGCCAACCCGGCAACATGGCTGCTTTTTGCCGTTTCGCTCGTCTTCAGCTTTTTGATTAACATGCAAATCAATCTGCTCACCGGTATTTTAACATTTTTCTTTTATAACAATACCGGGCTTATTCGGGCAAAACGCGTGGTAATTGACTTGTTTTCCGGCCTGCTGCTGCCCATCAGCTTTTTTCCTGCTTGGGCTCAGCAGGTGATGAATTATTTGCCGTTTCAAGGGATCAGTTATGTGCCGAGCATGATTTTTACAGAAAGCTTTACGCAGCCCCAAATTATTCATGCTGTTCTGTTCCAGATTATCTGGGTGCTTATTTTAATTCTCCCTATTCAAATGATTTGGCTGATCGCCAGAAAACAGCTTGTTGTACAGGGGGGATAAAGAATGAAATATATAGGGCTCTTTTTTCAATATGCCGCCCAATACATGAAAACGCGGCTTACCTACCGGACAGATATGATTGTCGAAATTGGATCAGATTTAATGTCCCAGGCAGTTAATTTTATTTTTATTTTGCTTGTTTTCGGCCATACAACGATGATCAGCGGCTGGAGCCGGGATGAAATTATTTTTATTTACGGCTTTTTCCTTGTGCCTTTTGCGATATTCGGTGCTTTCTTTAATATTTGGGATTTTAATGATCGATATATCGTAAAAGGAGAAATGGATCGTATTTTAACCCGCCCGATTCACAGTCTTTTTCAAATTGTGCTCGAGCGGATGGAGCTTGAATCGCTGTTTGGCGTCGTCACGGGAACTGCTGTTATGATTTATGCGGGAAGCCGGCTTGACTTGTCATTTGCCTGGTACGATCCTTTTGTGATGGTCCTGCTTGTACTTGGCGGAACGCTCGTGTACGCGTCTATTTTCGTTTTGATTGCCAGTATCAGTTTTTGGTCGGACAGCCCGACGAGTATTATGCCGATGATGTACAATATCGGGAATTATGGCCGTTATCCGGTCAACATTTACAACAATATGATCCGGTTCGTTCTCACCTGGATTTTGCCGTTTGCATTTGTAGGTGTATACCCGGCCGCTTATTTTTTAGGGCGGGAAGAATGGTATACGTATGCATTTTTAACACCGGTTATCGGTCTTGTGTTCTTTCTGTTTTCTATTTTTATGTGGAATGTGGGAGTGACAAAATACCGGGGAGCCGGAAACTAAAAAACGCCAGCCGTTATCGGGCTGGCGTTTTCTTTATGCTTTTATCCTTGTGTAATAGACTTGGCCACTTTGGCAGTGGTACTCCGCGGCAGAAACTTGGCTGCAAAAGCGCCGGCTTTGTTTTTGCTGCCTGTAATGACTACTCGTTTATTTTTCAAAAGACCCTCCACACCTTCTCTGGCCACCTGTGCAGCTGACATAGGCTGGCTGAACATCTTCGTTTCTTCCACGCTTGCCACTGTCCCAAAGTTTGTTTTTGTCGGGCCTGGACAAAGCGCAGTTACCGTAATGTTGGTGGCGCTTAATTCCTCGGCGAGTGCTTCTGAAAAAGACAAAACAAATGCTTTTGTTGCAAAATAAACGGCCATCAGCGGTCCAGGCTGAAATGCGGCTGTGCTGGCTACGTTTAAAATGCGGCCGGAATTTTGTTCGCGCATGCCGGGAAGAAAACAGTGGGTAAGTTCGGTGAGTGTAATCACGTTCAGCTGCATCATTTCTGTTTGCTTTTCTAAACTAAGCTCGTCAAAAGGGCCAAACAGGCCAAACCCAGCGTTATTAATAAGTACATCAATATGAATGCCGGATCGATGCACTTCATCTGCTACTTCCTTAGCGGCTCCCGGCCGGCCAAGATCTTTTACGATTAATTTCATTTCTGTATCTGGGTACGCATCGGCGAAAGCCTCCAGCTTTTCCCGGCTGCGGGCCACAAGAACAAGGTTATATTCGGCCTCCGCAAATATTTTGGCAAATTCCAGCCCCAGGCCGCCTGAGGCGCCTGTGATCAAAGCTGTTTTATTCATTCTCTTCAGCTCCTTTTCTTTGCTACTATAACAATAAGAGAAGAAAAGGCATTTTGCAAAAACAAGCCTGTCTCTTTTTTCATTTTGATAAATGAAAGAGAATTTTGTACAATGAATATCATTGGGAATAGGAAAAAAGAACGATATAAAGAAAAGAGAATGCATATGACATTATTGCGTCTTCCTGCAGGACTGCCCGCGGAAGAGAAAAAAAAGCTGGAACATAAACTGTTCAAAGAAAACATGCAGCGGACAAAGCTGTTCGCCAAACTAGTCCTTTTTTTCGAAATGCTTTTGATTGTGTTTAACCTTTCAACTGCTGTCTCAGAAGGAAGAAACATTTTTTCATTTGACTTTTATTTAACCATGTATCTTGTGCTGACCGGTTTAAGTATCGCGCACTTAATCATGGTCCGATTCTTTGAAAAAGGTGGCAGTGCCGATTCGATCCACACTCGCTGGTACCGAAAAGGGCTGCTGGCTGTCGTTGTTCTTTTTCTTACATGGGGAGGCGTTGTGACACTTGAAGACCAGCGGCATTACGGCCATGTGATGGCATTTGCCGTGAATGTTATGTGTGTGTCGATTTTATTTCATGCCACAAATCGGGCGATGCTTTGGATCTACAGCCTGCCTGTTTTGGTTGTATATGGCGGCCTGCCTTTTTTTCAGTCATCTGCCGATGTTTTAGCCGGCCATTATATTAATTTAACGGTCTTTTTATTTTTTTGCTGGCTTACTTCACGAATGCTTTATGCCCATTACTATAAAGATTTTTACCAAAACTGGCTGCTGCATAACGCAAATAAAGATTTAGAAGAGCAAATCCAAAAAAATATCCAGATGAATGTTCAGCTCGAAGAAGCCAATAAACAGCTGCAGGTACTTATGCTGACAGATGACCTGACAGGCATTCCAAATCGCAGAGGCTTCAGGGACCGTTTAACAGAAGAACAAAAACGTTCAGCTGAAACGCGCCCTGTTGCTTTTATGATGATTGATATTGACTGCTTTAAGCAATACAACGATTTTTATGGCCATGTGAGAGGAGATGCCGTGATCCGGTCCACTGCCCAAACTATTCATCAGCATATTCCTTCTCACGTTGGCTTTGCAGCGCGCTATGGCGGCGAAGAATTTGTCGTTGTGTTGTTTGATCAAACAGAAGAATGGGTGAGAGAGCTGGGCAATACGATTTGCCGAAAGGTTCGGGAGCTGCAAATCGAGCATGCTCGTTCAACAGCTGCCTATTATGTAACGATCAGCGTGGGCATTCAAACAGGGCATGTTGAGGAAGGAATAGACAGCCTGCTGGCTCTGGCAGATGATGCGCTGTATCAGGCAAAAGAAAATGGGCGGAATCAAGTGGCCATAAATAAAAATAAAGTTGACATATTACACAATAGCGTGTAATATAGTTTATGCGATGAGCTCGTTTGCGTAAGACGATCAAGCATTCCTTTATAGGAGCATGTTGTGGAGCATGGCTTGAACGCCGCAAATTTTCGAGAAACACCCTGTTTTCGAACAGGGTGTTTTTATATACCAAAAAATCCCCTAAAATTTTTTAGGGGATTTTTTCATGCTGCGCACTTTTGTTACATAGGATGAACAAGCTTAATGAACTTGGCGATATACACCAATGACTTTTCCTAGAACAGTCACATTCGGCAGTAAAATAGGCTCCATTGAAGAGTTTTCCGGCTGCAGGCGAATATGGTCAGCTTCTTTGTAGAAACGCTTCACGGTTGCTTCGTCGTCTTCAGTCATAGCCACAACAATATCACCATTTTTCGCCGTTTGTTGCTGTCTGACCACTACATAGTCGCCGTCTAAAATACCAGCTTCACGCATACTTTCACCCACGATTTCCAGCATAAATACCTGCTCATCCGGTGGAGCAAGACGTTCCGGAAGAGGAAAGTACTCTTCTACATTTTCGATCGCTGTGATAGGAAGACCAGCCGTTACTTTTCCGACAACCGGTACATTAACAGGGTGCTGTTTAGGCACTGAGCTGTCTGTATCTAAAATCTCGATTGCACGAGGTTTTGTCGGGTCCCGCCGAATATAATTTTTTGCTTCAAGGCGGGCAAGGTGTCCGTGGACCGTTGAACTTGATGCGAGTCCAACAGCTTCTCCAATTTCACGAACAGATGGCGGATAGCCCTTTTGACGAACCTCATCTTTAATGAAATCGAGAATATCCTGCTGGCGTTTTGATAACTTAGTCAATGTTTGCACCTCACTTAGGAAATATTTACGTATAGTATAACATGTGTTCTGAATTTTCACAAACGTAAGTTCGAATTATCGCTTGACTGAAACAATCGTTCGCCTTAGAATGGATTATATCACGAACGAGTATTCGAGGAAAGGGTGTTCTTAGTGGGAAAAGCAAAAAACTATTCATTTATGTTATTATTAGCGGTGATGATGGCCTCAGCGGCGTTATACTTTAGCTTTTCAGGATCCGGTGAACCCAATTATCAAGCGATAAAAGTGGCAAAGGGAGATTCACTCTGGAGCTTAGCAGAAGATTATAAAAACCTACATAACATGGACCAAATCGAGTTTATAAAATGGGTCCAGGATAAAAACGATTTAATTACAACAAAAATAGTGCCAGGAGAAGAGTTAACGATTCCAGTCCCAGCGGATGAAAAGAACAGCGGGCTTCAACTGGCAGACGGGAAATGATCATGATGAAGAAAGCGGCTATTTACTGCCGGGTGAGCACAGAAAAAGAAGCGCAGGAAACATCACTGGAACGTCAGGAGGAAGAACTTCTGGCGCTTGCGCATGAAAAGGGATTCGAAGCGGTTAGCGTGATCCGGGACCGGGCAAGCGGATACGAGCTGAACCGGCCGGGTATGCTTGATCTGCTTGACCTTGTAAAACAGGAAGAAATTGATGCGGTACTGATTCAGGATGAAACAAGAATTGGACGGGGCAATGCGAAAATCGCACTGATTCACTGTTTGTGGAAAGAAGGTGTCTCGGTTTTAAGCATCGCTGATGACGGCGAGCTGCAATTGTCCGAGTCGGATTCAATGGTTCTTCAAATTGTCAGTATGGTGGAAGAGTACCAGCGTAAAATTCATAATTTAAAAATTAAACGCGGCATGAAGCGGGCAGTTCAAAAAGGATACCGTCCCGAAAAAAATTTAAAAAACAGGGGCAACGAAATGGGACGTGTCCGGAAGGAAGTGCCGCTTTCTGAAATTGTCCGCCTTCGTGAAAACGGACTTACATATGAAGAAATTGCGGCAACACTCCGGGGATTCGGCTATGAAATTTCCCGCGCGACTGTCCATCGCCGTTATATGGAGCATGCAGAAAGCCAGGCTGTTGACCAATAAGCTTTTTTCTTGTCAACTCTTGTGCATTTCTGTACGATAACGGTATTGGAAGTATCGGAAAGGAGCGGGAAACGATGTTATCATCTGATAAGATTGCACGTATAAATGAACTGGCCCAAAAAGCAAAAAGAACGGCGCTGACAGACGAAGAGCTGCAGGAACAAACTGCGCTTCGGCAGGAATATTTACGTGTTTTCCGTACGTCAATGCGGGACACAGTGGAACACGTCCGGGTGTTTGATCCAAACGGCAATGAAGTAACACCGAAAAAAGTGCGAGATATTCAAAAACGCAGAAAAATGAATTAATGGAAAAAAAGAGACAGTGAAAGCTGTCTCTTTTTTCACATTGTTCTGTGTTTTTGTTGTATATTGTGACAAAGACATTTAATATATAAGGGTAAATCCCCTTTTGAAAGGATGAATCTGATGTTTGATAAAACAGATCAGCTTGCGGTCACAACGATCCGTACGCTGTCAATCGACGCAATTGAAAAAGCAAATTCCGGCCACCCGGGTTTGCCAATGGGTGCAGCGCCAATGGCGTACGCGCTTTGGACAAAAGTAATGAATCACAATCCAAAAAATCCAGAATGGTTCAACCGGGATCGATTCGTACTTTCAGCAGGTCACGGTTCCATGTTGTTATACAGCTTGCTTCATCTTGCGGGCTACGGTCTTTCGCTTGATGAAATCAAAAATTTCCGTCAATGGGGAAGTAAAACTCCAGGACACCCTGAATACAAACATACACCTGGCGTAGAAGCGACAACCGGTCCGCTTGGACAGGGTATTGCGATGGCAGTGGGTATGGCAATGGCTGAACGCCACCTGGCATCTGTGTACAACAAAGAAGGACATGAAGTGATCGGCCACCATACATATGCGCTATGTGGTGATGGTGACTTAATGGAAGGTGTAGCATCAGAAGCAGCATCACTTGCGGCGCACTTGAAATTAAGCCGTCTTGTTGTTCTTTATGATTCGAATGATATTTCACTGGATGGAGACCTTGATAAGTCATTCTCTGAAAGTGTGGAAGGCCGCTTTAAAGCATACGGCTGGAACTACATTCGTGTTGAGGACGGCAATGATCTCGAAGCTGTTACAAAAGCGCTTGAATCAGCGAAACAAAACGAGAACGCGCCAACCATGATTGAAGTAAAAACAGTGATCGGCTATGGTTCTCCAAACAAATCCGGTAAATCAGCTTCTCACGGTGCACCGCTTGGTGAAGATGAAATGAAGCTGACGAAAGAATACTACAAGTGGACATTTGAAGAAGACTTCTATGTTCCTGAAGAAGTAAAAGAGCGTTTTGAACAGGAAACGGTTCAGCGTGGTGCTCATGCGCAAGATGAGTGGGACAAATTATTTGCTTCGTATAAAGAAAGTTATCCCGAATTGGCAGCACAGCTTGAAAAAGCGATCAACGGCGAGCTGCCAGAAGGCTGGGAAGATGGTCTTCCTGTTTATGAAGAAGGAACATCAAACGCAACGCGTAACACATCTGGTGAAGCGTTAAATGCGATTGCAAAAGCTGTGCCGACATTTATCGGTGGTTCTGCTGACCTGGCTGGATCAAACAAAACAACGATCAAAAACACAGCAGACTTTTTGCCAGGCAGCTATGAAGGCCGCAACATCTGGTTTGGTGTCCGCGAATTTGCGATGGGTGCTGCAATGAACGGAATGGCCCTTCACGGCGGTCTGCAAGTGTTTGGCGGAACATTCTTCGTGTTCTCTGACTACCTGCGTCCAGCAATTCGTCTTGCAGCGCTGATGGGTCTTCCTGTCACATACGTGTTTACACATGACAGTATCGCAGTCGGTGAAGACGGTCCTACACATGAGCCGGTCGAACATCTTTCTTCATTCCGCAGCATGCCAAACCTGTCTGTAATTCGTCCGGCAGACGGTAATGAAACAGCAGCAGCCTGGAAAGTGGCGCTTCAAAGCAAATCAACACCAACAGCTCTTGTGTTGACCCGCCAAAATCTTCCGGTTCTTCCGGGTTCAAAAGAGCAGGCGCATGAAGGTGTCCAAAAAGGTGCTTACACGGTCGTAAAAGCCGAAAAAACACCAGATGTTCTTCTTTTGGCAACGGGTTCAGAAGTCGGTCTTGCTGTAGAAGCACAAAAAGTTCTTCAAGGTGAAGGTATTCACGCAAATGTTGTCAGCATGCCGTCATTTGACCGCTTTGAACAGCAGGATGCTGCGTACAAAGAATCCGTTATCCCGAAATCAGTGAAAAAACGTCTTGCCGTTGAAGTTGGTTCTTCATTTGGCTGGCACAAATACACAGGTGATGAAGGAGACATTTTGGCAATCGATCAATTTGGCGCTTCTGGACCTGGTGATCTTGTGATGAAAGAATTCGGCTTTACCGTGGAAAACGTTGTGGCCCGCGTAAAAGCTCTTTTAGAAAAGTAAATAAAAAAGCTGTCCGGAACCTCGGTTCCGGACTTTTTTTGTCACGATTCTGCAAAAATTTACAGCCTCTAGTTGTATAATGGGCGCTGGTTTAGTACACTTTGAATAGATAACTTGAAGGAGGAACACGTTTATGTTTGGGTATGTGCTTACGGCTGTCCTGGCGCTTGCTGCTGGTGTAGCCCTCGGATTTTTCATCGCACGCCGTTACATGATGGATTACTTAAAGAAAAATCCACCGATTAACGAACAAATGCTGCGTATGATGATGATGCAAATGGGTATGAAACCATCACAAAAGAAAATCAACCAAATGATGGCACAAATGAACAAGATGGAGAAGAAGTAATTTGCCTTTAAACCTTGATACATCAAGGATTTGGGCTATTTTCGAACTTTTTTAAGCCATTGTTCATTTGGATGTTTTTGTTGAAAAGGTTAATCCTTCTCCACAAATTCAGCCGTATTTCGGTTAATTTCTCTTTTAGATAACGATAACCACCTTTTCTTGTGAAAGATTAACCAAGGAAGGTGGTTTTTTTATGGAGTTAGAAGATGTAATTGAGGAATACATCTATTACTGTTTAGCAAAAGGCTTTACGAAAAAGACTTTGATTAATAAGAAACAGGAACTCAAGAACCTTAAACTATACCTGAAAGAGAAGCGGGGAATTTCACAGCTTCAAAATATTCACTTAGATGATTTGAGAGCCTATATCCGCTTCAAGTATCAGTCGGGGCTACAGCCGCAAAGTGTTGTCTCTATGTATAAGATGGTTTCAGCGTTTTTTAATTGGTGTGTCCGTGAAGGATATTCGGAAGAAAATTTAATGAAGAAGGTTGAGACATCCAAAGTACCGAAGAAAGTCTTGAAGGGCTTTAACGTAGACGACATATACAGCATGATAGAGGCATTTAGCTATAAGTCCTATCAAGAAGCCAGGAACAAGGCAATCATCGCCATGCTGGCGGACTGTGGGCTTAGGGCGATGGAAATAAGGACATTGCCTTATGAGAATGTAGGAGAAACGTCGATTCTTGTATATGGGAAAGGGAATAAGGAGCGTACTGCCTATATTAGTCCTGCTTTGAAGAAAGTGTTAGTGAAGTATGAGAGAATCCGTAGAGAGTATGTAAAGGATAAGATACTTAAGGAGGATACGTACTTTTTATCTTATCAAGGACGAGGACTTTCTCATGTGTCTTTAGATAAAGTGATAAAGGAAGCAGGGGGACGGGCAGGAGTCAAAGGGAAACGAATTTCGCCTCATACGTTCCGTCATTACTTTGCCTTAACGTTATTAATGAATGGAATTGATATTTATTCCCTGTCACGCCTGCTAGGACATACGAGCATTTTAACTACTCAGAGGTATCTAGAATCATTGACAGATGAAACTTGTAGTTTTATATGTTAAAAGACAGCTAAATTTAAACAGCTGCCTTTTTACTTTGGCTTGCTATATGATAAAATAAGGGGGAAAAGTAGGGCACTGCTAAAGGATAGCTGCGAGACAAAAGAACAAAAACAAGACAGAGCAAATCCAACAAACCTATATATATCAACTGAATTTTTGTCCCAGTAGCTCAGCAGGATAGAGCAACAGCCTCCTAAGCTGTAGGTCGTAGGTTCGATTCCTATCTGGGACGTTTTTGGAAAAAAGGTGATATATCGATGATCTCAGATTAATGATAATTTGAGATCATCCGCATATATTAACCTTTTTTTGTGTTTTTAGAGTGAGCGTCAGACCATGTTAATTCAATAGAATATTTAATATAAAATGAAAAACATCAATACATGTACGTGGTTTAGGAGGAAGTAAGTTGAACAGTTTTATCGTTATGCAAGGTCGTACTTACCAAGAAGAAAAAGATTTAGGAATCATTTGGTCACCACAGCAAGGTAAGGGAAACACTGTACCACATTCATGGCTGCGAATGAAAGAAGTAAAAAAGGGAGATCAAGTATTTCATTATGTAAAAGGAAACATTGTGGCTGTGAGTATTGCCAAAGAAGACTGTAAGGCAGCCAGTAAACCAGATACTTTGCAAGGTCATAGTGAATGGGAAAATGATGGGTATTTAGTGAATTTAGAATATCATGAATTAGATAGAGCGGTTAATGTGCGTGACAAGTTTGAGGAAATCCTACCGTTGCTGCCTGTCAAATACTCACCATTCCAGGATGATGCAAATGGCAATCAAGGCTACTTATATCCATGTAATGAGGAATTAGCCATCAAATTACTTGAGCTAATTAGCGAGTTGAATATTTATCAAGTAGATAAAGAACAATTGGAATTGTCCATTGATGATGTAAGAAGAACAGAACACAATACATTAATTCCAGTGATTGCTGAGACTGAATCTGAAGTGAAAACGAAAATTCGATTGGGTCAGCAAAAGTTCAGAAAGGACTTAATGCCGTTATGGGAAAGTAAGTGTGCCCTATGCGGTATAAACTTATCAGAATTACTAAGAGCCAGCCATTCAAAACCTTGGAAAGACAGTACAAATGCAGAACGTGTAAACCCGTATAACGGCGTTCTACTTTGTTGTAATCATGATGCTCTTTATGATAGAGGCTTAATTGCTTTTGATGGTCAAGGACGTTTGCACATTTCCTCAGTGATCTGTGAGGAAGACTATCCACTGTATGGCTTGATACCATTAACTAAGATACGGATTCACTCTGAAAATAAGGTGTTTTTTAAATGGCATAAGAAGAACATATTTGAAGCGAATCAAGCTCTTGTCCGAGAGAGCCATATAACAGATGTGGAAGAGACAGAACAACCAATGAATTCAGATGAGTGATTAACCACTTTCCATTGGAAATCCTGCTTAATCGTAGACAAAGAAGTCAATTTAAGGTATATTTTTCGTACACAACTTAAGGAGTTATCGTTAGCTGGTGAAGCCCGCTACATCAACGTTTACGTATGATGATGCAAATGGGTATGAAACCATCACAATGAGCGAAATTTGATTAATTTTTCATAAAAACTAAGATAACCGCCTTTTTCTGGTGAAAGATACACCATAAGAGGCGGTTTTTTGTGTTGTTAGAAATACTATGGGAGAGTGTGACTTTCACTGTGTCCTTAAAGGCTATACGAAAAAAAGATGATAAACAAACGCCAGGAATAAAAGCAGCTAAAGGGATTTCTCGAGAAAAGGCGTGGGATACAACAACTCAATAAATAGCATCCACACAGACGATTTGAGGGCATACATTCGTTTTAAGTAGCAGGGAGGCTTACAACCGCAAAGTGTGGAATCAATGGCTAAGATGATTGCGGCTTTTTTTAATTGGTACATTAATAAGGGTATTAAAATGAAAATCAATGCGGAAAATGGAGCTGCCAAAAGTAACGAAGAAAATAATGGAAGAGTTCAGCGCTGATGAAGTTTTCGGTATGATTTAGGCGTTTGATTACTTTTTTTACCAAAACAAAAGGCGAGAAATAAAACTTTTATGCTATGCTGGCTTAGGACAATGGAGATCAGAACACTCCCTTGTTTAAATGTAAGATGATATGGTACTATTAAAGTTTAATAGAAATTTTGAAGCGAAATGAGGAAACGATAATTGAGCATCCTAACCGTAACAGATTTAAGTCATGATTTTGGCGATCGCGTTATTTTTCAAAACGTATCTTTTCGTTTGTTAAAAGGGGAACATATTGGATTAGTTGGCGCTAATGGCGAAGGCAAATCGACGTTTATGAATATTATTACCGGACAAATTCAGGCGGATGATGGAAAAATTGAATGGTCCAAAAATCAGCGGGTCGGTTATCTTGACCAGCATGCCGTTTTAGAAAAAGGAAAAACGATTCGTAATGTCCTGAAAACAGCTTTTCAATATTTATTTGACATGGAAGCAACTATTAATCATATTTACGGCCAAATGGCCGATGTAAGTCCAGAAGAAATGGAAAAAATGCTCGATGAAGTTGGAACCCTTCAAGATATACTGACAACCAATGATTTTTACACCATTGATGCAAAAGTGGAAGAAGTCGCGAGAGGACTCGGCTTAGATGGGATAGGGCTTGAAAAAGATGTGTATGATTTAAGCGGAGGGCAGCGGACAAAAGTTCTTCTGGCTAAGCTTCTTCTTGAAAAACCTGATATTTTACTCCTCGATGAGCCAACCAACTATTTGGATGAAGTGCATATTGAATGGTTAAAACGCTATTTGCTGGACTATGAAAATGCGTTCCTTCTAATCTCCCATGATATCCCTTTTTTAAACAGCGTTGTGAATATTATTTATCATTTGGAAAACAAAGAATTAACCCGCTATGTCGGAGATTACCATAACTTTTTAAAAGTTTATGAGGCAAAAAAACTTCAAGTAGAGGCAGCCGCTAAAAAGCAGCAACAGGAAATCGCCAACTTAAAAGATTTTGTAGCGAGAAACAAAGCACGTGCTTCAACAAGCAGCCTGGCGATGTCCCGGCAAAAAAAGCTGGATAAAATGGATATTATTGAAGTGGCAGGAGACCGGCCAAAGCCTGATTTCCGTTTTAAAGAAGCAAGAACATCTGGGAAGCTAATTTTCCAAACGGAAAAGTTAGTGATCGGCTACGATAACCCACTTTCCAAGCCGCTTGACCTTTCGATGGACCGTGGCCAAAAAATTGCTTTGGTCGGGGCAAACGGAATTGGAAAAACTACTTTGTTAAAAAGCATACTCGGTGAAATCAACCCTCTTTCCGGAAGCGTAGAGCGGGGAGACTATCAGTATATCGGTTATTTTGAGCAAGAAGTAAAAAAAGAAAACAATAACACATGCATTGAAGAAGTGCTGAATGAATTTCCGAGTTTAACGCAAGGCGAAGTCCGGGCGGCATTAGCAAGATGCGGATTAACAAGAAAACACATTGAAAGTAAAATATCCGTACTGAGCGGCGGCGAAAAAGCAAAAGTACGGCTTTGTAAACTGATGAACCGGGAAAGCAATGTTCTCGTTTTTGACGAACCGACCAACCATTTGGATGTTGATGCAAAAAATGAATTAAAACGGTCGCTTAAAGAGTATAAAGGAAGCATCCTCTTGATTTCCCATGAGCCTGAGTTTTATCAGGACATCGCTACAGACATTTGGAATGTGGAATCCTGGACAACAAAACAAGTGCAAAATACGTAACAGCAGTGCAGCTTTCTTTATTACAAAAGGCCAGATCAGCTTCTATACTGATTCGGTCTTTTTTAAAGTAAACTCCTTGCTCCGCTCGCCTCAAATGAAATTGCTATATTGGTTTCAGCGAGTACTGCCAAAAAGTGCCGGCTGCAGCGGTATTTGACACAGCGTTCCATCAAACAATGCTTGAAAATCATTTCTGTAAAGCCTGCCTTGCCGTATGAGTATTGTCAACAGCTTCCAAACCTGTAGGTAGCAGTTTTTGTTTTTATCTAGGATTGTTATTAAAGAGAGATAATTCTGACACGCCTCTAGGGGCGTGTTTTTTGTTTTGTAATTAAAGCCCTTTTAAATAGAAAGTTTCATCATTTTAAACTTCTTTTCTGGTTTTTACATAGACAATTATCATTTATCGTGGTATATTTTCGAATAATAGATTAAGCATTTTCTTGTCTGGATAAAGCCCGTTGTATCAACGTTTGCGTATGATGATGATGCAAATGGGTATGAAACCATCACAAAAGAAAATCAACCAAATGATGGCACAAATGAACAAGATGGAGAAGAAGTAAGAATCCACTTGTATCAATGGTTCAAACTGTATATAAGTCAGTATTGATCCATTGTTCATTTGTTTGAATCGTGGAAAAGGTTAATCCTTCACCACAAATTCAGTCATATTTCGGTTAATTTCTTATGTAAATAACGATAACCATCTTTACTTGTTAATTGATTAACTTGGAAAGGTGGTTTTTTTGCGTGGACTTAGCAGAAGGCTGAATTCTCTCGCTTTCAACGTGACCACGGTGGACGTGGAAGAAGACATGGAGCCGTTTGAAATCGCTCCTGGAACTCAGTGAGACGATGGCAGCGAGTTTGAGAGTGAAATGTTCCCTGATAAGGAGCTGTATGCCCGATATGAAGAGCGGGCTGAACAGAAAATGCCCAAAATGGGGGATATTTCAGTACGTTCGGCACTCACCATTCACCGGGGAACATTTAAACTTTCCACTTATTCGGATCCGTTCCGACGAATGGCGAAAAGGCATAGACCTTTGGAGCAGAATTACCAACACCTAAAGAGAAACCCGCTGGAACAGTCGTTTTCTATTGAACAGGAGAAAAAGCTGGAAACCGAATCTTTAACAGGGTAGTACCATGGATGTACAGTGTATTATTCCTAAAAGAACTCCTTAGAGAAGCAGGAGTTCTTTTTTGTTTTCGTTTTCTAGCTAACTAAAAAATGAAAGAATGCAGTCATTTGTTCATTACTTTTATTGATTTTGATGCTTCTGCAATTCAAGTTATAAACGATACAGAGCTACTTATCATGTTTGGGACATTTGCCTTGCAGCGAATGGCTATTTTAGCAACAGGAAAGAAGATTTATCGCATTACGGGCCAGAAGACTCCTTCAAATTGCTTCGCAATTAGTGGGAGATGAATGGCCACTTTTTTGTGTTTGCTGCTTGGTAGTTGAAACGTATGTTTCCTTTTTGATATACTGTATTTGTTAAATACTGGAGGTGAATCGAGATGATGTTGAATTACCGGTTCGAAATTTTTCCGACTGAAGAACAAAAAAGCACGCTTCACTCATGGGTCAACCTCTGCCGCCAGCAGTATAATTCCGCTCTTCTCGATAAACAAAGAGCCTACCAAAAGAATAAGAAAAACCTGGCTAAATCTGATCTCAGTACCCTGTTAACACTATCCAAGAAGCATCATCCATACCTTAAAAAAGTGCCTTCTCAGCCTCTTCAGGAAACACTGGACAGGCTGGGAAAAGCGTTTGATCAATTTTTCAAAAAAGAAGCACGCTACCCAAAGGTGAAAACACATAAAGACTACCATTCCATTACATTTACACAGTTTGGCATGAGTAAACAAAAAGATAAAAAAGGAAAGGTTCATACTGTCCGTCGGGCCGTTTCCTTCGGAAAAGGGGGAAAGCTCCTCATTTCTAAGCTAGGCTTAATAGATATCCGCCTCCACCGGAAACTAGATGGCAAAGTAAAGCAGGTGATCATTAAGCGCCAGAATGGGCGCTGGTTTGCTATTTTCTGTGTCGAAAGACAGGCAGAGCCGCCGCAGGCTGTCCATAAAGCCTCTAAAACAGCCGGTATTGATGTCGGCATCAAGAAATTTGCCGTCCTGTCGAACGGCGAAGAGATTCTAAACCCGGGCTTTCTCCGTAAGGAGGAGAAAAAGCTCAAGCGTGCTCAGAAGAAACTTTCAAGAAAGAAAAAAGGCTCCTCAAACTGGCAAAAACAAGTGGCCAGGCTGCAGAAGCTTCATGCCAGGGTAGCGAACCAGCGGAAGGATTTCCTGCATAAAGCATCGTTCCGCCTGGCAAACACCTACAGTGTCGTTTGTGTAGAAGATTTGAACATCCGCAATCTGGTGAAAAACCGGAAAGTGTCCAAATCGATTCATGATGCAGGATGGGGAATGTTCCGCCAGTTCCTTGCGTACAAATGCGAGCGCAATGGCGGCCAGCTGGTCAAAGTGAAGCCGCATTTTACCACCCAGGACTGTTCAGGCTGCGGAAAAAGGGTGAAAAAATCCCTTTCCATCCGAACACATGCCTGTCCGGATTGCGGTCTTGTGCTGGACCGTGACCACAATGCTGCCTTAAACATTGAAAAAGCCGGGCTGGTTCAGATCGGACTTATTCCGGCAATATAATTCCTTTACAAACTGTAGGTCGAGGTCCCGCCCGAACAGTATAAAACAACGCCTGTGGAGATAATGTAAGACCCTGTTCGGAAGAACAGGGCAGATATCGATGAAGCAGGAAAATCAATGAAGTCAGAGTATGTTTTTTCATGTTTCTGGCAGAGATGCTCCATCAAATTGCGCAGCAATTAGTTGGAGAGGTTCACACGATCGGTGAAACTTATGAAACGAGAGAGATGTCCGTCAAAAGCGGCGAACATCCAAAAGTTTATATAATACAAGGGTACTGGGAAACCCAGTTTCATAGAATTGACCTAAAAGATACAAACTTAAACCTGGCCATTTTACCAACGTCAAAAAAGTTGTCACAAGGTGCAACAATCAAATAGGCAAAGCCGCATCAATAGCTGGTGAACCTCTCCACCTAAATCAAAGATTTTGATGGAGCATCCCTTGTCTTGAATACGGTACAACATCAGCCAGTTAAGCTTCCTGCGGAAGCCCGAGTGCATGATGGAGACTAATGAACGAAGACAAGGTCTGGGATGTCCTTATTGCCAGATCAGGAACTTTTGCCTGAAGAGACAACCATTTCGTTTCCGAAGTGAATTTTTGAAAAGCCCGAATGAAGTAGCGGGCGCCGATATTATACGAAGCAGATAAATCCGCGTGATAGACTTTGCCCGTTGAAAACACGACAAGGTCTTTTTTGGGGTTCCGTTCCACCTTTCCAGAGCCATCGAACGCCAGGGCGCTGGTGTTCCGCGGATTGATCCGGGAAATGCGCATGCCAAGGTAGTGCACCATTTCCTCCACTTTGTTCTGGATGCCTATTTTTCGCCACCCGTGAAGCTTGAAACGAAGTTTCCTGGCTCCATAAAACCCCTTTGGGATTTTCATTCTGCCCAAGTACTCGAATACGATAACGTCACAGCCATGTTTTGCCGCGAACTTTACAATTTCATGGCTTGTGTGACGGACAATATGCTGCTGGTACCCATTGATCTGCCGCCAAAAATTCGGCGCCTGAATACGGCCGCTTGCCCGCTGGGCTTTCCGCAGTTTGTTCGTTAACGTCTGCAGACGGTCTTTTTCTTTAGGCTGGTTAATAAATGTCCGGCCTAAGACAGTGCCTGTTGCATCGATAACCGAACAAACCGCAGAGTTCGTCAGTCCGAGGTCTACTGCACAAACTTTTTGTTTTTGAATAGGTGTTTTCGTTAAAGTGACTTTATTTTCATAGCTGATGGAAAGAAAGAATTTCTTTCCCCGCTTAATTAGCTTAGGGTTGTTCTCTTTCCACTCCCAGACACCACGCTTATAATGATCCTGCTCTTTAAATTCGATATCCATCCATACCCAGTCATTCTGATGGAATACCTTTATTTGCGCGGTCGTATTAGATGTTCTATTGAACATGTTTCCGCGATAAAAAACGGGGAATTCTTTATGTTCCAACTGCAGACGCGGAGGCTGTTTCTTAAATTTCTTCCCTTCGGAAAGAGCATACTTCTGCTCTTTTTCCCAGTTTTGATAGTTAGAGCGGAAGCTCTTTACTTTGCCAAAAGCAGAAGCAATGGCACTTCTGCGGAAGTAAGACGGAAACTTATAAAAACGTTCGTTAAACTCTTTGTATTTAGGTTGAGGGTTTGATTTAGTTGCGTGAATCAGTTTTTCTACTGCCGGCACAATCGACTTTGTTGTCAGGTCGTCTGTATTATCAAACTCTTTGTCGATAACCCTAATGATGAAGGACAGGGCGTCATTGTAAATATCCAGCGTAGCATGGAAGATTTCCGTCTGGTTTGTAATTTTGTGCAGCAGCGACTTCGCAACTTTCATGGCCAAACCCTCCTTTCCATTTTTTAGTCCTTATGATACATTGATCGTATCAAAATGGAAATCACTTGTGAAACGAAAAGAGAATCAGTATGAATGATGATAAGTAGGAAGTGGCAATCGGTATAATAAAAAGATAGAAGAACAAGAAGAATAAAGACCTTAGCGCCTAACCCCACTAAATCGGAGATTTTGAAGGGGAATGCGGCGCTAATTTTTTGTTCAATTCATTGAGTGAACCGCTGGTCCATCAGTGGATAGTAGCAGTGCGATAAACAGGATAGCTTTTACCCGCATAGTAGATTGTACCGGTCTGTACCATTCCAAAACGTTGGGCCACACGAACGCCATTGTCAGAAATAAAGATGCCGCCAATTTCCACTATGTTAATTCCCCTTTCTTGTAAACTCTTTAAATAGAGGGGGATGTCATTCAACAAGCATTTGGAGAATTGCGAACGATTTGTGTCTTCAGTATCGACCATTACAGTTGTCCAATACAAGTATATGTCTTTTGGTTCTTTGTAATCTACTATATAATCAGCAAGTTCTTTTTCATCCAATGTACCGTGCAGAACTTTTTCATAGACATCCTTTTCTAAAGGTAAAAATGCGTAGTGTCCTTTTAAAGCACCGTTCGTTTCAAGGACTCGAATCACTTCCTCATTACGGGCCAAAACCTTCCTTATAATTTCTTCAGGGACATGCCACTGCTCTGGATAGAGACGATACTCCAGTTGGAGTACCTCCCGAATGTCTGAATTCAATCCTTTTCTAACTTTCATATATCCTCCGAATTTATAATAATATGACATGTTATCGCTAACATGGATTTTAAAGACTTGTATTTTCAGTGTTTGCCTAATTCCATATTAAGGGTGATCTCCCTAATTATAAATATATATTTGTTTATACTAAAAAGTACAGTATAAATAATAGGTTAAGAATAGCGGAATAAAGGTAGAAGATGTGTTGTCTCCAATGTATTATAAGTTTCTAAGATCTATAACATATACAGAGAATAGGGATTTGAGTCAATCAGTTGGAGACAAAAAGAATAGGGATTATGCTGCCTTTTAAGTTTGACTAGCGAAAGCTTTGGGAGTCAGCTTTTAGTAAGATGGATGGGAATTCTAACTGAGGTAGGGATGGAATGGATTTTCAACACTAAATCAGACAGCTTTTTTAAGGGACGATCGTTTGTATTCAATCGGGCTTACATAGCCTAGTGTTCCATGAATTCGCAGCTTGTTAAACCAGTTAATATAATCACTAAATTCAAGCGTAAGGTGCTCCAGGCTATCCAACTTCATTTGGCTGATAAATTCTGTTTTGATGATTTTAAATGTGGCTTCCGCCACGGCATTATCATATGGACAGCCCTTCATGCTAAAGAGCGGCAATCTGGAAGGCGGCTAATGTCTCATCGATTAGCGATTTTTAAACTCGCTGCCACGGTCGGTATGAAACATCGCGCTTTAATAAAATTGTCTCCTTCTTTCACTGGAACTTTGATGATTATCTTTTAAATAATCATGGTCGGATCTTGATAATAACAAGGGCTTTCTTGATACGAATACTAGTGAACCAATAAAGCCGACCAACAAAAGCAGGGACAAAATCCATCCGAAAAGTTCAATTGGTACCATACGTGAACACCTCCTTTTTTATTCGAATTGTTGAATTGTAGTATAACGGATGCGAAAAAAATTAAATATTAGTTTGTTAGTTTATTTTACATAAAAAAGTGTAGCTAAAGGCTTGGTAACCTTGATAAAAAGCAAAGAATAGTACAAAGAGGTTATCTTACAGAAAGAGGAAAACGAGCAGCACGGAGTTGCTTGATTAATATGGGAGGGGCTCTTCCTCTTTCAGATTACCGCAAACAGCTTAGTCTCTTTTCTCCCAATAGTAGCTGAAAGTGATAACAGTTGAAAAAAGGAGGAACATAAAAATCCATAAAAACAAGGGATAGCTCATAGTATCAGCTCCTTGCAAGTATTTGGGTATTCTTATGTCTGGCTAAGCGAAAACTTCGAACTAGCAGATTGATTGATAGATAAAATAGTTCGTCTAAATTAAATAGAAGGCGTGGCAGCTTTATTAAAGATTGAAGAGTGGATAAGAAGTGACAGTAGCGAAAATAAAAAATGTGTGAAGTGCTTTAAGAAATTTGTTCATTGAATTATTCATTTACCCAGTAAAAAGAAAATGAATCACTATTTTCTAACTTTAGGTAAAAGAAAAAGTTTAAGTGAAGGGGTGGGAGCCTTGATAAGAATAAGAGTGTTCGAAGGGATTATTACACAAAATGAGTAAGATAAGCAGTATGGCGCTGCTTAATCACTATGGTGGGATTCCCCTCCTTAATAGTAGACCGGTAAGGTGAAACAAAGGAATTTCATTTTTTCCCTTTGCTTTTGTTATTAGTGGCGAATATTGCGATAAAGGTACCTGAAAAAATAGGAATTCATAAAATGATCCCCATTTTATTAGCTCCTAACTTTAGTTTAATAAATATATATATGTCGGAGAATGACAAAAAATTCTTTAAAGATAAACACCGAAAAAATCGAAGTCAAAAGCGAAGAAGTTTGGTGTGCAGTACGGCCAAAAAATTGAATAAAAGGGGTGGCAGTCTTGAGATTTTTCAGAGAGATTAGGTTATTTTTGATGTTGAAGGTGAGCCAACTTCCCAGGATTTCTGACTTCGAAGAAAGCTTCTATAGCAGGGGATCGGGCAGGAAGCAGTGGTAATAAAATATAAAAAGGGGAGTGGAGGCGGAAGCGTTGACCTTAAGTTTAAAGCAATAGGAGTGAAAATTTGAAAGGTGAAACAGTAGAAACTTGAGGGGCATTGCTAGGTGAAAAAAGTAACTATTCCAACCAAGAATAATTACTTCAAAAATTCCTGAATATGGGCAAAAAGGTATATGGGTAAATTTGGTATGTATAGCGATGATAAAGAAAGTAAAATACAACTTGCCGAATAGTGAACTTTCATATATTATTCACGTCCCACTTTTTTTAGGTAAGACACATATAATAGAGTCCAAAAATTTTGCGTGTATTGCAGGAGAATCCATGAGTTTATCGCCTTTTTCCTCCCTAATATAGCTTGTATTTTTGCTTATTAAAAAAGGGGGAAACAGCCTTGGAGATCGGAGAGTGGAAAAAAGCCAAAATTGGGGAGGTTACAGTCATCGGATACGTCAGTCGAATTGATTATTACGAAAGTCAAATTGAAATAGCGATAGTGGGCAGAATCAAAAACGGCATAATGAAATGGGGAACGCCAACAAGGTTGCTATTTAGGGAGCATCGTCTAGAACCCCTTGGCACACTGCTGGATAATATTCAGGATAAAACAGCACTCATTGATCTAGCACTTATGACAAAGGACAAGAAATGGTTTGAAGAATTGACGGGAGGATTAAAAAACGGCATATCAAGGAGTAGTAACAGTGCAACAATGGACACCTGAGAAAGTAAAACTTATTGTGATAAAAAGTTCGGATCAAAGCGTCCGATACATGTAAAGAAGGCAGAGGAAGAAGATGCTCTTCGTTTTTCTAAAAAGGGTGAACGCAAAAGAAATGATTTGTGTCTGACAAGGCCAAATAAGCAGCAATACGAGAGGTATCTGAAACAAGGTCTTACGGAAGAAAACATTATTAATCAGTATCCTCAGCTGACAATTGTATGGTTACAGGAAGGAAGAAGCGGTGGGGATTTGCATAAAAAAGACAGCCAGGTTGAGGTCTGACTGTAGACAAGGTTACGAGTTATAGGAGTAGAGGTTGGGTTGTAACAATACCATTATGTCCCGTAAGATGAAATTTCATACAAGAAAATAAAAAAGCCAAGAAGCTTACCAGGCTCCAAGGCCAAAATAGGAGCATCGAGAACGCTAATTATAGGGGATCTCCTTAACGCCTTGATATTGGTTATTTTCCACATTTTAAGAAAAATATGAAAAAAGCCGAAGAGCCCCTCGATTTAAGAAGAACATCTATTTTGAAATTGATATTGAAGAATCAGCTCATCTAATTGTTCACTGTAATGTAATGTTTCTTGGCTACCAAGGCCATATATCTTAGCATTTAAAATCATTAGTCGACGAAGTTTGTTAATTTGGACAGCCAACACCAAGCTAGATTGATTGTTTATCATACTGTATCCCCTGACTCATTTTTTATTAAAAACAGAACGGAAAGAGCATAAAATAATTCAGCAATAATAACAATACATTCGACAAACGTTCTAAAAATATGCTTTTTTAAGCCAAATAAAAAGCCGAGAAAAGTCCCGGCTCTTTAAAGGGACTGACCCCATAGAGTGAGACAAATAAAAACACCTTAAAGTTGAAAAATGGGTATGTAAGTATCTAAAAAGCCAACTTGGAGGTGTTTTTCTTTATGGGGACGAGAGTAAGTTATCCGGCAGAAATAAAAATGAAAGCTGTACAGATGAGACTAGCTGGAGTGGCTGTTAAAGAAGTGATGAAAGAATTAAATATTCGAAACTATACACCGCTTAAAACATGGATGAAATGTACAAAGCAGGTGAACTTCATCGGTTTGAACAGCCGGTGGGCAAGCAGTATTTCTTAGGAAAAGGGCCTGAATATAAAAGTGAAACAGAGAAATTACAGAGAGAAAGTCGGTATCTGAAACAGCAGATTGAAGTCTTAAAAAAGTACGAAGAATTGGAGAGGAAGTGGTGTAAACATAGAAAAGTCCGTTCGGAGCGATTCTAGCAGGTTTCTATCAATTATTTAAAAAATATTTGAAAATAGTTAATCCAATTAAGCTGCTTGCCTTCTTTGCCATAGTATAAGGAAAGGAGGTAGATAAATGGTTAATTTTTTTGAAGAAATTAATATCTCGTTGGAGATTTCTAACCCTTATAATGACGAATCCATTACTTTTAGCGGAAGAGTATTGAATTGGTTTATGGAAAGATCGAATCCTGAAGGACTAAAACAACTCTTCTTCTATCAAGCAGTACATGGTGAAGGTACTGGAGATCTAGGAAACAACTATGATTTTGCTGGGGTTGCCAGTGAGATTATAAATCTAAACTATCGAGAAATAGAGGTAGCTGAGATTGAAGCAAGGAGCAAGGTAATTTCTGAAGACCCTGCACCAGGTTTCACATTAGTAATTAACAATAAAATAACTATTAATCCAGATGAAGATATAGCTATGGATACTAACTTTTATTCTGGGTATTGGTGATACACAAAAAAGCCCGGCGACTTGTTCCTGCAAAATTCGATCGCTCTGCAGTCGTTAGAGCGATCGATCGGCTCAGAGTTTATGGAACACGCAAACAAGCCGCATTATTACGTGGAATTAACAGCAAAAGCAGAGTAATTCACCTGCGCGGTTGAAAGGCGGTTGAATGAAAAATAACAAACGTAAACAGTCCTAGCCTCAGCACCAGGTGAATATCTTGTAGTAGACCGGCATGTCCAGCTCAAACGCAGCATCGGAAGTGGGATATGTTCAGCCGGAATCCGAAAGTACGGAAGGAGGGCTGGGGCATGAAACAACGTTGGAAGAGCTATGGATTGTGGATCGCAGTTGCAGCGCTTGTCGGTATGGTGCTGCAGGATTTTGGTGTAGTGATCCCATCGGAAAGGTACGATGCTTACGTAGATATCTTACTAACGATCGCAGTACTGGCCGGAATCATCAACAACCCATCAGGAACCAATGAAGAAAAGAAATAGCGAGCGGCCTCCGGGCGGCTCATTTTTATTTTATCCCGAAAGGCTGGCGATAAAAAAAACGATCAAATCGGGAAATTAAAGGCGCTGTTCGGTGCTGTTGATAATGTCGTAAAAAACATAGGCAGCAAGGGCCTTAGATCATCTCCACATGCGTTTTTTATACTGTTCGGGCGGGAACTCGACCTACAGGTTACAGGTGTAAAAGAATTATTTTGCCGGAATGAACTCTGTCTGGGCCAGCCCGGCTTTTTCAATGTTTAAGGCGGCAGTATGGTCGCGCTCCAGCACAAGACCGCAATCCGGACAGGCATGTGTTCGGACGGAAAGAGATTTTTTTACTCTTTTTCCAAAGTCCGAACAGTCCTGGGTTGTAAAATGCGGCTTCAATTCGACCAGCTGGCCGCCATTGAGCTCGCACTTATACGCCAGAAACTGGCGGAACATTCCCCATCCTGTATCATGAATCGATTTGGACACTTTCCGGTTTCTCACCAAAGTCTGCAAAGGCTGGAAAAGGTAATGTGAAGGCTTCTAAGCCTAAGGATAGGAATAGCAAGGGTATAATACAACACAATCAGCTTGCCACTTTAATGATGATAAGTTATTTGAATCAGATCTTAGCAGACCGGAGACTCTATCATCATTACACTCACTTTTAATGCATTAACTCATACAGTTCGTGCTACATTATTGGCGGGTCAAGCCAGGTAAGGGAGGATAAAACAATGTTTACATTTGAAATTGAGCAGTTTGAACAAGTAAAGGAGGAAGTTGCTGTATGATTCGAGTTGCCTTTTTGCTGAATGTTATCCGGCCAGTGTATATCGCGGATTTTAAAGAAGATGGCACTTTGGTACGGAATCTTGATGGAGAAATTCTAGATCCTGGGCTTTCAGAAGAAGAGCTGGAGGTAACGTTTGAAGATAAAACTGTCATTTTAGTCATTAAGCATTTTGAAAAGGAAAAAGAATTGTGGACTGAAAGGGCTCGACTGGCAAAAGAGCACAGGGTTTATAAAAGCCGCATTCAACTTCTTTTCCTCGATCCGAATAAAAAGCCTGTTTTACCGCCGGAGGAGGAAGTGGACCAAGAATAGTAACAAACTGCTACAAACAGTATACTCCACCATATTATTATCAAAAAGGAGTTGGTGCTTATAGCAACAGCTCCTTTTTACATAATTTAAGCTGGTTATTCAGAAGTCGTTTTACCTTCAACTGTTAAAAAGTTTTTACTTTCATTCCCAAATGCATCTATTGCGGTGACCTTAATGACATAAGTGGTATCAGGTTTTAATTCTTGAACCGGAAGTGTCATTGTTTTTGGTACAGGATCCACATAATAGTCGGAAAAGGCTTTAAACTCTGAGACAGTTTTCCCCGTTTCCTTCTCTTTTGTGACTACTTTATAAGAATGAAGAAGTAAGTTGTCATGAGCTTGGTCAAACTTCATTTCCAGACTTCCCGCAGTACTCTTTTCCTCTATTAAAGTAATAGTGTCCTTCTTATTAAATGACGGTTTGATTTGATCTCTTGAGTCGGTGTATTCAAACTTGTGATCCTTTATTGGCAATTTAATGACCCATGGTTCACTGGTCCAGTCATTGTTATGAAAATCACGACGCTTAATGACGACTTTGTTTTTATACGCTTCTACAACTAGGCCTTGGCTTATCTTTTCATTCCCAGGTGGCAGCTCTCCTTGAAGATAACCCGCCTCTGTCCACATATAGTTCACGGAAGAGGTACCAACCGTCGTGAAATCTTTTTGATCTATCGTTCTCGGATCATCTAATGGGTAATGGGTATGGCCGGAAAAATGGATTACTTGTGGATATTTTTTTAATGTATCATAAATCAGCTGGCCATTTGCCTCGGTACCCCACTCACTGCCGAACACCGTATTTTTCATCGGGTGATGCATTAAGACGAATATAGGTTTTTGAGGGTCATCTTTTGCGGCCTTCTTCAACTGCTCCCCGAGCCATGTAATTTGCTGTTTTGAATAATATCCTTCTGTTAAATCATCTTCTGGTGCAAGAATTATAAAATGGTAACCTTTAACGACCTTGTGAGAGTAAATAGATTCCATTCCCGTTTGTGCGAGAAACCTTTTTTGGGCATCACTAAAAGATAACCCGTTCCAGTAATCATGATTGCCAATCGCGGACAGGGAAACCGCTTCTGATTGTTTATTCTTATTATAAATTGAGAAGAAACGGTCGTATTGTTCCAGTGTTCCGGAATCTGTTAAATCTCCGACTATAGCAAAAGAATCTTGTTTTGGAGCTTGCTCATTCAACTGGTTAAAAGCATTCTGGAACTTTTCTAAGTCGTCAGTGCCGTTGTCTTTGATATGTACATCACTAATTACAGGAAACACCAGGTCAGGTGTCTTTTCGTTCGAGTCCTTAGCAGAATGCTCCGAAGCTTGAACTGCCGGGGAGAAGCAGCTTGCAACATATCCAGTCGCAATGAGAGCAAATCCGCACACTTTCATTTTACCGAGAAATTGCTTTTTCATAACATCACTCCTATTCGCTAGTTTCTCTCTTATGGTAACGATGATTTGTTAAGTAAATTAAAGTTTTTCGTAAATTGCGCCAACCGACTTCGAAATAAGGGAAAAGACCTATGGGCCGACAACTACCTTAGTATGAATACAGCCAAACCCTTGTGAGCTCAATTAAATAATTGGTGCGCTTACTGTATTTAGTTTGATAACAGCATTAATCGTGTTTGTATCTGCGAAAGAGTCGGCACAAGAATATCCTAGTACGGTAGACGAAGCTTTATCGGAGAAATTTACTCAAACATTCCGGTCAAATTTTGCAAGCAACGATGGCATTGTGTTGTTTGACCGGGTTGAAATCGTGCTGAACCAGCATGTCGCAAAGATATACTCGACTGTAGTGTCAACAGACGATGATGCAGTGCGCCAATTGGCGGTTAATAAACTTGGCTCGATGGTAGTCAATCATTATTACTAATACGCGGAATATTATGCTTTTACCGACTTGAATAACATTCGTATTTATGGGAGTGAACGGTAAAAATCTTGGTTATACATTCAGCGATTCGCTTTTGTCGGCGGCTTTTTTGTGCGCAATATTTTTACTCCGGTCTTATAACGTACTTACTGCCGCCCCATTTGACTCGATTGTTGCCGGGTTAACATTGCCTTGTACAATCGTTAATGAGCCGAGGTGTGACGCTGTTTTAGAAAAGTGTTAAATAAAATAACCCCGCCGGACTAAACCGGACGGGGCTTTTCATGCGCCTGAGTGATCGCCTTGCTTTCCGCAATTAGTTTTATCAAGTCGCTGCGGTCGATTAATCTCACGTTAAGCCGTTCCGCGCAGTTGCAGGCGTTTTTGGTGAACGTATTATTCGTTATGACCCATGCCTCGTCTGTTCGATAATACCCTTTAGCACCGCTTACTTCCTGGACAGCTTTAACTCCAACAGCACTATTATATCGCTTCGCTTGGACTGCGATGGTCCGGTTTTCCTTGCGCAGCAACAAATCGGCACCATAGTCGCCGGTTGCGGGAGTATATTGCACTGTATAACCATTAACCGTGAACAAAGCGCCTAAGTATTGCTCGAAATGGATACCGTCCATACGGTCGATTTCATCTAATCCTGCCTGCAGTAATTTTCGTTTCTCCTCATTCTTTACATACCAGCAAAGTAAAAAATACGGTATCGCTAAAAGAACGGCGAGCAGGGCATAGCCGATAAATACTTTAATGTTTCGCAGGATGAATAAAAGAATGATGGCGTAAAGCATGTAAATTGACATTTTGTCATATCTAAGTCTTTTGCTGCGCCTTTTTGCCACTATCTCAGCTCCCTAAAGGATGTTTAACCCGTATTATTTGCGCTTTTATACAGCTTTATTCCAAAAATAAAAACGCCTGCTCCTCGAGGGGCGTCTTTTTGTGTTTATATAGAAGTTATGCCGAAGCAAATTCAGTTGAACAATTTGTTGACTAGCGAAAACTAAATAACGTAACTCTACGGGCGGTCCCACGGGGGCGGCTCGTTTTTGTGTTCAAAACGAATAAAGAGCACGTTTGAAGGGCTAAGAAAAAAGAAAACAGTCGCAGCCTCAACGCTGGGCGAATATCATGTAATGAACGGTACGCTCGGTTTAGGCGCAACGGTGGCTATCGGTAAAAAGTTTGACTGGAGTCGAAGTACAGAAGGAGTGCTAACACATGACAAACCGATTTAAAAACTACGGATTGTGGGTCGCAGTGGCGGCGCTTGGAGGTATGGTGCTACAGGACGCTGGAATTGTGACTGCGCCGGAAAAGTATGATGCCTACGTAAACATAGGACTGACGATACTGATTGCGGCTGGCATTATCAATAATCCGTCAAATGGAAGCGGTTACAAAGATGAAGAAAAATAATGAGCGACCCCACGCGGGTGGCTCTTTTTTTATTGCGAAAATGGAAGAAAACGTGCGACAAACCGATTGACTTAACGTCTGACATACCGGTGACTTGACGCTGGGGGAAATGGAAGAAATAACGGAATGGGAGAGCGTTTCCTTGACAGAGTAGAAGTCGCTGGTTCGAACCTAGTAGTCATCCTGCTGTTGTTCTGGAATTAGTATGAGGCATGCTTCGTTCCTATGATGCAACAACCCGTTAAAGGGAAAATTAACAATAACAGAGGATCAATTACCTGCTGCTAGTTTCCCATAGATTATCTGGGAAAAGAAGTGGCGGTTTCTGTTGATACATACATGATATATATATACGGAACGGTTTGGTTATAGCAGCTGCTTCTTGTCTATGGAGACCTGGTAGTTTTAAGAAGTTGAACATCCTTTGATTTAGGAATAAATATGAAGTACATACAGCTACATGTCATTAGTGTATGGAACATGATGAAATCTAGAGGTCAATGAGAAGGACTCAAACACTTTTTAACCAAACTTTTACAATCTTAACATTCATTCCTTGTTACAATAAAACCGATAAAAGAAAGGGGAGAGCATTTATGTCAGCAGAAGACAAAGCCTTAAACAGAAGCACACGCCTTTTTGTTGATCCATTCATCGATATTCATTTATCAATGACGGGCGATAAGGATGTAATTGATGGAACCGACGCTCAAATTAGTGCGATCAAGATGTTACTGGGGAACCTAGATTTCGAAGCTGAATACAATGATGATCCAGAAGCCATCCTAAAAGGATACCTTTCTGTTTTAGACGAGATCGGCAGGCTGCTGAAGACTCGTATGGACGTTTTCCCAAAAGAGCAGCGTAATATTGAGGTGGTTCGTAACTTTTTGAATGGAATGTTGTTGAGTAGAATTTATGAGCAGGAATCATACCAAGGAAGTTTGGATTGTCAACACTAAATCAGACAGCCTTTTTAAGGGACGATTGCTTGTATTCAATTGGGCTTACATAGCCTAGTGTTCCGTGAATTCGTAGCTTGTTAAACCAGTTGACATAGTCACTAAATTCG
>NZ_JAMBOO010000022.1 GCF_023715895.1 Domibacillus indicus | reverse complement strand
TCCATATAGTCTGGTGGCAATAGCGAAGAGGTCACACCCGTTCCCATCCCGAACACGGCCGTTAAGCTCTTCAGCGCCGATGGTAGTTGGGGGTTTCCCCCTGTGAGAGCAGGACGCCGCCAGGCAAACAGTGAGGACAGCGGAAGCTTGTCCTCTTTTTTGTTGTCTCAAAAAGTGGTTAAGATACCTTTTAGCTCAGCAAAATATAAACCGTTACTGTTCCTCCTGTTTCATTGCTGACACCAAGCTCGTGGTAATGCCGACACATGTGACAGTGAGGCAGGATAAGAAAATGGAGCCATCTGAAATAATCATACTTCCGATAGAAACAATAAGAAAATCAATCATAAAAATGATGGCGCCTGGGTTTAAATTTCTGTGTCTCGCAAACATGAGACCCAGGAGATCTGTTCCACCGACGCTTGTATTAAACCAGAGCATACAGCCAATACCAAGACCGACCGTAATCCCTCCAAGAATGGCAAACACAAAGGGAATGTTAAATTGTTCCCCAATAGCGTGCAGAGGATAAAATAAATCAATCATAAAAGACGAAAAAAGCATGCCGTGGAGACTGTTATAAAAAAAAGAGCGGTTGTAAAACCAAGAAAAAATAAAAATCGGTATATTGATTAAAATAATGACTAGTCCCACTTGTACCCCTGTCACGTAATGAGAAACGAGCCCGATGCCAATCGCTCCGCCGTCCAGCAGCTCAGAGGGAACAAGGAAGAAGTTAATGCCCACTGCAATAAAAAAGCTTCCAAATAGAATGGAAATAAATTTGCGAAGAAAGATCGTCATCCCTGCCCTCTGAAAGTAAATTTTAAATCATATGAGGTTTATATGCAGGGAGGAGTTAAAAATTTCATAATTTAATGGAGCTTTTGGAGAAAAGGATCTTTTATCACCTGTCTTATCTAAAGTTTGGATCGTCATCTTTGGCCAGCTAACAAAAAAGGACGACCTTTAAGTCTTCGTGTCTGTAGACTAAGGTCATCCTTTTTATTTTCATTTCTTTTAATGGCATATAGCTGCTGTCATGATTATTCAGCCTGCTTTTTGATCTTGAAGTGTCTCAAGCTGGTCAAAGCTTCCGTATTTTTCACGAACCAGAGTAAAAGCAAGGGCTCCAAGAAGACTCGGGACAGCAAACATGATAAAAGCATTTTGTGGTGCCAGGCTGGTGGCCAGTAAAAAACCGATCAATATCGGTGCTGCAATTGCTCCGATCCGGCCGACCCCAACGGCGAAGCCGACGCCAGTTGCCCGTACTTCTTTTGGATAAAACTCATAAATATAAGGGTTTGATAAATTTTGTGTTCCCGCCGTACAGGCACCGCCAAGCGCAATTAATACATATAAAAGCAGGATATTAGATGTAAAACTCAGGGCAATAAAACAAACAGCGCTAAGCAAATACATGGAAATCAACACTTTCCGGTGTCCTACACGGTCGATAAAATATCCACCTAATAGAGAACCGCCTATTTGGCCGACGCCAAGCACTAAGCTGAATGAAAGGCTGGATGACAGGGCATAGCCGGATTCCTGCATAATTTTTGGCAGCCATGTATTTAAGCCGTAAATCATAAGCAAACAGCTGAACACAGCAAGACAAAAAGCAAATGTGCTCAACGCACGATGATGGATGAATAATTTCTTGACCGGAAATCCTTTTGCATTTTCTTTTGCGCTTGCATATTCATAATCGTCGGTTTCTTTATAATTTCCGCCAGGATGAACACGATTTAAAATGTCCGCAAGTTTATCTCCCTGTCCGCGCAAAATATAATACGACAGAGATTCCGGAAATTTCTTTAAGAATAAAGGCAGGGTGAATAATGGAATAATACCAAGCCAGTAAAGCAATCTCCAGCCCACATCCTGCATAACGGACATCCCAATCAGTGCTGCTAAAATGCCTCCAACCGAATAACCGCAGTACATGGTGGCTACGATAAGTGCCCGGTTTTTTTTCGGGGAATACTCAGTCATCAGGGCAATGACGTTAGGCATCAAACCACCCATCCCGATTCCTGCAATGACACGCATGACGGTAAAGACCGTCGCATTTGGCGCAAGGCCTGAAAGAAAAGTAAAAACACTAAATAAAAACATGCAGATAGCCAGAACTTTTTTGCGTCCGATTGTGTCGGCAAGTGGCCCGCATATAAAGGCACCGGCCATCATGCCGACCAATACATAACTTCCAATACTGCCGGCTTCAACCGGCGTTAAGCCGAAATCAGCCATCATTAATGGAAGACCGATCCCGTACATGGCAATATCAAAACCATCAAATGCAATGGCGTATACACACCATAAAAAAACAACTAAATGAAATTTGTTGAAGCGGCTTGCTGCTACAACATCAGAAGCATTTACTTTACGCAATTTTTTCTTCCTCTCCGTGTCTGGTTACCTTTTTCTTTTTGGCTGTGTTCGTATCATACCACGGGTATATAGTTATAGTGTAACGCTTAATTTTGATAAGTACCTATAGCTAAAAGTTATAGCGAATAAGCCGTTTGTCAGGTGTCCGATTCGTATAGTATAAAAAGAATTAGACATTTAATTGAATATGTCATAAATTATATACTTAATAAAATAACCTCTTAAAGATAAAAGAGTGAGTCCAAAAGGGATTTTTAAAAATGAAGAGAATTATAATAGAAGTACTAATTATCTAGTTTAAAGTAGTACAATAAGCATGGTTTCTTGTTTGATATAAACTTTTTACTATATAGGCAAAAGAGTAGCATTTTTTATAAATAATAATTTGCATTTTTCAAAGTAGTGCAATTAATTCCTTGACTATTACTTAGAAAATTAGAGACCTTGTTTTTTCAATAAAGAACAGCAGCATTTTATGGTTATTTATTTGAAAACGCTTACTAATGAGTTGAGCACACACTTATCTAACTAAAGAGAGGGATCATAAAGATATGTATAAAAAGCTAGTTTTATTTATCCTTCTATTTTGTCTTTTATTACTCACATCGTGCAACGTACAAAAGAAGTATGAAGTCATCTACAATGATACTGAGCCAGAACTTTCTAAAGAGGCTATAAACGAAAATAAGAAGTCAAAGATTTATACAATTGCATTAGTTCCTAAAGTAGAAGAAATTCCTTATTTTGTTGCAGTTAAAGAAGGAGCGATGGAAGCGGGTGAAGATTTAAAAGTGAAAGTAATTTTTAAAGGACCCCCTTCACCTGATCCTAAACAGCAAGCCGAAGTGATTAGAGAATTAATTGATCAGCATGTTGATGTAATTGCAGTTTCTGCAAACGATCCCGTAGAACTGGGTTCCGTACTGCAAGATGCGCAGGAAAAAGGCATTAAAGTTTTAACATGGGACTCAGATACAGATCCAAAACTAAGAGAATTTTTCATTAATATGATCGATCCTGAAATAATGGGACGTCATCTTATGGACTTACTTGCTATGGAAATGCAGGAACAAGGAGAATATGCCATTTTAACAGGATCGCCAAATGCAGCAAACTTAAATGAATGGACAGCTTGGCTGCAACTTCATCAGAGAGAATATTATCCAAAGATGAAGCTGGTGAAAATTGAATATACAAATGAAGATATTCACAAAGCATACAATGTTACAAAAAAAGTATTGAAGAATTATCCAAACTTAGAAGGAATGATCGGGCTGTCAACCGTTACTCCACCAGCAATCGCCCAAGCACTAAAAGACCTCGGCAACACAGAGAGGATAGCTTTTGTCGGTACCTCAACCCCTAATTTAATGAGAGACTATTTAAAAGAAGGATCAGCCCAAACTATTACCCTGTGGAGTCCGCAAAAGCTAGGTTATTTAACGGTTACAATGGCCAAAAGTTTATTGGATGGCGAGTGGCCATATCATGGACAAAGCATCAGGAAAATCGGAAATATCGAATATGATGGTGATATGGTAATTATGGGTCAGCCGATCGATTTTACAAAGGAAAATGTGGATCAATATGATTTTTAAACATATATTTAACAGACAAATAAAAGCCTTTCCCCTGACAACGAAACTTATCGTTACATATACATTACTTACAATTGTCCCAATGGGATTTCTCGGGTTTATTGCCTACTATCAATACACGCAGTCTATTCAAGAAGAAGTAGGTGAATATGTACCTCGCCTCGTAGAACAGGTAAATGAAAAGATTGAAAACGAAATACGGAAGATGGAATATTTTCCAGACCTTATTTATCAGTCAGGGGATGTAATGACTGTTTTACGAGATAGTGCAGCAAGCAGCCAGTCGAAAAAGTTACGCAATGAATACATTGTAAAAAACTATTTAACAAGAACCTATTTACAAAACAGCTCTGCAACTATTTTAGGGGCTTTTCTAGTGTCTAAAAATCACGTCTTTGCAAGTACTACTGTTCCCTATAAAAATTTTGGCTTTAATGATGGAACACTTCCTTATGCAGATGCGCTGAGTTCTTTAGGAGGAATGCAGCTTATTCTGCCTAATCAAGCAAATCTGTCATTCGAAGGATCTCCTTCCTATTTTATGCTGGTCAAACAAATAACCGATTTTGACAACAGAAAAAACTTGGGAACGATTTATATCGCCGTTGATGTATCTTTCTTTGAAGAATTTCTTGCAGAACTACAGCAGGAAAAAAACGTAACAATGTGGATTGCGACAAAAAAAGGAAATATTATTTATCACACAGAACAGTCAAAAATTGGTTCTGTTGATCCGGAAATTGGTCAATATCCAATCTTGAATGGAAGCTTTCGCAAAAACCAGGATGGAGAAAAATCTCTTGTCAGTGTAAGCGAATCCAGAGAGCTTGCCTGGGTGCTGGTTCACAGCATGCCAATTAAAAATTTAACAGAGAAAACAGATCTTGTTCGAAATGCAACCATTTTTGTTTTTATGGTTGTTGCGTTAGTAACAACTTTTATCTCCATTTCTTTTGCTTGGAAGGTTACACGGCCTCTTTATGAGTTAGGAAGCATTATGAAAAAAGTGGAAAAGGGAGATTTACTTGTCGACATTCCAATACATTCAAATGATGAGGTAGGAATTCTAGCGAAAAGCTTCAGTTCAATGCTTGCTGAAATCAGAGAATTGATTCAGCGAAATTACGATATTGAACTAAGGCAGCGTACCGCAGAGTTATATGCTCTTCAATCCCAAATTAATCCGCACTTTATGTACAACACATTAGAAACAATCAGTATGGCAGTAGAAGACGAGGAAATAGACGAAGTTGTTACAATGCTGACATTGCTTGGAAGGATGCTTCGTTTTTCACTAAGTAATAAAGATAGTTTAGTCAGTATTCAGAATGAAGTTCAACATATCGAAGATTACCTTCGAATTCAGCAATTTCGTTTTGAAGATCGGCTGCAATTTAACATTGAGAAAGAAAGCAGCCTGCTTAATTATTATGTACCCAAGTTTGTATTACAACCGATTGTTGAAAACGCGATTAAGTATGGGCTTGAAAAAAGAAAAGAATTGTCGCTTTTTATTCATATTTTAGAAGATAGACGATATAAAGAAAACGATGAAATTCTGTTAATAGTTGAAGACAACGGCCCTGGAATCGACTTTGAAAAATTGGAACAGTTAAACGAAAGGCTTCAATCTGACCCATTGGCTGGGCGTGATTCAGGATTCGGTGTCATTAATGTTAATGCGAGAATTAATATGATTTTTGGAGAACAGTATAAGCTGGAAATTACCAGCAAGGAAGAAGAAGGCACGAAAATTCTCATGCGTATTCCCAAAATTGATTCATATCAAGCAGCTATACTTATGAAACGAGAGGAGCTGAATAAAAAAAATGGAGAAAATTAGAGTGGCCATTGTTGATGACGAGCCAAGAATTAGAAGAGGAATTGAGCGATTAATCAAAACAGGAATTGAAAATTGGGAAATAGCAGGAGTTTACTCGGATGGACAAGAAGCCTATACGGCTATTCATCAATTAAAACAGCCTATTGATGTATTATTTACAGATGTTCAAATGCCTCTTATGGATGGACTGACGCTTGTCAGAGAACTAAAAAAAGAAAATAATGATTTTTTTTCTATTATTATCAGTGGTTTCGATGATTTTAAATATGTTCAAACAGCTTTAAGAGAAGGGGCCACGGATTATATTTTAAAGCCGATTGATCGGGATAAATTTAAGCAGCTGCTGCTTAATATACAAGAACAGGTAATCCAAACTAGAGCAGAGCGGGAGAAATATGAGAAAGCGGAAGAAATACTGGTTAGATTGACCGTTGAACGGCAGCTTCAGCTGCTAAATGATGCCACATCAAAAGACAGTGTAGATTTATCTTTCCTTGAGTGGTTCCGTCAGTTCCCAGAAGGAACTTACTATCTGCTTTACCTTGGAGTGGATCAGATTTTAGCTAAAAAGCAGGCTGTATCCTTGGAGGATTGGAAGTTGTGGGATAAGAAAATTGAGGATCTGATTAAAGAAACACAAAAAAGCAGTCAGTACTGGTTATGGAAAAACAGTCAGTATGCCTATTGGGTATTGATCAAAGACCCTGATAAGGAAAACATTGAGCCAGAGTGTTTGAGGCTTAAATCAGCTGTCAAGCGTTCAACGCCTTTTACTATATCTATTGCGCTGAGTGATCCATTTAAAGATCTCTCTCTTTTAACCAATGTTAAAGATGAGCTGCGTTCAGCCCTCCAGTTCCGTATGGTTCAGGGAGGCAATAAACTTTTTAAAACAGAATCATTAAAGCGTATTTCCTATAATAAAATCACAGAAGTTCCCCCAGCTATTTACAAATGGGCAGAAGAGACGGTAGAAGCAATGGAGCATGGAGAAGATAAAGCAGAGCAGGCATTCAATCAATTCTTTGTTTCTTTAAAGGAAGCGTCTTCACCATTTTTGATACAAGAATCTGTCCGTTATTTATGTATAAGGATTATTAACTGTTGGATTAAAGAGGATGGTTTGAATGAACTTCCGGAATTAATTCAGGAAGCATTTAAAATTACAGAAGAACCTTCTTCTTTTGAAAAGCTAAAACTCGACACAGAAATATGGATGCGAAAAATGAGGGACAAGAGGGAAGCTGCGCACAATGAGCAGGGAGAGCCAGTAAAAAGAGCCAAAGTTTGGATACAGGAGCACCTTGAGCAAAGCATTACTATCAAGCAAATTGCAGCCCATGTGCATTTAAATGCAACGTACTTTTGCGAATATTTTAAAAACCAGACAGGGGAAACTGTTTTAGATTATGTGACAAATGAGCGTCTTAAAAAAGCGAAGGAATTGCTTATTCATACCGATTTGAAAGTTTACGACATTGCCGCGAAAGTAGGTTATCAAGACACAAAGTATTTCAGCCGTTTGTTTAAACAATGGACAGGAAAGAGACCTTCTGAATTTAGAGAAATGCATGAGTACAGTTGAAAAGCTCCTAATGGGGCTTTTTTTGTTTGTATTTCAAAAAATGAAAATGTACCGAATAAACTCCCCCCTATCCGAATTTTCTCTCCTACTCAAAGGTAAACGCTTTCAATATAGTATAGATAACAAATAGAAAACGCTTTATTAAACATTGATTGAAAAATTAGGTATGGATATGGGGGATTATGATTATGACATCAATTGGGCCATCACTTATGTGTGCGGACATGGGAAACTTAAAAAGCACTGTCAGAGAACTAGATCAGGCAGGAGTTGATTTTTTTCACTTGGATATAATGGACGGCTTATTTGTTCCAAATTTTACAATGGGACCAGATTTAATTAAACAAATCAGGCCGTTCACAGATAAGCCATTTGATGTTCACTTAATGGTCATGAAACCAGAAGACCATATTGATCTTTTTATTGAAGCAGGAGCTGATATGATTTCCGTTCATGCAGAAGCAGCTACTCATTTGCAAAGGATATTGCAGAACTTGAGAAACAAAGGAATAAAAGCAGGAGTGGCCTTGAATCCTTCAACGCCGATTGAAGAACTTGAATATGTATTAGATGTTGTAGACTATGTAACAGTCATGACAGTGAATCCAGGCTTTGCTGGACAGAAATTTATTCCGCTTATGTACAAAAAAATTCAAAGGCTACGTGAGTTAATTGATAAAGAAGGATACAACATCCAAATCCAAGTGGATGGTAATATCGGATTTCATACTATACCTGAAGTTGTAAAAAACGGAGCAGATATGCTTGTATGCGGAACATCTTGCTTATTTAAAAAAGAGCTTTCTTTAAAAGAAGCTGTTCAGCAGCTTAACATTTTTCTTGAACAAACAAACCCACAAAAAGAGGGAATGATATGAAGTCAATCGTTGTGGTAGGAAGCATTAATATGGACATTGTCGCAACAACGGATCAATACCCTGTTCACGGAGATACCGTTTTTGGTCACAGCATGCAAATGTTTAGTGGCGGGAAAGGAGCAAATCAAGCAACAGCCTGTGCAAAGCTTGGCAAACAGGTTCAGTTAATCGGAGCGGTTGGCCGTGATGCATTTGGACAGGAAGTGATTCGAACATTGACAGAGAATAATGTAGATATTTCGTTGCTGACATACACGGAGAGTCAAGCGACTGGATGTGCTCTGGTTACCATTGACAAAACTGCCGAAAATACAATGCTCGTTATCAAGGGAGCCAATGATGAGCTGAGAGAAGAAGACATCATTGAAAAATTTAAGGATGTCGAAGCAGGAAGCGTGCTTCTTATTCAAATGGAAATTCCATCTAAAACGATTCTTCAAGCCGTAAAGCTGGCAAAAGAAAAAGAAATGTTTGTGATTCTCGATCCAGCACCAGCTGCAGGTGTAACAATAGAAGCTCTTCAGTATGCAGACGTCATTACACCAAATGCCCAGGAAACTTATGAGCTGACGGGAATCAAAATTGACTCAATAGAAAGCGCATACAAAGCAGGGGTGTATTTTGATCATCAGTTGGGTGTTTCAAACAGCATCATCAAGCTGGGAAGCAAAGGAGCGCTGGTTTATCAAAAAGGAAAAACATTCTTTGTAGATCCTATTCCCGTCCAAGCAGTTGATACAGTAGGAGCTGGAGACTCATTCGCAGGTGCATTAGCTTGTGCTGTGGCAGAAGGAGAAGCGCTGGAATCAGCAGCTCAGTTTGCGGCCGTTGTAGCAGCTATGAAAGTAACAAAACCGGGAGCACAAAAAGGCCTTCCGACATTGGAAGAAGTAACAGCTTTTTGCCAGGAACGCGGACTAAATGGTTATCGAACCCAGCTTCAATAAAAAACTTTCCTATATTTAGTTAAAGAGGTGAAAGCAGTGAAAGACTATTTACTTCAAATGAAAAGTGTAAGTAAGACATTTCCAGGCGTCAAAGCATTGGATAATGTAATGCTTGAAGTTAAAAAAGGAGAAGTACATGCACTAATTGGAGAAAACGGTGCTGGAAAATCAACTTTAATTAAAATTTTAGCTGGCATTTACAAGCCGGATCCGGGTGCAGCATTTTACTTTGAAGGAAAAGAAGCTGAAATTCAAAAACCAATTGATGCAACTTTAAAAGGTATTTCAATCATTTACCAGGATTTGAGCTTATTTCCGAATTTATCCGTAGCGGAAAATATTTATATCGGACGGGACAGCGATAAAAAACCTTGGAAAAAAATAAATTGGAGTGAAATGGAAGAAAAAGCAAAAAAAGCGCTGAAAGAGCTAGGGGTTGAAATAGATGTCCACACACCGGTTGAGAAATTAAGCATAGCCCAGCAGCAGCTTATTGAAATTGCTAGAGCATTGGCTTTTGATTCAAAACTTATCGTTATGGACGAACCGACTTCTTCTTTATCCTCAGGTGAAGTAGAAAAACTATATAAAGTAATTGATGATCTGAAAAATCGAGGCATTTCTATTATTTTTGTTAGTCACAAATTAAAAGAACTTTTCACTGTTTCGGATCGTTTTACGGTTTTGCGAGATGGAAAATATGTAGGCAGTTACGATACAGAAGAATTAAACGAAGATAAACTTATTCAGCTGATGGTAGGGCGTCAGGTTCTTTACGAGAAAAATAAAGAAAAAGTCAAGACAGGCAAAACGCTGCTGGAAGTAAAGGGGTTGTCTAAAGAAGGAAACTTTAAAGATATTACGTTTGAACTAAAAGAGGGAGAAGTTCTTGGAATTACCGGTTTGGTTGGATCAGGGAGAACAGAACTGGCCCAAGCAATCTTTGGGGTGAATCGTCCTTATAAAGGAGAGCTGAAAATAAATGGAGAGACAGTTGTCGTTAAATCTTCTGAAGATGCGGTAAAAAAGGGGATTGCTTATGTTCCGGAAAGTCGAAAAACGCAAGGGCTTGTTCTTCGACAGTCCATTATTAATAATATTTCGCTTCCTGTTTTAAAACAGCTTCGCAATAAATTTAAATTAATTGATCGGAAAAAAGAAGTCCAGTTAGCCAATCATTATGTTAAAACACTCGATGTCCGTCCTGCGCTACCGAACCGCGCAGCAGGAGATTTATCCGGTGGTAATCAACAAAAGGTAGTTATCGGAAAATGGCTTTCAACAAAGCCTAAAATTTTAATTATTGATGAACCAACCAATGGAATTGATATTGGTGCAAAATCTGAAATTCATAAGCTGATGAGAAAACTGGCTGCAGAAGGGATGGGGATTATTGTGATTTCATCCGAACTGCCAGAAGTTCTTGCTGTAAGCGACCGGATTTTAATTATGAGACATGGAAGAATAGCAGGAGAAGTCGGTATCGAAGAAGCCACACAAGAAAATATTATGAACTACGCACTGCTTGGTCCTAAAGCAGAAGAGCTCTATGAAGAGGAGGCTCCGGCATGAATGGTATTTTAAAGTCAAAAGAAGTCAGTATTGCCATGATTGTCATTTTGCTCAGTATTGTACTTGCATTTATCAGTCCTGTTTTTCTTACAGCAGACAACTTACTGGATGTGATTAAAGGAAATGCTGTTCTCGGCATATTGGCTATCGGAATGACAATGGTCATTATCACCGGTGGGATTGATGTGTCGGTTGCAGCTGTCACAAGCGCGGTATGTGTGATTTTAGGGAAAATAATGGTTATGATGCCAGATAGCCCGGTCTCCATTCTTCTATTATTTTTAATTGGACCATTGCTTGGCATTATACTGGGTGCGATAAATGGAGTTTTAGTAGCAAAAATTCAAATTCCAGCGATTGTAGTAACACTCGGTATGATGAGTATCATCAATGGTTTAGTTTTATACATTACCAATGGGCAGTACTTAAACAGCAGCAGCTTTCCAAGTGTTTTCTTGAAATTTTCAAGCTTTGAGGTTTTTGGAATTTCAATTGTTATTCTTATGTTTATTGCGGTAGCGTTATTGACTTGGTATTTGCTGAAATACACATTAATTGGGCGGGAAGTAATGGCGATTGGTGGAAATAAGGATTCTGCTGTCCGCGTAGGAATTAACTTTGATAAAGTCCAAATTTTCGTTTTTTCTTATATGGGGTTTTTAGCAGGAATTGCTGCCATTGCCCAAACTGCATACACAAAAGCCGTTGATCCTAATGGAATGCTTGGTCTTGAATTAATGGTTATTGCAGCCGTTGTTTTGGGAGGAGCCAATATTATGGGAGGAAGAGGCACGGTAATGGGAACGATTTTAGGTGTTCTACTTCTCGGTATTGTACAAAATGGACTGATTCTGGCGAGAATTGATACATTCTGGCAAAAAGTGTTTACTGGAATCATTATTTTGTTAGCGGTTTCTTATGATCATATTCAATACAAACGCTCTCAAGAGAAGCTGTCAAAAATCGAAGTAGAAGCATAAGAAAGAGGTGAAAAAATGAAAAAGATATCACTGACTAAAGAAAATATACTAGGCCTCATTGCCATTGCCTTATTTATTTTAATGAGTGTCACAGTTCCTGAATTTACGTCTTCTAACAACTTAAATAACATGATGTTTCAGCTTCCTGAGTTTGGATTAATTGCACTTGCAATGATGGTGGTCATTGTAACAGGCGGGATTGATTTATCCATCACCTATACGGCAGCCCTATCAGGGGTGGCGATTGCAACGATGTCGAGCAACGGATATCCAATGATTGTTGCTATTTTAGCAGGTGTAGTAGTCGGTCTTTTGTGCGGATCTCTCAATGGATTTATTATTTCAAAAATCGGGGTGTCACCAATCCTCGTAACACTAGGCACAATGGTTTTATTTGAAGGCATTATATTAAGCATTACAAAAGGAAACTCGATTTCTGGGTTTAGTGAAGCTTACAGTTTAATTGGAAATGGATACTATATGGGAATTGTTCCGTTATCGATGATTATCTTTATTATTTTCGCCGTTGTTACCGGTATTTTATTAACGAAGACAGGATGGGGAAAAAGCGTTTATATGGTTGGAAGCAACCCAATCGCTTCACTGTTTTCAGGCGTGAACAACAGCCGGGTTTTAATGAAAGTGTATTTATACGCGGCTTTGCTGGCGACGATTGCTTCAATTATCATGACCTCTCGTTACAATACAGTAAAAGTAGATTTGGGTTCATCCTATCTTCTGCAAAGTGTAGCAGCAGCTGTTCTCGGAGGAACTGAAATTCAAGGAGGCTATGGAAAAGTCATGGGTACTATATATGCAGTGATTATTTTCCAAATGTTGTCCAGTGGATTAAATCTTCTTGGAGTTCCTCGTTCAATAGTAACCGTAATGATGGGGGTTATTTTAGTAGGAGTGCTCGTCATTAACTTTGTGAAATCAAAGCTGGACGAAAAAAAACAAAAACAATTATCAGCTGCATAACAACAAAAGGATTTACCTGAATAAGTCAGATCAAATAAAGCGTACTACTAACTTCAGAAAGGGAGATGGACGATGAAAAAAGTTACAGGGTTGTTTGCAACTGCTATTTTAGCAGGAGGGTTATTGGCAGGATGCGTATCAGAGGAAGGTGCTGCTGGAAATAAAAGTACGAAAAGCAACAGTGGCGGCGGTGATGACGGGGAAGTAAAAATTGCTGTAGTACCAAAGCTGATTGGTATCCCATACTTTAATGCATCAGAAGCTGGTGCTATTCAAGCAGGAAAAGATCTTGGCGTTGAAGTGGTTTACACAGGACCGACTGAGCCGGATGCTGCACAGCAGGTAAAGGTTATTGAGGACTTAATTAGCCAAAATGTAGACGTTCTTGCGGTCGCTCCAAATGATGCGGCTTCCCTTTCACCGGTCCTTAAAAAAGCAAAAGACCAGGGAATCATTGTAATGGACTGGGATACGCCGGCGGATCAGTCCTTGGTTGAGCTATCTGTTCACCAAATTGATGACGAGGCATACGGTCGACACATTGCTCAATCACTTGTTGAACAAATGGGTACTGAAGAAGGCCAGATTGCTATTTTAACAGGTGGATTGTCGGCAGCAAACTTAAACACGTGGATTGATGCAGCCAAGAAAGAACTCGAAGAAAACTATCCTGGCATCGAACTCGTTACAGATAAAATTGCAACTGATGAAAAACAGCAAGTTGCTTATCAAAAAACATTGGATTTGATTAAATCTAATCCGGATTTAAAAGGTATTATGGCATTTTCAACACCAGCACCACTTGGCGCAGCTCAGGCGATTCAAGAAAAAGGACTTCAAGATAAAATTGCGGTTGTTGGTACGGCGCTGCCGAAAGATTCTTCTCCTTATCTAGAAGATGGAGCATTGGATGTGGCCATTCTTTGGGAGCCAGATAAGCTAGGTTACTTAACAGTGGCTCTTGCAAAAGATTTGGTTGAAGGTGAAAAACCAGAAAACGGGCAAAACGTTGAAGGTGTAGGTGAAATCGAACTTTGGGAAGATGGTAAAACAGTTATCATGGGTCCTCCAACAGACTTCACAAAAGAAAACGCAGCAGATTATGATTTTTAATCTAATGTAACTATAACTTGACCCCTCTCCCGCTAACGTTTACTCGTGAGAGGGGTTTTACTTTATAGAAAAAAGGAGGTTGTAAATGTGGCTAAGTATACGATCGGTATCGATTATGGGACAGAATCAGGGAGAGTAGTGCTTGTAAACGTAGAAAACGGAAGTGAAGCAGCGGCTCATGTCACACCTTATCACCACGGAGTAATCGACGAATCACTTCCTGATGGAGTAAAACTTGAAAAGGATTGGGCGCTTCAACATCCCCGAGATTATTTGGATGTATTATTTAAATCTGTTCCAAAAGTAATGAAGGAAAGTGGGATCAATAAAGAAGATGTGATTGGAATTGGCATTGATTTTACGTCGTGCACCCTCTTACCTGTTGATGAAGAAGGGGAGCCGTTGTGCTTTCAGGAAAAATGGAAAAAGCATCCTCATAGCTGGGTAAAACTCTGGAAACACCATGCCGCTCAAAAAGAAGCAGATGATTTCACACGGATTGCTCAGGAAAGAAACGAACCAATCCTGCAGCAATATGGAGGGAAATTTTCGTCAGAATGGTTGTTCCCAAAAATGTTACAGGTTTTACGGGAAGATCCTTCTATTTATGAAGCTACTGATTTGTTTATTGAAGCAGGGGACTGGATTACAATGCAGCTTACCGGCCGGTTGGTTAGAAGTAGTAACCTCAGCGGTTACAAAGCTTTTTGGAACGATGGAGAAGGATATCCTTCTGCTTCTTTCTTAAAATCAGTAGATGAAAGATTAGAGACAGTCGTTGAGACAAAATTACGCGGAGAAATAAAAAATGTAGCAGAATGTGCAGGCGTTTTAACAAAAGAGATGGCTGCTAGGCTGAGATTAAATCCGGGAATAGCGATTTCTGTTTGTATCATTGACGCACACGCAGGAGTACCCGCGGTAGGAGCAGTGAATGCTGGGCAATTTGTGATGACGATGGGGACATCAACCTGTCATATGCTCATTGCAGAAAAAAAGCAAGTGTTAGAAGGGATTTGCGGAGTAGTAGAAGACGGTATTGTACCGGGTGCCGTGAGTTATGAGACCGGACAAGCGGCGGTGGGAGACGCTTTTGCCTGGTATATCAATGAATGTGTTCCTGAGCAGGCTAAAAAAGAAGCTTATCTTAAAGGTATGAATATCCACGATTACCTAGAGCAAAAAGCAGCACTTTTAATCCTGGAGAATCCGGGCTGATTGCACTCGATTGGTGGAACGGAAATAGATCTGTTCTCATGGATGGTCATTTATCAGGGGCTATCATTGGTTTAAATCTAGCGACAAAGCCAGAAGAGATATACCGGGCATTACTTGAATCAACTGCTTTTGGAACAAGGAAAATTATCGAATCTTTTGAGAATGAAAATATAGAGATTAAGGATATTTTTGCATGTGGCGGGCTGCCAAAGAAAAATAAGCTGCTTATGCAAATTTATGCTGATGTATTAAAACGCGATATAAAGGTAACAGATGCGGAGCAAGTTATTGCCCTCGGCTCGGCTATTTACGCTGCCGTAGCAGCAGGAAGAAAACAGGGTGGATATGACTCTCTGGAGGAAGCCGCATCTTATATGGCAAAAACGTCAGGAACAATGATCAGTCCTTCAGAGGAAAACAGTGTTATTTACGAAAAGCTTTATCAATATTATTTGCAAGTACACGATTTTTTTGGGCGAAGCGAGCGAAATGTCATGCATGGATTGAAAGCATTAAGGAGGAAGGGAGAATGATCCATATTGCCGTAGATATTGGTGCTTCAAGCGGGCGCCTTGTAGTCGGAGATATTAAAAATGAAAAACTGGAGATCAAGGAAATACATCGATTTGCAAATGGCTTTATAAAAAAAGATGGAATGTGTTTTTGGGATATTGAACACTTGCTCAACGAAATTTTAAAAGGGTTAGAGCAAGCCAAAAATCTTGGCTGCGAAGTTTGTACGCTTGGAATCGATACGTGGGCAACGGATTATGTGCTGGTAGATGAAAACGGAAACCGTTTCCAGGAAGTGATCTCTTATCGCGATAAGCGAACAGAAGAAACGATTGAGAAAGTTGCGGCTCATTTACCACAAAAAATCATTTATGAAAAAACGGGAATACAGTTTTTGTCGTTTAATACCTTGTATCAATTGTATGAAGAAACTCCCGAAAACCTTTCAAAAACAAAGTTTATTATGACAGTACCTGATTATTTAGGATTTTGTTTAACCGGAATTCCGGTAACGGAGATAACCAATGCTTCGGCAACACAGCTGTTAAACATTCATACAGGGGATTTTGATGAAGACTTGCTGGTGCTGCTGGGCATTTCAAGAAACCAATTTCCACCGCTTACTTATCCCGGAAGAAACCTTGGTCATTTGCTGCATGAAAGGTTTCCTTCTTTTGATTTGCCGATCACAAAAATTATTACAGTAGCATCTCACGATACAGCTTCAGCCATTGCAGGTTCACCTGGACAAGGGAACAACTGGGCATATGTGAGCAGTGGAACCTGGTCTTTGATTGGTGTTGAAAATGAACATCCTGTTATTACAGATCTGACAAGAGAAAATAATTATACAAATGAGTGGGGTGCGTTTGGAACCTATCGGTTTTTAAAAAACATCATGGGAATGTGGATTATTCAGGAAGTCAGAAAACATCTGCCACAAGATTTTAATTTTGAGCAGCTTGTGATTGAAGCAAGAAAAGAAAAAAATGGTGAACAGTTTGTTGATTTTAATGAAGATCGGTTCTTAAATCCTGAAAATATGATTGAAGAAATCCAACAATATTGCAGAGAAACAAACCAGAAAGTTCCGCAGACAGCAGGGGAGCTGGCCAATTGTATTTTTACAAGCCTGGCAGTGATTTATGCAGCTTCTATTGAACAAGTTGAAGAAATGAATGGAAGAGAGATTGAAGAGATTTATATTGTCGGTGGGGGAGCACAAAATGACTTGATAAACGAGCTGACCGCACAAGTAAGCGGAAAAACGGTTTATGCTGGACCTTTTGAGGCAACAGCTATTGGAAATTTGCTGATTCAATTAATTGCCGAAAAAGAGGTCAAGGATTTACAAGCAGGGCGCCAGTTAATACGGCATTCATTTAACATTAAAAAGTATCGGCCAGTCAATCAAAAAGATACGGCTTTGTTGAAGAAATTTAAAGAAATCGCTTCTAGGAGAGAAATATTGAAAGGGATGAGCTAATGAAGACTAATATACACCCAGCTGAACAAATTGTAAGTATTATGGAACGGATTTATAAATATGAGATGACGACGATATCCGGTGGAAATCTTTCTTTAATTGATGAAAATGGTGATATGTGGATCACTCCTTCGGGTGTGGACAAAGGAAACCTAACAGTGCGTGATATTATGCGTTTAAAAAAAGATGGAACCGCTGAAGGCATTCACACTCCTTCCGTTGAATTGCCTTTTCATCAGGGGATTTATGAAGTGAGGCCGGATATTAAAGCAATTGTTCATGCACACCCGCCGGCACTTGTTTCCTTTAGCATGGCACGCAAAAAGCCGAATGCAAAGCTATTCATGAATACGTATAAGCACATTGCCGGCTCAATGGAAATCGCCGCTTATGCTATTCCGGGAAGCGAGGCGCTAAAAAACAACATTGCTTCTCAATTTGCTAAAGGTGGAAGTGCTGTGATTATGGAAAACCATGGGTTAGTGGTGGGCGGAACAAATCTTTTCGAAGCCTTTCATTTATTTGAAATGCTTGAATATCTAGCACGTATTGAAATAAACGCAAATACTATTGGTAAAACATTTGAACTAACAGAAGAGCAGCTGAAAAAAGTAAACGACAGCGGGGCAAAGCAGCTGCCAGTACAAGAGAAGCATAGCCAAACGGAAGAGGAAGCACAAGCTCGGGCTGCTATTGTTCAATTTTTAAAGCGCCTTTACGACCGAAAACTCATTACAAGCAAAATGGGGAGTTTATCGGTTAAACTTTCAGATGGTTCAATCTTAGTTACCCCAGCTCATACCGATCGAAAGTTAATTTCTACTCAAGACATTGTTCATCTAAAAGAGGGAAAATGTGAAGCATTAAAAGAGCCCTGTGAATTCTATGAACTACACGAAAAAATGTATAAAGAGCACCCTGAAATCTCCTCCGCAGCTGTTGTAGCACCGCCATACTTAATGGCATATGCCATTACAGAAGCCCGTTACAATACCCATATTATTCCGGAAGCTTATGTTGTGTTAAGAGATATTGGTAAAGTTCCGTTTGATACAGGAAGCGATCATTATAAAGCTGTCGCGAAAAAGATTGCAGATAATAACCCTGTCCTGTTAGTGGAAAACGGTTATGCGGTAGTAACCGGGGGAAATTTATTAAAAGTGTTTGACCGGATCGAAGTGGCAGAGTACAGCGCTAAAGCACTTGTCCAGGCAAAGCATGTAGGAGAGGTTATTAATATTAGGGAGGAAGATATTGACGCAATCATTCAAGGTTTTAAATTATCAGCTAAGTCCTAATACAGAAAAAAGACACTCTTTCAAAAGCGAAAGGGTGTCTTTTTGTGTGAAATGAAAAAAGTAAAGCAGTTATTTTTTGCAACTTATAAGGGTTTTGATGAATCAATTGAGGTGCTGAATTTTTACATGTTTAAAAACAGCTTTACCGCCTTCAGAGAAAAGGGTAATGCCTTTATCGGTAAGAGGGGGAAAGATTAAGCTCGAATGAGCCACTTTTCCGTCATCGATAAATACCTCAATACTTGTTTTATCAACAAGTACTTTTACATGTACCTGCTTTTTGCCCGTATCAAATGGTGCCTTGCTTTCAAGAGAGTGATTCGTTTTATCAGGATGTCCCGTAAAGCCGCGGTTCACGTAAGAGTAACCGCCAGCAGTGAAAATACCTACATCCACATGGCGGGTTCGGTCCGCTGATTCCCGCAGCCGTAGGCCTGTATTTTGAAGGTCCGACCAGGAAATGTCGGTTTCCAATTGATACACATCACCGGATACAGGAAGGGTTTTAGTACCATCGACTTCAATTTGTTCATAATAATCGGTGGAAGCAGTCAATTCATTTAATGCTTCAATTGGCTGTGAAGCCAGATAATATTGATGATCCCCTGCATGCTTTAACGTAAGGTCACGGACAATTGAGTCCATTCCATTAAAGCCTTCCTGCAGGGTCGGCGTATTATGGGCATAATCCCAATTATTCATCCAGGCGAGTGCATAACGTTTTGTCAGCTTATCGCTTTCCGTGCCACTTTCAAATGTGACCCCTCCATACCAATCAAAACCATAATCAAGCCACTGAGGTTCATTATGATCGGGGGAAAATTCTTTTCCGTCAAAAGTTCCTATCCAGTAAGCATATGTGTTGGGCTTGCCGGCTGTCTTTCCATTTGCACTGGCTCCGAGCACCCATTTAACGGTCCCATCATCTGCACGCATCATGTATAAATCAGGGCATTCTATAAGGCCGATATCCTTCGTGAAAAAGCCGCTCGTGTACTGCCAGTTCTTTAAGTCGGCGGATTCATAAAAACCGATTTTCGTTCCTTCCGCCATTACCATCATCCATTTATGGTGCTCGTCATCCCAGATGATTTTTGGGTCCCTGAAATCTTTTGTACCCGGATTGGACATAATCAGCTTGTCACTGTAAGAGGTGAACGTTTTTCCATGATCGGTGCTGTACCATAAAAATTGCTCCTGCTTTCCACCGTTCTTAGAAGGCTGTGTAACAATCGCTACAAAGGCGTTCTGGCCGAAGCCGGCGGTATTGTTTTTATCTACGACAACAGAGCCTGACCACGGGTCGCCATTCTTATTTGTGTATTTCGGAATGGCGATGCCTTCATCATGCCAATGCACCAGATCTTCTGAAGTGGCATGGCGCCATTCGGTCCCATTTCCACTCGGGTAATCCTTGTTGTAAAGGTAGTAGTAATGATATTTTCCGTTAAAATAAACAGGCCGCTGCGGGTCATTCTTCCACTTGTCAGGGGCGGTAAAATGGTAGTCTGCCCGGTACGACGGTGCTTTTTGCTCTTCTGTTGTGGGCTTTTCTGTTGAGGAAGAAACGAGATATACTGACAGTCCGCTTGTACATACAACAAGAAGGAGCAGGTAGATCCAAACAGGGGGCTTTTTTTGCCAAAAATGTTTACTCATTTACACTCACCACACTTTTTCTTAAATAAAAAAAGAAAATGCCAAATGAACTGACATTTTCTTTTTCGTAAATCTTATAAAGCATTGTAAACAGGCTGTTTTACTCGTTAATCGTAAGCTGGCCTTGTTCAAGAATGCCATTTTCTACAACTGATGTTTTTGGTCCTTCGATATCAAGTTGGAAGCTTGGTGCAAAAGTAGACTTATGGTCTTCAAAGAAGCCTCTGTTTGTCATGTAGCTTGTCACAACAAAGTTGTCGCTGTTCTTTTGCGGAATAATGTAGTGCGCATATGTCCATGTAATATCACGAGGGTTTAAGTCCTGATGCAATACAATACCTGTTTTATTTAACGGCTTGTATGGTCCGTCAATAGAATCTGCTACATAGCCAAGCATGTAAATGTCTTCGTTATCAATGCCGTCAATCGTCATTTTAGAACCGCGTGTACTCGTAAACAGGTACCATTTGCCGTCTTTCTTAAAAATGTTTGGACGTTCAATTTCATCTGTGACAGTGTTAGATACAATCAAAGGCTTCATTTCTTTTTTCATTGTATAATCGTCATTGATTTCAATGATACCGATGGCGCCGTTTGCAAGCTCAGCCACGTCCTTTTTAGGGCTTTGCAGAAGCTTTGCTTTTTCTTCCTGGAAGAATCGCTCGCTGCCGCCATAATAAGCTTTGTTATATAGAGATTTCTCTCCCTGGTAGCCGTACTCCGTTCCTGTGTTTGCTTCAAATACAAGGTATTTATGTCCGTTATCTTCCACATAGTGAGGATCGCGCATCGTATGGTTATCTGCAAAGTTTCCTTCACCGAATGCCTTTGAAACGGTTTGGTACGTTTTGCTGTCTCCGCCTTCATAAATAGATTTATAATCTTCTACACCATCAATTTTCAGCGTGCCAGCTGTTTCTTCAGACACGTTCACTTGAGCAGTTGTCAGCGTTTGTTTGCCGTAATGACCGGATTCAGGTGTAAATGGCTCGCGGTTTGTATAGAACAAGCGGACTTTCCCATCCTCTGTGAACGTTGCAGAACCAGACCATTCTTCTGCCTGATATTTTAAATATGGATCGTTTGGCTTAAACTTATCGTCGTTTTTAAATACTCTTCCTGCATTTTTCCATGCATCAATTGAGTTTTCATTTGCTTTTTTATAGAACATGTAAATGAATGTGTCGCTGCCGTTTTTCGGATCTCCAGCGAGTCCAAACACGATATGGTAGCCGTTATATTCTGCTACGGTTCCATCCGCGTTCTGCAATGGCCATGTATCCCATACATCTAAATCCATTAAGTTGCCGTTCTCGTCCACTTTTTGGGCAGCGGGGATATTTTTTATTGTTGATGCGTCAAACTGAGGTACTGTATACTTGGCATCGCCATGCTGCTTGATCATATCCAGCATGTCAGAGCGGGTAATTTGGGAAGTGCCGTACGTTTCCTTATGATCGAGCGTGTCTTTTGGCGCGGCAAATGCCTGCGGGCTGATTCCTCCTAATAAAATACCAGCACTAAGCGATACAACGCTGGCTTTTGCGGCAAGCTTGTGAAATTTCATTTTTCTTCCTCCTGTACGTTTTGATAAAGGGGCACCGCTGGGGTGACAAGCAGCGGTGCCGCCATGTATGTAATACAAGTAAAAGTATAAGAGAGTCCGGGTTTTCTGGATATGGCATAGATTGATCAGGATTTCGTCTTAAATTGATTTGGTACGGGAAAAAGGAAGCGTGAAAAAAACACCCCATCAAGATGGGGTGTAAGTAAAAAGTATGAGGTTAGCGACTTGAAAACAAAAAACGGATGTTTTAGTGAAATCAGCTGTTTGAAGCTTTTTCCCACGATTTTTGAAATTCATCAAGCAATTGTTTACGCGGCAGCTGCTTTCCAATATACAGCTGCATAGCCGCGCCGAATTCTTCTTTAATCCCGCTCGGAAAGTGAAACCAATTGGCGTGCAAGGTATCTCCTTCTTTGTAGGCGTAGATAGTTTCATCCGCTAGCGGTCCTAAATGATCCGCTTTAATATGTTTAAAGGCAGGAATAAATTTAAAGCGGTCGGTCATAAATATTTGGCCTTGTTTCGTGGACACCATCCAGTTTAAAAATTCTTTTGCTGCTTTTTTTTCTGCAGGGGACGATTGCTTATTGATCACCCAATAATTCGGCACACTGACCACTAACTTGCTTTTAGTGTGGTCATTCAGGGGGATGGGGAGAAAGCCAATATTCATATGCGGTGACTGCTGATCAATCATCGGCTGTATCCAGTTTCCCTGCTGAATCATGGCGGCTCTCCCGGAAGCAAATAAATTCACTTCCATGTTGTAATCCGTCGTTAAAGGATCGCGATTTCCATATTTTAAGGTGACATCCAAGAGATTGAGGAGATCATGAAATGCCGGGTTGTTTTGAATGGTTTCTTTCCCGTTATTCAGGCTTTGGATAAAAGCGGCCGGATCTTTCTGCTGGGCAAATGCTACGTTCATTAAGTGGTCGCCTAATTTCCACTCTTCATAATAGCCGGTTGCAAAAGGGGTAATACCGGCTTTTTGCAGCTTTTGGGCTGCTTCAGTTAAGTCCGTCAGTGTTGTTGGAACGGTGTCAATGCCTGCTTTTTGAAACAAATCTTTATTATAGATAAATCCGTAGCCTTCCAAATTCATCGGCATTCCATGTATTTTTCCGTCGAAGGTCATCGGTGTTAACGCTTCTTCATAAGCGTGCTTAACCCATGGCTCGTCAGAAAGGTCTTCCAAATAGTCCTGCCATTCTTTGGCTGTTTCATAACCGCTGTTGGTAAAAATATCGGGTCCTGTGCCTGCAGCTATTTCTGCTTTTAAATCTGAAAAGTCATCAACAGCGCCGCCTACTGTATGAATATCTATTTTGACATTGGGATGGCCCTTTTCATAAGCGATGGCCATTTGTTCAAACTGTGTAGAAATTTCTACTTTTGGATTTCGGATCGTTAACGTAATCCTGGGTTCATCCCTGTCTGTATGCACGCTTTCCTTTTGAGGAGCCGGCTGGCAGGCAGACAGGGACAAACTCAATAGTCCGGCTAAAAGGGCAGAAAGTGTTCTTTTTTTCATTTTATTACCCCGGTCCTCATTAAGATAAAGTGGATGTTTTTGTTTCATTTTGTGGTAATGCTTGACTGTTTCGATATTCAAAAGGGGTCATCCCTACGACCTTTTTAAACAGCTTGGAAAAATATTTCTCATCCTGGTAGCCCAGCATTAAAGAAATGGAATAAATACTTTCATCTGTATTCTGAAGCCAGCTTTTGGCTTGATCAATCCTTAATTTTGTCACGTATTTAGACAGAGGCATACCGGTTTCTTGTTTAAACTTCCTTGAAATATGCTCACGGCTGAAGAAAAAACGGCTTGAGAGTTTCTCTAAACTTAATTCTTCCATATAATACGTATCTACATAAGCAATAATATCTTTTATGCGGCGGGCTGCTTCTAAATCATCTAAGCGGTGGATCGTTCTAAAATGCTGCTCGTCCATTGATTTTTGCAGAGATTGAAACAATAAGGGTATCTCTTTAAATGCATCCAGAGGCTTGCTGACAAGGCGAACGGGCAGATCAAAATGCTGGCTGATCCACTCTTCCACAGCCAGCCAGCGGCCGCGTATGGTGAGCAAGACACATAGGGCAGCGTCGTTTTGAAGCGCAAATGCATTTCCCCACTGTTGTTTTGAGAGCTCCTCAGCGAGCGACTGAATATAAGGGGAAGGGTCATGCATGTGATAAAACGAAAGCAGTGTCATATCATATTCTTCTGCTGCTGGCAGAGAGGACTGAAGAAGCGCTATTTCTGAAACGTCACCTGCGCAAACGGACGTAACGAGCTGGTTCATTTGCAGTTTTTTGGCATCTTCAAACAAACCGTTTTCTTCGTACAGCCGTTTTTCTTCATCGCTTATCCAGGTCTCAACCGCTTTTTGAATCGCCTGGTTAAAAGCATCCGGTTCAATGGGCTTCAATAAATAGTCAAAGCTGTTGAATTGGATAGCTTTTCGCATAAACGAATAATCGTTGTACCCTGTTATAAAAATCACTTTGCCCGGATAGGAAATAGAATCAAGCCACTCGATTAATTCGATGCCGCTCATTCGGGGCATTTTAATATCGGTCAAAATGATCTCTGGTTTTTCTTTTTCAATCATGCTTCTGGCTTCATCACCATTGCAGGCCTCGATAAGCTGAGTGATACCGTATTGTTCCCAGTTTCCGAGATGGCGTATCACGTCACGCACATTAAATTCATCATCGGCAATTAAGGCTTTCACTGTCCTCATCCTCCTCATAAAAAAGAATTCAAGCGTTTTTTTATATTCATTTACTCCTCGGAAAGTGTTATTTCGGCCGGAATGCGTATGGCGACCGAGAATCCCCGGCTGTCTCTCGAATCGACTGTGAAGACGGCTTCCGTCCCGTAATGCAGTACTAATCGATCATGGATATTTTTTAAGCCAATATGATTGCCCGAATACATGTCGCTGCCAAGAGAAGCATAAATATGATGTCTTAATGCCTGAAGCTTCGTGTTCGTCAGACCAGGCCCATCATTTTCAACGCGGAGGTATAGGTCATCCCCTTGAATATCTCCGGAAATGGTTAAACGAGCGTCATAAAATCCTTCCTCATAGCAGTGCTTAAAGAAGTTTTCTACAAGAGGCTGAAGAGTCATGCTTGGCAATTTCTTATCCAGTGCTTGCTCACTGATCTGAATGGAATGATGTACATTGGGCCCAAACCGTTCCATTTGAAGAGTGAGGTAAGCGTTTATATAATTCATTTCATCCCGAAGTGAGACCCATTGATTGGCTTGAATGGAATAACGCATCATTTGAGACAAAGAAGTCAATAGCTGGTATACCTTCGGAGATTGGGAACGAAGCGCAACCGCCCCGATGGACTGCAGGGCATTAAATAAGAAATGCGGGTTGACCTGGGATTTCAATGCCCTGAACTCATTTTTTCTATTTTCAATTTCAAGCTTGTATTCACGGTCAATATGGCGATTAATGCGGTTCATCATATCTTTCATATGCGTTTCCAGATGACCAATTTCGTCTTTTCTGCCCGTATCAAAAGGAACGTCCATGTTTCCGCCTTCGATAGAGCGTACTTTCCGGCTGAGAAGCTGAATCGGGCGGGTAATCCGGTAAGAGATCAAGCCGATCATCAGCAGTCCTAACACGCCTACACCGATTCCGACCGCTATATTGATATAAGCGGTTTTTCGGGCGTCGTGAAACAAAGCGTGGCTCGGAATGATCTTCACTAATTTCCATTGATCCAGCGGTCCTGATAACGTTTTGGATAAGAGAATGTCCTTGTCTGTATCAGTACTGGTCTTCGTTAACCGCTTCTTTAAATTAGAAGAAACGGAAGTGCCGATCTGTTCTGGATCATTGGCATACACAATACGATCATGAGAATCAATCAGCAGTACAGAGGCGCCGTTTTCCTGAACCAGGTTATGAACGATGCGGGCATAAGCGGCTAAATCAATGTCCATTGTCATCATACCGAGAAATTCGTTTGAAGGAACGTCCACAATTTTATGGTGAACGGTCATGACCATCGTGTGGTCGGACTCCGGAATGATGGCCGCATTGTTATAATTTTGAATGGGATGCGGCGGCTCCATCACATATTTGGCATTAGATTGATAGAGCTGCTTGATCACATCTTGTTCCAAAAAACGAGGCTGCCGCTTACGTGTGCTGATCATCGCATTGTAAACCGTAAAGGATTCCTGATCTTTATCAATATAAAAGCGAAGCTGACGAATTTCCTTTCGCATCAAATAAAAGGTTTCGATGCTTTTTTCCATCGCCATAGAGTCAAAGTAAATCGAATCTTCAAACCCGTTTTCAAACATTCGAAGCAAGTCTGGATTACGGTATAAAATATAGGGCAGGTTCACAATATCTTCGGCGTATTGCTCCAGCTCTTCGGCATTTCTTTGAATTTGCTCCCGGCTGTTTTGAAGTTCCTGCCGCTCCACACTGTTTTTTGTATAGCCATAAATTAAAAAAACAGAGAGAAAATAAGGCAGAAGAATGAAGATAAGTAACAATAACAATAAGCGGCGTCGAATACTTTTCACAGAACGCGTTCCTTCCTATTTAAAACATGCTAAAACTATAACAAATCAATCTATAACGTCAATGCTACATAAGTAGGCGAACGATTGTAATTGAAAAAAGCCAATTTTATCTTTTTGCTTATAAAATAAGAGGAAAAACCTTTTTTTAAATAGGGGAGCGGCCCATAATACAAGTGAATAAGCGCTGTTTGCAGATCATATTTATGGAAAGGCGGAAATAGTGAATGGGGGAAAATTATGTTTATTCACGAGGTCCAATCCGGTGAATCTTTATTTCAAGTAAGCAGCAGATACAGAACGTCAGTTGATCAATTACGAATGGTCAATGGGCTGGTCGAAACTAATGTGGTGCCCGGGCAGGCACTTCTGATCCCTTTATACACTTATATTGTTCAGCCGGGAGACACGTTTTTTACCATTGCCAGAAAATCGTATGTAACTGTCGCACAGCTGCGAGCCGCTAATCCTTCAGTTGATCCGGATTCTCTGCAGGCTGGCACACGTATACAAATACCCGATATATCTAACTATTTAGCCACTACGTTAAGTTTTTATGTGGTCCGAAGTCCTGCTTTGGACCAGGCACTTATTACAGACTTTGCGGCATATGCTTCTATTATTTCGCTTTTTGAATACCATTTTGCGGCAAATGGGGATATCGTCAATGAGTTAAATGATGTAACAGCTGTTCAAACGACCTGGCAAAACCGTGTGACGCCCATTGTAACAGTTACCAATTTAACAGAGCAAGGCTTCAGTCCGGAGCTTGCTCATCAAGTATTAAACAATCCGGCTGCAAGAACAAACCTGATCAATAATATTTTCTCACTCGTTTCCAGAAAAGGATATGGCGGGGTCAATATTGATTTTGAACAGGTTCGGCAAGAGGACCGTGATCTTTTCACAGGCTTTCTTCGACAGCTGTCCGAACGATTGAAGCCGGCAGGGTTTGTTGTGACGGTAGCGGTCCCGGCTAAAACAAGCGAGGATATTCCATGGTTAAGAGGATACGATTACGGCGGAATTGGGGCTGTAGTGGACTACATGTTTATCATGGCTTATGACTGGCATCACGCCGGCAGCGAACCGGGCCCTGGAGCTCCCATTACCGAAGTAAGAAGAACGATTGAATTTGCGTCCAGCCGGCTTCCGCGAAGCAAGATTATTTTGGGCATGCCGCTGTATGGCTACGACTGGGTTGTTCCATACACGCCTGGCACAGCAGCACGGGCGATTTCCAATCAAGATGCCATTGCCACAGCGATGAGATATCAATCTCCTATTCAATATTCCAGAGAAAACGAAACGCCTTTTTTCCGATATAGGGATGAACAGGGCATTGCACATGAAGTATGGTTTGAAGATGTGAGAAGCATCAGCGCTAAAATGCTTGCTGTTCGTCAAAACGGCCTGCAGGGTCTTGGAGCCTGGCAGCTCACACTCGGTTTCCCGCAAGGTCCTTGGCTTTTAAGGAAATTCTTCAGGATCCGAAAAAGGTAAGGATTGGTACGCAAGCGAGCGGCTTTTCAACAAAGCCGCTTTATTTCCTAAAAGCCGGCTAAACGGCTGTAATAAAAGGGAAACCCAAGCATGACAAAAAGATTCACGAAAAAGGTGTGCAGTCCAGTCGTTTTTTCAAAGAAAAGAAGGCGCAAAAAGCTGCGCCTGTATCGAGCAAATCTTTAAGTATATGGAAGCAGAAGAACACCAGCCAGTTTTTTACATATGATGTCTGCCGCCTCTTTTCCCATAAAACTTAACAATTAAAGAACATCCAGTTTTACTACAATAGCCAGGAGGATTTGAAGAAGGGCTTGGATGTTCACAGCCAAGTCAGTATCCGTTGTTGTCACTTTAACATGCTTGGAACCTTCGATCACGGTTTTTTGCGTATTTTTTTGTTTTGTTTTAATGAATTGCTTCAAGTCCTGCACCACAGCTTTTGTTTGATTTGAGTCACCGACCGTGATGCTGAGAACAACCGCGATGGCAACCTGGATGCCCAGCTGCAATGATACGGCAGCCTGCGTATCTGTTGTTTGAACTTCGACATCTTCAGAATCCTTTACAATAATCCACTCAAAGGACTCTTGATCGTTAGAAACGGACTGATCTCCTTCTTGCAGTACGTCCGCGTCTTTTTGTTTATCATCATCGCAATGATCCAAAGCTCTCCACTTTTTCTCACTCATGTTGTTCACCTCTTTCATTTTTTACTGAACTTGATTACAAGACGTCTAATTTAACAACTAGCGCCACAAGCACTTGCAGAAGCGCCTGAATGTTCACAGCCAGATCGGTATCCGTTGTTGTAATTCTGACATCTTTTGAGTTGTCAATTACCACTTTTTGTTTGTTCGTCTGCTCCGCGTCAAATTGCTGGAACAGCTCCTGTGCAACGGACTCACCTTCATCTGAGTCGCCAATTGTGATGCTGACAACGAGCGCAATCGCCAGCTGCAAGCCTACTTGAAGAGATACAGCGGCCTGTGTATCAGTAGATTGCACCTCAACGTTGCAGGAATCTTTAATCCAGATTAATTCATCCGATTCCTGATCGATAAATGATTTTTGAACTCCGTCTTGTACCACTTCCGCATCCTCGTGCTTGTTGCGATCATTCTCTTCCTCACGGCGTTTCCGTTTTCTTCTGTTGGACTCGTAATCGTCATAGCATTTTGACATAGTTCTAACCCTCCTTTTTTGCGTTATACCATACCATATGAAGTTATCAGTCTTTCGGAAAGGGCATCTGTAACTGTTTTAGAAAATAAAAAATGCCCCAAAGACGGGGCTTTAGGGCAAAATCGTTATTTTGATTCTTTTTTGTCAACAGGCGGCTTTTTCACAAATGAATCCACTTGCTTCGTCAGGTCTTCCACCAGATCTTTAAACATTTTTTTCTGCTCATCGGACAGCTTGCTTTTCGCTTTTTCGATATTCACACCGTTTTTTTGAAGCGTCGTGCTTACAAGTAGATCAATGACCTTATCAGACAGGATTTTCGGATTTTTGGAAGAATCGCTCATCAATACCGCTCCTTTATGAATAGTGATTTCTTATCAGCATATGCGTCTAATCTCAGAAGGAAACTATATGCTGCTGATGTTGGGCGGTGGGTATGGAGTGAAAACAAAATAGCTGTGTCAGGAAAAAAAGATCGCTGAACGAGGCCTGTCAGAGGGATATGTAATAAAAGGAAAGATTAGAAGTGCAGAATAAAGAGAATGGGAAAAGGGTGTGAGAAGGTCAAACAGCATGAATTAGAAAGCTGGTGAAAATCTCTGCAATGAGGTTCTTTCCAGTTGCAGGCCGTAGGCGTAATATAAAAAAGAAAGATTTCCTGGTTATTTAACCAGCTTGTCTAACTTGTCAGAAATCGTTTTTAAAATTTGATTCTTTTCCTGTTGTATTTTAAGAAATCGAATGAGAAACCAAACAAGAAATATAATAGGAGCAATATAAAAAAAAAGAGTCAAAATTGGAAAAACAGCAAAAAAAGCATCTCCAGCCATCAGGCCGCCTCCTTTTTGAAAAAATGAAGTTTGCTTCAAACCGAACATGAAGGAAAACAGCACATTTCAAAAACATAATCAGAAATTAAGAGAGAGCAACGAAAAATAAATAGATACATCCAATAATATAAAGAAATAATTCAAACATATTTAGGTCCCCTTAACAGTTATTCCATTATTATACACTAGTTGGATAGTAAGTAAAGATAATACTTGAATTACCCCCAGTTACTCACTGCGTTCGTTGAACATGGGGGATTCCTAAGTACAGGAACCTATCGGCCCCTAATTCATTAGGCTACACCCGTCACTCCGACGGTTGGCAGTACGAACGACTTTGCAGCAAGTCTCCTGCGGAAAATCAAATTGTGTGACTAAACCATGGCTAAATCATGGATATTCCGGGAAGCATTGATATCCGCATTTTCAGAATGACCGCAGGAAACACAAATAAATGCCGCTTGTGTTCGACGGTTTTCTTCCGCTGTATATCCGCATGAATGGCACTTTTGGGAGGTGTAGTGAGGATCAACCGCAATCACCTTCTTGCCGTACCACGTCGCTTTGTATTCCAGCATCGTGCGGAATGCCGACCAGGAAACTTCGCTGATTGCTTTGGATAATGTACGGTTCTTCAGCATATTTGACACTTTCAGGTCCTCAATACCGATAACATCGTGGTTTTTGATGATCTCGGTCGTGATTTTCTGCAAGTAATCAGTCCGTGCGTTCGCAATCTGTTCATGAATACGTGCCACTTTGATACGCTGCTTTTGCACATTTTTCGCTTCTGATAACGGTTTTTTTTGCTGAATGGCCAGGCGCTGGCGGCGGGAAAGAACACGCTGTGCTTTGGCCAGCTTCTCTTCTAACGCTCTAAAAAATGTCGGATTTTTGTACACTTTCCCATTCGAGAGAACGGCAAAGTCTTTTAAACCAACATCAATCCCAACAGTGGAATCTGTTTTGGGCAGGTCTTGCACGTCTGTTTCAACAAGCAAGGAAATGAAGTACTTGCCCGAAGGGTTTTTCCGTATCGTTGCGTTTAAAATGCGGCCCTGCACGTCATGGCTGTTCGCAAAACGAACCCAGCCCAGCTTAGGCAGTTTCATAAGATTGCCCAAAATGCTTACCTCCGGAAGCTGATTCTTTTTTTCAATATTTGTCGTGTAGGACTGCGCTTTATTCTTCTTACTCTTAAATCGTGGAGCCTTGTTTTGCTTCTTGAGGAAACGGTCAAATGAGTCTGCAAGATGTTTCAAGGATGACTGCAGGGAATGTGAGTCAACTTCTTGAAGCCAATCTAGTTCTTTCTTGAGTTTGGTAAGCTGAGCTGAACAGGCACTGTACGATAAGCCTTTTCCAGTTGATTGATAGGTTTCGTTCCATAAGGAAAGGAAGCGGTTAAACACAAACCGCGAACAGCCAATGGTTTTCGAAATCAACACTTCTTGTTCTTTGGATGGATATAGGCGAAAGCGATAGGCTTTGTTAACCAGCATTCTACTCACCTCATTTGTTAGCAATAATACAAATTATACCAAAATTATGACAAAACTAAAAACGTTTGCTTCGCAAAACCGACATTCATCCCACCGCTTATTTCTGGGCTTCGCCCTTTACGAAATTGAAGCGGGGGTACTCTTTCGGTAAAATCTGATAGACTTAGTTTTCAATAAAAGGAAGATACGAGAACCGGATCGTTGAAGCAAAAAAGTGGATGGCTGGAGTTTTTACTTGAAAAACGATCATAAAAAAACAGCCAGGCGAGGGGAGCCTGGCTGCAGAAATGGTTTCGAGCTGTATCATATGAAATTTGGGGATTTAACAGTACCAGTTTAAACGGTTTACAGGACATTTATACAAAAAACGAAAGGGAAAGAAATATACGGGTTTGTGCCGGAAAAAGATAAGAGCCTGGCGCTTGAGGAGAAATTAGTGGATACTTAAAACAGCAGCCATCTTAGTTGTTATTGTATAAATGTGGTAAAGTGTATAGGGGAAGAACAGGCTTTAATGTTGTTAATTATGTACAAAAATAGAAGCAGGGAATAGGGTTACAGAAAAAGAAAGTCAGCGATATGGGGGATATAAAGTGGGGCCGAAATGGACGAAAATCAAGTTGTATAAAGGGCGCTTGTTGGCTGCACTCTTTTTAACAGGGAATGTATGGTTCGCATTTGCGTACCAGCAGGGTTTTACACAGAAAGGATTCGGGGCTTTTGAGCTCATTATTCTTTTTATATACATAGGCGTTATCTGGGGAGCAGGTGCTTTATATGACCGGCAGCAAAAACAAATAGACATGCTCCAGAACAACCACGATCGATTCCGGCTGATTTTTGAAAAGTCGGGAGTCGGGATCGCCTTAATGGAGCCCGGCGGGAAAATTGTTTTTGTGAATCCGAAAATGACTGAAATGTTTGGATATAAAGAAGAAGCATTCTTAAATATGACTTTTCGTGATTTTAGTCATCCGAAAGATGTTCTGCCGAATAATGACCTGCTCGACAAGCTTGTAAGCGGGGAAATTGAGTATTACCAGCTTGAAAAAAGATACATTTGCGAGGATGGCCGGACGATTTGGGGAAAAGTGACGTCTTCTTTAATGGTGGACGAAGATGAGCAGGAAACACTGATTATTGGCGTTGTAGTGGATATTACAGAGCGCAAAATGATGGAAAGAAAGCTGAAGGAAGCCAATGAGTCATTGGAGAAAATGTCCCACACAGACAGTTTAACAGGCCTCCTTAATCGAAGAGGAATCGAAAAATGTTTAGAAACAGGGTGGGAGAATGCCCGGAAAAACGGCCATTTTATTTCGTTTATAATCATCGATATTGATTATTTTAAACATTACAATGATCATTATGGCCACTTAAAGGGAGACAGCTGCCTTGTTAAGGTAGGGGGTGTCATTCAAAAAACACTGGAAGAAAGCGGTGCTTGTATCAGCCGGTACGGAGGAGAAGAATTCCTTATTGCGCTTCCCGGGTGCAGTCCGGAAGAAGCTCTTTTGCGGGCAGAAGCGCTCTGCCGGAATGTAGAAGAGGAAAAAATCGAACATAAACACTCTCCGGCTGCCCCATGGGTTACGGTCAGCGTAGGGGTAGCCGGATTGATCCCGGGCACCTCGCATTCTTTTACGGGTTTATTCAAGCAGGCTGATCAAGCGTTGTATCAGGCTAAGCAAAATGGACGAAACAGAGTGCATACGCAGCTCTCATCAAGTAATGAAGCAAAGCTTTTAAGGAGGCATCCATGAGCCATTTTCACACACATCAGCGGAACAGACTTTTTCGTTTGGGTGAAGATTGGGCACAGAAACTTAGATTATCCCAGCCGCTGAACCATCAAGATAATCAGAAGCTTGTATGAGCGCCCCGGTGGTTTTGCAGCATCGATATAGGTGAATGGGAAGAAGTTGAAATCTTTATTGAAGAAGATGAACGAGGCTCTCTTTAGGAAAAATCAAGTAAGTCAATAGAATGCCACCAGTCTCCCACTGAAGCTCCGCCGTAGGCGGAGCTTTTTTGTATGAAAGCCATCCATCTGAAAAAACAGGTCTTCCCTGACAGCTCACATTCTATTCTACTATTGAATATCTTATAAAACAGCCTGAAAAGAAAGGAATAGAGACGGATGGACCTTCCTGTTATTTTATCTGGCCCTGTTTTAAGAAGAGTGGATCAAAGCAATGTTTTTATCTGGATCGCCACGAGCAAGCCTTTTCAGATCAGCGCAAAACTGTACCAGCTCGCGCCATCAGGAAAAGACGATGGGCTAATCAGCGATCAAAGCGAAATGGAGTATGTCCGTTTTGGAAAGCGGTTGTTTGTTTATATGATTAAAATCGTTCCTGCCTCAGGTACTTTCCCGCTTCAAACCCTCCTCGGCTACAACCTTTTCTTTACAAAGGGATCTGACACCGTCGATTTGAGCCATTTTGGCCTGCTCGAACCCGGTGCGGACTCACTTGTCTATGAAAATCTTCCCTATCCATCTTTTTTCATTTCGGAAGGAAAACATACAAACGTTTTATATGGTTCATGCCGAAAATTTCACGGAAAAGGCGAAGATGCCATGGCAGCAGGAGATATGTATATGGAAGAAACCGTTCATGTATTGGAAAAAAGACCGCAGGCACTTTTTTTGCTGGGAGACCAGATTTATGCGGATCATGTGGCAGACCCGCTGTTCCCGGTGATTACGTCTCTTGGCAGGGAGCTAGTGGGCAAAGAAGAACCTCTTCATAAAATAGATAAACGCCTGGAAAGGTATTCTTCTCTTTATAAAATTCATGGAAGAAAATTGATTATGGATCATCTATGCCGGTTTACATCTAACCAGTCGCATAATCATCTTATTCAGTTCTCCGAATATGCAGCCCTATATGTGTTATCCTGGGGTCCGCAAGTATGGGAGTATATTCAGGAAAACGGGGGGCTTCCTGTTTTTGAAGAAGAGTTAGCGAATGACCGGATTCACTTTGTATTTTCTACAGAGCCCGCTTTTCAAAAAATACACGATTTGGAACTTCGGCAGCATAAACAGCGTTTTGCGGAACAAACAGAAGAGCTGGGAGAGTTCATTGCTTCGTTAAAGCGCGTCAGGCGCCTGATGGCGAATGTCCCGTCTTATATGATTTTTGATGACCATGACATCACCGATGATTGGAACCTGTCAGAGGAATGGAAAGAAAACGTCAAAAACTCGCCGCTTGGATCTCACGTTGTAGCCAACGGTTTAGGAGCGTATTGGGCTTTTCAAGGCTGGGGAAACACACCCGATTCGTTTGATCAGCCGTTTTTAAAAACCATGAAGCGATACGCTCGACACTTCGACGTGGAATCAGAAAGCTATGGGGACTGGCTGCACACTTTATGGAATTATCCATCCTGGCATTTTATCGCTCCTACTGAGCCGAAAACCGTTTTTTTAGATACGCGGACGAAAAGAGGATATCAGGTTTCATCTGCTCCTGGGAGGGTCGGCCGGATCATGCAGGAGAAATTGCAAAGCCCGGAGCTCGTGCGCCAAAGCGCCTGGCCGGCTATTGCTGCGTTGCTGAAAGAGAGCGGCTGGAAGAGAGGGAATATGTTAATAGTCGCTTCACCTGCTCCGCTCTATGGAATTGGCTTAATTGAATCCGCTCTGCACACATACACCAATCCTCTTCGGCTAATCGGCATTCCTGTTCATGAGCTGTTTGATTTCGAAGCCTGGAAGTACAATGGGCAAGGTTTTACGGCTTTTTTAGAGCAAATCTTTAACTGGGCGCCGCACCATTGTTTTATTCTTTCGGGAGATGTTCACTACGCCTCCTCGGTTTACACAGCCGTCGAATCCAATGACGGACGAAGCGCGCATATTATGCAATGCACGAGCAGCCCGATCAATAACGCCAGCTTCTCAGGCGTATGGGGCCGGCTGATGGAGTCTGTGGCCCGGATCAATGCATTCAAACGAAAAAAGAAAAGCATCATCCGCTATTGCGACGAGCAGGGTCGGATTGTTTGCCAAGAACCCGGTGCTGCTGTACCCAAGAACTGCTTATGGAAAGAAACGCTCCAGTATATAGCCACAACGGGTGGACCAATCATGGAAACCGATAATAATCTGGGGCTGCTCAGCTTTACAGAAAAGATGGCACAAAATCATTTATTGATGCACCGGACGTGGCAGAAAAAGAAAGTTCTTTTTAACCAAATAGACCTTCATTAAGCACAGTCATGATTAAAAAGTCAGAAGCTCGCCATACTATCCAAAAAGGAGGGGATGGCATGTCACAAGATCGGTTTGAACAAGTATACGATCAGTACAAACAGCAAAGTCAGCAGATGGCTTCCCAGGTAATTCAAAATTCTTCTTCGGATGGCCAGGAACAAATCACCGCGGTCCGGAAAAACGAGGAAGGAGATATTATAGCATTTAAAACCAGCAGCGGCCGAGAGCTGGATTATATGGAAGCGCTGAAAGAAGCAAAAGCAGGACGTCTCGCCCATGTGGACGTTTTTGAGCGATACGGGCGGGAAATTATTCGCAGTGAACCGGATGGCACAAAGGAAAACAATTTAGATAATCTTGATACCTTTTGAGGAATTACTTAAAGCGTTTTTAACTTGCAGGCAAATCATAATGCCTGCATTTTTTTATGATAGGACTATTAAATAAACATATAGCACTGTGTTAACAAGGGATAAATTTAAAATAAAAAAGCAATGCTGACTGCATTGTTCACTTAAATTCACTTATTTTCTTTGATTTAAATTAGCAGGCTTTTATTATGCACGACGCCTAATAATTGAAGGGCATCTTTGACGGTCGACACAGTTGGGGTGGATTTAAAAGTTGTTCCTATCTGTACGGCCATTTGTGCTGTTTCTGGTCTTATCCCTGTTAAGAGAGAACGTATACCAAGCATGGATAATACTTGATTCATTTTAAAAATATATTCTGTTACGACAGAATCTAAGTTATAAAGACCAGAGAAATCTATAATTAAGAATTTTATATTTTGTTTTTGTGCTTTTATCGGAACACTTTCTAATATTTGCGTTGCTCTTTGTTCATCTATAGAACCTGCCAGAGGAAGTACGGCAATTCCATCTAAAAGAGGAACGAGGGTTGAAGACAACTCATTTACTTGCTCTAACATCCTTTTTTGCTCATTCTCCGCTGCTTTTCTTTCTGTTATATCTCGTACATATGTCTGAATCGCTTTTGTCTCACCCATCCATACAGGGTGACAATATAATTCAACCTCAACGGTTGTGCCATCCATTCTGTAGATTGTTTCTTCAATTACCTTTGCTGGCTGTTCGTAAGCCGATTGTATTCTTTTTTCTATTGCTGATTTGGATGTATCTTTAAAAATATCTAAAGGACTTGCTCCGATAATATCTTTTTTGGAGGCTCTAAAAAATATTTCTGCGGCACGATTCATATCAATAATTTTTAGCTGTGAATGAATAATTAATGGTTCCAAGGCATACTCAATTACTTGTTTATAATCGATATCTGAAATGTTTTCACTCATATAGTTCACTCCCAATTAAATGGTATAGCGGTTTTTCAATTTTATCTAGTGATTACACCCTTCTGTTTAATAAGGTTGTAATACACTGAAGCTGCTGTAATTGATGAGAAACCGCAAAAGGATCTTAGATAATCGCCATGTAGTCAGAAAAATAAGAATTACTATTTAATCAGGTCTTTATTAAAAAGTAACATAATATGATATAGAAATGTTCTATTTTAAAAAATAATCACGCTTTTTAAAATGGCTGTTAAGCTAAGATAATAAACTGATACCGATTTTTACCTCACAAATAAATTTCCTTTCATTATCCTTTACATATTCATAGACCTGTTCTTTTAGGAAAAGTAAAACATTTACTTTTTCTTTGACTATAAAAAATGCCTCTGTTACTTATTCGGTTTTATCCTTTTTATGAGATTTTTACTTTCTGACTCTGAAGATAGGGGTGTATTAATGATCGATTTTCAATTAAACAGGTATTTACTCTTTCTCTCTTTATAAAGCAGCTAATCCCACTATTCCCTAAAACGGTTTCGTACGTTTGTGTGAATTCTTGTGCCATTAATTTGCAGGGATTCTAACATGTTTGAGTGATTTTCTGTTTAATATTTCCTTGGTAACCTATATAATAAAAATAAAGTTCTCGTTTCGAGAACTTTCGGGGGAATAGCATGGAAAAAACCCGGTACTGCCTGGCAAAAGATTCTTTTGGCCACTACGTGTATGGAGAAACGGAAGATGTGTTGCTTTTTATAAAGCCTAACCAAGATATAGAATGGAAGCTTCACTTTTATGTAGACATAGAGGACTTGTTGCATACTGTAAAAAATAGTAAAGAAAAGCGGCCAGTCATTATCATAGATTTATTATGAACAGCCAAGTCCAAAGAGTCAGGGGAAAATATTTTTAATCGATATAAATAATAGATTACGGCTTGCTTAAAGGAGCGAAAGGGATGAAAAAGTTAGTATCTCAGGAGAAGTTTTTAGAATACATTTTAAGTTCAATGGATGAAACGCTTATTTTGATTGACCAGGAACTAAAGATTCAATATATTAACCCTTCTGGGGAGCGCTTATTTGGGCTCGAAGAAGTTGACTATGAAGGCAAGCATATTTATAACGAAGCAAACTTTGTACACCTGCCTATCGATTACAATAATAAGGTATTAGAAGAAGTTTTAAAAACAGGGGAAGCACGAAAAAACGTATTAAGAAAAACATTTACAAACAGGATTTTATCAATGAATGCCGTTCCTTTAGTGGAAGAAGGCGTGAAAAAAGGCGTTTTGGTTACGGGAAAAGATGTAACGGACATTGTAGACATACAAAATGAAATCGATATGGCTTTTGCTTTAACACTTCCAAATACTAGAGTGGAATATAAATTGAAGAATACAGTGGAGTATAATGATATTTATGATCCTGAAACAAAGATGATTACCATCACAGGAATCATACCGGATGGCGGGTACCGCCATGTGGTGAATTGCCTTAAACTTCTTTCTAATTTGTATCAACAGGGTATTGCAAAAATCATTGGTATTGATAAAGATCAGTTAGTACAGGCTTTTATCTTTCATGACTTGGGGAAATCTCAGCCTATTCTGTCTATTGGGGATGTAGTCGATCCAAAAAAAGTTTTTGAAGACAGCAAACTGCATGCTTATCGGGGGGCTGAAATTGCTAAACAATTTTACTCCGTACATCAAGATATTGTCGACATTATTTATTACCATCACCATGGAGAGCATGAGCTTCCTGATACATTTCCATGGCGGCTGCGCCCGATGCATCGATTATTTCAAGTAGTGGATGGCCTGTCGGCTTCGATTACAAGAGGGGGAGGGAGAGTGGATTTCACTGTTCAGGACTGTACCCTCACGATAACGGAAATAAATCACCGCCCTCAATACAATGGAACCTGGCAAATTGATTTGTTTACTGGAAAAAGAACTAAATTGAAGTAGGTAAAGCAATGTCTCTTTTATAGAAACATACTGAATAATTTATTTTTCTGAAAAATCATGTACACTAATGAAAGGGTATGGAGATTTATGGACGAGATCAACATTGCTCAATCACTAGAAAAGTTCATATATAGAAAAGAAATAAAAAAGACCCTCTCCCACATTGAACCTATATTAAAGAATCATCAGGATTTATCAACGGTTTTTTTTAGTCTGTACGAAAAAGGGATTATTGGTGAGGATGAGCTGGCAGCACTTCAAACAAAATTTATGTTAAACCAGTTCACTTCTTTAATGGAGCATCATTTTAAAGAATTAAGCTGCGGCATATACATACACGATGAAAATGAGAAGAAGATGTGGAACGGAGCAGTGACTAATGTTTCACCAGGGTACAATGAATATTCGAGCGGTTTATCCACTGTAAATGATATTCTAGATGGTGATGAGATCCCTGTATATTCCAAACAAATCGTTGCCATTCCGGATTTGGAAAGAGGCGAAGATATTACCTCTCTTAACCATAAAAAAGAACTTTTGAAAAATGGCTATCAGTCGATCTGCTGCTGTCCGCTTACCTATAAAGATCATATCATTGGCCACACTGTGATATTTTCCGAACAAAAAAGAATGTTTACAGCGGAGGAAATAAACATGTTCAGCATGTATATGACACTCATTGAGGAGAAATTAGCGGAAGTTAAAAATCATTTACTCCCTATTCTTAAAAATGCAAAATAAGATATGCCAATCCATATAAGTCATTGAAATGAGGTGAGTATCATTATAGGATATGGAGAAAAGTTAAAAGAACTTCGATTGGAAAAAAATCTCACCATGGATGATGCTGCTAAAATTGTCAGTGTTGCAAAATCAACCTATGCTGGATACGAGTCTGAGTTCCGGCAGCCTTCTTTAGAAAAAATGACGTTGTTTGCCCACTATTATAATGTTTCAGTGGATTACATCTTATGCTTAACGGACCAAAAAGAAAGAAAAGACCGGATTGAAGGCTTTAATACGAAAAACCTGCTCGCTGGAGAGCTTCATTGGGATGGTGTCCCTTTAAATGAAGAAGAATTAAATCATATTAATCAATTTTTAAAAGCCGTAGAAGAGAGAAGCAAAAAGAACGAAACAGGGAAAAAGTTTGGCTGATTTTTTTGACAAATACACGATGAATAACCATAAACCTGCCCATATGAATGGAGGTTTTTTATTGCGTGTTCCGCTCAATGTACACAGCAGCTGAAGTGATTCTCGGAGGTTTTCATGTCGCTGGTATATTTCTGGGGTTTGACAAATTTGCTGATAGAAGAAGCACAATGGCAAAGGTACGCCATATTGCAAAAGATGTCCGGAAATAAGAAAACAGGGCTGCTCAAAAGTCGATGAACACCGATTTCTGGAGCAGCCCTGTTTTTGTGTTCAAAACAGCTTTTTTCTTTTTATACACGGGACAATACAGCGCGCAACTGCTCAGTCTATAAAAAAATTATTCTTTTTTTAAAAAAAATTTCATAGAACGGTAATTTAAAAGAATAATTACTAGTGTTGCGTAATATCCTATATTATTCTCTTAATTTTTAAAAAGAAACACGCTGCTTATCTCTATTGGCCTACTTACTAAAAAGGAGAGATTAAAATGGAGAAAACGTATGATTTGATTGTTTCAAACGATAATGGAAACAGCGAACACAAGTTGGTTATAAACGGAGTTCCGGTAAAGCACCCGAACGTTTTTGCCCGCATTTCCAAACCGCGGTCTGAAAAGAAAACCACATTGATAGAAGCGATAAACGAACTGCATAACAATATTGATATTACGATTTCAAGTCCCGCCATAAAGCTCGCAGACAATACAAGAGTATTGGTAGGACATGCGGCAATGGCAGGGGTAGCCGCTAGTAAAGTAAAGAATATGAATTTAGAAAAAGGAAAAAAGCATGAACAGGATCTGCCTATTATTAATACACTTGGCATTGTAGCCGTAAAAACAGTACAAGAGCATTTTTCAGAAAAGAAAGAAATTGAAAACAACGATGTGTTAGAAGTAACGGTTAACATGTCCACATGCCTGCCGGCTTCTGTTTATAATGAAGTGAACGCAAAGATCTTTAAAGAGCGGTTCCAAAAAGGAACGCATATGGTCACTGTAAACATTAAAAGTGATTTAAGAGTAGTCGTGAAAGTTACATTTGGATATGTAGGTGTGTCCGCCGAAGGAACGCCGCCATTATTCGAAATTATTGAAGACGGAGAAGGAAACTACCGCTCCGGGGATATGTTTGATGAGTTTATTAAGCAGTATAATATGAAGCCGGATTTAGACGGTCAATATTTTCAGGATAAAAACTTAATGCATATTGATATTGGCGACGGGACGACCGAGCTGATCATTACAAACGGGTACGAATTAAAACATAGTGAAGGTCTGGAGTACGGGCTTGGCGTTGCACTTGAGTCGGTCGTGAGTATCTGGAAAGAGAAAAAGTCGTATACACGGCAGGACATCTCTGAAATTATCAAATCAAAATCTCATGCTTTTAAAGAAGATATTTTAACGGATTTAAACGGAGAACCGCTGGAGAACTTATCGTTTGATATTGCAGAGGATGTGCAGAGCTTCGTAAATAATATGCGTTCCAAAGAAATTCATATCGCGGTCGTGTATGGAGGCGGCTCGATTCTGCTAAAAGATCACTTGTACAGCAAATTAATGACGATTGCCAAGAAAGAACGGTTCAAGCTGCTGTGGATTCCGCCGCAATATGCAGTGGACATGAACGTAAACGGACTAAATACATTTAATGACATCTATATGGATGAATTGACTGCCCCTGTCTCATAAAAAAGGCACGGCAGAAGGAGGGGAGGGCTCCATATGCAGGAAGACAAAAAGCCGACCATTTATGTAAAAACTGCAAGCTCCGCCTGCCCCGATATTGTCGGGGACTGGGCCGCAGGGCAAAAAAATCCGAATGAATCAGTGAAATACTTGATTATTCAGCTGGCTGCCCATTTCGGAAACACCGACATTTTTGACCCTGCTATTATCAACACATTAAATGCCATGCTGACCCGCAATCAAGCGGAGCGGATGCAGCTCTCCACCGGACAGGAGGACAGCAGTAAGCCCGTTATTGGACAGGAAATAAAAGAAACGCAGGGAGTCACAGCGGAAAAAGACTCAGCGGCGAAAAAGAAAACAGAACCGATCGCAAATAAAGATATCGTTGAGCTGAAATTTGTAAATGATTTAAATTCAAAAACAATCACCAAAAGCGAAACGGCTAAAACCGATCCGCCTGCCGCAAAAGAAAAAAGCAGCAAGGGCAGCGAGAAAGAAAATAAAGAGACGGTATCTGTAGAAGCAGCAGAGGCGGCAGAACCGAAAGAAGAAAAAGAAGAAAAGGCCCCGAAAAAGAAAGTAGCCAGACGGCCTGGTACGGCTTCAAATATTATGCAGTAAACATGGAAGAACCTGCCTCTCAAGGAGTGCAGGTTCTTTTTCATACAGGCTTATTTGGAAGCAAACAAATCAATTCGGCGCCATTTGCCGAACCGGTAATAGCCAAAAGAGAAGGCGCTGCTGATTACAAAGCCAATTCCCATTCCCAGGGCAATACCGTCTTCTCCCCAAAAAGCTGAGCAAAGATAGGTCAGCGGATAACGCAGTACCCAAAAAGAGAGGATATTCAGGACAAGCACCTGATACATCGCACCGGATGCCCGCACAATTCCATTTAAAATAAAATTCAGCCCGATAAATGGATAGAAAAAAGCGATCGTCTTTAAGTAAGAGGTGCCGAACTGGACGGCTTCTTCCTCCCGGATAAACAAGGTGATTGCAAATCGTGCCAGCAAAAAGACAATGACAGCAATGACCAGCATGGTAATGAAGTTATAAAGAGCACCGTAAAGAGCAATTTGGCGAACACGGTTCCAGTGATGGCCGGCTATATTCTGTCCGGCCATGCTGTTGACAGCTGTTCCGAGTGCCATAGCCGGAAGTGTAATCAAGCTGTCTAAGCGCTGCGCCGCCCCAAACCCTGCAGCAGCATCGCTTCCGAAAGAATTCACGACCGTCATGATCGCTGTCACCCCTGCATAAATAACCGTCATTTGTAAGCCGGCCGGGATGCCAAGCTTTAAAATAAGCAGAACCTCTTCCCTTTTTGGAAGGACTGGAATGGAAAAAGGCACGGCTTTCCTGCGGAGTGTATACACAACACCCATGATGAAAGCCAGTCCCTGCGAGATGACAGTTGCCCAGGCAGCGCCATTTATGCCGAGTCCGAAGACGGAAATGAACACAGGGTCGAGCACAATATTTAAAAGAACAGCAGCCAAAACAAAGTAAAGCGGCGTCTGGCTGTCTCCGAGTGCCCGAAGTACTGTGCTGATAAAATTGTAGCCAAGCAAGAAAAGAATGCCGATAAAGTTAATCTGCAAGTATACAGCGGCGTCAGGAATCATCTCAGTTGGTGTATCCAGCCACTTTAACATCTCTTCCGTATATAAATATCCTGCAGCACCCATCAAAAGAGATAAGCCTGTTAAAAGAACAACAAAAGCATTGAGATAGCTTTTTAATCCTGCAGTACTCTCGCTTTCCCGCTGCTGGGATAATATCGTGAGAGCGGCATTGTTTATTCCAAGAATAAAAGAAAGAACGGTCAAGATTACCGTACTGGCAATGCTGACGGCTCCTAGCGCATCCGCCCCGAGCAGGTTGCCGACCCATAAAGAGTCCACAAACTGGTAAGACACCTGCAGCAGGTTGGCTGCCATAATAGGCGTCGAAAAGAAAAACAACTGCTTAAAAATATTTCCATTTGTAAAATCAATTTGCCGCAAGTGATCTCTCCTTTTTATTTCATCCTTCCTACTCTATCATAAAATGGCCGTTTCCTCAGTGACAGTGATTGAGCTGTGTGAAAGCCTGCCCGCCTCCCATCTCAAACTGTTTGGAAGGGGAAAAGACCTTTTATTCAAAGCTGAGATGGTGATTGTTTTAGAGTTTCTTTATTGTCTATGTAAAATACATATTTTTAAAGTATAACTGTCTAATGTTATTTTGAATGTTAAGGAAAATAAAAGTTAAATAAAGTTTTGCTCGGTCTTGCTTTAAAGCACGGCCGTTCATTTTGTTTTTAACAGGAAGAACTACTGGTGCAATTTCATTTATCAAACGTTATATCATGATAATGAAGTTCCAATATTTTCTGTCGTATAACACCATGAATGTTTATTCTTTTGTTCATCATGATGTTGTACAATTAATCGACAGAAAGTGAGAATGAAAGCGTAAACAAAAACAAGATTTTTGCTGATACAATAAATGTAACGAAGGGAGCTGCTATCATGTACCTGGATGAAAGGAGCAATCAAATATTTAAAGAAATATTAGGGAATCCGGAAGTATCGAATGCCGAGCTGGAAAATAAGTATGAATTGTCCCGCAGACAGATTAGCTATAGTTTTACAAAAATAAATGACTGGTTAGAGGAGAATAATTATCCAGCCATTAAACGCACCAAAAGCGGAAAGTTTGTTCTTAATCCTGTATTGCTGGAGCTTCTTGTTGAGAAGCCAGCTCATTCGCAAACTACGTATATTCTTTCGGAGCATGAAAGAGCGATTCTTATTCTTCTTATGATATTAAGTGCAAAAGAAGAACTGTCTCTCATTCATTTTTCAAGTGCATTGAAGGTAAGCAAAAATACGATATTACGTGACTTGAAGAATGTAAATAAGATGGTAGAACTATATGATTTAGAAGTCATTTATTCCCGCCTTGAAGGGTACACCGTTTCAGGGGAAGAGTGGAACAAACGCCGGCTGCTTATCTCGGTGTTAAAAAGAACATTAGATATTTACAAAGGAAAAACGTACATTTATCAATTCAGTCATGTAAAAGAAGAAACGATCCGCCAGCTAAGCAAGCAGGTAGAAGAGGTAGAAAATCGGTTGTCTATTCAATTTAGTGACGAGAGGGCCAGAATTCTTCCTTATATTATCGCTCTGATCCTGAATAGAATTGAAAGCGGTTATTTGTTGTCAGGTTCTTATCATATTGATTATCAGGAATTATCAGATACGAAGGAATATGAAGCGGCGGAACTCTTCATTCAGAATGCGGCAACACCCGTTCCGCATGAAGAAAGATTATTTATTACGCTTCAGCTTCTTACATCAAATATTTTGTCGGCGCAGTTTTTAACAAACAAGGAAATTCCTCAATTAAGAACGGCACTGCAGGAATGTCTCCTGATGTTTGAAAAACAGGCCATCCTTACATTAAAAGATAAAGAGAAGCTTTTAGAAAAGCTGGTTCTCCATATGAAACCTGCTTATTACCGAATTAAGTATCGATTAACGACTAATTATTCAATGATTGAAAAAGTAGGAGAAGAATTTGAAGCGATTCACTATATTGTGAAAAACTCGATTAAGCCATTTGAGGAATATTTAGGAGAACCCGTTCCGGAAAGCGAAATTATGTTTATGACTATCTTTATTGGTGGTCATTTAATTAGCAGCGGGGAGTCCATTCCAAAAAGAAAAAAAGCCGTTGTTGTCTGTCCAAATGGTGTGTCGATTTCTAATTTAATGAACAACACACTTAGAGGCCTGTTTCCAGAATTCTTTTTTCATCCGCCTCTTTCCTTGCGGGAGTTCAAACAGTTAAAAGAAGACTACGATCTTATTTTTTCACCTATTCCACTTCAGACAAGTAAACAATTATTTATTGTTCATCATGTTTTATCAGAATTTGAAAAGCTGCAACTGCGGCAGCGGGTGATGAAAGAAGTATTCGATCTTCAGACTCCGTCGTTTAACATGGAACAGTTAATTGAAACCATTGGAAAACATGCAAGTATTAAAGATCGAAAACAGCTCGAAAAAGCATTGGAGACCTATTTTACCACTTCAACGTTTACAGACCCTGCATCAAGCACAACAAAGCAGGACAGAGATTACGTATTATCAGATTTTATCAATCCAGAAACAATTGTTTTAGAAGAAGACGTAGATAATTGGCATGAGGCGTTAGAAAAGGCTTCTCAGCCGCTCCTTGAAAAGGGGTTAATTACAGCTCAATATATTGAAACGATGAAGCAGCAATATCCGTCCGTTTCACCACATATTTTGCTACGGATGAACATTGCGATTCCTCATGCCTCACCGGAAGACGGTGTAAACGCATTAGGGATGAGCTTGCTCAAAATTAAAAATGGTCTGCCTATAGGCGGAGGTAAACGAATTTATTTCGTTACTGTGATTGCAGCAGTTGATAAAGACAAGCATTTAGGTGCTCTTTTACAACTGATGCGGCTGGCAGAAAAAAGGGAAGTCCTTGACCAGATGATTCACCTAAACACCAAACAAGAAATGTATGAGCTTATTCAAGCCCATTCATCATAAATTATTTGTCAGTTAGGGAGGATTACAGTGCCAATAGCAAAGTTTTTAAAAGATGAATTAATTAAGCTGAATGCGGATTGTGAAAGCAAAGAAGAAGTATTTCAGTTAATGTACAATGAAGCATTTAGCCGCGGCTATGTGAGTGATTCATTTTTAACAAAGATTCAGGAACGGGAAGAAACGTTTCCAACCGGTTTAAGTTTAGACCATTATGGAATTGCGATTCCACATACAGATCCGGAATGTGTCTTCCATCAGTTTATTGGAGTGATCACTTTACAAAAGCCGGTTATTTTTCAATCAATGGATGATAAGTCAAAAGCAATCGACGTAAAGGTGATTTTAATGCTTGGATTGAATGAACCTCACAGCCAGCTGGCGGTTCTGCAGCAAATTATGCAGATTGTCCAGCAGGAAGAAAACTACGATAAATTAGTAGCAGCAGGCAGCGCCAAGGAAGTTTATACACTATTCGAAGAACTAGATAACATTTAAAGGAGAGAATCATAATGAAAAAAACAGTATTAGTAGCATGCGGAGCAGGAATTGCGACATCAACGGTTGTGTGTGACCGTGTGGAAAATTTATTGAAAGATAACAATATCCCGGCAGAAGTTGTTCAATGCAAAATTTCAGAAGTCGCTTCACGCCAGGAAGGCGCGGATTTAATTGTTTCAACGACTATTTTACCGACTACTTACACAATTCCATCTGAAATTGCGACAGCGTATATCACCGGTATTGGCATGGAAGCATTAGATCAAAAAATTATTAACCACTTGAAAAATTAATTATTCAAACATTAAAGGAGAGAAGAAAAATGAAAAAAACAGTATTAGTAGCATGTGGAGCAGGAATTGCAACATCAACAGTTGTGTGTGATCGTGTAGAAAACTTATTGAAAGACAACAACATCTCAGCAGAAGTTGTTCAATGCAAAATTTCGGAAGTGGCTTCACGTCAGGAAGGCGCGGACCTGATCGTTTCAACCACAATTTTGCCCACTACTTACAATATTCCATCTGAAATTGCGACAGCGTACATTACCGGCATCGGCATGGAGGCATTGGATCAAAAAATCATTGATCATTTGAAAAAGTAAGTATTAAGCAGAAAAATGAGGTGGAACCATGGAAAAAGTGTTTGAGGTTGTACAATCGATTTTAAACCTGGGGCCAACAGTTATTTTACCAATAGCCATTTTAATTATTGGGATGATTTTTGGTACAGGATTTAAAAAAGCGTTTAAATCGGGGATCATTATCGGGATTGGATTTGTAGGTGTTAACTTAGTCATTAATTTATTAGTGACAAGTCTAGGGCCGGCTGCTCAGCAAATGGTTGAGAGATTTGGTCTTAACCTGACTGTTATTGACACTGGATGGCCGTCCGCTGCAGCCCTGTCATTTGCTTCGCCAGTCGCAGCTATTCTTATTCCGGTCTGCCTAGGATTTAATATTTTACTTATTTTATTAAAAGCGACCAAAACATTAGATATTGATATTTGGAATTATTGGCACTTTATTGCAGCCGGAGCAACAGGATATGTGGTAACCGGCAGCTGGTGGGTAGCGATTTTGTGTACGATTTTATACCAATTTGCCGTCTTATTTGTAGCAGATAAAACAGCACCAATGGTAGCCAATTTTTACGGGCTGCAGGGCATCTCGCTTCCAACCGGCTCGACGGCTGCTTTTGCACCAATCGGTATGTTAGTTGGAATGGTAGTTTCCAAAATTCCTGGTATTAAGAATTTACATGCGGATCCAGAATCGATTCAAAAACGCTTTGGGATTTTTGGAGAACCGATGATGATGGGTCTTATTCTTGGATGCGTCATCGGCCTGCTTGCCGGATACGGACCAGGAGATATTTTCAACACCGGTATTTCACTTGGAGCGGTTATGCTTCTTTTGCCGCGGATGGTAAAGATCTTGATGGAAGGACTGATTCCTATTTCAGAGTCAGCCCGTTCGTTCCTGCAAAAGCGTTATGGAGACCGTGACCTGTACATTGGGCTGGATGCTGCTCTTGCCGTTGGGCATCCGGCAGTACTTTCAACAGCGCTGATCCTTGTCCCAATTTCGCTTCTATTAGCAGTAATCCTACCGGGAAACAGAGTATTACCATTTGGTGATTTGGCAACGATTCCATTTTACGTAGCCTTCGTTGTAGGGTTTTTACGGGGAAATATTGTTCATTCGGTACTGGCTGGAACAGTCATGCTTGCTCTTTCTTTATACATGGCTACAAACTTTGCGGTTGTCCACACAGAGATGATGGAAGGGGCAAAATTTACAATGCCTGAAGGTGCAACCTTGATTTCCAGCCTTGATATGGGAGGAAACTTATTTAACTGGCTTATTTTGAAATTCTCGCAGCTTTTGGCCGCTATTTTTTAATTAAATGAAGCACCTGGCGGGAGAAATCTAGCCAGGTGGCTTTTTTAGAAAGGAGCTTATGAAAATGAAAGCAGCTGTTTTACACGCTAAAAATCATTTTGTCTATGAAGATATTGCCATTCCTCCATGTGGCGAAAATGAAGTGAAAGTAAAAGTGATGGCAGCTGGTATTTGCGGATCGGACACTCACAAAATGACAAGCGAGTGGAAGTATCCGCTGCCAGCCATCATGGGACATGAATTTTCTGGCTGGATAGTTGAAAAAGGAGCAGCGGTTCACCATGTAGAACTCGGTGATCGGGTAACGGTTATTCCGTTTTTGCCTTGCTATAGTTGTGAACATTGTCAGCGCGGCCATTATTCTCTTTGCGAAGATCATGGAATGATTGGATCAAAATCATTTGGCGGCTTTGCGGAGTACGCAAACATCCCTGCTTCAAATGTGCTGAAAATTGGTGAGATAGACTTTGAGGAAGCGGCTATGATTGAACCGCTGGCTGTTTCTCTGCATGGAGTGCTCAATATCGAACCGCGCCTTGGCGATATAGTCGCCGTTTTTGGAGCTGGAACGATTGGCCTGCTTGTCATGCAATGCTTAAAAATGGCAGGCGCAAAAGTCATTGCGATTGATATTTCAGACGATAAGTTAGCAGAAGCCAAGCAATACGGGTGTGAATATACGATTAATCCTTTAGAAGACGATTTGTTAGAGCGGATAGATACATACACAAATGGCAGAGGCGTCGATATTGCAATGGAATGTGCCGGCTCTAAAATCACCCAGGAACAATGCCTTTTGATCACAAAGAAAAAAGGGAAAATCGGCTATTTAGGTATCGCGTATCAAGATGTGCTGATTTCTCAGGAGGCATTTGAAAATATTTTCCGCAAAGAATTGACGTTAACCGGGTTTTGGAACTCTTACTCAGCACCATTTCCGGGAGAAGAATGGACGAAAAGTGTGGAGTTGATCCGAGAAGGGCGTATTCAAGTAAAAAATATGATTTCTCATCGCTTTTCTCTCGAGGAAACACAGCGAGCTTTCGATATGATGATCAATCGTGAAGAAACCTATGGAAAAGTTTTAATCATCCCAAATGGAGAGGAGCATAACGAATGAAAGCAGTTATGAAAACAGCACCAGGATACGACAATATGGAGTTAGACAGCATTGAAGAACCAAAGGCAGCAAGCGGTCAAGTTAAAATTAAAGTAGAGTATACAGGCATCTGCGGCACAGATATGCATACATTTTCGGGACAATACCGAAACTCTAAGACACCTCTTGTTCTCGGGCATGAATTTTCCGGTACAGTGGTCGAAGTAGGGGAAAATGTGACAAAAGTAAAAGTTGGCGACCGTGTCACAAGTGAAACCACATTTGAAACATGCGGCGAGTGTGAGTACTGCCGGGAAAAAGATTATAATTTATGCTCCAATCGAAAAGGAATTGGTACGCAGGTGAATGGAAGTTTCGCAGAGTATGTTGTTTCCCGTGAAGAAAGTGTTCACAAGCTTCCTGATAATGTAAGCTTTGAAGCAGCTTCGTTAACAGAACCGCTTGCCTGCTGTGTGCATGCAGCACTTGAAAAAACAACGATTGAGAAAGATGACAAGGTGCTTGTTTTCGGACCAGGACCGATCGGGCTGCTACAGTGCCAGGTGATTAAAGCGCAGGGAGCCTTCGTCATTCTTGCGGGTATTACCAAGGATGCAAAGCGGCTTGAACTGGCTAAATCGCTCGGAGTAGATGTAGTTGTCGATATTCAAAAAGAAAGTCTAGAAGAAGTGGTCATGAAGCATACAAATGGATATGGTGTGGATAAATTGTTTGAGTGTTCAGGTGCCGTGCCTGCATTGAACCAGGGGCTTCCTCTTGTGAGAAAGAAAGGAACATTTGTGCAAGTTGGTATTTTTGCAGAAAAGCTAAATCCGCTTGACCAAGAATCTATTATTCAAAGGGAACTTACATATGTAGGGACTCGTTCACAAAAGCCAAGTTCATGGCCGATTGCACTTAACCTTCTGGCAGAAGGAAAAATTAATGCAGATAAAATGATTACGAAAGTTGTTCCGCTTGAGCAATGGCGTGAAGGATTTGATGCAGTGCGTTCTGGTGACCAAATCAAAGTTCTTGTGCAATCGTAACATTACATTCCTTATTTTTTCAAATGAACAAGTATAAAGGAGAATAAGCATGCAGGACATTTTAAATGCTTCACGTATTGATGAATTAGCTGTTCATACGGTTCGCACCCTTTCAATTGATGCGATAGAAAGGGCAAATTCAGGACATCCCGGCATGCCGATGGGTGCAGCGCCAATGGCGTATACGCTTTGGACACAATATATGAACTACAATCCAGCTAACCCGAATTGGTTTAACCGAGACCGGTTTGTTCTTTCGGCAGGCCATGGCTCGATGCTGCTCTACAGCCTGCTTCACTTAACCGGCTATGATGTATCACTGGATGATGTAAAGAACTTCCGCCAATGGGGCAGTAAAACACCAGGCCATCCGGAATATGGGCATACACCTGGCGTAGACGCCACCACAGGTCCGCTTGGACAGGGATTTGCCATGGCAGTTGGAATGGCGATGGCTGAACGTCATTTAGCCGCTGTTTATAATCGCGGCTCGTTTGAAGTAGTGGATCACTATACGTACAGCATTTGCGGAGATGGTGATTTAATGGAAGGGGTTTCCGCAGAAGCTGCTTCACTTGCCGGGCATTTGAAGCTGGGACGTTTAATTGTTCTCTACGATTCGAATGACATCTCTCTTGATGGCGATCTGCATATGTCGTTTAGTGAAAATGTAGCAGATCGATTCCGCTCGTACGGATGGCAGGTGCTCCGCGTGGAAAACGGCAATGACATTGAATCGATCGCCAAAGCGATAGAAGAAGCAAAAGGAAACGAAAATGAGCCGACGCTTATTGAAGTCAAAACGACAATTGGGTACGGATCACCGAATAAATCAGGCAAATCTGCTTCCCACGGCTCACCACTTGGTCGTGATGAAGTGAAACTCGTAAAAGAATATTACAAATGGGACTACGAAGAAGATTTCCACGTTCCAGAAGAAGTAAGAGCATATTTTGCCCAATTAAAAGAGCAAAGCGCTGAAAAAGAACAAAAGTGGAATGAGTTATACAGTGAGTACGAAAAGCATCATCCTGAACTGGCAAAAGAGCTGAAAAAAGCAATTTACGGAGAGTTAACTGAAGATTTCGACTACTTTGTACCGAAATATAAAGTCGGTGAAGACTCCTTAGCGACACGTGCTTCCGGCGGGGAAGTATTAAATGCATTCGCCAAAAAGGTGCCGTCTTTAATAGGCGGTTCAGCCGACTTAGCTTCTTCCAACAAAACAAACTTGAAGCAGGCCGGTGATTTTAGTGCGGCTGACTACAGCGGCCGGAATATTTGGTTTGGCGTTCGCGAATTTGCCATGGGAGCGATCATCAATGGAATGGGTCTTCATGGCGGCGTAAAACCTTTTGGTTCCACGTTCTTTGTTTTTTCAGATTATCTTCGCCCAGCCATCCGCTTATCTGCGCTGATGAAACTGCCTGTCACCTATGTGTTTACACATGACAGTATCGCAGTAGGCGAAGATGGACCGACACATGAACCGATTGAGCAGCTTGCTTCTTTACGGGCGATACCAAACCTTTCGATTCTTCGTCCGGCAGATGGAAATGAAACAGCCGCTGCCTGGACACTGGCTTTAGAAAGCAAGGATAAACCAACAGCGCTGGTATTAACACGGCAAAACCTGCCAACGCTTGTTTCAGCAGAAGAAGCATCCGAACAGGTAAAACGGGGAGCTTACATCATTTCTCAAGCAAAGCAGCCGGCAGAAGGATTATTACTCGCTTCAGGTTCAGAAGTATCACTGGCTGTTGAAGCTCAGAAGCTGCTTGAGAAGGACGGTATTTATGTATCAGTCGTCAGTATGCCGGACTGGAGCCGTTTTGAGGAACAGCCGGAAGAATATAAAAACAGCATTTTACCGCCAAACGTAACTGCCCGTTTAGGCATCGAAATGGGATCGCCTCTTGGCTGGCATGCTTATGTGGGCAGCAAGGGATCCGTTCTTTCGATTAATGAATTTGGTGCTTCAGCTCCTGGGGAAGAACTAATGAAAAAATTTGGATTCACGCCTGAAAACGTAGTGGAGCAATTTAAAAAACTTTTAAAGTAATGACAATCATTAAAAGAAAGAAAGTGGATCATGATGGCTCAAAAAACGTTTACCATTACTGATGAAACCGGAATTCATGCTCGGCCAGCAACAGTGCTTGTACAAATGGCTTCAAAATTTCAATCAACAATCACTCTTGAGTATAAGGGGAAAAGTGTTAACTTACAGTCTATTATGGGGGTCATGTCCCTTGGTATTCCACAAAATGCTTCTATTCAAGTAACCGCAAATGGAACGGATGCAGACGAAGCATTGGAAGCGATAACCGACGTGATCACGAAACAAGGTTTGGGAGAATAATGTTCGAATAAATAGATGAATTGAGGGAGAAAATGAAATTCTTTTTAGACACGGCAAACATAGAAGAAATAAAGCGTATTGTAAAGCTAGGATTAGTAGATGGGGTGACCACAAACCCTTCCATTATTGCAAAAGAAGGAGCAGATTTTAAAACACGTATTCAGGAAATCTGTACACTTGTCAGCGGGCCGGTCAGTGCAGAGGTTATTGGACTGACAGCAGAAGAAATGATTAATGAAGGACGTGAGATTGCTTCATGGGCAGAAAACATTGTTGTTAAAATCCCGATGACAGAAGCCGGATTAGAAGCCACATACCAGCTCACAAAAGAAGGAATCAACACGAACGTAACCCTTATCTTTACGGAAGCTCAAGGGTTGATGGCGGCTAAAGCCGGGGCCACCTACATCAGCCCATTTATCGGAAGATTAGACGATATTGGTGCAGACGGCTTGGGCTTAGTAACTAACCTGAAAACCATTTTAGAAACTTATCAACTTGAAACAGAAATTATTGCAGCAAGTATCCGCAATCTAGATCATCTTGTTCAGTCGTCTATAGCCGGTGCTCATATCGCAACCATTCCGGGAAGCATTCTTCCATCATTGTGGAACCATCCGCTTACGACTTCTGGAATCGAAACATTCGTAAAAGACTGGGAGAAGCTACAAGGAGCGCTTAGCTGACGATAAACAGTTTACTTTATTCATTACATGAAACAGTCAGGGATTCTATTCTCCCTGACTGCTTTTTATGATTTAGGAGGAAACAACATGAAAATTGTCATTGCATCTGACCATGGAGGAGTAACAATCCGAAAAGAAATTATTTCTCTGCTGGAAGAACTAGAAATGGACTATATAGATCTTGGATGCGACTGCAGTACATCCGTTGATTACCCGGACTATGCATTCCCGGCAGCCCAAAAAGTAGCAAATGGAGAAGCAGACCGCGGCATTTTGATATGCGGAACAGGCATTGGCATGAGTATTGCGGCCAATAAAGTACAAGGGGTCCGCTGCGCACTTGTTCATGATACTTTCAGTGCAAAAGCGACCAGAAAACACAATGATACAAACATGCTTGCAATGGGGGAACGGGTCATTGGCCCAGGGCTGGCTCGTGATATTGTGAAAGTCTGGCTGGAGACGTCATTTGAAGCGGGCGGCAGACATGAAACACGGATTAACAAAATAAATGAATTTGAAAATAATCAGCTGCTTCATGATTAAAAACAGCTGATATTCACCAGTAACTGAATAATTCCCTAGTAAGGTAAAGCTGAATCGTACTCTGACTATTTGCAGGCTTTCGAACAGGAAAGCCTGCTGCCTTCTACGGCAGGAGTGATAGAAGGTTACATCTGGATTTCACATTTATTACAAAGGTTTCAAGAAATTTTATCCAAATATAAACAAAAGAAAAATAGCGATAGGCAAAAAGATCGTTTTTATGTAAGCGCCTCACTTTTTCTTTACTTTCTTTTTGGTGAAAATAGCGTCTGTCTTTTTCAAATAATCTCCTTTTTCTAGCCCCAAACGCTTCTTTTTAATTATCTCGAAATTAAAACATTTTCTCTATGGTCTTCTTTTTTATATTCGTTATGATGTTGGTGTTCAAGGGACGAAGCGCAAAGGCATACAGAAATGTTACAAAGCCGCTTTGTTCGTAATAAAAGAGGGAGTTGAAGAAATGATCGGCTTTTTAAGAAAAAAACAAAAGCCCGCTATGCTCGGTCTCGCTTTGACGATGGCACTGAGTACAGCAGCTGTACCACTCGCTTCACCTGCAGAAGCAGACACGCTTCCGTGGATGGACAAAGCTCTTTCCGCTGAAGAAAGAGCGAACCTGTTAGTGGACAAAATGACACTCGAGGATAAAGTGGACTTTATCACGGGTAATTTAAACAACTACTACGGGTTTTACAATGACGGGGTCGAGAAATATGGGATTCCTGCCCTGACGATGGCAGATGGTCCTGTCGGTGTTCGAATTGCCAACCCGGATGTACAGGATAAAAAATCAACAGCAATGCCGGCTGCGATCGGGCTTGCTGCAACATGGAATACAGAAACAGCCGAAAAGTACGGAGATTTGCTTGGGGATGAAGCATTTAATACAACCCACAATGTCCTGCTTGGCCCAGGTTTGGACATTGCCAGAAATGCATTTGGATCGAGAAACTTTGAATCATTAGGAGAAGATCCATATCTGCAGTCTCAAATGGCAACAGAGTATGTTAAAGCCATTCAAAGCAATAACGTATTAGTAACGGCGAAGCATTATCTGCTAAACAATCAGGAATTAAACCGCTTTGTCAGTGATTCACAGGCAAGTGAGCGTACGATCAATGAAATCTATGCAAGACCGTTTGCCAATGTAATTGAAGATGCCGAGATGGGCAGTGTGATGTGTTCCTTCAATAAAGTCAATGGTGTTTATGCATGTGATAATGAAGAGATCCTGACGAATCTATTAAGAGATAAATTAGGCTTTGAAGGGTTTGTCATGAGTGATTACAGAGCCAATGTAAGTACGTCAAACTCGATTAAAGCGGGAATGGATTTAGAAACACCAGGAGATCCTGGCGGTTTATGGGGCGACAAACTCGTACAGGCCGTTCGTAACGGAGAAGTAAGTGAAGAAACGATTGATCAAAGTACATATCGCATCTTATATCAAATGTTTGATAAAGGATTATTTGATAATCCGGCACAAAACAATAAGATTGATGCCAAAGCGCATGGTGCCATTGCCCGTCAAATTGCGGCAGAGTCTATGGTTCTGCTTCAAAACGACGACAAGGCATTACCGCTGGATACAGATAAACTAGATTCCATTGCAGTCATCGGTCCAGATGCCGATAATGCCTCTGCGGCTGGCGGCGGAAGCTCGCTTGTCAATCCAACGTACACAGTCAGCCCATTGGAAGGAATCAAGAACCGGGCAGGCAAGGATGTAAAAGTAGAATATGCAGCCGGAACGGATCCAATTAGTGCAGGAGACTTGCTGCCTGGACCGAATGCCGTACCATCTTCATTCTTGGCACCATCTGCAGATTCAGAAGAAAATGGCTTAAAAGCAGAGTACTGGTCTAATGCCAAAATGGAAGGCAATCCTGTTTATGAACATACAGCTAAGCAGGCCAATCTGCACCTAGGATTTTATAATTATGAAGGTTTTAATGCGCAGTCAACAAAACTCGATAAGCTTCCAACAAGCTTAAACAGCATGATGTCAGCGCGATACACAGGCGTTATCCAAGTACCAAAATCAGGTGAATACAAGCTTTCTACTTCAAGCTACGGCTCAAGTAAAGTTTATCTCGATGGAAAGCTAGTCATCGACAATACGGGAGAAACGTTTGGCACGGTAGAAAAAACGGTCACATTGGATGCCAATCAAAAGTATGACCTGAAAATTGAATACAAAACAGATTATCCGTACAACCCTGGCCGTGACAATGGTGCGAAATTACGCTTTGGCTGGGAAGCGGCTGATGACGTAGTAGATGAAAATATCAAAAAAGCCGTTGAACTGGCGAAAAAATCAGATGCAGCTGTCATTGTAACTAAAACGTATGACAGTGAAGGGAACATTGACCGTTCTGATATGGAACTGCCAAATAACCAGGAACAGCTGATTAAAGAAGTAGCGAAAGTCAATAAACATGTTGTCGTTGTCAACGAAAGCGGCATGGCTGTTGAAATGGGAGACTGGAAAGACAGCGTCGATTCTATTGTTCAAGCCTGGTACCCGGGACAAGAACAAGGAAATGCTATTGCAGATGTTCTGTTTGGAGATGTTAATCCATCTGGTAAATTACCGGTTACGTTCCCAGAAGATGAAGACAAAACGCCTGTTTCATCTGATGAACAATACCCTGGTGTAGACGATGTATCGAAGTATTCAGAAGGTATTTTTGTTGGATACCGAGGATTTGAAGAGTACGGGATTAAGCCAGCTTTCTCATTCGGACATGGCTTATCGTACACAGAGTTTGGCTATAAAAATCTAAAAACAAAAGTACAGTCTTCAGGCAAGAACAAAGAAACAACGTTTGAAGTATCATTAAACGTACGCAACACAGGCGATAAAGCCGGTTCAGAAGTGGTGCAGGTATACACAGGCAAATTGCCGACGGATGTAGAAACAGCACCGAAGCAGCTTGCTGGCTTCCAAAAGATTGAATTAGAGCCAGGCAAGCAGCAAAGAGTTACCATTCAGCTTGATTCAAAAGCACTTTCTTACTATGACGAAGAAAAACACGACTGGGTAATGCCTTCAGGCAGCGTGCCGGTTTATGTGGGAAGCTCGTCGACAGACATTCGCTTAACAGGCAGCATTAAGGTGCCAGCTAACCAATAAGCGACGCAGCAAAATAGAAAAAAAACGCCGTTAGAGCGTGCGTTCATCCAATGAACGATGAATACTGATTTCCTTTTCCCCACACCGGATACCACCGGGTGGGGAATTTTTCTAGGGAGGTGAAGAGAAATGAACCAGTATCAAAGAAGAGCGCTTTTCATCTTACTCATCGGTGTGCTGCTAGTCGTTTTGTTTGTTCAGTGGGGATCGACCGAAGAAAACCATCAGAAAGAGGAAACAGGAGCGACGGTTTCTGCCTGGCTGACAACAGGTGATCAAACAAGCTTATTAACGAAACAGCCGCCGCTTTCTTTTTCAGCTGCAGAAAAATCAAATGAGCGGCTCATTGAGATTAACCGACGAAAAACCTATCAGACGATAGACGGATTTGGGGCGGCGCTGACGGGGTCATCCGCTTATTTAATCAATCAGAAATTGGATCAAGAGGCGAGAGAAGCGCTATTGGAAGACTTATTTACGAATAAGGGAATCAATCTTACGCACATTCGCCATACAATCGGATCATCTGATTTTTCTGTAGATGAACAGGGAAACCCGAGCACTTATACGTATGACGATACAAATGGGGAGCAGGACTTTTCCCTGAACCATTTTTCAATCGAAAAAGACGGGGATGTAACGACCGTGCTGCGGTCGATTTTAGATAAGCAGCACCCATTAACTATTATGGGAACACCCTGGACAGCACCGCCCTGGATGAAATATGGTGAACGTACACACAATGGCTGGTATTTGGATTACACGAACGAAAACATCTATCAGGCATATGCGGAGTACTTTGTCCGCTATATTCAAGCGTATGCGCAAATTGGAATTTCGATTGACAGTATAACGGTTCAAAACGAACCAGGCCATACATCTCCGGATTATCCAACGATGAGTATGGGAGCAGAAGAGCAGGCGGCTTTTATTGGTGAGTACCTGGGACCGGCTTTTGAAGCAAACGGGATCGACACGAATATTATTGCGTACGACCATAATTGGAAAGATGCTTTAGCGTATACGTCTTCCCTATTTAGCAATGAAAAAGCAAACCGCTATACAGACGGCGCAGCGTTTCATTGTTACGAAGGCAGCCCGGATGCCATGAACGAGGTACATGCCCGTTTTCCGAATAAAAACCTGCATGTGAGCGAATGCAGCGGCGGAGAGTGGAGTCAAGATTTCGGTGAAAATTTGGGCTGGCAAATGAGCCATTTAATGATCGAAAGTCCGAGAAACTGGGCAAAAAGCGTGCTGATGTGGAACGTGGCGCTGGATGAAAACAGCGGTCCGGCAAATGGAGGATGCCAGGAGTGCCGCGGGGTCGTCACCATCAACCAGCAAACCGGGGAAGTAACGAAAAACGTTGAATACTATGTGCTTGGACATGCCAGCAAATTTGTACAGACAGGTGCCGTCCGTATTGGCTCGGATACGTATGAGGGAGCGATTGAAACCGTCGCTTATCAAAATCCGGACAGCTCTACGGTTTTGATTGCGTCTAATCCAAGTAAAGAGAAGCAGCAATTCCAGGTAAGAGACGGCGAAAAGTCATTTACTTATACACTGCCCTCTCAAAGCGCGGTAACCTTTACGTGGAATAAGAAAAATTCCAGCCAATGAAAAGCAAAAAGTATTTGACCCGTCCTTCGGTTTATAATAGAATGATAGAAATTAATAAATGGAAAACACTTGTAAATATTCGCTGCGATGACGAAGAAAAGTAAGCAAAACGGACACTTCAGAGAGCTGATGGATGGTGGAAATCAGCGTGGGAATTTTGTTGAATGGGCTTCTGAGCACCCTGGCTGAACAAGAGAGTAGGCCGGGGCGGAGCGTCTCACCGGTAAAAGAGACCATGTACCGAGCCAAGTCTTGGTTTCTGTACATCGAGCGCGTTTATAAATAAACGAACAAAGGTGGCACCACGGGTTTCTCGTCCTTTTTTATAGGATGAGAAGCCCTTTTTTTATACTTAAAATTAGAATAAAGGAGTGTTTGTAATGAATGAATCAGAAGTGAAAAAAGGATATTTCGGCGAATTTGGAGGCAGCTTTGTATCGGAAAATCTTCAAGCTGTACTGGACAGACTCGAAAAAGAATTCTACACCTATAAAGATGATCCCGAATTCCAAAAAGAATTTACAGAGTATTTAGAAGAATTCGTCGGGCGTGAAAGTCCACTTTATTATGCGGAGCGGCTGACAAAGGAATTAGGCGGCGCCAAAATTTATTTGAAGCGTGAAGATTTAAATCATACCGGCTCCCATAAAATCAATAATGTTCTTGGACAAATCCTGCTGGCTAAGCGAATGGGCGCCAAGCGGGTCATTGCGGAAACCGGAGCGGGGCAGCACGGTGTGGCAACGGCTACAGTTTGTGCCATGTTCGGGATGGAATGCGTGATCTATATGGGGGCGGAAGACACAAAACGGCAGGCGTTAAATGTGTTTCGAATGGAGTTGTTAGGCGCTAAAGTGGTGGCTGTCTCAAAAGGACAGGGGCGTTTAAAAGACGCGGTAGATGAAGCATTTGCTGATCTGGTCCAAAACTATGATCATACCTTTTATCTGCTAGGCTCCGCTGTAGGACCGCATCCCTTCCCGATGATGGTGCGGCATTTTCAGTCAGTCATCAGTAAAGAAAGCCGGAAACAAATTCTCCAAAAAGAAGGGCGTCTGCCGTATGCGGTCATTGCGTGTATAGGCGGAGGAAGCAACGCGATCGGGTCCTTTGCAGAATATCTATCTGATGAACATGTCCGCCTAATCGGTGTGGAACCAAGTGAAGCAGCTACGTTAACGAAAGGAACATCGGGAACGCTGCACGGCTTCAAATGCTTGGTACTGCAGGACGAGGAAGGAAATCCGGCGCCGACCTATTCCATCGCGGCCGGACTTGATTATCCTGGAAGCGGCCCTGAACACAGCTACTTGAAAGAAGAAGGCCGCGCCGATTATGTAGCGGTCAACAAGGAAGAAGTGTTAGAAGCCTTTTTGCATTTATCTAAAACAGAAGGCATTATCCCGGCTCTTGAAAGTGCGCATGCAGTCGCGTATGTGATGAAACTGGCACCGACGCTGCCGAAAGAAGAAAGTTTGATTGTCAATATTTCCGGGCGGGGCGATAAAGACGTGGAGCAGGTGTTTGATATGCTGAATAACCAATAAATTTTATGCTCCATGTGGATGCAGAAGCTGAAACGAAAAGTGCCGAATGCGGAATAAAGGAAAAGGGAGGAATCCGGTGACAAAATCAGGGCTGGACTTAGAGCGGATTGTATTTATTGGACGGACGTTTGAAGAGTATATGGCCATGTTCGATCTTTCCATAGAAGAATTGCAAGGACAAAAAGTGCTGGACTGCCCGGCAGGCGCCTGTTCCTTTACAGCCATCGGACGTCAAAAAGAACTGGACGTCACAGCCTGTGATATTGCGTATTATCACCCGGCCGACGCACTTGCTGGCAAGGGGAAGAAGGATATTGAACATGTGATGGAAGGCATGGAGAAAGTCAAACAAGATTATGTGTTTAACTATTTTCGTGATATCGATGACCTTGTCCGGCACCGAAAACGGGCTCTTGATGAGTGTGCAGCGGGAATGAAAGCTACTCCGGAGCACTATGTCCCGGCTGAACTGCCAGTTCTTCCATTTGAAGACGATGAATTTGACCTTATTCTTTCCGCTCATTTTTTGTTTACATATGGTGATCGGCTGGATCAGTCTTTTCATCTCGAGGTGATCGAAGAATTGCTGCGGGTGGCTAAAAAGGAAATTCGGCTTTTCCCACTTGTTGATTTGTCCGGTAACCGGTATGAGCACTTGGATGACATGATCTCAGGATTAAAGGAACAGGGACACCATGTAGAAGAAATTCCGGTGCCTTTTGAGTTCCAGAAAAATGCGAATGCGATGATGAAAATTCAAAAAAGATAAGATTGGGATTGGGATACACTCAAAAAAGCGCTGGTTTTCTATTAGAAGAGCCGGCGCTTTTTTTAATATAAAATCGGTGGTAAAAGAGTTGCTCTTTGTGTGTACAATAACGAAGATTTCGTATAGTTTATGACAATTGAGGGAGTACGAGTTCATGTATTAGCTGATAAACATTTTCATATTTACTAATGGATAAATGGAAAAACAAATAGTTTTTTACTTAACAAATGTACCTGCATAACTAATCAGGACTTGACCGAAATTGTTGAGTAAAAGGCTCCTTTCGATAACTGACTTAGAAGAAAGCCTTGTTAAAGAATATTGTTAATTTTCTTGTTAAACTAACCCAGCTAATAGTTTGTCAATATTTTTCTATAAATATTTTAAAAACTAGATGCTATACTAAAAATAGACATGCCAAATAACCCTCCATTTTGTGTGTGGAAGGTTTTGGATTGTTTGTTTAAACTTGTTTTCTAATCTAAGTCAAGGAAAAGCTCTTTGCGTTTCAACAGGGTATAAATCCAATGAATTAGCTTGTTTACACAAGCTATAATCGCCACCTTAAAGGGTTTTCCTTCTTCTCGTTTTCTGTCATAGAAAGCTTTCAGCTTTTTATTTCGGGAACCTCTAATACCATAGAGAACGGCCATGTATAAGGCATGCCGAAGCCTGCTTGAGCCTCGTTTGGTGATACGATTGATCGTAGCTGTAAATTTACCAGATGAGTGAACACTAGGATCTACACCGGCAAAGGCAACCAGTTTTTTAGGGTGATTAAACCGATCAATTTCTCCTGTTTCAGAAACAATCGTGGCGGCGATCTTTTCTCCTATACCAGGGATTGATTGGATAATCTTATATTCTTCAAGTTCTCCAGCCAGGGCATCAATTTCGCTCTCCAACTGAGCTAGATGCTCTTGGTATTGGAGAACCATCTTGATATACATTTCTAAGCTGATGAGATGACTGTGATACATGATGCTTTGAAATGGATTTCGTTTGGCTGCCTCCATTAGCTTTTTTGTTCTTTCCTTTGCCCACCGTTCGGAACGGCTCATACATAGTGTGGCAATTCTTTCAGCTACTTTCATTTCTCCAGCGTTTAATACAGCTTCTGACGTAGGAAACTCCAATAAGGTATGCAGGGATACTTTGGAGTACAAGTCACCAAACACACCCCTATACTCAGGAAACACCTGATCTAAAATCGAATGAAACTGCAGCTTGGCTTGAACACATAAACCCGTTAGGGTTTCATGCTGCCTAGTCAAATGCCGGAGATTTAAAAGCTGAATCCCTCTTTTTTTATACGGTTCAAGTTCTTCTTTGTAGTAAAGTTCCCCTAGATGATAAGCATCAATGGCATCGGTTTTTACCTTGCGTAGACTGGCTTTTTTCGCCTGATAAGAGATGAGAGGATTAATGACGATAAACAGGTAATGATGCTCCTCCAGAAACTGAATGACAGGAATGTGGTAATGTCCTGTTGACTCTAAAACGACCGCAGGTTGATGTCCTGTCTGCTTTTCCACCTCTTTCAGAAAGTGAAGAAATGTATCTAATCCCTCACGTGTATGCTGAATGCTAAAGCTCTTTCCATAAGGTTTTCCTTTGTCTAAAAATGCCTGGGCTTGGCTTTCTCCTTTCGCCACATCCAGACCAATTACTGGGTTCATGCTTGTTATCTCCTCCTGATTGAATAATTGCCGGTAACCCCTAATTTCTGCTTGCAGTTTCATAGCTTCGCTTGTTATACGGGATCGCAGTCCCAACCAGCCTCAAACATGTTTCTACAAGTAGGGGGCGAACAGGTTAGTTGGCGGAATCATTGTTCCACGGGCAGATACGTTCTACCCCGGCTACCGATAGGATAAATCCTAAACAAAAAAGATCAACCAGAAAAATAAAGTGTACCCTTTGTAAAGGACATTTTAAAAAAAGTCATGCCACTTGGAGGAGGTGATTTCTGTATTGAGTAGGAGTCATCTTCTTTAAGTTCCATTGATATCTGAAATTGTTATAGTAGGTCATATAATTTTTTATTTCTCTTTTAAGTTCTTCTAAAGTATTACACTGTTTTATATAGGCTTCATCTTTGAAGTGACCAAAGAAGGACTCTTGGGGAGCGTTATCCCAACAGTTTCCTCTTCTTGACATTGATTGCCCAAGTCCGAGTTTTTTTACGTATTTCTGAAAAGTGGGGCTAGTATAATGTACTCCTTGATCAGAGTGAATAAAGGCTCCTTCTGCAAGCTTTACTCGTTTACTCCTTTTTAACTTTATTAGCGTATCCGTAGCTAATTCTAATGTCATCCGATTAGATACATTATAGGCAAGAATTTCATTCGTCGAACTATCTTTAATAGTGGATAAATAAGCCTTTTTTCTATTACTGTAATATAAATATGTAATATCGGTGAGTAATACTTTTCCTGGAGTTGCTTGTTTAAATTCTCGTTTTAATAAGTTTGGCAGTATGGAGTGTT
>NZ_JAMBOO010000021.1 GCF_023715895.1 Domibacillus indicus | reverse complement strand
AACCGCGCAGGGGTTCGAATCCCCTTTCCTCCTCCATTATTTTATCGTCGCGGGGTGGAGCAGCCCGGTAGCTCGTCGGGCTCATAACCCGAAGGTCGCAGGTTCAAATCCTGCCCCCGCAATCGTTTGGTCCGGTAGTTCAGTTGGTTAGAATGCCTGCCTGTCACGCAGGAGGTCGCGGGTTCGAGTCCCGTCCGGACCGCCATATTTTTATACGGCTCAGTAGCTCAGTTGGTAGAGCAAAGGACTGAAAATCCTTGTGTCGGCGGTTCGATTCCGTCCTGAGCCACCATTTTAGCAATATGCGGGTGTAGTTTAATGGTAAAACCTCAGCCTTCCAAGCTGATGTCGTGGGTTCGATTCCCATCACCCGCTCCATTATTGTTATGATGGGCCTGTAGCTCAGCTGGTTAGAGCGCACGCCTGATAAGCGTGAGGTCGATGGTTCGAGTCCATTCAGGCCCATTTTTCATTTGAAATTTTCTCTTCATATGGAGGGGTAGCGAAGTGGCTAAACGCGGCGGACTGTAAATCCGCTCCTTCGGGTTCGGCAGTTCGAATCTGCCCCCCTCCACCATTTATAGGGGCATAGTTTAAAGGTAGAACTGAGGTCTCCAAAACCTCCAGTGTGGGTTCGATTCCTACTGCCCCTGCCAATTAAAAAATATGATATAATGGCGGTCGTGGCGAAGTGGTTAACGCATCGGATTGTGGCTCCGACATTCGGGGGTTCGATTCCCCTCGATCGCCCCATATAAATGGGCTATAGCCAAGCGGTAAGGCAACGGACTTTGACTCCGTCACGCGAAGGTTCGAATCCTTCTAGCCCAGCCATTTATACTTAGCGGGTGTGGCGGAATTGGCAGACGCACCAGACTTAGGATCTGGCGCCGCAAGGCGTGGGGGTTCAAGTCCCTTCACCCGCATCTTTTACAGGCTGACGAAAGTATTCACTTTCGCCAGCCTGTATATTTGATAAAAGACTTCTTACAAAGTCTTACATGAAAGAGGAACTTCTTCTAAAAGCGCACACGTCCTGTGTGCAACGGAGAACCTAGAACATCCTGTTCAAGTGCGGAAGTAGTTCAGTGGTAGAACATCACCTTGCCAAGGTGGGGGTCGCGGGTTCGAATCCCGTCTTCCGCTCCATGTATATGCCGGCGTGGCGGAATTGGCAGACGCGCTGGACTCAAAATCCAGTTCCTTCACGGGAGTGCCGGTTCGACCCCGGCCGCCGGTATCGTTTAAAGCAGCTTCTGTTTTCAAAGAAAACAGAAGCTGCTTTTTTATATGTAAAGAAGTATTAGTACTTGTCCTTATAAAAGAAAAAGCTGCCTCCAGTGCTGGAAGCAGCTTTTTTTATTTAAACAGTTAGTGAATCAAGCAGGCTTTTCACATTTTTGAACTCATATCCTAAATCACGCGCAACGGCTTCAAAGGTTACATGGCCGCCATACGTATTTACGCCACTTTCAAGGGCTGGATTTTGTTTAATAGCCTGCTCAAAGCCTTTATTTGCGATTTGGAGAGCGTAAGGTACCGTAACGTTGGTTAATGCAATGGTAGAAGTACGCGGAACTGCTCCTGGCATATTTGCTACAGCATAATGAACAACCTCATGTTTTTCATAAGTCGGATTTGTATGAGTTGTAATACGATCTACTGTCTCAAAAATACCTCCTTGGTCAATTGCTACATCCACGACAACCGAGCCTGGGGACATTGCTTTTACCATTTCTTCTGTTACTAGCTTCGGCGCTTTAGCACCCGGAATTAAAACGGCTCCAATAACAAGATCGGATTCTTTTACAGATTCAGCGATGTTTAATGGATTTGACATAAGAGTTTGAACACTTGCGCCAAAGATTTCTTCAATCTGGCGAAGACGGTCTGCGCTTAAGTCAATGATCGTAACGTCTGCTCCGAGCCCAACGGCAATGCGGGCTGCATTTGTACCAACCATACCGCCGCCGATAATGGTTACACGGCTTCGTTTCACCCCTGGAACACCGCCGAGCAGAACGCCTTTTCCGCCGTTATTCTTTTCTAAAAATTGAGCCCCGATTTGCGTAGCCATCCGCCCGGCAACCTCGCTCATTGGTGAAAGGAGAGGCAGCGTACCGCCTGCTGTAACGGTTTCATAAGCAATACCGGTTACACCGCTGTCGACTAGCGCTTTTGTAAGCGCTGGTTCAGCTGCAAGGTGAAGGTAAGTAAAAAGAAGAAGGTCTTTACGGAAATATTGATATTCAGAAGCAAGCGGTTCTTTTACTTTCATCACCATATCTGCCCGGTTCCAAACATCTCTTGCTGAATCAAGTACTTGAGCGCCGTACTGTTCATATTCTGCGTCTGTAAATCCGCTTCCTAAGCCGGCTCCTTTTTCGATCATGACATCATGTCCTGCGGCCACAAGTGTAGCAACTCCTGACGGCGTAATAGCCACACGGTTTTCATTATTTTTAATTTCAGCTGGGATCCCAATTAACATCACGATCATCCTCTCGTATTTGTTGCCTTTATTGTAGGAGAAAAAGAAAAAAATGACATCGTTTTGAATGTTAAAAAAAACGAAGATCATTTGTGAAAAAACACAAAAGGGAAATGCTGTTTGTTTGTAACAAAAATCTTGTAATCGGTTACTATCGCTTTATTACCGTATTTATTATGTGTTTTAAACAGTATTCAATTCACTGAAAAGAGGTTCGTATAAAGCTTCGAATGATGAAAAAACATTGTGAGAAAATCTAACAATAGAGAGGCAGGGAGAGAAAAAGAGGAAGCTGATAATAAAAAAACCGCCTCTGCTAAGGCGGTTTTTAAGATGAAAGACCGGTAATCAGGGCAAGATAAAGAGAAAAAACAAGCAGCATACTCATGAAAAATGTAATGCCCGCTTCTTTTTTTCGATATCCCCAAAAGCCAATTGCTAAAAAAACAAGGGCAAGAAACATAAACAGCACATTTAACGGTGACCAGCCAAGGTACAGCGGCAAAGCGGGCGGCAGGGAGCCGTTGTAAAAGAAAGCAAATAACGGTGAGTAACGGCCCTCGCTGACTGCATGAGGCGGCTCCTGCTGGCCAAGAAACGCTGTTGTACCAAAGATCAACAATAAAACAAGGCTTTCTGCTTTTATCCAGGGCTTCGGGTGAACGTCCCGGCGCTCTTGCAGCTTTCGTTTGAAAAGAAACCCATTTATAAACGCAAACAGCAAAACCGGCAGAACCAGTAAGTGCTTGATTAAAAGTGCCTGTCCATAATTAAGTGACCAGTCGCTTGCATAGTCATGAATGTCTAAAATGATGGTCATCATCCAAAAGCCAGACAGAGCGGTGAATAACAAACAAATAGCGGCTACTGGCGAAAACCATTTTAAAAAAGCAAGCCAGTTTGCTTCATCACGTGCAAACCAGCCAGCCATTAGCAGCAGGCCAGCCCAAACGGATACTGCTGTAAAATGCACGGCATGGGAAAGGACACCGGTCCAATCGGTTAAAGAAGCTGCATGGCTCGACCAGCTGGCCGATCCAATCAGCAAAAGAATAAAACCGAGTCCGCCAGCTGTAAAACGTTTATCTGTTAAAACAGGAAACGTAAACAAGTACAGTGCGAAAAAAAGCGCAACAGCAAGAGTGAATGCCCAGGCTTTCCCAATAGTAAAGCCGAGAATGACCGTTTGTGCCACAGGCATTACGCTGCTTCCTGCCGCAAGTTCTAGAATCAATACAGCTGCCGGCACAAAAGCAAAAAGAGCGATACCGGCTACAGCTCCGTAAAGCCAGCGCTCTCTAACGAGGATCGCTGGCTTTTTATGCGCAGGAACAAGCTGTATAAGGAAAGCGCCCATTAACAAAGAAAAACAGCTGTATAAAAGAGTTTCCGACGCATAAAGCACAGCCATTATTTTTTCCCTTTTCTCATAAGCAGAATAACGGCAAGCAATGCGGCAGCTACGATCACACCGATAATAATCGGCATGGAGGAAGAAGATCCGTTTTCTTCCTGCTGCACATCAGCAGCGGGTTGTTCCTCTGTTTGATCTGTTGTTGCTTCTTCCTCTGGCGCTGCTTCTTCTGCCGGCTCTTCCGCCGGCTCGGCTGCAACTGTAAATCTATACGTTCCTTCGATTAAGTGCCCGTCTTCACCGACGATCCGCCAATCAACCGTATAAGAACCGTTTTTCAGCGGTTCTGCCGCAGAACCGCTTAATACATTGTTCTGTACTTGAACATTTTCAAGCGAAACCTCTCCGGTTTCATTTTTCAGTGTAAAGCTGCTTCCTTGTTCAATTGGCGTTTCAAATGTCAAAGAAAGATTGTTAATCGGCTCTTTTACCGTGTCCCCGTCCGCAGGAGAAGAACTTTCCAATCCCGTATGGGCGGATACAGCAGGCGAAAACAGAAATAATAAGCCAAAAAGGAAAACAAAGATTTTTTTCAATTGATTCACCTCAATTCATAAATGGTTCATAAACACTATACCACTGTTGAAAACAAAACGAATGAAAACCGCTTTAGGATCACAAAGGTGTCAAAAAACAAAGAAAAAGCACACAAACTGTTCACAAAAAGAGTAGAGGAAGTCTGAACCGGGAAGTAAGTCTAAAAAAGACGAATGAAGAGAGGAACGATCCATGCACATTCCATTTAAACAATTACCTGCTGTTTCTGCCATCCATCTTTTTGGCCCGTCCCGTCCTGACATTTCTGGAGTTACATACAATTCACAGGCAGTAAAGCCCGGTTTTGCTTTTTTTGCTATCGCAGGGGAGAACGCGGACGGCCACGATTATATTGAGCAGGCGATTGAAGCCGGTGCATCTGCTGTAATTGGCACCGATGAAGAGATTCTTCATTCGTTTCACGAGCGGTTTCCAGCTGTTACATTCGTTTCAGTAGCGGATTCTCGTGCGGCTATGGCTCATGTGTCGGATTATTTTTATGAACATGTACAGGAACGCCTCATCAAAGTAGGAGTCACGGGTACAAACGGTAAAACGACAGTGGCTACGTATGTGCAAAGTTTATTCAACCTGCTTCATATTCCATGCGGCATGCTTGGGACAACCGGGATTTGGAAAGCAGCTGAAAAAATGCCATACAACAAAAGCACACCGACTACGCCAATGTCCTCGGACATTCATTTTATTTTTAAGGAACTGCACAATTCGAATCATGAAGCGGCAGCGATGGAGGTTTCTTCTATTGCACTCGACCAAAAGCGGGTGGAAGGCATTTTATTTGATGTAGCCATTCATACCAACTTTTCAGAAGAGCATTTGGAATATCATAAAACAATGGAGCATTATAAGCAGTCTAAGCTGCAGCTTTTTGAGCAGTCGTCAGTCGGTGTGGTGAATCTAGATGATGCAGGCATGTCAGAGGATATTCTTAAATCAGCTAAAGGCCGTCTTATTACGTACAGCCGCGAACCGCTGTCAGGAGCTGATCTAATTTGGACAGACTGCCGGCATCATGAGGAAGGCATGACATTTCAACTGTTGTATAGCGGGAAACCATATGCGATATCTGTACCGCTCTACGGAGAATATAATGCCGGAAACCTTACAGCAGCGGTTGCAGCGGCTTTGTCTCTTGGGATCAGTATGGAAGAAATCGTTTCTGTTCTGCCAAACATGAAACAGGTAGAGGGCCGTTTTCAAGTGATTCACGGACCGGACAACCGGAAAGTCATTATAGACTATGCTCATACGCCCGTAGCTCTTGATCAAATTTTAACTGAAGTACGGCGTATTCCACATGCTCGCTTGATTGCGATGATCGCGGGCATTGGTATTCGAGACTTTGGGAAAATGCCAAAAATGGCACAGGCGGCAGAAGGAAAAGCAGATGTGATCGTCGTAACGGTAGATCACCCGGGACCCCATAATCCAAACGACATTATTGGACGCGTAGTCAGTGGGTTTTCAAATCCAAAAGAACTCATTTTGACGGCTGCCACAAGACGGGAAGGTGTGATCCGGTCACTTGAGGAAAGCAGGCCGAACGACATTATCCTGCTTACGAGTGGCTGCATCAATGGCTGTCAAATCGTAGCAGGAAAGCATATTCCTCATTCAGACGAGGCAATTATTAATGAGTTTTTTAACAGTGCTTCATTCTCACAGGCAATGAAATTTGGTGCAGAACAAAGTGTGTATGTAGCACAAATCCAAAAAAGTCTATTTTAAATTAACGAATTAGATTGTAGTTAAAAAACCGCTTAGGAGACAACAATTGTTGTCTCCTAAGCGGTTTTTTTGTTTATTCATACTTCTACACACTAAGTGTTTTTTATGTCTGAAAATATACAAAGTATTGAATGTTAAGGAATAAAACATTTTATCGGCTCTATTTTAAAAAATAAGACCTACCGACGATTGAAGCAGTACCTTCTCTTGGTTTCTGCATATAATTACAGGGAACTTTCTAAAATAGGAGGAGTAGACGAATGAATAAGGAAATTCTAAGTTCATTAGTTGGTAAAGTCGTTAAGGTCAATAGAGGTGGTCATGATTCTCGGGTTGGACAATTACTTGCAGTAGAAGAAGATTATTTCGTACTCCTTACAAAAGAAGACGGTGTTCTTTACTACAAAGGCCATCATGTTAAAAGCTTAACCGACAACACTAAGAAAGGTCTCGGATTCGACCTCCTTGTTCCTGAAGATTTTACGTATATCGGTGGAAAACTATTCACAGACGTTATGAACAATTTAAAGTATAAATGGGTGACAATTAATCGGGGCGGGCATGAAAAATATCAAGGCGTACTCGATGATATTAATGATGATTATGTCACGATTGTTTATAATGAAGAAGTTATTCGTGTATCGACGTTCCATATTAAAAACATCAGTTACGATTTGAAAATTGAGGATCCGGATAAAGATAAAAAAGAAAAAGAGGATGAAAAGAACAAGAAAGAATCAGACAAGAAAGAAAAAGAGGAAGAAACTCAATAAACAGAAAGCAATAATTATTCGTATTAATAATCAAGAGGAAAGAAATCGGAGTCTCTTTGAAATGAAGAATGGGCTAAGCAATTATGTCATATTCTCTTCGTTCAAAGGGACTTTTGTTTGATAAAAGGGTTTTTAACCTGTGAGGGGGAAAGAAATGTCGAGCCCTTTTTTTTCTGATGCACTTAGACCATTTATTGGTTATTCGGTAGGTGTCTTCTCAAATGATGGGATACTTATAAAAGGAATAATGGTCGATGTAAAAAAAGATTATTTAATTTTACAGATTACAGAAGAAAAATACATTTACCATCACCTTGCGCAGATAAAGTCTGTTTCAAAAAATGCAAAAGATATGCAGACAAATACGGTTACTAAGAATTATTTACAGGCAGAACAGCTTCATGAAATTTTAGAACAGTGTAAGTATAGCTGGGTAACGATCAATTGTTATAACGATCAGTTTGTTACAGGCTTTTTAAGCCGGGTCTTTGATGACCATCTTATTCTCATTAGTGGGGAAGAAAAAATAATTGTGCAAAATGCATGCATTATCAATATATTCCCAGGTGTTCATGAGCTTGCTGATACTGAAGAAACCGAAGAGCAGGAAGAGGAGCCTTCCACTCAGATAGAAGAACAGAAAGAAATAAATAAAAAGGAAGCTTTCTCAAACGGCCGGAAAGAACCGAAAGAGCAGAAAGAAGAACCTTTCGCTCAGACGGAAGAACAGAAAGAAATAAATAAAAAGGAAGCTTTCTCAAACGGCCGGAAAGAACCGAAAGAGCAGAAAGAAGAACCTTTCGCTCAGACGGAAGAACAGAAAGAAATAAATAAAAAGGAAGCTTTCTCAAACGGCCGGGAAGAACCGAAAGAGCAGAAAGAAGAACCTTTCGCTCAGACGAAAGAACAGAAAGAAATAAATAAAAAGGAAGCTTTCTCAAACGGCCGGGAAGAACCGAAAGAGCAGGAAGAAGAACCTTTCACTCAGACGGAAGAACAGAAAGAAATAAATGAAGAGGAAGCTTTCTCGAACGAGTGGGAAGAACAGAAAGAGCAGGAAGAAGAACCCTTCGCTCAGATGGAAGAGCAAAATGAAATAAATGAAGAGGAAGCTTTCTCAAACGGCTGGGAAGAACAGAAAGAGCAGGAAGAAGAACCTGTCGTTCAGATGGAAGAACAGAAAGGAATAAATGAAGAGGAAGCTTTCTCGAACGGGTGGGAAGAACAGAAAGAGCAGGAAGAAGAACCTGTCGCTCAGATGGAAGAACAGAAAGAAATAAATGAAGAGGAAGCCTTCTCAAACAGCTGGGAAGAACCGAAAGAGCAGGAAGAAGAACCGGTCACTGAGATGACAAGACAAAATGAAATAAATGAAAACGAAGCATCTTTCAAAGGAAAAGAAGTTGAAGTGCAGAGAAAGAGACACTTAAAACAAATAAAAGAAGCAAGAAACCCTGCAAGACAACAAATTGCTGCTAATCAGGAAGAAGAGGAAATATGGACTAGAGGAAAGACGACTAAAGATATGTCTGCCGATACAGAAAGAGAAAACATTATCAATAGTTCTCTAGAAGATTCTTCGTTTAATCAGACGCATATTCAAAGAAATCGGGAGGGAAAGAGGTTCAAAGCAAAAAAGGAAAAATGTATTGATTCCACACTAGGTCAGTCAAGTACTTGTCTTCCTCTGAACATTCCAATAGAAGAAAAAGAAGAAGCATGGGTGCCTGTTGTTACAACTGAAGAAACAGAAAAATATCTTGAATCTCAATATTATTCTCTCATGAAGCAGGCGGAAAAAAAGTATAAAGCATTGCGGGAAAAAAGAATGGAACGGGAAATGATGAAAAAGTAATCTGCTGCTCTTTTGCAGAAAGAAAGAGCGGATATGGGGAAGACGTTTTTATATAGCCACTTGAGGCTATTTTTGTTTTTCTATATATAAACTGGCATCAAATCAAGTTTCCTATTTCTTACTCTAAAGATGCTTGTCCATACGAGTTCAAACTTCTACAAGCGCCTGCTTCAGCTGTAAGCCCCGTCTACTTTTAAAAATCATCTTGCAAAATGAAAAGATTCTTTTATTCCATGTCATTTAATGAGCCGCTTTAAGAAAACGCCTAAAGTACAAGAGTTGTTTTCTAAGAACTCGGACCGCAGTATGTCGTTCCCAGGTGCAGACAGCCCTTTATGCAAAGAATTAATCAAAGTTAATAATTTTTATCAAAATAACGATCGGTAGATGGCTCTTTTGAAAGAGCTATTTTTTTTTGCAGTGCTGCTGATGCTTGGTTTTTCGGTGCTTCTGTCATGTTTATTGCGTGCTGAATTAAAAAAGAGAAACAAAGATTTTTGCGAATGTATTGGTAAACATGCTTTTCTATTTTCTAAGATAGGTATGATACCATCTGCATATCACAAGATTTAAAAAAGCCCAGCCCGGTTCTGCTGATACGGTCTTATTTGGAGGGAAACACGTGTATGTCTAAAGCACATTTCTGTTAGTAAATCACTTAAAAAATAGCAGTGTGACGCTAAAAGCAGATGATTAGAACTGGCCGGATGAACCCTGCTCTGCTTTAGCGGAAGGACTTCTATTATTCTTTCATAAATGAACAGTGGCTATATGCTGGTTAAAGGAGTATTCATTTCATCAGATAAATGATAAGAATGAAGAAAACGAGGTCGTTATCTTTATTTTTTGTGTCGAAAAACAGCAGATCTTCATCTGTTTCTTCCTGATTTTTTGAAGATTTGTTCAATAAACAGAGAATTTTTTCTTTTTAAGTAAAAAGAATGGATACGTGAGGCTCGAAGGAATAAAATGAACGTATTTCAATTCCACTGTATGGAAGGGGTCCTTATTTTCATCAAAGATCGATTGTCACCATAACAGGCCATGATGAAAATACGCGGAAAGAAGGGAATGGAACGTGCATAGTTTAAGATGGATTTGGACGTATATGAGGGACTACAAATCCGGCCTTTTTTTGGGGTTTTCACTTGTACTTCTTGTTGCAGGATTGAACATGCTGAATCCGTATTTTTCAGGACGAATTGTTGATGACGTAGTGTACGGAGGAAAGATGGAGCTGCTTTGGGTACTGCTCGGTTTTATGATAGCGGTTACGCTGGTGAAAACGGTTATCCGCTACAGCTTTCAGCTCCTGTTTGAGCGTACTTCCCAGCGGGTGATTTTTACGCTTCGCGAGCAGCTGTACGCCAGACTGAATGAGCTGGATTTTCGTTTTTATGACCGGACAAAAACGGGCGACATTATGGCGCGGATGACAGGTGATATGGAAGCAGTGCGCCATTTTACTGCCTGGACAACGTATATGATTGTGGAAAACGTATGTGTACTATTGTTTGCCATTGTTTTTATGTTTACCATTCATGCGCCGCTGACACTGGCAATGATCGCTGTAACACCGGTGATCGCCTTTTTTGCTTATCGAATGAGCAGTGAGGTCCGGCCGACATTCTCAGAAATTCGGGCGCAGTTCGCGCGTTTAAACTCCGTTGTACAGGAAAACATCAGCGGCAACCGGGTTGTCAAAGCCTTTGCCAAGGAAGACCATGAGATTGGTAAGTTTTCAGCCGAAAACAAAGCTTTTAAAGAAAAGAATATTCAATCGGCACGTGTATGGGAAAAGTATCTTCCTGTGCTTGATTCACTGGCGGGGGTGCTGCTTGTTGTTATGATTTTAGCCGGTGGGTTTATGGTCATTCAAGGGTCACTGACTATTGGGGAGCTTGTCGTGTTCAATTCTCTTATTTGGGCGCTGAACAACCCGATGCGAATGGCGGGCTGGCTGATTAATGACGTTCAGCGGTTTATCGCATCCGCTGAAAAGATTGAAGATTTGCTCAATGAGCAGCCGGGTGTTGCCAATACATTATCGAAAAAGGAACCGGCTGGCAGCGAACTGTCTGTTCAGTTTCAGGATGTAACGTTCCGCTATGAAGATGAACCGGTTTTATCCAATATTACATTTGGGGTGAAGCCAGGCCAGACTGTCGCGATTGTCGGTCCGACAGGTGCTGGGAAATCGACGATCGTCAATTTGCTTTGCCGCTTTTATGATGCAGACAGCGGTGAAGTGAAAGTGGAAGGAATGAATGTGAAGGAATGGGATATCCGGTCTCTGCGCCGGCATACCGCTATGGTTATGCAGGATATCTTTTTATTCTCCGACACGATTGAAGGAAACATTGCGTATGGAATGCCGGACGCGACGATGGAGCAAGTGAAGATGGCAGCAGAAAAAGCAGAAGCGCATGCGTTTATATCCAAGCTTCCAGAGGGGTACGACACGATTATCGGTGAGCGCGGCGTCGGTTTGTCAGGCGGACAGCGGCAGCGGATTTCTCTGGCGAGAGCACTGCTTTTGGATGCGCCCATTTTAATTTTAGACGATACGACGTCCGCGGTTGATTTAGAAACGGAGATGCGCATTCAAAAAACGCTCCGGTCCATTTTGCAGAAAAAAACGTGCTTTATTATCGCCCACCGCATTTCCTCCGTTAAAGAAGCAGATCTGATTTTGGTGTTAGAGGACGGGCGGATTGTAGAGCGCGGCCGGCATGAAGACTTGTTGAAGCGTAAAGGCCGTTACTTCAATGTATTCAAAAATCAATTTGGTGACTTTGACAGCCGCCAATTTGGCGAGGAAGTGATGTAAGTGGCACGTAATAAATTTGATGTAGATGAAGAGCTGGAGTCTGCCTTTGATATAAACCAGTTAAAACGGATGGTTCAGTATTTAAAGCCGTTTAAAGGAAAACTCATACTTACTGTTCTCCTGATGCTTTTGGCGAGCGGGGCAACGTTGACTGGTCCATATTTAATTAAAACGGCGATCGACGACAAAATCCCAAACGGAGACGTGGGCGGACTTGCAGTGCTTGCCGGATTTTATTTAGCGGCTATCACGGTCACAGGCTTTTGCTTAAAATATCGAATCCGAATGATGTCTCAAATCGGGCAGAGTGTCATTTTACAATTGCGGAAAGACTTGTTTGCTCATTTGCAGACGCTGTCGTTTTCGTACTACGACAGCCGGCCTCACGGCAAAATTTTAGTGCGTGTCGTAAACTATGTGAACTCACTCAGCGATCTTTTATCCAACGGTATTATTAACGTTATTACAGATTTGTTCAGCATTCTGGTCATTGTGGGCTTTATGCTGGCGATTGACGTGAAAATGACACTGGCTGCCATGGCAGGCTTCCCATTTTTGATCGGGTTTATCTTTTTTATTAAAACAGCTCAGCGTAAAGCGTGGCAGCAGCTCAGCAACAAGCAGTCTAATATGAATGCGTATATTCATGAAAGCTTAAATGGAATTAAAGTGACACAGGCCTTTGCGCGTGAGGAAGAAAACGAGCAAATTTTTCGTGAAGTATCCAACAGCTACCGTTCCGCCTGGATGAAGGGAGTAAAAATTCAATTTCTTTTATGGCCTGTCATTGAAAATATTTCGGTGATTACCGTTTCGTTCGTTTATGTTACCGGTATTTTTTGGCTGAACGGAAGTGTCACAGCGGGGGAATTGGTCGCGTTTGTCGGCTACATTTGGATGTTCTGGCAGCCGCTTGCGAATATCGGCAATTTCTATAATGCCATTATTAATGCGATGGCGTATTTAGAGCGCATTTTTGAGACGATCGATGAAGAACCGGCCATTCAAAATGCGCCAAATGCTGGTGTACTGCCGCCTGTACGCGGTGAGGTAACATTCGATCATGTCGTGTTCGGCTACGAAGGAGAGAAAAACATTCTTGAGAACGTGAACTTTACGGTAAATCCGGGAGACACGATCGCGCTTGTTGGGGCGACCGGCTCTGGAAAAACGACGATCATCAATTTAATCAGCCGGTTTTATGATACGAAGAGCGGCAGTGTACGAGTGGACGGAACAAACATTAAAACGGTCACGCTTTCGTCGCTGCGCAGCCAGATGGGTGTCATGCTGCAGGATCCGTTTATTTTTTCCGGCACGATCATGGACAATATCCGGTATGGCCGCCTTGATGCGACAGATGAAGAAGTGATTGAAGCATCAAAAGCGGTTCAGGCACACCGTTTTATTAGCGAAATGGAAGAAGGGTACGAAACAGAGGTGAATGAGCGCGGCACACGTCTTTCATCCGGCCAGCGCCAGCTTATTTCGTTTGCAAGGGCTCTTCTGGCGGACCCGAAAATTTTAATTTTGGACGAAGCAACATCAAGCATTGATACCGAAACGGAAATGGCTCTTCAAAAAGGATTGGAGCAGCTGCTTGAAGGGCGAACTTCTTTTATTATTGCGCACCGTCTGTCCACGATACAAAACGCTGATCGTATTTTCTTTATTGACGGTGGTCGAATTGTGGAGCAGGGAACGCATAATGAACTAATGAAAAAAGGCGGCGCGTACTCAAAGCTTTATTTATCGCAGCGCCGTGCTTTAGAGGCTGGATAATACAATCAAAACGCAGGCCCGGCGATGCCGGGCTTTTTAAAGGAGGAAGACTATGCCGAAAGCGCCGCTTTTTCGTGACCCTATTTATGATGGCGCTGCAGATCCGGTTCTTATTTGGAACCGGGAAGAAAGGGAATGGTGGATCGTTTACACAAGCCGGAGGGCTTCAGTCGAAGGGCCGGGCGTTGCCTGGGTGCACGGCACAAACCTTGGTGTTGCTTCGTCGCAGGACGGAGGAGAAACATGGACGTACCGGGGTGTTCTTCAAGGACTTGAATTTGAACAGGGTCAAAACACGTTTTGGGCACCGGAAATTCTATGGCACGACGGCTTGTACCATATGTATGTGAGCTACATCCGGGGCGTTCCGTCTGAATGGACTGGACACCGAAGGGATATTGTTCACTATACGAGCCGAAACCTATGGATTTGGACACTCCAATCTGTTTTGAAGCTGAGCTCTGATTACGTGATTGACGCATGCATTCATCCAATGCCCGATGGCAGATGGCGCATGTGGTATAAGGATGAAGCAGCCGATTCTGCCACATACGCCGCTGACAGTGACGATTTATACCAGTGGAAGCCTGTAGGTACTGTTTTAGCCCATCAGCCCCATGAAGGGCCAAACGTCTTTTTTTGGCGGAATACATACTGACTCATTGTGGATGAATGGTCGGGCCTGGCTGTTTATGGGTCAGAAAACGGTGAGGATTGGCGCTGCAACGGAAAGATTTTGCATAAGCCCGGTACGCGTGAGGATGACGGAACAATCGGTCTGCATGCGGATGTGCATGTAAGCGGTGGGGAGGCCTATATTTTTTACTTTACACATCCAGACCGCAGCCGTCATCCCCAGTCGAAAAGATCTTCTTTACAGGCAGCAAAGCTTGAGCTGCAAGACGGGGTACTTACCTGTGACCGGAATGCTTTATTTTCATTTTGCCTGCGGGAGGAAACATAAGCATGAGAACAAGTGATATTCGGATTCGGGATCCATTTGTGGTGGCGGATCAGCAAGCAAAAACCTATTATCTTTACGGAACAACGGATGAAAATGTGTGGACAGGCCCTGCTTCCGGTTTTCAAGTGTATCAAAGCGGGGATTTACAGGAGTGGGAAGGTCCGTTTCAGGCTTTTCAGCCGCCGTTTCGTTTTTGGGCGGATCAGCACTTTTGGGCGCCGGAAGTATACGAATGGAAGAACGCTTATTATATACTGGCTACATTCAAATCAGATAAACGGTGCCGGGGCACACAGATTTTAAAAGCTCAATCTGCGCTCGGCCCTTTTAAGCCGCTGACGGAGGGGCCGATTACACCGAAAGAATGGGAATGCCTTGACGGAACTTTGTTTATGGATAAAAAGGGCATTCCCTGATGGTTTTTTGCCGTGAATGGCTTCAAGTAAAAGACGGAGAGATGTATGCCCTGCGGTTATCCGAGGATTTTCAGGCTGTACACGGTGAACCGGTTTTATTATTCACGGCTTCCCAGGCGCCATGGACAAAGCCGGTGAGGGAAGCCAATTACATTACAGATGGTCCGTTTCTTTACGAAACAGAAAACGGAGAGCTTGAAATGATTTGGTCGAGCTATAGTGAAAAGGCTATGCAGTCGGTATTGCCCGGTCCTTATCAGGAGCTGTTGAGGGACCGTGGATTCATGAGGCAGAACCGCTGCTTGATCAAGACGGCGGCCATGGAATGATTTTTCGGGATTTTACCGGCAAGAGGCGGCTGGCTATTCATGCGCCGAATCAGTCACCCCATGAACGGGCTGTTTTTCTGAATATGGAAGAGCTGATGGGGGAAAGACCGGTATAAGTGGAACGGGCGAATTCAGCTCAAAGCATGCGGGCATCTTAATAAAAGTGAGCTGGAAAAAGCAGTTTTGTTAAAGGAGGAATAGAAATGCTGACGAAGGAAGACCGGATTGTATTTATTGGAGACAGTATTACCGATTCTGGACGCCGGGCAGAGCCGGAAGAGCTGGGAGATGGATATGTAAGGATGATTCGTGATCAGCTTATTTGCGAGTCGCCTATGAACGCACCTGCTATTATTAATAAAGGGGTTGGCGGCAATCGGGTAACCGATCTGGCAGAGCGGTGGGAGCAGGATGTGTTAAACGAACGGCCAACAGTCCTGTCCATATCAATCGGAATCAACGATGTATGGCGGCAGCTTGATTCAAAAGAAATGAACCAAATATTACCCGGGAAATTTGAACAGGTATACCGTAATTTACTTGATCAATCTGAGAGCACTCGGCTTGTGTTAATGGAGCCGACGATTATTGAAGAAGATCCGCGCTCCGAAGGCAACGAGCTTCTAAAGCCGTATGTTGAGATTGTTCAAAAGCTGGCCGGCGAATATGGTGCTGTGCTTGTGCCGATGCACCAGGCTTTCATCGAGTATGTAAGTGCGGAAGGTGAGCATAAGCTGACGACAGACGGGGTTCACATGAACTCAACAGGAAATACACTGATGGCGCGGACCTGGCTGCAAGCCGTACGCGAAAAAGGACTGTTATAATAAAAAAGGCGCTCTCCCCATAGGAGAACGCCTTTCTTTTTAGCGGATGACCACCTCAACGCCGAAGTGATCGGATACAACCGGCTTATGGATACCGTTAAAAATCACTCGGGAGGATGCGACCTCGATGGGCCTATTCACAAAGATATAATCAATTCGCAGATCTTTTTTGTTTCCATCCCAGCCGTCAATCTTCCCTTTAACGGTGTATCCTTCATCTTTCTCGGAAGCAAGGGTGTACGTGTCCCAAAACCCGGCTGCTAACAGATAATCGTAATTTTCATTTCGCACAGCGGCATCTCCGTTAAAGTCACCCATCAAAAAGGTAAGCTCTTTGGATGCAGCCCTGGCTAGGAGGCGGTCAAGCTGTTTTTTTGCGGGTTCCTCCTCGTCCTGCCACCAGCCGAGGTGACAGGAGAAAAAAGAGGCAGGCTCACCGTTGATATCGATCACAGCTTGAACAATTTTACGTGTTTTCCAGTTATCCATGTCGTGCTGGTCTGTAATAAAAAAAGAATCATAGCTTTTTACAGGATGTTTCGTAATGATGGCTACGCCTTCTTCATAAATCTCATAGCCGAAGTGCGACATATCCCAAATGAATGTGTAATCCGTTTCACCGAGGTTATGCAGTTTTTGCACAAGCAGCTCCGCGTAATTCGCGTGCCCGGCTTTATCCGACTTGCTTACCTCCTGAAGCGCCACAACATCGTATGATTTTTCGGCAATCGTTTGAGCGAGTTCCGTTAGTTTTTGGAGGGTGTTCTCTTCCTGCCAGGAATGGCAGTTCAGTGTGAGTAAATTCATGTTTTACACTCCTAAGTAATCCTGTACATCGGATTTAATCACATCAGCTTTAGGGCCGTAAATGGCCTGCACGCCTTTGTCTTTTAAAATTAAACCAAGTGCCCCGTTTTTTTTCCACTCTGCTTCTCCCGATACTTTTTCCACATCTTTAACGGTCACGCGAAGCCGTGTCATACAAGCATCCACATCTTCAATGTTATCGGTACCGCCCAGCAGCCGGATGATGGCAGCGGCCGCTGTGCCTTCTGCCGCCGGCGCAGCGCTTTCAGCTTTGGCGTTTGTTTCCTCATCATCTGTGTAATTGCCCGCCCGGCCTGGCGTTGGAAAGTTAAACTTTTTGATCAGGAAATTCGCGATCGTAAAGTTTAAAGCGAAAAACACAGAGCATGTAATAACAAAGTTGAAAATATCACGTGTCAGTCCTGCTTTTGCCGCCATAGGCATGCGTGTTAAAAACTCTATCAGTCCGAATGAATGAAGACGAAGGTTGACCAGATCAGCTGCAGCAAAGCTCAAGCCGGTTAAAATCGCATATACCACATATAAAAGAGGGGCAGCAAACATAAACATAAATTCAATTGGTTCTGTTACACCTGTTAAAAAAACAGCAAGTCCGGCAGATAAAAACATCGGCTTGTATTTAGCACGTTTGTCTTTGTCCACATTTTTATACATGGCCAGCGCAATTCCAATAAGTGAGGCAGTAGAAATAATCATTTGGCCCACTTTAAAGCGGGCAGGCGTTACCTCGTTCAGCAGTGCTTGATACGCCATCATATCGCCCGCTGCTTTTAAATTATTTAAATCTGCCGCCCAGGCAAGCCAAAGCGGGTCCTGCCCGGCTACAACCTGCCCGGCCGAAGAGCCGGTCAGCATCGTATACGTGCCGCCAAGTGACGTGTAGTTAATCGGAACCGTCAGCATATGATGCAGGCCAAAAGGCAGAAGCAGACGTTCAAGTGTACCGAATACAAAAGGCGCAATAATCGGTGCCGTATCTTTTGAAGTGGCAATCCATTTTCCAAATTCGTTCAAGGCGCCTTGAATAAACGGCCAGACGGCCGCCAGCAAAACGGCTATCACAACGGACCAGGCAATGACCACAAAAGGCACAAACCGTTTTCCGTTAAAAAAAGCAAGAGAAGCCGGCAGTTTGCTGAAGTTATAATATTTATTAAAAATCACGGCTCCGGCAAAACCGGAAATGATACCAATAAACACGCCCATATTAAGCGCTGGAGCACCGAGCACAGAAGTAAAATAATCGCTTACAATTAACTCGCTGCCAAAAAAAGATGAGACAGATGCTTTTGGATCACTTATCATTTCATTGTTTAAACCAAATAAAGCGCCGGTCACCCGGTTAATCAGAACAAAAGCTAAAAGGGCTGCAAATGCGCCGCCTGCCCGTTCCTTTGCCCAGGAGCCTCCGATGGCAACCGCAAACAAAATATGTAAATTGCCGATAATGGCCCAGCCGATATCTTCCATCACGTGTGCTGCTGTTTGCACAAAGCTGATATCGCCGCTCATCATGGCAATCAGTTTGCCGACGGATATCATAATCCCGGCTGCAGGCATCACGGCAACGACGACGAGTAGCGCTTTTCCAAGTTTTTGCCAAAAATCAAAAGACGTTAACTTTTTCATACCCCATTCTCTCCTTGATTAAGTGTAATAGTGAAATGTAACGAAAACGTTTGCATGGACCTTATTCTAATAAATGCGCTTTCATTTAGCAAGAATAATTTTTAAAGAACGGATTTCTCTTGTGTATTTCGCTTGTTTTAACAGAAAGATAAGTATTCACCAAAGAATATTGAATTTATTTTTATGAAAACGATTGCATTGATTTTTCGTCTAGTTTATACTAGGGCGTATCAAACAGCAAAAACAAAAAAGAAGTGTCAGAGGGAAGCGGGATATTCACACATGTTTTTCTGTTTTCCATGCTAAAATACACGTAAGAAGTATATGAGAGGATACGGGGGGCGTCATATGAACAAAGTATGGTGGAAGGAAGCGGTCGCATATCAAATTTATCCGCGCAGCTTCATGGATTCGAACGGAGATGGAATTGGAGATATTAAAGGGGTGATCTCCAAGCTGGACTACTTAAAAGATCTTGGCATTGATGTAATCTGGATCTGTCCGATGTTTGAATCGCCGAATGATGATAATGGATATGATATTAGCGATTACAAAGAAATTATGAATGAGTTTGGGACGATGGATGATTTTGACGAGCTTCTGGAAGCTGTACATGAACGGGAAATGAAGCTGATTCTTGACCTCGTGATCAACCATACGAGTGACGAACATCCATGGTTTATTGAATCCCGTTCCTCTAAGGATAATCCAAAACGTGACTGGTACATTTGGCGCGATGGCAAAAATGGAGGGGAACCGAATAACTGGGAAAGTATTTTTGGCGACTCGGCGTGGGCATATGATCAGATTACAGACCAGTTTTTCCTGCATCTGTTTTCAAAAAAGCAGCCAGACTTAAACTGGGAAAATCCCGAAGTGCGCCAGGCCCTTTACGAAACTGTTAACTGGTGGCTCGACAAAGGGATCGACGGCTTCCGGGTTGACGCGATCAGCCATATTAAGAAAAAAGCAGGACTGCCTGATTTGCCGAATCCGAAGGAAATGAAGTATGTGCCTTCTTACGATTACCATATGAATGTAGAAGGCATTCAGCCGTTTCTTGAAGAATTAAAAGCTGAAACATTCGCTAAGTACGACATTATGACAGTCGGTGAAGCAAACGGTGTGACAGCGGAAGACGTCAATGAATGGGTCGGTGAAGAAAAAGGGAAATTTAATATGATTTTTCAATTTGAACATCTTGAGCTTTGGAATGCTGAAAAAGAAACGGGCCTGGATATTCCAGGGTACAAGAAAGTGATGACAAAGTGGCAAAAAGCGCTTGAAAACAAAGGCTGGAATGCACTGTTCATTGAAAATCATGATAAAGCGCGCGTGGTTTCCACGTGGGGCAACGACCGGGAATACTGGTATGAAAGCGCCACGGCTTTTGCGGCGGTGTACTTTTTAATGCAGGGAACGCCTTTTATTTACCAGGGGCAGGAAATTGGTATGACCAATGTGAAATATGAAAGCATTGAAGATTATAACGACGTTCGTACGAAAAACATGTACCGGCTTGGCACTGCAGCCGGCATTCACCATGATGAGATGATGCAAATTATTTGGAATTCAAGCCGTGACAACTCACGCACGCCGATGCAGTGGTCGGCCGAGAGCAATGCCGGCTTTACGACGGGAACGCCGTGGATCAAACTGAATGACAACTATACGCGCATTAACGTAGAAGCGCAGCAGCAGGATGAACGCTCTATTTTACATTTTTACAAACGAATGATTCGAATGAAAAAAGCGCACGATGTGTTTACGTACGGTGCTTATAAAGAAGTGATTGAGGAAAGTGAACGCTTATTTGCATACACACGCACTCTCGGAAGCGACCGGGTAATCGTGCTTGCTAACTTGTCAGATCAGCCAGTACCGGTTCCGGAGCAGGAAGGTGTCTCTTATGATGCCGCTCAGCTGCTGCTGCACAATTATAGAGTTCAGGAAGACAGTCCGGCTCGTGAATTGGTGCTACACCCATATGAAACACGTGTGTACCGCCTCTAATAGTAATGAAAACCGGCTTAAACCTTACCGTTTAAGCCGGTTTTGTTTTTGGTGGAGCGGCAAAGAAAAATCATGGTCTGAAAGGTTTAGATTCTGCTCAAGCTGGTTCTGCCCACCTTTTATTCTTTATTGAGCTGAATACGATGGTAAGCTTTGCGGTATTCGGAGGGCGTCAGCTTTTCATATTGTTTAAACAGCCTCATAAAATACCGTTCATCTGAAATGCCAACTGTCCGGGCGATGCTTCCAATGCTTTCATTCGAAAGAGTAAGTAAATCCTTCGCTTTGGAAAGCTTCAACATATGAATGTACGACTGCACTGTCCAGCCCGTTTCTTTTTTAAAAAAGCGGCATAAATAGTCACGGTTATAGTTGAACTGATCGGCTATCATGCCGGTTGACAGCTTTTCAAGCGAATGAAGGCGGATCCATTCCAAAATAGAAGCGATTTTTCTGTCTGTACTCGTTTGTTCAGCAGTAAGGTGGAAATTTTTAACCGTCTGCTCAGACAATTCAATCAGAAGGGAGGTAGCCAGATAGTCAGCCGCCCGGCTGTGACCGTAATGTCCGTTTGCTACATCAAGAAGCTGGGTGAACAAAATGGTCAGCCGCTCAATTTGTTTGGGCGTAGAGAAAAACGGAAGAAAGATGTCTGTATCTCCGTGCTGGAGCCTTGGTTTTGTTTGACGCGTTTTAATGTGCTGGTCCAGCTCCTGCTCGTTTATCACGGGCGCTTCTCTTTCGTCTGGAAACAAGAAGTGAAACCAGTAAAAAGAGGTTCCAGGCGGGCATTCGTGAAAGCCCTGATGTATTTTATCGGGCGGCAAAAGAAGCGCATCACCCGGCTGTACTTCAAATTGGGTGGATTCACATTCAATATACAGCGTTTCATGAAGAGCGATAATGAGCTCGTAATCGCCCATTGAGCGTTTCATATGTGTCCAGGGGATATCTGTAACAAATTTTCCGCCCAGCCTGTATCGAACTGGCTGTTGGATTGATGCATGTATATATTCCTTCAGCATTTTCATCCCTCTTTTTTGAATCGAAACATAGTCAGTTTTGTCCACAAATTATGCGCTTTCATTTACTGATTTTTATTGTATCAATATGCTATTCTTTGAACAAGATTTCTATTGAAAGCGCTTTTCGAACAAAAGGGATGAATGGATAAGGTCAGTTTTAGCTAATCATTGAACCAAACGCGATACAAAAATGGAGGATGAAAATGGCGCATACAAAAATGAAAAACGATGTATCTGTTCAAGTAACAGATTCGTTCTGGAAGCGGTATATGGATGTGGTCCGGAGGGAAGTTCTCCCTTATCAGTGGGAAGCATTAAACGATCGGATTCCAGGTGCTGTGCCGAGCCGCGCAATCCAAAACTTTAAAATCGCCGCGGGAGAAGCGGCGGGCGAGTTTCACGGTTTCGTTTTTCAAGACAGTGATGTAGCGAAATGGCTTGAAGCAGCAGCATTCTGTTTGGAAAATGAACGGGATGAAGTGCTGGAGCAGGCGGCAGACGAGGTCATTGCTTTAATTGGCCGGGCACAGCAAAAAGATGGCTACTTGAACACATATTTTACGGTAAAGGAGCCAAATGGGCGCTGGAGCAATCTGCGGGACCAGCACGAGCTTTATTGTGCCGGCCATATGATGGAAGCAGCCGTAGCTTATTACCGGGCGACTGGAAAAAAAGCCTTTTTGGATATGATGTGCCGATTTGCCGATTATATTGATGAAACGTTTGGCCGGGAAGAGAGCAAAATCCGCGGGTACGACGGGCACCAGGAAATCGAGCTGGCGCTTGTGAAGCTGTATGATGTGACAGGTGATCAAAAGTATTTGAATTTAAGCCGCTATTTTATTGACGAACGCGGGCAGCAGCCGCACTTTTTTGATGTGGAAAGAGAAAAGCGAGGGGATAATCGTCCGTTTTTTTGGAATGAAAGCTATGGCTACCACCAAGCCCATGTGCCAGCCCGGAAGCAAAAAAAAGCGGTTGGGCATGCTGTCCGGGCGATGTATATGTACACGGCGATGGCAGACCTTGCGCTTAGACTGAATGATGAAACATTAAAAAAAGCGTGTGAGGATTTATGGGAGAATGTCACGACGAAACAAATGTACATTACTGCCGGCATTGGATCAATGGAATTTGGCGAAGCATTTTCAACTGACTATGACCTTCCGAACGGCACTGCTTATACGGAAACGTGCGCGTCGATTGGCCTCGTTTTCTGGGCAAAGAGAATGCTTGAACTCCAGGCAGACGCAAAGTATGCCGATGTGATGGAGCGGGCTCTTTACAACGGAACGATCAGCGGAATGGACTTGGATGGAAAAAAGTTTTTTTATGTGAATCCGCTGGAGGTAAAGCCCGAGACAAGCCGTTACCGCCAGGATCACCATCACGTTAAAACCGTCCGGCAAAAATGGTTCAGCTGTGCATGCTGTCCACCTAATTTGGCACGCTTGCTTTCATCAATTGGCCAATATATGTATACAGTCCGGCAGGATGAATTGCACGTACACCTGTATGCAGGCAATAAAGCGGCTGTTGAACTCAATGGACAACAGGTCACGATCCATCAGGAAACAAGCTATCCGTGGGATGAAACCGTGAAGCTGACAGTTATGCCTGATGAGGAGGGGACTTTTACCGTTGCGCTTCGCATTCCGGGCTGGTGTAAACAGGCTGAACTTCGAGTAAATGGTGAAAAAATAGATTATGAGGCTTTTATAAAAAGAGGTTACGTATATTTGAAGCGTAAGTGGATGCAGGGAGATCAAATTGAGCTTCTGTTTCCTATGCCGGTAGAAAAAATCCGGGCGAATCCAAAAGTAAAAGAAAACGCCGGGAAAGCCGCTTTGCAGCGCGGACCGGTCGTATACTGCCTGGAGGAAGCAGATAACGGAAAAGAGCTGTCTTCGATTAAAATAAATAAGCATTCTGTGTTTTCTGCTGCGTTCAAGCCGGATGTACTTGGCGGAGTCGTTGTGATCGAGGGAGAAGGTGTCCGGGAAAGGGAAGAGTTATGGGGAGAGGCATTATATCAGCCCGTTCATAAGCACTCTGTTGGTGTTTCTATCAAAGCGATTCCTTACTTTTCCTGGTGCAACCGCGAGCCGGGTGAAATGGCCGTGTGGATTCGCGAGGAGAGCTGACTTGTTCTAACAGGCAAAAAGCGGTTCGGCCGAAATCTTTGGCCGAATCGCTTTTTGGATGAGTTTAATGCATGATTGTTGTTTTTTTGAGCAGCCGTTTAATTGATGCATCTGCTTCTCTTAGCACAGTCGTTTTGTCGATCGTTTTCATCATGCCGTTTTCCATGACAATTCGCCCGTCGACAATGGTCGTTTCCACATCTGCACGGGTAGCCGAATAAACGATGCGTGAGATGGGATCTACATCGTAAGAAGGGAAGGTATGGAAATGATTTAAGTTTAACATCACCAGATCTGCCCTTTTTCCGGCTTCAATACTGCCGATTTCATGCCCCAGTCCAACAGCCCGGGCGCCGCCGATTGTAGCCATGCGGAAAACGGTGCGGGCGTTCATGCTGGTTGGACCGTGGATCGGTTTTTGAATCAAGGCGGCAAGACGCATTTCATTGAACATATCGAGGTTGTTGTTGCACGGAGCACCGTCTGCTCCAAGGCTTACGGATGAACCGGCATCAAGCAGCTCAGGAACATCGGCAATACCGGATGCAAGCTTTAAGTTCGAGCCCGGACAATGGCTGACATGCACACCTTTCTCCCGGATAATCCGCTTTTCTTCTTCGTCCAGCCAGATGCAGTGGGCCAGGATAAGCCGTTCGTTGGCAAGACCGAGATGATCGAGATATATAACATTGCGCATCCCGGTTTCCTGCTCAACAATAGCGATTTCCCCCCTGTTTTCAGAAGCATGGGTATGCACATGAACGTTGTAGTGGACGGACAGTTTTTGTACCTCTTTCAATAATTCCTCTGTACAGGAAACGACAAAGCGCGGTGAAAAAGCATATTGGATACGCCCGCTGTCGTACATATGCCATTTCTCCAGCAGGTCCACGCTTTCTTGGATGGATGCTGCTGTGTTTTCCTGCAGGGCAAGCGGCACTTCACTGCCTTTATCCATCATAACTTTACCGGAGAGCGCACGAATACCGCTTTGGGCAATCGCACGAAATGCAGAATCGGTATGATGAACGGTTTCCATGTCGACGATCGTGGTTGTGCCGCTTTGCAGAAGCTCGCCGATCCCAAGCATCGCCGAATAATAAACAGATTCTTCATCATGGGACGCTTCAAGCGGCCAAATCCGCTTTTTCAGCCAGTCCATCAATTCAAGGTCATCACCTTTGCCGCGAAACAGTGTTTGGCATAGGTGCACATGGGTTTGAACAAAGCCGGGGATCACGGTTCGGCCTGAAGCGTCAATCACACGGTCAGCCGGCGTTTCGTCCAAAGCCGGTCTGACTGCTTCAATCCGGCTGTCCCGAATGAGAATATCTCCGTTTATAATCTCTTCCTGCGCATTCATCGTTACGATTTGAGCATTTTTAATAAGTAAACTTCCCATCTCCATCCCTCCCAGTCAATAAAAAAAGCCACGAAAAAACCAGCGCCCATGCTGATTTTTCGTAGCCTGGAATTTACGGTCCCAAGTAGAGACCCCCAGCCCGTATCGCTGGGGATATACGAAAAAGGTATCTTATCATTAGAATAAGAGGAAGCGGGAGACGCTTCAACTAAAGTGGAAGAAAACCTTACATTGTTTTTTCTGTATTGCGAAAAACACGATTCATTCAAGTGAATGATCAGGAGGGAAGTGTAAGGCTAAAAACTGTTGTCCAATGAAGAGCCATTTCGCTTTCTCTAGACGAAAAAAACGGACCAACATTAGGATTAACTGCATATAAAAAAGCCAGGGACAGCTCCCGGGCTTTTTTAAGCATTCAGCAGGTGTTTGATACGGAGGGCGAGGCGGACCTGCAGGGAAAAATCGGGGTCTTTCAACGAAATACCGAGCAGCTCTTCACATTTCTCCAGCCGGTATACAACTGTGTTACGGTGGACAAACAGCCGCTTGGCCGTTTCGGAAATATGGCAATGGCTTTCCATATAAACAAACAGTGTCTCCAGCAGTGACCTTTCTTCTTCTAGATTATTCAGCTTTAAGTGCTGAACTGTGTGTTTATAAAACTGGCTTAAGTCTTTTGGCGGGAGCATCCGCAGCAGCTCGTTTACATCCTTTGTCCGGTGGAAGTGAATGGAGGAGGGGCCGCTGGACAGCCGGTTTGTTTTTAAGGCATCGCGCGCTTCTTTATACCCCTGCCGGACAAATAGGAGAGACGAGCATAGATGACTGACACCAAAAGAAATGGTCATGTTATGTTCCCGACTGAGCCGGCTTTGCAGCTTTTCTAAAAAAGAAGCCGTAAATAACTGGGTGTCTTTCATATGATCGGGTACTTTTGACAGAATGATTACGGTGTCTCCTTTTGTAAATAAATCGCAGGGAATATCCATTGTGTGCAGTTCTTTTTCGAAAAAATAATAGACTTCATCCAGTTCCTTCTGGTTCGTGTAATAAGACCATTCTTCTTCCGGTGCATCGATTCGGCCAACCGCGCACACGTATTTTTGTTTTAAAGGCAGGTCGAATTCTTTTGCACGGCTGATCGTTTCCTCTTCGCTTGAAAAAGCGTCATCTAAAAAATTGGAGAAAAACTCATTGCGAATACGGCGGGTAGACTGTTTTACGGCTTCTTCTTTCAACAGCTCAAATGAGATCACATTGAGTGCCTGTTCGATCGTAAGAAGTTTCACCTGCTCTGTTGGATAAACAAAGCCTTTGAGCAAAAGCAGGGCAGCTTTTTTCTCGTGTGTGTAAACGGGAAACAGTGTGTAGCTCTCTTTCTGGTCCAGCGTGCTGAACATGGTAAAAGCAGAGCCGGCCGGCAGAAAAGAGCCGTGCTTAGACGCCCATTTCTTAAACGGCAAAAAAGCTTCAGCCAGCGAATGATCGCCGGCAATGGCAGAAAAGTACACTGTCGATAAAAAAGCCTGGTGGCTGGTAAGCTCTGTTAAGTTTGCAAGCAGCGCATTTAATCCTTTTCCGCTTATGATATGGCTTGAAAACAGCTTGTGCGTTTCGATTGCGCCCCGAAGCTCGCTCGTTCTCTTATCTAAAATAATATTAAGCATTTGATTGACGGTTTCACCGAGTGACCAGTTTTCAGGAATTTCAACAATCGGAAACCCAAGCTGATCTGCGAGCTGGATTGCTTCTTTTGGAAGGTGGCCGAAAAAACGCTTTGTTTTAATAAAAAGGGCAGCGCAGTTTTTCTGGGCCATTTGCTCAATCAAGCTGATCAGCTCGCCTGGCTTATCTTTAACGTGATAACCGGTTGTCACGAGCAGGTCGTTCGACTTTAAATAAGGGAGAATATCCGGAGCATCCATCATCGTCACATTCGTAATATCATTTGCCATCCCTCTGGCGCCCGCAGCTAATGGAATATCTTGAAAAGGAGCGTGGGCAAGCAAGGTTTGTAATTTCAACTGAAACACTCCCTAAAAATTTATATTGTGTAATATTATATAACACAAATTATTAATAAATTGTGAAAAAGAAGAAAAAAATCTAATATTTTGGTCATTTAAGCCAGTGACAACACATAATTTTCCTTGTAAACTAATCATATGTTATTATTTATTACACATTTAAGTTAGGAAAGGGCGTGAGGGAAGTGCTGACTATGAAAGCAGTAAACGAAATGAAAAAAGTGATGTTCGTCCAGCACTTCGGCAGCGTATTTGAACATTCACTTTGGGTAGCGGAACAGGCGGTGCGGGATCGTCCATTTGAGTCTGTGCAAACTCTATGTGATAAGATGACCGCTTTTGTTCAGGAAGCGTCTCGTTCCGATCAGCTGGCTCTGCTTCGAAACCATCCGAATCTTGGGGCAAATATGAAAATGACCGACGCTTCTGTGAAAGAGCAGAAAGCTGCCGGGCTGGCTTCTTTGTCCAAAGAGGAATTTAATCAGTTTTCTCTGTTAAATGAGGCATACACCCAAAAGTTCTCTTTTCCTTTTATCATGGCAGTGCAAGGCAAAACAAAAGAAGAAATCTGCGTTCAGATGAAGCAGCGTCTTCAAAACGATAAGGAAACGGAATTTGAAACAGCCTTAGCAGAAGTGTTTAAAATAGCCAGATTCCGAATTGAAGACATTGTCATCCAGGAAGAACCCAGCGCATGCCAGCCGTGACCATCCGGGTTTTAAATGAAACTCAAGGACGGCTGGGCGGACCCGCCTCTTTCATCAGCCCAATTTAAGAATAGAAGAAGTGAGAAGGGGGCTGTGATTTTTTTGAACCAGTGCCCTTTTTTGGACTATACACTGGAGGGAAACGATATGGAAGATATTCATGAATTGCTTGATGCCATGGATGCCTCCACTGTTGGTGGTGTAATGGCGGCGGTCGTTAAAGTCGCAGGCTCTGCTTATAAAAAAGAAGGAGCAGCGATGCTGTTTAAACCGGATGGCACGCAGGTCGGCCTGCTTAGTGCGGGCTGCCTGGAAGAAGATTTGAATGAACGGCTGAAAACAGTGGATCAGCCGTACGGCGAATTTGTATACGATATGCGCGGTGAGGATGATTTTTCCTGGGGAGAGGGCTCGGGCTGCAACGGGGTTATTCATGTATGGACAGAACGGCTGGATGAAGAGTATACGGCCCACCTATTGCAGTTAAAAGAAGTGCTAAGGTCCGGACAGTCCGTTTTTATGATTAAAAAGCGCGGCGTCCGCCCCGGTTACCTTTTTATTCCCGATTCGGGACGTGCGTTTGGTCAGTGGGAGGGGGAAGTACCAGACGACTGCCGGGTTATTGAGCGTGGCATGTTTTTTAGTAAAGCGCTCGACAGTGAAGTGTATGTACACAAAATTCATCCAAAGCGGCGGCTTGTTGTATTTGGGGCAGGACCAGATGCGCGGCCGCTCGTTTCGTTCGCAGCGGCCGCTGGCTTTTCGGTTACCGTTTCCGACTGGCGCCCGGCGTTTTGTTCGGCTTTTCATTTTCCTGATGCTGAAAAACACATGGTCGGTTTTCCGAACGAAGTGCTTTCTTCTATCGCTTTAAAACCAGAAGACTGTGTGGTCGTGATGACGCATAACTTTAAACGGGACCGGGAGCTGATTGAGGCGTTAAGGGAGCAGGAGCTTCGGTATTTTGGTATTCTCGGTTCCCGAAAAAGAACAGCCCGCTTGTTTGGGGCTGATGCCATTCCTTCACGGATTGCTTCTCCGGCCGGCTTGTCAATTGGAGCGCAGGGAGCCGAAGAAATTGCGATTAGTATTGTCGCTCAGCTGATTCAAGTGAGCCATTCCATTCAGCTGCGGGAAGCAGCTTGTTTATGAGCAGGCCGATTGTTGGTATTTTGCTTGCTGCCGGAAATAGTGTTCGGATGGGGTGCGATAAGCTGGCGCTGCCGCTTGGCGGTGCCACGATTGGCAGTACTTCGCTCGATGCGGCTCTTTCCTCGGCACTGGATCATGTTATTGTGGCGGGAAAGAGAGAGAGCCGGGCCGGCTGGATTGGGCCCGCTTTTTTTAAACAAGAGAATTGGTCGTATGCCGTCTGTGATGAAGCCAGCCGCGGGCAGGCGCATACACTTTCATTTGGCTTGAGGGCCGCAGAACAAATGAATGCGCAGGCAGCGGTGATTCTTTTGGCAGACCAGCCGTTTACCAGGGTGGAATTAATCAATCAAATCGTCCACACCTACAAAAAAACAAAGGCTCCTTTTGTGGCGGCTTGTCTGGATGGTATTCCGCGCCCGCCTGTTCTTTTCTCGAACGGCTGTTTCCCTGTGCTGCAGGAGTTAAAGGGAGACCGGGGAGCGGGCAGTTTGCTGAAGCAGCCTTCTTTTGCGCGGCACGGACGAATGATTGATTGCCAAGAATCCCGTTCTTTTTTTGATATTGATACGATGCAGGACTATAAACAAGTGGCCGGGAGGGGATGGAATGACAATGCAAATGCCGGTGCCAACATCTGTCTGGCAGCCACAGAGTCTGGAGGAAGCGAGGTCTTTAAAGAAAGAGCTTGACGGAATATCGCGGTTTATTGCGGGTGGAACACTTATGCAAATGCAGCGGGAGCAGGGCCTATCCTTTCCTCCTCATTTAATCAGCCTGGAAGGGATTCGGGAACTCGCAGACATTGAGGAAACGGTCGACGGTTCGATCAGAATAGGGGCGCTGACCGACCTGGAAACGTGCCGGAATCATCCGCTTGTAAAAGAAAAGTGCCCGGTTTTATCAGAAGCGATCAGCACCATTGCCTCGCCAGCTGTGCGTAACCGGGGTACAATCGGCGGCAATATCCTTTATGGCGTCGGTGATGCCATTCCGGTCTTACTGGCACTTGATGCGCGCCTTTCGTGGTTTTGTGAAAACGGCATTCGGTCTGAATGGATATATGATTATGTAAGTGAGCAGGAATCTCCGGCAGCATCCGCCATTTTAACGGATATTACGGTTTCTTCTCCTATAAAAGGGCGCTGTTTTTTTCGGAAAGTCGGACGGAGAGAAGCGTTTATTCCATCTGTTGTGACGGTTGCCATGTACAGAGAAATGACAGATGAGCAGACCATTAAAGAAATTCGGATGGTGGCGGGCGGCGGAGTAAACACACCGCGTCGTTTGAAGATGTGTGAGAGAGAGCTCATTGGAAAGGAACTGACGGATGATGTGCTGGCGTCACTGTCAGAAAGTATCAAAGAAGAATCGGCTTTGATCGGTGATGTGTTCGCCTCAGCGGATTACCGTCGCATCGTCGCAGCCAATCTGCTGTTAGCGGCTTTGCGATCTGACCGATAAAAATGGGAAAGGAGATTGGCTATGAAGAAAAAAATTCGGCCGGACGGCAAAGAGAAAGTAACAGGCCGCTTAAAATATTTAACGGATCTTACATTTCCAGAGATGCTCTGGGCAAAAGTGCTAAGAAGCGCTTACCCTCATGCCCGTATCCTCTCCCTCTCCACAGAGAAAGCCCGTCAGCTGCCAGGTGTACAGGCGGTTATTACCCACGAAGACGTGCCTGCCTTAAACGGATTTGGCATCGTTACCCCGGATCAGCCGGTTTTATGTAAAGATACAGTTCGGTATGTGGGAGATGCGGTTGCAGCTGTTGCTGCAGAGTCGGTAGAAATTGCTGCACGAGCGCTTGAACTGATCGAGGTGCACTATGAACCGCTTCCTGTAGTGGACAGTCCAGAAAAAGCATTGGCCAAGTCGGCTCCTCTCCTTCACCCAGGCGGCAATATCCTTCACCGTGCCGGCTTTCAAAAAGGCGATATCCAAACAGCATTTTCGCGATGCGTAAACATTGTAGAAGAAACATATGAAGTTCCCCGGCAGCTTCATGCTTATATGGAAACAGAAGGCGGCGTTATCGTGCCTGAAAAAGACGGGGCGCTGACAGTATATGTCGGTACGCAGCACGGTTTTAAAGACCGGTTTCAATTATCTCGTATTTTAGGCATGCCGGAAGAAAAAATTCGGATTATTTCCAGTCCGATGGGCGGCTCATTCGGTGGAAAAGATGAATTGAATATTCAGCCGTATGGGGCGCTGCTTGCGCTTGCAACAGGCAGGCCGGTGAAAATTCACCAAACAAGGCAGGAATCCATGCGTTCAAGCATTAAACGGCACCCGATGAGCATTACAATGAAAACCGGCGTCGATCAAAATGGGCGGCTGCTTGCCCATCAAACAACGATTACAGCCGATACAGGGGCCTACGCTACATTAGGACCGGCAATTTTAGACTTCGCTGTTGAGCACGCATGTGGCCCGTACATGATTGAGGCAGTAGACACAAAGGGTGTCTCTGTTTTTACAAACAATGGTGTTTCCGGGGAGTTTCGTGGATTTGGAGGCAATCAGATTACTTTTGCATTGGAAGGGCAGATGGACCGGCTGGCTGCTGCAATCGGGATGGATGCCCTGGAGCTGCGGCGGCTTAATATCCGCCATGAACAGGACCTTGGACCGCTCGGGCAGCGGATTGTCCAGACAAATGGTGCTTTAGAGGTATTAGAGTCGGCAGCTCAAGTATACCAGGCGAAAAAGCAGCAGATGCCGAAAGCGAGCGAGTGGAAGCGGACCGGTATCGGCATGGCTGTAACGATGCACGGCGGCGGGCTTGGCTTTGGGAGAATGGACCCTGCCGGCGGGCGGCTTTCTTTAAAAGAAAATGGAAAGATTGAAATTGCCTTTGGATTTGAAGAAGCGGGGCAGGGAATTCTGGCTGTGATTGAAGCGGTGACAATAGAAGAATTAGGATGCCGAAAAGAAGACCTTTCCATTGTCATTGGAGATACGGCTCTCGTTCCTTCGTCCGGTTCCACTACCGCTTCACGCGGAACAAGTATGGTCTGGCATTCACTTCAGCGGTTAAAAGGGTCTTTTATAAAGCAGGTGCTTGCACGGGCCGCCCAAAAAACGGGTGCAGAAGAGAATGTGCTTTCGATTGGACCGGGCGGTGTTTGGAAGAATGGAAAATGCGTGCTTTCCTTTGAATCTCTTGCAGCCGGCAAAGAGCCGATTGTGGTTTCCACCCAGTTTGATTTTCCGGTTTCACCGGACGCAATAGACTCGGCTCACTACTTATACACATACAGCGGTGTAGTGGCCCAGGCAGAGGTTGATATTTTAACTGGAAGAATAAAAGTCACCGGACTGCATCAGTCTACAGCAGCCGGCCCTGTTGTAAACGAAATGGGCTATAGGGGGCAAATTGAGGGCGGCGGCGTAATGGCGCTTGGCTATACTTTAATGGAAGATGTGGTGATGACAGAAGGACAGTATGCGACAGAAAACTTCGATTCTTATTTGGTTCCAGGCATTCAAGATGTACCGTTTGACCTGGAGCTTGAAGCGATTGAGACGCTTCCTCCTGGAGATCATTACGGCCCGCGGGGTGTTGGAGAAATTGGAACGGTAGCTGTAGCGCCGGCAATTGCCAATGCGATCTACGATGCAATCGGCTTTCGGGTCAGCCGTCTGCCGGTAAAGCCGGAGGCTGTGCTGCAGTCGATGGAAAGGGGTGTCCTGTATGAAAATCAATCCTGAAAAAGCAGGCGCTGGAGTGATAGAGCTGTCCTTTCAGTTAAATGGTAAGCCTGTTCAATTAACCGTTCCGTCTGTTATGAGAGCTGTTGATTTAATGCGAAATGAGCTTGGTCAAACCGGCACAAAAATTTCATGCGGCATCGGACGCTGTGGAGCCTGTTCGGTTTTGATCAATGGTAAACTGTCTGTTTCGTGCCTGACACTCGCTTATCAGCTTGAAGGGGCTTCGGTGGAAACGGTTGAAGGGCTTTCTGATCAAAACGGAGTGCATCCTATTCAAGAAGCATTTCTCGAAGAAGGCGGCTTTCAATGCGGTTATTGCACACCGGGCATGGTCATGGCGGCAAAATGCCTGCTTGAATCAAATCCAAAGCCGAATGAAGCGGCGATTCAGGAAGCCTTTTCGGGCAATCTTTGCCGGTGCACAGGGTATGGCGGCATCATCCGGTCTGTTCAGCGGGCTTGTTCTTCATAAATTCTGTTAGATAATCTGACGCAAAAGAGTGTAATCTTATTGGGGTTACACTCTTTTTTTCTTTTATTTCTAACTAACCTTGTTAAATTTGGTCATCATACACATTGAGCTTGGCTATTTCTCTTATTATGATGTCAATAGATGTTACATAAAGAGATCGAAAGGAGAGAATGACATGGCGATGGACCAAAAGCAGGCTGTTTATTTTAAGCATGTCAGTAAAGTGTATAACACAGGCACGGTTGCTCTTCATCATTTTGATTTTCCGGTAAAAGAAGGGGAGTTTGTCAGTTTTCTTGGACCATCGGGCTGCGGTAAATCTACAGCACTGCGTATGGTGGCTGGGCTCGGTGCCCCCACCTCAGGAGAAGTATCTGTTTTCGGGAAGCCTCCAGAAGAATTGATTAAACATACGAATGACATTGCTTTTGTTTTTCAAGATGCAAACCTGCTTCCGTGGAGGAGTGTGCTGGACAATGTGCTGCTGCCTCTTGAACTGCGTGGAGGCAGCAAAAAAGAAAAGAGAGAAACCGCTCAAAAAGTTCTTGAGATGGTCGGCTTAAAAGACCATTTAACTTCCTACCCGCGCCAGCTTTCAGGCGGTATGAGAATGCGCGTATCGATTGCGCGGGCACTCGCTGCGAAGCCGAAGCTTCTTCTCATGGATGAACCGTTCGCGGCTCTTGATGAAATGACCCGCCAGACGCTTCAAATGGAATTGCTTGATATCTGGAAAAAAGAAGAGATGACGGTTTTGTTTGTGACCCACAATGTGTACGAGGCCGTTTTTTTGTCTTCTAAAATTGCCGTAATGTCCGCCCGGCCAGGCAGGCTTTCCTCTGTTATCGATGTGGATCTTCCTTACCCGCGTGAGCTCGGCATGAGAACAGAACCGGCGTTTTCAAAGTATGTGGAGACCGCTTCAGCGAGCCTTGAGTCTCATGAATCCCGAAAGGAGACGGTATAAATGGCGATGCCTGAAATGGAAATAACAAAGCAGCAAAGCATGCTCGCAGCTGTGCCTAAGAGAAAGCGGCCATTTGCTTCAACCTTTAAAGAGCTTTATCTCGGACCTATGATCGCGTTTATTTTGTTTCTTACACTCTGGCAGGCCATCCCTTTAGCGCTCGGATTGCCGCATTATATTTTGCCGAAGCCGACGGATGTATGGGAAGCAACCGTTTCGGACTGGGCTCTGCTGTCGGAAGCAATCCGCATTACCATTTTTGAATCAGTGATTGGCTTTTTCCTGAGTGCAGTTATTGGCATTGGGGTATCAGTGTTTTTAGCCAGCTCGAAAATATTAGAGCGGAGTATTTATCCGTACGCTATTATTTTGCAGACCATCCCGGTTGTGGCTGTTGCCCCTATCGTTGTGATCTGGTTTGGGGCCGGCTTCAATTCTATTGTGGTCATTTCTTTTTTAATCGGATTTTTCCCGGTGATCTCCAATACGTTGATGGGGCTTAATTCGGTTGATAAAAATATGGATGAGCTGTTTACGCTTTACAATGCCTCGAAATGGCAGCGTATGTGGAAGCTGCGTATTCCAGCGGCCATGCCGTATATCATGACAGGATTGAAAATTTCATGCACGCTGTCGATTGTCGGCGCCATTGTTGGAGAGTATGTAGCGGGTATTGGCGGTGGAAACGGAGGTCTTGGTTATGCAATTACAGTCGCCGCCATTCAAGTAAAGACATCCTTTTTATTTTCATGCGGCATTGCCGCTGCTATTCTTGGCATCGGTTTTTACCTCGTTGTCAGCTTGTTCTCGAACATGCTTCTTGGCAGCTGGCATGAATCAGCGATGAAATCAGAAAAATAAACGGCAAGGGGGAAGAAAAATGGAGAACGTAAAATGGAAGACAAGAGGGGTTCTGGCTTCTGTATTAGCCATGGGGCTGCTGCTTTCAGCGTGCGGATCCGAGAGGGCAACCGAAACCGAGAGTGAAGCAGCCGATACAAGCGGGGGAACAGAAGATGTAAAGCTTGTTCTAAACTGGTTCCCGAAATCACAGCACGGCGGTGTATACAGCGCTCTGGAAGAAGGAACCTTTGAAGAAAACGGGCTGAATGTAGAAGTAGAACCGGGCGGACCACAAGTATCGCCTGTTCAAATTGTTGCAGCCGGTGATGCCCAATTCGGTTTGGCCCATGCCGACCAAATGCTGATTGCCCGCAATCAAGGCATTGAGCTTGTAGCAGTCGCCGCCACCATGCAGGGCAGTCCACAGGCATTTATGTACCATAAGGGAGAAGACATTCAGGACTTTGAAGATTTAAATGGACGGGAAGTGTTTGTTCAACCGGGCATTACGTATTGGGATTTTCTTAAAAACAAATATGACCTCAGCAAGGTAACCGAACTTGGCTATAACGGCCAGCATGTTAATTTTATCGACAATAAAACATCGGTGACCCAGTCTTTTGTGACGTCCGAGCCGTTTTTTATGGAGCAGGAAAAAGTACCGGTGGAAACGATGCTTGTTTCCGAGTCAGGATATGATCCTTATAACGTTGTGCTGTTTGTAACAAAAGATTATTTGGAAAGCCACAAGGAAATCGTCCAGAAGTTTGTTTCTTCTTATATAAAAGGCTGGCAGTCTTACGAACAATCTTCAGACGAGATCAATAAAGTCATTGTTGGAGAAAACCCGAATATCGCGCTGGAAGCTTTGAATTTTGAAACGAAAACGCAGCACGAATATATTTACGGCAAGGATGCTGCCGAACATGGTATTGGCTATATGACAGAAGAGCGCTGGGACACCTTGAAACAACAGCTGCTTGAGATTGGCCTTCTGAAAGAAGACTTTAAAACAAGTGAGATGTTTACAACTGAATTTTTACCTGCACACGAATGAAAAAGAAAGGCTGTCTCATTTCATTGAGGCAGCCTTTTTTCAATTTTACCGGATGATCGTGAAAAGGAATTCGATTGCTTTTTAAGAGGAAAACAAATGGGCGGACTGCTGCAAATCTTTTAATGCCGCTTCCAAATTTGCTTTTACATCCAATTCGCCCACGTTAATACCGATTGTCACCATCGTTTGGGCTACTTCAGGACGAATACCAATAAGTGACGCTCTTACGCCAAGCAGGGACAAGGCATCGATCACCTTGAAAATTTGATCGGCAACCATCGTATCAACCGTTACAACACCGGACAGGTCAAGTAGAAGGTGGGAAAGCGTAAGCTTGGCTGCTTTTTGCAGTACTTCTTCCATCAAAAGAGCTGCCCGTTCCGTGTTCATGCTGCCAATCAGCGGAAGTACAGCTACTCCTTTTGTGATCGGCACAACCGGTACAGAAAGTTCCAAAAGTGCCTGAGCCGATTGCTCAAGTGCTTCTCGATGAAACTTCACATAAGTGATGCTTAACGCATAAACGGCTTGATCAAGCAGCGGATCGATAAGGGCGATGCTGTCAAAAACCGTTTCAACAGACATTTGCTTCTGCTTCATTTCCTGCTTTAATACATCCCAAATAGCCGTCCGGTATATGGTTGTCGTCTGCAGTACATCATCCATTGGCGCATTCAGGCTGCAGGCGATCTCTCCAGTTTTCGCTCCCCATTTGCTAAAGCGTTTTAAAGAAAGTTCGTGGTCAGGCTGTTCGATTAAAGTGTCTGCGAACATTTGAATAAATTGGGCACGGTGTTCGATTGCCCGTTCCTTCTCCCAGCCGGCTTTTTCTTGAATACTTGTTATATGCGAAAGGCTTTGATGAATTTCCTGGGCAATTTCATATTTTAGCTCAGACAGTTTCTTTCCAAGAATTCGAATTTCGTTATTCATTTTAACGGCCCCCAGAAAATAGATGCTATACGTACAAAGATACACCGTTTTTCCCTAATTTGAAATGCGAAAATCATAAAAAACCGTGAACAAAATGAACAAAATATTGACAATGTTCTATGGATTGAGATAAATAAAAGAAAGAGTTTTTCCATTAGAAAGCGGGAGGTTACATGTCGATTCTTTGGAGGCGGCCTAAGCTGCTCGGGCAGATGATTGGTCTTATTTCTATGGTCGTTTTTTTAACGATTCTTTTTGTAAGCGCTATCTTTCTTACTCTTATGGGAGATTTGGCTGAAAAGTCACTGGGCAGCCAGGCGATGACAGTGGCTAAAATGGCTGCTCAAAATGAAACGATTATCCAGGCGTTTGATGATCCAAATCCGCCTCTGCGCATTCAGCCTATTGCTGAAAACATCAGGCAATCAACTGGCGCAGGATATGTTGTGATCGGCAATAAACATAACGTCCGTTATTCCCATCACATAACAAAACATATCGGTAAGAAAATGGGGACGAGCAGCAGGGAAAGCCTCTCAGCAGGAAAATCTGTCGTGTACAAAGGGACAGGTATCTCGGGTTCAGCCATTAAAGCGAAAGCCCCTATTTACAACAAAAATGGAGAAATCATTGGAGTGGCTTCTGTCGGTTTTTTAACAACAGAAGTAGATAAAGCGAGAAATGCCTATTGGTTAAAGCTGCTATGTTTCGCCCTGTTTATTAGTTTATTTGGCGTAACAGGAGCTGTTACGATAGCGAAACGGGTGAAAAAATTGATTTTTAATTTAGAACCGGAAGAGATTTCTTTTTTATTTAAAGAAAAAGAAGCGACCCTTGAATCTATTCGGGATGCAACCATTGCAGTAAATAACGATCATCACATAACGTCTATCAACAAAAGAGCGAGAAATCTGCTGGAGGGGCAAATTAGCGAGAAAGGAAAAATAACAAACAGCCGCCTCGTTGGGATGGCTGAATCGATCATCGACCAAAAGACAAGCATTGTGCGGCAGCGGTTTTTGTTTGGGCATCAGCTTTATGTAGCGGATGGTGCGCCGATTTGGCAGAATAATCAAACAAAGGGGGCGGTTTTAACGATCCGCCCTGTATCAGAAATCGAGAAAATAGAGGAGGAAATGTCAGCGGTCAAAAGCATTACCGACAACATCCGGGCACAAAATCATGAGTATTTAAATAAATTAAACACCATCTATGGGTTGATAGTGTTGGAGCAATATGAGGAAGCAAGGTCATTTATAGCGGACGAAGTAAAAGAGCGGCAGGATGTCGTTGTGTTTTTAACTTCCTCTGTAAAAGATCCGTATATTGCGGCTTGTCTTCTTGGCAAAATCCACCGCTCCAAAGAAATGAAAGTCCATTTTCAGATAGACGAAGACAGCAACTTATCCGTTGTGCCGTCTTCTTTTGACACCAAGCTGTTTGTAACGGTGTTAGGAAATATGATTGATAATGCAATGGAGGCAGCCGTACGATTAAGGGGAGAAGAAGCGATAGTCCGTGTTTCGTTTACTGATATCGGCCATGAACTTATTTTTGATATTGAAGACAACGGTCCGGGTATTCCGCCTGAAGAGCAGGACCGGATTTTTGAAGAAGGATTTACGACGAAGGATGGGGACAATCACGGAATTGGACTTGCGATTGTGAAAAATACACTGCAGAAGCTAAAAGGAGATCTTTATCTTTCGAAAAGCTCCTTTGGCGGTGCGCAATTTACCATTACCATTCCAAAGCAGTAAACAAAAGGGGGAACCGCTTTTATGGCACCGATTAAAGTAATGATTATCGAAGACGATGAGACCACAATCAATATTTATAAAAAGTTTGTGCAGAAGGTAGATGGATTCGAAATTGTAGCATCTGCAAGCCTCGGAAAGCAGGCGCTGGAATTACTAAACGTATTTACACCTGATCTTATTTTGCTTGATGTTTACCTGCCTGATATGAACGGGACTGATTTGTTGTGGGAAATCCGTAAAGAAGTGCGGAGTGTGGATGTCATTATGATTACGGCTGCCAATGATGTTCGAACCGTTAGTGAAGCCATTCGGGGCGGTGCGTACAGTTACATGCTGAAGCCTATTATGATCAACCAGTTTTTATCTACGCTTGAGCAGTACAAAGAAACAAAAAAGAAACTGTCTCAATCCGCTCTTATTGAGCAGGGAGAAGTTAATCGTTTTTTTGGCATTATGAGTCAGGCGGCCGGAGCCGAATATGTAGAGCAAACGGATCAGCTGCCAAAAGGAATTGATAAACATACGCTGAAAAAAGTACGTACACACTTACATGAAGCTTCTTCAAGCATTAATGCTGAAGAAACAGCACGCGCGACTGGTGCCAGCAATTCCACTGTGCGAAGATATTTAGAATATCTCGTGGCAGCTGAAGAAGCAGAAGTAGAAATTATGTATGGAACGATTGGCCGTCCGGAACGAAGATATCGAAAAAAGTAAAAAGGTGCCCCACATATGTGGAACACCAGCGCTTAATTTCGTTGAACCAGGACCATCCATTCATCAATTTGAAAGGATGCAATGCTTTCACCCTGCATTTTTACTGAAAAGTATGTGGAAACAGACGTGTCTGCAGAGAGAAGGTGAGCATCCACTTCCTGAACCTGCTCAGGAGAAGCGGTCGTGCGGTGGACCCATTCCGGATAGCCAAGTTCTTTTTTGCGCACCTGCTCTTTTACCAGGCTGAATCCGGCTTCTTGAAACCAGCCCTTCCACTCAGGAATGGTATAACTGCGCACATGGCTGTGGTCACGCAGAGATTCGAGCCGATTCACAAAAGCATCCAGGGCCGGGTCTTCAGGTGCAATATTATCAATCAAGACGAAACGTCCGCCCGGCTTTAGTACGCGGGCCGCTTCCTGTACAAACAGATGCGGATTTGGAAAGTGATGCGCAGCAATCCGGCAGGTGACTGCATCAAACGTATGCGGCAAAAACGGAAGCGCTTCTGCGTCTGCTGCGACGTAAAAGATATTATTGGCGGATGACGCTAAATGCTTTTTGGCGGCTTCGAGCATCGGCACGGTTAAATCAGTGGCAAACACATGAGCAGCATGAGGGGCCAGCGCTTTCGCTGCATGGCCGCCTCCTGTTGCAATATCAAGGACAAGAGAATCGGGACCAATCTTCAGCCATTCAGGGAGAAGGGCAAGATCCGTTCCTGTTGAATGGGTACTGCTTGTAACGTAGTGCTCGGCTGATTTTCCAAACTGGCTTTTCACCCGCTGCTTGGCTGTTTCTGTTGATTCTTGCAAAAAGATTCCCCCTCCTTGAGCAGAATAAGCTTATTTTTGCATATTAAGCGACTCTAAAATCTCCTGTACCAATTTTTCTTGTTCTTCTAGGAAAGCCGTGAATTCCTCAGAATTTTTATAGCCGTCTTCCCATCCGTTTGTTTCGAGAACTTTTTGCCATTCTGGTGTTTTCACCATTTCTGAAAGTGTTTTGTTCCAGTAATCTACCGCGTAGTCCGGCATTTCTTTCGGTCCGAACAAACCGCGCCAAATCGTAAATTCCGCATCAATTCCGGCTTCCTTGTATGTTGGAATATCCGCATATGTGCCTTTTAACCTCTCTGGAGAAGATACGCCAAGAACACGAACTTTTCCTGCTTTTAAATATTCCCCTGTGCCGGAAATATCTGTAGCAAGCACATCGGCATTGCCGCCGATCAGAGCAGTCATTGCTTCTCCACCGCCATCATAGGAAACATATTTGATTTTCGCAGCGTCAACACCCGCTTTTACAGCAGGGAGCATGGCAACTAAATGATCCTGAGACCCCGGAGACGAGCCGCCTGCCAGTGTTAAACTGTCCGGCTTCGCTTTTAAGTCCTTAAACAGTGATTCTAAATCTTTATACTTTGAATCTGCCGGAACGACAATCGCTCCATAATCTTTCGTAAGCTGGGCGATTGGCGTTAAGTCTTTATAGGAATGCGGGCTGTTTCCTTCTTTTTTCAAATTATTAATAAGCAATGGAACAGAAGGAAGAAAGAGCCGGTAAGGGTCTTTAGGATCCTGGCTGATAAAATCCGCGAGGCCGACTGCCTGTCCGCCGCCTGGCTTGTTTTCAACGGTCATGGACTGCTCTGTTAATCCCGTTTCATTTAATACTTTCGTTAAAGCGCGTGCAGTTGTATCAAGCCCGCCGCCTGCTCCAGACGGCGCATTAATGACAATCGGCTTTTCCGGATAAGCAGCATTTTCTTCTTTGCTTCCTCCAGAGGAAGAAGAATTAGAATTGCTGCACGCTGCTAAACTAAGTGCAAGCGCACCGGCCGTAATCAGACTGCCCCACTTTTTTACCTTGAACGTCACACTCATTGAAATGCCCCCTTTATTTTGGTAACGCTTTCATTTACAAATGGTACCACCAACGAATGAACAGGAATAGTTTCTGCTCATTCATCTCATAAAGATCATTAAACGGTATTAACGTCATATTTTTCATGGAAAATAAATGCTGCGTTGAAAATATGATCGTTATTCAAGTTATGGAGAAAAACTTCTATCGGCGGGCAGAAGCTGATACTTTTTAAGAAAGCGTTTACATTTAAACGAAATAAATGCGGGGGTGTATGAAATGAGCAGGACATTCGATCGTTATGCCAGCATCATCTTTCTTCTAATAGGCGTCTTTTTTATCACAGAAAGCCGCAAAATTGCTGCCACTTCTTACGGAAGTAACGTGGGACCGGATATTTTTCCAATCGGACTCGGCATTTTACTTATTTTATTAAGTATTAAGCTTTTTACCGAAGCCGTAAAAAATAAACAGGAAGCAAGAGGAGGAGAAAAGCCGGATTACAAAAGGTTTTTCATTATCTTTGCAGCCGCCATTCTTTACATTGTGCTGCTGGAGCCGCTTGGTTATGTGATTACAACCTTTTTATTTTTGCTGATTGGATTTCAAGTGCTGGAAAGGGGCGGCTGGCTGAAAAGCATTGTGATCGCCGCGGCGTTTTCTTTTGGCGTTTACTATATTTTTGTCGGTCTTTTACAAGGCTCGCTGCCAGGATTTCCGGTTTAAATTAAAGGAGGTGCTTACACATGGATACAGTACAATTTTTAATGAATGGGTTCGGGGTTGCCATGCAGTGGCAAAACTTATTGTTTGCTTTTTGCGGTGTCCTGATTGGAACGGCGGTGGGCGTGCTGCCGGGAATTGGGCCCATGAGCGGCGTGGCTCTTTTAATTCCGATTACCGCAACGCTTACGTCAGGCCTTGACCCGCAAAGCGCTGCTGCCAGTTCGATTATTTTGCTTGCAGGTGTATATTATGGAGCCATGTATGGAGGATCGACTACCTCGATTTTATTAAATACGCCGGGAGAATCTTCTTCAGTTGTAACGGCGCTGGATGGTTACCAAATGGCAAGGCAGGGACGGGCTGGAGCAGCACTTTCTATTTCTGCTATCGGCTCATTTGTGGCAGGGATTGTTGCGCTCCTGGGTTTAACCTTGCTGGCAAAGCCGCTGTCCCAATTAGCTCTTTCATTCGGGCCGGCTGAGTATTTTTCGCTGATGCTTCTCGGCTTGTGCGCGGTCAGCGGACTGGCAGGAAGTTCAATTACAAAAGCACTGATCATGACAGTGGCCGGCCTGCTTTTAGCGACCATCGGAATGGACAATGTATCCGGCGTTTCCCGCTTTACGTATAATAACCCTTATTTATATTCAGGACTTGAGTTTTTAACAGTGGCGGTGGGGTTATTCGCACTTGGTGAAGTATTCCGGACGATTCTGGACAAAGACAATGATGACGGCAAGGTCGCCAAAGTAGGACGGATTTTGCCGACAAAACAGGATATGAAAGAAAGCACTGGACCGATCGTCCGCGGCTCACTGCTCGGCTTTTTTATTGGGGTGCTGCCGGGTGCGGGCGCGACGCTTGCCTCTTTCTTTTCTTATATTACCGAAAAGAAAATAAGCAAACGTCCGGAAACATTCGGTCACGGAGCAATTGCGGGAGTAGCTGCACCTGAGTCTGCCAACAATGGAGCATCCGGCGGCGCCATGATCCCGCTCCTGACAATGGGTATTCCAGGCTCCGGCACAACCGCTATTTTGATGGGAGCTCTTATTATGTATAACGTACAGCCGGGTCCGCTGTTGTTTGAAGATAACCCGCAGGTAGCATGGGGCTTGATTGCCAGTATGTTTATCGGTAATGTGATGCTGCTTATTTTAAACATGCCGCTTGTAAAAGTGTTTGCCAAGGTGATTGATACGCCTGCCAAATACTTGCTGCCGATTATTGTGGCAATTTCCATTTTCGGTGTGTATGCCGTACAATTTAACATTTTTGATTTGGCTTTACTGCTTGCCTGCGGACTGCTCGGTTACTTTTTAACGAAAAATGACTATCCGGTCGCGCCGCTCGTTTTAGCGCTGGTGCTTGGTCCGATGATTGAAAATAATATGCGCCGCGCCCTTACTTCTTCCAATGGTGATTTTTCTATTTTTGTCACAAGCCCGGTGTCACTGCTGTTTCTGCTGATTGGCGCTTTATGGATCAGTATTCCGCTTATTATGAAAATGCGTGGCCGTTCCGTCATTATTAACGAAGAAGATTAAGGGGGAGCCGATATGGAACTCGGAGGGACATTTGCCCGTTTCGTGGTGGAATTAAACAAAGCGGCTCAGCCGTTTCAATCGAGCATCGTGTTAAAAACAGATCATCGCAGCATTGATGTAAAAAGTATTTTAGGACTGACGCATTCCGTTTTAACCTCCAAGACATTTCAGCTTGAGATTCATGGGCCGGATGAAGAAGAGGCAAAGCAGGAAATGGTAAAAGTATTTCACCAGTTTCATATGCCGGTAGAAGTGAATGAATAAAGAAGCGGTCCGTACAGGACCGCTCTTTTTCTTTTGTTTTTTGAATCGTATACTTTTGATTAGTGGCTGTTTCTATATAAAAAATAAAATCCGCCCTGTAAGAGGCGGATATTTCATTTTATGGTTTTAGGACTACTTTAATACATTCATCTGCGTGATCGTTAAACATTTGATAAGCCTCGCCTGCCTGCTCGAGCGGCACTTTGTGGGTAATGATTTCTGTCGGGTCAATCTCGCCGGCTGTAATTTTCTCAAACAGCTCCGGCATGTAGTGAATCACAGGTGCCTGGCCCATTTTTACGGTAATATTCCGCTCAAACAAGTAGCCGAGCGGGAACATGTTATACAAAGAACCGTAAACGCCAGTGAGCTGGATTGTTCCGAACTTGCGAACCGCTCTCAAGGCGATTTGGATCGCACTTAATGTGCCGCCCTGCAGCTTGAGTTTTTGCTCGATCGCTTCAACCGGCGATTTTTTTCCGTCCATGCCGACACAGTCAATGACAATATCCGCGCCGCCATTGGTGATTTCTTTTAAATGATCACCCATGTTTTTGTATTCTGAGAAATTAAATACTTCAACGTTATTCATCTTCTTGGCATGAGCCAGGCGATACGGAACGTGGTCCACAGCAATGACCCGCTTTGCGCCTTTCATCCAGGCAAACTTCTGTGTTAATAAGCCAACCGGTCCGCAGCCAAGTACAACGACCGTATCTCCTGCTTTCACGCCGGAATTTTCAACGCTCCAATAAGCAGTCGGCAGAATATCGGATAGGAATAAAACCGATTCATCCTCAAGCTCGCATGATTCCGGAATCACAAAGGGCATAAAGTTTCCGTATGGCACGCGCAGATATTCTGCCTGGCCGCCAGGGAAGTTTCCGTAGCGCTGTGTAAAGCCGAAATAACCGCCCGAATCAATATGAGGGTTGGCGTTAGAGTTGTCGCACTGGCTCTCCATATCGTGATTACAGTAGAAGCACTGGCCGCAGGAAACGTTAAACGGCAGCACCACGCGGTCGCCTTTTTTGACTTTTGTGACGTCCGGCCCGACTTCCTCTACAATTCCCATCGGTTCATGGCCGATTACATAATCGTCTTCTGCCGGCGGCAGGGCACCCTGGTAAATGTGTAAATCAGAGCCGCAAATGGCTGTTGAGGTAATACGGACAATAATGTCTTCCCGCTTTTGAATCGTTGGATCTGCTACATTCTTTACCTGCATGTTTTTAATGCCTTGATAGGTAACTGCGCGCATGAAAAAACCTCCTGATTTTTAGAATAGTTTTCTTTTACCCGCATGACGGAATATTATGCTGAAAAAACGCGTATTCCTTTTAAATGGTACAGGGTTTGTTTCCTGTTATAGTAGAAACAAGGAACATTTAACATAAAGAAAGGCGGATTACAAATGAATCAGTTATATGATTATCATGTATGGGCGAACGAACGAATGCTGGATCATCTGGCTTCATACCCTTCCGTTTTTACCAAACCGATGGCAGGGCCGTTTTCCTCTATCGCTCGGACATTTGAGCATATTTATGACGTAGACCGAATATGGTTTTCACGAATGAAAGAATCCAGTGAACCGGCAGGCGGCGAAACAACCTTTTCGACTGCGGCAGAAGCGAAAAAAGCTTTTACGGATCTCGGAAAAGAAATGAGCAGGTTTTTACAGGAAGTACGAAGCGGTGATACAATGATTAACTATCGAACGAAAGAAGGGGTGCTCTTTCAAAATACGTTATCTGAGCTTGTGACCCATGTGGTCAATCACGGCACTTCCCACCGTGGAAATGTGGTAGCGATGCTGAGAACAGCAGGATATGGGAGCTGCCCGACTGATTTTATTTATTTTTTGCGGGACAATCCATCTACATAAAGTAAAAAAAGGCCGCTTTAAATAAGCGGCCTTTTTTACAGCTATTCTAAATTGGCATGGCGCCCGTACATACGGCCGGAATTCATTCCGCGTTTTTCCATGATCGTTAAAATAAGCGAATCATAAAACAGCAATAAGCTTTGTTCAAACAAAGAACCCATCGGCTGAATCGATTTATTGCTTGTATCGGCTTTTGTCTGAGCAGGAATCTCAATGACGATGTCTGCAATCTGGCCGATCGATGAATCCGGCACGATCGTAATAGCCGCTACATCCGCGCCGATCGACTTGGCTTTCTCCGCCATCGCCACAAGGCTTTTTGTTTCACCCGAGCCAGAACCGACGATAAACAAATCGCCTTCTTCTACATTCGGCGTGATCGTTTCGCCCACAACGTACGGATCCAAGCCGACATGCATCATGCGCATCGCGAAAGATTTTGCCATAAACCCGGAGCGTCCTGCGCCCGCTACAAAGATTTTTTTCGCTTCAAGGATGTGATTTACAAGCTGCGTTGCATCTTCATCACGGATAAGCTGAGCGGTTGTGTGAACCTCCTGCAGAATGCGTTCAAGCTGCTTGGTCATTAAACCGTAACCGTGTCTTTGATAAGCTTCTGCATTTCGGCAGCTGCTGCTTTTTTATCATCTTGGCTTGTGATCCCGCCTCCGACGATAACAAGATCGGGCTGTTCTTTAATCACTTCCGGAAGTGTTTCAAGCTTAATCCCACCGGCAATCGCTGTTTTCGCATTTTTTACAACGCTTTTAATTGTATGCAGATCTTCAAAGGAGTTTTTACCGACTGCCTGCAAGTCATAGCCCGTATGAACACAGATGTAATCAACGCCAAGGGCGTCAAGTTCCTGCGCGCGTGTTTTAATGTCTTTGACCGCAATCATATCCACAAGAATTTGTTTGCCTTGTTTTTTCGCTTCTTCTACGGCGCCTTTGATGGATGCATCTTCCGCCTGGCCAAGGATGGTCACAATGTCCGCACCTGCTGCTGAAGCTTGTGACACTTCGTAGCCGGCTGCATCCATAATTTTAAGATCCGCCAGCACGTCCAGGTTCGGGAACGCTTCTTTCATAGCTTTAACCGCGTGAAGCCCTTCGTTAATGATAACGGGCGTGCCAATTTCAACGATGTCAACGTGGTCCTGTACTTCCTTCACAAGCTCGATACCTTCCGGAATGTTTACAAGGTCTAACGCTAATTGTAATTTCATGATACATGCTCCTTTTTTGTTTGATGTTGTTCATTGTAAAGTGAAGCTGAGCAAAAAAGAAGTACGCACTTTAAACTCATATAGTGCTGAAAAGTATACTGTCCAATAAAAAAGAGCGTGCTTCGCACACTCTCTTGATTATTTATTATGTCCAATTTCTACAGCAGGTTCATCCACTTGTTCTTCAATAAATTCCTTATATTTCTTGCCCCAATCGTACATCGATTCAAGAATGGGCATTAAAGTCCGGCCCTGGTCCGTCAAGGAATATTCTACTTTTGGAGGCACAACCGGATACACTTCACGGTGAACGATAAAATCCGATTCAAGCTCACGCAGCTGATTCACAAGCATACGCTGCGTAATGCCGGGCATTAACGATTTTAATTCGTTGAACCGTTTTGTTCCTTCTTTCCCTAAATACCAAAGAATCAGCATTTTCCATTTCCCGCCGATCACCGCCAGCGTCAGTTCTTTTTCACAGTTGAATTCTCTTGCGCATACATGTCCCACTTGCAAGCCCCCCTTTTCGAACAGTATACAATATGTATGTACAGTTCAAAAAGAAACTTGTTTGGCCGGCAGTTGATCTTGGAGCGTTTTGCTGAGAAAATAACAAAGAACAGCGGCTAGTATTTTGGATAAGAGAGGGATTACATATGAACATCGCAACGATTGGTACAAGCATGATTACAGAGCGGTTTATTGATGCTGTCAGCAAAACAGATGCATTGACGTTTGCCGGCGCTTTCTCCCGTTCGGTCGAAAAAGCAAAGGGGCTGGGAGCACCGCGCATTTTCACAGACCTTGCGGAGCTGGCGTCTGATGAAACCGTTGATGTTGTATACATCGCTTCGCCTAATTCACTTCACTTTGAGCAGGCGCTTTTTTTAATGAAGCATAAAAAGCATATTATTTGTGAAAAACCAATGTTTTCAACGGCTGACCAGTGCAGAGAAGCCTTTCAAACAGCGGAAGAAAATGGCGTATTTTTATTTGAAGCGTTCCGCAATTTGTATACGCCAAACCATGCACGCTTAAAAGAGGTGGTTGAAAAAGTCGGTCCGATCCGTCATTCATTTTTGCAGTATATGAAATACTCGTCCCGCTACGATAATGTACTGGCTGGGGAAGAGCCGAATATTTTCTCATCGAAGTTTTCCGGCGGTGCGCTGGTTGACTTAGGCGTATATCCGATCAGCCTGGCTGTTTCCTTGTTTGGCAAGCCAGAGCGTATCAGCGCCCATGTGACGATGCTGCCGACAGGAGTGGATGGAAGCGGTTCGGTTATTCTGGATTACGGCACACATGTGTGTACCACAATGTTCTCAAAAATAACGGATTCGTTCCTGCCGGGTGAAATCAGCGGCGAAAACGGCACGATCAGCCTTGATCACGTGGCACCAATTGCAAGCATCCAGTTTACAGATCGTTTTTCAGGGGAGCAGGAACAGCTTGCCGTTGCAGAAGAAGAAAACGATATGATGTATGAAGCAGAAGCGATTGCAAAAGCGATTCAGTCAAATGACCGCAACCTGTATGAGCACTACCGGAACATAAGCGAAATTGTGATCGAGATCACGGAAGAAGCGCGCAGACAGGCCGGCGTCGTCTTTACTTCATAAGAAAAAACGTGTTTACCTGGCGATTTGTAACGGCCAGGCAAACACGTTTTTTTTATGGGCAAAATGAGCGAGCGGCTTTTGCTCAAAAACCGCATCCGGCAAAAAAGAAAGGGACGGCGGATCCAAAACCGTACAGCGCGCTTCTGCCACACGCCACCGGTCATGGTGAATATCTCCGCGGAAAACAAAGCCGCCTTTTTGATCAAACAGGCAATAGCGTTCAAGCAGCCAAAAGTCTATACTGCCTTCCTGCGGGATAAAGACAGAGGAAGAAGGGAAATAAACCGCACGAAAAGGATGTTTGCTTCCTGATTGAAAGTTCACCCTTTGATTGCGCACAAGCAGTTTCATTTGAGCATGGTAATACGGAAGAAGAGAAGCGGCCCGTGCCCCCAAAACGACCGGCCATTTATCGACACCAAGGCTGAAAAAGTAAACACCGGGAACGCCTTTATACGTGACGTAAGTGCGTATATTGATTTCTAAATAGGAATGATAAAAAGGAAAAGGCGGCAGGCCGCGCAGGCGGGTGCCGCGGGCTAAAAAAGGCACAATGCTGACCCAGGCGCTGCCGCCGAACAAATCAAGAGAAAGAGCGGCTGGGATATGTGGTTCGAGCTTCTTGGCTGAAACAGGCCAGTGAAGAAAAAGCATAAAATCCCATTGCTGTGCTGCGATCCAGGGAGAAGAAGGGAGCGCAAAAGGACGCTGGCTCGTTTCACTGAAAGCGTTGGCCATTTCACGGGACTCCTTTCTATTTCTGTTCTGTGTCTAACCCATCTTCTTCTTTTTTAGGAGCAGATGCTTTTTCTAAAAGAGCTGTTAATTTGTCGTTGGCATCTTTTACCCATGGTTTCATTTTTTGAAGATCAGGAGTGTCTTTTTGTGCTTCGGCTATAAGCGGGTAAAGGCTTTTTTCAATAGCTGTGTATTCTTCTGGATATTGCTCTTCCACTTCAGCTTCAGCTAAATCCCAATGTTCTTCCAGGCTTTCTCCGGCTTTTTGAAGCTCCTCACCGCTTTCAGAGGATTCAATATGGGTGTTTACGCGGTCAAGCATACTTTGTACATTTTGAATTTTACTTGGCAAATCACGCGCCTGTTCCTCGATGGTATCGGTTTCGGTATCCAGTACAGGCTGTTCACTTTCGTCCGTTCCGCATCCGGCTGTCAGCATCCCTGCCAGGAAAAAAGAAGCAGCATAGTAGGTTTTTTTCATGATGATCCCCTTTTCATCTTTTTTACTACTATTTACAAATGACACCGTTTTAAACGCTTTTTTTGCTTCGTTTGGCTCTTAAAAGGACGGGTAAAAAGAAGAAAAAGGAGAGAAGCATGATGGCATTTGATTATTCGCTCGACTTTGACCATATTGACTTTCGAAAAGACCCCGAAAAATACCGTGTCGGCCGGGGTGAGCAGGGGGTACTGCTTGTGGAGCCCTACAAAAGTGAAATTTTGCCGCACTGGCGCTTTAAAACACCCGATATTGCCCGGGAATCATCAGAAAAGATTTACAGCATGTTTTTGGAATACAAAGAAAAAAATGATTTTGTCGGCATGGATATGGCACGCAAGTTTTTGCAGATGGGCTATACGCGGGCACGCCGTTACACAAACTACAAAGGCGGCCGCAAATATAATAAAGAAGGAAAGATAAACGAGCGGAATATTGATGAAGAAAAAGCGCAGTCAGCAGCGATTTTCCAGACCAAATGGAAAGCTGTGCGCGAAGATCAGGAGTACTTAAAATTGAAAAAAGAACATCAGAAAAAATATGGCTGATCGTAAAAAAGAACCGGCCTGCTCAGGGCAGGACCGGTCCGTTGAAAGAGCTCTTATGCATTTTTGCGGTGAAAACCTTTGGCATAATATACAACCGTTAATGAAAGCAGCCAAAGCGGACCGACAATCAGGGCAATTCTTGTGTCCGCACTAAAGCCCATTACAACAATGACGCCTGCTAGAAACGCAAGAGAGATGTATGAAGTAAAAGGAAATAGCGGAACCTTGTATTTAAGTCCTTGCTGCTGTTGCGGGTTCAAGCTTTTTCGGTAGCGAATTTGTGAAAGCAAAATAACCGCCCATGTCCAAATCGCTCCGAATGTTGCAATGCTCGTTACCCATGTAAAAACTTTAGCAGGTACAAGATAGTTCAACAAAACGCCAATGAGCAGCACGCCGGCAGAAGCAATAATCGCTTTGCCCGGAACACCGTTTCGAGTCAGCGTTTGATAAGAAGAAGGTGCTTCCCCGTGTTCTGCCAGATTAAACAGCATGCGTCCTGTACTGAAAATACCGCTGTTGCAAGATGAAAGAGCGGCCGTTAGGACAACAAAGTTGATAATGCCGGCTGCTGCTGGAATACCCACTTTTTCAAATGTCAGGACAAACGGGCTTCCTTGTGTACCAATTTCGGTCCACGGATAAATAGACATAATGACGAACAAAGCGCCCACATAAAAAATTAAAATCCGCCAAAACACAGAGTCAATCGCTCTGGATAATGACTTTTCCGGGTTTTTTACTTCCCCGGCTGTAACACCGATTAATTCAATGCCCAAATAAGCGAACATAACCATCTGCAAAGATAACAGAAGTCCTTTTGCACCATTCGGGAAAAAGCCGCCGTTCTCCCAAAGATTGCTGATTCCGGTTGCAATACCACCGTTTCCGATTCCGAAAGCGATCATTAACACACCGATTACAATCATCGAAAGAATCGCAACAATTTTGATGAGGGCAAACCAAAACTCCAATTCCCCATATGCTTTTACCGCTAAAAAGTTAACGGTTGTCATAATAACCAAGGCGGCTAATGCCCAAATCCAGGCTGGAACATCCGGATACCAGAAGCCCATATAAACGCCGACTGCGGTAATTTCCGCCATACAGGTTACAACCCATAAAAACCAATAGTTCCATCCAGTTATAAATCCGGCCAGCGGGCCAAGATAATCACGCGCGTATTTACTAAATGAACCGGCAACAGGCTTTTCAATCGCCATTTCACCAAGCGCACGCATAATAAAAAACATCACCATGCCACTCACAGCATAAGCAAGCAAGATTCCTGGACCGGCCATTTTAATCGCGGTAGCGGAACCTAAAAAAAGCCCGACGCCGATGGCTGCGCCGAGTGACATAAGTGTAATATGCCTTTCTTCTAATCCACGGTGCAGTTCATTGCTGTTGTTTGGCTGAGGCGCTATTTTCTTTGACTCTAGTTGTGCCATTTGTGTTCTTCCTTTCCTTAAAATAGGCTCCAAAATGGAAAAAATTTCTCTGAGATGCTTCAAGAAATTAACGCACTTTCTCATTGTATCCCTGTGCTGTTTCGGTTGGCAAGAAAAATAAGAAAGAAACATAACCTCCTTTTTTGCTGAAACAGGGAAGCTGGTGAAGAATGAATCAAGAGAATCCTTGATACGACTTGTTTGATACCGCTTACAATCTGGAGCGTATGCCCATTTTAACATTGATTGATAGAAAAATTGTTTGTGGAGAAATAAAAATTTTTTTCGCTTGTTTGGGAATATAAACAAAAAGAAGAGGAAGAGTTTCGTGAAAAAAGAGTCCGTTTTTAGTTAGATACATTTCATTTTTCCCTGCTCTTTAAAAAAGAAACAGCTGGAAAAAATGGAAAAAGCACCGGTGCTTTTCACCAGTGCTTTTTCATTAATGATCCTGCCGGAACCAGCCTTTTCTCCAGAAAAAGACAAACATGGACAGGGAAATGCCAGCCATGACACCAAGAACGATAAAATAACCGTAGTGCCAGTGTAATTCCGGCATATGATCAAAATTCATTCCGTAAATGCCGGCAATAAACGTAAGCGGCATGAAAATCGTTGTGATGACTGTTAATGTCATCATAATGCTGTTCATACGATTTGAGTTCACCGAAAGATAGCTGTCACGCATATCTTTTGTGAGTTCCCGGTTTGATTCAACGATTTCTGTCAGCATTAAAAGATGATCATAAATATCTTTAAAATATAGTTTGCTTTTTTTACCCATTTGAATCCGGTCTGAATTCAGTACACGGTATAACAATTCCCGCATCGGAAAAATAATCCGGCGCAGCTTCAGCAGCTCTTTTCGAATATCAAATAAATCATCTGTGCTCGCCTGGTCTGCATCCTCTGCTTCGAGCTGGATTAAGCTGTCCTCAATCTGATAGACGCTCGGGAAAAAGTGGTCGACTACTTTGTCAACAAGATGGTATAAAACCTGAACTGGGTTTAAGTTTTTTATTTTTTTAGCATCTAGCAGACGTTCCCATACTGTGTCAATTTCAACAGACTTTTTCCGATGAAAAGTTACAATATAGTTTGCACACCAAAAAATATCAATCTCTTCCGGATCAAGCGTTTTTTGATTGATGGATTGAATAATCATAAAGTTGTGATCTTCATAGTAATCCAGCTTTGGCCGTTGAATAAAATGCAGGCAGTCTTCAATCGCCAGCGGGTGAAACGCGAAAAAATCCTGTAAAATCGTCGTTTCTTCGTTTGTCGGCTGGTCAAGGTCCACCCAGTACCAAAGGATGTTGTTTCCGCGAAGGTCTTCAAGCGGGATGTTATGCAACACAGCTTGATCAGCCGTAATGGCAGCCGTTCGGATCATGCGCATCACCTTCTTTTTGTAGTAAGCCCTTAACAGTATACAGCATATCCGCATGTTTGTAAGGAGAGAAGGGAGAGAACAGGGAGCAGACGAAACAGATTTCTGACTAATTTAAAGGAGCGTTCTATTTTTAAATTATTACCTGCCCGCTCCGGTTTCCGGCAAGCGGGGCAGTAGGCCTTGCACTGTATGGTGTCTTTACCGGTGCTTCACAGGCGGCTCCTGTCCGCAACTCTATTGCAGCAGCACTGGGAATAATTCAATGGGCAAGTGTTCCGGCTTTTGAGAATCACGGTCTTTGGCTCGCTTTTATAAGCTTTACACTGGCTCGTTCTGTTTCTCTTGTTTCTTATATGCCGGCGCTTGGACGCCGACTGTTTCCGCCTGAGAGGGACAGGGACATGGATAAGAAAGCCTTTGCTGATCAAACTTGAATCAGCAAAGGCTTTTTTGGGTATGGATGAATAAAAAAGGAGGCAGCGATATGAACGAAAAGTACACGGGCTTAGCCGAAACGGCGATCCAGTCCATTGAAAAAATTGCAGGCACTCATCCAGGATTTCGGAGAGCGCATGCAAAAGGCTGCTTTTATCAAGCTGTTTTTGTTCCAAATGGGGAGGCTGCACCGTATACAAAAGCCGCGCATTTGCAGCAGAAACCGGTGCCGGCAGTCGTCCGTTTTTCAGACAGCTCACCAAATCCAAATATGATCGATAGTCTATCACCAGTAAAAGGGATGTCTGTTCAGTTTCACCTGCCCAATGGAGAAGAAACCTATTTGGTTAGTGTAAATGTTCCGGTTTTTTTAACGAAAACACCGGAAGCGTTCGTGGAAATGATGAAGCTTGCCGCAGAAGGGCCGGGACCAAGAGATTTAATAAAATTGTTTATCGACTATCCGGAAAGCAAAGCGGCTTTTCAGATTTTAAAACAAATGAAGCCGTTCGTCAGCTATTCAACGAGCCGCTATTTTCCTATTCATACATTTTACTTTGTCAATGAAGCAGGCGACAGGCAGCCTGTAAAATATGAATGGATACCAGAGAAATCGTTTAGCGCAGAAGCAAAAAAAGAAGCCGTTACCCATCCCGCAGATTACTTAGAAAAGGAATTGGAAGATGAGCTGCCTGTCAGCTTTACACTTTCTATTATTCTAGGAAAATCGGGAGATGCCACGGACGATTCAACCGTACTTTGGCCTGAAGACCGGCCGCGTATTTCTGTTGGTCGTCTGGAAATAAGAGAAAAAATTCTCCAGCCAAATGACCGGGTCATTTTCGATCCAACTGTGCTTCCGGATGGGATAGAGTGTTCGAATGACCCGGTTTTGCATGCCCGCCAGGCTATTTATGCTGCTTCTTCTTTACGTCGTTTTAACGGTCTGTAACAGAAATGAAATACAATTGACCCAAAAAAAACGTTAAAATGAAATAAATAGAAACGATGTATAGGTTAAAAGCGGCATATTTTTGAATGGAGGCAACAAAGTGAAAAAATGGACGATGTTTATCACGGCATTATGCCTGGTTCTTTCTCTGCTGGGCATTCAAGCACCTGTTCAGGCAGCGGGATTTAACGATGTTCCATCGCGTGCAGTTAAGGAAGTAAATTACTTAACGCAAGGAAAAGTTATTTACGGTGTTACTCCGTCATCATTTGCTCCAGGAGCAACATTGACGCGGGCGCAAGTGGCCATTTTTGTCGGACGGACCCTGCAGCTTAATGGACAGCAGAGGGATACTCGTTTTTCCGACGTGGGAAAAGGGAACACGGCGTCCGGCTATATTGAAGCCATGGTTGATAAAGGCATTATGCTCGATACACCAGAAAATCGATTTTTCCCTTCTAAAGCCGTTACACGCGGTGACATGGCCATCATTTTACAAAGAGCATTCGGTTATTCCGGAAATGCTGAACAGGCTCTTTTAAAGCTTGGGATTGCCAGCGGAATGGAAGACGGCACATTTGGCACGAATAAAACGATTACCCGCGCGGATTTTGCGGTGTTTCTTGCGCGTGCCGTGAATCCATCTTTTCGCTTGAAACAGTCAGCTTCTTTTGAGTCAGCACTTGTGTCAACCACAAACAACTTAAATATTCGGACTGGTCCATCAACGGATTACACGTCTATCGGCAAAATTTCGGCCAACACAAAAGTATCGGGTGCCCATTCTGTAGGCGGCTGGACTTATGTAAAAGCAGGGTCTCTGACCGGTTTTATCAGTTCTTCTTATTTGCGCTCATCGTCAGGAAGTACAGCGCCTGATGCACCGGCTCCAGCTCCGTCACCAAATATGGATTCTGCTTTGGCCGGGCAAACGATTATTTTAGATCCGGGCCATGGGGGCAAAGATTCCGGCGCGGTCGGCAATGGCTTAAAAGAAAAAGACGTTGTGCTCAAAGCCGGCCTGCAAGTAAGCAGCCTTTTAAAAGGAACACCGTTTACGGTAAAAATGACCCGGTCTTCGGATGTCTTTATTGAACTGCTTGACCGTTCTGCGTTTGCGAAAAATGAAGACGGAGATATTTTTGTCAGTATCCATGCAAATGCCGCAACACCTGCAGCAACAGGTACAGAAGCGTATTATTATTCAGCCGGCAACCAGCATGCAGCCGACAGCAAGCTTCTTGGCGAAAAGATTCATGCACGTATGCTTGCCGCATGGGGCCTTCGCGACCGCGGTACGAAACCGGGCAATTACTCGGTTCTTCGGGAAAACAGCATGCCAGCCACATTGCTTGAGCTTGGTTTTATCACAAATGCAGGAGACGCTGCCAAGATGGCATCTGATGCTCAAATGAATAAAATGTCTATTGCGATTTACAATGGGATCCTTGATTATTACAAAGCAAAAGGGTTTAGCGTAGATGCTTATTACAAATAAAAAATGGCTTCCGTCTTGAACGGAAGCCATTTTTCATCGGAGGAGATTGTCATGGTCCGCATTCAAAAAACGGGAAGTTTATATCAAATTTCTTTTATGCCCTCCTTATTTCCGGTTAACTGCTATATGGTTGAGGAAGAAAGATTTCTTACGTTGATTGATGCAGCGCTTCCATTTAGTACAGCCGCCATTATGAATATGGTGAAACGATTGGGCAAGCCGATTGAACACATTGTACTTACGCATGCTCACGAAGACCATATTGGCTCAGTCGATCGATTAAAAGCATTTATGCCTGATGTGCCCGTTTATATATCTGCACGCGACGCCCGGATTTTGAACGGAGATTTGACGGTTGATGCGGATGAAGCACAAAAGCCTATCAAAGGCGGTGTTCCAAAAAGAATGAGCACAAAACCGGATGTAGAACTGAATGAAGGAGATCGAATTGGCTCGCTCGAAGCCGTGTTTACGCCAGGCCATACGCCGGGTTCCATGTCGTTATGGGACACCCGGAACAAGCACCTGATTGTTGGAGATGCTTTTCAAACACACGGAGGAATGGCGGTTGCCGGCACGTTTAAACCGCTGTTCCCTTTTCCTGCATTCGGAACGTGGGATAAGGAGACCGCGATCGAAAGTGCCAAACGGATTCAGGCGCTTCAGCCAGCGCTTCTTGCGGCGGGCCACGGCAAGATGGTGCCAAATCCAGAGAGCGCCATACGCCAGGCAATTGGCGAAGCAGAGAGAAAACTGAGCTGAAAAAAGAGCGAAGCCTAAAGCCGGCTTCGTTTTTTTTTTTGCGTTTGCGAAAAAGAAATCCCCCCTTTATAATGAGGATATCGAACGTTTGTTTTTGTAGATAGGAGGAAAAGCCATGCAGGCGATCATTGCTGAAAAAGCATCACAGGCCGAGGCGCTTGCCGCTCCATTCCGCCATGCGAAAAAAGGAACACACATTGAGATTGCACCGTGTGAAACATTTCCAGATGGTGCGCTGCTCGCCTGGTGCAGCGGCCACTTGTTTGAAATTGTACCGCCGCATGAGATGGACCCTAAATTAAAGAGATGGCACCTTGAAACACTGCCAATGATTCCACAAACATTTAAATATAAAATCATTCCAGCTAAAACGAGCCGGTTCAAAGCAGTCAAGGAAATTATTCGAAATCCGGCCGTAACCGAAATTATCTCCGCGGGGGACCCGGCACGTGAGGGAGAGCTCATTGTGCAGCTCGTTGTCCGCATGTCTGGTGTTAATAAACCGATGCGGCGCCTTTGGGTAAGCAGCTTAACACCGAGAGCCGTGGAGCAGGCTTTTGCTAATCTGCGGCCCATTGAAGAGACGATGCCGCTTTACCACGAAGCGATGGCCCGCAGCTATGCAGACTGGCTCATCGGCATGAATGCGAGCCGTGCTTATACGCTCTTAATTCAGTCTAAAACAAAAGGAGCAGGGCGGGATGTATACGCCGTCGGGCGCGTGCAGACACCTACGCTTGCTCTTGTCGTCAAGCGGGAAAAAGAGATTCTTACCTTTGTATCCAAGCCATTTTATGAAGTTGTGGCGTCTTTTAACATGGATGGAGCTTTATATGAAGGAAAATGGATAAAAGAAAAAGAAACGCGCTTTTATGAACGGGAGAATGCAGAAGCAATCCGGGACGAGTGCATGGGAAAAGAAGCGGAAGCAGTGGAAGTGAAAACGGAAAACAAACCGGTGCCGCCGCCTGCTTTTCACAGTTTATCCACGCTGCAGGCACTTGCGAACAAGCGGTTTAATTTTTCGCCAAAGAAAACATTGGAGGTGACGCAGTCTCTTTATGAACGGTCTTACGTGACCTATCCCCGGACCGACAGCAATCATGTAAATCCAGAAGAAGCTGCGGCTTTTCCAGCTATCTTAAGGAAGTTATCCCAGCTCGAGCCGTACAAACAATGGGCCGCCGGGACGACACGTTCCATCCTGTCGGATAAACGGTATGTAGACTCAAAAAAAGTAAGCGATCATTATGCCAGTGCGACACGTTAACCTGAAATCCTTGAAGAAATGATAGGTGGGATGGTTTATTAGAAAACTAAGTAATCCTTGAAAGGAATGAAAGCCTTCATGCTAGGCTGAAACTTTCACACTAATACTCCCTTTAGCAGGAAAGTGGGCTATAACGGACTTGTTAAAAGCAGGGTGAAGTCGGCGAAATCTACAAGAAATCTAGGGAATTGTAGATCAGAGTAGTCGGGTGGCGTGACATACGGTGAGAATGTATCAAGAGATACTGACGAATTTCTGAATGTACGGGTCTATAAGTGTAATCTTTATCTGAGAAGATAAAGGTGTACCGAATACGGTACGTTAGTGAGGATGAGTAAGATTTTGCGTTATGAAAATCCTTATACCAAGCGATGATGGTATCAAGCTAACAGGCTCAAAGGAAACACCTAAGTGTCATAATAAGCGGGAATACTTGGAACGTGGAAAGTTAGAAACTATCACTAATTAAGTTAAAACCCATAGGCCGGGGATAGGTGCAGTCGAAAAACCGACTAGGTTATAAGCTGCTTTATTCTGACGAGAGTGATGCCACAGTACCTATGAAGCAGTGATAATAAGCTGTGGAGGGATAGGCATTAGTCATGGATTTTAAAGTTAAATAAATTCGGTCAAAAACTCTGTTTTTCTGGTGAGACAGGGAAAGCAACTTCTTAAAGAAAGGAGTTGTCCCAACAGAGATATGAACAAATACAGATACAATGATTATTATGGAATGACAGAAATATTAGATGGGCTTTACCAGAAATCAAAAGATGGTAAGTCATTTAATAGACTTATGGATATTGTCAGAAGCGACAATAACATAAGATTAGCATTTAGAATGATAAAGACGAATACAGGAAGCAATACAGCAGGAACAGATGGAATAACTATAAAAGAGATTAAAGACAGCAATATCGAGGAATATGTGCAATTGATCAAAGAGAAATTAAAATGGTACAAGCCAAATAGTGTTAAGCGAGTGTATATTCCGAAAGCAAACGGTAAAACAAGACCGTTAGGTATTCCAACTATGGTAGATAGGATTATCCAGCAATGTATTAAGCAAGTATTAGAACCTATCTGTGAAGCACAGTTTCATCCACATAGTTATGGTTTCCGACCGAATCGAAGCAGTAAACATGCACTCTCAAGAATGGCCACTCTGATCAATACGGGTAAGTTTTATTATACGGTAGACATTGACATTAAAGGATTTTTCGATAACGTCAACCACACCAAATTAATTAAACAGCTGTATTCCTTGGGAATACAGGATAGAAAACTCTTGAGTGTCATTAAAGAGATGTTAAAAGCGCCGATTCAAGGAATTGGAATACCAAGCAAAGGAACTCCGCAAGGAGGTATTTTATCACCACTCCTAGCAAACGTAGTACTGAATGAATTTGATTGGTGGATTTCTTCACAATGGGAAACGTTTGAAACAGTAAAACGATATAAAACCAAAGTGAGCCAAAAGAATCAGTTAAGGAAAACTAATCTTAAACAGATTCATATAGTAAGGTACGCAGATGATTTTAAAATCATGTGTAAAGACTTCCACACTGCCAAGAAAATTTATGAAGCTACTACAAGGTGGCTAAAAACCAGACTGAAACTCGATATTAGCGATGAAAAATCAAAAATAATCAACTTGAAGAAAAATTCATCTGACTTCCTTGGATTTAAAATCAAAGCTGTAAAATTAGGTAAGTCTAGGCACGGATATGTAGTCCACTCACATGTCTGTGATAAAGCATTGTCACGCTTGAAAGAAGCAATCAAACAACAAGTTTCTCTGATTTATCAAGAAGTTAATTCTAATAACGTGACGAAGCTCAACAGCATGATACTAGGATGGCAGGAGTATTATAAGAGTGCCACACATGTAAGTATAGACTTTGCCAAATTAGCTTTCTCTGTAAAAAAGTTCATGCATCACAAACTTAGGCAAATCGCGAAATACGGTGTACCGGTAGTTGAGGAAATGTCACCTATACATCAAAGGCTATATGGAAATTCGAAGCTAAAAATTTGGAAACTTCGTAATGTGTATATATATCCCATTAGTTACGTAAAACATGAGAGACTGCTAAATTTCTCTCAAGACATATGTGACTACTCTCCCTCCGGGAGAGCCATTTCATCAAAGAAACTAACATGCCGAACGAGATCAAAAGTGATCGAACTGGCGAGGAGATATAATCCATACGAAAGTGCCGAATATAACGACAACAGAATTTCAAGGGCCTCTATGTGTGGAATGAAATGTGAAGTAACGGGGCTTGAACTAGACGTTGAGCAAGTCCAGTGTCATCATGTGACACCAAGACATTTCGGAGGTACGGACGAATATCAGAATTTAAAAATCGTTCACAAAGCGATCCATAAGTTGATACATGCGACTAACACAGAAACGATTCGGAATTATCGATCTCACATAATAAATCAAAAAGCTCTCGAAAAACTAAATGAGCTTAGAAGACATTGTAAACTGGACGGAATTTATTTAACTTTTGATACATGATGGAACGCCGTATGATGGGAAACTATCACGTACGGTGTGAAGGAGGGGAAAATAAGTACACTTAACGAGTAATGTCGAAGTGGAACATTACCTATTCCTATTTATTCCAACAGAAAAAGTTCCATCTCTTCATTCATTAAGCGGTGATGAGCGAAAGATTTATGATCTAATTGCTCGTTCATTGATTGCTGCCCATTATAACCCGGCTCTGTTTGCACATTCGACTATCCGAACAGCGGTCGGGCCGCACATCTTTGTGACGAACGGAAAGCGGCTGATTGAGCCCGGGTGGCGTCCGGTTTTGTTTGAAAAGGAAAAAGAGGATGTGCTGCTGCCGAATGTGAAAGAAGGACAAAAAGGCATAGCAGAGGACGTAAAAGTCGTCGAAGGAAAAACCGTCCCGCCGAAACGGTACACAGAAGGGGAACTTATTACCGCCATGAAAAATGTCGGTTACACAGTGGAGGATAAAGAGCTTGGCAATGTATTAAAATCGGTTTCCGGCCTTGGAGAGGAAAGTACACGCTCTAATATTATCGAGCGCCTGAAGCAGCTTGACTATATGAAGATAGAAGAGCACCGCGTAGTACCAATGGCCAAGGCGTTCGTCCTGATTGATGCTGTGGAAAATACGCTGCTCGCTTCACCAGAATTAACAGGCAGATGGGAGCAGCGCTTAAAAGAAATTGGCAAAGGGCAAGCGCCGGCCAATGTGTTTATTGAACAGTCAAAGCGGCTCGCCCAAAAAATTGTGCAGGATGCCATAGAGCACTCTTCCGGCTGGTCATTTGATGCGCCGTCTAAGCCAGCCGCACGTGACAGTCAGCCGCTCGGTGCATGCCCGAAATGCGGAAGCGCTGTTGTAGATAAAGGGAAATTTTTCGGCTGTTCCGCTTACCAATCATCGAAATGCGGGTTTATACTCGGCAAAAAAATGCTCGGCAAGTCAATCAGTGCAGCGAATGTAAAAAAGCTTCTCGAGAAAGGAAAAACGAACTTAATCAAGGGCTTTAAAGGAAAGCGGCCATTTGACGCTTATCTCGTTTGGAAGGATAAAAGTGAAGGCACCGTTCAATTTGAATTTAAAGCTCAAAAAAACCAGTAGTCATATATACCTACTTCCTATATACTATCAATAAAGAAGAGCTCCAATGCCAAGGCACTCAGGAAGGCGGATCAATATGGCGCAAAAAGTTTCCTCGGATGCAAACTACATGGTTATTTTACAACAGTCGGTGTATATGGCTTTTATCATTCATTTTGTGTGGGCTTTGCTTTTTATATGGCTGGAGGTGCCGTTTTTAGTGGCAGCCAATATTGCAAGCTGCTTCCTCTATATAGTGAATTATTTTCTTGTTAAAAATGAAGCATACCGCTTATATTTTATTTTAGCATTATCAGAAATTTCCATTCATGCATGCCTGTCTACTTTCACTTTTGGATGGGAAGCAGGCTTTCACTATTACGGCATTATTCCTGTGTACGGTGCTTTCTTTTTTCCAAAAATGAGTAAAAGTTATAAATGTACCGCTGCTATACTGAGCATTTCTCTTTATATTGGATTGTACTTTATTAGTGATCGGGCAATCATTTCTCTTTCTGCCCATATGATTGATTTCCTCTATGTGTTAAATATAGCGGCGGCTTTTCTTATTATTGCACTTCTTGGCTCGTTTTTTCGAAGTTCCGTTGACCGGATGATTGATCATTTAAATGAAACAAATGAAAAACTCAACATCATGGCCAGTACAGATTCGTTAACCGGCTTGTTTACAAGAAGGAAAATGTATACTTGTCTTGATAAAGGGATTAGAGGGCAGCTTCCGTTTTTTGTTTTGCTGCTGGATATCGATTATTTTAAACAATTTAATGACTGCTACGGTCATGATTGCGGAGACAAAGCGCTTGTAACGTGCGCGAAAGTGATTGAGCAGCTGGCCGGTGAAACAGGCTCTGTATCCCGCTGGGGCGGCGAGGAATTTTTGATCATGCTGCGAAGCGAAACAAAAGAAGAAGCGGCAGCACTGGCAGAAAAAATACGGCGTTCCGTTGCACATCAGCCGGTCGTTAACCGGGATCGCACACTTTTTATTTCGGTTACGATCGGCCTGGCTGAATGGCGGATAGGAAAAGAAATTGAACACATCATTCATGAAGCAGATTGTGCCTTGTATGAAGGGAAAAAGAAGGGACGCAATTGCGTCGTTTTATATAATGATCAAACAGCGGCTCTGTATACATAAAAAGAGCCGCTGTTTTATTACGGAAGGCGGTCAAAACGTAACCGCAGCAATGAGCAAAGCCCTGAAAAAAACAGCCTTTTACAGAGACCCTGCACTATTTTTACCGTGGTGTAAAAATCTCTCCCCAACCCTTTTTCATTGTATCATCATAGTTAAAACGTGCTGTTTGCACCTAGGTTTTGATAAGATAAAGAAAAAAGCGTTCAGGGGGCTGGAATGAAAACACTGATCAATATAAAGGTAAACAAAAAAGCGGCAGCAAAGCTTCGCGCGGGATACCCTCTTCTTGAAAAAGAAGCGATTGAAAACCCGAAAGCACTCAAAGAAGAAGGAGATATTCTCCGTATTTTAGATGATAAAAAAAACTATATCGGTACCGGCTATTACGGCGTACAAAATAAAGGCATTGGCTGGATCATCACCCGGGAGCCAGAAGAATATATCGATGCCGCTTTTTTTGCCCGCAAAATAGAGGCGGCTTTTCAGCACCGTAAAGAGCTGATGAAAGACCCTGATACGACGGCTTTTCGCTTGTTTAATGGTGAAGGAGACGGAATTGGCGGGTTAATTATCGATTACTATGACGGCTTTTATGTTATTCACTGGTACAGTGGGGGTATTTACTCATTCCGGAAAGACATCCTGGCTGCCATGCGCGAGAAGCTCGAATTCAAAGGGATTTACGAGAAAAAGCGCTTTGACCAGAAAGGACAGTATATTGAAGATGATGACTTTGTAGAAGGAGAACGCGGTGAGTTTCCAATGCTGATCAAAGAAAATGGCGTGAATTTTTGTGTGGATTTAAATGACGGTGCCATGACCGGGATTTTTCTTGATCAGCGTGAAGTAAGAAATGCGATCCGCACAAGATATGCCAAAGATGCGGAAATGCTTAATATGTTTTCCTATACAGGCGCATTTTCTGTTTCTTCTGTGCTTGGCGGCGCTGTAAAAACAACAAGTGTTGATGTCGCCAACCGAAGCAGGCCAAAGACGATCCAGCAATTTGAAGCGAACGGAATCGATGTCTCGGAGCAGGAAATCGTCGTGGACGATGTGTTTCAATATTTTAAATACGCTGCCCGAAAAAAGCGGACCTTTGATCTTGTTGTTGTCGACCCGCCCAGTTTTGCGAAAACAAAAAAACGGACCTTCAGCGCAGCAAAAGATTATACAAAGCTGCTTGAAGAAACGATTCAGTTAACGAAGCATAAAGGCATCATTGTCGTCTCTACAAACAGCAGCGCTGTGGATGTAAAAACATTTAAGAAGTTTATTAAAGAAGCCTGCAAGGAGCAGGGAGCGTCTTATGAGATTGTCGAGCAATACGGGCTGCCGGAAGATTTTCGAACTATAGAGGCTTTTCCTGAAGGCCATTATTTAAAAGTGATGTTTGTAAAAATTAAAAAGAAATAAAAAAACGGCTTCCGTACAAGGAAGCCGTTTCAGCTTGTAGACAAAGCCTTCATTTCGAAGGCAGTGTCTGCAGGCTTTTTTTCTTACGATTAGTCAACAGATTTTCTTTATTTCCATCAAATAATTAAAAGACCATGTTCCTGAAAGAATGAGACTAAGATTTAAATTCTAGTTTTAGACATGACAAATAATCCTAGCACATAT
>NZ_JAMBOO010000020.1 GCF_023715895.1 Domibacillus indicus | reverse complement strand
ACAACGCCTGTGGAGATAATGTAAGACCCTGTTCGGAAGAACAGGGCAGATATCGATGAAGCAGGAAAATCAATGAAGTCAGAGTATGTTTTTTCATGTTTCTGGCAGAGATGCTCCATCAAATTGCACAGCAATTAGTTGGAGAGGTTCACTAGCTAGCACCTAACAACAGCTTGTTTCTATTTTATCCCCAAATTTCTTTTGCCACATCCACAATAAATTTTAATTTTTCCCATTGCTGTTCTTCGGTTAATTTATTGCCATGATGTGTGGAAGCAAATCCACATTGCGGGCTGATGCAAATTTGTTCAAGTGGAACATAATTGGCTGCTTCCTGTACACGTGCTTTGATTGCTTCTTTATCTTCTAATTCGCCGTTTTTAGAAGTAAACACCCCTAGCACGACTTGTGGTCCGCCTGCTGGAATACGTTCTAGCGGCTTGAAATTACCGGAACGCTCATCATCATATTCTAAGAAGAAGCCGTCTACTTTTTCTTTCGCAAAGAAACTCGGAGCGATTCGGTCATACGGACCTTCGAAAGCCCAGGCAGATTGATAGTTTCCGCGGCAAAGGTGAGTGGTGACTGTTAAGTCTTCTGGTTTGCCTTCAAGCACTCCGTTTACCACACGCAAAGCAAGGTCAATCAATTTTTCTCTTTCCAAATCGCTTTTGGCAAATGGAAGCTCCGGTGCACAAAGCCCTGCAATATACACATCATCCAGCTGCAGGTAACGGCAGCCCGCATTATAAAATGCTTGGAGTGCATCTCGGTAGGTTTGGATAATATCCTTCGCGAAATCTTCAACCTCCGGATAAATGTCTTCGTTGCGGATGCCGGCATTAAAAAATTGATTTGGGCTTGGAAGTGTAATTTTGGCCACTGCACGGTCACCCACGATTTCTTTAAATTCGATAAATTCTTTCAGGTGAGGGTGATCGGGATTAAAAGATACCTTGCCCGTCACACGCACATCATATGCTTCGGTTTCTACACCTTCAAATTTATATCCGTGGTCAGGAACATACCCTTCCACACCGTTTAATTGCTCCATGAAATCTGTATGCCAAAATCTGCGGCGGAATTCGCCATCCGTTACCGCTTGAAGGCCGACTTCAATTTGTTTGTCCACGATTCTTTTGATTTCTTCTGTTTCCACGGCGTGCAATTGTTCAGCTGTAATCGCACCCTCCGCAAATTTCTTTCTCGCATCATGAATTGATTGAGGACGAAGCAAGCTTCCTACGTGATCTGCTCTAAATGGCGCTTTAACCGCTGTTTTTGTCATTTGAATTCCTTCTTTCCTCTTGTTTTATGGAAAACGTTCTTCATTGGGGCTCTCCCCTGGATAGGACTGCTTTTCTCTTGTCTTATTGATGTGAGATAAATGTAACATGGAAAAACGTACGCAGGATAACACCTAAAATCTATTTCTTGTTATAACTTTAAGCTAGAACTACCGTAATTCTTCGTTATCCCTTTATTTAAATACGGAGATATATTCATCTCTCGGACCATTAGTTATAGGGATAGAAGTATACTCATGCGACTGCCACAAAAAAAGGCCTCTTCCCTATTCAATGAATGAAAGACCTTGTTTGGTAAATGAATGTTTGAAGGCTTCTTTCGCCCAGATTGTGGCTTCGGCATCAGGAAAGAGACTATGTACATTTTTTGCAGTATCATTGATACAAGTAAAAAAGATAAAAATGGTGGTGAAATGTGCATGCACTATAAAGAGTATGGAGATAAAAGCTCTGCGCTCATGGTCTTTATTCACGGCGGCGGGGTTAGTGGGTGGATGTGGGATAAACAAGTTGAATACTTTTCTTCACAATTTCATTGTTTAGTTCCTGATCTGCCCGAACAGGGAAACAGTAAAAGCGGAACACCCTTTACCATAAACGGAGCGGCTGAGGAAATCATTGCATTGATTGAGGAAGCAGGTAAAGGCAAACCTGTTATTGCAGTCGGTTTCTCGTTAGGAGCTCAAGTGTTAATCGCCATGCTCAGTAAAAAGCCAAAGCTGATTGATTTCGCCATAATTAATAGTGCTTTAGTGAAACCTATACCTTTAGCGAACATGCTAATCAAGTCTATGCGGTTTGCCTTTCCCTTTGTAAAGCTTAAAGCTTTTTCTAACATCCAGGCAAAATCTATGTATATCGCTGAAGACTACTTCAATATTTATTATCAAGAGAGCCGTCGAATCAGCAAGGATACATTTTTCCGAATCATGAACGAAAACATGTCATTTAAAATACCACAAAACTTCAAGAACGCACGCAGCAAAATAGTCGTTACCGTAGGAGAGAAAGAGAAAAAAATCATGAAAGATTCCATGACAGAAATCATGAAAAGCAATCCAAATTGTAAAGGTGTGATCATTCCTCAAATGGGTCACGGATTCTCTTTAGCAAATCCTCTGCTTTTTAACAACATGCTGGAAGAGTGGATTAAAAATGATGTTATCATAAATGAAGTAAAATAAATTTTGCAAGCACGATGTTAGCACTTCCCTTTATCGCCTTAAAAATCTTTATATATCATGCTTTGGGGTATTTCTTACAACATGCCCCCATTTTTGCCCTCCCCTTCTTTTTGTGCTTGTCTGCTGCCTCTACTTCTTTCATTAAAAAATACAAGGCCGTGAAATGAGAAAAATGAACGGAAACTTGATTTTATTCCTTTTATTAACTCTAAACAACCTGTTCAGATTGCGGTATTCCGAACTAGAACCACCTTCCGTGCTCACCATAACCATTCAATGGATCATAAAAATATGATTATCTATTGAGAATGCAACCCAGGGAATTTTACGCTGGTACTCCATAACATTGTTACCAAAATTCCATACCTGTACGAATGAATAAATAGAATATTAAGTATTTATTATTCAACAGATTAGTAGTAAGATAAAATTCAACAACAAGAAAGAGGTTATCATATGTATACATCATCATTATCCAAAGAAACAACTAAAACAAAAGTTTTAGTGATCAATGCTCTTTTTGTCGCGTTAACCCTGGTAGCCACAATGTTCATTAACATAAAGCTCCCGATCATGGGTAACGGAGGCCTTATCCACCTAGGTAACGTGCCTCTTTTTCTAGCAGCCTTCCTTTACGGCAGAAAAACAGGCGCAATTGCAGGCGCCTTCGGGATGGGCTTGTTTGATGTTCTTTCTGGCTGGGCCATCTGGTCACCGTTTACATTCGTTATTGTAGGTGCCATGGGCTTTGTAGCCGGTCTCATAGCAGAAAAAGTACCCGGCAAAAGAATGGTTGTTTTTGCATTGGCAGTAGCTGCTGCACTGGTGATCAAAATCGTAGGCTACTATTTTGCTGAAGTGATTCTTTACGGTAACTGGATTCAGCCATTCGGCTCTATCCCAGGAAACGTTCTCCAGGTTGTCGTAGCCGGTATTATTGTCGCGCCACTGGCAGGACGCTTAAGCAAAAGAACTAGACAGCTTTAAAAGATATAACGGCATAAGTAACCGGTACCTGGATAATCCGGCAGATGAAAAAAGACGAGTTAAACTCGTCTTTTTTTTTGCTTTTTTGAACGGATCCCTAGAAAAAAACCAATAGATTTTAATGTTCTAGAAAAAATAATCCATGAGTAATCGGACAATATTTTGTTATAATGAATCTATTAAATTACATAACAGGAGAAAAAAACCATGAAAAAGCCATTGAATGTTTTAGCTGCATCACTTGTAGCAGGGACAGTGCTTACTTCTTCCCTTTCGCCAGCGTTTACAGAAAATGCGCAGGCAGCTACAGAAAACAATTTGTCGCCACTGAATGCGAAAGCAGCATCCGTATCGTTTACGGATACAGAAGGAACAAGATACGAAGAAGCTGTTGCCTTTCTCTATGAAAGCGGAATAATAAACGGATTTCCCGATTTAACTTTTGGAGTTAATCAGCCAGTCAAGCGTGTAGATGCGGCTGTGATACTCGGCAAATACATGGGCCTTCACGCCAAATATCCAAACCCGCCTGTATCCGGATTTACAGATGTGCCAGAGCGGGCAGCTCTCTATGTCTCAGCGCTGAAGGCGGCAGGTGTTGTAAACGGCAAAACCACTACGGAGTTTGGTTCTGGATCTAACATTACAAGAGGCGAAGCCGCTATTATGCTTTACAATGCGCTTAAACATTCCCTGGATACAAATAATGAGCCGACTCCATTTACGGACGTTAAAGGAACAAGATATGAAGAGGCTGTCCGTGCGTTAACAGATCCAGGCATCATAGCAGGAATAACGAAAACATCATACGGCTCGAGTGCTTCTATTACAAGAGGCGCACTGGCGTTATTGATACACAGAGCCTATCAATACCAGCAGTCGTTATTCAATGAAGAGAAATCTGGATTTATCGCTTTTGGAGACAGCAATACATCCGGCTCCTATTTTCAAGCGGATTATCCAGAGTACCAGGACCATAAATGGACAGACCAGGTAGCTGCCCTTTACAGCCAGGATATGGAGGCAGATGTATATAACGCGGGATACAGCGGCAATACGACAGAACAAGGCATGAAGCGTTTTAAAACAGAAGTGCTGGATTTAAACCCTGGTATCGTTTCTATTATGTTTGGCATAAACGATGCGCTCATACCGCCTAATGGCACTCAGCCGCAAGTCAGTAAAGAGACATTTAAACAGAACCTGACAAGCATGATTGCCCAGCTCAGAGCGAGAAACGCACAGGTCATCTTAATGACAAATCCACCTGCTGTCGAAGAAACATATTATACATCCCAGTTAGCGAAGCATCCTCACATTGCAAGCAAATACGCTGGTAAAGGCGGACTGCGTAAATGGATCGACAGCTACAATGATATCATCCGCCAGGTGGCAAGAGAGCAGGCTGTTCCGCTTGTAGACGTTTACGATCTCCTAATCGATGAAGTGGGTGCTGAAACGGATGCAGCGATCATCAAGAGCGGGCTGATCGACGAAAAAGTAGGCATTCATTTAACTCCAAAGAGCAATGATATTGTAGCCCAGGCAGTAAAAGAAGTACTATCCGAAGAAGACAATGAGTACCTGCCATATAAATCAGGTGTATCCATCAAAACAGATAAAGAGGTTTATGACCTGTCTGCCGATAAGAGTGTGAAGATTACGTTATCGAGCATCACTCCTGAATCATACTACTTTACACCGGGCACTCTTCAGAAAAGAGTGAATAATAAATGGGTTACTGTAGAGCATACAGATGACTTCACTCCCCTGCCTGCTGTCGCCAGCCTCTTAAGGTTTAATCAGGCGATGTCAGACAGCATCTCACTTGATTCAAAGCTCTATAAAGAGCCGCTTACAGCAGGGGATTATCGAGTGGTGCACTCCCTTGCAAACGCTGAAGATGTACAAAATGAGTCACTGTCCCTTGTTTTATCAACAGAATTTAAAATGATTGAATAAAAAGAGCGGCTCTCATGCCGCTCTTTTTTGACCCCTTTTTATTTCAATGAAGCGATTTATCATAAAGACGCCTGTGACCCGATCAGAAGGCAGATGATGAGCAGCCAGTCATATCGAGGCAGGAAGGGAAGTGGCATGATTTGTGTAAAAGCCAGGGAGGCAAAAATAACAACAGGAAATAAACATGATAGGGCCTGCTCCCAACCAAAACGAATGAGTTGTTTTAGTGCTCGCGTAATCTGTGCTCTCAAAGGCTTTTTCTGAATATAGTAACCCACTTTATTTACCCTGGGTGTCTTCATTCATCATTTCGGTATTCTAGAATATCACCAGGCTGGCATTCCAAAGCTTTACAAATGGCCTCTAAAGTTGAAAACCGAATGGCTTTTGCTTTTCCATTTTTCAGTATTGAAAGGTTAGCCATCGTGATTCCAACCCTCTCCGAAAGTTCTGTTACGCTCATTTTCCTTTTAGCCAGCATCACATCAATATTGATTATAATTGCCATGTTTTTCACCTCAGACGATTAAGTCATTCTCTGATTTTATATCGATGGCTTCTTGTAAAAGCCTTTGAAGAACTGCGGCAAACACTGCAATGACCATTGAAGCAAAGATAGGGACCATTCCGATTAATACGAGACCTGGTGCGTCATCTATCTCCGCCATGATATAGACTAACGGCAAGGCTATCACATACAAGCCGCTGATTATGATGGCACAGTTTTTTATATTCTTTAGAGCCCTTACAGATAATTTCGAGAAAGCTTTGTTCTTGTCAATATAACTTAAAAGTTTAAAAGCTTGATACAGAGCAATGTAAAACGGTACCGTCGATACATACATAACCATTAAAATGCCATATACCACAAAAGCCACATCTGCGCCTCTTTCTGCTGCTTCATTTGCTTCAGTCGCTATTTGAGGCAACAAAAATAGACACAAAGCAAGAACTGGAATTCCCATAAGAATAACAGCTATTTTTAAAAAGAGTGTTGACCCTCGTTTCATAAAAAACACCTCACCTATTTATTGTTAATTTGAATTTAACATGATATTTATCGTTTTTCAACAAAGTATTATTGATTTTTATTATATTTTTATTCTTACATAAATATTCCTTTAATCCTAAACAGAAACAAAAAGCATTCCTCGTTACAAAGGAATGCTCCATAAAAACTAAAACGATTCAATTTGCGCTTGAATCCTGTACATCATCGAGATTTTTGATCAAACCTTGTTCAAAATCCACACATGTCTTTCCCCCGCCTTCGCAGCAGCAACACTTTCTCCTTAAAATTAGGACATCCTTAGATTCCGAAATAAAAACATGCCTTGAAGCATTCCTTCGGGTAACCTTTACCTTAACAAGCTGTCGATAAACCCGCAACTTGTTGAGTGTGTTCTTTTGGCAGCCAAAAACACTTTTTCACAGGGAAAGTTATTTTCTTTCATCCAAACTAGTAACGCAAACTATACCATTGAGTGTAGAAGATCATATGATATAGGGCAGGGTACATTTTGATCCTGCTATTTTAAGAAAGAGAGGGGGATTTTTTATGGGCTTTAGATGCTACGACGATAATGACTATTCTGATGTTTGGTTTAATCCAAACCACGGTAGTGATGATCGCAAACGCCGCCGGGATGACCGCGATGATGTGAGAGGTGTCAGAGACGATCGCGATGATGATCGCAGACATCACCGGGATGATCGCGATGATGATCGCAGACATCACCGGGATGACCGCGATGATGTGAGAGGCCGCAGAGACGATCGCGATGATGATCGCAGACATCACCGGGATGACCGCGATGATGTGAGAGGCCGCAGAGACGATCGCGATGACGATCGCAGACGCCGCCGGGATGACCGCGATGACGACCGCAGAGACGATCGCGATGACGACCGCAGACACCGCCGGGATGACCGCGATGACGACCGCCGGGATGACCGCGATGACGACCGCAGAGACGATCGCGATGACGACCGCAGACACCGCCGGGATGACCGCGATGACGACCGCAGAGACGATCGCGATGACGACCGCAGACACCGCCGGGATGACCGCGATGACGACCGCAGAGACGATCGCGATGACGACCGCAGACACCGCCGGGATGACCGCGATGACGACCGCAGAGACGATCGCGATGATGATAAGAGAATACCTTGGATCTTTACTTTATAATGTGATTTTCAAAAAAAATAGAGACTGTCCCAAAATTCATTCATAACGACCTGGGGATAGTCTCGTTTTTTGATATCTAGTATTTAAATAGCTTTGCATCTTTTTCATAAGGTGATTGTTAAGAGTTATTTCTGCGATAGAGATCCCGGCTCTTGTAACCCGCTCCAAGTATCATTTTCATTTCCTCGCGCCGCTTTGCTTTGGTGGCCTCCTGTTTAGCACTTATACACATAACGAGCCCAATCTTTACGGTATCCTGGAGTGAGTGACTGAAAGAAAGCAAGTAACTCCGGAGTATCCTGCAAATCCTTTTCCACATGTGGAATCATTTCGATATAATCGTCTACGCATTGACTGGCTTTTGTAGAAGTATTCTTTGTGTTACGGGATTCCTCTTTCAGACCGACAACCGTAAACACGTCATCTAACCCAACCATACGTGCAAATTTAATGTTACTGGTCCCAAGGTAGCCATTTTCCCCTGCTCCCAGTCCATTCATTAGCTCGTCTCGATGAATAAATGTTGTATACACTTTATTCCCCTTTTTTGGATAAGCCAAGAACATATAGCCATTCTTATTTAAATGATTTTCTTCTATCACCTTGGATACGGTTGCTTTTAAAGACTCCATATCTAACACAAAGGCAAAGATAAGGTCATATTTGCTATTGGCTAGGTCAGTGTCATAATTGTGTAACTCTGTTAAATAATCTGCTCCATCTGGCAAGTTTAATACTGCTGCTTTTTCATATTTTTTTAGGTTCAATTTTTCCACTATTGTTTTCGGCATCCTTAACCATCCTTAAAATTGCTTATTCTACTTATAGTGTAAGAGCATCCTTCACAGTTAGCAACGTTATAGGCATTAACCAAATAATATGTCTGTTTCTCAAATCGGTTATCGTTTTTCCATAGTTTATCTATAGTCATAGGATCCAGTGCTGGCAAAAATGACACTCCATATCAACAAAATTAAAATAGCCTTTTAAAAAACTTCATGAATTATCCGATCATAAACCAAACCGTATAAGACAAAATAAAACCAAGCTGGATACTAAAAATTAAACTAAAACAGATCAGCTTATATGTCACCTCCAAACAAGCCATATTTAAAAGCTTTTTAATTTTTCAATTATGTATTCACTTTTCTCTTTCTATCCATACTAATCACAATGTAAAGAAAAGGGTGAAGTCATGATGCTTAAAATTGTCTTACCGGTTATTCTTTTCATATTCATGATTACCGGCCTGAGCCGGTATTTGCTGATAACGCCCAGAAAAGATCTAGTTAACGTTTCGACCAAGGCATCTTCCAAGCCTGTAGTCGTATTCGTCATTGACTCACTGATGGATCAGCCCCTACAAAAAGCAATAAAAGAAGGAAAAGCACCTGCATTTGAATTCTTAATAAAACATGGCCAATACTATTCTGACGTGGTCAGTTCTTACCCTACCATGTCCGTCACCATCGATAGTACCTTGTTAACGGGTACATACGCCAATGATCATAAAGTTCCTGGCCTTGTCTGGCTCAAAAAGGACGAAAACCGAGTCATTAATTACGGTCCTGGAAAAATCGAATTTTTAGATATTGGCGCAAAGCAAATATTAGCAGACAGTTTAATTCACTTAAACAAGGCACATCTAAGCCGGTATGTTCCCACCATTTATGAAGAGCTGGCAAGAAGCGAAATCCAGTCTGCTTCCATTAACGGACTGATCTATCGTGGTAATCAAGTTCATCGCTTACACATTCCAAAACTTTTCACCGGCATGAATCTGCTGCCACGCAATGTAGAAGTAAACGGTCCTTCTCTTCTGTCCATAGGAAGCTTGACACAATACAACCAGGAAAATGATTGGTCTAATCATATATGGAAAAGTACTGGCGTAAACGATTACTTTACGGCAAATGAACTGAAATACTTTATCCAAAAAAATCAGCTGCCGCCTTTTACGCTGGCCTACTTCCCCGATCTGGACCGTGATATTCACAAAAACGGACCAATGGAACAGAAAGGTATTGAAGAAGTGGATAAGCAGCTGCAGATGATTTTGAATGCCTATCCATCATGGGAGGAAGCGATTCAAAAGATGACCTGGATTGTACATGGAGACAGTGCGCAATCTGCTGTTATAAATGATCGCAGCAAGGCGCTGATTGATTTAACCATATTATTGGATCAATATACTCTTTGGACACCGGATCAGCCGTCTAACAAGGAAATTGCTTTAGCTGTTAATGAGCGCATGGCGTACGTTTATCTGCAGGATGAAACGATTAAGATTTCTGATATTTCAGCAAGATTAAAAGCCGATTCCAGGATTGGCTTCATTGCCTGGAAAAAGGGAGAGACGGGTTATGTAGTGTCGTCAAAATCCGATACGCCTTTTACTTTTTCCCCTGACGGCCCATACACAGATTCTTACGGACAATCCTGGACGCTGAACGGAGATCCTGCCCTTTTAGATTTATCTATTAATGAACAAAATGAAATCAGCTATGGTGACTACCCGGATGCCCTTGCAAGATTAGATGGAGCCCTTCGCTCACACGAAGGCCGGTATATCATTATTGATGCCAAACCGGGTTATGAATTTGTTGAAAAAAACAGTCCGAATCATGCAGGAACAGCAGCGCACGGCTCCTTGCATAAAGCAGATTCTGTCGTTCCTCTGATTATCGCAGGAACAGATCAAGCACCTAAACATTTGCGATTAGTTGATTTCAAAGACTGGCTGGTAAAACTCGCCAAATAACACAAACAAGAAACGGCAATTTTTATATGAAGCCATTTGGTCCTGGTGAACCTCTCCACTTAAATCAAAGATTTTGATGAAGCATCCCTTATTTCGAACAAAAATTAGCGCTTCCCCCACCACATCGAGGATGTTGAAGGGGAATGCGGCGCTAATTTTTGTTCATTCTGCTGGATTAAATGTTTTTGGATCACTTATTTTTTAATGTTAACAACAGTCGCGGGCCTGTCGGCGAAGCAATCCAAATTGTTTTCCCTCGATTAAAAAATTCAAAGCCACATTGTGAATCAATTCACATAAATGTCACGATTGATATATTGCCAATAGGCTGTTCTGTTGTATATTAACTATATATTCACTATAGATACGAGGAGAATGTTCCAATGAAAAAAATAATTGCTTTCTTGCTCGCAGCTGCTGTCGCCATGACGCCTCTTTTTACAGAAGCTCATGTGAAATGGTTCACAACATTAGAGCCGCAAAAAGAAACGATTGAGCATATTTTGTCTCCCTTCTTTTTAACCTTGGCAATTGTAGTTGCTGTATTGCTTGGCTTATTAACCCTTGTGATTCCTAAAACAACAAATTGGACGATTATTCAAAAATGGGATGAGACGTTATCTGGCTTTCGAAAATACTCACGGTATTTACTGAAATATGGCACTGCGGCTGCTTTAATCATACAAGTGATAAACGGAACAATTTTCGCTCCCGAGTTTCATATTGAACAAACGGCCACAGCCGTTTTTGTATGGGCTGCGATTATCTTTCTTTGCATCCCCCACCATGCGGCCACAAAAGTGGGTGCCGTCATTCTGTTAGGATTATTTAGTTATGTGACTGTACACAATGGCATTTTTCATATGCTTGATTATGGCTTTTATCTGGCTATTATTGCTGTATTGCTTATCGGAAAAACACGATTTGAAGAAAAAGGCTTCCCTCTTTTGTATTTGGGAACTGGGCTTTCTTTATGCTGGGTTGCGGTTGAAAAATGGGTGTATCCGACAATGACACTTGATATCGTTTCAGCTCACCACGTGCCAACGTTCGGATTTGATCCGGCTATGTTTATCGTTATGGCTGCTTTTATTGAATTCATTGTCGGCTATCTGCTTGTCGTCGGTATTTTAAACCGAGTTGTTGGGCTCGTTGTTACCGTTATTTTCATTATGACAACGATGCTGTTCGGCTTTACAGAAATTATCGGCCATTTTATGATTCATGTGATCTTGATTATTTTCATTATCGAAGGTGTATCTTTTTACAACCCGCCTATCAAATTGCATAAAACAAAACTGGATCAGTTTATCTTTGTTTTCCTTAACTTTTTGTTCGTTCTTTCAACATTCCTGCTGATTTACTATCGTTTCGCGTAACAGGCATCCTGGAATAGGAAATACAAACTTCTTTGTGAATGTTCGAATACTTAAAGCGCCACTAACTCTGTTTGTTAGTGGCGCTTCTTTTTAAACTCACTCTCATTCCATATCTAAAGATTGGATAGCTTTACTCAGACTTTCCCGTTCGGACATTTTATCATTCATTCCTCATCGTCTTTTGGCACTCAGCTGCTTTTATTTTTTATTTTTGTGCTTTTGCGAGGCGAATAACATTCCAGGATAATTTCGGCAGTTGGGCGGATAATTGGCCGTTATCTACTTTTGCATCTCCATTATTATGAGGAACTACATTGGAATGATTATGCTGGTTCGTCGCTTTCATATCGTTATTTTCTAGAACAATATGTTCTTTTACTGTATATCCTTCAAAACTTCTTACGTCGCCGCTTAAGCTGAGCGATTCTTCCTGATGACGATTTACCGCAAATATGGTCAGCGTTTCATCATCCTCGTTATAAACAGAAATTGTGTCGAGGTATGGAACGTCCGTGAAATCTTTGCAGTCATATTTTGGCGATGACACAATGGCTTGCAGTGCTGTTCCACGTCCAAATACAGATGCATGCATGTATGGATAGAAAATTGGCTGTTTCCAGGCTTCCCCGCCTTTTTCAGTCATAATCGGTGCAATGACATTGACAAGCTGAGCAAGGCAGGCAATTTTTACACGGTCTGCACGGCGCAATAGAGAAATGAGCATACTTCCGACCAGCAAGGCGTCTTCGAATGTATAAATGTCTTCAAGCTGCGGAGGGGCTACTGTCCACGGTTCAAGCTGTTTATCAGCTTCTCTTGAATGGAACCAAACATTCCACTCATCAAATGATAGATTAATTGTTTTGTTGCTGCGCTTTTTCGCTTTAATGTAGTCAGCAATGGAAATAACGGAATAAATAAATTGATCCATATCCATTGATTGCGCTAAATAATTTGCTAAGTCCTCATCCTTGTTTCCATAATACGTATGCAGCGAGATAAATTCCACGTGATCATACGTATGCTCTAGTACTGTTGCTTCCCATTCCGCAAACGTCGGCATATGCCGGTTTGAACTTCCACAGGCAACCAACTCGATTGAAGGATCCACCCATTTCATTGCTTTGGCTGTTTCAGCAGCAAGGCGTCCGTATTCGTGAGCTGTTTTATGGCCGATTTGCCACGGACCATCCATTTCGTTCCCGAGACACCACGTCTTAATATTGTGGGGTTCTTTATAGCCGTGAGAGATTCGCATGTCACTCCAATATGAACCGGAAGGATGATTACAATATTCCACAAGATTGCGGGCTGCATCAATGCCTCTCGTACCTAAGTTAACTGCCATGTTCACTTCAGCATTAATTTTTTTTGCCCAGTCCATAAACTCATTTGTACCAATTACATTCGGCTCTGTTGCACGCCACGCCAGCTCTAATTTACGCGGGCGTTCTGAGACAGGTCCCACCCCATCTTCCCAATTATAGCCTGAGACAAAATTGCCTCCCGGATAGCGGACAAGCGGCACCTTTAACTCCTTCACAAGCTCTATTACATCTGTGCGAAATCCTTGCTCATCAGCAGAAGGATGATCCGGCTCGTAAATTCCTTCATAAACAGCACGCCCTAAATGTTCAATAAATGAACCATAAATACGCTCATCGATTTGGCCAATTACAAATTCTTTATCAATTGTCATCTTCGCTTTTTGTGTCATCATTATTTTCTCCTTTTTCGTGTACGTACACGTTTTTTAATAAGGGAATCCGTAATTTCCGGATTCACGCAGTATATGTTTCCTGGACAGCTGGAGCAGACTTTTTTGCTCGTAATGCTTTTGCTTTTCTTTCCACTCGATTGAATGAATGCTGTACAAGCCAAAGCTGAACAATGGCCAGTGTACTGCTAAGAAAGAAAAGCGCTGCGGAAGGATAAGAAAAAAGCAGATAGTAAATTGCTGATTGGCTAACAAGCACCGCGATCGAAATAGGCAGGTTCACGATACTCATAATGAAAGCTGTTTTCCATACATGAAGAAACGATCCCTTCCCCGCTATATAGAGCGGCAGTAGATGGGTGCCTGTAATAACTAAGAAAAATACAGCTAGATAAAATGCCGCAATTATGGGAAGGCCAGCTCCATTTTCTTGAATAACTAAAAAGTTTACATATAAAACGAGTGCGGCTGCCATATAAACAAGCCCTACCTGGTTAGAAGTAAAAAAGGATGAACGATAAGAAGCCCAAAATACCCCGAATATTGGCACACTTTCTTCACCATCAAGCCATCTTTTACAGATCGTCATTAAAGCTGCTGTCGCCGGAAAAAAACCGAAGATAATAAGGCCAGCAGCACTAAAAAGCATCCAAAGAAAATGAACATAAGCAAGCTTAGCCATCCAGGAAAAAACGTTTACAAGCTTCTCCATAAATGCATTGGGTTTCATTATTGATCCTCCTGTCTTTTACCACTTTCCTTCTTTCTGATATGGATTTTTTAAGTCCGCCTGATGAGAAAGAGCGTGCCGGATTGGCTGTATGTTTGCAAAAACTTATACCTTACGCACAAGTTTAGAGCCATCTTCGTACAAATTTCTTTTTTCTCAAAGAGAAGGCCGTCCTTCAAAAAATAGCTTTGTTAATAGAATTTCATTATCCTTTCACTCCACCTACCGTTAATCCTTCAATAAAGAAACGCTGGAAGAATAGGAACAAAATAATAACCGGAAGAACTGTCATAACAGATCCAGCAATCAAAACATCGTAATTGTTTCCATACGGCGTCAAAAGCGTCGCCAATCCAACAGGAAGTGTAAACATCGAGTTAGACCTGAGCACAACTAGCGGCCATAAGAAATTGTTCCAGCTTGAAAGCCCTTGCAAAATAGCCATAGCGGCAAAAGATGGCAGCATCAGTGGTGCCATGATACGAAAGAAGATTCCGTATTCTGTACACCCATCCATACGCGCCGATTCCATTAAATCTTTTGGAAGACCAGACGCATACTGTCTAAAAAAGAACACGGCTACAGGCGCCACTATCATAGGCAAAATAACTGCCAAATAGGTATCAACCATTTGTATTTTAATCATAAATTGATAAAGCGGCAGCATGAGAATTTCAAAAGGAATCATCAAGATTAGCAATACAAGAATGAAAATAAAGCGGTTTCCTTTAAATTCATAAACAGCGAGAGCATAACCGACCATAGACGAAAAAAACAAACAGAGGACAATCGTGAATGCAGAAATGATTAAACTGTTTATATACCAATCCCAGTAGTTTCCTGCTTCTGAAAATATATACGTATAGTTATTCAGGTTTAGCTTCTCAAACGGGATTGATAGGGTAATCCCGCTTCTCATTAAATCCGATGACGGTCTTAATGAAGAAATTAAAAGAGAAAATAAAGGAAAAACAGCTAAAATTGCTATAATAGCAATGAGGGAGGTTACCCCGATGGTCCAAAGTTTTTCTTTAGAATTCATCTGTTTATTCTCCTTTCTTAAAAGTACCAAATGCTACAAGCTGAATAATGCTAATAATGAAGATAATCAGCATTAAAACCACACCAATCGCGGCACCAAACCCCATATCGTTCATTCGGAAGCCTTGCTGATAAATATAACCAACGATTGTTAACCCAATGTTCCCCGGTGAGCTATCCTGCCAGAAAACATAGGATTCTTCGTACATCCGAAATCCGTGAATAATAGAAATAGTGATGACATAAATAGTGATCGGCTTTAAGAGCGGCAAAGTAATATGGCGAAATTTATGATACACACCAGCACCATCCATATCTGCTGCTTCATATAATTCCTTTGGCACATTTGCCAAACCCGCCATAAAGTAAAGAATATTAACTCCCATCCATTTCCATGAGCATAAAAGAACCATCAAGAACATCCCTGATACAGCTCCAAATTTCCAATCCACCGGATCCATTCCAAAAAACGCAATCACAGTGTTTGCCAGACTATCTTCTGATTCACCAAACATAAGCCTAAAAATAACACCAGCCACAATTGTCGATGTTAAAGCCGGAATAAAGATAGCCGCTCTAAACAAATCAGCAAAACGAGTGAATTTTGAATTTAACAATACAGCTAAAATAATTGGAATAATGGTCAAGATCGACGTTGTTAACACAACATATATAGTTGTATTAGAAAGTGCTTTAAAAAAAGTAGGGTTGAAAATTCTTTCATAATTGCTTAAACCAATAAAGGTTGTTTGTCCAGGAAGAACAGACTGGAAACTGAGAATGACACCACTGATAAGCGGATAAAGGAAAAGCAATAAAAACGAAAGAACAAAAGGGGCTACAAACACGTATGGAACAACTTGTTTTGATAAAAAGAAACCTTTTATCGACCTCTTCGGTTTACCGACGTCTTGCTTCACTACAGCCCGTTCAATCATAATTTACTCCTTTCTGTATTCATCATTTTAGATAAGAAGGAAGGCATGCCGCCTTCCCTTTTTGCCTTATTTTATTTACTTTCAACCGCTTCTTCAGCTTGTTTAAGTGCTTCCTCGGCAGTTTGAGACTGAGAACGAAGAACGTTGTTAAATACGTTTGTGAACAATTGCTCCTGGGCATCAGGAATTTTTTCGTTCATGTTAATAGAGTCGATTTCATCTTTTACACTGAGAAGCGTATCGAAAATATCATCTCCAAAATATTCATAGTATTTATTGTCTTCACGGATTTCCGGCTTGTCCCAAACTGTCCACATCGGCGGATCAAATCCCAAAACCTTCCACAAAGCAATATTTCCTTCTTCAGATAACTTTGCATAAGCCAAAAACTCTTTTGCTAATTCAGGATGTTTTGTTTGATTGGTTACAGCAGTACCTGTGCCGCCTGCACCTGCAGAACGATTACCATCTTCTGTCCATTTCGGCATTGGGCGAATGACCATTTTACCTTTTAAATCAGGCATATAATCTGTAAAACGGCTCATATACCACATCGGCATTAAGATAGAAGCAGCTCCACCGCCATTCATGTAACCGTAAAACTCTTCTGCATGATACTCTCCTCCCGGAGCAAGCTCAGCACTTTTATCTTCATAAATTAATTTTTGCATTGCTTCTAATGTCTTTATATTTGTTTCACTTGCGATTGTTGCTTTACCATTTTCATCAAAAAAGTCGGAGCCTTGTTGTTTAATAAGAGGCCAGTAAGACCACCAGTCTGCACTTTCAAAAGCTACCATTTTTGCGTCGGTATTTTCGGCAACTTTTTTTCCTGCTGCTACGTAATCTTCCCAAGTGATAATTGAATCAATATCAACGCCGGCTTTATCCATGATTTCTTTATTGTAGTATGCTACTGTCGCTCCTACATGAGTTGGCAGACCATAGTTTTTTCCGTCTTTTGAATAAATATCAAATCGGGATTCAATGAATTTATCACGAACAGGCTCTACATATTCATTCATTGGAAGAAGCTGTGGTTCACCTTTTAAATAGTTCGGAAAGCGCCCTAGCTCTATATCAACAATATCTGGCGCTCCTGTACCTGACTGCAAAGCTAAAAGCAAGTTATTATGCATATTGTCATACGGATACGCTTCTGCCTTCAACTTAATCGGGCGATCCGGGAATTCCTTGTTCCATCTTTTTACGGCATCTTCATAAAATTTGATGTGAACTTCTTGGAAAGTCCAAAACTTTAACTCAGTCGCATCTTTTGCATCACTGCCAATTACTGCTGTCTTGTCCGCTCCCTCAGCATTTTCTGAGCCACCGCCTCCGCCGCCTTTTCCACATGCTGCCAGAATGACAAACAACATACTAAAGAGCATGACGTACAAGCTGCTTTTTTTCATTCCCTTCTCCCCTTTGCTTAATTAAATTGAAAGCAAAACATTTATCAACACTGTCGCTAACCCTTCTCCGTGTACGTACACGGAAAACTCAGTAAAATAATCTTGCTATTCGTGTACGTACACGAAAACTCCAATAGATAATCTTACAATCGTGTACGTACACGATTGTACATAAGAAAGATCCCTAAGATAGCGCTTACATTAAGCTTAGCAACAATGTTGATAAATTGAATTTTATCACCCCTGAATTATATGATCAACCATTTTTTCAAAATATTCAATTAAATTATATAGATTCTCCTCTAATAATCTCGTGATCTAAAAGTGGTATAGATATATAGGCACCTTTCTCTATTTTATTCACAATACTTTCAACCGCTTTTTCACCAATTTGTACAATTGGAAATTTGACCGTCGTTAGGCGCGGTGAAATGTACTTTAGCATATCAATATCATCAAACCCCATAACCCCTGCCTGTTCTGGAATTGCAATACTTCTTTCTTTTAACAAATTCATCACTTCCAGCGCATACAAATCTGTAGAGCAGACAATAGCTGTTTTTTCAGCTGGATCAAACGCGTAGGCTTGCAGCTTGTTTAAATAATCTGAGTCTTTTAATACGAGGGGTTCGGGGGCGTTATTCAATTTAATTCCTTCTAAAAATCCAATGAATCGCTCTTCCTGTGTGTAAATGTTGGTTTTGCCCGCATATGCAAGTGGAGGACTTACATAAACAAAACGTTTATAATCTTTTGATGCAATGTAGTTGACCGCTTCTTTCATCGCTAGCCGCTCACGAATCCCAATATATTCCCAATTATTTGATATAAAATTAAAAATGGTCACAATCGGTGTGTGAAACCTGCTTAAATAATCGTCAAACTCTTCCCCTTGATTCACTGTGAATAAAATGATTCCGTCCACTTTACGGTTGATTAAATATTCAATGCACGTCCGCTCATTTTCGGGATCTTTATCCGTGAGTGTAATATAAACAAAATAACCAAGTTCCCTTGATTTCTGTTCAATGGCATTCATCAGCTGGGCGAATGAGCGATTGTATAAATCAAATAATACAACGCCAAGTGTCATCGTCCTGCCCATAACAAGGCTTCTAGCAGTAAAATCTGGCTGATAATTCATTTCTTTCGCTGCCTTCAATACTTTGTTTCTTGTTTTTTCACTAATGCCTGTCCGGTTATTAAGCGCTCTATCCACAGTACCGGCAGAAACGCCGCAAACGGCTGCAATATCTTTAATCGTAACGCGCATGTTTTATACCTCCTCCGGCTGTCTTACTCCAAATGCAATAAAGATTGATAATACTGTATTATACTTCCTTTGAACGGTCAAATTGTTTGTTCCGGGTTTACAAAAGCAAACACGGATGCGAATTGCCCGCCATGTTTGCTTTAAACCCCTTTCCTGCCTGAATGAATTCAATAAACTCCTTTACCTCGTTTTGTTCTGATCCATTGGAGTCTCCTGGAACTGTTTCCGTTTTACTAGAAGTGCTATTTTTGGAGCCGAAGCTATATAATTTTAACGACAGGTGGAGCAACAATCGATGTGATAAAAAAATATATAGAAGAACAGGGAGAATAAAGACCTTAGCGCCTCCCCCCACTAAATTCAAGATTTTGAAGAAGAATGCGGCGCTCATTTTATTCAATGTTAGCTGATCAGAGATTTTTACTCACTCAATATGTATCGATCTATTGCATGGGCCACACCGTTTTTATCGTTTGAATGAGTAACCCTATCACACATCTCTTTTACTAGAGGATTTGCGTTTCCCATTGCAATTGAGAGACCGGCCAATTCAAGCATTGGGACATCGTTAAAGTTATCTCCAATGGCCACGGTATTATCGAGAGGAATACCATAATATTCAGCCACTCTTTTCAGAGCATTTCCTTTGTTTCCGTTTTGGTCCATTACTTCGATATTCAAAGGGCCTGAGGAGGTGATGACAATGCTGGAAATCCCCCCTAGATAAGCACTTAACGCTGTTTTAGTGGTGCTATTTAAAGTCAGCACAAAGAATTTTTGAACTGTTAAATCTTCCTCATTAAACAATTCACTATACTTATTAAAATATTTAATAAGACTAGACTTCTGTGGTTGTTCAGTAATCCTTTGATAAACTTCATCCGGGAGACCTTCGATTTCAATCCTATCCTTCTTCACAGCAAACGCTACTCGTTCCGACCAGTCTGCAGGTACATAAATCCCATGGTTGGTATAGACCCGATATGGAACCTTATCCTCATCTAACTTCTCTGCAATCTTTATAATATCTTTTCTGTCCAGCGAAATACTTTCCAAAACACTTTCATTGACTTGAACAACCGTTCCGTTGCTTCCTGCCAACGGGCATGAAATCTCGTATTTTTTAAGGATTTGTTGAATATCTTCTGGTGCGCGGCCGGAGCAGATCATTACAATATTCCCCTGGCTCTGTGCTTTTCTCAGTGCCTCAATATTTTCTTTCGTAATCTCCATTTCCGGGGATAGCAAAGTGCCATCCAAATCAATAGCAATAAGTCTCATATTCTTCACCTCTTATACTAAAATTAAATGTAATACTGCCTTCTCAGTATAAACCTTTATTTCATTCCTGTTCTAAAAATTCAGAGCTTTCCAGGCGATTTTTTTCAGTTTTTATATTCAAGAGGCTTAATCAAATGAAAAGCCCAAAATATCCCACAAGGTCTATACCTGCCTTCCTTTCGACTAGCTCGCTTTTTTCGTCCTTCTCAATCGATCCAAACGGCTCTGAATACTCCTTGCAGAGCGGCCCATGATTTCTCCAATTTGTTTTTGTGTATACCTTTGCGAATAATACATGTGCCAAATCTTTGCGTCTTCTTCAGCAGTCCAGCTGTGGTTTTCTTTTTGAGGGCGATGAATGAAGTCGTAGTGCCTTTGCTGCTGGACCCATTCCGGCTCAGGAACCAAGGTATTTTTAGAAACGCGGCACCAGTTGATCCGCTCTTTGTTTTCTTCCGCCCATTTCCAAAACTCCCTCACTTCGATCATCGTAAACACACGTGTTTTAACAGTTGCCTGGTAGCAAGGCATGCCATATTTCTGAATCCAATTGTAAACAGTATGAATGTCCACTTTGAGCGCTTCAGCCAAATGATACGTTGTGAGATCACCATTATTAGACCTGCCACCGTAAATACCAAGGCGGTTCAATCTTCCTTCCACCGCTCCCGTTGTTCTTTTCAGTTTTTTGGCAATAAACGAAATGGGCTGTTTCCCATACCGCTCGATCATGTAATCATCTTCCTCTGCCGTCCATCTGCGCAGCGGATTCTCTCTTTGCAGCTTCAGAACTTTAAGACGAGTAGAAACAGAGTTTACAGGCCTGCCAAGCTGCTCAGCAATTTCCACGTTCTTCATATTGTTTAGATTTTTTATAAGAAATGAGTCTTCTTCAGCACACCACGGCTTTCGCTGGCGCGTTTCCCCGGTGCGAAGCTTTAACCTCATGACCCGCTTATTCACAGACTCTTTACTGCGTCCGCCTAAACACTGTCCAATGGCTTCAAGCGTCATTTTGCAAAGATTTTCTTTTAAAAATTGATCCTCTTCTTCTGTCCAGATCTTTGGTTTACCCATCACTAATCACCTCGCGTAAAAACGTAACCCCTTTACATGAAAAGCAAAGGTGTCATCGTTAACATCTATGAGTATTTCCTTTAATGCGGTTATTTAAAATAGATAGTCAACAAATAAAAATAGAAACGTTAGTTCTATTATAGCACATGTGTTCCTTCATTCAACTTATTTATCGCCTTTACCGGCCAGAAGACTCCTTCAAATTGCTCCGCAATTAGTGGGAGATGAATGGCCGCCTTTTTTGTGTTTGCTGCTTAGTAGTTGAAACATACGTTCTTTTTCTGGTATACTATATTTGTTAAATACTGGGGGTGAATCGAGATGATGCTGAATTACCGCTTCGAAATTTTTCCGAATGAAGAACAAAAAAGCACGCTTCACTCATGGGTCAACCTCTGCCGCCAACAGTATAATTCGACTCTTCTTGATAAACAAAGAGCCTACCAAAAAAACAAGAAAAACCTGACTAAATCTGACCTCAGTGCCCTGTTAACCCTGTCCAAAAAACACCATCCATATCTTAAAAAAGTGCCTTCCCAGCCCCTTCAGGAAACGCTGGACAGGCTGGGAAAAGCGTTTGATCAATTCTTCAAAAAAGAAGCCCGTTACCCTAAGGTGAAAAAACATAAAGACTACCATTCGATTACATTCACACAGTTTGGCATAAGTAAACAAAAAGATAAAAAAGGAAAAATTCATACCGTCAGGCGGGCCATTTCTTTCGGAAAAGGAGGAAAGCTCCTTATTTCTAAACTGGGCTTAATAGATATCCGCCTCCATCGGAAACTGGATGGCAAAGTCAAACAGGTGATCATTAAGCACCAGAATGGGCGCTGGTTTGCTATTTTCTGTGTCGAAAGACAGGCAGACCCGCCGCAGGCTGTCCATCAAGCCTCTAAAACAGCCGGTATTGATGTCGGCATCAAGAAATTCGCCGTTCTGTCGAACGGCGAAGAAATTCTACACCCGGGCTTTCTCCGCAAGGAAGAGAAAAAGCTCAAGCGTGCCCAGAAGAAACTTTCGAGAAAGAAAAAAGGCTCTTCAAACTGGCAAAAGCAAGTGGCCAGGCTGCAGAAGCTTCATGCCAAGGTGGCGAACCAGCGAAAGGATTTCCTGCATAAAACAGCGTTTCGCCTGGCAAGTACCTACAGCGTCATTTGTGTAGAAGATCTGAACATCCGTAATCTGGTGAAAAACCGGAAGGTGTCCAAGTCAATTCATGATGCAGGTTGGGGAATATTCCGCCAGTTTTTGGTATATAAATGCGAGCGCAATGGCGGCCAGCTGATCAAAGTGAAGCCGTATTTCACCACCCAGAACTGTTCGGGCTGTAGAAAAAGGGTAAAAAAATCCCTTTCCGTCCGAACACATGCCTGTCCGGATTGCGGTATTGTGCTGGACCGCGATCATAATGCTGCTTTAAACATTGAAAAAGCCCGCCTGGTCCAGATAGGACTCCTTCCGGCAATATAATCCCTTTACAACTGTAGGTCGAGGTCCCGTCCGAACAGTATAAAACAACGCCTGTGGAGATGATGTAAGACCCTGTTCGGAAGAACAGGGCAGACATCGGTGAAGCAGGAAAATCAATGAAGTCAGAGCATGTTTTTTATTTCTCTGACAGAGATGCTCCCTCAAATTGTGCAGCAATTAGTTGGAGAGGTTCACGCGTACTTTCATTATGTAAGAGCCAAACTCCTGCTAGTAACAGATCTTATTTGCAAACAAGCATTTTGCAAGATACAAATTTTAGTAATTCAACAAAACCGAGCTATTTCTCTTTCATAAAAAAATAGAGCAGGGCAGCCTATGAAAAAGGTAACCCTGCTCTATTTTTTAAATTTTATTTATTTTGCAAATTCCTAATTTGGCTAAGGGGTTCCGTGCTGAGTTCAGATGCATATGGAAGGCTTTTGTAGGCAATAAAGCTTCATGGCAGTGCAGGCAGCTGCGTAGAAATAGAAAAGCGACTCGGCTCCAACACCCTTGCATACATGTTCATCGTCTTGCTTCTATATCTATCTCCCTTTAATTTTCTAAGATGACAGCTTGTTTTTGGTTGTGTATTCACTAGTTTTAAATCGCTTACAATATTCTTCGAACTGCTATATTCATTACAACACAAAATACGAAATATGATCTATTAAAGAGAAAAAACCTTTTAAACCAAGCACAAGAAAAGCTAAAATGAGGTTGCAAACAGCGAGAATCTTCTTCTCATGTTTTTTACGCAAGGCGATCAAGCTTAAGACAATGACTATTGAGATGCCTATATAAAAAAGCAATGTCAGATCAAAGGGTGCTGGAACAAAAGCATATACGACTGACAAAGCAGCTAATAATATAACTAGAATGAATGCTGTATAACTCAGCCACGAACATTTTTTAGTTTTTATAATCATTTCCCCCCTTCTTTTTCATTTCATGAAATGTATTGCATCCTGGCTTTCTAATCGGCATTTTATGCTGCTTAAGGATTTTTGACACAAAAAACGGATTGTGGCTGCGAAAATAATTATTTTCATTAACCCAATACGAATACCCCATCCACTTTAATGGATGGGGTATTTATGTTTGGAAAAATTCTAGATTGCATATTTCTCTGATGTATTAAGTCCGTTTCTTATCGTTTTAACCAGTCCTACCATTGATTCGAAAACGTCTGCCTTTGAGTATTTTCTGGTTTGTTCTTTCTCGAGTTTATAGTTATCATCCGATAATTTAAGAACCGTTACAAGGTGAACTTCTTCAGTTTGATCCACTAGAAGATAGGTGTAGTCCCCTTCCTTAGATTCATCTTCCCCCGAATTCCAAAGTTCCGTAATTTTAAATTTGTCACCATAAAATTCTTTAACTGCAGCTAGTGGTGTTCTTTCTGCCATTTTATTCTTCCCCTCCTAAAGGTAATAAATGAAAATGAGTGGGCGAGTCTACTTATCTTACATAATCCGTTTTAAATGAATTCCTCCACCTGGTCTTTTATTAAAAGAATACAATTATGTTGGCTTTATTCCCTTTTTCATTAAAAATATTCAACAAACAAAGCAGTTAATATGTTATATATCCAGCACATATATATTAATCAAACTCACTAACTCTTTTCCTTCTTCAGGATTTTTAATAATTCTCTTAATGCAAAGGAATGGTATGCCCCTTTTTTCGTAATCATTCCAAGATTCCAAGGCACAGCGGGTCCGCTTAAAGGAACAATATGAATGTTGGGGTTATTCTGCTTATGGTAAATCGATTTCGGAAGCAGCGTAATGCCAAACTCGGAAGAAACAAGCTCAAGGATTAAGTCCCACTGTGAACTCTGATAAGAAACCTCCGGCGTAAACCCTGCATTGATACAAACCTTTTTAATATAGTCATGCAGCGTAAACTCTTCTGAAAAAAGAATAAACTGTTCATCTTTTAATTCACTGATACGAACAGCGTTCCGTCCGGCCAGAGGATGATTTTTATGTACGTACAGGACAAACTCATCCGTAATAAATGGGTACACATGGAACGCCGACGTGTCAGCTGGCAGTACAACAATGCCGAGGTCCACCTGCCCGGTTTCAACAAGCTGGCCAATCAGCTTTGCACCGCGTTCCGTCAACTGGAGCGATACATTAGGATACTTTTCCTGAATTCTTCGGGCAATACCAGGAAAAAACAAGGTGCCAATTAGCGGCGGAATACCAATTTTAATCTCACCGGTTATCACGTTCATTAAGTCATCCAGTAACACAGGGATTTCAGCTAAGGAAGCGGCTGCTTTTTGTGCCTGTTCATACACAATCCGGCCGGCATCAGTGAGCCGCACATGGCGGGTAGAACGGTCAAACAGCTCTATATTCAGTTCTTCTTCTATTTTTTTGACCGCTTTGCTGAAGGAAGGCTGTGAAAGATAGGAATGAGCGGCTGCCTTGGTAAAGCTCTGATGATCCGCCACTTCCATAAATAATTTCAAATCATGTAATTCCATTCATATCCCCTCATTTATTCGTTATATTCATATTATTTATTCTTTTTATGTATTTTACTTATAAATGTTTCTCCTGTACATTATTAAGTAACAGAATATTCACATTAAAGGAGGCAAAAACCATGAAGTCCAGCAAGCTATTCACTTCTTTTTCGAAAGCGGTTTCAGATATTCAGGACGGCTCCACATTAATTGTCGGCGGCTTCGGATTATGCGGGATTCCCGAATGCTCCATTCAAGCTTTAAAAGAACAAGGCACAAAGAACTTAACCGTTGTCAGCAACAATTGCGGTGTGGATGACTGGGGGCTGGGTCTTCTTCTGGCAAACAGGCAGATTAATAAAATGGTTTCTTCTTATGTAGGTGAAAATAAAATCTTTGAACAGCAGTATTTAAGCGGCGAACTGGCAGTAGAGCTTACGCCGCAAGGAACACTTGCAGAGCGGATGAGAGCAGGCGGAGCCGGCATTCCTGGATTTTATACAGCCACAGGCATTGGAACACCGGTCGCCGAAGGCAAAGAAACGAAGGAATTTGACGGGAAAACTTATCTGCTGGAACGGGGCATTGTCGGAGACTTCGCACTTGTAAAAGCCTGGAAAGCAGATACACTGGGCAACCTTGTTTATCGGAAAACGTCCCGCAATTTCAACCCCCTGGCTGCGATGGCTGGGAAAATTACCATCGCTGAAGTGGAGGAAATTGTGGAGGCCGGTGAGCTGGATCCTGATGAAATTCATACGCCGGGCATTTACGTCCAGCGCCTCCTCCTCGGCACAGGCTACGAAAAACGAATTGAGCGGCGGACGGTTGTACACGCATAACTGAAGAAAAGGAGTGAATAAAAATGAAAGATACACGTTCAGCTATTGTAAAAAGAGCGGTACAGGAAATAAAAGACGGTATGAACGTCAACCTGGGCATTGGCATGCCGACCCTGGTTGCCAACGAAATACCGGACAATACTCACGTACTACTGCAGTCGGAAAACGGATTGCTTGGCATTGGCCCTTACCCGCTTGCAGGCGAGGAAGACGCGGACTTGATCAATGCAGGAAAAGAAACCATTACGACTGTTCCAGGCTCCTCTTTTTTTGACAGTGCTGAATCCTTTGCCATGATTCGCGGAGGTCATATTGATCTTGCCATTCTCGGCGGAATGGAAGTGTCCCAAAATGGTGACCTGGCCAACTGGATGATTCCAGGCAAAATGGTGAAAGGAATGGGGGGTGCCATGGATCTTGTCAACGGCGCAAAACGGGTCGTTGTAATCATGGAGCATATGAATAAGCATGGTGAATCAAAAATCAAGAAAGAATGCTCCCTCCCCCTTACCGGCCAAAAAGTGGTAGACCGTCTTATTACAGACCTCGCCGTTTTTGATTTTACACCCGATGGCATGATTCTTGTAGAAACAGCCAGCGGCATCACAGTAGAAGAGGTGAAAGAGAAAACAGAAGCATTCTTTACCGTTTCCTCTTCTCTTTCGGAGGTGCAATAAGATGACAAAAACAGTGATCATTGACGGTGCGCGGACACCTATAGGCAAATTTGGCGGTTCTCTTTCTTCCTTGAAAGCGACAGAACTTGGCGGCATTGCGATGAAAGAAGCTTTGAGACGGGCAGGCGTAAAACCGGAAGACGTCGATGAAGTTATTTTCGGTAACGTTTTACAAGCTGGACAAGGGCAGATCCCTTCCCGCCAGGCTGCACGGGAAGCTGGAATTCCCTGGGGTGTGAAAACGGAAACGATCAATAAAGTGTGTGCTTCAGGTCTTCGCAGTGTAACGCTTGGGGACCAAATTATCCGCCTGGGTGAGGAAGAAATCATCCTCGCTGGAGGCATGGAATCTATGTCGAATGCGCCTTATGCCGTTTTCAAAGCACGGTTTGGTGCACGTATGGGCGATACGCCTATGGTCGACTTGATGATTCACGACGGTCTTTCTTGCAGCTTTACCGGGGTCCACATGGGCACCTATGGAAACACAACAGCTGACCAGTTGGAGTTATCCCGCGAAGACCAGGATGCATGGGCCGTACGCAGCCATGAGCGGGCGGTAGCTGCGATCGCAAATGGAACGATCGCCGAAGAAATTGTTGCGGTTGAGGTTCCCCAGCGAAAAGGAAATCCGCTCATCATTGATACAGACGAAGCGCCGCGTCATGACACGACAAAAGACGTTCTGGCCAAGCTGCGGCCTGCCTTTGGCAAAGACGGCACGATCACTGCAGGAAATGCCCCGGGCGTGAACGATGGAGCGGCTGCACTCGTTTTAATGAGTGAGGAACGTGCTGAAAAAGAAGGGAAAAACGTTTTGGCCACGATCATTGCCCATGCAGAAGTAGCGGTTGAAGCTGAAAGGTTTCCACAGACACCCGGCCTGGTGATTAATGAACTATTAAAGAAAACAGGCAAATCAGTCGAAGATATCGACCTTTTTGAAATCAATGAAGCATTTGCTGCTGTAGCGCTCGCGAGCAATAAAATAGCTGGAGTGAATCCCGAAAAGGTAAACGTAAATGGCGGCGCCGTTGCATTCGGGCATCCAATCGGTGCGAGCGGAGCCCGGATTATTTTGACTCTGGCATATGAACTGAAACGTCGCGGCGGCGGGATTGGCATCGCAGCCATCTGTTCGGGAAGCGGCCAGGGTGATGCGATTATGATTGAAGTGGCTGTCTAAGATATAGGGTATTACCTGGATCCTTGTAGAAACATTGACGATTCCGGACCACTATTGACCAATAATGAAACAAGAGAAAAGCTCATGATGACAAGATCATCATGAGCTTTTTGCGTTTTCCCTGCATCCATTGATACTTAAAACAATATAACTGGGGTTCTTATTTATTTCATTAAACGGTGATCAATCGGTATCAAGCAAAATCGATTGTATTCTTTCTCGGCTGAACTTTTCTTTTCCAACCAGCTGTGGCTAAGCGAAAATTCAAACCACTCCAATCTTTGTATACGTGTATACGAGTATACTTGTATACAAATGGAAGGAAGGATGTTTTAATTCTTTGCCAGTCAGCAATTTTATTATCTGGTACGCAAATTATTTATGGAAAAGATGGATATCAGCCAAAGCTTGCTGGAGATTTGCCCATGTTACTTGTTTGCTGAAATCTAAACCAAGACTTACGACTGTTTGTGCAATTTCAGGTCGAATTCCTGTAAGAATCGTCTGAACACCAAGCAGTTTTAATGCATCAATTACTTTAAAAATTTGGTCTGCTACCATTGTATCAACCATCAGTACACCAGATAAATCAAGTATCAAATGCGTTAAGTTTAGCCTCTTGGCCGCTTTTAATGTTTCTTCCATCAACAGTCCAGCTCTTTCTGTATCTATATTGCCAATCAAAGGCAAAACGGCTATACCTTTTGAAAGAGGGACAACTGGAACTGATAACTCTATAAATGCCGTTTTCGCATTTTCAAGGCTTTCCTTATAAAAATGGATATAGGTCAAACTAAAGCAATAAACAGCATGGTCAAGGAGCGGGTCAATTACCCTGGCAGATGCAAACACTGTTCTCACTGACATGTTATGTTTTACTGCAGCTTCTTCTATGACTTCGCTTATAAAAGCACGATAATAAGCTGTATCTTTAAGCGCCTCATCTAATGGCACGCCTAAACTGTGGATAAATCGCCCTGTTTCTTTTCCCCATTTTTCTATATCTGCATATGCTTTTTCTTTATCTACACCTAGTATAAGAGCTTCCCCAAAAAGAGACACAAAATTGGCTCTAATATTTATCGCTTGTTGCTCTTCCAGCTGAGAAATGAGGTGTTTTTGTGCCTCAGCAGCTTCAGATAATCTAATTTCATGGACCTTTTTAGCAATATCGTATTTTGTTTCTACTATTGTTTCTCCAAGAATTTTTAACTCATTTTCCATTTTTATTATCCCCCGAAGCATGCATCTATTTTCAGTATATTTAAAAACATATTACAGGAAATCAATTAATAGGAAAAGCCTTATTAACCCGTCCTATCCTGTTTAGTTTAACAAGAAAATCAACCATATCTTTTAATAAGTTTTTTTCTAAGTCAATATTGAAATTCAACAGTATCGACGATCAACTACTAAACCGCCGTCAGTACAATTTACCTGTATGAATGAACTGCTGAGGAACTTTGCTTTGTTATGCAGGCTCTGCTAAACGATAGTATTAATCGTTATTAAAAAAAGAGGACCATTTTTTAAACTGCACGTCCAGTTGCGAATTGCAACAATTGGAATACGGTTTAGTTTTGGCCCTTTGCCTTGTTTTCATGTAACTAAAGCAATCATTATTTAAAAAGATCTTTTTTCTTCTCGCCGGCAGATGCCAGGAAACTTACTGAGCACTCATAAAGGATTTTTATCTTGATTATAAGAAGTCAGCAAGTAAAACTGTTTTGCGAGAAAATGCGGTGTGTACGGCATATCGTTTCGCAGCCAGGATACGATCGTACCAATCAAAGCTGAAGATCTATGCCAAATTGCAATATCTTTTTGAATTCCTGCTTTATCAATGAAAGAATTCCTTCCTTTTTGTTCGAATCTTTCAGTAATAATTTCCGTGAGCATTGTTAACAAGCGCTCAGTAAAGATTGGAGCCTTCCTTGAAGCCAAAGTAACCTTATAAAAGCTAGAATGTTGAGCAATATGTTCAAGCAGCTTCTCGAGTCTCAGCCAATCCGTATTTTTGGGAGAGTCCTCATTCACTGGCTGACCGTTTATGACATTTTGAATGTCTTCAATCATAGCATCCGCCATCTTCTCTAACATATCCGGTATATCACGATAATGCAGATAAAACGTAACGCGGCTAATCGTAGCACGCTCTGCTATACGGCTGACAGACATTTTCTCGACATCCATTTCCTGCAGCAAATCCACAAAAGCCTCTTTAATTAACAACCGCGTACGAAGAATTCGAGGGTCTGTATGATCTTTCGTATGATCCATCGGTTTCCTTTTCCTTTCTCCTTAAAATGAAATATACAATTGATTAGGAAATGTATTATATTCCACCACTAAACAACACAAATTGATTAAATGTAAATTACTTTACACCTTTCGATATATTGTAAATTGTAAAATATTCAGCCCTACTGTAATCTATTTTATACATTGTTCATTATCTTACACATTGTAAATTAAATCTAGTGAGAAAAGAAAGGAAGTTTGCAGGTTGAATAAAGACATAGGTACAGATAGTCGTCCTGTTAAAAAAGGACCTATCCTGTTTATCATGATTTTGGGGGCATTTCTAGCCACATTGAATCAAACCATCATGAGCGTTGCCACCCCGGAATTAATGATTGATTTTCATATTTCAGCTGCTACGGCACAATGGCTGACAACGGGCTATATGTTAGTGAATGGTGTGCTCATCCCCATCACTGCGTATCTTATGCAAAGATTTACTACCCGCCAGCTTTTTCAAGCATCAATGCTGATCTTTCTGGCAGGTACGATCGTATCCGCTGCAGCTACAAGCTTCCCGGCTCTTTTGACCGGGCGTATGATCCAGGCAGCAGGTGCAGGGATCATTATGCCGCTGCTTATGAACGTTATTTTTACGCTTTTCCCCCCCAATAAAAGAGGTGCAGCGATGGGCATGGTGGGCTTTGCGATCATTTTTGCGCCAGCCATCGGCCCTACTATGGCAGGATATATCCTGGAAAACTTCAAATGGGAAGTTATGTTCTACGGCATGATTCCGTTTGCCCTTTTGGTCATTATCTGCGGCTTTGTTTATTTAAAGAACATTTCAGAACAAGTGATAACGAAAATTGATATGATCAGTGTCATCCTCTCAACAATAGGGTTTGGCACGCTGTTATACGGCTTCAGCCGGGCTGGCAGCGAAGGCTGGTCCAGCAGTGAGGTACTCCTCTCTATTGCCGTAGGGGTCGTTGCACTTGGACTTTTTACATGGAGGCAGTTAACGTCTCAGAGTCCATTGCTGGATCTTCGTGCCTTCAAATACAATATGTTCTCCCTGACAACTGTCATCAACATTGCGATTACAATGGTAATGTATGCAGATATGATGCTGCTCCCATTGTACTTGCAGAGTGCACGCGGCTACACAGCTTTAGAGTCTGGTTTATTGCTTCTTCCTGGTGCGCTTGTGATGGGCTTCTTAATGCCTGTTACCGGCAGGCTGTTTGACCGGTATGGAGCAAAATGGCTCTCTATTATCGGTTTGATCATTACCATCATTACCACGATTGGCTTTATTGATTTAACAGACTCAACCAGCTACACATACTTGATTCTAATGTCTACAGGCCGTCGTATCGGAATGGCACTGATGCTGATGCCAATTCAAACAGCTGGCTTAAATCAACTGCCTTCTAACTTGAGTGCTCATGGTACCGCAATCTCCAATACCATCAGGCAGGTAGCAGGTGCAGTCGGCACCTCCCTTCTTGTAACGGTGATGACAGACCGCACTAAAACACATCTAACGGACATAATGTCGGCAGGCGGAAACGGGGCAACCCAACAACAAATGATGTTAGAAGCCACTATTCAGGGGATTAACGACGCTTATGTGGTCATTATCGGAATAGCCGCTATCGCATTGGTTTTGTCCTTTTTTATCAAACGTACAGAACAAAGCTCCGAAGAGATTTCCAGCACTAACCTGAATAAAGCTGCTAATTAAAAAAGCATAAGACACAAAGCGAATGCCAAGAATGCTTAGGATGAACTTGAACACTCATCTGCTATGTTAAAGACTAAAAAACTAAACAAGTCAAAAAGCAGTGATATAAAAATCACTGCTTTTTAACTTGTTCTTATTTAATGAACCCGCTGCTAAACGGCGTGCTGTTTGTTCCCTCTTTATAATCTTTTGCAAATAGATGATCGCTGTCTCAACTTTGTATAGCCCAGTGCAGGATAATTGCCTACCGAAACTGTTGATGAAAACGGATAAAGGCACTTAAAAATGGCGGATAGCTCCGAATCCTAGCCGGTACCCTTTACACTATTTTTGGTATTTTCCCAATTACGATATAGTTTACTATTAAAGATTTAGTCATTATGAACGATAAATATTATAGGAATTAGTACTATAGATTCCGTCACCATCATGTCACTTATTGTAATGTTTGCAGTTGTTCACGATCTTTTCTTCAGAAATAATAACCAGCAGTATGCAATTTGTCCTAAAAAGTAAGTATTTTTATTTTTCCAACGACATATACTTAAGAAATAAATGGACATATAATAGCGTCTTACATTTACACCAATACTTTTACAAAAGGAGGAAAGCGGATTTTTACTTAATCTGCTGATTCTATGAACAATAAAACAATTGAGATACACGTTAACGAGTTTTGGGAAAAATACCTTGCAGCATCTAACATACGAGAACTGATTGATCTTCTGAATTGGTGCGATGAACTTTCTTCAGAATTGCTGGACAAAGGAATGGATGATGAGACCTTCCGAGGGTTTTTAAATTCGATTCCAAACATGATTATTACGGCCAAAATTCGTAATGGAATGCACCGGAGATTTTGTGAAAAACTAGAAGATCAAAATCTTATTTTTAAAGTAACTTCTAAACATATTTCCGCCATGCCACAGGAAGAAATAAGCACCCTTTTATATTACGATAAACGTAAAGAGCTTTCTTCCGATCCAGAATTCAAAAAGAAAATGATGTTATAACTGAAATAACTTAATTTAATTACCTTGAATAACACAACAAGCGATCTTTCCTGTATAAGATTGCTTTTTCTTTTCTGCACCATAAGCAAAGCTATGTGCAGCTTACCGGCAAAAGTGACAGCATCAGCAATATCTTGAATGAAAGTTCGTTCGTAACCATTTGTTCAATAGAAATATGACTCAGCCCTTGAATAAAAAATCCGCTATTCTATAAAGGACAGCGGATTTTTAACTTAATGACGAGTTTACTTCTGCTTTTCTATTTAAACAGCTCTCTCATTTTTCTTTTCAATATGGTTCATAATGGTTTCTCCCTCAACGTCGATATTTGGCAAAATTTTATCCAGCCATTTTGGCAAATACCAAGCTGATTTCCCCATTAACGTCATCACGGCAGGCACGATGGTCATTCTCACAACAAACGCATCAAAGAGAACACCAAACGCCAGGGCCATTCCCATTACTTTAATCATCGCATCAGGCGTCATCATAAAGCCAATGAATACCGCCATCATGATCAATCCTGCTGCTGTCACGACCCTGCCGCTGTCGCGCATTCCATCTAAAATGGCTTTGCGGGGATCTCCTGTATGAACATACACTTCACGCATTTTGCTGACCAGGAAGATCTCGTAATCCATTGCCAGCCCGAATAAGATTCCGATCAAGATAACAGGCAGGAACGCTAAGATCGGGCCTGAAGCTGGAAAACCAAAGAGGTCAAGCAAGTTTCCATCCTGCACGATAAATACGACAAATCCAAGTGTAGCACCCAGGGAAAGCAGGAATCCTAATACGGCTTTTAATGGGATTAAAAGAGACCTAAATACCAGAACCAGGAGTACATAAGCAAGCCCTACGATGATTGAGGCGAATATTGGCAGGGCATCATTTAGCTTTTGTGCAATATCAATATTCATCGCTGTCGTGCCTGTAACCATCAGTTCTATCTGGTTTTCTTTTTCAGCCTGCTCAGATTTTTCTCGAATGGTCTTTACCAGATCCTTAGTCTTTGTGTCATCCGGTCCGGTTTCTGGTATAACATTCATTACATACAATTCTCCAGAAGGTCCAGGAAAAGCCGGGGTTACACTTTTAACACCAGACAGCTCGCTCAATTCTTTTGCAATCTCATTCACTGTCTGTGGCGTTTTGCTGTCTGCTTCTTCAGCTTTTGCTGCTACTACCAACGAGGCATTAAATCCTTCGCCATATGCTTCTGTCAGCAAATCATACGCTCTTCTTTCCGTTGTCTCTGTTGACTTCGTTGTCCCATCAGAAGGCAGCCCAAGATTCATATGGAACATAGGAACGGCAATGATTACAAGCAGCGCAATCGCAACGATGGAAACCATTAAAGGTCGCTTTGTAACAAATTCTCCCCATTTGCTCGAGCCTTCTTTTTTCTTATCCATTCCCGTAAGCTTTTGCAGGAATTTATTTTCCTTAGACGGTCCAATTTTATGACCGATCATGCCTAATATCGCCGGCAATACGATGATGGATACTAAAACCGCTGTCAGGATACTGACGGCTGCCGAGATTCCCATCATGGTTAAAAACGGAATCTGCGCAACAGCCAATCCCAAAAGCCCAATAACGACCGTAATTCCTGCAAATACAACGGCGCCCCCAGCTGTTCCATTAGCTATGGCAATCGATTGCTGAACAGAATATCCTTTGGCAAGCTGCTCTTTAAAGCGCGACATGATAAATAAAGCGTAATCGATTCCTACTGCCAGTCCCAGCATGGCCGCCAAGGAGATAGAAACAGATTGGATGTCGATAAAATTGGTTCCTATGACGATCCCAATCAGCCCAATGCCTAATCCTAGAACAGCCGTAAGAATCGGCAGTCCAGCTGCGATAAACGATGCAAAGGTAACAGCCAGTACCAAAAAGGCAATCACAATCCCAGCTGCCTCAGCAAAATGGGCCGCTGATTCAGAAAATGCCAGGTTATCCCCTCTTACCTCCGTTTGAATGCCTGCATCCCTTGTTGTTTTAATGTGGTCTAAAATATTGTTTTTAGAATCCTCTGTTACCTCTTCGGCTTTGACTTTGAACGTTACTTCCCCATACCCGATCTTCTTATCTTCGCTTATATTCATAAGCTGCATCGGTGTTGCCACAGAAGCGACATCTGGGTCTTTTTTGATTTCATTTAATGTATCTGTAATGACTTGTTGTACTTCTGCCGATTCCAGCGTTTCATTTTCAGGCGCTTTAAAGACGATTTGTACTTTGGCCCCTTGGCTTCCTGCTCCCTTAAATTCTTCACTAATGACTTTGCCTGCCTGGTCTGCCGGTGTATTTGGAATGGTCAGATCCTCATTAAACGAGGAACCCATGTTCAAGGCAAGAGCCGCTAATACAAGCAAAATTCCCAGCATGCTAAAAACTACTTTTTTCCGGTGTATGGCTGCCCATTGTCCTAACCTGTAAAGATACTTTGCTATTTTAATCTCCTCCTAGTTTTATTTGGAATCTTTATTTCCCCACGGGTTATCTTGAGGGAAAAACAGGACATCAAAATACTCTGAGTGATCCATTCCTTCTGCCTCCATTTTTTCTTTAACAGCTGAAACGAATAACCGCATTCCTTCCTCCACGATCTCCTGTTCATTTGGCTTTAACAGATTTAATACATCTCTTACTGCCTGGTTGAAGGGTTCTGGTGCACCTTCATTTATTTCTTTCAGGGTTTTCTCAGTCAGGGTAATGTTTACCGACCGTTTGTCTTTAGGATTAGGGGTTTTCATGAGAATTCCTTTTGCGGTAAGCCGTTCAACAATATCCGAAACAGTACTTTGAGTCATTCTTAGGTTTTGCGTCAGCTGTTTGATACTGATTGCTTCATTTACCAGCACTTCGGCTATAACCCGTGCCTGGGGTACGGTGACACCCTGCTCCTCCGCATGTTTTTGAATACTTTTCATCATATACCGATGTAAAAAATCGATAGATTCACGAATAAATTCAGCTCTTTCCCTCATTATCTATCTTCCTCCCAAAAATCATCCTGTACGATGCATCTTATACGATACATCGTACGGGATGTATGTTACAATCATCTATCTGCTTTGTCAAGGTAAAAACGGATATGTACAAATCTGTCAACCGCTGACAGTAACCCTAAGAAAGCAAGAAAGTTTCTCCTGCTTTTTAAAAACCGGGTATTTTCTTTGCTTTCTTTTGCATTCCTGTATATGATTCTTCCCATATAGTCCTTAATTTTAATAACTGCAACGAGGGCAGTATCGATTTCTTACATATCGGACAGAACAGAGAAGGAAATGGCACATTTTTTGGATTAATAGATTTTTACAACATGTTAACGGGAGGAATAGGTTTGGGAAAACAAGACGTAAAAGGAAAGAAAGTGATTATTACCGGAGCAAACAGCGGAATAGGCTTTGAGGCTGCCAAAGCATTGACAGCACAAGGTGCCGACGTCGTACTGGCGGTTCGGAACGAGGAAAAAGGAAAAGAAGCAGCACAAAATATTAAAAAAGAGCATGAAGGAGCAAAAGTTTCCGTTATGACACTGGATTTGGCGGACCTTGCCAGCGTAAAGACATTCGCTGATGCGTACAAAGAGCGTTTTGACCAGCTCGACATCCTGATTAATAATGCAGGCGTGATGGTCCCTCCCTACCAAAAAACGAAGGATGGATTTGAATTGCAGTTTGGCGGAAACCATTTGGGCCACTTTGCCCTAACCGGCCATTTGCTTCCGCTGCTAAAAGCGACCCCTTCCGCCCGCGTGGTCACGCTGAGCAGCATTGCACATAGAAAAGCAGCCATCGACTTTAGTAACCTGGACGGCTCTAAAGGCTACAAAGCAATGAAGTTTTACCGTCAAAGCAAGCTTGCGAACCTATTGTTCGCAAAGGAATTCGACAACCGGCTGAAACAAGCTGGAATAAATGCAATGAGTGTAGCGTGCCACCCGGGGATTAGTGCGACGAACCTTTTCAAGGTCGGAGGGGAACGCATGCAGCCAATCGTGAAATCTCTGCTCTATCGGTTTTTCCAGACACCGGAAATGGGAGCCTTACCTACCATTTATGCTGCGACCAAAGAAACATTGAAAGGCGGAGAATACATCGGCCCCGACGGAAGAGGAAACCATAAAGGATACCCTGCGATCGAAGTGCCTGCCAAAGGAGTCTATGATGAGAAGACAATGAGGAAACTATGGGATGTGTCCGAGGAATTAACAGGAGTCGTATTTGATTTTTCGTGAGCTATCGGTAAAGAACAACAAAGCCTGGAACTCTACAAATGAAAGAATAAGCCCCATTCCTCGCTTAAGGAATGGGGCTTATTTGTGTGAATACAATAACATTTCAATTCTTTAGATCTTATTCGTTCAGTCCGATTTATTAGCGCCAGGTACTAAATCCAGGTATAATATAATAGAGATGAGATAACTTTACACGAATTGAGGTCCTTTATACATGTATGATTATAAAACGGAGTTAACGGCACCGGAAAATTATAATATTACGCAGGAAATTGAGAAGCATGCTTCGGATAAACTGGCTCTCGTTTATCAAAATGAAGCTGGAGCTACTCAAACGATCACGTATAACGAGCTGATTAAACAATCCAATAAGCTTGCAAATGGGTTAAACCATCTTGGTTTGGAAAAGGGAGACCGTGTCATGATCGTGACGACTCGCTTAATTGAGTCTTATGTGATTTATATGGCTTGTTTAAAAGCAGGACTTGTCATTATCCCTTCTTCTGAACTGCTGCGTGCCAAGGATATCGCTTACCGGCTGAACCACTCTGAAGCCAAAGCGGTGATTTCTTATGCTGATTTTACAAATGAAATTGATGCCATTGAGGAAGAGCTTCCGTATCTTGAACGCAAAGTTTCTTTTGGAGGAACAAAGGCTGGGTGGGCAGATATTCATAGCATCATGGATTCTTCTTCTGAGAACTTCGACAACCAAATCACGAAACGCGACGACCTTGCTTTTCTCGCTTACACTTCCGGCACAACCGGGAATCCAAAAGGTGTTGCTCATGCACATAGCTGGGGTTATGCCCATATTCGTATCGCTGCCGAGGAATGGCTTAATATTAAAGAATCGGATACTGTATGGGCAACAGCTGCTCCAGGCTGGCAAAAATGGGTATGGTCCCCCTTCCTTTCGGTTTTAGGTTCAGGTGCAACCGGATTTGTTTATCAGGGAAGATTCACCCCTCAGAGATACTTAAAGCTGCTTCAAGATCAAAAGATCAATGTGCTTTGCTGTACGCCTACTGAATACCGAATGATGGCCAAAACAGAAGGATTAAACCAATACGACCTTTCAAACTTAAGAAGTGCTGTTTCTGCCGGAGAAGCCCTTAATATGGAAGTGATCGATGTATTTAAAAATACATTTAATATCCAAATAAGAGACGGCTATGGACAAACGGAAAGCACACTTTTAATCGGAACGCTGCAGGGTGCCGAACATAAGATAGGCTCAATGGGCAAACCGATCTTGAATGATACGATTGACATCGTTGATGAGGATGGTGTTCCCGTTCAAACAGGCGAGATTGGCAATATCGCCATTCGGAAAGAATTGCCGGCACTCTTTAAAATGTATTATAAAGACCCCCAAAAAACGGAAAGTTCCTATACAGGAGATTATTTCTTAACGGGAGACCGCGCCAGCAAAGATGAAGAAGGCTTTTACTGGTTCCAGGGAAGAAGTGATGATGTCATTATCAGCTCCGGTTATACAATCGGCCCCTTTGAAATTGAAGATGCCTTAATGAAACATCCTGCTGTACTGGAATGTGCGGCTGTTGCAAGCCCTGATGAAATTAGAGGGAATGTCGTGAAAGCTTTTATTGTATTACAAACTGGAGTTGAAGGTTCCGCTGAACTTGTGAAGGAACTGCAGAGCTTTGTTAAACAAATAACAGCACCTTATAAATATCCAAGGCTTATCGAGTTCGTTGACCACCTGCCAAAAACGGATTCCGGAAAAATCAAACGTGTTGATTTAAGAAGCCGCGGGAATCAATGATACCCCTGAACTCTCTCCTATTGAACGGCAGCCAAGTACATACTTGGCTGTTTTTTTATGCAACCTGTGTATTTTTAGCCTGCAGCAAATAACTGTTTAGCGTAATGAAGTCAGGAAATCAGAAGTATAACGGAGTCGATCGACGTCGTTATTATCATTAACAAAAATGAAGATTTACTAAGTTCCTTTCCGAGGTCTTGCGCATAATTTGTTAAAAAAGACAAAGGAGAGAGACCATTGGATTTCAATAAAAAAAACCTTCCCGACCTGTTTCAAGGCTCAGTCGGAGATTTAATCAAATCGTTTGATTCCTTTTTTAATGAATCGATGAAGTATGCTGGCCATTATTTCAGCCAGCCAATTTCCGATTTGACCTGCTATGAAACGGGCTCAAATATGGTCATTGAAGCAGAGTTAAAGAACTGTAGGAAAGAGCAGATACAAATCTACATGCTAAGAAACGGCCAGGTAAAAGTTAGTGTAGAAAACATTTCTTCTACTACAGCTAAAAATGATAAAGATGAAATCATTCTTAAAAATCAATCCGTGCAGAAAGTCGAAAGAATTGTGGTACTCCCTTGTTCGCCTGGAACAGGCAAAATAAAAGCAACATTTAAGGATGGACTGCTGAGAGTCATTATCCCAAAAAGGGAACAAGCGGAAACCATTATCGAGATTGACTGACCTCTTTGTTTTCGTATTGAAAGATGTATTGGCTATGGGAGAAAGCAGGCTGACTCAAAGCACTGGCCTTGATGTTTTGCAATTTTTTTCTTTTCGGCTCAGCCTGCTCACACCCTTTTCCCCTTATTTAAGAATAAAAGAAAAAAAGAACCATGATCTGGTTCTTTAGAAAAAGGTAAAATATTAACTCTCTTTTTTCTTTGCTGTAGAGTTTCGCACCACCAATTTAGGAGACAGGATGACGCGCTGTTTGGATTCCTTTTTTTTCTCAATTTCTTCAATAAGCAGCTCCACTACTTTTTTTCCCATCTCATCAATCGGCTGGGCAATCGTTGTTAAAGGCGGCTCACAGATTGTGGATAGAATGGTATTATCAAATCCGACAATCGATAGCTCATTTGGAACTTGTATATTCCACCCGCGTGCTCCCTGCAGTGCCCCAATTGCCAATGCTTCCGTAGAAGCAAAAACGGCTGTTGGCGGACTCTGTTTTTTTAATAGGCTCAACATCGCCTCTTTTCCTTCATCAATGGAAATATTGTTATGTATAACAAAGCTTTCATCATACGGTAAACCGTGTTCTTCAAGCGCATTTCTATAGCCTTGAACCCTTGATCGGACGACTGAATAGGTGGCGTCCTCTGTGATCATCGCAATCTTTTCGTGTCCAAGATCAATTAAATGTTTTGTGGCTTCATAACCGCCTAAATAATCATCCACCAGCACCGTATCTACCGCAAGAGAAGGAACGTCTCTTGAAAGCAAGGCCATCGGAAGATTCGTTTTCATCAGCTCTTTGATAGACTTCTCTTTTTTCAATCCTGTTGCGACAATGATGCCATCTGTATACTTTTGTTTTAGAATCGAAATGTATTCCAATTCATTTTTAATGTCATTGTCTGTGCTGCAAATCATCAGACTGTAACCGTGCCGCTTAAGATGGTTTTCAATGCTGCGCGCTATTTCTGCCATAAACGGGTTGGCGATGCTCGGTATTAAAAGCCCAACCGTTTGAATGCGCTTTTTTACGGATGCCGTAACACTGGGCTGATAATTTAATTCCTGCATCGTTTCCTGCACTTTTTTTCTTGTTTTGTCTGCCAGGTTCCCAGTATTATTAAGCACTTTAGATACAGTAGAAATGGACACGCCTGCTTTTTTAGCTACATCATAGATGGTAGGTTTCATCGTTCCCTTTCCCCTCTTTTCTTTCTCACTGCTTTACTATCTATTTTAACCTATTTTTACTGGAATTAAAGAAGATGCTGTCGTTGAGAAAGCGATTCATAATTGAAGGCTTTAACGGGAATGCCCCACTTTTTTCCTGCTTTCTTTCGGAAAGAATCACGCTGTTAAGCTTTAATGTTGTTATTTCATCCATAGTTGACTGCAATAAAAAGAAGAGCAGCTGGTGAAAGCCGCTCTCCTTTTATATCCATTTTAAATTTAAAATTTCTTGATAGATCTATTTGTTATTAATGAGCAGCCGCCGCAACTGGAGTTACTTCCTTAATACGTCCCTCTTGCTTGTATTCAAATGGGCTAGGCAATGTTTTGACATAGTCGACCGTTGCTTGGATATCTTCCGGTCCTACTTCCATACCGCGGGAAACAGCTGCAATACCATACTTTGCATTACCAAACATATAATTGTTTACGACCACGGTATATTCTTTTGTTTTATCAATTTTGCTTCCATCAGGAAGAGTGATATCCACCACTTTTGCTGTGTTTGCTTGGGCATCCACCGCATACGTGTAGTTGAATCCAGCAACGTGGAAGTCATACCCTGCAGGAGAGAGCTGATTATTTAATATCGTTTCTAAATCAGCACCTGTTACGGTTACTTTATTTAGCACGTTGCCAAATGGCTGAATAGAGAATAAATCACCAAATGTTACTTCCCCGGCGTCAAGCTGTGCCCGCACTCCTCCACCGTTCATAAGGGCAAAGTCCGCATTCATATTTACCTTCATTCCGTCGGCAATCAAATTCCCCAGCGGCAGGTCACGATAATCCCCTGTATAGGCTTTAGCGGTAGATAGCGTGGTTAAAGAATGCCCAACCACCTCCGCTTTAATGGGTTCCACTAAATCCTTGTACTTATTGATAATGGTTGAAACTTCAGTATCTGGTGTGTAATCTTTTTGATACACGGTCACGATTTCGGCTTGCTTGTTCACGACATCTCCCGAAACTGGATCAAGTTCAAGGTCCACATCAGAAAATGCTGAACCGTATGAATATGATTGCACGATTAACTTGCTGTCGACTACTTTATTGACTTTTGCATGGTTATGGGCAGAAAAGATTACATCTATTTCATCGTCCACATTCTCAGCGATTTTGGACGCATCAAATGCATCACTATTACCCGTCTGGGTTGTCGGATTATGAGCGAGTACCACAATGGCCTCCACGCCTTTTTTCTTCAATTTCTCCGCATACTTGTTAATGGCTTCAGCCTCATCTGTAATTTTAAGGGTTTCATTCCCTTTGCTTACGATAATATTAGGTGTTTCTTGGGTCACGACCCCGATGAATCCAATTTTCTTACCGCCTGCTTTTTTAACGACATAAGGCTTTGTGATTAATTCTCCCGTTGCCGTATCAAACGCATTAGCCGCAACGATCGGGAAATTCATTCCATCGTATCCGGGAACTCCTTTTGGGTGATCCCCGCCCCCAATCATACGATGCAACTCTTCGATCCCTTCATCAAATTCATGGTTTCCAAGTGTTCCTACGTCAACCCCCATAGATTCCATCACTTCAACAGTTGGCTCATCTTGGAAAGCTGCTGAAACAAGCGGACTTCCACCAATCATATCACCAGTATGTACTAAAAGAGTATTTGGATTTGCCGCCTCTCTCTGTTTTATCGCTGCAGCCGTGTACTCCATACTTCCGGCAAGCACATTCTCACCATTTAATTTTAGTTTTGTTACAGTATCGATTTGTCCATGCAGGTCATTTAACCCCAGCAATTGAACCTTGACTGTACTTGCATTCTGGTTTTGCTTATTCTGTTTTTCTTTATTCTCTGAAGCAAAAGCGTGAGATGAAACAACAGTAGAGGATAAAACCGTTACTGCTAATGATGCTCGTAAGAATTTCTTTACAGAATCTTTTTTTCTTCTTTTCATATAGATTCACTCTCCCAGCGAAGTGTTCATTTCATAGTTTTAACCAAAATGAGCATATCAGATGAAAGGAGGTTTTTTGTTAAGAATATGTAAGGCTTATGTTAAAATTTTAAATTCAAATCAGTTTCCAGACAACTTAATAAATAGTTGTATTAAACTTTATTGTTCTTATGATGCAAAACGACGGGACTTCGTTTAAAAGTCCCGTCATTTTGCATCGTAACCATCATCCATCTTCACAATTTGAACTTCCCGTAGAACCGAAAAGAGGAAGCGCTTTCCTTTCGCTAGATGGCTATGACACATCTCTTGTTTAAAAAGTGTATAAAAAAACGGGTTCAACCTTACATTCCTTTTAAGGAAAGCGCTCCATATAAGAAGTGCATTTTAACCATTTGAACGTCCATAGCCGTCTCGCTTTGCACCTTAAACTGTTTTTTTGGCAGCTGGATCTGCATTCACTTATGAACCAACTTTTTTCGGGCGCAAATCGGCAGTCGTTTCAGCTTGTGCTGGCTTCCAATGTGTTTCAATCTCTTCTAGGGTTTTCCCTTTTGTTTCAGGCACCCATTTCCATACAAAAATGAAAGCAAGCACACACATCAATCCATAGAAGCTATACGTCATACCGGCGCTTATTTCCAACAACGAAGGGAATGTGGCGGATATCAGTAAATTCGAGCTCCAATTGGCTACTACGGTTATTGCCATCACCTGGCCTCTTATTTTATTCGGGAAAATCTCAGAAGCCAAGACCCACGTAAGCGGACCCCACGATAAATTGTAAAAAGCGGCGTAAAGCAAAATCAGTACCAATGCTCCGACTCCCATCGAATCGGCAAACGATAAAGCAGCTACCCCAAACATGCCAACCGTCATTCCAAGCGAGCCAAGAAGCAGCAAACGCTTTCTGCCCCATTTGTCAACGGCTATAAGAGCCAGAAAAACAAAAACGAAGTTGACGACTCCCAGAAGAACCGTTTGAAGCATGGACGTATCTGCACTCGCTCCCATATCAGCAAATATACGGGGTGCATAGTATAAAATGACATTGATCCCGACAAACTGCTGGAAAGCCGCTATTAAAATTCCGACGATGACAACTAGCTTCCCGTATGAAAAAACACGCGCTTTCTGCGTATCCATCGTTTGTTTGACTTCATGATAAATGTCTTTTGCTACTTCTCTTGATCCATTTATTTTTTCTAAAATGTTTAATGCTTCTTCATCTCTATTTTTAGAGATCAGATAGCGCGGTGTTTCAGGTACTAAAAACAGGAGAAAAAAGTACAAAAGTGCCGGGATGGCCTCAGAAGCAAACATGTATCTCCAGCCTAAATCATTAATCCAACTGATGCTTTGCCCGGCAGCTATCTTCCAGTTCACAAAATAAACGAGCAGCGTGCCAAAAATAATCGCTAAATTGTTTAAGGTTACGAGTCTTCCTCTAATGTTTGCAGGAGACGTTTCACTAATATATAGCGGCCCTAATCCTGAAGCCAAGCCAACACCTACGCCGCCAATAATTCTGTAAATGTTAAACATAATGAAAAGGCCAATCGTCGGTTCCCCTTTTTCAAAAAAGAGAAACTCAGGATAACCAGAAAGCAATGCTGAAATAAAAAACAAAACCGCTGCAATGATCAGTGAATTTCTGCGCCCTATTCGATTGGCGACAACTCCACTAATCAGCCCGCCCACGACACATCCAATTAAAGCACTTGATACTGTCAGCCCGTGAAACACGGTGTTTAATCCCAGCTTCTCAATAAAGTAGACCTGCAGCGACTGTTCCGCACCTGAAATGACTGCCGTATCGTACCCGAACAACAAACCTCCTAATGCAGTAATGGACGTTAAGTAAATCATATATTTCATGTTTGGCTTCATCTTTCAGACTCACCTTCATTATAAATTTGACAAGGAGCCTTTCAGTAATTGCCTGGCGCCTGGTTCCACGCGTTAAGCTTTTATTTTGCCCCTTAAAATGATTTCTTCTCTTAGAGTGTTAATAATGATTTTTTATCCAGACTCATGGGATACTGACATGAGCCTGGACAATCCCGTTCCAAACAGCTTAACAGCTTAAATAGAATGATTGTTTTTAAGAGCTTACTTTAGCTAGATCCCATTCCTTTATTTTTTGCAATGAATCCTTGTAGTACCCCACTACTACTTTTACATAATCCCCGTCTTTAACTGGTGTAAATGGATTTGGCCCTTCAGCCGTCATTTCCATAATGATCGGCCCCTTATAACCGATTTCATGCAAAGCCTCAATTTGGCCTTTAATATCTGCATGCCCGTTGCCAACCGCCTGTCTATTCGAATCCGCCACATGGTAAACACCCAGTTTATCCTTTGCCTTCTTTACTGCCTTAATAGGGCAAGATTCTTCAATATTCATATGGTAAGCGTCTAAGAGTACCTTAAATTTTTCGCTTTTCACTTCGTCCAGTAAACGCAGTGCTTCTTCCGCTGTAACAATTTGGTGGTTTTCATAACGATTCAGTACTTCAAACACGACCTCAATATCAAGTTCCTCTGCTTTTTGCAGGATCGCCGTTGAACTTTTCACAAGCAATTCCCAATCTTTCGCTGAGTCTCCACATCCTTGCGTTTTCCCCACATCACCATGCAGACAGATTCTTTGAGCACCCAGTTCCTGTGCCCAGCTTAATAGATCCAGGAAATATTGAACCGCACTGGAACGAACCTGTTCATCAGCACTGGAAATATCCACATTATCAGGGGTGACAGATAAAACTTTTAAATCATGCTTCCTTAAGACAGCTTGTAATTCAGCTGGGTCTTGAGACAAGTTTCCTTGAACTTCTACTCCGCTTACGCCGATTTCTTTTGCAAGCTTACATTTTTCCTCGAAGGCGATTTCTCCAAATGTCCAAAGGCACAGACCATACTCTCTTACCATTTGATTCCCTCCACATACAAAGTAGTTTGAATTATCCGAAACTTAAAACCGTTAATCGGCCTATTTGGCGGCTCTTCTGTCCTCTCTTTAAATAAAAACAGGGCTCTCGATTTTGACCGGACGATTGGTTTTAACCGACTCTATACTGGCAAGAGCGATTTGCAGCGCCCAGCGTGCATCTTTTGCGGTCGCATAAGGCTGCTTGTTGTTGATCACACAATCGGCGAAACTTCTTAATTCGTCAACGTAAGCATCAAATAGTAAATCCTGATCATAACGGGATGTATCAAAACTTACACCGTTCTGGTCGTATCTTGTCATGCTGGATTGACGTATTCCACCGGCAGTCAGCATGCCGTTTGAGCCAAATACTTCGCCTCGAATGTCATAACCATATACGGCCTGGAAATTGGCTTCTGCCGTAGCCATGGCTCCGTTGTCAAATTTCACTGTAACAAGTGCTGTATCTAATAGTCCGCTTTCTTTCAAATCCGGCCGAATCAGCGCATCCGCCATTGCATACACTTCAACTGGCTTTGCACCAGGATTTAAATACATAAGGGTATCAAAGTCATGAATGAGAGTTTCTAAAAAGATGGTCCATTCTGGAATAGATTCCGCTCTATTCAGTTTTGGATCTTTTGTCGTTGATTTTATTAATTGCGGAGTGCCTATTTTTCCGGAAACGATTTCTTCATGAGCTGCTTTAAACCCTTTTTCAAATCTTCTATTAAATCCTACCTGCATGACCGCGTTTGTTTCCTCTACTGCCTGCACAATGGCATTGGCTTCTTCCAAGTTTACTGCCATTGGCTTTTCACAAAATACCGCTTTCTTGTGTTCAATTGCCGCAAGGACGTTGCGCGCATGCGTCCGGGCAGGTGAAACAATGACCACAGCATCCACCTGCGGATCTTGAATTAAGTCCAGCGGGTCTGTATACGTTTTTGCATCTACATTTAATTTCTTTACTAAATTCTCTGCAGCACCAGGAACCGGATCTGCAACCGCATACAAATTAGCCTGTGATACACGGTAAGCAATGCTTTCTCCATGAAAAGCGCCCATTCGCCCGGCGCCGATTAACCCAATGTTTACTTTATTCATAACAATCCCTCCAAAATGGTTTATATCCCTGCTTCAATTAGGAAAGCACTTTCCTTTGAATCAGATTGTAAGCCATTACAAAATATTAGTCAAACGTTTTTTAACTAAAAAACAGATCAGTTTGCAATATCCCTTATGATTATTGATTATGTTGGCTGTATTATTAGATATTTCATCATCCGATTTACTACAAAATTAAGAAATAAAAAGGAAACAACTTTCCTGTTTTTCAACTAAATGAATTCATTTCTTTTCCGCTTATCATTCGCCAAGACAGCTCTTTGTTTTGAGGTTTTTAAGCTGTGTACGCAGGCAGATGAGAAGTGACGGTATTTTTCATGCATGCTGCTAATTTTTTAATGTTTGAGCTCTTTTAAAGGCGGCTGTTGATTTTCCTGTTAACTTAACGGTGTAGGGTTGAAGAGGATTTTTCTTTCAAATAACGAATACTTAAAGTAAAAACGGAGGAGTGATGAAGTTTATGATCAGCAAAGTCGGACAAATTATGTTGTATGTAAACAATCAAGATGATGCAGTGAATTTTTGGACAGAAAAAGTAGGGTTTCACGTCATTTCTGAAGAGAATAATGGACAAGGAATGAGATGGATCGAAATAGCCCCAACAAAAGATGCAGAAACAAGCATTATTCTGCAAAATAAAGAACTCGTTGCTAAAATGTCCCCTGGGTTAAATCTTGATACTCCTTCATTGATGTTTTTTACTGCAGATTTCGACCAGTTATATAACGACTTATCAAATAAAAATGTTACAGTCGGAGAAATAGTCAATATGCCTTCTGATAAAGGAAGAGTATTTAACTTTGCTGACAATGAAGAAAATTACTTTGCTGTACTTGAAAAAAATCAGTAATCTATATTTCCCTAAAAGCTGCGTTAGTCGAAGAACAAAGCTCAAAAAGCCGTTTAAAAAACGGCTTTTTTTGTTTAAAAACCAAAATGGAATACAACACGCCTTTATTTTAAATAGGTAAGTCTTTTTTGTTCAGCCCACTTTCAACCCTTTTACTTTTTTATATAAATGCGTTTTTATTACATCATGCCCGGAAAGGCAACTTTGATCTTTTTTAGGCAACAGCTTCTTTTGCACAACTCTCTATCCCTGCACTTATATTTTCTTTTGTATACATGTATATTAATATACATAAATACATATATACCAGCATATGAATATACATAAGACCTCTCTATGACAAAAACAGCATTAGATGATGATGTATATTCTTAACCTATTACAATCCGATACATAGGAAAAACGAGAACACTGATATAAAAGAAAACGGAGCTTAGATCATTTTAAAGTTCTATTTACTGCAAAACAAAAAACCCGCTTCTAGGCGGGTTTTATTGCTTAAGCTAACCAAGAACAAAAAAGCCGTTAAAAAAACAAATCTTGACATCTATATCGTCGTGAAAATATTCATTCGTTCTCTTTCACTTTTTCATAATCGCAATCTGATTTAACCGGCTTTCAACATTTTTGTAACTTAATTTAGGTTTAAAGCCGGCTGGTCAGCATAATCGACCCATGTAGAACCGTTTTCGGCAGAACGGACACAGTTTTCAATCCAGCGGATGCCGTCGATTCCAGCGTCAATGTCCGGATATACTAGATGTTTTAATGTTTCCTCATCGCCGCGGTTTTTCGCATCCATTGCTATCGCAAATTTAAGGTAGATATTGGCCCACGACTCAGACAGCCCTTCCATATGCAAAGCGCCCAGACGCTCATCGGCGTTGCAGCTTTCATCCAAGTAAGGCATGGCGCGGATCAGTGTCTGAATCGGCTCACCCTGCACTTCATAACGAAGTTCATTCGGCTTGCTGTCCCACCACTCCAGGCTTGCTTTTGAGCCGACAATACGGATGCGGTGTCCGTCCATGCAGCCTGCATCGACAGAAGATGTCCATAGTCTGCCTACCGCCCCGTTTTCATAATGCATCATGACGTAAGCATTGTCCTCCAGCGGCGCCCGGCTGCTGATAAAGCTCTGGCGGTCGCAAAGCAGCTTCTTAATCTTCATGTTCGGCATGATAAGCTGTGACATGTAATACGTGTGGGTCGAAAGGTCGCCTAGAACAAAGGTCGGTCCAGCAATCTTCGGATCCACCCGCCACTTTTGTGCATCGCTGAATTTATCGGCTTCGTCTGTGGCGCTAAAGCCGTGCGTATACTGCAGTTCTACCATGCGGATGTCGCCGATTTTGCCCTGCTCGATCATCGCGCGCATCTGAAGCAGCAGCTGGTTGCCTGAGAATCCGTATGTAACGCCTACGATTTTGCCCTGCTGTTCGGCAAGCTGCTTGATTTCTTCCCCTTCCGCTGACGTGAAGAACAACGGTTTCTCACAGATGACATGAAGGCCTGCTTCAAGCGCCGCTTTTGTGATTTCATAATGTGTGCCGTTTGGCGTCGCGATAGACACGACTTCTAAGCCGTCTTCTCTTTTCGCTTCTTCCGCAAACATCGTACGGTAATCTGGATAGCAGCGGTTTTCTTCTACACCCAGGTTTACGCCAAAATCTTTTCCGCGTTCTGGATCAATATCAAAAGCACCCGCTACTAATTGAAAAGCGGTATTATCACGAAGGGCACCAATACGGTGCTTATAGCCGACTTGTCCAAGCCGTCCTCCCCCAACCATTCCCCAGCGCAGTGGTCTTGCGATCTTTTTTTCACCATTCAACATATCGAAAACTCCTCTCCATTTTTAGAAATGATATCAGGCATTGGTTGTGAGCGCTTTCTCTCCCTAAAAAGAAAGCCTATTCAATATCGAAACTCTACAATTTCATTATAAGAACGGTCTTTATTTTTGTATTTAGATTATCAAGTCGTGATGTTGTACTTTTAAGACATATTGAAACGCTTACTTTTTACAAGACTCTAATTTACTGCATTTCGTTTGAACTTTCCTCAAACTTGGTTTCGTCTCCTGTATTCAGCGGGTGTGATGCTTGTTTCCTGCAGGAAGACCCGGCAAAAATAATGAACAGAAGTGAAACCGCACTCGTATGCAATTGATGTGATTGAGCGGTTTGTAGACCTGATTTTTTTAGAAGCTTCCCTTACCCTTTCCTGCCGCACATAAGAGGTATAGGACATACCGGTTGTCTCACTGAATAAGCGCGATAAATGACGCGGAGAAATATGAAAAAAGCGGGCCACCTCGTTTAAAGAAAGCGGCTGGGCTAAATTATCCTGGATAAATCTTTGGGCTTTCTCAATCATCTGCTCCTTATTGTCATAAAATGGCCGAGGCTTTTGATGATCCCGTACTCCACAGAATAAAGCCTGAAGGGACAGCATAAGAGACAGGCTGATCGCTTTCAAAACCTCTGACGAAGACTGCTGCTCAGCATGTTTCATTAAGGTCTTCCATAACAGTACCGCTGGCTCATTTTCCGAATTAGGAAGGTAAATGTTTTGCTCGTTTGCTAGTTCCTCAAACAATAGCTGCTGTTCCCGTGAAGTATTCTCTTTTTCTATTTCAAAGGCAGCCCATAAAAGGTATAAATTCTTTCCTTCATAGATTTTATGGAGCTGGTTGGGGCGAGAACAGAAAAACGTTCCTTTTGCGAGAAGAAAATCCTGCCCATTTTCGAAGTAAAGACCGCTGCCGTCTACTACATAACAAATTTCAAAAAATGAATGTTTATGAAGAGGGGTATCCACATGCTTTCTGTCAGCTCCCCAATAGTGAACGCGGATAGAAAGGTCTTTTCCTTCACAAAGATTAGCTCCACGCTGCAAAGATCGAACAGCCATACTTAAATTCATTAAGCAGAACCCCCTCAATAAACAGATTTCAAATAAAAAAAACAATAAGTACTTTTTAAAAAATTAAGATAGTAATCAAAAAACTAGATTATAGCCATTCTATACGAATGAGCATAGTCGTTAAAGGACTTTTTCAGATGTGTTCTTTTGAATTCGTGTGGTGTGATGGGCACGGAAAGAAAATTCCAGCTCTTCCAGTGTCCGGTCTTTTGTTTCAGGTAAAAACTTCTTCACAAATGCGATGGCGGCAAGCCCCATGGCGGTGAAGAAAAAGAAAGTCGTCGATAAGCCGATGTTTTCGAGCAGCACAGGAAACGTCAATCCAATAAAGAAATTTGCGATCCATAAACAAAATACGCTGATCCCCATTCCCAAGCCTCTCAGACGTAACGGGAATATTTCGGCAAGCATAAGCCATGTGACAGGGGCAACAGCTCCCTGCATAAACGCAAGAAAAGTAACAGTCAAAGAAAGAACCACATAAGGAAGTGCACCGCTTCCATCGAGCACGTTGGAAAAGATCCCAATCAGCAGCAACGAAGTCGTAGTGCCGGCAAGTCCAACTAAAAGCATCGGTCTGCGCCGTACTTTGCCGAGAAGTACGATCCCTACACAAACAGCAATCACCGAAATTAAACCATTGGCAATGTTGGCTATTAGAGCTGCTTCTGTTTGAAAGCCTGCGTCTTTCAGGATTTCAGTACCGTAATACATAATCGAGTTAACACCGGTAATTTGCTGTACAACTGCAATACCAATTCCAAGGAAAACGATACGGCGTATCCATGGAACAGCCAAGTCCTGCAATGCTGCTTGTTTGACTTTTGCTTCATTCAAAACCGTACCCTTGATTTTGTTAAACTCTGCTTGCGCCTGCTCTTCTGTACGTATTTTTCGAAGAACCGCCAGGGCTTCTTCGTATTTCCCTTTTGAAAGAAGCCAGCGCGGACTCTCTGGCATTCTGATCATCCCAACAAACAGGAATACAGCTGGCAGCGCTGCGATGGCAAGCATGTAACGCCAAACGTGAATGTTGTCAGACATCATATTGCCCAAGGCAGCATTGCAGACAAAAGCCAACAGCTGACCGCCAACGATCATCAATTCGTTTTGCGTCACCATTCGTCCCCTGCTCTCCACTGGAGAGATTTCTGCTAAATAAGTCGGAACGGTTACCGATGCACCACCAACGGCAAGCCCTAACAAGAAGCGAAAAATGACCATGGCCGTGACGTTAGGAGCAAGTGTACATCCCAGAGCCCCAATAAAGAAGAATACGGCCAGGTATAAAATATTTTTTCGGCGCCCGTTGTAGTCAGACAGCCTGCCGCCCACTACGGCACCCAATGCAGCCCCAAAAAGCAGAGAGCTTGCGACAACACCTTCCGTAAATGAGTTAAGCCCAAGCGCTTCAGACATGAAAGGCAAAGCACCATTGATCACTCCGGTATCGTATCCGAAGAGAAGCCCGCCGAACGTAGAAATAACAATGATAGTAGTTAAAAACGACTTCTGATTTCTCTGTTCACTCATGTAAATCTCTCCCTTCAAGTGTAATGCTTTTCCGTGGCCGTCATAATCCTTTTTTATGCCTATAGATCAGTTAACAAGTACCGTACGTAGTTTTGTTTCGAAGTCTCTTGGCAATGTTTCTTTCAATATATCCATTGATTTTTTCACACCTGTCAGCGGCTCCATCGTTAAATCTTCCATTTCAAGCACGACCGGTCCTTCGTATCCAGTCATCTTCACAACCGTGAAGAATTCTTTCCAATAAGCTGCATCGTGCCCGTAGCCAAGCGCTACATAGTTCCATGAACGGGACGCAAAGCTTTCCATTGGCTTCACATCAATCAATCCCTGTGCATCCACAATTCCGCGCTCTAATCGTACATCCTTCGCATGAACATGGTAGATTGCGTCTCCAAGCGTCCGTGCTGCCGCAATGGGGTCGCCGCCCATCCAGAACAAGTGGCTCGGATCAAGGTTCATACCGACCATGCTGCCGACTTCCTTACGCAGCTTCAACAATGTTTCTGCGTTATGAACGAGGTTGTAGCCAAGGTTTTCAATGGCAATTTTCTGAACGCCGTATTCTTTCGCTGATTTCACCGCTTTCTCCCAGTAAGGAAGCGCTACTTCATTCCACTGCCAGTCAAGCATGTTAAAATGCTGCGGCAAGATCGGGTGTGTGATCCAGTTTGGTGTTTGATCATTCGGTCCCCCGCCCGGGCATCCGGACATCATTACTACGGTTTCAACCTCTAAAAGGCCAGCAAGCTGAAATGTTTTTTCAACGCCCGCTTTATGTAATGTGCCTTCTTCTGACGGGTTCAGCTGATTGCCTGAGCAGTTCAGCGCAGCAATACTGAGGCCGCGTTTTTGAATAGCATCCATAAACTGCTCACGTTTGATAGCGCTTTCTAATAATTCATCGATATTTACATGCGGTGCTTTTGACCAGTTGCCGCATCCAAGCTCCAGCAATTCAATTCCCAGCTCTACGCACGTATCGAGCATTTGCTCGAATGGCATGTATCCTAAAATATCTGTTACTAAACCTGTTTTCATCATAATCAAATTCCTCCTATATATTTAGTAAGATTAATGCGAAGGGAAAAATATTCTCTGTAAAAAGAAGACAAGCTTAAATCTACCTTTTTAACTTTTAAGGTCTTCTCTCACTTGAAAATCGCTTCATTGAATTTTCAGCCTTCCCCTTTTAAAACTGATCTTTCTCAGTCAAACTCAATGATGAAATCGTTATCATTTTGTACAAAATAAGAAAGATCTTATTGCTTATATTCATAATTATAGGACAGGAAAGAAAATATGTATTTACACTATAAGGTCTTTTCATTGTACTTTAAGGACATTCTCACTGAATCTATTTAAAAAAGCTGATTCAAATGGATACATTTCAGTTTAACTTTTTGGAAGGCTTGATCATTTTCTCAGTCTCAAATGCTTATTTTTCGCTTAACCTGCCACTTTATTGGATCTGTATATGGTTTGCGTATTTTACACACAGTGCTTTTTTTTAAAAAAACTAAATGATTATATTTTTATAATGCAGTAAATATTACCACTGAAAGTCAGCGAAGACGAATTCTCCGGTGGAAAATACGCCATTCATGAAGTGAAACACACAGCAGAAGACATTCAAAAAGCATGGACTAACATCTTTTCTGAGCTGTCAAACGGCGGTTATCCGATTGACGATCAGCCTGCATTTGAAAGATACAGCAGAGAAATGCTTTCCAATCATATTTGCGAAATCTACGTGCCTATAAAATAATGGCCATTCTGGTTGTAGTGAGTAAAGTGACTAAACTTTATTTAAACCAGCAATTGCAGGTTGTGTGAACCTCTCCACCTAAATCAAAGATTTTGATGGAGCATCCCTTATCTTGAATACGGTACAACATCAGCGGGTTAAGCTTCCTTCGGAAGCCCGAGTGCATGATGGAGACTAATGAACGAAGACAAGGTCTGGGATGTCCTTATTGCCAGCTCAGGAACTTTTGCCTGAAGTGACAACCATTTCGTTTCCGAAATGGATTTTTGAAAAGCCCGAATGAAATAACGGGCCCCGATATTATAAGAAGCGGACAAATCCGCGTGATAGACATTGCCCGTTGAAAACGTGGCAAGGTCTTTTTTCCGGTTCCGTTCCACTTTTCCAGAGCCATCAAATGCCAGCGCGCTGGTGTTTCGCGGATTGATCCGGGATATGCGCATGCCCAGACAGTGCGCCATTTCTTCCACTATGTTCTGGATGCTTATTTTTCGCCATCCGTGAAGCTTAAAACGAAGTTTCTTGGCTCCATAAAACCCCTTTGGGATTTTCATTCTGCCCAGGTACTCGAATATGATAACGTCACAGCCATGCTTTACCGCGAATTTTACAATTTCATGGCTGGTGTGGCGGACAATATGCTGCTGGTACCCATTGATCTGCCGCCAAAAATTCGGCGCCTGAATACGGCCGCTTGCCCGCTGGGCTTTCCGAAGCTTGTTCGTTAACGTCTGCAGCCGGTCTTTTTCTTTAGGCTGGTCAATAAATGTCCGGCCTATGACAGTGCCTGTTGCATCGATAACCGAACAAACCGCAGAATTCGTCAGTCCGAGATCTACCGCACACACTTTTTGTTCTTGAATAGGCGTTTTCGTTAATGTAACTTTATTTTCATAGCTGATGGAAAGGAAGAATTTCTTTCCCCGCTTAATCAGCTTAGGGTTGTTCTCTTTCCATTCCCAGACACCTCGTTTATAAAGGTCCTGCCCTTTAAATTCGATATCCATCCATACCCAGTCATTCTGGTGGAATACCTTGATTTGTGCAGACGTATCGGATATCCTGCTGAACATATTCCCTCGATAAAAAACAGGGAATTCTTTATGTTTCGCCTGCAGACGAGGTGGCTGTTTCTTAAATCTTTTTCCTTCGGAAAGAGCATACTTTTGCTCTTTTTCCCAGTTTTGATAGTTAGAGCGAAAGCTCTTTACTTTGCCAAAAGCAGAAGCAATGGCACTTCTGCGGAAGTAAGACGGAAACTTGTAAAAACGCTCGTTAAATTCTTTGTATTTCGGAAGAGGGTTTGATTTGGTTGCGTGAATCAGTTTTTCTACTGCAGGCACAATCGATTTTGTTGTCAGGTCGTCGGTATGATCAAACTCTTTGTCGATCACTTGAATGATGAAAGACAGGGCGTCATTATAAATATCCAGCGTATCATTGAAGATTTCGGTCCGGTTTGTAATTTTGTGCAGCAGTGACTTCGCAACTTTCATGATCAAACCCTCCTTTCCATTTTTTAGTCCTTATGATACGTTGATCGTATCAAAATGGAAATCAATTGTAAAACGAAAAGAGAATCAATATGAGTGATTATAAATAAGAAGCGGCAATGGGTCTAATGAAAAAATATATAGAAGAGTAGGAAGAATTAAGACCTTAGCGCCTAACCCCCACTAAATCGGAGATTTTGAAGGGGAATGCGGCGCTAATTTTTTGTTCAAAACAAACAAAAGCCTCTGTCTAAGCAGAGGCTTTTGTTTTGGAACACTCATTATATTTCTTTGCGATGGTAATTCAAATTCATTACTGCCAGAACCCTTTCTTCCTTCTCAGGAACATGGATGCTTTACTCGTATTTAGCCGCAAATTCATCCACGTTTTCCGGGGTCACCAGCTGATACGGAATGATCGCATCTTCTACTTCTTCCCCGTTTGCTGCTTTAACAGCTGTTTCAATACTCGCTTTCCCTTGGCCGGCTGCATCCTGGAAGACGGTAACCTTTAACTTTCCTTCCTGCATCATATCCAGGGCTGCTGGTGTAGCATCAATGCCTGCTACTACGGTATCCTTGAGTTTCCCTTCCGATTCCAACGCCATAATGGCACCAATCGCCATTTCATCATTATTAGCGACGACCGCATCAATCTTGCTTGACTGCATCCAGTTTTCCATTAATTCCATACCTTCCGGACGTGACCAGTTTGCGGATCCTTGTTTGACTACTTTCATGTCTGGATGTTCTTTAATAATCTGCATATTTCCTTCTGTCCGCTTAATTTGTGCTTCATGGCCCAGCGTACCATCCATAATGGCAATATTTCCTTTTCCATTCAGCAGTTTTGCGACTTCTTCCATTTGCAAAATGCCAGATTCAATCGATTCAGACCCTACATAAGCAGCTGCTTTGTCAGCACCATCAAATGTCTGGTTTAGTATAATCAGCGGAATGTCTGCCTCATTGACCATATGGACAATATCCATGGCCGCGACGGTATCAACTGGCGTGAAAATAATGGCATCTACGCCGCGCGCAACAAAGTTTTCAATATCCCCTTTTTGAGTCGAACTGTCGTTTTGAGCATCTGCGTAAACAAATTCAATATCAGGATGCTTTTTTTGTTCTTCTTGCATCGCATCGATAATATAGGTACGGAATTCATCACTAAAGTTCTGCAGGGAAATACCGATTACTTTTTTATTGCTGTCTTCCCCACTGCATCCTGCTAGTCCAACTGACAATAATAAAATAAAAATCGTGATCCATTTACTCGTTGTTTTCATTTAAAATCCCCTCCCTATAATAGTTCACTAAAGAAAGCGCTTACTTAATAGAGTGACTTTTCTTTTTATTTCTTCTAACTGCCCCCTCCTCTATAAAGCGATTACAAAGTAAGCGCTATCAAAAATTACCGATCATTTTTTATCGGCATCTTTCCTTTCTAATTCAAATAGTAAAGTGAGAAAGCGTTTTTGTATTTATCCTTTGACGACTACTTTGTACATTTTCAAGCCACAATGACGAAAAATCTTCTCTAAAAAAGAAAAAAAGCCAGGCGGGAAACCTGACTGCAAAATTGTTTAGATATATTGGAGTTGGGATGTTTGTACGAAAAGTATTAGGATAAAACAACAGCAGCTTCATATCACCATTTATTGTTCTTAAACACAACCTCATATTTTGTATATGCATCTACACACGTATATCCATCTACTTCTTACAAAAATATGTTGTTACATCTATATCTTCCTTTTCTTCATAGTCAGTTCTTTTTTAAAAGAAGAAAATCACTACTAAAAAACAAATTCCCCACAATAACCAAATCCGGCTTATTGCAAGAATCATCCTTTGTATGTTGGTCCCGCATAAGTTTCCATTTTCTCTTCATAATAAATATATAACCGTATGAAAGTAGTTTAAATAAAGGGAAGACGATCTCTGTGAATAAAAAAGCGCTAAGCGAACAAGAATGGGTATATGATTATGTTAGAAACCGACAGGATCCCCTGCCTCTTGTTTTGGGTACAGGAGGCACCTGGGGCGTAAGCGGAAAAAAGAGCATTATCTTAGTGGCTTTTACCCTGCCGGATATCATCGTTTTGAGAGACCTGCATAACGCGGCTCAAAATCCCATCCGGAAGATGACATATAAGGATATTGTTTATTTTGCGGTTAATATCGTGGACAAAAAGCAAGTGGAATCCATCATAGATGACTGGAAAGAAAGATAACTGTTCCAGTATTTCCTCCTTTGATAATCATCCGTGTTTTACCGTAAAAAGCTCCCTTAAAGCCTTTTTTAAGATAGGATTATTAGATACTAATCAATGAGTATTCTACAAAAAACAAAAGGGCAAACAGACATTGAAGTCTGTTTGCCCTTTTTCATTATTAAGAAACAACTGTGTACCTTTTATGATTAACCACCGTGCGGTTTCCTTCATATTCAAGTGGCGTTTGATTTTCCGTAATCGCCACAATAACCGAGTTTTCATTCACTTTTTGAACGACGCCTTTGATTCCATTGTGGAATTCAATGATGCTGCCTACTTCCGCTACCTTCTTTGCCATCTTTGTCATCCTTTCTCACCAAACGAAACCAGCTTTTATATGTTTGCTTCCGATACTTTTGTAAGATTGTCCTAATACACCCAATGAAACATAGAACTTCATTTCATTGGACGAAAAGATACTGTTGAATTTATCATGATTCAGCCAGCAATTCTACCAAAATGCTCGGACAGCACTTTCCATTCCATACGCTAGAAAGCCGGCTTCCCCCTAAGGTGCCTGCGCTCAATTACGCTTAGACGTTAAGTGATTCTTTTGCATGGGCCGCCACAAAATCCTTTGTGATCAACAAGATGTCCGCTGATTCATTCCGAATCACCATGTTTTCCGGCACTTCAACGTTTTCCATCACGATTGCCCGCTCAATAAACGCACCTTTTCCTATGTACGCATTTGGCATCACCACTGAATCTTTCACAACCGCTTTTGCATCAACGGTTACATTCTGAGATACGACAGAGAATTGAACTTCGCCGTCAATAATACATCCTTCATTTAAGATGGAATGCTTAACGCAGGCATTTTTCCCTGTTACCTGCGGCGGCAGGCTCTTGTTGGCCGAGTAAATAGGCCAGGAACGATCATGCAGATTCAGCTCATTTTCATCGCTTAGCAGATCCATATGGGCTTCCCAAAGGCTTTCGATTGTGCCTACGTCTTTCCAATAGCCTTTAAACGGATAAGCAACTAGTTTTTGCTGATCTTCAAGCATGGCTGGAATTACGTCTTTTCCGAAGTCATTAGAAGAATCCGGATTGCTTGCATCCTGTTCCAGATATTTCTTTAAAACAGACCATTTAAAAATATAAATGCCCATTGAAGCCAGGTTACTTTCCGGTTTCTTTGGCTTTTCATCAAAGCGCGTAACCTTGTAGTTTTCGTCTGTATTCATAATACCAAAGCGGCTTGCTTCGCTCCATGGCACTTCAATCACAGAAATGGTTACATCTGCTTTTTGTTTAATATGGTAGTCTAGCATTAAATCGTAGTTCATTTTATAAATGTGATCACCGGATAAAATGAGTACATGTTCCGGATCATATTGCTGGAGATAGTTGAAGTTCTGATAAATGGCACTCGCTGTACCCGTATACCAATTGATTTCTGAAGCACTAGCATAAGGCGGCAAAACCGTGACTCCCCCGCTGCTGCGGTCTAAATCCCATGCCCGGCCATTTCCGATATAAGAGTTTAAAACAAGAGGCTGGTACTGCGTTAGAACGCCAACCGTTTGGATACTTGAGTGAGCACAGTTTGACAATGGAAAATCAATAATCCGGTATTTCCCGCCGAATGGCACTGCTGGTTTTGCCAGATTTTCTGTCAGTTCTTTTAATCTGCTTCCTTGTCCTCCCGCCAAAAGCATGGCAACGCATTTTTGTTTTGTCATGTTGCTCCATCTCCTTTTCTCTTCTATATATTCATTTTGACCTAGTATGCAAGTTAGCTGGGTTCCGCGTATCACCTTGTTAAGCTCCACTTAATAGATTTCTACACCTCTACATTCGACACCTTTACATTCGACAAAAGTAGACAAAATATTTTATATATTCTGATAAGTCGACAAACAAATAGAGCATGACCAAAAAGAACTCACCCTATGGGCTGGTTCCTTCTTAGCATAATTCCCTATTAAAAAATCGTTTGGATGAAATACTGGTTAAAGAATAGTTTTATATTTTACAGGGATGTACCTGGATTGCATTAGAATGCCTAAGATACATCTATAAGCCCAGCTATGAGAAATGATAGAAAGCTGGTTAAGTGGAAACATAAAGGAGTTTTAAAGCGGTTTCATTACAGTGCTTATTGTACAAGGATTTGTTTGGAATTACAATATTTTTCTAAAAAAGTATCTATATTTTAAAAAAGGAAATACATTAAAATCAAAAGCTATTCTTATCGTTATCCGTTTGATCAAGGGAAACTGGCCGAAAATTGGAGATTGTAATAAAAAATGAAAGAGATGCTGACATAGGCGTGCAAGCAGCTGGATACTCATGGAATCTTTCAATCTCTTATCCTCCTTGTTACTTGGCAGCGTTTATGAACAGCTAAATCAAGCTTAGAGTAACCATCATTCATTTCATTACATAGTTATATTAATAAAAAGAGGGGTGTTATTTTGTATTACCAAAATCCTTATTTTACTTCCCTGTAATTCGGCAATACCCTCCTATAGACATCTCCATTTTTGAGTATTCTGTAATTTATTTCTAGAAAACCGTTGGCGAAGCCAGCATTATACTTAAAAAATTTTCTGAACCTCCATTCGCTAATAGATGAATGTCGGCAGCTCAAACTGGGAGCCAACAGGAAGTTGACCGTTTGATTAAATCGATAGGAATAGATACGCCTGTTACAACTGAATTTACTCCGAGCGGTGTTTTGCTGACAATTTATGGTCAAGCTCAAGGTGCACAATGCGGTACTTTAACGATGTTCCTTAAATGGGGAAACTAGGTTTTTAGCTATTTTCCTTCTTTATTCATTACAGAGATATGGCTGAAGTCGTAGTTCTGTATAGACGAACAGTTGAGTAACAATTCGAATGGTCATGCTTTTAACTTCGTTAAACGAAAGCATCTTTATTTTATAAAAAAGATCCTTTTCGACTTTGCATGATTCCTTCTCCAACCAGAGTAAAATCAGTTGAAGAAGGAACTTTTTTATGAGATTCTTTATGAAAGTTTATTTATTTGCTTCGTAAGTTCATTGAATTTCTGGTCAAGCGCTGCGTATGCTGCATCCTTTGGGGTCATAAAGCTCAGCTTTCCTAACACTTCTTGTCTTTCTGTTTCAAGCTTTAATCGCAATTCAGCCAGACTGTCTCTTTTGGGCTGTACTTTATCCAGTTGTTTTTGTATAGTGGAATTCGTTATAACGAGTTTGCTGCTGGTCGTTTTTTCTACAAAATGCTTATCATGAGAAACAACGATTAACGTTCCGTTATACTGTGCCAGGGTATCTTCAAGCTGTTCACGTGAAGGCAGGTCCAGGTGATTGGTCGGCTCATCTAAAATAAGCACATCTTTTTCTTCTAAAATATATTTCATTAACTTACACTTCACACGCTCACCCATACTCATATTCCGAATAGGCTCCGTCCATTGAAAAGCGTTAAACCCTAAATGCTTCATTAAGGTTTGAACTCTTCCTCTCGCCTCGAATGTTTCCTGGATAAAAAGCTGCTCCGGAGTTTGGTCAAGCGGTAAATCGAATACTTCCTGAGTCAAATAGCCAACATTTGCAGACGGTGACATCCATACATTGCCTTCAGCCGGTTCCTGTCCAAGCATTATGTTCAATAACGTGGTCTTGCCGCTGCCATTTGGACCTATGATTGACACTTTTTCGCCATGCTGAATCGTAAAATTAACGTTTTTGAAAAGTGTTCGTCCGTTAAATGACTTTGTTACATTTTTGATTTCTAAAAAGCGTTTTCCTGTCTTATGATCTGATTTAATGGAAAAACGCACCGCATATTCTGGCTCAACCGGTTCAATTTTTGCCCTTTGGAGCTCCTTTTCCAAACGCTTTTGTTTTGATTTTACTTGAGTGTCCATTCGCTTTGCTTTTGTGCGGTAATGTTCTTTAAAGCCTTCTTGCTTTGTTGATTGCGCATGGGCTTTTTGGGACCAGGAAGTAAGATTATGCATTTGGTCTTCGATTCGTTTAACCATTTTTTGCTGCTTTTCATATTCCCCTTGCTGGGTGAGTCTTTTCTGTTTACGGTCCTCCATATAGCTAGAATAATTTCCTTTGTGTTCTATAAGCTTTCTTTCTTCAATGGACCAGATTTTCGTGGTAATCACATCTAAAAAATGACGATCATGCGAAACCAAAATAATGGTGCCTTTATAATGTTTAATTTGTCTGGCGAGAAATTCTATACTTTGTTCGTCGAGATGGTTTGTTGGTTCATCTAATAATAAAAGGTCGGCATCTTTTGAAAATCCTTGGGCAAGCCGTGCTTTCAATTTTTCCCCGCCGCTTAAATGCGAGTACTCCTGTTCTGGCACACTCCATTTTTCTAACAGCCTGGCCTCGGAAGTTGTTTTATCTTTAAACGAATGTGACTCGGTTTCTTGTTCAACCATGACCACTTTCAGATCTGGCTGCAGCCACTCTATATGCCCTTGTGTTGGGGTTAAGTCACGATGGATTAATTGCAGTAAAGTGGATTTCCCCGCACCATTTTTACCAATTAAACCGATCACATCCCTTTTTTGAACACTTGCATTGGCTCTCTCAAAAACCTTGAAGTCCCCTATTTCATAACCCATATTGGATAACTTTAATAGTTCTTTCATAACATCGTCCCTTTCATTAAAGGGAGAATAAAAAAATCCTCCCAGTTAGTTGGAAGGATTAGCCGTACCTTTGCATGATGAAATAAGCTATTTTCAATAATAGCTGTATAACGTATTGAAGATGGGCAGACTAATCCTATTTTTTGTGATTTGAAATATGCGGTTTCAAATTCGAAAAATAAGATTAGTTAATCATCGTCCACCCGTCATTCCTTTCCGCATGTTAATTAAAGTGATTGTAGCACAAGCTTATCTGTAAAACAAAAGGAAATGACAACATCCATCTGGCATTTCCTTAAATCATTGACACTCCCACGGCTAAAGCCGCAAGCCCTTCACCTTGCGGTGAGACGGGTGGGATTCTGAAGTGCGAACGCGTTCCCAGTCCATTTCTGTTTAGAACTCGCCTTCAGTTAAGGGCGGTGTCATCAGCCCGTCCTGCTTCGTTTTGTATGCCTTCGGCATACATGTACCTTACAGGCGGTCCTGCTGTTACCACAGGACTAGGTTAAGCTGCTTGCTTGTTTTTCTTTTTTGAAAGGCCGCTGATGGCTTTCGAAATATTAATGGCTGCATTCGCGTCAGCATGAAGTGTATACTGACATTTGACACACGCAAACGTGTGTCTTTTTCGATTCTTTTTGTCTACATGGCCACACTTACATGTTTGAGAGGTATGATGTGGATTCACATATTCAACTTGAATCCCTGCCATTTTGGCTTTGTATTCAATAAACTGCTGAAGCTGATAATGTGCCCAGGAGTGCAGATTTCTGCCTGCGTCTTTTTTTGATTTGGCTTTACGGCGAATGCCTGTCAAGTCTTCCATTCGAATGCAGCGAACACCGTTCTCTGCAGCAAAATGAACGATTTGCCGGCTTATTGTATGGTTCAGATTTTTCATCCATTGGGACTCTTTATTTTTAGAGTCTTTAATAACAGAAAGAAGCTTATTTCTTCCTAAGGTTTTTCTCCTTGAAGTAAATCTTCTTCGAATAAAAGCAGCCTCGTTTCCTTTGAAAAACAATGAACTTGTCCCTATTGAAGCAACTGCTAAATAATTTAGCCCTACGTCTATACCCATCACTTTAGAAGAAGAGGAAACAACCTTCGGTTCAAAAGAAACCGCCACAGACATATACCATTTCCCTTTTTTCTCATAAAGCTTGCCGGCACCTAATTTTGCTTCGCCGGACAATATTTTATCAAGCCAATGCTGCTGATAGAGCTCTGCCACAACGGGAACACCGACTCGTTTCTCTAATGTAGGAAAAGAGAGTTTGTATAAGCCGTTTTCTTTTTCAACTTTTAAATTTTGGTTGTTAAAGGTACACCAAAAACGGCGAAAGGCTTTTGCTTTTTGATTTTTCTTTTGTGACTTTACTTCCCGGATGGTTTGGTTGACAATGGCCGAAGGCAATTTGTCCGTAGAAAAAAGTTTGTAGACTTTCGAAGTCGCTTTTGAAAGTTCATCATACTGAAGAAGCCAATTGGAAAAGCCGGTGTTTAATTCGGTCATTTTGCAGTATATCTGTTCTTTTTCATTGGTTGGCTTCATTAGTTTCAATTTTAAAGAAATGGTTTCCATTTCGTTCCTCCTTCCCAAAAATTAGGTTGTACCAATTATAACAAACAAGTGTTTGGTATACAAGAGAGAGAAACTAAAAGAAAAAAATCGAACTTTTGACATGTCTTAAGACATGCCCGGTTCGACCTCGCTATCATCCCACACTTAAAGGAGTGGGCTTTCGCTCGTAAGGTCTGTAAAGCAGGCTGCTTTTTGGCAGCCCGCTTGTTTTAGGCAGATCTTCTAAAATATGTTTCAATTAGATTTTTTCATTTACACCTTATTTTCTATTGCTTAATTCACCCATTTATACCCAATTCCCCAGACTGTTTGAAAATGGTCATCAATAGGAAATCCAGCTTCACGGATTTTTTCTCGGATATTCCGCACGTGGGAGTCAACCGTCCGCCCTTCTGTTTCGGTATCGTAACCCCACACTAGTTCTAACAGGTGGGCACGCTCGAATACTTTATTTGGGTGCCTCATTAAAATACCGAGCAGAGAAAACTCTTTTCGCGTTAAACGAACGGATTTCCCCTCATAAGAGACTTCAAACTGTTCTTCATCCCACTTCAAGCCGTTTATCTGAATGTTTTTTGATGGAACGCTTCTCCGCAAAAGTGCTTCGATCCGGGCAAGAAGTTCCTGTTCACCAAAAGGTTTGGTTACATAGTCATCTGCTCCAAGCCTGAGACCTTTAACGACATCTTCTTCCTGCTGGCGGGCCGTAAGCATGATAATGGGCACGGCGGAGAAAGATCGAATTTCCCTGCATACTGCCCATCCGTCCATACCTGGCATCATGATGTCCAACATAACAAGGTCAATTGCTTCCTTTTTCATCAATACGAGTGCTTCCTCACCATTTCTGGCTTTCAGACATGTATAGTGGTGTGGTTCCAAGTAAAGGGCAATCAAATCGAGCATTCGCTGCTCATCATCAACTAATAAAATTTTAACCATTTTGGTCCTCCTTGCGCTTAAGCCGAATTGTTGCTTCCGTGCCAATTCCCACTTCGCTATGAATTTCAAGCAGTCCGCCATGTGTTTCGACAATTTCTTTTGCAATCGATAAGCCGATGCCAAATCCACCGCTTTCTCTCGATCGTGATTTCTCCACACGATACAGCCGATCAAAGATAAGTGGTATCTCTTCTTTTGGAATGCCGATACCTTCATCTCTCACTTGAATCGTCACTTCATCATTCTTTTCGGATACAATGATAGATACACGCGAACCTGTCTCTGAATATTTGCGTGCATTGTCGAGCAGATTGAGCAGCACCTGCTGCATCCGCTCCATATCGATCAATACGCGAATACCTTTATCTCCAGATACTGATAGTGATTTTCCTTCCCGTTCAAAAGCGGCGCTGACAAAATGCACTGTAGATTCAAGCAAGACATCCAGGGACTCTTCTTTTTTAGAAATGTGAAATTCATGGCGATCCATTTTAGCCAGTTCAAACAGCTCTTGAATAAAGCCTGTTAAACGAGCCGTTTCTTCCTGAATAACGGCAGCATATTTCTCTTTTTCGCTTTCAGACAAGCCGGGTCGGTTTAAAATGTCCGAGTAGCCTTTTATGTAGGTTAACGGTGTGCGCAGTTCATGTGAAATGCTGCCCAGGAATTCATGCCGAGTTTTTTTCAGTCGATCAAGGTCCTGTGATAGCTTCGTAATCGAAGCCGCCAATTCACCCAGTTCGTCATTCCGGTCAATCATCAGGTTTACGTGGTGGTTGCCAAGGCTCAGCTGTTCCGTCGCTTTTTTCATTCGGATAAGCGGGAGCGTAATCAGCCTGGACAACCCCATAATCGTTACCACAGTTAACGCCACTGTCATGATGCCTATCCAGAAAAACTGCTGCTGCAGATTCTCTACCATTCGTGCAATACCTTCTGTACCGGAAAACATAAACACATGTCCAAGATGATCCCCATCTTTCATTACTGGGCTATCTGAGGCAATGTATCTTTTTTCATTCCAATGTGTTTCAACTACTTTACCGCCAGCAGGCATGGATACAAAATTCGTATTATCTATCACTGCTTTCATCTCCGGTTCAATCGGGTCAGAGTGGATTAAAACCTGCCCTTTTGCGTCTGTCACAATTACAATGAGACTCGATGCAGCTTCCATCATTCCTACATGTTCTAATGTTTCTTCTTCAAAGCTGGATGCTAAGACAGCACTGTGTGTTTCTCCTCTTGCCAGCAAACTCTCCATTACTTCGTCCACCCGGTCATTTACCAGCGTGACATACAGTGTATAAAACAAAAGTGACTCAATCAGCAGAATGCAGGCAAAAAATAAGAAACCGATTTTTAATGATAATTTTGTAAACACGGGGTGCCCCCTATTCTTCCAGATCGTTCTGTCCTTATTATAAAAGGAAGTTATTTATTTTTTGTGCAGAAAAAAATAAAAATGCACAAGAACTGCAAAAAGTTTGGATAAGATAGGCAGGTAGATAACATTAAAACGAAAGGATGGTTTTAATGAACAAAAAAACAGGAAAATTACTTGGCACAGCACTTTTCTCCTCATTTTTGCTTGCAGCCTGCGGTGACACAGAAGAAGCAAATGTGGAGTCCGAAGCTAAACCAACGGAGCAAATGGAAGAGGAAGATACACATTCCGGACATAACATGAATCACTCTGGCAGCGGCGAGGTTCCAGAAGGCTTAGAGGAAGCAGCAGACCCTGCTTATCCAGTCGGTTCTACAGCCATCATTCAGCATGGCCATATGGATGGCATGGAAGGCGCGGAAGCCAAAATTGTTGGTGCATATGATACGACAGCATACACCGTTTCATATACACCAACAAATGGCGGCGATCCAGTTGAAGACCATAAGTGGGTCATTCATGAAGAAATTGAGGATGCCGGCCATAAGCCTTTTGTAGCTGGAGACGAAGTGACGCTTGCAGCAGATCACATGGAAGGTATGAAAGGTGCTTCAGCCATGGTCGATTCTGCGGTTAATACCACTGTGTACATGATCGATTTCACTACAACAGATGATGAAAAAGTGACGAATCACAAATGGGTAACAGAGGATGAATTAACTGCTAAATAAATGAAAGCCATCTGGACATTCGTTTGTATAATGTTTGGATGGCTTTCTTTCTCTGCCCTTTTTATGCCTTGTTGTTTCTCTTCAAAGTTTTACTTAAGAAAAGAGAATCGCCTCGACTGTTTTAATGACGGACAATCATACTCATTTTAAAAGTAAAATACCCGGGTTTCTTTCTACTAACCTGCCCTGGGGGTTTTTCCGCCGGTTGTCGAAAGAACCTTCACTTAGTCGTTTTAGTCAATGTTTAGTGTGTACCTTTTGAAATTTACGTTATAATAAGGTCAAGAGCAAGGACCAGCTTATGGCGAAAAATTTACATAAATAGGAGGAGACCAATGAGTATATACGGAAAAATACCGGAAAATATTTCTCCTCTGCATGCATTAGACAGTATAGGAGAAACGATTATTCTTGCAGACAAAGATTATAATGTAGTATGGATGAATGCTCAGGCCCACCAGGTTCTTTCAACGGTGGCTCCTTTATTTGGCCTGACAAGCAGCCGTGATATGATCGGGTTAAACATGAGTCGTTTTCATCGCAAACCAGAACAGCAGAAAAAATTTATGGACGAGCTCTCCGGATCCCATCGAGCTCGCATTACCATACGTGATCAGTTCGTTGCAGATATTGTGATTACGCCGATACAAAAAGGCAGCCAGCCTGTTGAAGGCTTTGTCGTGATGCTTATGGATGTGACGACAAAGGCAGAAGAAGAAAAAGAGAAGGAAAAGCTGATTAAGGCTTTGTCCACTCCTATATTGAAGATATGGAGCAATGCCATTGCATTGCCTTTGATCGGTGAGTTTAACGTAAACCGGTTCGACTTATTAATTTCTTCCATATTAGAAGAATGCAGCGCTAACCAGATTGAGTTTGTGTTATTAAACCTGAGTGATTTGTATACATTCGACAATGACGTAGAATATCAAATGCAAAAATTGATTGATTGCGTAAATTTAATTGGCGCTCAATGTATTCTTGTCGGTATTCCTCCTGCATTGGCCAGATTAATGACTAATTTAAACAGGAATATATTGATATTCAGCACAACATATGAGGGCTTAAAATATATTATAGAAGCCGACAATGAGCAGTAATGTTTTTGAAAACTTTTATCGCCCATAAAATATCCCAATACGACATCATCACATGTATACTGTATGAAAACTAAACTTGTAGATATTTTATCGAACTAACATTTCTCTGCTTATTCACAGGAAAAGCGATTTTCCAACTGTTCCTTTTCAATTTGCCTATTCATGTACCTTATCATTTAATATGTTCAAGCATGGTGGTAAGGTGCAGACCGCATACTGCATGGAGCATAAACAAAATAATAGTACATGAAAAAAGCTCCGGATTTTCCGCATCCAGGGCTTTTTTTAGCTGCTTCAGCTTTATTTTCTGCAGCTTATTCTATTAAGGCATCTAAATTTCAGCTAGCTTATTAAATATTCTTTTAATGCTTGCTGCAGCGTGCCCAGTGTTTTTGTATTAGGATCAAATGAGCGTCCCATATGTATCATTTTTCTTACTACTTCTGCTCTTAATCCAGTAATGACTGTGTTGCATCCCATCAAGGAAGTGCCATCAATAATTTTTGTTAAATGATCAATGACCTGAGGTTCCATATCTGCGATTCCCGATAAATCCATGATCAAAGTCTGGATACGTGATACCCCGATTTCGGTTAAAACCTTTTCCTCAAGAATAGACGTTCGAAACGTATCAACCGAACCAATCACAGGGAGGATACAAACAGAATTGTTAATTGGAATAATAGGAACGGATAGATTTTCAACCAGCTTTCTATGAGCTCTAATTAGAGAATCCTTATATGTAGAGTAACTAATAAAAAAGGCATTTAGAAACGCATCAACTTGATTATTAATTTCTTTCTCCAAATGAAAAAAATTTGCCGTTACCTGTTCATCTGTTAAGTCGTTATACTGTTCTATAAGGTTCCATATTGTTCTGCGGATGGCCTGCACCCACTCTAATTTGAAAGATAGGTCAATGGAATGAGTGGCCCATGCTATACCTTCCTGTTTGGCAAACAATTCAAGTTCTTCTACTTTTCCATCGAGAATATAAACAACCAGCTTGTGAGCATTATTAACAAGGTTAATATTGCCAATAGATAAAATTTCATCGATTTTGTTTTTAACATTGACAGCCTCTTCTAATAACTTCTCTTCAAATTTCTGATTGTTTATCTCGAAGAAGGCTTGTAGTTTAAATGAAGGCTGAAATTTCTCTTCCATTTTATCCTCCCCTTTATATAGAACATGTAAAATTAATAATACTTTTATTAAAACACACTATTCAGATAATTTAAATTCAATATTTCAATGGTTTTCACAGTTTTTATAGTGTATTTAGTGTTTATCTGTTCTTTTATTCAACTGTAGGGCAGGTTAGTAGAACAACGCAGTAGCTGTCTTCACAGACGGCATACGTAACGAAGATACTCCTATCTACAGGGAAATAGTACTTCTTCAAATAACTAAGAAGGATTTACAATACAACATATTGAATATTAAAGTTATATTTAACTAGACATATTGAATACAATTGGAGGGTCTTTTGTGGCAGTAAAACAAGGACAAAACACGGTAAATCCAATTCGAGACCTCGAACAAATCCAGATAATCAAAGAATATCTTCTTCATCAATCTTACCGGGATTACTTTTTATTTATCTTTGGTATTAATTCAGGATTGCGCATTAATGATATCTTAAAGCTTCGGGTCATAGACGTACGAAACACTGATTACTTGCAGGTTAAAGAGAAAAAAACGAATCAGACCCGAAAAGTTCGCATGACAAGTACGCTAAAACAAGAAATAGAAAAATATACACGTCAGATGGCAGATTCTGATCTTTTATTTCCTTCTCGAAAAGGCACCGGCCCCATTGGACGTGAAACAGCATGGCGGATCATTAACAGTGCTGCACAGGCGTGCACCATTGAAGGAGCGATCGGCACCCATTCCATGCGCAAAACGTTTGGCTACCACTTTTACCAGCAAACAAAAGATGTGGCCACCCTTCAGCAAATCTTTGGCCATTCAGCCCCATCAGTTACACTTCGCTACATCGGGGTTACTCCTGAAACGGCAGATCAGCTGCTTGAGCAATTTTGTCTATAAACATAAAAAATTCATTACAAGGGGCGGCTATTATGTTAATAGAAAAAAAGCCAGAACTAAAAAGTGCTTTAGAGACAATCAACGGGCATATCTTTTATTCTTTTCAAGATCCAAATAAGTATTTAGAAAATGCGATCACCTACGTGGTCTCAGGCATTGAACAGGGCAGTCATATTTTAATGGTTGAAAACCAGAGGTTCCTTTCCCTTCTTCAGCAAAAGCTGAAACCAATCTTAAATAAAGAGCAGCTATCCCGCATTCATTACACCAATAATTTTGATTTTTATTTTACGAATGGAACATTCAATCCCGTCGTCGTATTCGATCATTTTACGAAGTCATTAAAACCCCATCTCGAAAGAAGTGAGCCAGTTCGAACGTGGGGACATGTGGAATGGAGAGATCTTCAGGATGCATACCGGGAAGTAGAGCAGTATGAACAAAATATAGATAAATTAATTGTTTTGAATGATATTACATCGGTATGTGCCTATAGCACGGGCAGAATAACAAAAGAATTTAAAAATGCTCTTTTGCAGTGCCATGAATTTTTCATGACAGATGATGAAATAGTTACAATTTAAAAAGGAAAAAATCCACCATTGAATCGAGTGCTTTGGTGGATTTTTTGCCTTGCTGGCAGAGTTAGACTTCTCTCTTCGTATATCCGCCCTTTATGTTAGAATTCCAACACGCATAGTTAAGCTAGAAGACAATAAGCTTAAGTGTAACTTTGAAATAAAGTTTGATTAAAAATACGTAATTAATTCATATTTGATAACAAACGAAAAACACTTGGTTTTGAAAAAAGATTGATCAAAATCAAGTGTTTTCTTTAAATTAATTATGTGATTTTTATAATAAAGTTTGATCATTTTTATGATCCATCTTCAACTAAAGCACCCTTTAGTTTAATAAGCAACACTTCGAAAATACGGGATTATTTTAGCATACTCTCCAATTTGTCCTTCACTAGCACCCATTCTTGGTTGATTACACCGTAAAACACAGAGTCTCTTAAATAACCGTCAGGCATAACCATATGATTCCGAAGCACTCCTTCTTTTACCGCACCCAGCCGTTCAATTGCCTGCTGAGACCGCACATTTCGACTATCTGTTTTCAACTGAACACGAATTGTCCCAAGTGTCTCAAAGCAGTGTTTCAAAAGAAGATACTTACATTCTGTATTTATTCTAGTTCGCCAAACAGTTGGAGACAGCCATGTCCAACCAATTTCCAAGTTACGGTTTGGTATGGATATATTAAGAAAACGAGTGCTTCCCACAATTTTCTCCGAATCCTTATCGAAAATAACAAAAGGAAATTCGCTTCCTTGCTCTCTCGCTTGAAGTGCTCCATTCACAAGGTACTTCATATCTTCAATCGATTGAACCTTCATTGGCATGTGTGCCCATATATCTGGATTGTTTCCCGCATCAAATAATTCCTGTACGTGATAATCCTCCATAGGTTGTATCTTTACTCTATCTCCTATTAATACTACTGGTGTTACCTCCATAATTCTTCTCCCCTTTTTTTCTTTGGTATGATTATATAAACAACCTGTCCTGCATTAAAGTGACAGTTTTGTATTTTTTATAAGGGACAGATAAAAGAGGGAGACTAAGCAACTCATCTTCCACTAACCTGCTCCGTTAGTCGAATAAGAAAAGGCTGCCGATATGACAGCCGAGATATTAAACAAAAGCCCTCGTTAGTTGAGTAACAAACTGATGTTATTTGTTCATTTTATCTAAGATAGACTTAACGAAATCAGTTTTATCTTTAGAATATTTATGTTTATTACCTTTGCTTACTAACGATAATTCCT
>NZ_JAMBOO010000001.1 GCF_023715895.1 Domibacillus indicus | reverse complement strand
AGAGCTGAAGCGGAGTGAAACATACCAGCTGGCAGTGAGTGCAGAAACAGCGAATGGGACACGCGATGTAACAGCAAGCAGCACAGGGACAAAGTACAGCAGCACAAATACATCGATTGCGCAGGTAGGCGCGGAAGGATTAATAACTATTCCTTTGAACGCCGCAGTAGGTTATACGACAAAGATCAGAATAGAAAACAATGGTATTATAAAGTACGTAGATATAAGAATAGTTGGATAAAGTTCTTTGATAAAAGATAGAAAAGTAAATAATTTTTTCCTTTAAAAGTTATGTACTCTAGCCTGTTCCTCGAAATTAAGGGAACAGGCTATTTATTGTTTAAATGGAATTTGTTTAATAAAGTAATAACTCATAAACTGGTTAGGTCGCTTGGAAACAAGATGATTTTTTAGAACAAATAAAATTAGTTTTTTAGACAAATTTCTGCTCTTTTATATTATCTGTAAATTTTGAATTATCTATTTTTTCCTTTTGCTTTTTATTGAAATATCTTTGCCTTATAGGTAGAAAAAGTGGGGGGATGATTTCCGAGAAGACATTATTGTGAAGAGTGTCCATTTAAAAAATTTAAAGTAAGTGAAGGAGATAAAACTATTAATTTTAAAACTGAAATATAGTTTGCAACAACCAAGAGTATATAATCCAAAGCAAAGAGTGCTATATAGTTCCTATTACCTATTAAAATGGTATATAAGTAATGATATAATAGTCTTGAATCGAAATTACCAAGTGAAAAAGGCAAACTATAGGAAACTATAGGACGCAAAGCCAAGGGCCTGAACTATTTGAAGATACATATAGATGGCAGCCGGTTACCACAAGGGATCATAGTCCTTTTCTATGAACCTTGTTTAAGGTTCTTTTTTGTTTGGTTTTAAGGAAAGGGAGACGATGGTATGAAGAAAAGATTAGTAAGCAAGTTGTCTTTAGCTTTGCTTTTGGTATTGCAAATATTTTATCCATTTTTGAACGCCTTTGCGGAAACAAACAGCAGCATGCTGCCGCCGAGCAATCTGGCTGCGCAAATGGTAACACCGGATGACGTGAAGTTAACATGGAGTGCCGTTTATGGAGCCACAGGATATCAAGTGTATGAAATTAAGGATGGACAGCTGATCCTTCTTGGAAAGACAACAGCTGCAAGTTATAGTTTGAATAATAAGGAGGAAGGATCATATCGTTATGTGGTCTCCACCTTAAGTGCTGACGGAGAATCTGGTCCTTCAGCCCCGTTAACCCTGGAAGTCGTATATCCAGAAATGGCAGCGCCGGTTTCTTTGACCCGAACGATCAAAAATGGGAATGATGTGGTTCTAAGTTGGGACGCATCCGCTTATGCAGAAAAGTATAATGTGTACCAAACTTCAGAAGATGGCGGGCAAACCCTTGTTGCGTCTACGACAGAAAGAACGTATACCGTAACGAATGCGTCTGAAGGAAACAAAACGTACGCTGTTTCAGCGATCAATTCGTTATATGGCGAATCGCCGCTGTCTGAGTCTGTACAGGCAGAAGTGGTGCATCCTGTTATGACGGCACCAGCCGGCTTCACATACACAGTAGCGAACGGAAATGATGTAATATTCAAATGGAATGCTGTTTCATATGCAACAAACTACAAGATTTATCAAATTGTTGATGGAGAAGCAGTGTTGAAAAGCACATCAGCAACGACAACGGCAACACTAACGAATGTCCCTGCAGGTGACTATACGTATGAGATACGGGCTAACAGTGAACGCTTTGGCGAGTCAGCTGAAAGCAGCAAGCTGTCTGTAACAGTCGGTTCTGTAACAATGGCGCCGCCGGGGAATTTCACTTTTAAAATTCAAAATACAAATGATGTGATTCTTACTTGGGGAAGTGTTCCAAACGCAACGGGCTACAAAGTGTATCAAATTGTCGATGGCGAGAAAGTGCTAAAAAGCACGGTAACAGGCACTGCTGTAACCTATACAAAAGTTCCAGCAGGCGATTATGTATATGAAGTATATTCATACAGCGACCGCTTCGGTGAATCAGCTGAAGGCAGCCGTGTTTCGTTAACAGTAGAAGGGATTGCTCTTGAGACGCCCCAAAATGTTGCTTATAAAATTCAAAACGGCAACGATATTGCTTTAAGCTGGAGCAGTGTAGCAAATGCAACAAGCTACAAAGTGTACCAAATTGTCGATGGTGAAAAAGTATTAAAAAGCACAGTGACAGGCACTGCCATAACATATACGAATATGAATGCTGGCGAGTACACGTATGAAGTGTATGCCTACAGCGACCGCTTCGGAGAATCAGCGGAAGGCGGAAAGGTATCCTTTACATTAGAACAAGTGATTATGCCAGCACCAGCAAGTTTCGTCTCCACCGTTAAAAATGGAAACGATATTGCGTTAACTTGGGAGACTGTTCCATACGCAACCGGCTATAAAGTATACCAAATTAGTGCTTCGGGACAGAAAACGTTAAAAAGTACTGTAACTACTGGTACGACAGTAACATATGGAAATCAGCCGGCGGGTGACTATAAGTATGAAATTCACTCTTACTCCAGCCGCTTCGGCGAGTCTGTAGAAGGAAGCAGTCTTTCTCTTTCGCTCGTCCATCCGCTTATACAGGCACCAGCCAATTTAAAAGAAACAATCAAGTCTAATACTTCTTTCACACTATCATGGGATGCAGCAGATTATGCAACAAGCTATAAAGTGTACCAAGTGATCAATGGCCAGAAAGCATTGAAGAGTACTGTAACAAGCCCGACTGCTACGTATTCAAACATGCCTGCAGGTGAGTACACATACGTGGTTCATGCAGTTTCTACACGCTTTGGTGAATCGGCAGAAGGGGCAAAAGCAACCTTTACGTTAGCAGGCGCCACGATGCAGGCACCAACAAATGTAACCTCTACTATTTTAAATGGAAACGATATCCGTCTTAGCTGGACGGCTGCAACGAACGCAACAAGCTATAGAATTTATCAAGTAGTAGATGGCCAAAAAGTATTGAAGAGTACTGTAACGAGCACTTCTGCTACGTATTCAAATCTGCCAGCTGGGAATTATCAATATCTTATCCATTCTTACTCTGCTACACATGGGGAATCAGAGGCAGGATCAGAGGCTAACGTTGAATTAGTTCACCCAGTTATGCAGGCGCCAGAGGATGTAAAATATCAATTCCAAAACGGCAATGATTTGAAGTTAAGCTGGACCGCTGCTTCTTATGCAACGAGCTATAAAGTATACGAAGTAATTAACGGCGAGAAAGTGCTGAAAGCAACCGTTTCTTCTCCAACGGCTGTTGTTCCGAGAATTACATTCGGTCAGCATCAATATATTGTTCATTCCTTCAGCACGCGCTTTGGAGAATCAACTGAAGGAAGTCAAATCGATGTAACAATGAACGAATATACGATGCAGGCACCGGAAAACGTGACGAGCAGCATTGTAAATGGGAATGACATTGTCTTGAAATGGAATGCTGCTACTTACGCAACAGCGTATAAAGTGTATCAAGTGCAGGGCGACGAGCGGCAGCTTGTTAGGACGATAACGGGAACAGCTACAACGTTCACAAACGTAAAAGAAGGCGACTACACGTATGAAATTTATTCTTACAGCGACCGCTTTGGAGATTCACCGGAAGCCGGTCAAGTTTCCTTGAACGTTACTCATCCAATTATGCAGGCACCAGAGAATGCGACTCATTCGATTGCAAACGGCAATGACATTGTCTTGAAATGGACCGCTTCAACCTATGCAACAGCATATAACATTTATCAAGTTCAAGATGGCCAGAAGAAATTGATCAAAACGGTAACGGGTACTTCTTTGTCACTTATTAACATGGCTGAAGGTGACTATACGTACGAGATTTATTCTTATAGCAGCCGCTTTAACGAATCACCGGAAGCAAGCACCATTAAGTTTACATTAACATGGCCCGTTGTACAGCCGCCGCAAGCAGCCGGCACTGTCTTTAACGCCAATAATATGACACTTACATGGAAAGCTGTTCCTTGGGCTAATGAATACCGCGTGTATCAAATTACAAATGGTGAGAAAAAACAGATTTACAAAGGAAACGTGCTGTCATATAAAGTGTACAACCTGACAGAAGATACGCATTCTTTTGAAGTAACAGCCTACAGTACACGCTTCGGCGAATCGGTTCCTTCTGAGCAAGTTACAGAGAAGATTGTATATCCAGATATGCAAGCTCCGGAAGCAACTCTTACGTTAACAAGCGATACAAGTGCCCGCATTGTTTGGGATTTTGTTACGTATGCAAATGGCTACAACATTTACGAGCTTATTGACGGGGAATCGGTACTGGTAGCGGAAAAAGTAAATAACCTATCTTACACAGTTTCCAATCTGTCGTATGCGAATCATGAATATTTTGTTACTTCTTACAGCAACTCGTTTGGCGAATCCGACCGCTCAAATGTTGTACTGGCGAAGTTGATTGTGGATACAGAAGCGCCGATTACAAAAGCAGAAGCACCAGCGGGCTGGATGAATCAAAAAGCTTCTGTGGTGTTGTCTGCAACAGACAATGAAACAGGCGTCGCTGGCACATACTATTCAGTAGACGGCAGCGAATACAAAGCAGGTACGTCTTTCACGATTGAAGGAGAAGGCGTGCATAACGTTTCTTTCTACTCGGTTGATAAAGTGGGCAACAAGGAAACCGCCCAAACGATTGAAGTGAGGATTGACCAAACGTCTCCTGTGACAAAAGCGGAAGCGCCAGCAGGCTGGAGCAAAGAAAATGCGGCAGTCAAACTGGCAGCCACTGATGAAGCAAGCGGCGTTGCACAAACGTTCTATTCTATTAATGGATCTGATTATACAGAGGGTGCGACGGTTATCGTTGAAAAAGAGGGCGTTCACAGCATTTCTTACTTCTCTGTCGATAAAGCAGGAAACAAAGAAGAAGTAAAAACGATTGAAGTGAAGGTTGATCAAACAGCCCCTGTGACAAAAGCAGATGCAGCAGAGGCATGGAGCAAGGAAGATGTCGCAGTGAAACTAGCAGCGTCTGACGAAGCAAGCGGCGTAGCGCAAATCTTCTATTCTATTAATGGTACTGAGTACACAGAAGGCACATCTTTTACTGTGGAGAAAGAAGGAGTCAACAAGGTTTCCTTCTATTCTGTGGACAAAGCGGGTAATAAAGAAACTGTACAGACAATTGAAGTGAAGGTTGATCGAACAGCCCCTGTGACAAAAGCAGATGCAGTGAACACATGGAGCAAGGAAGATGTAACTGTGAAACTCGAAGCATCTGATGAAGCGAGTGACATTGCGCAAACCTTCTATTCTATTAATAGTACTGAGTACACAGAAGGCACATCTTTCACGGTAGAGAAAGAAGGAGTGAATAAGGTTTCTTTCTATTCTGTAGACAAAGCGGGCAATAAAGAAGCCGTGCAGACGATTGAAGTAAAAGTCGATAGAACAGCCCCTGTTACGCAATCTGATGCTTCAGATCAATGGCTGAAAGAAGATGCGACGATTCATTTAACTGCAACAGACCATGCAAGCGGTGCAGCCAAAACGTATTACTCAATCGCTGGATCAGCTTATAAAGAAGGAACAAGCTTCTCGATCAGTAAAGAAGGTATCACAACTGTTTCTTTCTATACAGTAGACCAAGCTGGGAATGCAGAGGAAGCGAACACAATTGAAGTGAAAATCGATAAAACGGCTCCGGTCGTTTCTATGAATCTATCGGAAGAATATGCGCTTGGCGCTTCGCTGGATTTAGCTTATAAAGCAGAGGATACAACATCCGGCGTCTCTGTTGAAACGTTAACATTTAATGGACGAACATATGAAAATGGCGATGACGTCACACTAGGCCAGCCGGGTACTTACACAGCATCCGTGACGGTTACAGACGAAGCGGGCTGGACCACAACGGTTGAAAAAACGATTGTCGTATACATTCCAGCTTCTATCGATGTAAACCCAGGTGTGATCAAGCAAAATACTGGGGTGATCACTGTTCAGGTAACAGTGCCGAAAGAATTTAATCCAGCCGGGTTCGATCTTAGCAGCGCCCAATTAAACGGCGTTTCTGCTAATAATGGAACGAACGGACTGGAACAGCAGGCGAAAAAAGGACAGTTCAAGTTTAACCGGGAAGAGTTTTCTTGGAAACCTGGAACTGCCAAAGCAGAATTCCGCGGCATGTTGAATGGCTATCTTGTCGTTGGAAGCAAACATGTTGAGGTCAAGTAAGATAATCCTAAATGAATTACTTTAAGAGGTACCAGCTAAGCTGGGCCTCTTTTTTTATGAAATAAAATAAAGACTATGTATTCTTCATTGCTTTCATAATATTCAGCAATAGCTATTTTCACTATATACACCATTTAAATCATGATTTTTATTGTCAATGAATTTCCACAAATATTTATTTGAATTTTCAAAAAACTACTTTACAGTAATATAATCAGCATTGTATTATGTTTTGGTAAGTCATTTTTCCTGGTTACATTCTAATAAAGAAAAGGAGATGGAGAACGTGAAAAAAAGAAGCATGAAAGCATTTATTGGAGCGACTTGCCTGGCGGCTATATTTGCAGCCTCTCCGGCATCGGCCGAAACACCAAATGTAAGGGTGGAGATTAATGGTGTTAATATATATTCACCAGCTAACCGTTTAGACCTACAAACGCAAACCACATATGTTGATGTGGCAGCTTACACAACTTTAGTCGGAAAAACGTATAAATATGACAAAAAGAAAAAAACAGTGACGATTAATGGAAAAACACTAAAAGCTAAGGTGTATGATGGTGTGCCGACTGCGGCGATCCGTGATATTGCTGAAGCAACAGGCGGCGAACAAGTTTCCTATAAAAATAGAAAAGCGTACGTGCTGGATCTGCCGGATGGTGTGGTACAAGTAACGCCCGTTGTTCCGGGAATGGGTGAGCATTGGGCGAAACCGCAAGATCTTCCTGCTGGACCTATTTATGGTGTATATGAAGGAAGACTTGTGTTTATTGAACAAATGCTTTCACAAGAAGAGTTTGCTTCGGGTAAAACGTGGACAAATATTGCGGGCATGAGAGGACTTCCTTCTCCGTCTGTAGAGCATTCCGATATTGAATTCCAGCCAACCGGACATGAAGGCTTTACGAACCCTCATTACGATCTGCATCATTATTTTACAACGCACGCTGAACACTTGAAGTTCGGCCCCGCTTCACCCGGTACTCATGAGCATTAATTCGCCAGTAGACGCTTAAAATAAAGAAATACCGAAAAAAGGTGAGCTTTTTTCGTTCTTTCAGAAAAAAATGAAAAGCTATGAAAAGGTAAAGTAAAACAGTTAAAAGCTCTGCGGGGATGAAAACCGCAGAGCTTTTTTCATTTTTAATGGTTGGAGCGGCTTTGGAAAGCAGCGGTCGTTAGTAAAGAAAACATTAGCACCAATTCAAATAAATTCGTAACGGCTCCGCTGTTAACAGGCAGCGGCACAGCACTCCCCACAATCATTACAAGTGAACCAACGAAGAACCATATCCACCCTTGCCTTCTCCATATCACAATGGAAGCAGCCAGCAGTACAACGGAAACGACTAAGACCATAAGCGGCGGCCCGCCCGATGGCTCGGCGTTTGTATAGCTTAATATTCCGTATTTCCACCTTGGCTGGAGTGAAAGGCCACGCACTTCTGTGAGTAATTCAAGCAGCACAAGCGCTATAGTCAAAGCGATGACTGACCAGCGAAACCAGGCTCTCTGTCCCCAGGAGACACCTGCTTGCTTCAACGTCATCCACGCATACAAAACGAGCAAAGGAGTAAACAGAGCATGCAGCCAGAACCGGGCAGCATTCAGTGCTTCTAGTGCAGCGCCTTCACCGATGAGGCGCCCGGCGGCAATAATACCATTGTCATAAACCAGCCCGGCGATAACAGGCAGAAGAAGGGCTGCGCTTACTATGCGTCTTTTCTTAAATAAGCGCAGGGCAAGAATAAACAGAATAAGATAAGTAGCGGTAAAACAACTGAATAAAAGGGTATCCATATAGTCTCCTTTTTCTTTTATGTTTTACCTTTCCGATCAAAATCAAACTATCTTGCTTTAACGCTTATGTGCGGTAAAGCATTAAAAAATTTTCGTTGCTTTCTATCAGAATATTGTATACAATTTTAACAACATCAAGAGTAAGGAGACTGGCAGAATGAAAGATTTTTTCAGTAAGCTGTTAACAGGCATGAGTATGGGGATTGTGGTGGCATTGATTCCGAATGCGCTGCTGGGAGAAATTCTGAAGTTGATGATCCCGCATGCGCCGGCGCTGCAGTCTGTGCTGGACATGACGGTGATTGTGATGAGTTTATTGCCGATTTTAATTGGCGTGATGGTTGGGATGACGTTTAAATTAACACCGATTCAAACGGCGAGTGTTGGTATTGCAGCGATGGTTGGCGGCGGATCAGTGCAGCAAACGGCCGATGGATTGTTTGCCCTAAATGGCATTGGTGTTGTTATTAATACGGGTCTAACAGCAGCGCTCGCGGTACTATTTGTACAGTGGATCGGCGGGCGGTTAAAAGAGTATTCGATTTTATTGATGCCGACGCTTTGTATTGTAGTGCCGGGCATGATTGGTGTAATGACACTGCCGTACGTAAAGTCGTCAGCAGGCGTAATTGGTGTGGCCGTGGATAACGTAACGACATGGCAGCCAGTGTTAATGGGAGCGATTATTGCGGTTATTTTTTGTGTAATTATTTTATCTCCTATTTCAACGGTTGGTGTTGCGACGGTCATTATGCTGTCAGGAATTGGCTCTGGTGCGGCGAACCTTGGTGTTGTGGCAGCAGGCGTTGGCTTTGCGATTGCGAGCTACCGGGCAAATTCATTAGGCACCGCATTGGCACATGTGCTTGGTTCACCGAAAATTCAAATGCGCAACTTTTTTATGAAGCCGAAAATCGGGCTGCCGATGCTAATTACGGCAGCAGTTCTGGGTGCGCTGGCGGGTATGTTGAACGTGCAGGGAACCCCGTACAGTGCTGGTTTCGGGTTGTCTGGCCTGGTCGGTCCGCTGAACTACATTCACTTAGCGGAGGGCGGCTGGTCGGCGAAAAATGTATCCGTCATGCTCAGCTTGTTCCTAGTGCTGCCGGTTGTATTGAACCTTGGCCTCATTTATGTGTTTGCAAGAAAACTAAAAATGATCAAAGCAGAAGACTATAAACTGCAATTTGATTAAGAAGGAAGCGGCCAAATGATTGGCTGCTTTTTTCATTGTGGAGAAGAGTGCACAATGGTATGCTTTTGGAAAAAAGGGGGGGCTGCGTATGATTCATCTTGTACGCCACGGAGAATCAGAATGGAATGCACTCGGACGCCTGCAGGGGCAGATGGACATTGGGCTGAGTGAAGAAGGAAGAAAACAGGCAGCCGCACTGGGCGGTTATTTTGAACGGGAAGGTATTTCGTTTGAGTATGTGTTTTCAAGTGATTTGGACCGCGCCTTTCAAACTGCGAAGCTTGCGACGGCCTGGCTGCCGGTTGAATCGATTACCGCAAGCAGGCTGCTCAGGGAGCGATTTTACGGAGAGCTTCAAGGACAGCTGCTCACCGATATCCTGGAGCAAGTGCCGAACTATGCGGATAATTTCGGCATTCCGATGACACATGGCATGGAATCGATAGAAGATATGCAGGAGCGGATGGTAAAGGTACTCACTATGATATCAAAAGAAACGAATGGAGCTCCTGCTCTCGTCGTTACACACGGCGGCGCCATCAATGCCCTCGTTCATAAGCTGACAGACGGGCAGGCCGGCACCGGGCGGGGTAAAATCGATAATACTTCTATCACAAGAATTGCCTGGGACGGTAAAAAGCTGTCGGTGGTATCGGTCAATGAAACACCTCATTTAAAAAACGTCCGGGATACATTTGAAGGGTAAAAAAGGATATCTTCTTGGAAGATATCCTTTTTGTTCTAGATTAATAAATCTTTTTGACTATTACTATATCACCGAAAAGGGAATTATAGTATAATTTGGGTGTACGTTGCCGGGGGGCAGAAAGAACGGAAAGAGCTGCCGGTCCAGCTTTTGCTGGCTGGCAGCCATCATACTAGGAAAGAGGGGTTCAGGTGAAAAAGTACTCATTTATGACGATTTTGGCAGCGCTGCTGATTGGGTTATCAGTGACACAGGCAAACGCGGCGACTTTTACCGACGTACCGTCAACGCATTGGGCTGCAAAAGAAATTTCCTACTTGAGTGACCGTGGCATTATTAAAGGCGGCTCGAATGGAAAGTACAATAAAGACGCTTCTGTTACAAAAGCGCACGCGGCAGCGATTTTAGTACGGGCAAAAAAGCTTCCGCTTACAAACGTTCCGAATCCGAGATTTTCAGATGTACCGACGTCTCACCCTTTTTATAAAGAAATTGCTGCAGCAGTAAACGCAGGCTGGTTTTCAAAAGGAACAGCGTTTCAGCCGGACAATCAGCTGAAGCGGGTCGAAATGGCCAAAATTACACAGCTGGCATTTGGCATTAAGGGATCTGTACCGGTGCAGTGGGAAGATATGAACGCGTCTTACTCTGGCAATACATACATAACACCGCTTCTGGCAAGCGGCATTACATCAGGTTATACGCCTACAACGTTCAATCCATCTGCTAAAGTGACGCGTGCCCAGTTTGCGGTATTTGTGGCGCGTGCGATGAATGCGAACTTCCGTTTAAAAGTGGTGAATTACCCGAAACGGGCAGTAGCGGATATTTATTACCCTCAGTTTGCAGATACAACGAACCAGCATGATTTTTCTTATTTAAACAGCTACTTCCGCGAAGCAGGAGCCGGTCTTGTGGCACAGCGGAATGAAATTATGGAACTGGCTCAAGAGGATGATTATCTGGGTGAATATTACGAATTTGTTGTAGACTACACGGTGCCGCGTGCCGATTCGAATTATATCAGTGTGCTATTCGAAAGCTACCAATATACGGGCGGTGCACACGGATATGAGCAGCTTTTTGCGGATAACTATGATGTAAAAAGCGACTCGTTTATCTCACTGGATGATTTAGCTACACAGTATTATTACGAAGACAATGTAATTGACCGGATTAACGCACAGGCGTATGCAATGCAGAGCAGAGGACAAATCGGATTTTGGGATGGACTTTATAGCTTGGATGAATACAAATATCAATTTTACATGAAACCAGGCGGCTTCGTGATGTTCTTTAATCCGTATGAATATGGTCCATATTCAGACAGCATTCGTCAGTTTACCATGCCATACTCTTTGATCCGCTAATGAAAAAAGCGTTCAGGAACTTATGTCCTGAACGCTTTTTTATTAAGCTCTCACCCAGTGGGCAATCGTTTCGATATCGGACGGCTTTGTGCGGCAGCATCCGCCAATGAGCTGGGCGCCGCATTCGTGCCAGTGGTGTGTATGCTGGCTGTATGCTTCCATGTCCGGTGCGCCAGACCATGTTTTCGTTTCAGCGTCATATACTTCGCCAAGGTTTGGATACACGATAACGGGCTTGGATGATGCTCGTTTGATTTCTCCAATAAGTTCGGGCATGAATTCCGGTGGGGTGCAGTTTACACCAATCGCTGCAATTTGAGAAACAGATTCGAGTTCCTGGGCGCAATCCGCGATTCGCTCACCGCTGCTAATATGCTGCCCGTCTTTGGCGCTGAAGCTGATCCATGCATACGTCTCCGGGAATTCTTCCTGCAGAAGGCGTGCAAGTGCGCTTGCTTCCGTGAGATTCGGAATGGTTTCACAGGCAAGCAGGTCGGCGCCTGCTTCGATCAGCGCTTGAATGCGCGGCCGGTGAAACTCAATCAATTCTTCCTGCGTCAGCTTGTAGTCACCCCGGTATTCGGAACCGTCTGCAAGAAATGCGCCATAAGAACCGACAGACGCCGCAACGAGCGGCTTCGGCCGGCTCGTTTTGTCATCAAGCGACTGCCAGAACTCATCCCGTGCCTGGGCAGCAATGCGCACCGAAGCCTGAATGACATTAATCGTTTCTTCGGCAGTAAGGCCATGCTGGGCAAACCCATCAATGGTCGCCTGGTAGCTTGCGGTAATCGCGCAGTCCGCTCCAGCCTGAAAATAATCAAGATGCACTTGTTTAATGAGTTCCGGCGTTTCCATTAACACGCGGGCCGACCAGAGGCTGTCGTTTAATTGGCAGCCATGACGCTCAAGCTCTGTTGCCATCGCACCGTCCAGCACGATCACCGGGAACTCTGTTAGGATCGATTGAATTGGGTTCATGATGCCACTGCCTGCTGGGCTGCTTTTTGTAAAACATCTGTGTCCGGCTTTGTGCCAATCCACTTTTCATAGATTTCAGCATACGTGCCGTTTTCGATAATCGTCTTCAGGGCTGCATCCAGGTCATCCGCGACTTCGCTTCCTTTTGGGAACATGAAACCGTAAAACTCGGAGCCGAATGTTTCCGGGTCTGTCAATGTATTGTACTTCTCGTTCGGATTGTTTTTCATATATTCTGTGACAACTGTATTATCGGCAACAGATGCCTGCACCGCGCCGTTTTTCATTGACATAATGGAAACAGCGTCACTTTCATATTTTTTTAAATTCGGGCTGTTTTGGCCCATCACTTTCTCGGCGGCAATCTGGCCTGTTGATGCGTTCAGGACACCGACCGTCATGTTTTTCAAATCATTGGCGCTGTTCACTTTCGTTTCTTCTTTGGTCATAATCATATGAGTAGATTGATAGTAAGGGGAGGAGAAATCGAATGTTTCTTTCCGGTCATCGCTGATTGTAATCGCGCAGACGGCAAGGTCAAGCTGCTCCTGGCGCGTGCTTTCAAAAAGGCCGTCCCAGCCCATATTTTTAATTTCGTATTCGTAACCGGCTTCTTCCATCACAGCGTCTACGACATCAATATCGAAGCCGACGATTTCTCCTTTATCCATGTATGTAAAGGGAGCGTAGGCTGCGTCTGTGCCGACCACCAATGTTTTCTTTTCGGTCCCGCTTCCGCCGCCGCTTTCTTCTTCCTGGCTGCATGCAGATGTAAAGGCAAGAACGGCTGCCAGCCCTGCACCTAATAATCCTTTTGATGTCCATTTTCTCATTGCTTGTTCCTCCCAATCTCTTTTTATATGTATTATTCTCGTTAATCATACCTGAATACTATGAATTTAACAAAGAAAATTTTGGATTTTTGATAGAAAAGAAATATTGTAAGAAGAGAAGGGTATCGATTTCCAAAACAACGTCACTTTTTCATAACAGTAAAAAAGACTGCCGCAGGGGCAGTCTTTTGGTTCTTACGAAAGCGCGTGATCGGCGCGGATTTTTTCGAGCAGCGCGGCACAGCCGTCCAGTACAAGGTCATACGTTTCTTGAAAGTCGCCTGTGTAGTACGGATCGGGTACGTCTTTTTGGTGCTCAGTTAAATCCAGAAAGCGAATAATTTTTGGGTGATCCGGCTGTCCCAGCATGTCACGAATGTTGGTGATGTTGCTTTCATCCATGCCAATGATGTAGTCGAATTTCTCAAAATCAGCTGCATCCAGCTGGCGGCCGCTAAGGCCTTCTGAAGAGATGTTATATTCTTTTAGCTTGGCCAGTGTCCCTTTATGAGGAGGAGACCCGATATGCCACGAGCTTGTCGCAGCGGAATCCACTTCAATACGTCCGTTCAATCCTTCTTTTTGAACAAGGTTACGGAACATCGCTTCGGCCATCGGTGACCGGCAAATGTTGCCGAGACAAACAAATAAAACGCGAATCACAGCGTTCACTCCTTTTTTCTTCATTATAGCATTAACGGAGATCCCGCTTCATCAGCTGCAAATCGATATACAGCTGGCAGCGTGTATGAAAGTCATCGAAGTTGATCGATGTCAGCTCATCAATTTGCCTCAGCCGGTATTTAAGCGTGTTTGTATGAATGAAGAGTTCTTCTGCTGTCGGCTTGATCCGGCAGTTGTTCAGCAGGAACACTTCAACCGTCCGAACCAGGTCAGAGTGGGCGTCGGCGTCTTTTTGACGGAGCTTAAGTAAATCTTCATTCACATAATGAGTGCTCAAGTGATATTGTGCGATCGTCTCTAAATAACGAAGAATGCCGAGGCGGCTGTATTCAGGTTCCATCTCGCTGTTGTCATGCAGAAAAGCAGCTGTCCGGCATACTTCAAGCGCTTCAAGATAGCTTTTTCTGAGCATCGCCATGGAAGAGTACGCATTGCCAATGCCGGAATAAAGCCCATGCTCTTGAAACTGGCTTCTCACCGTCCGTACGAGCACACGGGCACTGGCTGGCAGTTCTTCCGACGGTCCGCCGAGCAGCACGGTGACTTGCAGGTGATCGGTGAACACATGAGCCGGCTGGTCCAGCGTATTGGCAAAAAGGGCAATCGTTTCATACAGGTCATCGATCGTTTCTTCTTCGATCGAATCAAGCAAAAAAACCGTGACAATAAACGAAGAAGGCAGCGCAATATTTAATTGCGCCGCTTCCCACTTCATTTCGCTGTCGGTCTGGTAGGACTGATGAATAAGCTTGCGGAAAAAATCATTTTTTCGTTCATCACGCCGCCGCGCCAGCTGATTTTTTTTGTGAAGGACCTTGCCGATATGAAACGACACATCGTGCAGAAAAGAAAGCTCCTGTTCCGTTAAAGAAGGTTCTGTTTCCTGCACCCAAATGTAGCCAAGGATGTGCTCTTTAAAACGGGCGCTGACCACAACGCGCTGATTCAACCCGATTTCCTGCATTTCCTTTACGCGAAAGGGTTCCCGCATCGACTTGAGCTGATCGACAATGCCTTCATCCATAAACGTCTTTAAAATAGAGGTTGTCCAGCTTTTTGAAAAAATCGTCTGCTGATTAGCCCGGTCAAACTGCTCAATGTAATAGGAACTGTACGCTAAAAGAGAAAATCGATCGTCTTCAATCACGACCGGTTTTTTCAGCACACCGCTGATCACATCGGTCATTTCGTTTAAATCGGTTAATGAGAGGATTTTTTCAAGCGGCTGGGTTAAATCCATGACGGATCCTCCTTATTTTGATTCGTTTAACGTGCGTTCAAATTCATCAAAGCGCTGAGCCGTTCCTTCAGATGGCTTTGTCAGCAGGCTGACAACCACAATCGCCAGTAAGCTTGCGGCAAAACCAGGGATCATTTCATACACGTCAGCTGCCCAAGGTGTTTTCGTCCAAACGATAACGGTAACGGCACCGACGATCATGCCGGCGAGCGCTCCCCAATGGGTCATCCGTTTCCAATACAAGCTCAGCAGGATCGCCGGGCCGAACGAAGAACCAAAGCCTGCCCATGCGTAGCCGACGAGCGCCAAAATGGTGGCATTTTGTTCCCATGACAGGATCAAGGCAACGATTGAGACAATTAAAACGGCCAGGCGTCCTAGGAATACAAGCTCCCGATCTGAAGCATCGCGGCGGAAAAATGTTTTATATAAATCTTCCGTCAGCGAGCTTGATGTAACAAGCAGCTGCGATGAAATGGTACTCATAATGGCAGCCAAAATAGCGGAAATCAGGAAGCCGGTAATGATCGGGTGGAACAAAATATTCCCCAGTTCGATAAAGATCGTTTCCGGATCAGCGATTTTCATATTATTGTTTGTGTAATAAGCAAGGCCGACAAAACCGGTTACCATAGCGCCAACAACAGAGAATATCATCCAGCTCATGCCGATGCGGCGCGCTTTTTTAATTTCTTTTACCGATGTAATCGCCATAAAGCGGACGATAATATGCGGCTGGCCGAAGTAGCCAAGTCCCCAGGCAAAAAGAGAAACAATGCCAATAAAGCTTGTCCCGGTAAAAATATTTAAAAGAGCCGGGTCTACCGAACGGACCGTATCAATCGAAGGGCCAATCCCGCCGACATGCATAACCGTCACAATTGGAACGAGTACAAGTGCCAGTACCATAATGATGCCCTGTACAAAGTCAGTCCAGCTTACCGCTAAAAATCCGCCAAACAAAGTGTAAGCAATAACGACACCGGCAACAATCCAAAGACCGATATGGTAATCAAGGCCGAACGTCGTCTCGAACAGTACGCCTCCGGACACCATGCCAGATGAAATGTAAAACGTGAAAAAGACGATAATAACAAGGCTGGAAACAAGACGAATCACTTTTGAACGGTCTTGAAACCGGTTTTCAAGATACGCTGGAATGGTAATGGAGTCTTCCGCAATTTCCGTGTACATACGCAGGCGGGGTGCCACGTACAGCCAGTTTGCCCAGGCGCCCAGCGTTAAGCCGATCGCAATCCATGAAGCGCTGATCCCGCTCGCGTACATGGCGCCGGGCAGGCCCATCATCAGCCAGCCGCTCATGTCAGAGGCGCCGGCCGAAAGGGCTGTAACCGCAGGGCCGAGTCCGCGTCCGCCGAGCATATAATCAGATAAATTCGATGTTCGTTTGTATGCGTACCAGCCGATTAAAAGCATCCCGGCCATGTATACAACGATGGAGACAATTAACGAAGTGTCGACCACGTAAATCCCTTCTTTCTATGCAAAATAGTCATGAAGAAAAAGTAAGGCATCGTGCAGTGGGAATCATGATCCCTTTCAGTTAGGTCACGCTGAAAGGATCGAAAACGATTCTGTATTAAACAAGAGGCGTCTCTTAAGCTGGTGTGGCAGCTTAAGAGACAGCCTCCTTTTTAAAGCATTTCGGATGTTGTTTTTGCCTGCATGTGAAGCTGGAGATAATCCGGGCCGCCGGCTTTTGAGTCCGTACCGGACATATTAAAGCCGCCAAATGGCTGGTAACCGACAATCGCACCCGTACAGCCGCGGTTAAAGTACAAGTTGCCAACATGAAATTCTTCGCGTGCTTTTTCCATGTTAAAGCGGTTTTTCGTAATAACCGCACCTGTTAAGCCGTAATCGGTGTTGTTGGCAATTTCGAGTGCTTCATCGAAATCCTTCGCTTTCGCAAATGCCACGACCGGGCCAAAGATTTCTTCCTGCATCAAACGGGCATTTGGCGCTACATCAGCAACAATCGTTGGCTGAATAAAGTAGCCTGTTCCATTGTCGCCGCTTCCACCCGCCACAATGCGTCCTTCTTCTTCACCAATTTTAACATAACTCATTATTTTGTCATATGCCGATTGATCAATAACTGGTCCGACAAAATGGTTATCGACGGGGTTGCCGACGGTCAGGTCATTTGTCAGCGCAATCGCTTTTTCGAGCACTTCATCATATACGTCTTCTACAATGACTGCGCGGGAGCAGGCGGAACATTTTTGTCCGGCAAAGCCAAATGCGGATTGGACGATGGACTGGGCAGCAAGGTCAAGATCTGCTTCTTTATCTACGACAATCGTATCTTTACCGCCCATTTCCGCGATCAGGCGCTTCATCCACTTTTGGCCTTCGCCTACTTTAGACGCCCGTTCAAAAATACGCAGGCCAACGTCACGTGAACCTGTAAACGTAATAAAGCGGGTTTGTGGATGATCCACAAGATAGTCGCCAACTTCTGCGCCGCTGCCTGGTACAAAGTTCACCACGCCCGGCGGGAGACCCGCTTCTTCCAGCACTTCCACAAAACGAGCTGCCACAACAGGCGTTGTAGAGGCCGGTTTTAGAAGAACGGTGTTGCCCGTTACGATGGAAGCAACGGTTGTACCGGCCATAATCGCAAACGGGAAGTTCCACGGTGAGATGACGATGCCGACACCAAGCGGGATATAGCTGTACCGGTTAAATTCACCCGGACGGCTCAGCACTGGCGCACCGTTTTTCAGCTCCATCATTTGCCGGCCGTAGTATTCCATAAAGTCAATGGCTTCAGCGGTATCAATATCCGCTTCGCGCCAAGGCTTGCCGGCTTCTTTTGTTAAAAGGGCAGAGAACTCGTGGCGGCGTCTGCGGACGATTGCTGCTGCTTTAAACAGAACATCTGCACGAATTTCCGGGGCAGTTTTCTTCCACGTTTGGAACGCTTCAGATGCTGCCTGCATCGCTTTTTCAGCAAGAGCCTGGTCTGCTTTCGATACGGAGCCGATCACCTGATTCTTGTCAGCCGGATTATAAGAGACGATTTTATTTTCTGTCGTAATGCGTTCACCGCCAATAATGAGCGGATAATGGCCGCCGAGGCTGCTTTCTACTGCATCCAATGCTTTTTTGTATGCAGCCTGGTTCGTTTCTTTTGAAAAATCAGTAAAGGGTTCGTGTTTGTATGGAATCATGAGGTTCGCTCCTTGTTATTTATTTTTTTGTCATGCCTTTAAAAGCAAAGGCGATATTTGCCGGCCGTTCCGCCAGCCGTCTCATAAAATAACCGTACCAGTCCATGCCGTATGGCACGTAAACACGGACGCGGTAGCCCTGTTTCACTAGTTCCTGCTGCAAAGAAGTGCGCATGCCGTACAGCATTTGAAATTCAAACTGTTCAAGCGGAATCTTGTGTTTGCGCTGCATCGCTTTTGTAAATTCGATCATGTTTTCGTCATGTGAAGCGATGGCTGTGTAATTGCCAGCCAGCAGGCTTTGTTCGATCAGTCTCATATAGTTTGTGTCCACATCTGCTTTGTCCGGATAAGCATGTTCCGGGCTTTCCTTATAAGCACCTTTTACGAGGCGGAGGAAAGGATTCAGGCGGCTGAGCTCTTTTAAATCCTGCTCAGTCCGGTATAAATAAGCCTGTAGCACGGTACTGACATTTTTGTATTGCTTCTTAAACTGCTTAAACAGCTCAAGCGTTGCCCCGCAGCGGGTAACATCTTCCATGTCAATGGTAACCATGATATCGAGTTTTTCTGCTTCATCTAAAATGCGGGTCATGTTCGCAACAACCAGCTCCCGGTCAATATCAAGGCCGAGTGATGTCATTTTTAATGAAACGTGAGAATCAAGTCCTTCTCTATGAATCATGCGAATCGTTTCGATGCATTCTTCTGTCCGCTCAGCTGCTACTTGTGGGGAATCGACAAATTCACCAAGGTGGTCAACCGTTACCGACAATCCCTGCTCGTTTAGAGCTTTAATATAGGCGATAGAGCTGGCAAAGTCCGTGCCGCCAATGATTTTGCCGGCTGCAAAGTTACTGCCGCGGCTTTGTGCCAAATGATTTAATGTTTTATTTTTAGAAAGAAAAAGAAAGAAATCTCTCGTAACCGCTTCCATAAAAAGCACCTCCTAAAAGGAATGTTATCTTGTTACTAGTGTATGCGGATTTGATTTCAGGAACAATGTTCACAGAAACTAAAAATGTAAACGCTTTATTGTCGGTAAGTGACAATAAAGTGGACAGGCTTCTTCGTTTCTCGATCATATGTGCTAAAATGAAAGAAAAACAAAGAGGTGTTTGCATGCTGGAAGAGGCACGCAGCTTTTTGCAGTCGCATTTCGGCTATGATTCATTCCGGACGGGCCAGGAGCAGGCAATAACCAACGTATTAAGCGGTGAAAATACGATTTGTGTAATGCCGACAGGCGGAGGGAAGTCGCTCTGTTACCAGATCCCGGCGCTTGTCCTGGAAGGAACAACGATTGTGGTCTCGCCGCTTATTTCCCTAATGAAAGATCAAGTGGATACGCTGCTTGCGGCAGGAATCCCGGCGGCGTATATTAACAGCACGATGACAGGTGCAGATATATATGAAACCATCAAAGCGGCGCGAAACGGAGAATACAAGCTGCTTTATATAGCGCCGGAACGGCTTGAATCGTATTCGTTTATTGAAGATTTAAAGGAGCTGACGGTACCGCTGATCGCTGTGGATGAGGCGCACTGTATTTCGCAGTGGGGGCATGATTTCCGGCCAAGCTATCGCCATATTCAGCGGATGACCGAGCTGTTTCCAAACAATCCTGTTGTGCTTGCGCTGACTGCGACGGCTACGCCGCATGTGCGCGAGGATATTTGCCGTCTTCTTTCTATCGAAGAGGAAAATACGGTTATCACCGGATTTGAACGGAAGAACCTATCATTTTCTGTCGTTCAAGGACAAGACCGGAACAGCTTTTTAAAAGACTATTTAAAGAAAAACGAAAAGGAATCAGGCATTATTTATGCCGCGACCCGGAAAACGGTCGACGGGCTGCATGAACGCCTGCAGCGGGCGGGCATTTCAGTTGCCCGTTATCACGGCGGAATGAGCGATGTGGAGCGGGCACAGGAGCAGGACCGGTTTTTAGCAGATGAAGCAACCGTAATGGTCGCCACCAATGCATTTGGGATGGGGATTGATAAGTCCAACATCCGCTACGTCATTCATTACCAGCTGCCGAAAAATATGGAAAGCTATTATCAGGAGGCCGGCCGTGCAGGGCGTGATGGCCTCGACAGTGAGTGTATTGTGCTTTATTCGTCGCAGGATGTACAGACACAGCGCTTTTTAATTGACCAGGCGCTTGAACGCGACCGCATTCCGCAGGAGCTTGAAAAGCTGCAGGGCATGGTGGATTACTGCCATACAGAAAAATGCCTGCAGCAATTTATTGTGGCGTATTTTGGTGATCCAGGTGCCAAGCCGTGCGGCCGCTGCGGCAACTGCACTGATTCACGCAATACTGTTGATGTGACAAAAGAAGCGCAAATGGTGCTTTCCTGCGTGATCCGGATGGGACAGCGGTTCGGCAAAGCGATGACAGCGCAGGTGCTCACAGGGTCACGCAACAAAAAACTGATAGAGTTCGGCTTTGACAGCTTGTCCACTTACGGCATTTTAAAGCAGCAAAGTGTGAAGGATGTTACCAACTTTATTGAGTTTTTAATTTCGCAGGAGCTGATCGGCGTCGAACAAAAACAGTTTCCGACCATTTTTGTAACAGAGCAGGGACGGGAGGTTTTGCTGGGCAGGGAGACCGTGATGCGCAAGGAAGCGGTACAAACGAAAAAAATTGCCGCAGACGATCCGCTGTTCGATGTGCTTCGTGCGCTTCGCAAGAACATTGCGGAGGAAGCGGGCGTACCGCCATTCGTTATTTTTTCTGATAACACACTTCACGATATGTGTGCCAAGCTGCCGATGGATGAAGAAGATTTTCTTTCTGTCAGCGGTGTCGGAGAAAGCAAAATGGCGAAATACGGAGCTGCATTTTTAGCTGCGATCAAAGCGTACACAGAAGAAAACCCGGATCGGCAAAGAGATTTGACCGCTGAGCCTGCTGCAGCTGCCCCAAAGAAAAAATCGGTTAACTCGTATTTAGATACACTCCAGCTGCATCAAAAAGGAATGGCCGCTGAAGCAATTGCAGCAGAACGAAACCTGACAGTCGGAACGGTCGAAAATCATTTGATTCAGTGCATGGAAGAAGGGCTTGATGTGAATCTCGGTCTGCTTGTGCCGGTTCATCATCATGAAGTGCTTAAGCGGGCTGTTGAAGAAGCAGGAGCGGACCGGCTGAAGCCGATTAAAGAGCAGGTGCCGGAAGAAGTAACTTATGGCATGATCAAAGCGTTTTTGGAGATGCGGAGGCGGAATCATGTTTGAGGTCAAAGCGTTTCCTGAGTTCTCCTGGTCATTTTCACGGCATAAAACGCTGATGACGTGCGCACGGAAGTATGCGTATGAGTATTACGCCGGCCATAACGGCTGGCTGTATGACGCAGATGAAGGGAATAAGCACGTGTACCGGCTGAAAAAGCTGAAAAACGTGCCGATTGCATTTGGGCAAATTGTGCATGAGCTGGCAGAACGAGCGCTCCGTATGTTTCTTAACCATGGCTATGTCATGACCGAAGCAGAGCTTGTGGAAGAAGCAAGGAAGATGCTGAACCAGGCATACCTTGATTCCCGCGACCGGAAGCAGCAGTGGCTGCAGAAGCCTGCCCGTTTTCATATGCTGTACGATATGTATTATGAAGGCGAACTGAACCGGATGGAAGCAGAAGAATACCGACGCCGCTTGCCCATTGTATTTCAAAACTTTCTGGCGAGTAAATCCTTTGGGGATATTACCGGCCGCCCGCAGACGATGCAGTTTCAGCAGGCGGAGGAATTCCGCTTTATGACCGTTGACGGAGTGAAAATTTTTGTCGTGATGGATTTGTTATACCGCGACTTAGAAACGAACAAGTGGGTCATTGTCGATTGGAAAACCGGTAAAGAAGCGGAAGATGACCGGAGCCAGCTGGCACTTTATGCGTATTATTTGATGCAAAAATACGATGCGCGGGTGGAAGATATTCAAATTCGCAACGAATACGTGCTGACCGGCGTGCAAAAATCATACACACTCGGTGAAGCGGATATTGCGCTTATGCTGGAGAAAATGAAGCAGAGTGTCCACATGATGCGCCGATATCAGCTTGATATTCTATCCAACGAGCCGGCTGAACTCGATGATTTCCCACGCACTTCTTATGAGCAGCGCTGCCAGATGTGTAATTATAAAGAGGTTTGTGTTGCACCGTCTTAGGACGATGCTTCAGGCTATTGACAAACGCCCGCTTTCGGCATCACTTGCCGGCTGTAAATGCTCATGACCCCAAAAAGGTCACTCCGCTTTCCATCCGGCTGCGTTCCTGGAAGAGCAGACGTTTTCAATCAGCCTGCTTTCTGACTTTATTGCATCGTCCCAGGACGATGCTTTTTTTGTTTTAAAAAGAGGGGCAGCGGCAAAATAAAAGTATACTGAGTAAAGGAGTTTTGCCAATGAACGTTTTAAACGGAAAAAAATTGGCCGCCAGTGTCCTGCTGCCCGTTGTCGGCGGATCGATTATAGGTGCAGTCGCCAATCGAAATACAAGAGAAGATTACCAGCAATTGAAGAAGCCGTCCTTTTCACCGCCAGGCTGGGTATTTCCTGTTGTATGGACCGGGCTTTACACAGTCATGGGCATTGCGAAATACCGGGCATCCGTCCGGAAACCGGCAGCAGCGCTTCCTTACAACATTCAGCTTGGGCTGAACTTTTTATGGTCTTTTTTATTTTTCCGGTGGGGGCTGCGCGGCACTGCTTTTGTAGAAATAGCCCTTATGCTCGGCGCCATTACATGGACCACCTATGAATTTTACCAGGCTGACACTGTAGCGGGTACACTCATGATGCCGTACGCGGCCTGGGTCGCGTTTGCGCTTGGGTTGAATTATTCCATTTGGTCGTTAAATAGAGTTCACTCGTAACAGGTGAGCTTTTTTCTTGATTGATTATCAGTTTAATATTAAATTGAGTATACCAAATGAGAGGAAGTGAGACGGATGCAAAAACGGGAGCGGATGATCAGCATTCTGGCCTGGTTTCGGCTGTCACGCTTTTACAATGAAAGCATCCGCAAGTCTAATCAGCATTTAAAAAAGTGGGGACTCTCCGCTGCACAGTTTGATGCGCTGGCTCAAATCAGGGCGAGCGGCCGTATCTGCCAGCAGGATCTGGCGGAAAAGCTCCTGGTCACAAAAGGCAATGTTACACATATGCTCTCAAAAATGGAAAAGCTGGGCTGGGTCACAAGGGAGCGCGAATGGAAAACAAAATATATTACGCTGACCAAAGCTGGCAGATCACTCCTAGAGGAAGTGCTGCCGGCGCAGGAACAATTTCAAGCGGACCAATTCGGAAAGCTTTCTATAGAAGAAAAGAAACAGCTGCTTGAGCTGCTGAAAAAAATTCAGTCATAAAAAGGAGAGTATGAAAATGGAGTTTAAAGGCATTCATCACGTATCAGCTATTACAGCGAATGCAGCCCGAAATGTGACGTTCTATACGGAAATACTGGGGATGCGTTTAATTAAGAAAACGGTCAATCAAGATGAAACGTCGATGTATCACTTGTTTTACGGTGATGAAAGAGGAAACCCGGGGACGGAGCTGACGTTTTTTGAAATTCCAATGGCCGCCCCGAACCGAAACGGAAACAATTCTATTTCGGGTCTTTCTCTGCGCGTGCCGAACGATGCAGCACTTGATTATTGGCAAACCCGGTTTGACGAATTTGGTGTTAAGCATCAAGCTATCATTGATCAAGGCGGCCGGAAAGCTTTGCCGTTTCAGGATTTTGAAGGGCAGCGCTTTTTCCTTGTGTCGGATGAAGGAAACGAGGGTGTCGCCGGCGGCATACCGTGGGAGAAGAGCCCGGTGCCGACTGAGGTTGGGATCATTGGGCTTGGACCGGTTCATTTAACTGTGCCCGCTGCAGAACCAACTGCTGATGCATTAACTGAACTGATGGGTTTCCGCGAAGCGAAACGATATCCATCGCCTGTAGAAGGACAGCCGGACGTCATTGTATTCGAAACAGGTGAAGGCGGTACAGGAGCAGAAGTGCATGTAGAGGAGCGGAACGATCTTGCGCCCGAACGACCGGGACGCGGCGGTGTTCACCATGTTGCTTTTCGGGTGGAGGATGAAGAAGAACTGCGCCAATGGATCGCGCGTGTTCGTGAAGCGCGGATCGGCAACTCTGGATTTGTAGATCGCTTTTACTTTAAATCTCTTTATTTCCGTGAACCGAACCGTATTCTGTTTGAAGTGGCTACCGACGGACCAGGATTTGATACAGATGAAGAGTTGGAGCACCTCGGTGAATCGCTCGCACTGCCGCCATTCTTAGAGCCGCAGCGTGAACAAATTGAAGCACGCTTAAAACCGCTGCCAGTTACATTTTCGTGATGAAAAAGCCTTTCTTCCCCTACATGCCGGGAAGGAAGGCTTTTTTGCGTACACAAGATGTCAATGTTTTGCAAAATCAGTCGAATTGTCCAAATTTTGCTTAACAAAAAATAGAATACGTCGATATAAAGAAAAGAAAATGTGCATGAAGGAGGCAAAACGATGGTTGATCGTATAGGCGAGAGTACAATACCAGCAGCAGCCAAACCAATTGAAGCAAATGAAACAAAAGCAGTGGAAGCAGAGCAGAAGCCTGCAGCAGAAGCGGCTGAGCCAAGCACTCCTGTAAGGGAGGAGGAGCTGCAAAAATTTGCGGATCAGGTCAACACGTTTTTACAGCCGACCCAGACGCACGTTCAATTTGAATACCATGATGAACTGCAGGAATATTACGCAGTGATCGTAGACAACAACTCAGATGAAATCATTAAAGAAATTCCATCGAAAAAAATATTGGACATGTATGCGGCAATGACCGAATTTATCGGCTTATTCGTCGATAAAAAAGCGTAGGGAGGACAAGATTATGGTGCTTCGCGTAGGCGGAATGGCCAGTGGCATGGACACTGAGTCGATTATTAAAGACTTAATGAAAGCAGAGCGGATACCGCTTGATAAATTAAAACAAAAGAAACAGACGCTAGAGTGGCAGCGAGATCAGTATCGGGAAATGAACCTTCTGCTCAATGACTTTAAAAACTTAACGTCTTCTACGGGAATGAAAAAGACACAAAACTACCGGGCTAGTGCGGTAACCACTTCTAATGAATCACTTGTAACAGCCACGTCATCTACTGCTGCTTCACAAGGATCTTATAATATTTCTAGTGTTACGAAGCTCGCGTCAGCAGAAACATGGGTAACAGCGAAATTAAACGAGACGGCGGGGGAAACGCTCGACGCAACGAAGGCTTTAAGTGATGCAGCCAACAATTCTTTTGCAAAAGATTTTGCTTGGACATCTGGAAAGGTAGAGAGCAAGACTCTTTCTGGTGTTACAGGTGGAAACACTGTCAGCCTTGGAGTTGCAGCAGGATCTGTTCAATCTGCCGATGCAGTAAAGATGTCTGTTAAAGTAAACGGCGTGGATTACAATGTAATCGCACCGGGAGATTCTTTTGATGCATCAAAAAATCAGGCGAAAATTGATGCCGATGGAAATATTACTTTTAGTAACTCTATTGCTGCCGGTTCTACAGTAAAAGTAGATTATATTTCGGTGGCACAAAATGGCGAGCAGTATGCCGACTTCTCCATTACCGCTCAAACCTCAAAAGGTGAAGTAGAGGAAAACTTTTTAATCAGTTCAACGGATACGCTTAATCAAGTTGTTTCTAAAGTAAATGGCTCAAACGCCGGTGTGTCTATGTTTTTTGACATGGCCACCAATAAAATTTCACTTATGCAAAAGGAAACCGGTGACTTTACCAAAGACAACAATGGGGATTACACCCTTAATACAGCTTCGAACTTGTCTATTTCTGGTGTTTTTGCTACTGATATTTTGAAATTGGACAATACTGCAGCAGTGTCGAAAGGTTCTGATGCAGAATTTGTTATTAACGGACTTGCAACCACGAGAAAGTCTAATACATTTGATATGAATGGTGTTTCTATTACTTTAAAAGGGACATTTGATTCGACACAAGCTATATCTTTATCTGTTTCTAAAGACACAGATACGGTTTATAACAACATCAAAGACTTTGTTGATAAGTACAATACATTAATCGCCGCAATCAGCAAAAAAACATCAGAGGAACGATACCGTGATTATACGCCGCTTACAGATGAGCAGCGTGAACAGCTTTCAGACAAGCAGCAGGAGCAATGGGAAGAGAAAGCGAAAAGCGGATTACTGCGTAGAGATACCACATTAACTGGAGTGCTTTCTACGATGCGGAGTAACTTCTCCCAGGCAGTAACAAATAGCAGCACGAATGCTTCCTATAATCAGCTGGCAGAAATCGGTATTACAACTTCATCTAACTATTTAGAAGGCGGAAAGCTTGAAATTGATGAAACAAAATTGAAAAAAGCATTAGCAGAGAACCCGGAAGCTGTTGAAGCATTGTTTATTGGCGGGTCCGGTTCAACGTCTGTTAGTGAGCAGGGGATTATCCACCGTCTATATAACACTGTTGATAAAGCAATGGATCAATTAAAAGATCGTGCCGGAAGTGCTGGTTATACAAACCAAAAGTTTGCGATCGGCCGCCAGCTTACGAGCGTTGATAACAGTATTACTCGATTTGAAGATCGATTGACTCAAGTAGAAGACCGTTATTGGAAACAATTCACGGCCATGGAAAAAGCGATGCAGAATGCAAATTCGCAGTCTGCTTACTTAATGCAGCAGTTTAGCAGCTAATTATAAAAAAGGAGTGACCCTCTAGTGGCAATCAATAATCCGCATCAGGCGTATGCGAATAATTCAGTGAATACGGCATCGCCTGGTGAATTGACGTTAATGTTGTATAATGGATGCCTGAAATTTATTCATCTGGCTGAACGTGCGATGAAAGAAAATAATATAGAACAAAAAAATGTGAATGTACAAAAAGCGCAGGCGATTATCCGTGAGTTGAGCATTACGCTTAAAACAGATACAGATCTCGCAAAAAAAATGCTCGCCCTTTACGAGTTTATGAATGAACGCCTTGTCCAAGCGAACATTAAAAATGACCCGGCTATCTTAAAAGAAGTAGAAGGATTTGTCATTGAATTCCGCGATACGTGGAAGCAGGTTATTCAGGAAAACCGCCGCATGCAGCAAGTTGGTGCGGGCGGCCGGGTGTAATGACGCCGGTTCATGACTGTCATAAAATGACGAAAAGGCTGCTTGATCTGCTTCAGGCAGCGAATGAAGATCGTGACAGTCAAATTCAAGGTGTTGAAGAGCTGCTGGACCAGCGCGGTGACATTCTTCCAAACATTCAGCCGCCTTTTACGGAGGAAGAGCAAAAGCTTGGGCGTGAGATTCATTTAATGAACCAGGAAATTGAACAGCACCTGCAAAAGCTGAGCCGGGCTGTCAAAGAAGATTTACAGGAAGTAAAAGTGAAAAAGAAGACGATGAGCAAGTATTCAAATCCGTATGAAGCGCTGCAGACAGATGGTGTTTTTTATGATAAACGCAATTAATCCGGTGCCCCCAAAGCCCGGATTTTTTCTTGATAAAAGTTTTTTGAAAATTCGACAAATTTTTTCCTGGATTAAGAAGGATTCTGAAGGGTACATAAAGAATATAGAAGTATAGCAATTAGTTGAAGGAGGAGTTCTAGCATGATGAACTATAACATTCGCGGTGAAAATATTGAAGTGACTCCGGCTATTCGTGAGTATGTAGAGAAAAAGATCAGTAAGCTTGAGCGCTATTTCACCGAAACTCCTAATGCGAATGTACACGTGAACTTAAAAACGTACAATAACACAAACGCAAAGGTAGAAGTGACGATCCCGATGAAAAATCTTGTTCTTCGGGCAGAGGAACGTAATCCGGATCTATATGCAGCAGTTGATTTAATTACAGATAAATTAGAGCGCCAGATTCGCAAACATAAAACGAAAGTAAACCGCAAGTTCCGTGAAAAAGGCGAGCCGCAGGATTATTTCGCGGTGCAGGCTGACAGCGCGGCTGTAGAAGAAGAGCAGGACGATCTGCAGGTTGTCCGGACAAAACAAATTGACTTGAAGCCAATGGATTCAGAAGAAGCGGTTCTTCAAATGAATCTGCTGGGCCATAATTTCTTTATTTACACAGATGCTGAAACAGATGGCACAAACATTGTATACAAACGAAGTGACGGCAAATATGGCTTGATTGAAACCAACTAATCTTTTTCTTATATATTAAAAAAACAGGCTGATAACATGCTTGTCTTTTAAGGCACAAAGTGAGTGACCATCCGGATCATGAGCGTCGGAGCCGGCATATACCAGCAGCCGAGCATGTATTAGCACCCTAAGAAGTCCGCAGAATACGCGGGCTTCTTTTTTGTATGTGCGATTCATGATATGATAAAGAGCGTGACTTTGCACGAGGAGGAAAAAAAGAGATGTCAATTGGACGAAATGATCCGTGCCTATGCGGCAGCGGAAGAAAATATAAAAAATGCTGCGGAAAAAGAGAAGGAGCGGCGATTGTACCGGTTTTGGTAGAAGAAGCAAGTGCGATTCAGCGGGAATTGATTGATTATGCGATGGAAAATCATTCAGCGATGCTGAAAAAAGAGTTTCAGCCGCTGCTTCAGTCAAATGAGACACTGCGTCAAAATGAACAGGTGTTTCTTGTAACATTTGAAATTTGGGCGATTTTAACCCGGACGATTAAAGAAAACGAGACCATTTTAACGAAATTTGTGAAACGTCGTGTACCGTCTATCTCACGTCAGCGCACAGCGGAAATTATTTCTTCGTGGGTAGATTACCGTTTTATGGCCGGAGTCATCGAATCCTGCGACGGCCCTGTATATCAAGTGCGTGATATTTTAACAGATGAGGTTTATTCTGTACGGGCACTGAGAAGTATTGATCTTGTCGGCGCGTTTGTGACAGGCGCACTGCTGCCGCATGAATCTGATTATACGTTTTTTATGACAGATTTCCACTTTGAAGCAGCCCATGCAGAAGCGATGGCAGCTGCGGTCCGCAACATGTTTAATGAGTCTGCTTTTGAAGATACGCAGGACTTTTTCGCACATAACTTTGTCAGTGTAATGGATACATTGTTTGCTGTGTATGAAAAAGGACATGCCGCTGTTGATCTGACGACATTGATGTGGGCAAAAGAAGCCCAAAAGGAAACAGCCGCGCATATGGAAGCTTCGTTTGAACAGGAGCAGTATGGGCAGCCTGTAGCTCAAATGGCCGTGCTTCTTTGGAATTACTACTGCTCGAAGGAAGATCCGGCAGTCCGGAAGAAGGAAGTCTTTACTGCTGCCATGATCGCTCTTCTTCAGGCGCACGAACTGCTTGATGTGAAAGAATCAAAGGCAGCGATCGCAAGCCGCTACGGTATTTCTGCTGCGACACTTTCAAAACGGCAGAAGGAAATGGAAGCTGTCCTGGAAGAAAAATTGCAGGCAGCGGGAAGCGGGCAAAAATAAACCATATGAGTGTACGCTCACCTTCAGAAGTGGTACTATTAACTAGGAAAAATGCGAAGGTTTTGCCCTGTTGAACCTGAAAAGGAGCGTTTGAAATGGGTTTATTAAATAAAGTGTTTGATGCGAATAAAAAAGAAATAAAAAAACTTGAAAAAACAGCTGTAAAAGTGGAGGCGCTGGCGGATGAAACAGCGGCGCTTTCCGATGCAGCGTTAAAAGATAAAACAGAAGACTTCAAACAGCGTTATCAAAAAGGCGAATCGCTTGATGACCTGCTTGTAGAAGCGTTTGCCGTTGTACGGGAAGCCGCGAAGCGTGTGCTTGGCCTTTACCCGTACCGTGTTCAGCTCATGGGGGGAGCCGCCCTTCATGAGGGGAATATCTCTGAAATGAAAACCGGTGAAGGGAAAACGCTGACGGCCACAATGCCGGTTTATTTAAATGCGATTTCCGGCAAAGGCGTTCATGTTATTACCGTCAATGAATACCTGGCATCCCGCGATGCGGAAGAAATGGGCCGTCTTTACGAGTTTCTTGGCTTAACAGTCGGCTTGAATTTAAACAGCTTGTCGAAAGAGCAGAAAAAAGAAGCGTACGAGTGTGACATTACGTACGGAACAAACAACGAATTTGGCTTTGACTACCTGCGTGACAATATGGTGCTGTACAAAGAGCATAAAGTACAGCGTCCGCTTCACTATGCGGTTATCGATGAAGTGGACTCTATCTTAATCGATGAAGCGCGGACGCCGCTGATCATTTCCGGACAGGCAGCCAAATCAACGCAGCTGTATATCCATGCGTTTTCATTCGTCCGCACGCTGAAAGAAGAAGAAGACTTCACAGTTGATATTAAAACGAAAAGCGTACTGTTAACCGAAGAAGGAATGACGAAAGCGGAAAAAGCATTCGGCATTGAGAACTTGTTTGACTTGAAGCATGTCGGCTTAAACCATCATATTACACAGGCGTTAAAAGCGCGTGTGACGATGCATCGCGACGTAGATTACGTCGTGCAGGACGGGGAAGTCGTCATCGTTGACCAGTTTACCGGCCGCTTAATGAAAGGGCGCCGTTATTCCGACGGGCTTCATCAAGCAATTGAAGCAAAAGAAGGCGTTCAAATTCAAAATGAAAGCATGACGATGGCGACGATTACGTTCCAGAACTTCTTCCGGATGTATGAAAAGCTTTCCGGCATGACCGGTACGGCCCGCACGGAGGAAGAAGAATTCCGCAACATTTATAATATGCGTGTAGTGGCGATTCCGACAAACCGTCCAATTGCCCGTGATGACCGCGCCGATTTAATTTATGCAACGATGAACGGTAAATTTATGGCTGTTGTGGAAGATATCCATGAGCGCTACCAGAAAAAACAGCCGGTTCTAGTCGGGACAGTGGCGATCGAAACATCTGAGCTTATTTCAGCCCACTTAACGAAAAGAGGCGTTCCGCACAACGTACTGAATGCGAAAAACCACGAGCGGGAAGCAGAAATCATTCAGGATGCCGGACAGCCGGGTGCTGTGACGATTGCGACTAACATGGCTGGACGCGGAACCGATATTAAACTCGGTGAAGGCGTCAAAGAGCTGGGCGGACTGGCCGTTATCGGAACGGAGCGCCATGAATCACGCCGGATTGACAATCAGCTTCGCGGACGCTCCGGCCGTCAGGGCGACCCGGGTGTCACCCAGTTTTATCTGTCAATGGAAGATGAATTGATGCGCCGCTTCGGATCGGATAATATGAAGTCGATGATGGCCAAGCTTGGCATGGATGACACTCAGCCTATTCAAAGCAAGATGGTATCCCGGGCGGTTGAATCTGCGCAAAAACGCGTAGAAGGCAATAACTTTGACGCGCGGAAACGTCTTCTTGAATATGATGATGTATTACGCCAGCAGCGTGAAATCATTTACAAGCAGCGTGATGAAGTGCTCGAAGCAGAAAACCTGCGCAGCATTTTAGAAGAAATGGTGACCAAAACGATCGCAACAACAATTGCGGCACATGCGAACGATGAAGAAGCGGCCGAGCCGTATGACGCAGAAGGCATTGCCGACACGGTAAACGCGAACCTGCTTGAAGAGGGAGCGGTATCAGCGGATGAACTTCGCGGCCAGGACCTGGATACAATCAGCTGCATTATTTCCGACAAAGTCACGGAACGCTACAATGAGCGTGAAGCACAGCTTGGCGCCGAGCAAATGCGTGAATTTGAAAAAGTTGTACTGCTTCGTGCCGTCGATTCAAAATGGATCAACCATATTGATGCGATGGATCAGCTTCGCCAGGGGATTCACCTGCGTGCTTACGGACAGATTGATCCGCTTCGCGAGTATCAAAACGAAGGCTTTGCCATGTTTGAGCAGATGATTGCTGCTATCAATGAAGAAGCAGCCAAATATGTCATGAAAGCGGAAATCCGCAGCAACCTTGAGCGCCAGGAAGTAGCAAAAGGCCAGGCGGTCAATCCAAAAGAAGAAGAAGCACCGAAAAAGAAAAAACCGCTCCGCAAAGCGCCGGAAATCGGACGCAACGAGCTGTGCCCATGCGGCAGCGGCAAAAAGTATAAAAACTGTCACGGACTTCAAGAGTAAAAGGTGCGGTTTAGCCGCACCCAGGCTCTTTTATCAAATTTATTTAGAGGTGGACTAGATGGAACTATTTGAAATTCGCAACACGCTTGACAATTCAGCCGAGAAATTGGCGGACTTTAGGGGGTCTCTTTGACTTAGAAAACAAAGAGGCACGAATGGCAGAGCTTGAAGACCGCATGCTTGACCCTGATTTCTGGAACGATCAGCAGAGCGCGCAGACGGTTATTAATGAATCAAACGCGCTCAAAGAGCTTGTGAATGAATATAAAGATTTGGTGGAAACACAGGAAAATCTTGAAATGACCCACGAGCTGTTAAAAGAAGAAAACGATGCGGATTTGCATGAAGAGCTTGCGAATGAAACGAAAGAATTTCAAACGCGTCTTGACAATTTTGAGCTTCAGCTTTTGCTGAGCGAACAGCATGATAAAAACAATGCCATTTTAGAGCTTCACCCTGGTGCCGGCGGAACCGAGTCACAGGACTGGGCATCACTTCTACTGCGGATGTACACACGCTGGGCGGAAAAGCGCGGCTTTAAAGTGGAAACAATTGATTACCTGCCGGGCGATGAAGCTGGCGTTAAAAGTGTAACGCTGCTTATTAAAGGCCATAACGCCTACGGCTATTTAAAAGCGGAAAAAGGCGTTCATCGCCTTGTGCGGATTTCACCATTTGATTCATCAGGCCGCCGCCATACTTCTTTCGTATCGTGTGAAGTTATGCCGGAATTTAATGAAGAAATCGAAATCGAAATCCGGACAGAAGATTTGAAAATCGATACGTACCGGGCAAGCGGCGCCGGCGGTCAGCACATCAATACAACGGATTCGGCTGTCCGGATTACCCACATCCCGACAGGCGTTGTGGTCACGTGCCAGACAGAGCGTTCGCAAATTAAAAACCGTGAGCATGCGATGAAAATGCTCAAAGGGAAATTGTATCAGCGCCGCTTAGAGGAGCAGGAAGCGGAGCTTGCTGAAATTCGCGGTGAACAAAAAGAAATCGGCTGGGGAAGCCAGATTCGCTCGTATGTATTCCATCCGTATTCCATGGTAAAAGACCACCGGACAAGTGAGGAAACAGGAAACATCCAAGCGGTTATGGATGGCGATTTAGATGCATTTATTAATGCGTACCTTCGCTCCCGCCTGTAAAAAGAAACAAACCACCAGAACCCGTGCGGTTCGGTGGTTTTTTTGTTAATTCGACTTTTTCTCAGCTTTTTCAGCCTGTTCCCAGTGGGAAAGAGACGGGTATGGGTCAAATGCCCATTCCATCCGGCCGTTATATTTGTACATCCCGTAATGAAGGTGAGGCGGGAACTTGCCGGCTGTGCCGGGCTTACCATAGCCGGAGCTGCCGACGTAACCGACAACCGTGCCTGGTTTAACAATCATGCCTTCTTTTATTCCTTTTTCAAAGCCCGACAGATGGGCAAAATAATGGTACACATTATGGACATCCCGGATGCCGACCCGCCAGCCGCCATATTCATTCCATCCTTTTATTTCAATGATTCCGTATGTGGTGGCCCGCACCGGGACACCATAAGAAGCAAACAAATCGGTGCCTTCATGCATCCGGCGCCCGCCCCAGCCGCGTTTGTCCCCCCACGTGCTGCGGTAGCTGTAGTTATACCCTAAAGGAAGAGGGAAAGTATGGCCATCCAGCTCAATTGTATCGAAGTGGCGGTACAAAGCCGCAATCGTCATGATCTGTTTCACTGACGCGTCTTTTTTATAATAATCCTTCAATGCTTTTTTAATATCCGATTCCAGATAGCCGTTTTTCGTTAACAGGGTCGCCATTGTAAACAACACATCATCCGGATCATTTGGATCGGCTTTTCCGTCCTGATCGCCATCAAGCCCGCGGCCGCCGAAAAAAGAAATGACAGCAGGTGTCGTTGTTTTTTTCAGCGGGTTTAGCCGTCCAGCCCAGGTGCTGCGCGGGAAATGAATGCTGATTGTGCCGGTTCGGTCAGGCAGGTCATCACGAACTACTTGAATATTCCGCTCAAATTGGTCAACGGCGGCTAAATAATACCACGGCAGCAGCGTCTGCCGCTCCATTTTTTCGTAATATGCTGCTCTTTCCTCTGTAACGCGCTGTTCCGCGGAAACAGGCATTGCGCTTAAAAAATAAAGGATGAGGCATGCCATCGGCAGCCGGCTCCACTTTGACATTTACACCCCTCCGTTTCTTTACAGCTATATCGTGCCCCAACTTTCTCTTTGTTTGTCCTGTTACTTCTTGGATGAATAAATATGGCTTTTTTTTGTCACGCTATCTCTGTTCAAGCAAAAAAATGTGACAGCAACAGAGAAGGACGTGACAACATGGCAAAACAAAAAAAGTTAACACAAGAACAGACAGCGTATCAAAAGCTGCAGAAAAAGCGGGAAGCAAAACGTCCGGTTGCGCAAAACTGCCTGCGTGCTTTTTTAATCGGCGGTCTTATTTGTGTAGTCGGCCAGGCCATTCAATACTTTTATATTTTCTTTTTTAACTTTACGGAGCAGACAGCCGGGAACCCGACGGCCGGCACAATGATTTTTATCGCCATGCTCCTGACCGGGTTTGGGGTTTATGACCGGATCGCTCAATTTGCAGGAGCGGGCTCTGCTGTACCGCTGACCGGATTTGGCAACGCGGTGATTTCAGCTGCCATCGAGCACCGTTCAGAAGGATTTGTGCTTGGTGTCGGCGGCAATATGTTTAAGCTGGCAGGATCGGTTATTTTATTTGGGGTGTTTTCAGCTTTTATCGTTGCCACTATTAAAATTTTATGGATTCAATGGGGTGGTTTGTGATGCAGATGGGGCAGCGCACGTGGGTGTTTGACCAAAAACCGGTGATTGTAGCAACAGGAACCATAGGCGGTCCGTTTGAAGGAAAAGGCCCGCTGGCGGATGATTTTGATATGCTGCACGAGGATTTATGGCTTGGGGAAGATTCTTATGAAAAAGCCCACCGGCTCCTGTTTGAGCAGGCGTGTGAAACCGCACTGGCAAAAGGAAGACGCCATAAAGAGCAGGTGCAATATATTTTAGGCGGCGACTTAATTAACCAGATCACGCCGACAAGCCTGGCGAGCCGGTCGATTGGCGCGCCATATCTTGGCTTGTTCAGCGCCTGTGCCACGTCGATGGAAGGACTGGCGCTGGGCGCAATGATTATCAATGCAGGCGGTGCGAATTATGTGATCGCCGGTGCTTCAAGCCATAACGCGGCTGTGGAAAAACAGTTTCGCTATCCAACGGAATATGGCGGTCAAAAGCCGCCAACGTCTCAATGGACCATAACGGGAGCGGGAGCGGCACTTTTGGGAAATGAAGGAAGCGGTCCGCGGGTGACTTCTGCAACGATCGGGAAAGTGATCGATATGGGCCTGACCGATCCGTTTAATATGGGCGGTGCGATGGCTCCGGCCGCAGTCGATACCATTGAAGCGCACTTAAAGGACCGCGGCGTTGATCCTTCGTATTACGACTTGATTGTAACCGGTGATTTGGGCCGAATCGGTCATTCTGTTTCCATGGACTTATTCAAGAAAAATGGCACGCCTGTTAAGGAAGAGCAGTATAAAGACTGCGGCATTATGATTTACAATGAAAGCCAGCCGGTTTATTCAGGCGGGAGCGGTCCGGGCTGTTCAGCTGTAGTCGCGTACGGCCATTTATTGAACGAGATGAGAAAAGGAAAAATCAACCGTATGCTTGTTGTGGCAACCGGCGCTCTTTTATCACCGCTTACGTACCAGCAGGGTGAATCCATTCCATGTATTGCCCACGCCGTATCGATTGAGGCCGACGGGGAATGAAAGTAACAAGTGAAATGGATCAATGCCTGGCCAGCTTAAGAAGCATCCAGTCAAGCCTTTCGACACTTATCGTGCTGTCAAAGCGGGAAGAGTCCAAAGAGGAGCTGTATGATGCGATCCTGGCTGTCAGGGAAGCTGCAGACGATATACAAAAACGGTTAGAGACGTATTAAGAATGGCGAAAAAGGAGGTACAGCCATGCCGGATTGGTTAGATGTTACCTTTCGCGCCGTACTGTTTACAGTAGTGTTGTTTCTTATTACGAAAATTTTAGGGAAAAAGCAGCTGGCCCAGCTGTCTTTCTTTGAATATGTAGCAGGTATCACCATCGGAAGCATTGGCGGGGAAGTCATTATGGGGCTGGAGCGGGATGTGGTCCACGGAGTGGTTGGTCTTGCTGTGTTTACCGTAATTCCATTTTTAACGGGCTATATTTCATTAAAGAGCCGGAAGTTCCGCAGTTTTGTGGAGGGAAAAGGTGTCGTTTTTATTAAAGAAGGAAAAATACTGGAAGAAAATTTAAAAAAAGAACGGTATACCATAGATGAGCTTTCCGAACTTCTGCGGCAAAAAAATGTGTTTCAAGCCGCAGATGTAGAGTTTGCGGTACTGGAGGCATCAGGGGATTTAAGTATCTTGCTAAAAAAAGAAAACCAGCCGTTAACACCTGCGATGCTGGGACTTTCGGTCCGCCCGGAAAAAGAACCGCAGACCGTTATTATGGATGGCCGTATTCTTGACGAGTCGCTTGCCGCTCTCCGGTTAAATAGAGGCTGGCTTCATGAAGAGCTCCAGAAGCAGGGAGTAACCGTGGATAACGTTTTTCTCGGACAAGTGGATTCAACTGGTCAGCTGACCGTTGATTTGTTTGACGACCGCCTTCAAGTTCCTCCAATGACGTAGCTGTAAGAAAGCTCCCGGTGTATCTACACGCTTGCCTTGATGAAAAGCCGGCAATGAAACCTGCTTTTTCGTCATAGGCTGCCGAGTTTGGTATACTTACGGTGAGTTTTTATCGAGAGAAGGGGGAACAGCAAATGAAATGGAAAAAGTCACTGCTGGCATTGATGCTTGGTTCATCTCTGGCACTGGCTGCATGCGGCGGCGGCGAAGATGCAGCGGTCGAGGAAACAGAAGAGCAAACACCGTCCACAGATGAAGGAACAGGTCAAACAACAGCTTCGGTCGGTGAAGAAGTGTATACGCAAAGCTGCTTAAGCTGCCACGGCGAAAATCTTGAAGGCGCATTTGGGCCGGAGCTGAGCAATATTGGAGCGAAGATGAGCAAAGAAGAAATTTTACATGTGATTGAAAATGGGCAGGGGCAGATGCCGAAAAATGTAGTAGAAGGCGAAGAGGCGGAAGCAGTGGCTGCCTGGCTGGCTGAAAAAAAATAACACTAAAATGCGGAACCGGCATATGCTGGTTCTTTTTTATGCATAAAATACTGGTTTTGCCTCATCCTACTGAAAAAAGGGGCGTGGCATTATGCCATTTTGGCGGCAGGATAAAGGCGGTGTATTTAAGAAATCAGCATCCGAAAATGCGGCTGCGATCACAGCACTGACTGAATCAAGTGATATAAAACAAAGGACATTTTCTTACGGTAAAGTACAGGGAATCCTTTTATATATGGAAACAATGGTCGAAGCGGTCAAAGTTGAAAATCATGTCCTTCAGCCGTTAAAAGAAAATGGTTCAAAAAAGCCAGAAGCGGCCTTAACGGTGATCGAGTATGAAGAAGCGGCAGATCATAATGATGCATTAAAAGGGTTATTAAGAGGGAAGACCCTGCTGTTTATAGAAGGTAATCCAGCCTGTCTGCTTTGCAGAACAGAAAGAGATGCAGGGCGCGCCATTGAGGAGCCAATGAATGAAAAAGTGGTACGCGGTCCTCATGACGGCTTTGTTGAAGACATTTCAGTTAATATTTTCTTGGTCCGCAAACGGATTGAAAGTAAAGGGCTGGTGGTTGAATATCTGGAAAAAGGCAACAGAGCCACTCATTTACTGGCGATTATGTATGAGAAAGACATTGCCAATCCAGAACTTGTCCAGAGAATGAAGAAAAGGCTGGAAGCCATTGATGCAGAGCTCATTTACAGTGCTGGACAAATCGAAGAATTGATTGAAGATTCCACGCTGTCTCCTTTCCCGCAGCTGCTGAATACGGAAAGGCCGGACCGGGTCGCGGGCAATTTGCTGGAAGGCCGTATTGCCGTTTTCATAAACGGCGGTCCAACCTGCTTGATTGGGCCCGTTTCCTTTTTTTCTTTTTACCAGTCTCCGGATGATTATACGTCACGGACGCTTGCCGGGTCTTTTTATCGGATGATCCGCTTGTTTTCCTTTTTCTTTGCCATTCTTCTGCCAGCTTTTTATATTTCAGTTGTCAGCTTTCACTCAGAGATTGTGCCGAGGGATTTAATTTTACAGTTAAAGGGCTCTGTGGAGCAAGTTCCATATCCGGCTTTGATGGAAGCCCTGTTTATGGAGCTGACGATTGAACTGATCCGGGAAGCAGGGATCCGGCTGCCGACGCCGATTGGACAGACAATCGGGATTGTCGGCGGTCTTGTCATCGGGGATGCGGTTGTAAGTGCAGGGCTTGTCTCAAACTTCACCATTATCGTCGTTGCCTTGACCGCCATTTCTTCTTATGTGGTTCCTTCAATCGAAATGAACACAGCCATTCGCCTTCTTCGATTTCCTTTTATGGTGTCGGCATCCCTGTTTGGATTCTTCGGTATTGTGTTTGCGCTTATGATCCTCTTAATTCATTTGTGCAAGATGACCTCTCTCGGTATGCCGTATTTTTCACCGCTTGCGCCACTTCGAGTAAAGGATTTAAAGGATGTTTTTATAAGGAAAACGTGGTGGAAAGTAACGAAGCGGCCATATGACAGCAAACCGCAGACGCTGAAAAGACAGAAAAAAGGAAGACAGTGGGTGGAAAAGTGAAAAGAGAAGCAAGTATTTCGGGTTGGCAGCTCTTTTTTTTCCTGCTGCAAACTCAGGTCGGGGTAGGAATCTTAACCCTTCCATACGAAGTGCACCAAGTTGCCGGAAGAGATGGGTGGCTGTCCGTTTTACTGGCTGGTTTTTTCATACAAATAGGTATCTTTGTTATATGGCTATTGGCTTGTCGTTTTCCCGAAAAGACATTGGCTGATTTTTTACCGCTCCTTGTTGGACGCGTTTTAAGTATCATTATTATAGCCTTTTATACACTCTTTTTTTTCGTAGTTGCTAGCCAGGTTTTAGCGATTTTTCTTTCTATTACAGCAGACTGGGCATTTCCACGTACACCGTCTGTTGTTTTTGCAGTCATTATTACGGCTCTTACCATTTATTTGATTCAGGAAGATGTGCGCGTCATCGCGCGGTTTTACGTATTGATGTCCTTTTTGCTTCTCGGTGTGCTCCTGGTCTTTCTTTTAATGTGGAATTACTTAAACGTGTACTATTTGCTTCCGATCGGTTCTTCGGGTTTCAAAGCTATTTTATCAGGTTCCCAAAAAGCTCTTTTTGCGTTGAACGGTATCGAAATTCTGCTCTGGCTTTTTCCGTTTACACAGGCGGAAAACAAAAAAAAATGGATGGCTGCAGCAGGAGCGAGCTTGGTTGTTACGATCATTTATACATTGCTGGCGCTTTGCGCATTTGCTTATTTCAGCATCGTTAAGTTAACACATGTACCAGAGCCGGTTCTTTATATGATTAAATCGATTGAACTCGGCATTGTAGAACGGCTCGATCTTATCTTTCTTTCTCTTTGGGCTGTGTTTTCGATTACTTCTTTTATGAGCTACTTGTATATAGCAGCAATGGGTGCCGCCAAAGTGGTGAATGCAAAGCACCATAAAAAGCCTGTTTACGTTTTAGGCGTATTAATCGTACCGCTGGCTATTTATACGAGTAATGCGGAGACCATTAAAATTCTCGGCAGAATCACTGGAACAGCCGCTATTGCTTTTCTATTTGTTATTCCGTTGTTTTTACTCCTTGTGGCCATTATCAGAAGAAAACGGGAGGTTACAGGATGAGAAATTGGTGGGCTATCATTCCTCTTTCTCTGCTTTTAGCAGGCTGCTGGGACCAAAAGTCAGTTAAAGATCTGAATTTAATATTTGGCGTAGGCATCGACAGGGAAGAAGAAAACAATCTGACGCTGACGGTCGAAATTCCCCAGGAACATCAAGGAACCACCAGTGGAGGGGGCGGAACCGAAGGGCCGACCCAGCAGGCTGCGCAAAGCTTAGTCATGTCAGAAAAAGGGCAGACAATTCGGGACGTGGCGTACAAGATGGACCGCCGTATCGATGGCGCATTAGATATTTCAAAATTGAGTGTAATGATAATTGGGAAAGAAAGCGCACAGCACGATTTATACGCTCTGCTGGATGCCTATTTTCGGAACCCCATTAGTCCGCTTAATGCCAAGCTTGTAGTCGTAGACGGGCGGGCCGATGAATTTTTTCAGCATGATTTTAAAGGCCAGACCCTTTACAGTGATTATTTCTTTAAGATAATTGAAACGGCTGAACAAGAGTCGGCTATTCCTGTTACGAATATGCAGCTGGCCTGCAACCTTCTTTTAGATGAGGGAAGCGACGCTTTAATTCCTCTTATCTCTTATAATGAGGAGCAGAGGGCAGCAGAAATAAACGGAAGCGCTCTATTTAACGGGCGTTCGATGAGCGGAGAGCTGACAGCGAAAGAAACCTCATCGTTTTTAATCATGGTAAATCAAACACAAAAGGAGCTGCCGCTTACATTCCGCATAGAAGGAGGAGAAGATATCTCAATCACGCTTATAGATTCCAAAGCAAAGCTGAAAGTGAATGTGCCGAAAAACGGAAATCCGACGGCAACCGTTTCTGTAGATATGGAGGTGCAGGTAATCGAGTATCCTCCGGATCACTTGGAAAAAGAAAAGGTAATAAAAAGCTTAGATCAGCAGCTGACAGAAGAAGCGCAAAAACTGCTTCAGCAAACAGTCCAAAAAATGCAGGAGGCCAATTCGGATGCATTAGGCATTGGACGAAGAATCATTGCTAAAGATCCAGACGCCTTTAAAAAGCTCGACTGGGGAGAAGTATATCCCGATATGGATATAAAAGTGGAGACAAAAGTAAAAATTGAAAGAACTGGGGCCATCTTTTAATACAAACAATTCCATCCAGTTATCTTCCAAATACCAAAAGCGCTTATTCAATAAGCGCTTTTTTTGCTGTGTTTTTGTCGAAAAATGTTACAAAAGGAAATGAATCTGTAACATATTCTTTTCATTGTGACAAAACAAACAGTGCTATAATGTTTTGTGGACAGGCGGAGCGGGTATAAAAACCGCCCGAATTAACGAAACCAGGTGATGAAATGATTGACATGAAAGGCGTGACGAAAAAATACCCAAATGGGGTCACAGCGCTGTCAAGCGTTGACGTCACAATTAAGCAAGGCGAATTTGTTTACATCGTCGGTCCGAGCGGTGCCGGAAAATCGACGTTTATTAAATTAATCTATCGTGAAGAAAAGCCGACCGGCGGAACCGTAACGGTCGGCGGGATGAACACCGCAACCCTAAGAAGGCGGTCGGTGCCTGCGCTGCGCCGCAAAGTCGGCGTTGTCTTTCAGGATTTTAAACTTTTGCCGCTTCTCACGGTATACGAAAATGTGGCATTTGCACTTGAAGTGATTGAAGAAGAGCCGGCTGTCATCCGGAAGAGAGTCATGGAAGTGCTCGATTTAGTCGGACTGAAGCATAAAGCGCGCATGCTGCCGACCGAATTGTCCGGCGGGGAACAGCAGCGGGTGGCCATTGCCCGTTCGATCGTCAACAACCCGAAGGTGGTCATCGCGGATGAGCCAACCGGGAACCTTGACCCGGACACATCATGGGACATTATGCGCCTTTTTGGTAGAATTAACGAGCGCGGCACGACAATCGTGATGGCAACGCATAATAAAGATATCGTCAATACGCTTCGGCGCCGGGTTATTGCGATTGAAAACGGACGGATTGTCCGTGATGAACAGCGGGGTGATTACGGTTATGAAGCCTAGAACCTTGCGCCGCCATTTCAGGGAAAGCTTTAAAAACCTCCGGCGGAACGGCTGGATGACGTTTGCCGCTGTTTCAGCGGTCACAGTGACGCTTTTGTTAACCGGCATTTTTCTGGTGATTATGCTGAATTTAAACAAAGCGGGAACGGATGTTGAAAATGATGTGGAAGTTCGTGTTCATATAAAGCTTGATACGACAAAAGCTGAAAAAGAGCAATTAAAGAAACAGATTAGCAGTCTGCCAGAAGTTGAAAGTATTGCGTATTCGTCCAAGGAGCAGGAACTGCAAAACTTGATTAAAGATATGGGCAATGATTATGCGCTCTTTGAACAAAGCAATCCGCTGTATGACGTCTATATTGTAAAAACAGCGCGTCCACAGGATACACCGGACGTGGCACGAAAAATTGAGCAATTTGCCCAAACAGAAAAAGCGGTATATGGAGAAGAAGAAGTGAAAAACTTGTTCAGCTTTATGAAAACAGCGCGCAATGTCGGTGCTGTCCTCGTAGCAGGCCTTCTGTTTACTGCGATGTTTTTAATCTCCAATACAATTAAAATCACTATTTTTGCCCGTCGAAAAGAAATTGAGATTATGAAGCTTGTTGGAGCGACAAACTGGTTTATCCGCTGGCCGTTTCTGTTAGAAGGACTGTGGATCGGACTGCTTGGCTCCATTCTTCCGATCGCAGCGATTGCAGTTGGATACTATTATGTGGAGCAGGCCCTTTCTGCGAAACTTGCAGCGCAGCTGGTAGATTTTATCGACTATCTTCCACTCGTTTTACCGGTTACAGCACTCATGCTGGTGATGGCTGTGTTTATCGGAATATGGGGCAGCTTCCTTTCCGTCAGACGGTTTTTGAAAATATAAAACAAGTATACAGGGATGAGAGGGGTCAATTCGTTGAAAAGAAAATCGTACGTGGCGCTTGCGGTGGCAGCGTCCATTGGATTCAGTTTTACGGGAGACGCTTCAGCAGAAAGCTTATCTGATTTGCAAAAGCGCCAGCAGCAAATTCAGTCACAAAAATCCGGTCTTGAACAAAATATCAATAAAAAAGAGGAAGCTATTTCTAATCTTCAGCAGCAGCAGGACAGTGTAAACGCGGAAATCCGTAAGCTGGATGGGGCGATTACAGATTCCGAGTCAAAGATCCGGACAAAAGAGCAGGAAATTGCCGATACAAAAGCAGAAATTGAACGCTTGAGAGCGGAAATCGAAGAGTTAAAGATTCGCATCGCTGAGCGTACAAAAGTATTAGAAGACCGTGCCCGCTCGATTCAGCAAAGCGGCGGATCGGCCAGCTACATAGAAGTACTGCTTGGAGCAGAAAGCTTCAGTGATTTTGTCAGCCGTGCAACAGCCGTTACGGCGCTTGTAAATGCAGATAAAGAGATTTTGCAGGAGCAGGAACGGGACAAAAAACAGCTTGAAGCCAATGAACAAAAAGTAAAAGAAGAGCTTGCAAGCTTGGAAAACATGCTGGCAGACTTGCAAACAATGAAAGCCAAGCTGGAAAAACAGCGTGCAGCGAAAAATGAAGTGATGAAAGGCCTTGTTGCAGATGAGCATGAAGCGCATGAGCAAAAGCTCAGCCTTGAAGAGGAACAAAGCCTGCTAAGCGCGCAGGAAGCTTCGATTCAAGCAGCCATCAAAGCAGAACAAGCCCGTATTGCTGAGCAGAAACGTTTAGCAGAAGAAGCGGCGAAAAAGAAAGCGGAGCAGGAAGCCGCTGCCGCAGCGGCAGCAAAAGCAGCTGCTTCAAAAGCCGCCGCTGCCTCTTCATCAGCACCGGCTGCTCAAGAACAGCAATCGGCTCCAGCAGCAGAGCCAAAGCAGGAGGCTCGTTCAACAGCCACTCCGGCTGATACAGGCGGCATGTTTATGCGCCCGGCCGAGGGAACCTTTACGTCAGGGTTTGGCCTGCGTTCACTTGGCGATCATAAAGGCATAGATATTGCGAACAGCGAAAGTGTGCCGATCGTAGCCGCTGCAGATGGTGTAGTGAGCCGTTCTTATTATTCAGATTCATATGGAAATGCGATTTTTATCTCGCACTCTATCAATGGACAAGTTTATACAACCGTTTATGCGCATTTGTCTGAGCGTGTTGTACAAGGCGGCAGCGTATCCAAAGGCCAGGTGATTGGCTACATGGGTAACACAGGCCGTTCTTACGGACAGCATCTTCATTTCGAAATTCATAAAGGCCCTTGGACATTAGGCAAAGAAAACGCTGTTGACCCAGCTCAATATATTGATCTGTAAGAAAAAGTGCTTGTCTTCCCTGCCCGAAAGCAGGGAGGGACGAGCACTTTTTTCTTTATCTAGGCGGCTTGCCCTTCCGGCTTCTTCCTTTGTGCATACGCTGTAAGTGTAACGGACAGGGAGGTGGAGAAACATGGGCGAATACAAAGAAAACGGGTACGGCAGCGGATTCGCGCTTGTAGTCGTATTGTTTATTCTACTTATCATCGTGGGCGCAGCATATGTTGGCTGGGGATTTTAATGTAAGAAAGCCGCTTTATGGCGGCTTTTTTTTGTTTTTCTACTGTTTGCAGATAAGTGGAGGAAAGCGGTCATATGATATGATGGAAGGAGTGAGGAATGATCATAACCTGCTGGAGGAGACGCATATGCGCAAGAAATGGCTAGGCATCGCACTGCTGATTCTTTTAATAGGACTGGCCGGCTTTCAGTTGTATGAAGATCGTAAAGACGTAACGGATATCGGCGAAAAAGGGATGGCCGTGACAAACGACAAAAACGGTATTGCGATCGGAGAGAAAGCACCAGATTTCCATTTGGAAACAATAGATGGGAAAAAAGTGAAGCTGTCGGATTACAAAGGGAAGAAAGTGTTTATAAATTTCTGGGCAACATGGTGCCCGCCGTGCAAAGACGAAATGCCTCACATGCAGGCCTTTTACGAGGAAAAGCCGGACAATGTTGAGATACTGGCGGTTAATATAGAAGAAAGTTCGTCTAAAGCGAGGGAATTTGCCCATCAATACGATATCACGTTTCCTGTGCTGCTCGATGAAAGCGGTGCAGTGACAGAGGAGTATGATGTGTATACAATCCCTACTACATACGTGCTTGATGAAGAAGGCACGGTATCTCAAAAAATCGTTGGTCCGATGGACGAACCGATGATGAAAGAGCTAATCCACTAATCCGCTCATGTTAGGGCGGATTGTTTTTGTGCAATTTTCGGAATATAATGGACAGATGAAAAGGAGTGGACAACAATGGATTCTTTTAACACAAAAGCGTTACATGGCGAAAAGCTGCCAAAAAATATTCAAAGCAAAGTGACACCGATTTACCAGACATCTGTGTTTGCATTCAACAGCTTGGAAGAAATGGAAGGCTATTATAATGGGGAATCCCCTTATCTGTATACACGTGTCGGCAATCCCAATGCAGATGAGCTGGCTAATATTACAGCACGTCTTGAAGGAGCACCAGAGGGAGTAGCAGCGTCATCCGGCCTTGGTGCGATTACAGCTGCAGTTCTGGCTGTAGCCAAAAGCGGCGATCACATTGTAGCCGCGCAGGATGTATACGGCGGCACGTTTTATGCGATGAAAGAAGAGCTGTCGCGTATGGGCATTGGAACTTCGTTTGTAGATTTTGAAGACTTGTCAGCTGTAGAAGCGGCCATCCGCCCGGAAACGGTTATGCTGTATACAGAATCAATTACAAACCCGTTTTTGCGTGTTGAGAATATAGCAGAAGTATCGGCTCTTGCCAAGAAAAAAGAACTTGTTTTAATGGTAGATAATACGTTTGCCACTCCGTTTTTAATTAAGCCTTACGAGTTAGGTGCAGATCTCGTTGTTCACTCAGCGACGAAATATATCGGCGGACACAGTGACGTGTCAGCAGGTGTTGTAGTTGGAAAGAAAGAATACATACAAGCAGCGAGAAGCCGTGTTGTGAACATTGGCATGAACTTAAGCCCGTTTGAATCATGGCTCGCATGCCGAGGAGCCAAAACGCTTGGCCTGCGGATGGAGCGCCAGGCTGCCAATGCAGAGAAAGTGGCAGACTGGCTCCGTACTCATGCAAAAATAGAAAAAGTTTTTTATCCAAAAGGCGTATCTGAGCGGGGGAATGGAGCGATCGTTACGATTGACCTGGCGAAAGATACAGACGAATTTGCTTTCTTCCGCTCACTTGGCTGGATCGGGATTGTTCCGTCGCTTGCCGGTGTAGAAACGTCCGTTTCATGGCCGTTTGGCACTTCCCACCGTTCACTTAATGCAGAAGAAAAAGCAGCCGTCGGTGTTTCTGAGAAAACCGTTCGTATTTCAATTGGTATTGAAGAAGCAGAAGACATTATCGGTCAGTTTGAAAAGGCGCTCAGCGAAGCTTGATGAAAAAGCGCCATAAGTCTGTTAACGATTGCAGAAGCTTTCTGATACAATAATAGAGAGAAAGACTTTTGTGCAACGCTCTGGAGGGACTTTTATGGCTTTGGACTGGCTCATGCAGCTCATTACGGCTGCAGGAAGATTATTGCTTCACCCTGTCTTTTATTTTTCATTTGTTCTGGCTTTTGTAGTCGGCATGTTTCGTGTCACGCGTGAACGCAAGGACTTCGGCACACGCGTATATGATATATATCAAGAAATCCGGTTTATTTTGCCATCAAGCCTGGCAGTAGGTCTCGTGCTGTCTATTATTTCTCTTGGTCTTGGCCTGGCTTTACCGGCTGACCTGCTCAGCTTTATGGCAGCGCTGTTTATTATCTTCAGTATTGGCGGCTTTTTTCTGCTGTCGCCTGCCTGGACCTTAACAGCCGCTTATGCTGTATTTATTCTGGCCGATTACGCGGGATATTCATTTATTTCCTATGAACCTTTGAAAATGGAAAGCATTTTATCTATTCTAGCCCTTATCACGGCACTTCTGGTAATAGCCGAAGGGGTGCTTATTCATAAGCGCGGTTATCAGGGAACGTCGCCGCGCCTGGAGATGAGTAAGCGCGGACAAAAAACGGCGGTTCATTTGGCGCGGCGCCTTTGGCTTGTTCCAGTATTTCTCCCGGTTCCAGGAGCCCGCCCGCTTGAATCATTTGCGGATTGGTGGCCGGTGATCCCGATTGGCGCCGGGCATTACTACCTGATCTTATTTCCGTTTCTAGTCGGCTTTTCAATGACTGTGCGCAGTACACTTCCGGCGCTGGCCGTACAGGCGACGGGTAAAAGTGTTATTTGGGCCGGTGCTCTGGCATTGCTTATTGCGGCAGGTTCTTATTGGGTATGGCAGCTGTCGGCGGCCGCTGTTTTATTCGCAGCTATTGCGCGCATAGCAATTACCCGCCGGCATTTCAGCTATGAAAAGCATCGTCCATACTTTTTTACAACCCAGCCGAAAGGAATCATGGTGGTGGGCGTTCTCCCGGGAGCACCTGCTCGAAAGATGGGGCTGATGATTGGTGAAATTATCACAAAAGTAAACGGGATACCGGTAGGGACAGAACCAGAATTTTATAAAGCGCTGCAGAAAAATGCTGCTTATTGCAAGCTTGAAGTGATTGGCACAAACGGGCAGGTTCGATTTACGCAAGGCTCTATTTATGAAAATGAACACCATGAGCTTGGCCTGCTATTTGCGCCCGAAGAAAAAGAATATCTGGATGACTCTGTGTTTTCTGATTAAACGCCCTTTTCGAAGGGCGTTTTTTTATCGCAAAAAACGAATTTATTATATAACACATGTTGGCTTATTATATCTGTTATAATACAATAAACGTACAGCAACACATCAACCAAAAATCAAAAGGGGGACATGAACATGATGCCGTTAGAATTTTACCGTAATATCCCGGGGAAAGAGTGCTGCCAGTGCGGGGCACAGATAACAGAGCAGCATGAGTCGTACCATACGGAATGTGAACGCTGTTTAAGTAAAGTAGAAGAGTAATTTTTTCGGAGAATGTAATCGGATTCAATACAAAAATCCACCTGTTGTTCCATAACAGAGTGGATTTTTCTTTTTTTTCTGTTTATTTGCCGTTACAATAGTCATCATACCTTACAGAAAATGAACAGGTTTCTTCATTAGAAAAGGAGTGGATGTCATGGGGGTACATACATACTTTAAAACACTGTCAGATCTTGAGCATTTATACCGCCTGCCGGGGAAGTTTAAATTTCAAACCCATAATGTGGCGGCTCATTCATTCAAGGTCACAAAAATCGCTCAATTTTTAGGCACAGTCGAGGAAATGAAAGGCGCAACAGTGGACTGGCGGTCTTTATATGAAAAAGCACTCAACCATGATTATGCGGAGTTGTTTACCGGAGATATTAAAACACCGGTAAAGTATGCGACAACAGAATTAAAAGAGCTGTTTTCGCAGGTAGAAGAAAAAATGGCACGCCGCTTTATTGAAGCGGAATTTCCGCCGGAGTTCCACGAAGCCTATTTTAGGCGTTTAAAAGAAGGGAAAGACGGCACGCTTGAAGGACGCATTTTGTCAGTAGCCGATAAAGTGGATTTGCTGTATGAAGCGTATGGAGAAATTTTAAAACGAAATCCAGACCCGCTTTTCTTTGAAATTTACGAAGAAGCGCTCAACACGATTTTAAAATTTCAAGATCTTCGTTGTGTGCAGTATTTTATCGACCACATTATGCCGGATATGCTGGCTGAGAAATTTATGCCGCACAGTGAGCTTCGGGATTTAACAGAGCGCATTATTAACCGGTCATAATAAAATCCAATCTTTCCGAAAAAAGAAAAATCCAGTATGATAAAAGAAAAAACTTAGGAGGGCATGATGGTGGATAAGCTGATTCTGGCTATGTTTATGCCGGCTTTGCTTGTTTTACTGTTTTCACGTGTAACATACAACCAGTTTCTTGGCGTTATTTTGACAGTCGCACTGATTGCCGCATCTGCCTATAAAGGATATACCCATACGTGGGAATTGATCGTAATGGACGCTTTTTCTATTACAGCCGGCCTTTGGCTGTCCAACCGAATGATGAAACGGCTGAAGGTAAAGCTGAATTGACACCGAAGTGGATTCGGTGTTTTTTTATCGCCGCAAAAACACGCATTCCGAACAGGTGTGTGCTTTTTGTTGGCTTTTTTTGTTTCGATCATGATAAAATGGGAAGTATAAAAGAAAGAAGAACGGATATAGACAGGGGGACAATGCGTTGGCGCATGAATTTAACTTAGTTTCTAAATATAAACCGGAGGGCGACCAGCCGGCAGCCATTGCAGAACTTGTCGAAGGCATTCGCAGCGGCAAAAAACATCAAACGCTGCTTGGCGCGACAGGTACAGGGAAAACCTTTACCGTCTCAAATGTGATTCAGGAAGTGAAAAAGCCCACGCTTGTCATCGCCCATAACAAAACGCTTGCTGGCCAGCTTTACAGTGAGTTTAAAGAATTTTTCCCAAATAACGCAGTGGAATACTTCGTCAGTTACTACGATTATTATCAGCCGGAGGCGTACGTCCCGCAAACGGATACATTTATTGAAAAAGATGCCAGTATTAACGATGAAATTGATAAGCTGCGCCACTCGGCAACGTCTTCTCTATTCGAACGCGATGATGTCATTATTATCGCGTCGGTGTCGTGCATTTATGGCCTCGGTTCACCGGAAGAATATAAAGAAATGGTGATCTCGCTCCGCACAGGCATGGAGGTGCCGCGAAATGATTTGCTTCGGCGCCTTGTTGACATTCAATATGAACGAAATGACATTGATTTTAAGCGCGGAACGTTCCGAGTTCGTGGAGATGTAGTAGAAATTTTCCCGGCTTCAAGAGACGAGCGGTGTATTCGTGTTGAGTTTTTTGGAGATGAAATTGACCGCATTCGCGAAGTGGATGCTTTGACCGGAGAAATTATGGGTGACCGCGAGCATGCCGCTATTTTCCCGGCCAGCCACTTCGTTACGCGGGAAGAAAAAATGAACATTGCCATCGGCAACATTGAGCAGGAGCTGGAAGAGCGCCTGGCAGAGCTTCGGGCAGAGGAAAAGCTTTTAGAAGCGCAGCGTTTAGAACAGCGGACCCGCTATGATCTGGAAATGATGCGCGAAATGGGTTTTTGCTCAGGAATTGAAAACTATTCGCGCCATTTAACACTTCGTCCGCCGGGTTCAACTCCTTATACATTATTGGATTATTTTCCAGATGACTTTTTAATGGTCATTGATGAGTCCCATGTTACGCTGCCGCAGGTGCGCGGCATGTACAATGGCGACCAGGCGCGCAAGCAGGTGCTTGTTGACCATGGGTTCCGCCTTCCATCCGCGAAGGATAACCGGCCTCTTACTTTTTCGGAATTTGAAGAGCACATTAACCAGATTGTGTACGTATCGGCAACACCAGGCCCATATGAGCTTGAGCAAACGCCAGAAATGACACAGCAGATTATTCGCCCGACTGGCCTGCTTGACCCAACCATTGACGTTCGGCCGATCGAAGGGCAGATTGACGATCTGCTTGGCGAAATCAATGAACGGATCGAAAAAGACGAGCGCGTACTGATCACAACATTAACAAAGAAAATGTCGGAAGACTTAACGGATTACTTGAAAGAAATCGGCATTAAAGTGCAGTATTTGCATTCGGAAATTAAAACACTTGAGCGAATTGAAATTATCCGCGATTTGCGCCTCGGCAAGTATGATGTTCTCGTCGGAATCAACTTGCTCCGGGAAGGACTCGATATCCCGGAAGTATCGCTAGTGGCTATTCTCGATGCAGATAAAGAAGGGTTCCTTCGCTCCGAACGGTCGCTTATTCAAACCATTGGCCGGGCTGCACGTAATGCCGAAGGAAAAGTCATTATGTATGCTGATAAAATGACAGATTCCATGACAAAAGCGATCGAAGAAACAAAACGCCGCCGTGAAATTCAAGAAGCGTACAATGAGAAGCACGGCATTACGCCAATGACCATTCAAAAAGATATCCGCGATGTGATACGTGCCACACAAGCAGCGGAGGAAACCGAAACATACGCTTCAAAGAATACCGGCCGAAAAATTTCAAAGCAGGAAAGACAAAAACTTATTGCGAGCTTAGAGGCGGAAATGAAAGAAGCAGCAAAAGCACTCGATTTCGAGCGTGCTGCCGAGCTTCGTGACGCATTGTTTGAATTAAAATCAGAATAGAGGTGCCCTCATGGCCATTGATCATATATCTGTAAAAGGGGCACGTGCCCATAATCTAAAAAATATTGATATAACCATTCCACGTGACCAGCTGGTCGTATTAACCGGCTTGTCCGGATCAGGAAAATCATCGCTTGCCTTTGATACCATTTATGCGGAAGGACAGCGGCGTTATGTAGAATCGCTGTCTGCCTACGCCCGCCAGTTTTTAGGGCAGATGGATAAACCGGATGTCGACTCTATCGAGGGACTATCACCGGCGATTTCCATCGATCAGAAAACAACGAGCCGCAATCCGCGTTCGACCGTAGGAACCGTAACAGAAATTTATGATTACCTGCGTCTTTTATATGCACGGGTTGGGCGGCCTATCTGTCCGATCCACGATATTGAAATTACTTCCCAGACGATCGGCCAGATGGTCGACCGGGTCATGGAGCTTGAGGAGCGAACTAAAATTCAAGTGCTCGCCCCGGTTGTCTCCGGCCGTAAAGGCACGCATGCGAAAGTGTTTGAAGATATAAAACGACAAGGATATGTCCGTGTGCGTGTAAACGGAGACATGCATGATTTAGAAGAAGAGATTGAACTGGAAAAAAACAAAAAGCATTCGATTGAGGTTATTATTGACCGGATCGTCGTAAAAGAAGGTGTAGAAGCGCGTCTGGCAGATTCGATAGAAACGGCTCTTCGCCTTGGTGAAGGAAATGTCATTGTCGATGTGATCGGTGAAGAAGAAATGCTGTTTAGTGAGCACCATGCCTGCCCGCATTGCGGGTTTTCGGTTGGGGAACTGGAACCGCGCATGTTTTCATTTAACAGCCCATTCGGCGCCTGCCCATCCTGTGACGGTCTTGGCATGAAGAAAAAAGCAGATGCAGATTTAGTGGTTCCTGATAAAGACCTGACTTTAAACGAGAATGCGATTGCTCCATGGGAACCGATCAGCTCTCAATATTATCCGCAGCTTTTAAAAGCGGTTTGTACGCATTATAAGATTGATATGGATACAGCGTGGAAAGACCTTCCGGAAGAGCATAAGGATAAACTTTTGAATGGTTCTGGAAAGGACCGCATCCGTTTTCGGTATGAAAATGACTTCGGGCAAATCCGGGACAATCATATCGTGTTTGAAGGTGTAATCAGCAATGTAGAGCGCCGCTATAAAGAAACAAGCTCGGATTATATCCGGGAACAAATGGAAAAGTATATGGGTGAATCGAAGTGCCCGACTTGTAAAGGGCAGCGGCTGAAAAAAGAAAGCCTGGCCGTTAAAATTAACGACTTAACCATTTCTGATACGACCGCTTTTTCCATTCAGGAAGCAGCTGACTTTTTCAGAGATATTGAGCTGACTGAAAAGGAAATGCAAATCGCCCGCCTTGTACTGCGGGAAATTTGCGAGCGACTTGGATTTTTAATTGATGTCGGACTTGATTACTTAACATTAAGCCGTGCAGCCGGCACGCTTTCCGGTGGAGAAGCGCAGCGCATCCGGCTCGCCACGCAAATTGGCTCACGCCTGACCGGTGTACTGTACATTTTAGACGAACCTTCTATCGGTCTTCATCAGCGTGATAATGACCGCTTGATTCGCACCATGCAGAATATGCGTGATATTGGCAACACCCTTATTGTCGTTGAGCATGATGAAGACACCATGATTGCAGCCGACTATTTGATCGATATCGGTCCGGGCGCAGGTGTTCACGGCGGTTCGGTTATTGCAGCGGGCACACCGGAAGAAGTAATGAAAAATGAAAAATCACTCACCGGCCAGTATTTGTCGGGCGACAAATACATTCCTCTTCCGGAGGAGCGGCGTAAGCCGGATGGCCGCTGGGTTGAAGTCATTGGCGCGAAAGAAAACAATTTAAAAAATGTAAAAGCGAAATTCCCGCTCGGCGTATTTACAGCTGTAACAGGTGTATCAGGTTCAGGAAAAAGTACGCTCATTAACGAGATCCTTTATAAAGCACTGGCACAAAAGCTGAACCGGGCAAAAGCGCGTCCAGGCGCCCACAAAGAAGTGAAAGGAATTGATCAGCTCGATAAAGTCATTGATATTGACCAGTCGCCGATCGGCCGCACGCCGCGCTCCAACCCGGCCACTTATACGGGTGTTTTTGATGACATTCGGGATGTGTTCGCGCAGACAAACGAAGCGAAGGTACGCGGGTACAAAAAAGGCCGTTTCAGCTTTAACGTAAAAGGCGGCCGCTGTGAAGCGTGCCGGGGAGACGGCATCATTAAAATTGAAATGCATTTTCTGCCGGACGTATACGTACCGTGTGAAGTATGTCATGGCAAACGGTATAACCGGGAAACGCTTGAAGTAAAATACAAAGGCCAAAGCATCTCAGATGTGCTTGAAATGACCGTTGAAGATGCGCTTGAGTTCTTTGAAAACATTCCGAAAATCAGCCGGAAGCTTCAAACCATTGCAGATGTCGGTCTCGGTTATATTACGCTTGGACAGCCGGCCACTACCTTATCCGGCGGGGAAGCGCAGCGTGTTAAATTGGCATCCGAGCTGCACCGCCGCTCGACCGGCCGCTCGTTTTATATTTTGGATGAGCCGACCACCGGTCTGCATACCGATGATATTGCCCGGCTTCTTCAAGTGCTGCAGCGCCTCGTTGATAATGGTGATACGGTGCTGGTCATTGAGCACAACCTTGATGTGATTAAGGCGGCCGATTATCTTGTTGACCTTGGCCCTGAAGGAGGCGATAAAGGCGGAACGATCGTAGCATCCGGCACGCCTGAAGACATCGCTGCGACGAAAGAATCACATACAGGTTACTATTTGAAGAAAATTTTAGAACGTGATCGTGAGCGTATGGCTGTCAAAGCAGAATAAAATGAAACCTTTTGATGGAGCGTTCGTATACACGAATAGAAACGAAAAACGGGAGGTTTACATTGATGAGCGAAGAAAAACTGCGCATATTAAAAATGGTTGAATCCGGAGTGATTTCAGCGGATGAAGCAGTCAAATTGATTGAAGCCTTAGAGAAGGGCAGTGCCATCTCAAGCGAGAAAGAAACGCGTTCTTCTGCAGCAAAAGAGGAAGAGAGCTCGAAAGGCTTCAACCTGGGCGGCCTTTTTGAAGAACTGGAGAAGTTCGGTCAAAAAATGGCCGGCCAGCGCCCGACAACCGAAACCGTTACTCAGTCAAAAGACAAGTTATTCGAGTTTATGCAGTCAGCTGTTAAACGATTAAAAGATGTAGAAATGCCTTTTGTCGGAAAAGGAACTGAATTTACACATGTTTTTCATGAGCAAAATGTAATGCCGCGCCGTTTAAAGCTTGAGACAGCGAACGGATCTGTTACAGTCCGTCCATGGGATGGCGACGGTGTAAAAGCGGAATGCCATGTGAAAGTGTTTGGTGTTTCTACAGAAGAAGAAGCAAAACAGTCCTTTTTGAAAAACAGCATTTTTTATGCCCGCGAAGATAAACTGTCTCTTTCAGTCGGCTTAAAGCTGATGAAAACAGATATTACGCTTTTTATTCCTTCAAAGGAACTGGATGATGTGTCGGTAAAACTATTTAACGGTGCATTTGATATGAGGGATGTGGAAGCAGAGAAGCTTGAGGTCCGTTCCGGAAATGGGAAAATAGAATTGAAAAACAGCCATATTGCGGTGATCGAAGCAGAAACAGGAAACGGTCCGATCCGCCTGATTGACTGTGAAGGGGAACGGGCAGAGCTTAATACGTTTAACGGTGCGATTCATATGGTCGGAACCTATCGGTTTGCCGATTTGCAGACGTTTAATGGCAACCTGCTATACGATGCGAAAAGAGATCAGGCTGAGGCGGTCCGCGCTGAATCCATGACTGGAAATATTGAACTCTATGTACCACAGGATCTTGCTGTAAAAGGAGAGATTCGCACAACCGCAGGCCGGCTGACGCTGCCGGAAACTGGAATGGGCCATGTTTCAGAAAAAGATGAGCGCATCCAAAAATCATTGAAGTTTGAAAGTGACAACGTGATGGGTGACCGTCAGCTCATGATTGATGCGGAAACGAAAACAGGCTCGATTACACTGCGGATGTCTTCATTGCGCCAGACACCGCCGCCAGGCTCGGACGAGGATTCGTTTGGAGATGGCATTTAATTACTAAAGAAGCAAGGGAGTTTTCAGAATGGGCTGGATAGCAGGCGTGCTTATTAATGCCATTTTGTTTGTTGCATTGGCAGGCTATTTTCCAGGGCTGCATGTGGATAGTTTCCTCTATGCAGTTATTGCCAGCCTGGTATTATCCGTTTTAAATCTTATTGTCCGGCCAGTGCTTGTGATCTTAACACTGCCGATCACGATGATTTCACTTGGGTTGTTTTTATTTGTCATTAACGCTATTACGCTTCTGATGACAGACAGCATTATGGGCTACGCATTTGAAATTGAAAGTTTCGGGCTCGCGCTTGTGATCGCCATCATTATGGCTTTGGTCAATATGATTTTGCAATCGACCATTTTAAGAAGAAAATAAAAAAAGCAGGAAGCGATGGCTTCCTGCTTTTTTTGGCTACATACAGGTCAGCCGAATCGCTGACGCAATCGCTCTTGCGCACGTTTTTCGGTAATCCGTCCTTTGCAGCAGGACCGCTTCCGTTTTATGGGTCATAAATCCGGCTTCAATTAAAATAGCGGGCATTATGGTTTTTCGCAGTACATAAAAATCAGCCGTCTTTACTCCGCGGTCACGCCGCCCTGTTGCCAAAACAAGCTCCCGCTGTACGGCTTGTGCTATAGCCATGGACTGGGGCGGCCGGGACGTATAAACGTAGGTTTCAATGCCATTTGGTTCTGTCCAGCCCGTGCCAAAAGCGTTTGCGTGAATCGATACGTATAAATCAGCACCAGCCTGGTTTGCCCGCTGCACCCGTTCTCTGAGGGAAAGATCGATCTGATCATCATGAACCAACAACGTGTCCGCTGGCAGCTCATCACGGAGAAACAAGGCGGTTGCCCTATTAAACTCGAATTCTTTCATTCCGTCAGGTGACCGTTTGCCTCGGGTTGTCGGGCCATGCCCTGCATCAATGGCGATTTTCACATGAATCACTCCTTTCGTTCTTTATGTACAGGAGAACATGGAAAATCGATACCGAAACGTCTGTTTTAATCAGAAACATGGTACAATGAAGGCAATTCGTTTTGGTGAAGAGGAGGGAATACGATGCCAAAAGTGCGTGCAGTTGATCTTTTGGAGAAATTCGATTTAGAGCTTGTTAGTGGTGAAGAAGGACTTCATCGCCCTATTAAATTAAGTGACTTATCACGTCCGGGTCTTGAGATAGCAGGATTTTTTGATTATTATCCGGCAGAACGTGTACAGCTGATCGGTATGACCGAGCTGTCTTTTTTTCAGCGGCTTAACCCTGAAGAAAAAAAAGACCGGATGGATAAGCTGTGTGACTATGAAACACCTGCTATTATCGTTTCGCGCAATTTAAGTGTACCCGTTGAACTCATTGAAGCATCAGAGGCTTATTCAGTGCCGGTTATGCGTTCGAAAATGACCACGACTAAATTTGCAAGCCAGCTGACTAATTACCTGGAATCTATGCTTGCACCAACAACAGCTATTCATGGCGTTCTTGTTGATATTTATGGGATCGGTGTATTGATTACCGGACAAAGCGGCGTCGGGAAAAGTGAGACAGCGCTTGAGCTTGTAAAGCGCGGCCATCGACTTGTGGCAGATGACTGTGTAGAGATCCGTCAGGAAGACATCGGGCGTCTGGTGGGTAATTCACCAGAATTGATTGAGCATTTGCTGGAAATTCGCGGGCTGGGCATTATTAACGTCATGACACTTTTCGGGGCAGGAGCCGTTCGTTCACATAAAATTATTACATTGAACGTAAACCTTGAGCTATGGGACCCGGACAAACAATATGATCGTCTTGGCATTGAAGAAGATAAACTTCCTATTTTGGATTCGGAGATTACAAAGATTACCCTGCCGGTCCGCCCTGGACGAAACCTGGCTGTTATCATTGAAGTGGCAGCCATGAACTTCCGCTTAAAACGGATGGGTGTGAACGCAGCCCAGGAATTCACAGATAAACTGGCCGGTGCCATTAATGATGCTGGAATCGATAGTAAGCAGTAAGGAGTGAAAACATTTTGGAGTATCCGTTAAATCCAATTGCCTTGGAACTGGGCAATTTTCAAGTACACTGGTATGGCATTATTATCGGAATCGGTATCGCCCTCGGTTTTTATTTAGCTTCAAAAGAAGCAAACAGACTTGGCCTGCCCGAGGATACGTTTTCTGATTTGCTGATTTGGGCCATTCCAATCGCGCTTATTTCAGCACGCGCTTACTATGTTCTGTTTGAATGGTCTTACTATTCACAGCATCCCGAAGCCATTATTCAAATTTGGAACGGCGGTATCGCCATTCACGGGGCGTTGATTGGATCGGTTATTACCGCGATTGTATTTACAAGAAAGCGCCGTCTTTCTTTTTGGAAACTGGCGGATATTGCGGCGCCTTCTATTATTTTGGGGCAGGCAATCGGCCGCTGGGGAAACTTTATGAACCAGGAAGCACACGGCGGAGAAGTCACACGCTCATTTTTAGAGAATCTTCATTTGCCAGAATTTATTATCAATCAGATGTATATTGACGGTGCTTATTACCATCCTACCTTCTTATACGAATCCGTTTGGAATATCCTCGGATTTGTGCTTTTGCTTGTCTTGCGCAGAGTAAACCCGAAACGCGGCGAGCTGTTCCTATCTTATGTAATTTGGTATTCGGTCGGCCGCTTCTTTATTGAAGGAATGCGTACAGACAGTTTAATGCTGCCAGGTGATTTTTTACGGATTGCCCAAGTGCTGTCCTTGTCCTTGATCGTGATCGCAGCGGCTCTTCTTGTGTATCGCCGCGTAAGATATACGCTGCCGCGTTATGCAGATCAAACGAATGAAGGGAAGATGGCATCGTGAGACAAACAGTTGTCAAAGGGCTGCAGACAGGCTGTATGACAACGTGGAAGCTGGGAAAAGTGATTTTTCCGATTACGCTCGTTGTCACCATTTTGCAATTTACGCCTGTGCTGCCATGGATCATCCATTTAATCAGCCCTCTGATGGGGATTTTTGGTTTATCTGGAGATGCAGCGATTCCACTTGTGATTGGGAATGCGCTCAATTTGTATGCGGGGATCGGGGCGATTTTATCGCTGGAATTGACTGTGAAAGAAGTGTTTATTCTTGCGATGATGCTGTCGTTCTCCCATAATTTATTTATCGAATCGACCGTTGCTGTTAAAGTTGGTGTGAAAATGTGGATCATCCTAGCGGTCCGTATCGGGCTTGCGATAACAGCCGGTATCGTCATCAACCTCGTCTGGCAGGGCGGCGGAGAGATTGCTCAATACGGCATGGTTCCTGAGTCGGCTGTTCAGCCGGACACATGGGGAGCTATTGTGCTGCTGGGCCTGCAAAAAGCCGTTTTTGGCGTTTTGCAGCTAGCTGCGATTGTCATTCCGCTTATGATTATCATTCAAATTGCCAAAGATTTAAAATGGCTTGATGCATTTTCTAAAGCTGTCGCTCCTGTCACACGGTTTCTTGGCATGCGGGAAAACACATCAATGACGCTGGCATCCGGCCTGCTTATCGGTCTGGCAATGGGGTCAGCAGTCATGATACAGGCGGTCGAAGAAGATGGGGTCAGTAAGCGCGATGTAACGCTGGCTTTTATTTTTCTCGTCGCCTGCCACGCGGTGATTGAAGATACACTTATATTTATTCCACTCGGTATTCCAGTTTGGCCGCTTTTCCTTATTCGTGTAACCACAGCTGTTGTGTTAACGATTGCTGTCGCACGTCTTTGGAAGCAGCCGGGACGGGCAACAAGAAAGGAAGCTGTTCATATATGAAAAATATTACAACACTGCTGTTTGATTTAGATGGAACGTTAATCAATACAAATGAACTGATTGTGCAATCATTTCTTCATACGTTAAATCATTATTTTCCAAACCAATACAAGCGCGAAGATGTATACCCGTTCATGGGGCCGCCGCTTATTGATACGTTCGAAGCGCTGGATAAGGAACGGACGATGGAAATGGTTGCTCATTACCGCGCATTTAACCACGAAAAACATGATGCACTTGTAACAGAATTTGAAGGTGTGTACGAAACCATCCGCACATTGCATGAAAACGGGTATAAAATGGCGATTGTTTCAACGAAGATTCACGAAACGGTCCTTAAAGGCTTGAAGCTGACAAAGCTTGATCCGTTTTTCGATGTAGTCATCGGGCTTGATGATGTTGAACATGCGAAGCCGCATCCAGAGCCTGTCCAAAAAGCATTGGCTGCTCTTGGTTCGAAGCCGGAGGAAGCCATTATGGTCGGCGATAACTATCACGATATTGAAGGCGGGAGGAACGCGGGCGTTCAAACGGCAGGTGTAGCCTGGTCACTGAAAGGGCGCGATTTTCTTAATACGTATGACCCGGATTACATGCTAGAATCGATGGCAGATTTGCTTGATATTCTGCAGGTCGGAGCCAGCCAGAAATGAGACGGACGAAACGGTACACGTTAAAAGGCGGTGCAAACCCGCTTTTTCACATTTATCAAACCGTTTCGTTCTGGAAAACATTCAAAAACACAGCCGTTATTGAAATAAGCCGTTTTGTTCCGTTCGTTCGCGTGAAAAATGCACTGTACCGGCGTCTGCTCGGTATGAAAATTGGGGCAGGAACCGCTTTTGCTTATAAGGTGGTACCGGATATTATGTTTCCGGAACAGATTACGGTAGGACGTAACACAATTATCGGCTATAACACCACCATTTTGGCACATGAATATTTAACCGATGAATATCGTATTGGTCCCGTTGTGATCGGTGATAACGTCATGATTGGAGCCAACTGCACCATTTTGCCCGGTATTGAAATTGGTAATGGTGCAATTGTGTCCGCCATGACACTGGTGAATAAGGATGTACCGCCGGGCGCATTCGCCGGCGGGAACCCAATGATTATTAAACCTGCTTCAGCAAAGGGCTGAAGCAGGTTTTTTATTATGAATGCAAAAAAAGTATTGCGCTGTCCGCACAATGCTTAAAAAAATCGATACATAAAAATCGCCCATTTTAAAGATGCTGGAAGTGACTTTTCGGTAAGCGCTTCTTTCAAGCGGCTGAGAGAATCGGATGGATCTGTTTTTTTCTCGCTTTCTTTCTCTGCTGGAGAAGACGAATCAGCAGCCGGACCAGGCTCTTCAGCCGGGGGTACGAATGAAACAGAGCTGCCATTGTTGGAAACAACAGAAGAAGATAAATCATGGATGATCACTGCATCATGAGCGCCGGACACATGATTGTTTTTGATAACAAGGCCGGTGCCATCATTTGCTTCAATAGCGGTATGTCCGTTATCGGTTAAAGTATTATGGATTATTTCGTTCCCATTTGCGTGATCCAGCACATAAACACCCCGCTCGGCGTTTTGGGAGATATCGTTAGCGCTGATCACATTATTTTCTCCACCGCGAATGAATACTCCGCTGCTCAAATACGGTTTTGAGAGATGTCCGCCGTTACAGCTGATTTTGTTTCCGTACAATGTATGACCGTAGGCACTGTTTAAAAAAGCCTCCTTCTTTATTAGATGGGATGATGTTGTATTCTACCCGGCTGTGATGGGAGAAAGCGAATATCAATCCATATCCTCCATTGTTTTGCATCCGTTTGTGCCGAATCACCATGTTCTCAAGCAGAAGCGTGTAAGGTTTATCGCGTTCAAGAGCAATTCCGTCCGAAGAAGGAGTACCCTCTGTATGTTTAAACGTGCTGTTTGTTATTGTAATATTGGTGCCTGCGATAATGGATAAGCCCTGCCGGCGGTTATAGTCCGCCGTTACTCGATCAAGCTTTACTTTGTCTGGTACTTTCTTGACCGCATCCACGTTATTTTCAATTGTAAAGCCATCACCCGAAAAGTTTTTAGCCGTTACGCCGTTCACATAAATAGAAAACGCATTTCATGTAATATGAATACCGTGTCCCCATTCGTCATCATCCCTTGTGTGAGCGGTTCGGTCGCCAACAAGTGTACCTCCCGCTTTTTCTATGTACTTCATTTTTTATATATCTCCGAAATGACAAAGGGCTGCTTTTTTAACAAAAGCTGCTTTCTAGAAAAGTTCCTTCTCTTTATGCATGATTACAAGCAGTTTCACATAGTTTCACACAGAATAAAGCAAAAAGCCGGCCGGGAGAACATAGCTGCAGCCGTATTCCTTCGGTCGGTTTGAATGACGCTTTTATCCAATTATTTCACTGCTGCAAAATCAATCTGTAGCGTCCAAACAAAAACAATTTGGCTGTTCATTCTGTAACAGTTAAAAGGAAAATTGGTCCAGCAAACTTGCTTCATCAACATGATAGCACGAATTTGGGCACCAAAAAGCAGAGGTCAGTCCTATAAAATAGCCAGCTGTTTCTAAGTGACCGATGCGGGCAGGACAGAGGCGCTTTTGGCAGTAACGCGGAGGCAGAAAAACCGTTTCTTGAAACGATTTTGGCAGCAAATCGTATAAAAAGAAAAGGAGAGTGGCAGGAATGGACATAAAGCTATTGGAAGAAAACACAGCGATTTTGCGGAAAAAAGAAGGTAAATGGATCGACAAACGGCTTGTTCTCCTAACCGCTGCCCAATTTGCCGCCAGACAGCAGCCAATTAACATCGAAGCATTCAGGACGCTTTCAGCCAATATAAAAAAATCAGGATCGATGTTTTCTCCCCTTCGAACCATCCATTTTCCAATGGCTGGGCTCTTGATGCTTCAAGACGGCAGTGAAGAGGAGCGGATTGCCGAGCTGCACAGAAAGTATCACATTCTTCGTTCAGCTGGTTTCCGCTCTTCTCCGTACACGTATATTGCCGCTTTTTTAATGGGGCCATCTGTTCAGCCTGAGCGGATAAAAGAAATGTACCATACAATGAAAAAACATCACGTTTTACTTACATCAAATGAAGATTATCCAGCAGCTGCGATGATGGCCAGCCGGCCGGAAAGCATTCAAGAACTCGCAGGTGCCTCTGAACGGTATTATCATTTCTTTCATAAACATGGCTTTTGGAGGGGGAACGACCTTCAATTCCTGGCCAATATACTTGTGGCGAATGGATTGTTTCAAGAAAGTACCGCTGATGCCGTCTTACAGATGAAACGAAAGCTTGAGCAAAGCGGGATAAAAGTAAAAAGCATGCATTATCCAGCACTTGGCATGATGGCGCTGTCGGGAAGGGCAGAAACATGTGCGCCGGCTGTGCATGAATTAAAAAAATCTCCTGCATTAAAATGGAATAAAGATATGGCTGTCATACTGGCCGCCGTGTTTGTTTCTCAGGAAATGATCCAATCGTCTGCTGGATTAACGGCGGCTGTTCAAGCGATGATTCAATCCCAGCAGGCGGTCATCGCTGCTTCCACGGCTGGTGCAATAGCAGCTTCTTCTATATCAGGTGAATAAACCGGGCAGCCCCCGGTTTATTTGTGTTCAAAAAGGGCAGGTTTAAAATGATATAGTTCTCTTCCTTCCTGGCTTCCGGTTTAACCTGTCATCCCACTCCGGGGATTGGCACAATCATTGATAAACGGGCTCAGCTATATGGCAAAAAGCGACATAAACTTGGGATGTCTTATCCTTTCCGCAATCCAACGTCTGCCTATCGCTTTTTGGGCTTGACGTAAATTGTCAGAACCGTTAAACTACTACTAACATATCTTTAGTACATTAGCGAACTAAAGTAAAAATATCTATGATCGGGTGATAAAGATGTCGAAGCTGTTAATGTTTGAAAAGCCAGTTGGAATGCGGGATACACTGCCGCACATTTATGAAACGAAACGAAAAGTAAAAGAAGCGGCTGAGGGTGCTATGAGAAGCTGGGGCTACCGTTTTATTGAGACGCCGGCGCTTGAATATTATGAGACAGTCGGAGACGCATCAGCCATTTTGGATCGCCAGCTGTTTAAGCTGCTTGACCAGCAGGGCAATACACTTGTGCTTCGTCCCGACATGACGGCACCCATTGCGCGTGTGGCAGCATCGAAATTATTAAAAGAGCGTGTGCCGCTGCGCCTTGCTTATTCCGCAAGCGTATACCGCGCCCAGCAGCGTGAAGGTGGACGGGCTGCAGAATTTGAGCAAATTGGGGTAGAAATGATCGGCGACGAAACGATGAGTGCCGATGCGGAAGTTATTGCTCTGCTTGTATCTGTTATGAAGGAGACAGGTCTTGAGAAGTTTCAATTATCTCTTGGGCACATTCGGTTTACGGACGAGCTGTTTCGCCAAATTCTTGGCACGGAAGAGCGGGCTGAACAGCTGCGACGCTTCCTATATGAGAAAAACTATGTTGGCTACCGCGAGCATGTCAAAAACCTCCCGCTTTCATCTATTGATAAGCAGCGTTTGCTGCAATTCTTGAACTTGTCAGGCGGTATGGACTGTCTTGACGAAGCGGCAAAGCTGATCGAGGGAAGTGCAGGTGCCGAAGCGCTTGATGAACTCAGAATGGTGTTTGGCCGCCTGCAGGAATACGGCGTAGATGAGCATGTAACGTTTGATTTGCCGCTCGTCAGCCACATGAGCTATTACACAGGTCTTGTATTTGAAGTGTATGCGGACGGAGTGGGAGCACCCATCGGAAATGGCGGACGATATGACGATTTGCTTGGCAAATTTGGTCATCCAGCCGGTGCGACAGGTTTTGGCCTGCGCGTTGACTTTTTGCTTGAAGCCATTGGCCAGCTTGAAGACGAAGCAGGTGTTCACTGTGTGCTGTTCAGTAACGACCGACGTGTAGAAGCGATTGAGGAAGCACAAAAACGCCGCGCGGCAGGAGAATGCGTGCTGCTTCAGGACGTGGCCGGGGTAAAAGATGTAGATTCATTCACTGAGTCGTGCAAAAGTGTAACGTTTTTTGTCGGAAAATCATCAGGGGGGAACGTGTAATGTCCATGCTAACAATTGCGATGCCAAAAGGGCGGATCTTCGAAGAAGCGGCGGCGCTAATGCAGGAAGCAGGCTATAAGCTTCCGCCGGACTTGGATGAATCACGCAAGCTCATCATTGAAGTGCCGGAAGAAAACATGCGCTTTTTCCTGGCAAAGCCGATGGATGTAGCGACCTACGTTGAACACGGGGTAGCAGACGTCGGTATTGCCGGAAAAGACGTGCTGCTTGAAGAAGAGCGGGATGTATACGAATTGCTTGATTTAAAAATCAGTCCGTGCTACCTGGCGGTGGCAGGACTTCCAGATACAACACTCAATGAAGTAGCGCCAAAAATTGCGACAAAATATCCAACCGTGGCTTCTGCTTACTTCCGTGAAAAAGGCGAGCAGGTAGAGATTATTAAGCTGAACGGTTCGATCGAACTGGCTCCTTTAATCGGGTTGTCTGACCGAATTGTTGATATTGTATCAACTGGACGGACACTGCGGGAAAACGGGCTTGTTGAATATGAAACGATTGTTGGCATTACATCCCGTTTAATTGTAAATCCAGTCAGCTACCGAATGAAAAACGAAGAGATCTCGAACCTTGTTAACCGCTTAACGGATACAATTGAAGAAAAGGCGGTACGGTAACATGATCCAGATCAAACAGGTAACACCGGGGCTTTCAATCAAACGGTCGGTGGATGCGGGAACAGAAGAACAGCAGCGCATCGTGCGTGATATTATTCAAGACGTTCGCGAAAACGGCGACCGCGCGCTGTTTGCCTATACAGAAAAGTTCGATGGAGCGAAGCTGTACAGCTTAAAGGTCACGCAGGATGAAATTAACGACGCCTATGCTGAGCTGGATGATGAGATCATTAAAATTATCCGTGAAGCAGCAGAAAATATCGCGGCTTTTCATGCAAAGCAAAAAAGAGAAACGTGGCTGTACACAAATGAAGACGGCTCGATTTTAGGGCAGAAAATGACGCCGCTTGACTCAGTGGGCGTATACGTACCAGGCGGCACAGCTGCTTATCCGTCGTCTGTTCTGATGAATGTGATGCCGGCTAAAACAGCCGGCGTGGAGCGGATTGTGATGGTATCGCCGCCGTCGGCAGACGGCCGTCTGCCGGCAGGTGTTCTTGTAGCAGCCGATATTGCCGGTGTAAAGGATATCTTTAAAGTCGGCGGCGCTCAGGCAGTAGCCGCTCTGGCGTACGGAACGGACTCGATCCAGGCCGTTGATAAAATTACCGGGCCGGGCAATATTTTTGTCGCGCTTGCGAAGCGGGAAGTGTTCGGTGATGTTGACATCGATATGATTGCTGGGCCAAGTGAAATTGCCGTACTAGCGGATGACACAGCTTCCGCTAAAGAAGTGGCGGCGGATATGCTGTCACAGGCCGAGCATGATACGCGTGCATCGGCTGTTTTAGTCACGACGTCAGAGGCGCTTGCCAAAGAAGTGGCAGACCAAATCGAGCAGCAGCTTGCGGTATTGCCGCGGCAGGACATTGCACGGCCTTCTATTGAAGAGCACGGAGCGATTTACCTTGCTTCAACATTGGAAGAAGCGGTTGAAACGATTAATGCGATCGCGCCGGAGCACTTGGAAATCATGACAGAAAATGCGCTGGAGCTGACGAAAGACATTAAGCACGCTGGAGCCATCTTTGTAGGCCGGTACTCATCTGAGCCAGTTGGCGACTACTTTGCCGGTCCGAACCACGTCCTTCCGACAAATGGCACAGCTCGCTTTTCAAGTCCGCTTAATGTAGACGACTTTATGAAAAAATCAAGCATCATTATGTACAGCAAGAAAGCATTCGACAAACACGGAGCCAAAATTGCCGCGTTTGCGCGACTGGAAGGATTAGAAGCACATGCCCGCGCTATTGAAGCGCGCAACCAATAAAGGAGAGAGAGCAAATGGGGAATCGAAGTGCAGAGCTGCAGCGTTACACAGGCGAAACGAAAATTGACCTGGCATTCCAGATAGACGGAGAAGGAAAATCAAATATTCAAACAGGTGTGCCATTTATGGATCATATGCTGGATCTGTTTACACGCCATGGCCATTTTGATTTAACGGTTAAAGCAGATGGCGATGTGGAAGTAGATGACCACCATACAACGGAAGATATCGGTATCGTGCTTGGCATGGCGCTGAAGGAAGCGCTGGGCGATAAAAAAGGCATTAAGCGGTACGGAAACTTTTTCGTGCCGATGGATGATACCCTCGCACAAGTCGTGGTAGATTTAAGCAACCGTCCTCATTTTGAAATCCGGGGCGCTGACTTTCCATCGCAAAAAGTCGGCACCTTTGATACAGAGCTTGTACACGAATTTTTATGGAAATTCGCGCTTGAAGCTCGTATGAATCTGCATGTGATTATTCATTACGGAACAAATACACACCATATGATTGAAGCGGTATTTAAAGCGATGGCCCGTGCGATCGATGAAGCAGTCACGATTGACCCGCGCGTAAAAGGTGTGCCGTCAACGAAGGGAATGTTATAAATGATCGGAATTATCGATTATGGCATGGGCAATTTGTTCAGCGTATCGAAAGCACTTGAGCGAATTGGCATCCCATATGTGATTAGTGAATCACCAGAAGAGCTAAACAACACAAAAGGCGTTATTTTGCCTGGCGTTGGTGCGTACAAAGATGCGATGGCCCGTCTTCGTGAAACGAATCTTGATCAGTTTATTCATCAGTATGTGGACAGCGGCCGTCCGCTTCTTGGCATTTGTCTCGGTATGCAGCTTCTATTTGAAGAAAGCGAAGAAAATGGGCAGTTTGAAGGACTCGGTCTGCTCAAGGGACGGATTGTCCATATTCCAGACCGCGATGCGAACGGCGAGCGCTTGAAAGTGCCGCATATGGGCTGGAACAAGCTTCATTTTCACCAGGATGCACCGGTGCTTGAAGGCATTGAAGATGGTTATGTGTACTTCGTTCACTCGTACTATGCAGACGGAGTAGATAAAAACGCACTTCTGGCAAGCGCGGATTATGGTGTACAGGTACCGGCTGTTGTCGGGCAGAAGAACGTGTCAGGTATGCAGTTTCACCCGGAAAAAAGCAGTAAAACGGGAATGCAGCTGCTGACGAACTTTGCAAAAGCGATGGAACGATCGGAGGACATGCTATGAGTTTTACTATTTATCCGGCTATTGATATGCGCGGCGGCAAATGCGTCCGCCTTGTGCAGGGGGACTATAACCAGGAGACAATTTACGGGGACTCGCCATTTGATATGGCGAAGTCCTTTGTAGAGCAGGGAGCCGAATGGATTCACATGGTTGATCTTGATGGAGCAAAAGACGGCCAGCGTGTAAATGATACATTTGTGATTGAAGCAGCCCAAAAGCTGAATGCGAAGGTGCAAATCGGCGGCGGCATCCGGACGGAAGAAGACGTAAAGCATTATCTGGACAATGGTGTAGACCGGGTGATCATCGGCAGCCTGGCTGTAAAAGAGCCGGAGCTTGTCAAACAGTGGCTTCGTACATACGGGGAAAAAATTGCGATCGGCCTTGATGCAAAAAATGGCTTTGTGGCCACGCACGGCTGGCTTGAAACGTCATCTGTAAAAGCGGTGGACCTTGCTAAAGAATTTGCTGAAGCGGGTGCCGAAACGTTTATTTTTACGGATATCGCCAACGACGGCATGCTGTCTGGACCAAACGTAGAAGCAACGGCGGAGCTTGCACGGGAAACAGGAAAAAGCGTCATTGCTTCCGGCGGCGTTTCGTCACTGGACGATTTGCGTGCACTCGCAAAATGGAAAGAAGACGGACTCTCTGGCTCCATCTGCGGAAAATCGATTTATACAGGCCGTTTCACCGTAAAAGAAGCGCTGGAGGTGGCGGCCGAATGATGACAAAACGTATCATCCCCTGCCTGGATGTAAAAGAAGGGCGCGTCGTAAAGGGGATTCAATTTGTGGAGCTGCGTGACGCAGGAGACCCGGTGGAATTGGCGCGTGTTTATGATGAGCAGGGAGCGGACGAGCTTGTGTTTTTAGATATATCCGCATCGGTAGAAGGGCGTAAAACGATGGTGGATGTGGTGCAGGCTGTTGCGTCAGAGCTTGCGATTCCCTTTACGGTCGGCGGCGGCATTAACGCGCTTGAAGATATGAAACGCATTTTACGTGCAGGCGCAGATAAAGTATCATTGAATACAGCGGCTGTAAACAATCCGGATTTGATCAATGAAGGAGCCGCGTTTTTCGGCTCCCAATGTATTGTGATTGCCATTGATGCAAAATATGATGAATCAATTGGAACGTGGCGCGTGTATACACACGGCGGACGTACGCCAACTGAGCGGACCGTCATTGACTGGGCAAAAGAAGCGGTCGAGCGCGGTGCCGGGGAAATTTTGCTGACAAGCATGGACGAAGACGGGAGCAAGCAAGGCTTTGATATTGCCCTGACAAAAGCAGTTGGTGATGCAGTCTCGGTTCCGGTGATTGCGTCAGGCGGTGCTGGGGGCGCAGAGCACTTTTTGGATGTGTTTACAGAAGCGAAGGCTGATGCAGCGCTTGCCGCTTCTATTTTTCACTATAAAGAAACCGGCGTTGGAGAGGTCAAACAATTTTTGCGAAATGCAGAGGTGAACGTCAGATGATTGACGAAGTGAAGTTTGATGAAAAAGGACTCGTGCCTGCCATTGTACAGGATGCGACGACGTATGAAGTATTAACACTTGCTTATATGAATGAGGAATCTCTAAAAAAAACGATGGAAACAGGCGAAACGTGGTTTTACAGCCGTTCCCGCCAGGAGCTTTGGCATAAAGGAGCTACAAGCGGCCATACACAAAAAGTCGTTTCCATGCAGTTTGACTGCGATAAAGATGCGATCGTTGTAAAAGTGGAGCCGGCTGGTCCTGCCTGCCACCGCGGCACAACAAGCTGCTTCGATGAACCCTTTTACGGAGAAGACAATGTGTCACTTCCATATTCAATTCTGCAGCAGCTGGAGCAGGTTATTGCAGACCGTGAGCAAAACCGTCCGGAAGGTGCTTATACAACGTATTTGTTTGAAAAAGGTGTCGATAAGATTTTGAAAAAAGTCGGCGAAGAAGCGGCAGAAGTTATTATTGCCGCGAAAAATCGCGACAAGGAAGAGCTTCAGTGGGAAGCGGCCGATCTGTTGTACCATCTGCTTGTTCTGCTGCGTGAGCAGGATTTAGCTTTGGACGATGTATTATCCGTTCTAGCGCGCCGCCACGAAGGGAAAGACAAAGAATAAAAAAAGCCGGCCTTTTTTAGGCCGGCTTTTCATCTGTTTTTCTGCTGGTACGTATGCTATACTACATAAGTTAATCATACAGAACGTACGGAGGATTTTCATGGGAAATGACTCAATGCGCCGGAAACAGAAAGAGAATGTTGTCTCATTTTTTCCGACAGGAGAGTTTTATTATATAAAAGGCATGAAGGCGCTTGAAAAAAGAGAGCTGCCGAAAGCAAAAAAATACCTTTCGCGTGCCATGGATCTTGAGCCGCTGGAACCTATTATTGCTTGTCAGCTCGCCATTGTGGAAACGGAGCTTGGGCATTATGAGCAATCAAACGGCCTGCTTCATTTTGTGCTGGATGACTTGGATCCGCATATGACGGAGTGTCATTATTTCCTTGCGAACAATTATGCACACCTCGGTTCGTTTAAAGAAGCTTTTCGCCATGCACAAATGTACTTGGATTTAGCTGAGCACGGGGAGTACCGAGAAGATGCGGAGGACCTGCTCGATTTGATTACGCTCGATCATGAAGAAGAGTTCGAGGATTTATCCGAACAGGATGAGATGATTGAAATGCAGGAAAAATCACGATTCCTGCTTGAAAGCGGACATTTTGCCAAAGCGGCGGAACACTTAGAAGAAACAGTTAAGAAGTACCCGGATTTCTGGGCAGCATACAATAATCTTGCATTGGCCTATTTTTATCTTGGACAATCAGAAAAAGCATACGGGGTGCTTGAGGATGTACTTGAGCGTAACCCGGGCAACTTACATGCCATCTGTAATAAAATCGTGTTTTACTTTTACGAAAAAAAGCAGGAACAACTGAACGATTTAGCAGACCAGCTGGCGAAAATTCAGCCGCTTATCCCAGATCAGCAATTTAAAATCGGTGCTACCTTTGCCCTGATTGGACGATATAAAGAGGCTTACCGCTGGCTGAAAAAACTCCAGAAAAGCGGGTTTGAGGGAGATGCCGGGTTTTACTACTGGCTTTCCTATGCGGCCCACCACACAGACCATCCGCAAACCGCACGCTCGGCCTGGAAAAAAGTATTGCAGGATAATCCGGAAAAAGAGGGACTTGAGCCGTGGGGAGCTGGAAGAGCAGAAAGTGAAATAGAACGTGATCCGGAAGCGATTATCGGCTATTTAAATGGGAAACGGGATGAAGAGCGATTGTTCGGCATTTTCCTGCTTTCGTTAGCGGCCGATCATAAAGAAATCATGACGCATCCGAAGTTTTGTGACATTGAAACGCTGCAGCCATACGAAAAAATTTATCTGGCGGACATCCTTGGCATGCCGATCGATCATACGCTTTTAAGTGAAATGAATACGCGTCTTGCCCATGAAACGGCTCTTGTTTTATACCGTCATTTCCGGCCGCTTGGCTCACAGGAAGCAGGATTGTTTTTAATGTGGTTCTCTATTTTCCTGGAACTGCAATATCAAAAAGCAAATATGACGAAGCCGGCCGGTCTTGCCGCTGCAGTAGAATACGTATGGCGCAAACTGCGCAATGAACCGTTTAGTCAGTCGGAAGCGGGGGAAAAATATAGCGTGTCTGTTTCAACGGTACAAAAGTACGCTAAATTTATTCGTGAACACCTGCTTTGAGCAGAATAATAGACGGAATAAAGGAATTTCAGTACGATGAAAGTAACATCTTACTTATACGCTTGAGGGTATTTATTTTGATCATAAAGGAGAATCAACTATGACAGCTGAAGAAAAAATTTATGATGTCATTATTATCGGTGCCGGTCCTGCAGGGATGACGGCAGCTGTGTATACATCCCGGGCTAACCTTTCTACGCTCATGATCGAGCGCGGTGTACCGGGCGGGCAAATGGCCAATACGGAAGAAGTAGAAAACTATCCAGGCTATGACCATATTCTAGGGCCTGAGCTTTCAACAAAAATGTTTGATCACGCGAAAAAATTCGGTGCTGAATACGCATACGGCGATATCAAATCCATTACAGACGGCAAGGAATATAAAACCGTTAATGCGGGTTCAAAGCAGTATAAAGCACGGGCAATCATTATTACAACAGGTGCACAATACAAAAAAATCGGCGTGCCGGGTGAAAATGAACTAGGCGGCCGCGGTGTGTCATATTGTGCAGTATGTGACGGCGCGTTCTTTAAAGAAAAAGAACTGGTTGTTGTGGGCGGCGGAGACTCTGCCGTTGAAGAAGGCGTTTATTTAACACGCTTTGCGAAAAAAGTAACGATTGTTCACCGCCGCGATGAACTGCGAGCACAAAAGATTTTGCAGGATCGCGCTTTTGCGAATGAAAAAGTAGACTTTGTCTGGAGCCACACAGTAAAAGAAATTAACGAAAAAGATGGGAAAGTCGGCAGCGTAACGCTTGTTTCAACTAAAACGGGTGAAGAGCGCCCATTCCCGGCAGATGGTGTATTTATTTACATCGGCATGGTGCCGCTGACAAAGCCATTTGAAAGCCTGGGCATCACAAATGATGAAGGCTACATTGTAACGAATGAGAAAATGGAAACGAAAATTCCTGGCATTTACGCAGCCGGTGACGTTCGTGAAAAAATGCTCCGTCAAATCGTTACAGCTACAGGAGATGGAAGTATTGCTGCCCAAGCAGCCCAGCATTTTGTAGAAGAATTAAAAGAAGAACTCGGTGTAAAAGCGTAACCTTTTCTTTACGTTCTCGTCATCGTTTTGAAATATAAGGGTGGTATAGTAAAGATGTAATCAAACTGCCCCCTGCAGCTTTTTTACACGCGTCTGGTACTCAGTACCAGGCGCTTTTTTTAGGCCCACAGGAAGTGGGTCACAAAAGCGTTGTCGCAGGACGCGGCGGTTTTAGCTTTTGATCCATTGCATTCAAGGGTCACGAAGGCGTTGCAACAGGACGTCGCGCTTTTAGCCTTTGCTCTTTATAAAATAATGCTCTAACATTGTCCAGCTGCAACGGCCAGCCCCTCGGGGTCATAAGTCAACCTGTCTATGTGGCAAAAAGCGCCACTCCGACAGGTCGTCTTATACCTGTCGGGGCTAAACGGCCGTTTTCGCTTTTCTTATAAAAAACACCCGGCAGCGTTGCACTTATTCGGCTGTCACCGTATAATGAAGGAAATATCTGTTGGCAGTTTGACGGGGGTGTTATTGTGCAGCGTGTCACAAATTGTGTACTGATGAGAGATGGGCAGGTTTTATTAATGCAAAAGCCCCGCCGCAATTGGTGGGTGGCGCCAGGAGGCAAAATGGAGCCTGGTGAATCCGTACGGGATGCAGTGATTCGAGAGTATCGGGAGGAAACAGGTTTATATTTGCGCAACCCGAATGTAAAAGGAATTTTCACATTTATTATTAAAGATGGCGAAAAAGTGATGGATGAATGGATGATGTTCACTTTTTTTGCAGACCAGGCCGATGGCAGTCCGCTGACTCACACGCGGGAAGGCGATTTGCACTGGAAGCCGATTGAAGAATTAAAAGAACTGCCGATGGCAGAAGGAGACCGCCATCTGCTTGAATATATGGTGCATGGGACCGGCCTGCTTTATGGAGCCTTTACATATACACCTGATTTTGAGTTGATCTCGTATCGACTGGACCCAAGCTGATGGAAGAGAGGGGACTAACAATGGCGAATGATGTACAGCTTGTAATTATTACAGGAATGTCTGGAGCTGGTAAAACGGTGGCCGTTCAAAGCTTTGAGGATCTTGGCTTTTATTGTATGGACAATTTGCCGCCAACACTCCTGCAGCCGTTTTTAACGCTGATGAAAGATTCGGGGCAAAAGTTAAAAAAAGTAGCCATCGTTATGGACATGCGCGGGCGTGAATTTTTTGACCACCTGCAAACCGCTCTTGATGAAGCGGCCGAAACATTAAACACGGCACCAAGGGTGTTATTTTTAGATGCAGAAGATGAAGTATTGGTGCGCCGGTATAAAGAAACACGCCGTACGCATCCTCTGTCGCGTGATGATCGCCCGCTTGACGGCATTCATCAGGAGCGTGAGCTGTTAAACGACCTGCGTGGCCGTGCAAATATGATTTTAAATACATCCCAAATGAAGCCGAAGGATTTGCGTGAAAATATCATGAAAGAGTTTTCACCAAATAAACAGGCGTCTTTTACGGTAAATGTTATGTCATTCGGCTTTAAGCATGGCCTTCCGATTGACGCGGATCTTGTTTTTGATGTTCGTTTTTTGCCGAATCCGCACTATATTGAGCACATGCGTCCACGCACAGGACTTGAAACAGACGTGGCTGAATATGTGATGAAATGGAATGACACACAGAAGTTTTTAGAAAAAGTGACCGATTTGCTGACCTTTATGCTGCCGCATTATAAAATGGAAGGCAAATCACAACTGGTAATTGCCATTGGCTGTACCGGCGGACAGCACCGGTCTGTCGCTTTAGCAGAGTATTTGGCTAATTACTTTGCAGACGGGTATCAAACGCGCGTGACACACCGTGACATTGACAAGAGAAAGGCCGCAAAAGCATGACGTCCCGTCAGCCGAAAGTTGTCATAATCGGCGGGGGGACCGGTCTTTCAGTCCTGCTTCGGGGGCTTAAGCGCCATCCGATTGACCTTACCGCTATTGTCACTGTAGCAGATGACGGGGGCAGTTCTGGGAGGCTCCGGTCCGAACTAAACATTCCGCCGCCTGGTGATATTCGCAATGTGCTGGCGGCGCTTTCCGATGTAGAGCCGCTCGTAGAGTCTTTGTTTCAGCATCGGTTTACAACAAACAATGAATTGTCAGGGCACGCCCTTGGCAATTTAATGATTGCCGCACTTTCTTCGATTACAGGCGATTTCGGGCATGCGATTCAGGAAATGAGCCGGGTGCTCAATGTTCGGGGAAAAGTGCTTCCGGCTGCCAATCAAAGCGTTGTACTTCATGCGGAGATGGAAGACGGGACGGTTGTGTCCGGTGAATCTAAAATCCCCTATTCCGGCAAAAAAATCCGACGGGTGTTTTTAACACCGGAGCACATTGAGCCGCTTCCAGAGACGATCCGTTCTATTCGGGAAGCAGATATGATTATTCTCGGCCCAGGCAGTTTATACACAAGTATTCTGCCGAATTTGCTTGTGCCTGGAATAGGGGAAGAAGTTTGTGCTTCAAAGGCAAAAAAAGTGTATATCTGCAATTTAATGACACAGGCAGGGGAAACTCTTGATTTTACAGCATCAGATCATGTCCAGGCGATCTATGATCACTTGAACTGCTCGGCGATGGACACGATTTTAGTAAATAAGGAACCCGTTCCGGCAGACATACAGGAACTGTACAAAGAAGAAATGGCGAAACCGGTTGTGTATGACGTGGAAAGGCTGCGGGGGCTCGGACTGGATGCCATTTTTGATGACATTCTGACATTCGAGAACTCTATAATCCGCCATGATACAGCCAAAGTCGCTGAAATACTTGTGCGCCTCATCCCAAAACGGTAAGCGGGTATCAAGAGAGGAGTGGATGGTGGTGTCTTTTGCATCAGAAACAAAAAAAGAGTTAACGACGATTGAAACGAGCGGATGCTGCGCGAAAGCAGAGCTATCTGCCCTGATCCGGATGAATGGCTCCCTGTCGTTTTCAAACCGGCAGCTTGTTGTGAACATTCAAACGGAAAATGCGGCCATTGCCCGGCGCATTTATGTCCTAATTAAACGAAATTATGACGCGGCGGTTGAATTGCTGGTCCGCAAAAAAATGCGGTTAAAGAAAAATAATGTCTATATTGTGCGGTTAAAGGAAAACGCACAGGTTATATTAGACGACTTGGGCATTATCGAAGACGGCTTTTCGTTTATTCATCATATTGCTTCACGGATAACGGAAAAAAATTGCTGCCAGCGTGCGTATCTGCGCGGCGCTTTTTTAGCGGGGGGCTCGGTCAATAATCCGGAAACCTCGTCTTACCATTTGGAGATTTTTTCTTTATATCAGGAGCATAATGAAGCGTTATGCACTTTAATGAATGAATTTAGCTTGAATGCGAAAACGCTCGAACGAAAAAAAGGATTTATTACGTATTTAAAAGAAGCAGAAAAAATTTCTGATTTCTTTAGTATTGTAGGAGCGCACAGCGCGCTCATGCGGTTTGAGGACGTGCGGATTGTCCGGGACATGAGAAACTCCGTCAACCGTCTTGTAAACTGTGAAACAGCGAATTTGAACAAAACGATCGGGGCGGCTTTGCGCCAGGTCGAAAATATAAAGTTTATTGATCAAACGGTCGGTCTCGGTATTTTGCCAGACCGGCTGCGTGAAATTGCAGAGCTGCGGGTTCTTCATCAAGATGTAACATTAAAAGAGCTTGGAGAAATGGTATCAGGCGCAGCAATCAGCAAATCAGGCATTAACCACCGTCTGCGAAAAATTGACGAAATAGCAGATAAGATCCGGGCCGGTGAAATGGCGGCAGCCGAGAAATAAAAAGGATGTGGCAACATGGCAGAAAAAACAGTACATGTACAATTAAAATCTGGTTTACAGGCAAGACCGGCTGCTCTTTTTGTACAGGAAGCAGCTCGCTTTCATTCAGAAATTTTTCTTGAGAAAGACGGAAGAAAATATAATGCGAAAAGCATTATGGGGATCATGAGCATTGCTTTGAACACCGGAGAAGAAGTGACAATCAGCGCAGAAGGCCGCGACAGCGAGGAAGCAGTCGGAAAAATGGCCTCACTCATCGAACGGGAAGAATGGATATAAAAAAGCGCCCTGCCAATTCGGCAGGGCGCTTTTTTTGCACAATAGACAGAAGCTGCATTACAGAAGAGTGATTGATATGCCAAAAGAGCGGATGACGGGTCAGGCTGCTCAAATGATAACCCTGTCATAGATGAAAAAGAAAAATAAAAAACCAGCAGCTTAAAGAATAAGCCGCTGGTTTTTGGGACGTCCTCGGCAGGAATCGAACCTGCATTTCAAGCTTCGGAGGCTTGCGTGCTATCCGTTGCACCACGAGGACATGTGATTTACGGTACAATTTAAGATTATAGAGTAAGATTTGAATAAATGCAATAGAAATTCAAAAAAATATTTACAGAAAGAAAAACAGTTTCGTTTAGCAGGATTTTGAAAGGGAAAAGAAGAAAACGTACATAAACAAAAGCATAATGTTTGACCTTCACTGACCTTGGATTGTATGATGGTTAAACAATAAAGCTATTATCCAAAGGAGGAACCACAGTATGAATTTAATTCCTACAGTTATTGAACAAACAAACCGCGGTGAACGCGCGTATGACATTTATTCCCGTTTGTTGAAAGACCGCATTATTATGCTTGGAAGCGGCATTGATGATAATGTGGCAAACTCAATCGTAGCTCAGCTTTTGTTCCTTGAAGCAGAAAACCCAGAAAAAGATATTTCTATCTACATCAACAGCCCGGGCGGCAGTATCACAGCTGGTATGGCGATCTACGATACAATGCAGTTTATTAAACCGAATGTACAGACGATCTGTATCGGTATGGCTGCTTCCATGGGGGCTTTCCTTCTTGCTGCAGGTACACCAGGCAAGCGTTACGCTCTTCCGAACAGTGAAGTCATGATTCACCAGCCGCTTGGCGGAGCGCAGGGCCAGGCAACAGAAATCGAAATCGCAGCGAAGCGTATTCTATTCCTTCGTGAGAAATTAAACGGCATCCTGTCAGAGCGCACTGGCCAGCCGCTTGAAGTCATTGCACGCGATACAGACCGCGATAACTTTATGACAGCGGATCGTGCGAGAGAATATGGCCTTGTAGACCATATCGTTACACGTAATGAAGTTACAAACAAAGAAGAAAAATAAGGAATTTCAAAAGACCTGCTGCAGCGGGTCTTTTTTTTCATGCCGCTAATCTGTATAATAGCGGTAAGGGGGAGATGGGATGAACATGCAAATGAAGCCGGGACTCTGGCAGCAGCAGACGATGAAGCTGGCCATGACGCAGGAATTAACGCAGGCCATTACATTGCTTCAATATTCAGCGCAGGAGCTGGCAGCGTTTTTGGAAACAAAGGCCGTCGAGAACCCGTTTATTCAATTAGAAACGCCTTCATTGAAAGCGCTTCATAAAAAAGAACGTGCCCAGTCAGGAGCAAAAGCGGCAGATGATAAAAACTGGATCGAGCACATTGCGGATTCTTCTTATACCATCACGGATTATGTGCAGGCTCAATTTCAGTTGAAAGAATTAACCGATAAACAAAAACGGATTCTTCGTTTTTTATTAGATAACATGGACGAAAACGGCTATATGACGATTGACAGCAAGGAAGCAGCCGTCTTGATGGGGGAGAACAAAGACGAAGTCCAATTGGTACTCGATATGATCAAGTGGATGGAGCCGGCAGGAATCGGAGCCGGCAGTTTGCAGGAATGTCTTCTTCTGCAGGTGGAACGGCGCCTGGATGCACCTTTTTTAGCGGAGACAATTCTTCGTAGTCATTTTATCGAGTTTGCCGATAAAACATGGAAGCCGCTCGCCAAAAAGCTTGGTGTTGAACTAAAGGATATTCAGCAGGCGGCTGATTTTATTCGAACGTTAAATCCAAAGCCAGGTGCTTCTTTCGGAAACGGATCTTCCTGCTATGTGCAGCCTGATGTAGCGGTAACCGTTAGCGGAGAGACCATAGAAGTCCATCTTTATGATGACGATTTACCGAAAGTTATTTTTGAAAAAGAATATTTTAATGAATTGGCTTCACACGCGGACAAAGAAGTGAAGCGGTTTATAAAAGAAAAAGAAAAAGACTATCAGTGGCTCATGAGAAGCCTTGAGCAAAGACAGCAGACCATACAGCGGGTAGGACTTAAAATTGTAGAAAAGCAGCGCCGTTTTTTCTTTGACGGGCCGGGCTCCCTTCAGCCGCTTACGATGAAAGACATTGCTGAAGAGCTGAACATTCATGAATCAACCGTAAGCCGGACCGTACGGGGGAAGTACATGCAGACTCCGTTTGGCACATGCGAATTAAAAACCTTTTTCCCATCCGGTATGGCTGCTTCCTCAGAAGAAGGCGAAACGGCCTCTTCCAACCAGGTGAAAATACGTATTCAAGCGCTCGTCTCAGCGGAAGACAAGAGAAAGCCGCTGTCTGACCAGGCTATTTGTTCTGCGCTTTTAAAAGAAGGGATGGCTGTTTCAAGAAGAACAGTCGCCAAATACAGAGAACAATTAAATATACCATCTTCAGCAAAGCGCAAAAGATATGAATAAGAGCGATCATATGACGATTTATTTCTATACAAGACCAGGCTGCCATTTATGTGACGACGCTAAAAAAGTCGTCGTCCCCATCGCGCAGGAATTGAATATAGAGATGCTTGAACGAAACATTGATACAAAAGATGAATGGACAGAAAAATACGGATTAATGATTCCGGTTGTTGAAATGGGGGGAGAGCTTATGGCTTATGGCCACGTGGAACGCCGCTCTCTCTTAACACAACTGAAAGGAAGAGTTAACGAATAATTTAAAAAAATAACGAGCTCTTTTCGTTGATTTTTAAATAATGCCCTGCTACAATGAATTTGTAAGCAGGGAAAAATTTTTTTCGCCGGGGTGGGACATTAAAAGTTTCAACTGGGACGAAAGAGAACCCAAAGACCGAAGAGGAGCGCGGGATATGAAACCGATCTTAAATATTCAACAGCAGCTCGTACCGGACCTGCTTGACATTATGCAAAAACGCTATCGTCTTTTGCAGGCGGTTCGAATTGCCGGGACAGCTGGCAGACGTACGCTTGCCCAGTCACTGAGCATGACGGAACGTGTTGTAAGAAGCGAAGCGGAGTTTTTAAAAGAGCGCGGACTGCTCGATTTCAGTGCATCAGGCATGAAATTAACAGAAACGGGTATGGATGTGGTGAGGGAGCTGGAAGAGCTGATGCTCGAGCTTAAAGGCATTGATTCAATGGCCGAAGAGCTGAAGGCCCGCTACAATTTATCGGAAGCTGTTATTGTGCCTGGCAATTGTGATGAATCGGCATTCGTGAAAAAAGCAATCGGTGAGGCGTGCGTAAGCCGCATAAAGAGCAGGCTCAGCGGTAAAACTATCATCGCTGTAACAGGCGGCTCGACAATGGCGGAAGCAGCAAGAACGATGAAACCGGATTTTGCAGAAGGGAAACAAGTATTATTTGTGCCGGCACGGGGCGGTATTGGGGATGATGTCCGCAATGAAGCCAACACGATCGCTGCATTAATGGCACAGAATACAAACGGGTCACACCGTGTGTTGTACGCACCGGAGCGAATCAGCCCTGATGTGCGCGAATCTCTTCTTCAGGAGCCGGCGATCAAAGAAGCAGTCAGCATGATCCAGTCTGCAGACATTGTTCTCCATGGCGTCGGGAATGCAATTTCGATGGCAAAGCGCCGCAAAACACCAGAAGCGGAACTTGCGATGCTGGAACAAAATGAAGCAGTGGCAGAAGCATTTGGCTACTATTTCAACAAAGAAGGCGAAGTGATTCAGAAGCTATCAACAATCGGCTTGAAACTGGATGATCTGCAGCATGCCAAAGTCGTAATTGCGGCGGCAGGCGGCGCATCAAAAGGGAAAGCGATTCGTTCGTATTTAAACGGATCACCAAAGCTCGATATTTTAGTGACAGATGAAGCAGCCGCAAGAGAATTGCTTGAAGACCTATCTTAACGCGAACATCCGCCAGTTCTCACATGAACTGGCGGTTTGATAAACAATTTCGAGGAGGAAATCACTCATGGCAGTAAAAATTGGTATTAATGGTTTTGGACGTATTGGACGTAACGTATTCCGCGCAGCACTTAAAAATCCGGAAGTTGATGTTGTAGCAATCAACGACCTTACAGATGCAAATATGCTTGCACACCTTTTAAAATACGATACAGTTCACGGCACACTTGACGCGGACGTAACAGTTGACGGCGATACAATCGTTGTAAACGGCGAGCGCGTAAAAGTAACAGCTGAACGCGATCCAGCGCAAATTCCTTGGGCAGCTAACGGTGCGGAAGTAGTTGTTGAATCAACTGGCCGTTTCACAAAACGTGCAGACGCAGCGAAACACCTTGAAGGCGGCGCGAAAAAAGTCATCATCTCTGCTCCGGCATCTGATGAAGATATCACAATTGTTATGGGTGTTAACGAAGATAAATACGATGCAGCGAACCACCAAGTTATTTCAAATGCATCTTGTACAACAAACTGCTTGGCTCCATTTGCAAAAGTATTGAACGAAAAATTCGGTATCGTACGCGGTATGATGACAACAGTTCACTCTTACACAAATGACCAGCAAATTCTTGACCTGCCACACTCTGACTACCGTCGTGCGCGTGCAGCAGCAGAAAACATGATCCCAACTTCTACAGGTGCAGCGAAAGCCGTTTCTCTTGTGCTTCCTGAATTGAAAGGCAAACTAAACGGTATGGCTATGCGCGTTCCAACACCAAACGTTTCTGTAGTTGACCTTGTAGCAGAATTGAAGCAAGATGTAACAGCTGAAGAAGTAAACGAAGCGCTAAAAACAGCTGCTGAAGGCGACCTTAAAGGTATTCTTGCTTACACTGAGCTTCCACTTGTATCATCTGATTACAATGGCTCACCAGCTTCTTCAACAATCGATGCTCTTTCAACGATGGTTATGGAAGGCAACATGGTAAAAGTTCTTTCTTGGTACGATAACGAGAACGGCTACTCAAACCGCGTTGTTGACCTTGCTCAATACATCGCATCAAAAGGTCTTTAATTAAAACACACTGATTTTTTAAGCTATAACTTGGAAATCAACAGTTCACCATCTATAATGAAAAGGTGAAACGGGGAGCGGGATACAATCCCCGCTCCCTTTTTTTTGTGTGTAAGCCGTTATCTGTTCCGCTGCTAAAGCAGCGTCGAACGATGTCGGCAGAATGCTGCACGCTTAGCTTTCGCTTTTCAATTACACTGGGAGGTCTTCTTGATGAACAAAAAGACAATTAAAGATTTGGACTTGAAAGGTAAACGCGTTTTTTGCCGCGTTGACTTCAACGTTCCAATGAAAGATGGCAAAATTACGGATGATACGCGTATCCGTGCCGCGATTCCGACAATTGAGTATTTGTCTGAACAGGGAGCCATCGTCCTTCTGGCAAGCCACCTTGGCCGTCCAAAAGGAGAAGTAAACGAAGAGATGCGCCTGACAGAAGCTGGACGCCGCTTGGCTGAGCTTACAGGCAAACAAATCGCCAAAGTGGATGAAGCTTACGGCGACAGTGTGAAAGAAGCGATTTCTGGCATGAAAGAAGGCGACATTCTTCTTCTTGAAAACGTTCGTTTCTATCCGGGCGAAGAAAAGAATGATCCAGAGCTGGCAAAAGAATTTGCTTCGCTTGCAGACATCTATGTAAATGACGCGTTTGGTGCGGCTCACCGTGCTCATGCTTCTACAGAGGGAATTGCTCATCTTCTTCCATCTGCTTCCGGCTTCTTGATGCAAAAAGAATTGGATGTGCTTGGAAAAGCATTATCTGAGCCAGAGCGTCCGTTTACAGCGATCGTCGGCGGAGCGAAAGTAAGAGACAAAATCGGTGTGATTGATCACCTGCTTGATAAAGTAGATAACTTGATCATTGGCGGCGGTCTTGCGTACACATTCGTAAAAGCTCTTGGCCATGAAATCGGAAAATCTCTTTTAGAAGAAGATAAAATGGATCTGGCAAAAGAATTTATGAAAAAAGCCGAAGAAAAAGGCGTTAAATTCTTGATGCCGGTTGATGTTACTGTAGCAGATGATTTTGGTGAGCATGCAAACACAAAAATTGTACCAATCGATCAAATTCCATCTGACTGGGAAGCACTTGATATCGGTCCGAAAACGATTGAATTGTATGCAGAAACCATTAAAAACTCAAAACTTGTCATTTGGAACGGCCCAATGGGTGTATTCGAACTTGATAAGTTTGCAAAAGGAACAAAAGGTGTGGCACAAGCACTCGCTGATTCTGATGCGTATTCTGTTATTGGCGGCGGCGATTCAGCAGCAGCGGTTGAAAAATTCGACCTTGCGGACAAAATGAGCCACATTTCAACAGGCGGAGGCGCGAGCCTTGAGTTTATGGAAGGTAAAGAACTTCCAGGCGTTACAGCGCTTGACGATAAGTAATTTCGAAGCAGCAGAAGGGAGATTTATTCATGCGTAGACCGATCATTGCAGGAAACTGGAAAATGAATAAAACGCTTAGCGAAGCAATTGAGTTCGCAAACGATGTAAAAGGAAAAGTACCATCATCAGAACAAGTGGACAGCGTAATTGGTGCGCCTGCTTTGTTCCTTGGACAGCTTGTTGAAGCGGTAAAAGGAACAGATGTGAAAATCAGTGCACAAAACGCTCACTTTGAAGACAACGGAGCCTTCACAGGTGAAATTAGCCCGAAAGCACTTGCGGACCTTGGAGTTGAATATGTGATCATCGGCCATTCAGAGCGCCGTGAAATGTTCAACGAAACAGACGAGTCTGTAAATAAAAAAGCAAAAGCGATCTTTAACCATGGCATGACACCAATCATTTGCTGCGGTGAAACGCTTGAACAGCGTGAAGCAGGCGAAACAAATGCATTTGTTTCAGGTCAAATTAAAGCAGCACTTGAAGGCTTATCAGAAGAGCAAGTAAGCAGCTCTGTTATTGCTTATGAGCCAATCTGGGCAATCGGCACAGGCAAATCGTCTTCATCAAACGATGCAAACGAAGTGTGTGCAGAAATCCGTGAAACAGTTCGCAGCCTTTATTCAGACAAAGCGGCTGATTCTGTCCGTATCCAATACGGCGGCAGTGTAAAACCTGAAAACATTGCAGAATATATGGCACAGCCGGATATCGACGGCGCACTTGTCGGCGGCGCAAGCTTGGATGCGGCATCATACCTTGCTCTTTTGGAGGCTGTAAACAATGGCTAAAGGACCGGTTGCGCTCATTATTCTCGACGGGTTCGCCTGCCGGGCTGAAACGAGCGGTAATGCGGTCGCGCAGGCCAATAAGCCAAATTTTGACCGCTACTGGAACCAATTCCCTCATGCACAGCTGACAGCAAGCGGGGAAGCAGTAGGTCTTCCAGAGGGCCAAATGGGCAACTCGGAAGTAGGTCATATGAATATTGGTGCTGGGCGGATTGTATACCAAAGCTTAACAAGAATTAACATCGCGATTCGTGAAGGGGAATTCTTTGAAAATGAGCAGTTCATAAAAGCGGCTGAGCATGCGAAGAAAAACGGAACAGCTCTTCATTTGTTTGGGCTTCTGTCTGATGGTGGCGTACATAGCCATATTGATCATTTAAAAGCGCTGCTTGAGTTTGCAAAACGGCAGGGTCTTGAAAAAGTGTATGTTCACGCTTTTCTGGACGGCCGCGATGTTGGACCTAAAACAGCAAAAGGCTACATTGAAGATGTACAAGCGAAAATGGATGAGCTTGGTGTTGGACAGTTTGCGACAATTTCTGGACGCTATTATGCAATGGACCGCGATAACCGCTGGGATCGTGTTCAAAAAGCATATGATGCAATTGCGCAAAACGATGCACCAAAGTTTGATGATCCGCTTGAAGCACTTGAAGCCTCTTACGCAGCGGACGTTGTCGATGAATTTTTTGTACCGGCTGTCATCACTGGTAAAAACGGTAAACCGATTGCGAAAGTTCAAGATAACGACGCCGTAATTTTCTTTAACTTCCGTCCTGACCGGGCGATTCAGTTAGCGAATGTGTTTACAAACGAAGACTTTATGGGATTCGATCGTGGCGAATTCCGTCCTAAAGACTTGTTCTTCGTCTGCATGACACCATATTCGGAAACAGTTAAAGGCGTTATCGCGTATAACAAAACAGATTTATCAAATACTGTCGGGGAAGTATTAGCCAACAACAATCTTCGCCAGCTTCGCATTGCGGAAACGGAAAAATACCCGCACGTTACGTTCTTTATGAGCGGCGGCCGTGAAGGGGAATTCCCTGGTGAAAAACGAATCTTGGTAAACTCACCGAAAGTGGCAACATACGATTTGCAGCCAGAGATGAGCGCATATGAAGTAACGGACGCGTTACTTGCCGAAATCGAAGGCGACAAACAGGATGCGATCATCCTGAACTTTGCAAATCCAGACATGGTTGGCCACTCAGGACTTTTAGAGCCGACGATTAAAGCAGTTGAAGTAGTAGATGAGTGCCTGGGGCGGGTTGTAGACTTGATCCTGGCAAAAGGCGGCACGGCGATTATTACCGCTGATCACGGTAACGCTGATGAAGTCGTAACCGTAGAAGGCAATCCAATGACGGCTCACACAACGAATCCGGTTCCGGTTATTGTCACAAAAGAAGGCATCACGCTGCGCGATGGAGGAATCCTCGGCGATTTGGCGCCAACGATGCTTGATCTATTAAATGTAGAACAGCCAGTTGAAATGACTGGAAAAACATTAATTAACCATTAAGGGAGAGAATAAACAATGCCAGTAATTACAGACGTATATGCACGCGAAGTACTTGATTCACGTGGAAACCCAACAATCGAAGTAGAAGTATACACAGAGTCCGGCGCATTTGGCCGCGCACTTGTTCCATCTGGTGCATCAACAGGTGAATACGAAGCAGTAGAACTTCGTGATGGCGACAAAGGCCGCTACCTTGGCAAAGGTGTTGAGCAGGCTGTTAAAAACGTAAACGAAGTAATCGCTCCAGAAATCGTAGGAAGCTACGTTGTTACAGATCAAATCGGTATCGACAAAGCGATGATCGAGCTTGACGGCACAGAAAACAAAGGCAAACTAGGCGCAAACGCAATCCTTGGTGTATCTATGGCCGTTGCACATGCAGCAGCTGACTACCATGGTGTATACCTTTATGAATACCTTGGCGGCGTAAACGGCAAGCAGCTTCCTGTTCCAATGATGAACATCGTAAACGGCGGCGAGCATGCGGATAACAACGTTGATATCCAGGAATTCATGATCATGCCTGTTGGCGCGCCTACATTTAAAGAAGCGCTTCGCACGGGAGCAGAAATTTTCCATAACCTAAAAGCGGTTCTTCATGAAAAAGGCTTGAACACAGCAGTTGGTGACGAAGGTGGTTTCGCGCCAAACCTTGGTTCAAACGAAGAAGCTCTTCAAACAATTATCGAAGCAATCGAACGTGCTGGCTACAAACCAGGCGAAGAAGTTAAATTGGCAATGGACGCTGCTTCTTCTGAGTTCTACAACAAAGAAGACGGCAAATACCACCTTTCTGGCGAAGGCGTTGTGAAAACATCTGCAGAAATGGTTGACTGGTACGAAGAAATGGCAAACAAATACCCAATCGTTTCAATCGAAGATGGTTTGGATGAAAACGACTGGGAAGGCCATAAATTGCTTACTGAGCGCCTTGGCGATCGTGTACAGCTTGTTGGTGATGACTTGTTCGTTACAAACACGAAAAAGCTTTCAGAAGGTATTAAAAACGGCGTAGGTAACTCTATTCTAATCAAAGTAAACCAAATCGGTACATTAACTGAAACATTTGATGCGATCGAAATGGCAAAACGCGCTGGCTATACAGCGGTTATCTCTCACCGTTCTGGTGAAACAGAAGATGCAACAATTGCTGATATCGCAGTTGCAACAAACGCTGGCCAAATTAAAACAGGTGCACCGTCACGTACGGATCGCGTAGCAAAATACAACCAGCTTCTTCGCATTGAAGACAACCTGGGTGAACTTGCTCAATACCTTGGCAACGACACATTCTACAACTTGAAAAAATAAGAACAAACGAAAGCCCGGCGGCCGCCGGGCTTTTTTGCGCGTGTGCAGAAAGTATGATATAATTTACTCATCTATAGGTTCGTCTTTGATGGAGGTAAAAATATGTTACATACAGTGCTTATTGTACTGCTCGTGATTGTAGCAATTGCGCTTATTGCGGTTGTTTTGCTGCAGTCTGGGAAAAGCTCAGGGCTTTCTGGCGCGATTTCTGGCGGTGCGGAGCAATTGTTTGGAAAACAGAAAGCGCGCGGGATTGACCTGGTGCTGCATCGTTTGACAGTGATTTTGTCTGTTCTGTTTTTTGTTTTAACAATTGCGCTTTCTTACTTTGGTTTATAATAAAAAAGGCGATTCGGCTGAATCGCTTTTTTTTATGCCCCAAAGCCTTCATCATCCGAAAAAAGAAAGGGATTGACTCACATGAAACTAACACTGCCAACTCCATTTACATTCGAAGCAGGAAAACGGGCTGTTTTACTTTTACACGGTTTTACTGGAAATTCATCTGACGTGCGCATGATCGGCCGTTTTCTTGAGAAAAATGGGTATACATCACATGCACCACACTATAAAGGACATGCGGTTCCGCCTGAAGAACTAGTGAAAACGGGTCCTGAAGACTGGTGGAAGGATGTGGAGGAAGGCTATCAGCATCTGCTGAACCTTGGCTATGAAGAAATTGCGGTATGCGGACTGTCGCTCGGCGGTGTTTTTGCATTGAAACTCGGTTATACTAAACCTGTAAAGGGTATTATTCCAATGTGTGCCCCAATGTCGATGAAAGACGAGCAGACGATGTACAATGGGGTTGTGGAATACGCACGCGGGTTCAAGAAATTTGAAGGGAAATCCGCTGATGTTATTGAAAAAGAAATAGAAGCCTTTAAACAAACACCGATGAATACGCTGGCGGCGCTTCGTGAGCTTGTACAAGATGTACGCAGCCATATTGACCACATTTATGCACCGGTTTTTGTTGTTCAGGCACGCAACGACAAAATGATTGATACCAACAGCGCCAATGTGATTTTTGAAGGCGTGGAAACAGACGAAAAACAATTGAAGTGGTACGAAGAGTCCGGTCATGTGATTACACTGGATAAAGAAAAAGAGCAGCTGCATGCAGATATTCTTGCCTTTCTCCAAACGCTTGACTGGACCGTGTAACTTCGCAAAAGGAGGCGGGTTCCAGATGGACCAGCACATAGAGAAAATCGTCGATCGATTACTGACGTATATGAAAGAAGAATCGTACAAGCCGCTCACAGTGCAGGAGCTTGAAGAAGTGCTTGGCATTGAAGGCTCGGAAGGGTTCCGCGACTTTGTTAAGTCGCTCGTGTACATGGAAGAGCGCGGTTTAGTCGTGCGGACGCGCGCAAACCGATACGGCCTGCCGGAGAAAATGAACCTTGTGCGCGGAAAGATTTCCGGACACGCAAAAGGGTTTGCTTTCCTGCTGCCGGATGAGCAGGGAATGGATGATGTATTCATTCCGCCGCATGAAACGAACGGAGCTCTAAACGGCGACACCGCGCTTGTCCGTGTGACGAAAGAAGACCAAAACGGGACACGCCGGGAAGGTACTGTTGTCCGTATTTTAGAACGCGGCCAGACGGACATTGTTGGTACGTTCATCGACAAAAAAAGCTTTGGCTTTGTGGAAACAGACGATAAAAAATTTACCGCTGATATTTTTATTCCAAAAGAAAAAACAGCCGGTGCGATTGACGGCCACAAAGTCGTTGTCCATATCACACGCTGGCCGGAAGGGCGCCAGGCGGCAGAAGGCGAAGTAAAAGAAATTATCGGGCATAAGAACGATCCTGGCGTCGATATTATGTCGATTATTTATAAACACGGCCTGCCGCAGGAGTTTCCGGAAGAAGTGCTGGAGCAGGCGAATGCGGTGCCGGATGAAATTGATCCGAAAGATATCGCGAACCGTCGGGATCTTCGCGATGAAGTCATCGTGACAATTGATGGAGCGGACGCAAAAGACCTCGATGATGCGGTCACGGTAACCAAGCTTGAGAATGGAAACTATAAGCTCGGTGTTCACATTGCCGACGTCAGCCACTACGTAACCGAAAACTCCCCGATTGACCGGGAAGCCTATGAGCGTGGTACAAGTGTTTATTTAGTGGACCGGGTAATCCCGATGATTCCACACCGCTTGTCCAATGGCATCTGCTCATTGAATCCTAAAGTAGACCGTTTAACAATGTCGTGCGAAATGGAAATTAACGCATCTGGTGAAGTAGTCAGCCATGAAATCTTTGACAGCGTCATTCGAACGACAGAACGAATGACTTATTCAGATGTAAACCGGATTTTGGTTGATAAAGATGAAGCATTGCGCGCTAAGTACGAAGCACTTGTGCCGATGTTTGAGCGAATGGAAGACCTGGCGGCCATTTTACGCCAAAAGCGCACGGACCGGGGTGCCATTGACTTTGATTTCAGGGAAGCAAAAGTGCTTGTAGATAAAGATGGGCATCCGACTGATGTGGTCATTCGGGAACGTTCTGTCGGCGAAAAACTGATTGAAGAATTTATGCTGGCGGCGAATGAAACGGTAGCAGAGCATTTCCACTGGATGGATGTTCCGTTTATATACCGGATTCACGAAGATCCGAAGGAAGATAAATTGCAGCGCTTTTTTGAGTTTTTGACGAATTTTGGCTTGAATGTGAAAGGGACAGCGAATTCTGTTCATCCGCGTGCCCTGCAGGAAATTATTGAAAACGTGAAAGACACGCCGGAAGAAACAGTTATTTCTACTGTTATGCTTCGGTCCATGCAGCAGGCAAAATATAATGCGAACAGCTTAGGGCATTTTGGGCTTGCAGCAGAATTTTACACGCATTTCACCTCGCCAATCCGCCGGTATCCGGATTTGATTGTCCATCGTTTAATTCGTACGTATTTAGTCAACGGTGATCTTACGCCGCAAACACGGGAAAAGTGGGATGCGCGCCTTCCGGAAATCGCTGATCACACATCCAGCATGGAACGCCGGGCTGTTGATGCAGAACGCGATACAGACGAGCTGAAAAAAGCAGAATTTATGCTTGATAAAATCGGTGAAGAGTATGATGGGGTTATCAGCTCTGTTACCAACTTCGGTATGTTTGTGGCGCTTGAAAACACGATTGAGGGTCTGATTCATGTTTCGTATATGACAGATGATTATTACCGTTATGATGAACGCCACTATGCTATGATCGGTGAGCGGACCGGCAATGTCTTCCGCATTGGGGACGAAATTACCGTCCGTGTGCGTGATGTAAATAAAGACGAACAGTCTGTCGATTTTGAAATCGTGGGCATGAAAAAACAGCGCCAGCGTCCAGCTGGAATAGAGGGCAAAGCGGATAAAAAGCCGCGCGGCCGCGGCAAGAAAGCACAAGCCATTAAACGGGAAGACAGACCGTCGAGAAAGCCGGCGCGTCCAGATGTGAAAGAAGGCGGCGAATGGTCGAACCAGCCGCCGAAAAAAAAGAAAAAACGTAAATTTTACGAAGGAATTGCGAAGAAAAAGAAACGCAAGTAAGAAAGTAGGGATGAGTCAATGCCAAAGGGAGAAGGAAAAGTGGTCGCGCAAAATAAAAAAGCGCGCCACGATTACTTTATTGAAGAAACATATGAAGCGGGTCTTGTGCTTTTAGGAACCGAAATTAAAGCAATCCGGGCGGGACGAGTGAATTTAAAAGATTCATTCGCCCGCATTCGAAATGGCGAACTGTTCGTCCACAATATGCATATCAGCCCGTACGAGCAGGGAAATATTCATAACCATGAACCGCTCCGTACGCGAAAGCTTCTTCTGCACCGGAAGCAAATTAATACGTTGATCGGTGAAACGAAAGAAGCAGGCTACTCGATCGTTCCTTTAAAACTTTATTTAAAAGACGGATATGCAAAATTGTTAATTGGCCTTGCAAAAGGGAAAAAGAAATATGATAAACGCGAAGATTTAAAGCAGAAAGAAGCAAAACGCGATATTGAGCGCGCCTTCCGTGATCGTCAAAAGGGTTGAATAACTAGTTTGTTTGTGGTATGATAGATTCTGTCACGATGAAGCAGCTATGCTTCGATACTACTTTGTCAGGAAATGTTCTTAGCATAAGCCAGAACATCCTGTTCAAATCTAATCCGGGGACGTTACGGATTCGACAGGGGTAGTTCGAGCCTGGGCTGCGGGCCAGAGGGTCGGCTCTGTCAAAACGCACTTGCCTATAATAACTGGCAAACAACAAACTCAACTACAAGCTGCCTAATTTAGGTTAGCCTGTGCTCCTCCCGCTGTTGTCCGTGCAGTCGGGTAAGGGGCTCACTTTAAGCGGACTACGCTCAATTCCTCCGCCTGGGGATGAGAGAAGAGACTAATCAGGCTGGCCGATCCAAACGCCTGCTGTGCGGCAGTTGGGCCGGCGAGACCGAAATAGTGCAGCTACGCCCGTAGACGCTCAGGTGCCGTTATCTTTGGACGCGGGTTCGACTCCCGCCGTCTCCATACTTGTATGGAGCACCTATTTATAAAAGCCTTGCGAAGTATTCGCAAGGCTTTTTTGTTTTGGGAAAAGCAACTCTGTCTTGTATGGGCAAAGACAAAGTGCATATAGTTGAGAGGCCGGCATACATTGGTAAAACAATGCGAGGTGATTGGTGTGAAAAAAATCATCATCATCGGTTCAGGTGGACATGCGAGCGTCATTATTGATGCTATTGAAAAAGAAAGAAAATACGCTATATATGGAATTATTGATACGATTCGTCCTGTTAATACGAGTATATACGGATATCGGATAGTAGGGACAGATTCTACTTTGCTGAAATTGGGCAAACAGGTGTGCGGAGGTATTGTGGCGATCGAGGACAATTGGACACGGAAAAAAACGGTTGAAACCATTCGCAAACTCGTCCCTGACTTTTCTTTTGTTTCCATCGTACACCCATCGGCCTGCATCAGCAGCAATGTTAAGATAGGAGATGGTACGGTTGTGATGGCAGGTGCGGTTATTAACCGAAATACAATTATAGGAGAGCATTCTATTATTAATACAAACTCCTCAGTTGATCATGACTGCATACTTAGTGACTTTGTCAGCATTGCTCCGGGTGCGGTGCTGGGCAGGAATGTTAAAGCGGGAAATAGTGCAGTTGTATCGCTTGGAGCCAAGGTCATTCACTCAGTGAGTATCGGAGAGCATACCGTTATTGGAGCTGGATCAACGGTGCTGCAAAGCATTGGTCCGTACGGGGTTGCGTATGGTACTCCCGCTAAAGTAATTCGAACAAGAAAGCAAGAAGACAGTTACTTATCATAAAGATAGGAAGTTTATTTTGTTATGAAAAAAAGAAATCAATCTGATAAGAAGGAACGATTTCTTTTAAAACGAATTTGATTGCTGTATCGGTTTCTTCGTTTCCTGGTTCGTAAACAAGCTGTTCCAGCTGGTTCAGCCAGAATGGCAGGTCGATCTTTGATACGTTCGTTGTTCTGGCTATGTAGATCAATTCATGCTTGGAAGCTGTATGGCCTTCTTCTGTTGTAAAAAGTTCTTCGTACAGTTTTTCTCCCGGGCGCATACCTGTATAGCGGATCTCGATATCTCTGCCTGGTGTCAGTCCTGATAAGGTAATTAAGTTACGGGCCAGTTCGCTGATCTTAACCGGTTTGCCCATATCCAAAATGAAAATCTCGCCGCCTTTTGCAAGCGCCCCTGCTTGAATGACAAGCTGTACAGCTTCGGGAATCGTCATAAAATAACGGGTCATATCCCGGTGCGTGACTGTAACCGGACCGCCGTTTTGAATCTGTTTTTTAAATAAAGGAACTACACTGCCTCTGCTTCCCAGTACGTTTCCGAACCGGACCGCGACAAAGTTCGTTTTACTCTGCTGATTCAATGTTTGAATAATAAGTTCGGCTACCCGTTTTGTGGCACCCATTACGCTCGTTGGGTTCACTGCTTTGTCTGTGGAAATTTGAACGTACGTTTCAACTTCATACTGACCGGCACATTCCGCTAGATTTTTCGTGCCGAAGATGTTATTTTTAACGGCTTCCGTCGGATTGTGTTCCATTAAAGGGACATGCTTGTGTGCAGCGGCATGAAAGACAACCTGCGGGCGGTAAGTGGAAAAAATATGTTTAAGCCGGTTTTTATCCTGAATGTCGCCAATTAGTGCCTGGATGGGAAGGTGAGGATAAAGCTGCTCAAGTTCTTTTTCGATTGCATATACGCTGTTTTCACCGTGGCCAAGCAGAAGAACTTTTTTTGGATGAAATGAAGAAATCTGCCGGCAGATTTCAGAGCCGATCGAACCGCCCGCTCCGGTAATCAGCACTGTTTTATCCTGTACATAATGAGAAATGCCGAGAGCATCCAGCTGGATCGGCGGGCGTCCAAGTAAATCTTCCACGTTGACCTCACGAATCATACTCAGTGTAACACGGCCATTAATAATATCTGTAATACGCGGTAGAATCCGGACAGTGACGCCGCATTTTTGACAGCTTTTTACGATTCGGGCAATATCGCTTCCGGAAGCAGATGGAATGGCGATAATGGCTGTTTCAATATGAAACTGCTCAATGACCCGTTCAATCTCACCGGTTGTGCCGGCAACCGGCATATTCCGGACGTGCAGGCCAATTTTTTCAGGGTCATCGTCAATAAAAGCAACGGGATATAAAAAAGGGTCCGTCGATTTTTTTAACTCTTTCACGACTAAAATACCCGCATTGCCCGCGCCGATAATAAGTGTCCGCTTTCCGTTTTTATTGGGAATGCCCTTGTTTTCATTTATAGACCATAAAATCAGCCGTGAAAATAAAAAGGCTGCCAGAGAAACAGTCCAAGTTATAAAAAGAAAAGAAAACGGCAGGGTGGTTACCCCCCACTCCGAAAAAAGAAGATGCAGCATGCCCCCTGTTACGAAGGAAAATGTGAAGCTTTTTCCAATGACCTTTGATTCCCCCATGCTAGCAAAACGCCACAAGTGGCGATAATGGTGAAAAAGATGAAATCCAATCGTCAGTACTACCCAAAACAAGGCGAAGATGTATGCCAGTTGGGAAAATGTAAGCCCTCTGCCGTTTTCATAGAAAACAAAGCAGGATAGCGCAACAGAAAGAAAAAGAATCCCGAAATCCATGAAAAGCGCCAGAGCATATCGTTTCGTTCGGCTCACACCAAAGCCTCCATTCCATACTTTTTAGCTCTTTACTTTATATGAGTTTATGGAATAAGGTGTGAGAAAATCGGTAAAACAAAGGGAGGAAACCAGGCTGTTAAATAAAAATCAAACGAAAACATCACTGTTCTTCGTTTGGTTTTTTGTTATTTTTGGAAAGAAGGAGTATAGGGCTTGTGACGCCGGCTTCTTTTTTCTTTATACATTTCCTGATCAGCCGTTTCTAGCAGCTCTTTAAGAGAAATATTCATGCCGGGGTGGTAATAGCAGATGCCGTGACTGGCCGACAATTTGTACGGCTGCCGGGAGACCTGGTTGGTGCAGTCAAACTCTAATCGAATGGCATTCCAGGCTTGATTGGCCGCTTCCGGCGGCTGATTGGGAAAAAGAATAACAAACTCATCCCTGCCCATTCGAAATAAAAGATCTTCTTCATGCAGAGATTTTTGAATTGCCCGGCAGATCGCTTTAATAAAATGGTCACCTTTATTATGGCCGTAACGGTCATTAACGGTTTTTAATCCGTTAATATCAATGCAGCAGAGTGTAAAGGGCTGAGCCTGGCGGCTGTTCATCAGGCTGGAAAGGACATTCAGCCCTTTTCGTCTGTTCATAATACCTGTCAGTTCATCCAAAAAAGCATGCGCCGATAGTTTTTCTTCTTCCGCTTTAAAGTTCGTTACATCCGTTGTTCTGATTAGCAGGCACGGTTCCTGCAGATAATCAACTAATTCCACACTCAGCATAATCCAAATGTCTTTCTTCGCCGGATCAAAATGCGGCGTCAAATATCCTTTGATGCTTCCTTTCTCCTGTAAAACATCAATGATATTCTGCTTCTCATACGAATTTTTAAAAAGAAGGCCAGTGCCTTTATCGTGCAGCTGAGTTCCTTCGTAATACGCAGACGCCCGCTGATTAAAAAGGATAATCGGATAATTAGAAAGCCGTGCCAGAATGAGTGGATGCGGATCTAAATCAAATAAAAGGCGAAATGTTTTTTCATTTGTTTGAAGCTGCTGCTGGCTTTCCATCTCTTTTTTTCGATAGAAATAAAAGGTGGACGATAGAAAAAAAGCAATGCCGGCTGCGGCGGTCGAATTAATCATATTCATAATAGATGTAAGTGAAAAACCGCCAATTTTCATGAATCCAGCTAGAAACAAAACATGGATGCCGGCCAGCATGACTGCGGATTTTTTGGGGGAATCGGAAAAATCACAGAAGCTGCCAGTAAAATAATTAAATACGCGTAAATATTGCCGGTTAAAAATTGGCTGTTTAACGATCCGGACGCGCCAATGAAAATATAAAAACAAAAATAGCTCTATACATAATGCAGCACATACCTCCTGCCAGACTGCTGGCGCCGGATCAGCCGCTTACGGACCAGCAAAAAGGTGAGCGACATCAATGATGGAATAAAATGTAAAAAGGGAGGATGCCCAAAGTTTAATCTCTTTTCTCCCGTTGACAAAAAGTAAAGATCCAAAGCTAAATAAAGCGGGTGAGACAGGACAACCATTAAACAAACAAACCGAAGCCTGGCGAACAGCGTTTCACCATGCTCGCGGCAGAACTGCTCATCTTCAGGCTGATCAGGTTGAAAGAGAGCGCCCCATGTATCTTTCTTCATATTATTAATCCTTTTTTACTTGCATTTTACCATAGCTTTATAGGGCACCCTAATGAATTCAGCGCTCTGTTAAACGAGCTTTTCAAATGAAAAATCCCGGAGGATGAAGATTCCGGGATTTTTCATTTGAACTTGTTTTGAATACCGAACCGTGCATTCAGCTGGCCTTTGATCATGCTTCGTTTTAATTTGTCTTGATCTGGTCTTTTCTTCATTTCCTGCCTGATTTCAAATGTCCGGACACCATCTTCCATTTGGTTGGCAATATCCATCAGTGTTTCCACGTCGCCAAAGGAGTATTTTCGCGTACCTCTTTCTGAGCGGTCAGGGAAAATAAGCTGGCGTTCTTCATAATAGCGAATCTGGCGTTCAGACAACCCGGTTAATTCGCTCACAATTCCAATTGTAATAACCTTTTTCGTCTTATAGCTTTTCTCTTCATCTGTCATGGAATCACCTCGAAATGGATTACCTGTACTATTATATATCAATACGTTAATTTATGTAACGATTATATGTGATATTTTCTAACAATTAATTTTTATGTAAGATTATATAACATTTATTGTGACTACTTCTTTTAAGTCTCCTATAATCAACACTATCAACAGCCATCAAGGAGGATGTTCAGATGACAAAAGAGAAAATCGTACTAATCGGAAATGGGATGGCCGGTGTCCGGTCTATTGAAGAAATATTAAAAATTAACCCGGATCGGTTTCATATTACTATTTTTGGAGAAGAGCCCTATCCGAACTATAACCGCATTCAATTGTCAAAGGTCCTTCAAGGAGATACAACGATTGCTGACATTACGCTAAACGACTGGAACTGGTACGAAGAACAAAACATTCAGCTTTATCCAGGTGAAGGGGTAACGCGGATTGATACAGAAACAAAATGTGTTCATACCACAAAAGAGCGGACAGTCCAATATGACAAACTTATTATTGCGACAGGCTCGGTTCCTTTTATTATTCCGGTGCCGGGGCATGAGAAAAAAGGCGTAACCGCATTCCGTGATATTAAAGACTGTGAAAAAATGATCGGTGCGTCCAAAGAATTCAAAAAAGCGTCCGTTATTGGAGGAGGCCTTCTTGGACTCGAAGCTGCACGCGGGCTCTTGAATCTAGGCATGGAAGTAAACGTTATTCATCTAGCCGACTTTTTAATGGAGCGTCAGCTCGATGAAACAGCCGGCAAAATGCTTCAAAAAGAGCTGGAAAAGCAAGGCATGAACTTCCTTATGCGGAAGCAGACAGCCGAGATTTTAGGGGAGAACCGGGTAAAAGGTATCCGCTTTAATGACGGCGAAGAAATCGAAACGGATCTGGTCGTGATGGCGGTCGGTATCCGGCCGAATACATCATTGGCGAAAGAGAGCGGCATTTCCGTAAACCGGGGCATTCTCGTCAACGACTACATGGTAACCAATATCCCAGATGTGTACGCGGTTGGGGAGTGTGCCGAGCACCGTGAAGTCGTCTACGGCCTTGTGGCTCCGCTTTATGAGCAGGGCAAAGCGATGGCGGCGCACATTTGTGATACACCGGCTGCCGGTTATGAAGGCTCCGTCCTGTCCACACAGTTAAAAGTTTCGGGTGTGGATGTATTCTCGGTCGGTGAGATTGTAGAGGATGAAGAAACGAAAACGATCAAAATGTTTGACGACTGGAAAGGCGTGTACAAAAAAATCTTAATCCGTGACGGAAAAATGGCCGGTGCGGTTTTGTTTGGGGACACAAGTGAGGGAAATAAGCTGCTTCGCCTGATTAATAAGAAAGCGGATGTAGAGGAATACATCGGTGCGGCGGAAGAAGCCGCCGATGGAGCCAGCCTGGTGGCATCCATGGATGACAGTGAATTGATCTGCGGCTGTAACGGCGTATCAAAAGGTACCATCATGGAAGCGATCAAACGTGACGGGCTGACAACTGTGGATCAAGTAAAAGCCTGCACGAGTGCATCTCGTTCATGCGGCGGCTGTAAACCACTAGTTGTAGACCTGCTTGCCCATACATTAGGAGATGGATTTGACACATCGAACCAAAAAGAAGCGATCTGCGGCTGTACAACGCTTTCCCGTGATGAAGTCGTTGAGGCAATTCGCGAAAAAGGGCTGACTCATACAAAAGAAGTGATGAATGTGCTTGGCTGGGAAACAGACGGCGGCTGTTCAAAGTGCCGTCCAGCATTGAACTATTATTTAGGCATGATTAATCCGAAAGAATACGAAGATGAAAAAGCCTCTAAATTTGTGAATGAGCGGATGCACGGCAACATTCAAAAAGATGGCACATATTCAGTTGTACCGCGGATGTATGGCGGTGTAACGTCAGCAGATGACCTGAGGAAAATTGCTGATGTAGCAGATAAATATAATGTGCCGCTCATCAAAGTAACAGGCGGCCAGCGGATTGATTTATTCGGCGTAAAAAAAGAGGATCTGCCGGGTATGTGGGCGGATTTGGATATGCCGTCCGGCTATGCGTACGGAAAAACATTACGAACGGTTAAAACCTGTGTCGGTGAAAGTTTCTGCCGCTTCGGCACCCAGGATTCCATGAGCATGGGAATCCAGATGGAAAAGAAATTCGAGCGGATCGGAACACCGCATAAAGTGAAAATGGCTGTATCTGCCTGCCCGCGCAACTGTGCAGAATCTGGCATCAAGGATATTGGAGTCGTGGGTGTAGACGGCGGCTGGGAAATATACGTTGGCGGAAATGGCGGAACCCATCTGCGGGCAGCTGATCTTTTCTGCAAAGTAAAAACGAACGAAGAAGTAATGGAAATGACAGGCGCATTTATGCAGTATTACCGGGAGGATGCGGTATATCTTGAACGGACGGCGGCCTGGGTAGAGCGTGTCGGCCTTGACCATATTAAAGAAGTTCTGTCCGATAAAGCAACGCGTGATGCGCTGAACGCCCGGATCGACGAAGCGCTGTCTGTCACAAAAGAGCCGTGGAAAGAAGTAATCGAAAGTGAAAAAATCCGAAAAGAACTATATGAAACAGAGCTTGTGAGCACAACAAAATAAAAGGGGGCTGTGAACATGGAAAAAACATTGGAGAAGGTGCGGATCGCATCCATTGCGGATTTGCCGGAGAAAATGGGAAAAACCGTCCGGGTGGGAGAGGTGGAACTGGCTGTGTTTAAACTTGGAAATGGCACGGTCAGAGCGATTGAAAATCGCTGCCCGCATAAAGGCGGGGTGCTCGCAGAAGGGATTGTCAGCGGCGAGCACGTTTTCTGCCCGATGCATGACTGGAAAATTTGCACAACTGATGGGAAAGTGCAGGCGCCGGATGTGGGCTGTGTGTCCACTTATAAAGCCGTTATTGAAGACGACGACGTATACTTATTTATTTAAAGGGGGAGGCGGACGAAGATGGGTGTATCGATTGTAGGAGCAGGGCCGGGCGATCCGGAACTCATTACCGTTAAAGCATTAAAAGCCATTCAAACGGCCGATGTTATTTTATATGACCGGCTTGTAAACAAAGAGCTGTTGAAGGAGTCAAAACCATCAGCTGTCCGCGTCTTCTGCGGAAAGTTTCCAGGCAATCATGTGATGACTCAGGACCGTATTAATCGGCTGATGGTAAAGTTCGCTTCTGACGGAAAAAGTGTGGTGCGTTTAAAAGGCGGTGATCCGTTTGTGTTCGGACGCGGCGGCGAAGAAGCTGCTTATGCGAGAAGTTTTGGCATCCCGGTTGAAATTATTCCGGGTATTACAGCGGGCATTGCTGCACCGGCTTATGCAAATATTCCCGTCACACACCGGGAATATGGCAATTCATTCGCCATTGTCACCGGGCATCAAATGGAAGGCAAAGGGGAAACAGATTGGTCGAAGCTTGCCACGTCTGTAGACACGCTTGTGATTTATATGGGCATGAAACACTTGGATCATATTACGAAGCAGCTCATTCACCATGGGCGCAATGGGGCAATGATGGCCGCGGTGATTGAGCAGGGCACGACAAATGCACAGCGCGTTGTAACAGCACCGCTATGCCGTATTGCAGAAGAAACGCAGAAGCAGGAAATAGGCAATCCGGCTGTGATTGTCATTGGCGACGTCGTCAACTGCCGGGAGCAGCTGGAACGTGAAATGGCTCTGGCGGCTGCGTATTAAGGGAAAAGGAATTGACGCACTTCTCTTCCTCCTGTACTATTATCTTTAATTCGAGATAATAAAAACAGAAAAGGTGGAAGCGCCATGAAACATGTATTTCAAAAAGGATCAAACGACCGTGTCCTGCTTCTCTTACATGGAACAGGAGGCACCGAGCATGACCTGCTGCCGCTCGCTGACAGTATTGATCCGGATGCATCTGTATTGAGCGTGCGGGGAAATGTGCTTGAAAATGGTATGCCGCGCTTTTTCAGACGGCTGGCAGAAGGAGTATTTGATGAGGAAGATTTAGTGTTCCGCACAAATGAATTAAATGAATTTTTAGCCCAGGCGGCACGCGACTACGGGTTTAACCGGAATAAAGTAGTGGCGATCGGCTACTCGAATGGTGCAAACATTGCTGCAAGTCTATTATTTCATTTGAAAGATTCTTTAAAAGGTGCGATCCTTCATCATCCAATGGTGCCGAGAAGAGGGATTGAACTTCCGGATTTAACAGGCACCCCTGTTTTTATTACAGCTGGAAAAAACGATCCTATTTGTCCGGCAAAAGAAACAGATGATTTAGCGGCGCTGCTGGCTGGTGCCGGCGCAGAAACAGACGTTCACTGGGAAATGAATGGCCATATGCTGACAGCTACAGAAGTGCGGGCAGCAGCACAGTGGTTCAAAACCCATCTCGCTTAATTGTTCTGATAAGAAAAAACGCCTTGTTCGCAAGGCGTTTTTTGTTTTATATTATTGTGATCTGGTTTCTTTTGACCGGCGGAGGATTGAGAAAAATCGTTAAGCTGTTCAAGCATTTTCTCTACATCCGTAAATTAGAGTTGAAAAAATAGGGATATAGGAAACAAGAAGAGCTGATAAAGCCGCTGTTAAAATTCTAAAACTCAGTTTTCATAAGGCGTTCATTTTGTTCTCCTTTTCTCAAAGCAAAATATACATAGAAGCTTTTGTATCATCTAAAACCATCTTTTTTTAACATTAATTGTAAAAATGACAAATTTACATTCTACATTCGGTTTGTTTAGATCTTTGGACCTAATTCCCGTAGAAAACATGCTATAAGATTTATTTTAAAGCTAGTCAATTAGGTAATAGGATCTTGTGAGAAGCATTTTTTCTGTCTTTTTCCTTATTTATCTTGTTTTGACTAAAAAAAGGAAGGCTGAAATAGTAGTCTTATCTTACTAAAAGAGGTGAAATGCATGATTGCGGTGAAATCAAAGCGAATTATGGATGCGCAGGGGCGGGTGGTTCTGCCCAAATCGGTGCGGAAGGAACTGGGTATTTCTCCGGAAGACCGGGTACGGATAATAGGACAGCAGGATGAAATTACGATTGAGAAATACACAGAGCAGCAGGTGGAGGAAACGCAAATGTGTTATATAACGGGCGCTGCATCGCCTGACTGCCGTTCATTCAGCGGAGGTATTCATTTAAGTAAAGAAGCGGCTCTCAAGATTCTGGCAGAATGGAAGTCTAAACAGTAATCAATTGGCGTATAGTGAAAAGTATGCTACTTTAGAGAGTGGAAATCTGACAAAGGAGAATAGGAATGGATTTTATCACTCTATTAAAAGCGGTTATTCTCGGGCTTGTAGAAGGAATGACCGAATTTGCCCCGGTTTCTTCAACAGGGCATATGATTATTGTCGATGATATGTGGCTTCACTCTAAAGAATTTTTGGGAAAATATGCAGCTAATACGTTCAAGGTTGTCATCCAGCTTGGTTCTATTTTAGCGGTGGTTGTTGTATTCAGGCAGCGGTTTATTGATTTGCTTGGCTTAAACAAAGAAACACGCGGCAAAGAAAATCGGCTTCGTCTTGGCCAGGTGCTTGTTGGATTGGTTCCGGCCGGGGTTTTAGGTGTTTTGTTTGAAGATACGATTGATAAGTATTTGTTTACAACCGAGACTGTGTTGATCGGACTTGTGGCTGGTGCTGTCCTGATGATGATTGCAGACCTTTACAGGGGCAGAAAGCAGACGGCTAATATAGCTGAGACTGTTGATCAAATAACGTATAAGCAGGCATTTCTTGTTGGTATTTTCCAATGTCTTTCTGTTCTGCTTCCCGGTTTTTCACGTTCTGGATCTACCATTTCCGGCGGGGTTCTTGTTGGCATGAGCTATCGTGCTGCAGCGGATTTTACGTTTATTATGGCCGTGCCGATTATGGCCGGGGCCAGCTCTATTTCACTGTTGAAAAACCTTGAGTATATTTCAAGCTCCGATCTTCCTTTTTATGCGGTCGGTTTTATCAGTGCTTTTATTTTCGCTTTAATTTCCATTAAGTTCTTCTTGAAATTAATTAACCGTATCAAATTAACTCCGTTTGCCATTTATCGTATCATTCTGGCAGCGGTCATTTATTTCGTCTTTTTGTAAGCGGGGTGCATACCCCGCTTTTTTATATGGAAATAAGCGTTCACAGCGTTTGATTTAAAAGACGCGGGCGTGGTAAACTAACAGCACGAAACCGAACCGCAGGCCGATGTCTGCGGTTTTTTCAGAACGGAGGTCCCTATGAACGAAACAAAAACCGAACAACTCAAGGGCATTACAGCGGGTGTAAATACGGATAGCGAGGGAGATTTTCTGTACTCAATGGAAGAGCTCAAAAATCTGGCCGAAGCGTGCGGCATTGAAGTAAAGGGGGAGCTGACGCAAAATCTGCCTCGTACACATCCCGCTCTGTATATGGGAACGGGAAAAGTAGAAGAGCTGCAGCATCTTGTCGAACAGATGGAAGCAGATGTCGTGATTTTTGACAGTGAGCTGTCGCCATCGCAAATTCGAAATCTCGAAAAAGAGCTTGATTGCGAAGTAATCGACCGAACCATGCTTATTTTAGACATCTTCGGCCGGCGCGCCAAAACGAAAGAAGCACAGCTCCAGGTGGAGATGGCCCGTCTTCAGTATATGCTGCCGCGCCTGGTCGGCACGTATGTGGCACTTGGGCGTCAGGGGGGCGGCTCAGGCTTTAAGAACCGTGGTGCCGGGGAAACGAAGCTCGAGCTTGACCGCCGGAAAATTGAATCGAAAATTTCTTATTTACGCAAAGAACTGGCGAAAATTTCGGAGCAGCGGACTGTACAGCGCAGACAGCGCCAAAAAAATAACCTGCCTGTTGCTGCGCTTGTCGGCTATACAAATGCCGGCAAGTCAACTGTTATGAACGCAATGCTCGGAACGTACGGCGGAGACGGGGGAGAGGTTTTTGAGAAAGACATGCTTTTTGCTACGCTGGATACATCTGTGCGCAGCATTGAGCTTCCGGATAAAAAAGAGTTTTTGCTCGCTGATACGGTCGGATTTGTAAACAAGCTGCCGCACCATCTTGTAAAAGCGTTTCGCTCAACACTGGAGGAAGCGGCATTTGCCGATGTGCTTGTTCATGTCATTGATGTATCAAGCCCGCAGTTTGAAACAATGATAGATATTACGGAAAAAACGCTCGCAGATATTGGGGCAGAAAACATGCCGGTCGTCTATGTATACAATAAAGCAGACCGGGCCGGTATCGAATACCCGCAGACAGCCGGTGATTCGGTATATATATCCGCCAAAGAAAGAGCCGGTATCAGCGAGCTGACGAATAAGCTGAAAGAGTACTTGTTTAAAGACTATGTCCGCTGCACCCTGCTTATCCCATTCGACGAAGGGGAAGTCGTATCGTACTTTAATGAGCACGCGGCTGTGCTCGAAACAGAATATGAAGAGAATGGAACAAAGCTGACGGTTGAATGTCATCGAAAAGATTATGAAAAATTCAAGTCCTTTGTTACCGGCTAACCCGCTTTTAAAAACGGTCATCTTATATAAGATGACCGTTTTTTTATTTTTTCACCATAAGAAAAAGGCAGATGCGAGGGCAAAACCGGCAATAGCCGCCAGGGCAACCGGATAGCCGTATCCGTAGCCATACCAGCCATAAAATCCGTAGCCAAACCCTCCTAAAAAGCCGGCAGGACGAATCCAAACATGGTCTCTCGTTACGCGGGTAATTCTTCCTGTATGAACTTTGCCATCACGGCAGGTAATTTTCACTTTTTTTCCTGTGTGCTGTGAGCAAAGATGATAAAAGTGTGCTCGAGACATGATATTCCTCCTTTCTTTGTTTCATAGTTTATGCAGGAAAAAAAGAGATGGATAAACGAAAAGTCTATGAAACATACTTTTTTCTATAAAAACAGTACGGCTGCTCCAAAATAAACTTATTCATATATATATAAGAAAGGCAGTGAAAAAGGAGGCAGCATCATGCCGGTATTAAACAGTAGAGCATGGCTGGATGAGTTTATAAGAGAGTGTGAAAGAAAAGGAAAAAAGGAAGTGTATTTTATTCAATGTGAGACGCTGTGTGCCCCGCTGGTCTCTTTTTTTCCAGCGTTCAGCCCAGAGGAACTTCACTATCACCTGCTTGCCGCCGGATTGTTTGATCCATCCGAATGGGAAAAAACATGGAACACTGTGGAGGAAATGGATAAAAGTCGTATGTGGGAGCTGGCGGCACAGGAATACAAAGAGCTGCAGCAAAAGTGGAATGGACCTGAAGCACATATTGTTCTTTTTCCGATACGAAAAGCACGCTGGAGAGGCAAAGCGTCTATCCCTAAGAAAAATGGAGCTGCTGTCGGGAAAGTTATTTTTTTGTTTTTGACACCTGATTTACCAAGAGAAGAGGTAAAAGCCCTGCTGGCACATGAGTACAATCATGTATGCTGGTTAGATCATTTCAAAAAAGAGGATCATTCTTTGCGTTTAAAAGAGGCCCTTGTTTTAGAAGGAATAGCTGAGTTTGCGGTAAAAGAACTGTATGGGGAAAAGCAGCTCGCTCCCTGGGTAGGTCTGTATTCACTTGAAACGGCAATGAAACTATGGAAAAAAACGTTTGTTTCTGCGTTGGAGAGTACAGATAAAGAACTACAGCATGATTTTTTATATGGAAAAAAAGATCGCCGCCTTCCCAAGTGGATTGGGTATTGTATCGGCTATCATATTGTCCAGTCTTTTTCAGAGCGATCCGGCCCATTTAAAGTAGAAGAGCTATTGCAAAAGAGCGCTGATGAAATCGTCGCCGGCTCGATATTTCATAGCTGAATGCAGGCTCGCAAAAAGCAGTCTTCTGTTTAAGAAGACTGCTTTTTTGATTTTTTTTGAAACGGCATCCACCAGTTGGCTGCGCCAAGCAGTTTCATTAAGCTGGGCACAAGCAGCAGGCGCACAATCGTCGCATCGATCGCAATGGCAATCGCAATACCGATTCCAATTTGTTTTACTGGCACAACGCCGGTAAAAGCAAAAGCGCCGGTAATGGCGATCATAATGGCAGCAGCGGAAGTAATAATTTTACTTGTGCTTGCAAGCCCTTCTACAGTCGCATATGCATTGTCATATGTGTCCATATAAAATTCACGAATGCGGGAGATGAGAAACACTTCATAGTCCATGCTTAAGCCAAACACGAGACTGAAAACGAGCACCGGCAGAATAAGAGAAACAGAAGCCGGTTCCATTCCAAGCTGCCCTCCTTGAAACAGCCAGACAAGAATGCCAAACGTAGCAGCAAGGCTGAGAACATTCATGATAATCGCTTTGAGCGGAATCAGAACCGACCGGAACGCGATCATTAAAATAAAAAAGGTAGAAATCAAGATAACCGCCAGCACAGGGGCTGCTTTATCAAAAATTTCATCATACAGCTCCTGGTTAAATTTAGGCTGGCCGCCAAATGTAATCTTTACTGGCCAGTCGTCTTCGCTCCAGTTCCGAACCACTGTCTGAGCTTCGTCAGAGGCGGCTTCTGCGTTAAGAGAAATGGGAAGCAAGAGCTTGTCTCCCTGAATAAAGCCTTCAATTGCCGGCTCAAGCTTTGCGGCTGTTTGCGGATTTTCAAGGGAAGCCGCAAGTACAGCCGGATCACGCTGGCCGCTTATGGAAAACAAGGTTTCTACACCGCTCATGGTTTCGCTCCGCTTTAATTTCTGTTCCAGTTCTTTCATAACCGTTAATCCGTCTTCATCAAGCCAGCCGTTTTTTCGTTCAGCGACTGCATACACCGTTGAAGCCGTATCTTTCATGAAGTTCTCTTCAATTTTATCGTAAGCCGTGCGGGATTCGAACGTAGGCGGCAATGAATCTGCTGCTGGAATGGCCAGGTGCATGTTTTTCACTGGAATCACCGCTGTGCCGAGCAGAAAAAGAGCAAGCAGCGCGACTAAAACAGGGTGCTTCATCACGAATCGGGCAAATAAGCGCCACCGGCTGGCAGAGTTTCCGGAGACGCGCAAAATCCGTCCTTTGTAAATACGGCTGCCAAGAAGCTTTAGAAGCGCCGGAAGCAGTGTCATGGACGCGATCACCGCGACCGCAATAACAGTCATGCCGCCAATGGCCACATTTTTAAAAATATCAATGTCGATCAGCAGCACTGAGCCAAGTCCGATAAATACGCATAAAGCGGAAAAAAGAATGGAGTGGCCGGCTTTTGCTTGTGTAATCCGGATTGCTTCATCCACCGACCGGCCACGGGAGCGCTCTTCTTTATAACGATTAATAAACAAAAGTGAAAAGTCAATCGACAGTGCCAGTCCAAGCATTGGAGCGATGTTTAAAATGAAAATAGCCAAATCAACTGAGTCGGCTATAAAGGATAAAATCCCGAAGCCGACAATAATCGTCATTCCGCCAATCACAAGCGGAAGAATTGAAGCGACCACGGTTCCAAGAGCAAGCAGGAGCACGATAAGCGCTACAGGCAGTCCAATCAGTTCGGCTCGTTTTAAGTCATCCTGGCTCGCTTGATTAATATCTTTTGAGATAACAGGTCCGCCTGTCAGCGAGATGCCGTCTTCTTTTGCCAAAATAGCCCGCACGTCATCAATCACAGGATCCATTGGCTTTGACGGATCATCAAAATGAATAGCGGCATAAGCGATGTCCTCTTTCAGCCATTCTTTTTTTTCAAGAGGTGAATCGATGGCAGATGGCGATACAGTCTGGTCAATTTCATCTAAGACAGAGCTAATGTTTGTTTGAAAGGCCTTAGAGGATTCATGATTCCTCTTTTCAAATAAAACAAGCAGGGTCTGTTCTGGAAAATGAAATGTATCATGCAGCTCCTGCTGAACCACTTCATAGTCACCATCTGTCCGAAAACCGTCTCCTTCAAGCTTGGCAGGAAGCTTAGCAGCAAAGAATCCAAAAACAGCCGCCGCAATCAGCCAAAGAATAAGAATCGGTTTCCAGAATTGAATTGCAAACGATTGTTTTTTCATGGAAGCAGCTCCTTTTTTCTTTCTTGTTTCATGATAAAGGAAAATCTGCCAAACGGGAAAACAATTCATTTAGTAAACTTCTCGTTGACACTGAAAATCATTATCAATATAATGATAGAGTAAAAAAACAATTTCATTTTGGTAAAAAGGAGGTAAAATATGTTTGTTGAAATGAAAACCATTACGGTAAAACCGGGCACATCCCACTTAGTCGTTGAGAACTTTCAAGGGAAAAATGCCATGGCGGAAATGGATGGCTTTATCGATAAAAAAATTTGGGTCCGTTCACGCAGCAAAGAAGATGAAAAAGTGATTGTAGCGATCCAGTGGGAATCAGAAGAAGCCTATAAAGGGTGGAAGAAAAGTCCGATTCACATTGCCGGCCACCGCACAAAACAGGAAAAACCGGATTACATCCTGGATTTTAAAAATGAAACGTTTGTAGAAGCATCATTGCCCGCATCCGTTTAATACGACATATACTTGCACAGACAAGTTATTTCTATTACAATGATGGAGATAAGCTGTTAGAGGTGAAGAGCTATGTATAAGCTGGATGATTCACTCGGATATAAGCTGTTTCAAAGCTCGCGTCTGATGACGAACAGGTTGAATCAGCATTTTCGATCCAATGGCTATCCGATTACCCATGAACAATGGCAATTGTTAAGCCGCTTGTTTGAAAGGGACGGTCAAACGCAGCAATCTCTTGCTGTGTTAAATGAACGGGATGAGCCAAGTGTGTCGCGTCTTGTTGCAAATATGGAACGAAATGGGCTCGTTGAACGGCGTCCGCATCCGACGGATAAACGGGTAAATCTTGTTTTTTTAACGGAAGAAAGCAAGCGGATGAAGGACGATTATACAGCGATCGCTTTTCAAACCATACAAGATGCATCAAACGGAATTGATCCGGCTGAATTTGAACAGTGCCTGCGCACGCTGGATCGTATCCGACGCAATTTGTCGTAGAAAGGATGCCGGTTTCCAATCGGCTTTTATCTTTCACTTCAATTGAGAATGAATCTCTCTATCACTAACTGCCTGACAGCAATATAAAGGGTAGGGCAAATGAATGAAAAAACGTTACTTAGTATTATTGCTTATTTTATTATCTTTTGCTTCACTGTTTATCGGCGTTACCACTATTTCGCCGTTGGATTTGTTTCGATTTAGCGATCACCAGACGCAGATTTTTTGGCAGAGCCGGGTTCCACGGCTGATCAGTATTTTAATTGCCGGAGTAACGCTCAGTATCAGCGGCTTTATTATGCAGCAGCTGAGCCGCAATAAATTTGTTTCGCCAACTACGGCAGGAACGATGGATTCCGCCCGATTTGGTATCCTTATTGCGCTGATTGTCTTTACGTCGGCTGGTCCATTTGAAAAAATGGTTATCGCGTTTTTATTTTCTCTTGCCGGCACGTTTCTATTTATGAAGATCCTTGACCGGATTAAAATGAAAGATCCTATTTTTATTCCACTTGTCGGGCTTATGTTCGGAAATATTATCAGTTCCATCACAACATTTTTTGCGTATAAGCACGATTTGATTCAAAACATGTCAGCTTGGCTGCAGGGAGACTTTTCCATGATTACAGCCGGGCGCTATGAAATGCTGTACATAAGTATTCCGCTTGTTGTGATTGCTTACTTCTTCGCCGACCGGTTTACGATCGCCGGAATGGGAGAGGATTTTGCAAAAAATCTCGGCTTGAATTATAAGCAGGCTGTAAACGTCGGGCTCGTTATTGTGGCGCTGTCAACCACACTCGTTGTGCTGACAGTCGGGCTTATTCCGTTTCTTGGTCTCGTTGTTCCGAATATTGTGTCGATTTACCGGGGGGACAATTTAAAAAACAGCTTGTTTGATACCGCGCTTTTAGGAGCCGTATTCATTTTGTTCTGCGATATTCTCGGGCGAATCATCATTTTCCCATATGAAATTCCAATCGGTTTAACGGTTGGCGTTATTGGGAGCGGGATTTTTATTTACTTGCTGATGAGGAGACGGGATTATGCGTGAAAAGGGCAAACTGATCATACTAATTGTGCTGGCGGCAGCTTCGATAGCCGGCTATATGTTTATTGAGCTTGGACCTAATTGGGACTATGCTCTGCCAAGGCGGGCAGAAAAAATTGCAGCGATTGTGCTGACAGGAACAGTTATTGCAGTCGCTACACTGCTGTTTCAAACGGTAACGAACAACCGGATCTTAACGCCAAGCATTATCGGGCTTGACTCCTTGTATATGCTTGTGCAGACAACGCTTGTGTTTTTCCTTGGCTCGACCAGCCTGACAGTCATGAACAAGCAGGTGAACTTTGCGATTTCGATCGGCTTTATGGTACTGTTTGCACTTGTGCTGTACCGGCTGCTTTTTCGCAGAGAAGGGCAGAGCATTTACTTCTTGCTTCTGCTTGGCCTTATTTTCGGTACGTTTTTCGGCAGCTTTACCTCATTTATGCAGGTATTGATTGATCCAAATGAATTTCAGATTATTCAAGACCGGATGTTTGCGAGCTTTAACAATGTCCAGACAGAGGTTTTGATGATGGCAGCCGTGATTACTGCCGCTATGCTGCTGTATTTAATGAAATTTTTTAAGTATCTTGATGTTCTTTCACTCGGAAAAGAAACAGCGATTAACCTTGGAGTTGAGTACGATTACACGGTCAAACGGCTGCTTGTTATTATTGCTGTTCTTATTTCCGTTGCTACGGCGCTGGTTGGTCCGATTACGTTTCTTGGACTGCTCGTTGTGAATGTGGCCTATGAAATGTTTAAAACCTATAAACATTCCGTTCTTATTTTTGCTTCGATACTTGTGTCGATTGCGGCACTTGCCGGCGGTCAAATGATCGTTGAACATGTGTTTACTTTTTCTACGCAGCTTAGCGTGATCATTAACTTTGTCGGCGGCATTTACTTTATATACTTATTGTTAAGGGAGAGTAAAAAATAATGGTAGAAGTGCAGTCTATCTCGAAATCATACGGATTAAAAGCAGTTGTTGATGATGTGTCAGTCAATATTCAAAAGGGAAAAATCACATCGTTTATTGGTCCGAACGGTGCCGGGAAAAGTACGCTTTTATCCATTATCAGCCGCTTGATGAGTGCGGATACTGGTGAAGTGCTGATCGACGGGCAAAAAGTAAACGAAACAAAAAGCAGAGATTTAGCCAAAAAAATGGCTATTTTAAAGCAGTCTAATCATCTAAACCTGCGTTTGTCGGTCCGTGACCTTGTTGCCTTCGGGCGTTTCCCTTACTCACAAGGGAAATTAACAAAAGAAGACCACGTTCACATTGACGAAGCGCTTCGTTACATGGAGCTCGAGGAACTGCAGGACCGCTACTTAGACCAGTTGTCCGGCGGGCAAAAGCAGCGGGCGTTTATCGCGATGACCATCGCTCAGGATACCGAGTATATTCTATTAGACGAACCGCTGAACAATTTGGATATGAAGCACTCTGTTCAAATTATGAAAGTGCTGCGCCGCCTTGCAGATGAACTCGGTAAAACGGTTCTGATTGTCATCCATGATATCAATTTTGCTTCTGTGTATTCCGATTATATTGTGGCCCTAAAAGACGGCAAAATTGAAGCACAGGGAACGGTCAATGAGATTATTACCACGTTGACACTCAAACAGGTATATGGCATGGATATGTCTATTCAGGAAATTAACAATCAAAAAATATGCGTGTATTTTAGCTGATAAAAGGAGAGCATTATGAAAAAATATTTGTTATTTATCGTTATGGCTGTTTTTGCGGTAATCGCAGCGGCATGCAGTTCATCAACTTCTGGAGAGAAAGCCGAAACAGAGCCGGCAGAGGGCAATGAAACACCAAAAGAAGTAACCGTAACACATGAGCTTGGCGAAACAACAGTGCCGGTTAACCCGGAAAAAGTAGTTGTATTTGATTTTGGTTCACTTGATACAATGGCAGAGCTTGGCATTGAGCCAGTCGGCCTTCCAAAAGAAAATATTCCGGATTACCTTTCAAAGTTTGAAGATGAAAAGTATGAAAATACAGGCAGCTTAAAAGAGCCGGATTTTGAAAAAATTAATGAACTTGCACCAGATTTAATCATTATTTCAGGCCGTCAAATGGACTTATACGACCAATTTGCGGAGATTGCGCCGACTGTTTATCTTGCTGTTGATGAGTCGAACTACATGGAATCATTCAAGAAAAATGCAACAACAATCGGTCAAATTTTTGATAAAGAAGCAGAAGTAAAAGAAAAATTAACAGCTATTGATGAAAAAGTAGCGGCACTAAACGAAAAAGCATCATCAATGAACGAAAATGGACTTATTATTTTGGCGAATGAAGGCAAAATAAGCGCGTACGGACCTGCGTCACGCTTCGGTATTATTCATGACGTATTCGGTGTAAAACCAGCTGATGAAAACATTGAAGTATCTACCCATGGACAAAGCGTTTCATTTGAATATTTAGTGGAAACAGATCCAGACTACTTGTTTGTTGTAGACCGCGGCGCGGCTGTAGTAGACGGAGAGTCTTCTGTAAAACAGGTTGTAGAAAACGATCTTGTAAAGAGCACAAAAGCTGTGAAAAACGATCATGTCGTTTACCTTGATGCAAACGTTTGGTACTTATCAGGCGGAGGCTTGCAGTCTGTTTTAAAGCAGGCTGATGAAATTGAAAAAGCGATTAGCAAGTAATTCAAAAACAGGACTGATGCGGAGGCATCAGTCCTGTTTTTTTAATTTAATCGTAAAGGTTGTGCCAAGAGGTGATGTTTCCTTCAGCTCCAGGTCGCCATCCATGGCCCGGGCAAGCAGCTGGCTGAACGGGAGACCGAGACCGAGGCCGCGGACTTTATATTTTTTATTTTCTCCACGGTAAAACCGTTCAAAAATCAAGGCTCTTTCAGCATCCGGAATACCAATTCCCGTATCGGCTACGTCAATGAGGGCGTACGATTCATCAGTGCGAATCGTAACAGAAAGCTGGCCTTTTGTTTCAATAGCATGAGCCGCGTTGTTGAGCAGGTTCATCATAATCTGCTGCAGGCGGTCAGGATCCGTCAGCACCATCAAGTCCCGCTCATACGGATAAAAATGAATAGGGATGCCGTCCGGGTTACGGGCTAAGTTCCATTCATGAACAATGTCCCCTGTTAGTTCATTGAGTTCATGCGGCGCGGTTGAAACCGGCAGAGCATTGGCTGCAAACGTGTTGAATTCGAGCAGGTCATTGATCATATTCTGCATTCGTTCCGTTTCTTTTAAAGAAATCGTAAGAAATTCTTTCGCTTCTTCCCCGGTAACAACGTCGTCTTTGACAGCTTGAAGCAGACCGCTGATTGAGGTAACAGGTGTTTTTAACTCGTGGGTGACACCCGCAAGCAGTTCAGCACGAATAGATTCAAGCTGTTCAAGGCGGACAGCCATATCGTTAAAAGACGTGACGAGGTCGTATACTTCCTGTTCTTTCGCCCTCGAAGGCTTAAGGAGCACTCCATAGTTACCGTTGCGAATTTCTTTGGCCGCGGCAGCTGCTGCACTGATTGGCCGTGCAAGCCGGCGCGATAAAATGTAAATCGCTGCCCAGCCAAGCAGGCCGCTGCCGATAATAAGCATCGCAAGCAGACGGTATTCATCGTTTAAATCAGCAAATTTATCTTCCGGCTGCAGCATGACGACCCATCCGAATGTGATATCATTTACCATGATTGGTTTTTTAATCAAGTAAACAATGGCGTCATCGTTTAAGGCGGAAAAGGTCTGTACTGCACTGTTTTTCTCCAGCACAGCGGTCGGAAAAGAACTTTCTTTGTATAAGTTATCGTCACCAGCGGATATGATCACACCATTCGCATCCGTAATAAAAATGGAAGGGGGGGATTCCATTTTTCTCAGTTCATCCCGCACATCGAGCATGTCCCGGTCAAGGTAAGAAGATGCCTCAGAGTCATCGCCAGCCTGCTGGCTGCCGGCAATGCGGCCGGCAAGCTCCGCTGCTAAAAACTCGGATACATCGAGCCGGTTTTGAAGAGTCGTGTGCTGAATCCAGACGACCGACAGCATAGCCAGGACAAGCAGGCCGAGAGCAAGGGTAATGGCATAACGGGTTGTCCAATAACGAAGCAGTGAGATGCGCCGTGTTCTATTCCGCCGTAACAAATTGATACCCTAAGCCGCGCAATGTTTTGATTTCCCCCTCAGATGACGGCCACTTTGCCAGTGCTTTCCGGATTCTTTTCACAGATAAATCAACCGCACGATCGCTTCCATCGTAATCATGCCCCCATACTTCATCTAAAAGTTGATCCCGCGTAAAGGTCCGGTTGGGAGCCGCTGCTAAAAACAGCAGCAAAGACAAGTCCCGCGGTGTTAAGGTAATATCTTTACTTCCTAGAGAAATACGATGCGCGGTAAAGTCGATCGTCAGGCTGCCGAAGTGCTGTACATTCTCATCGGTGCGTTTTGAATCGGACCGGCGAAGCACAGCTCGTATGCGTGCAACGACTTCGTCGGCGATAAATGGTTTAGAGATATAATCGTCTGCCCCGCCGTTTAAGCCGTCCAGCCGGTAGTTCACATCATTTAAAGCCGTCAGCATAATCACAGGGCAGCTGCTGCTTTCCCGAATTTCTTTTAATACTGCCCAGCCATCTTTTTCTGGCATCATCACATCAAGCAGAACAAGAGAAGGAGAAATCGTATGAAATTTTTCAACCGCTTCCGTTCCATTAAAAGCTTGTACAACATCAAAGCCGGCTTTCGCCACATATACCTTTAATACCTGGCTGATTGCCGGTTCATCTTCTGCAATTAAAACTGTCTGCATGTCCATCTTCCTTTCCTTTGTTAAAGGGTTCGACAAAAAACCGGCCTTGCTTGGCCGGTTTTAATAAAATCCATTTAATTGTTCAGCCGCCGTTTCATTTACTTCCGCAATGGCCGCAATGATTTCTTTTGTGCGCTGTCCTTCTGTTTGGATGCCGAATTGATCCGCCACATTATGTACATAGGCTTCATGGGCTTTTTTCACCTGAAGACGAAGTGTTTTTTCATCTTTACCAGCTGTATCAAGATGGAGAGCTTCGGCCTGACGCTGCAATTTTGCCAGACGGACTTTTTTAGCAGCTGTTTCCAAATCATCATGTTCATTATAAACACCGAGTGCCATTGCTTGATCTGCAATGATATCGGCAAAATTTCTTGTGCCTGTACGAGCAACGGACGAGGCCGTTTGTTCTTTTATAAGCTGCGGGGAAGCCGCCTGAGCTGGAGAAGAGGGAACACCGCTTAAAATTGTAATGGATAGCGCGCCCGTCATAACATATGACATTGTTTTCTTCTTCATGATTCTTCCTCCTGTGCATTTCCTTTACTAGATGCTTTTAGTTTACCCGATAATTAAGTCAAGTACATGTCAAATTGAAAACTTTTTAATTTTGTTCACGTTCACATCTATTTTTTTGCAAAATTCTTCTTGATCTTTAAAAACACATCGATTAATATCTAGTTAAGCGCTTACTTAATCAAGAAAATTCAGAAAAGTAATCACTTTCACGTATAGTGGCATGAAGGTAGGAAGAAAGAATGAAATTACTGCAATCGCAGAAAAAAGGGACACATAGTGCCAATTGGGAAAACGCTTAACCTGATTTTGAAGAAAAGAGCTATGTGCTCCATAAAAGAAATGTACTGGAGCTGCAAGGACAAGCAGTTTAACACCTTACTTTTTTGAAAACGATTTCATGTCGTTTCCATATATGAACAACCTGGGGGAGGAAGAAAAAAATGAAGAAAAAGTTTTTTCTGTTCATGGCATTGATGGTAGCACTAACAGCTGTATTGGCAGGATGTAGAGGCGGGGAAGGTGCAGATGGGGAGGAAAAATTAAAAATCGGTGTGGCACTCCCAGACTTTGATGATAAATGGCTCAGCTACCTGCAGGACGGTATGACGGATTACGAGAAAAAAGCTGGCGATATTGAAGGTGTTTATGTAGATGCAATGAATGACGCAGCGAAGCAAATGTCTCAGGTTGAAACGTTTATTTCCCAAGGTGTAGACGCAATTGCAATCGTACCCGTTGATACAGAATCTGTAGGCACAATCGTAGACATGGCAAATGCAGCAGAAATTCCAATTGTGGTCGTGAACCGTACGTATAAAGAAATTGAAGATGCAACAGCATTCGTTGGCGGAAACTCAATTGATTCAGGCATTATGCAAATGGAACAAGTCGCAAAACTTCTTGGCGGTAAAGGGAACGTGGCAATCATGAATGGCCAATCTGGACAGGAGGCGGAAATCAAGCGCACGGAAGGAAACAAGCAAGTAATCGAGAAAAATCCAGGCATGAAACTAGTAAAAGAAAAGAATGCAGACTGGGATCGCGCAAAAGGGATGACGTTGATGGAAAACTGGCTGCAATCAGGAGAGAAAATTGACGCTGTTGTAGCAAATAACGATGAAATGGCCATTGGCGCGATCATGGCACTTGAAGCAGCCGGCAAACTTGAAGAAGTAACTGTAGCAGGCATTGACGGTACACCGGATGCACTTGAATATGTAAAATCAGGAAAGCTGAAAGTTTCTGTATTCCAGGATGCAGCTGGCCAAGGATCAAAAGGGCTTGAAATTGCAGCAAAAGCAGCAAAAGGCGAAGAAGTTGAAAAAATGAACTACATTCCATTTGAATTGATCATACCGGAAAACGTGGAAACATATATCAAAAAATGGCAATAAGAAAAGCATAAAGCGCCTGCTTATCGGCGACAAGTATAAGGTGAGCCCTCCTGGAGGTGCTTTATACCTCCAGAAGGGCTTGACTTATGACCTCGAGCCGATGGCGCTTGAAGCTAGACACAGTCTGGAGAATCAAGCCTAAAGTACGTCAGCTTCAAGCGCGACAATTAAGAAGACCGGGCAGCAATGGCTGCCCGCCTTCTATTAAAACCATTTCGAGGTGAAAAAAATGACATCTCCATATATTTTGCAAATGTCAGGGATATCAAAAAGCTTTCCGGGTGTTAAAGCACTCCAAAACGTTCGTCTGGATGTAAAAAAAGGCGAAGTACATGCCTTGATGGGTGAAAATGGCGCGGGTAAATCCACGCTGATGAAAATCCTGATCGGCATTTATACTGCTGACACGGGAAGCGTCCTATTCGACGGTGAAGAATTGAAGATTAACAATGTCAGTGAAGCGCTTGATAAAGGCATTTCAATGATTCACCAGGAATTAAACCCCGTGCCGGAAATGACTGTGGCAGAAAATATCTTCCTCGGCCGCGAGCCGACCTACGGCAAAACAGGTCTGGTTAACCAAAAGCAGCTTGTGGCCAACACGAGAGAGCTTTTTGAACGCCTGAACATTACAACGATCGATCCAAAAGCCAAAATGGTTGATTTAACGGTAGCAAAAATGCAGCTGGTCGAAATCGCCAAAGCGGTTTCCTACGATTCAAAGCTTATCATCATGGACGAACCCACATCCGCCATTACCGACAAAGAAGTTGCCCATTTATTTGACATTATCCGCTCGCTGCAAAAGAAAAACGTCGGCATCATTTACATTACGCACAAGATGGAAGAACTCAAGCAAATTGCCAATACATTAACTGTTTTCCGTGATGGCCAGTATGTCGGCACAGATTCTATTGACAATATGTCCCGTGAACGCCTGATTGAAATGATGGTCGGCCGCGAGCTTTCCCAGGTATTTAATAAAGAGCATGCAGACATTGGGGAAGTAGCGCTTGAAGTCAAAAACTTAACAAAAGAAGGAAAGTTTTACGATGTGAATTTCCAGGTCCGTAAAGGAGAGGTACTCGGCATCGCCGGTTTAATGGGCTCTGGACGCAGTGAGATCCTGGAAACCATTTTCGGTGCGATGCAGGCAGATTCAGGAGAAATTCTTGTTGGCGGCCAGTCCAAAAAAATGCGTTCGCCGAAAGATGCGATCAGCGCTGGCATCGGCCTTTTGACAGAAGACCGGAAGTTAACCGGCTGCTTCCTGCCGCTCAGTGTGCGGGATAACATGATCATGGTGAATATCAACAAGTATAAAAAAGGCGGACTGCTTGACCGGAAGAAAATTGAGAGCGACTGTGCGGACCAAAAGGCAAAAATGAATATTAAAACGCCGAATATGGACCAGCTGATCAGCAATTTAAGCGGAGGCAACCAGCAAAAGGTGCTTATCGGACGCTGGCTCCTTCACAACCCGGATATTCTCTTTCTGGACGAGCCGACTCGCGGCATCGATATCGGTGCGAAAAGTGAAATTTACAGCTTGATCTTTGAGCTGGCCAAGCAGGGCAAAGCCATTATTGTCGTATCTTCGGAAATGCCGGAAGTGATCGGGCTGAGTGACCGTATTGTCGTCATGAGTGAAGGATACCAGACAGGGGAGCTTGACCGATCGGAAGCTTCACAGGAAGCCATTATGGAGCTGGCAACGCGCGGGGAATTAATGAAACAAAAAACATCGTAAGAACAGGGAGGCAAAAGGGATGAGTAACTTATCAACCGTTACGAATAACAATCCAGGTGTAGGCGTTCAAAAAGAGTCAAAAGCAGGAACAATATTCAAAAAATATGGAATGCTCATTATTTTAGTTGCATTAATCGGGCTTATGACGGCACTTGAACCGAACTTTATCAATTCCAACAACATTATTAACATTGTAAGACAGATGGCGGTCATCGGAATCATCGCAATCGGCGTAACCTTCATTATCATTACAAGCGGAATTGATTTATCTTCTGGTTCTGTCGTGGCCTTGACGTCTGTACTCGTTGCCGCAGTTGCACAGGAAGGAACATATCCACTTATTGTAGCTGTTCTCGTGGCAATTGCAGTTGGAGCTGGCACAGGCCTTTTTAACGGTTTTTTAATCACAAAAGGAAATATTGCTCCCTTTATTGTAACGCTTGGTATGATGACTGCAGCACGCGGACTTGCGCTTCTTTATAGCGGCGGACGCCCAATTGGCGGCTTATCAGATTCATTGCTGTTTCTTGGACAGGGCATGATTGCCGGCATCCCGGTACCTGTCATCATTTTTGCCATTATCGGTGTGATTTCTTATATTCTTTTAAATAAAACAAGATTCGGTAAATATGTTTATGCGATTGGCGGCAATGAGCAGGCGGCGATGATTGCCGGTGTAAACGTAACAAAAGTAAAAATCTTGGTTTACACATTGAACGGTCTTCTAGTCGGAATTGCCGGCCTTATTCTAACAGCCCGTATTGCGTCAGGGCAGCCGACAGCTGGTACAATGTATGAGCTGGATGCGATTGCGGCGACTGTTATAGGCGGAACAAGCTTAACAGGCGGCATTGGTACCATTGGCGGAACGATTATCGGTGCTCTTATCATCGGGGTAATGAATAATGGTCTTGATTTAATGAACGTTTCTTCATACTGGCAGCAAATTCTAAAAGGCGTCATCATTACAGTCGCAGTTTATATCGATGCACGCAAGCACAAGAAAAAATAATAAAGCGGGATGCTGACTGAAAAATTTCAGCGTCACATGAAGTGATTCACGGCGTTTCGTGTTACTCTAAGAATAGAATGACACGAGGAGAAACGATGATATGAAACCGACGATTTATGACGTGGCGGAAAAAGCGGGAGTTTCTATTGCTACCGTATCCAAGGTCGTGAACAATACAGGGCGGATCAGCGAAAAAACCCGTAAGCGTGTAACAGAGATTATGCGGGTTCTTGACTACCAGCCGAGCAGTGTCGCAGCGGCACTGACAGGCAAAAAAACATATACCGTCGGCGTGCTTGTTCCTGATATTGCCAACCCGTTTTTTGCGGAAGTGGCCCGGGCACTGGAAAACCGGGCACGGGAATCTGGTTATACACTGATGCTGTGCAGCACGGATTATAAGCAGCAGAGGGAACGGGAATATTTAGAGCTTTTTTCTAAAAAGCAGGTTGACGGTGTGATGGTAGCCATTGAGCCGGAAGAAATGGATCATTTCAAAAAATTTAATGAGCGCGGCGTACCGAGCGTAATGCTGTCTGTGAATCACTTAGACGCTTCAGCCAGTGTGGTCATGACAGACAATGTGCGCGGAGGGTACGTAGCCGGTAAATATTTGCTGTCGAAAGGACACCATGAATTAGCCATTATGTACGAAAAGCAGCGCCAATCGGGGCGTTCCCGCTTGATTGGTTTTCAGCAGGCGTTATCAGAAGCAGATGTGATGGTTGAAGAACCGTACATTATTGATACCCGCTCTGATATTTTGGAAGCGAAAAAAGCCGCGCAAAAGCTGCTTCGTCTCCCAAAAAAGCCAACCGCTGTGTTTGCAGCAACGGACTTGATCGCTATTGTGTTGATCAACGAAGCGAGAGGAGCGGGTGTGCGGGTACCCGAGGATATGTCGGTCATCGGCTTTGATAATACCATTTATGCGGAAATTGCCGATCCTGGACTTACGACGATTGCACAGCCTATTACAGATCTTGCTCATTATTCATTTGACCAGCTGTTACAGCTCATCAAGCAGCCGGATCAAATTGGACATCGGATTATGCTGGCGCCATCTTTAATTGAAAGAGGATCGGTTCGAAAAATCATCGATGGTGGATCTTCATCCAATGAAAATTAAAAAGCGCGGACTTTTCAATATTGAAAAGTCCGCGCTTTTTTATTCAAAAAAGGGGTACATTATTTGTACACTTTTACACGCTCATCAAGCGGCGCAAATTCTTTGTCGCCGGCTGGCGCTGTTGGTTTGCCGAATGGCATTTGAGCAATGAGCTTCCAGTCTGCTGGAATATTCCACTGGGCTGCTACTTTTTCATCAATCAGTGGATTGTAGTGCTGCAGGGTTGCACCGAAGCCTTCGTTTTCAAGCGCTGTCCAAACGGTAAATTGAAGCATACCAGATGCCTGGTTAGACCAAACAGGGAAGTTGTCCGCATAAAGGGCAAACTGCTCCTGAAGGCTGCGGACGATCGATTGATCTTCAAAGAATAAAACTGTTCCGTAGCCTGCCTGGAACATATCCATTTTCTCTTGTGTAGAAGCGAAGCTTTCTTCTGGAACCACATTTTTTAACGTTTGTGTTGTAATATCCCACAATGTATCATGCTGTTCGCCAAGAAGAACGACAACACGCCCTGTTTGCGAATTAAAAGCTGTTGGCACATGCTTAACTGCAAATTCAATGATTTCTTGGATTCTTTCATCTGAAGCGACAGACTCTTTTGAAATAGCATAATGAGAGCGGCGATTTTGAACAGCTGTGTAAAAATCTGTTTGGGTAGAAGTGTTTGACATGGTTTATGTACCTTCTTTCAAATAAAATTTTGTTACCTTTAGAAACATAGTTTAAAAAAATAAATTAAATTAGTCAAGTAACTAGATATTGAAAAGTGGAAAGATATCATCTTTCTTTAAAATGGTGTATACTAAGAGTACATAAAAGAGGTGAAAGAATAATGGAGCTTTGTCCAAAAGTAGAAAAAGCAATGCAGTTATTAGGCAAACGATGGACGGGCCTTGTGATTAAACAGCTTTTGGATCGGCCGCAGCGGTTCTCTGAAATTAAAGCTGGATTTCCGATCAGCGGAAAGCTGCTGACAGAGCGGCTGAAAGAGCTGGAAGAGGAAGGCATGGTCACTCGAAAAGTGTATGCAGAAGTGCCGGTTCGGGTTGAATATACATTAACGGAAAAAGGACGCGCCTTAAAAGCGGCTATTACAGAAATAGAGAATTGGGCGCATGACTGGGTTGAATTAGAAGAACACGTATAAATCAAATTTAAGGCTTTCGCCCTGTTTGATCGCGCATTCCAGCGGGAATGGGACATGTAACATGATAAAAGGAGAAAAAACATGTCCCATGAACAGCAGGCCCTGCTTGAAGCCATGCAGGAAGCCTACTCCCAGAGTGAGCGGCAGGATGCGAGTGTGGATGCCGTCATGACGCTGATTATCGAAAAACTTGAACTGGTGATCAAACCAAAGTAAAGCAGGGGGTTCGCTCCTGCTTTTTGTTTTGGCAAAAAGTGAAGGAGCATGTACAATAGATAACGTGTATTAAATCGGAACTATGTGGATTTGAGAAAGGATTGGCCTATGAAAACAGAACTTTATATAATTGGAGGCTTTCTTGGCAGCGGGAAAACCACACTGCTGTTGAAACTGCTTCAAAAAGAAAAAGAAGCAGGCAGAAAAGTCGCTGTTCTGATGAATGAAATCGGTGCGCTTTCGGTTGATTCGGCGCTTATCGGAGAAAAAACGGCTGTACGGGATATGTTGAACGGCTGTATTTGCTGTACGATTAAAGATGAAATAGAAGTGGAATTACTGGCGCTTTACCGGGAACACCAGCCGGATGTCGTTTATATTGAAACGACCGGTGCTGCTCATCCGATGGAAGTGCTCGATGCCTGCATGTCTCCATCCATCGCGATGAAAATTGATGTAAAAGGCATTTTAACGCTTGTAGACTGTGCCCGGTGGGTGGAGCGGAACCGGCTGCCGATTGCCCATCGGAAGCTGATGGAGGATCAAGCACGCTGGAGTGATATTGTTGCACTCACTAAAACAGATTTGGTCGCCGAGGAAACCTTGGCAGTCGTTCGCAGAGATATCCGCTCACTCAATCAGAAGGTTCAGTTAATTGAAATAACGCATGGAGAAGGAGAAGTTGTTTTTGGCAGCGGAAGCCAGTCACAAGAACAGCATCACGCCCGCCATCATCTGCATGTTCGAACATTTGCTTATGAATTTGTGAATCACGTACCGCGTGCTGCTTTTAGAAAGTGGGTAGAACATCTGCCGGATTCGGTGCTGCGCATCAAAGGATTCATCAAGTTTGAGGATTCAGGAGATCAGCCGGAGCTGTTTCAGTATGCGTATGGCGTTCCGTTTTTTCAGCCGCAGCCGATCAAGCGGCCGACGGTCATTGTTGTGATTGGGGAAGAGCTTCCGGAAGAGGAAATGCGTAAAGAGTTAAATAAACTCGAAGGCGTATTTTAAAAACCGGCCCGTATACGGGCCGGTTTTGGCTGTTCATTAAGCAGGAAGGTTTTGCAGGTACTCACGTACTTGCTCCGGAGACTTAGCATTTGCACTGTGCAAATGAGCTAATTTTTCGCCGTCTTGAAAAAGAAGCAGGCTTGGGATGCCCATTACATCGTATTTTTGTGCAGCTTCGGGAAAATCATCCCGATTCAGTTCAAACCAGCGGTATTGGCTGTAGTCCGCTATAATTTCATCAATAAACATATCCATTCTTGTGCAGTCCGGGCACCAGCCGGCGTAAAATTTAATGATGACCGGCTCACTGCCGGCAATAATTTCTTCGAATTGCTCTTGTGTTTGAATTGCTTCCATTCTGCTAACTTCCTTTCTAATTGGTTCATCGACTTTTGCACTCAGCGTATTTAAGTATGAGACGCAGAAGCCGGAACATTTTGTTCAAGTTATTGTATCACGGTCCCGCTTAGATTTCTCCTATCTGAATCGTTTGGCTGTTGTAGAATGGAACAATAACGTTATAATAAGAATTGGTCTATTTTTACGAGAAAGAGGAGTTTACATGAATTCTCAACAACAATCAAGCCGGATTGACTACGGATTGATTTTAATCTTGCTTATGCTGTTTGTTGTAAGCTGTGCAGCGATTTACAGTGCACAGACAACAGGTCAATATGGAACAAACTTTGTCGTCCGGCAAGTTATCTGGTACGCGATTGGGATCGGAATTATCCTGGTATTTATCCGGCTGGATTCAGACCAATTTCACGGCATGGCCTGGTATTTGTACGGTTTTGGCATTTTGCTGCTGTTGTTTTTGATCGTAGCACCATCATCTATTGCTCCAACGATCAACGGAGCGAAAAACTGGTACAAGCTTCCGGGCTTAGGAACCATTCAGCCGTCAGAATTTATGAAAGTATTTCTGATTTTAACATTATCCCGGGTAATGGTGAATCACCATTCTAAAAACCCTATTAAAACGATCAACAGTGATTGGATGCTTTTGCTTAAATTAGGCGCTATTACTGCTTTGCCACTTGCGCTTGTGGTGCGGCAGGACCTTGGAACGTCTCTGGTTATTATTTCCATTTTGCTTGGCATGATTTTCGTTTCAGGTATCACGTGGAAAATACTCCTTCCTCTCTTTGGCAGCGCTGCTACTCTGATCGGCCTTGTGTTTTATATGGTACTCTGGCAGCCGGCAGTGTTAGAAAAATATCTTGGTGTCAGGCAGTACCAGTTCGATCGGATTTATTCATGGCTTGATCCGTATAACTATGAGAGCTCGATCGGTTTCCACCTGACCCGGTCGCTGCTTGCGATTGGCTCAGGCCAGACGATGGGCAAAGGGTTTGGCTACCGGGAAGTCTATCTGCCGGAAAGCCATACTGACTTTATCTTTAGTATTATTGGAGAAGAATATGGATTTATCGGTGCGTCGGTTGTTGTAAGTTTGTTTTTTGTGCTCATCTATCACATTACAAAACTCGCATTGACCACAAAAACTCCTTATTATTCTTACATGTGCGCGGGCGTTATCGCGATGATTACGTTTCACGCGTTCCAAAATATCGGCATGACGATCGGCCTGCTGCCGATTACAGGAATTCCGCTGCCATTTATCAGCTATGGAGGCAGTGCAATGATGGGAAATATGATGGCTCTGGCGCTTATTTTCTCCATCACCTATAACGAGCGTCACTATATGTTTTCATCAGATCGATCATAACCCGCTTTTAAAGCGGGTTTTTTTTATGAACTTTTACAGTCTATAATCTATAATGAAATCATAGGAATAGAAGGGAGAGGATGGAACATCAATAAAGCGGTCACGTCAGGTATTCGGCGCCGTTATCTGCTTTTATCGCTGTCTATTCTGCTAGTATTGACAGCTGCAGGAACCGGCGCCTTTCTTTATATGAAGCATTCACAGGATGAATTACGGGTAGAGCGAGAAAGATTGTACGATAAGCAGGTGAAATTGGAAACACTGCGCGATTCTTTAAATGATCTTTTTTTTCGGGCGCGGGGTTATATAGCGTTTCGAGATAATGAGGAATTGAAGCGTGTATACGAAGACCTTAACGAAGTAGAAGGCGCACTTGAAGAGTTAGAAGGCGTTCGCTTAAATTCAAAAGAGCAGCAGATGACGGAAGAGCTGACAGATTTTTTAAGCACATACCAATCAAATACACTGCCTACATTGATTCGATTTGTGGAAGCAAATGATTACGCAGGTCTTCAAAACTATTATTCTAGCAGCGATATTGTTAATTCCGTAAACCAATTTATGGAATACGTAAAGCAATATAAGGTGGATATTGATGATGACCTTGAGGCGTTATCAAAGGAAATGATCGAACAGGCCAATCAGTTTACATTCGTAATGGTCATTTTTTTATTTTTACTATTTGTATTTATTGCTTATTTAATCTGGCGCATGATGAAAGATATTGTCCGGCCGCTTGAGCAAATGAGACAGGCGACGGATGATTTTGCGTCCGGCAAAAACTTTTCGCTGCTGCCGGTGAAGCGGAATGATGAAATCGGTGTACTGTTTTCTTCGTTTGGTTCCATGATTCGAACCATTCAAGAAAAAGAAGAAGAATTAACGGCTCAAAATGAAGAGCTGATTATGCAGCAGGAAGAACTGCAGGAGCACCAGCATAGAATCGAAGAATCACTCTATGAAACGAAACAAACAAAAGAACGGCTGGAACGATATAACGACTTGAACCATGTTCTTTCTTTTACTTTAAATAAGCAGGAGCTGGCTGATAGTATACTAGAGTATTTGGATTCGATTTATGAATTGGATCTAGGCATGTTTTGGATCCGGGAAAGCGGAGAGCGGGCGCTGAAAGGGATGACAGATGCCCTGTTCGAGGAGTTTTCAATGAACCGAACGGATTATATTGATCAGCGGTTAAAAGAGGATGATTTCTTCATGGTAACAAGAGAAGCGTCCCATGAAAAAGGGCTCGCTGCCGATTCTGTTTTGGTGCATGATTATTTTTCCGGCGTAAACAATCCGGAAGGAGACATGGTCGCTCTTTTTGGCGCTTCACGGATTGGCCGCGCTTTTTCTGAGGAAGAACAAAAAGAATTGCGGGGCTTACTAAATCGGGTTGCTTTAGCGATTGAACGTATTCAGCTGTACGACCGTAATGTCAAAGAGCGGATTTTAAACGAACGTATTATTAGCAACATTAATGAAGGCATTCAATTTGTTGGCCACGACGGGTCTATGCTCCAACGAAACGAAGCTGTTTGTGAGATTATCAATTGCGGAGTACCGATTGATGAAACCATTGAAAGAGCGCGATGGATCGATCACCTTGCTAATCAAACAGATGACCCGGATCAAATGAGAGAATTTCTAGAAGGCTGTATTGATAGCGGGGCGCATCATGTGCAGGAGTACCGGTACCATATTTTAGAGCCGGCAGAACGCGTGATAGAAGTGTATAGTGCTCCGGTTTTAGTAAATGAAGAAAAAATAGGCACCATTCTTGTTCATCGTGATATTACAAGAGAATATGAAGTCGATCAAATGAAAACAGAGCTCGTCAGCACAGTCAGCCATGAGCTTCGAACGCCGCTTTCAAGTGTGCTTGGATTTACAGAGCTTCTGCTTCATAAACAGCTGAAGCCGGAAAAGCAAAAGAAATATTTAGAAACAATTTACAAGGAAGCGAAAAGGCTGACAAACTTAATTAATGATTTTTTGGATTTACAGCGCATGGAATCGGGCAGCCAGGTGTATCAAATGGAGCCATTACAAATCAATGAACTGGCGGTAGAAGCGATCGCCCGCTTCCGTACCGAAAGCGGTCATCCGCTCGTTGTGGTGGATGAAGCGGCTAATGTGCAGGTAGAAGGGGATAAAGAGCGTCTCGCTCAAGTATTAACAAACGTGATAGGGAATGCCATTAAGTTTTCACCGGACGGCGGACATGTAACGCTGACGCTTTCGAACGATGAAAATAACGTAATTATCGCCATTCAAGATGAAGGAATCGGAATTCCGGCTGAAGATATACCGAAGCTGTTTAATAAATTTCAGCGGATTGACAACAGCGCCCGCCGCAAAATTGGCGGTACGGGCCTTGGACTGGCGATTTGCAGAGAAATTATCGAAAAGCATAATGGGACGATTACAATCGAGTCAGAAGAGGGAGAAGGAACAATAGTCCGTTTTTCATTGCCGCTTCTTTCAACAGGCAGACATCGAATTGCGCGCCCAGAAGGCGATGAAAACAGTCCTTCCGTTATGATAGTAGAAGATGATATGAGCCTTGCTCTTTTATTATCGGAAGAATTAAAAATGAGCGGATTTACAGTGATCTATCACATGAAACCATCGGAAGCTTTTGAAGAAGCGAAGCGGACACCGCTTGTTGGAATTGTGATTGATCTGATGCTTGGCGACGATCTGAATGGCTGGGATTTGGTGGATTTGTTAAAGAAAGAAGAAAAAACCAAAAATATCCCGATTATCATTTCTTCTGCTCTTGACCAGGCGGAAGGAAAGGGGAAATTACACCAAATCAATCATTACTTAACAAAACCGTACCCGCCGACACAGCTGTCAAAAGCCATACTTAGATTTTTAACCGAACCAATACAGCAAGGAGTTATTTTCTACCCGGAGAGAGGTTCTGAACAAGATGAAAGTAAATAAAAAATGGATTGTCCTTCCATTCGTTCTTTTGCTGTTGTTGCTGCCCTGGATTATATGGGAGCTTGGCAGCACGAGAGAAGAAAAAGTTGTCATTCTAGACAAAACTGTTCCGACCGATAATAAACGGGAGCATCGGGCTCTTACATGGGTACTGAAGCACTTTCGTTTTGAAACGTTTGGCGGAGAAGATGACTATTATGGATACTTTCCTGAAAGAAAAACAAAGGAACGAGCGCTTCCAGAGAAACTGGAGGATGCAGATGTCATTTATGCGGCCGATACATACGGCGTGTATGATAACGAAAATGACTTAGTCTATGGCGGTCTCGAAATGGATGAATGGGAAACGATCAAACAGCAAACGGCTGACCATCCGACCACTTTGATTATGGAGTTTAATACATTTGCTTCTCCAACAAAAGCCGATGTGAAAAAAGATGTGGCGTCTTTTCTTCATACAAGCCCAACCGGATGGACCGGTCGGGCGTTCAGCGATTTGAGCAGAGAAAATGAAGAGCTGACCGATGGAATTCTCTCACTTTATGAAGCAGGCGGTAAAAAGTGGGCATTCGAAGGGGCCGGCTTTGTACTTGTGAATGAAGATAAACAAAAAGTAATCGTGCTCTCTGATGAAGAGGGAGAAATAGAGAACGAGCGGCTAACGATGCGCTTTACAGAAGAGGGAAAACGAGTTACAGGCCTTGATAAAGGAGCGCCGTATACGTACTGGTTCGATATAACCGTGCCGGACAATAAAGAAGGTATTCTAGCAAACTATCAATGGAATTTGTCGGACAAGGGGAAAACGGTGTTAGAAAAAGAAGGAATTCCGCTTTCATTTCCTGCCGTTACTCACCATTCGTATGAACAATCGGATCTCTTTTACTTCGCTGGAGATTTTGCTGACACAGAAGACGTTTCTTTCGTTTATCGGTATGCCGGTTTTGCCTCCATGCGGGCGCTTATTACACCGTCCACGCTTTATCCGGAGCAGGCCTTTTTCTGGAAAACATATGTACCGCTTATGAAAGGTGTTCTCTCAATGGAGAAAAAACCGGAAAAAGAAGCAGTGACTGTACCAGTGGAAGAGAAGGATGGCCTCTCTTATACATCCCGTTTAAACGGAGACCGGTTTGAAGTGTTTCAAAACGGCACATGGAAAACGATGACGGTAAAAGGGGTTAATATTGGAATGGGGAAACCGGGCGCTTTCCCGGGAGAAGCCGCTATTTCTGAAAATGAATACTATGAATGGCTCACGGATATTGGAAAGTTAAACGCGAATACCATTCGCGTCTACACCCTTCATCCACCGGGCTTTTACAACGCTCTAAAGCGGTATAACGAAGAGCATGCGGACAAGCCGATTTATCTCCTGCATGGCGTCTGGATTGATGAAGGACCGTTAGAAGAAACCCTAGATGTGTTTACACCGGAAATCACACAAGAATTCCAGGCGGAAATGAAACGGGTTGCGGATGTCATTCACGGTAATGCCGATATTGCAAAACGGACCGGTCACGCATCAGGAACGTATCGGGCGGATATTTCACCGTACGTAATCGGCTGGGTGCTTGGAATCGAATGGTACCCGTTTATGGTTGACAATATGAAAACGAAATACACAGATCTTGCGCAGTATGATGGAGAGTTTATCCGGACAGAGGACGCTGAGCCGATGGAAATTTGGCTGGCTGAGCAAATGGATACGATGATGAAATATGAGGCGGACCAGTATAAGTGGACACGGCCGATGAGCTTTACCAACTGGGTTACAACCGATCTGCTTGACCATCCGGCTGAACCGCAGGAGCAGGAAGATTTGGTTTCGGTAAACCCGAATAACATTAAACCGAAACAGAATATACAAATGTTTGCGTCCTATCATGCTTACCCTTACTATCCTGACTTTTTAAATTTAGAGGAAAAATATTTAACGTATAAGGATTCACGAGGTGAAAATAACAGCTACGCCGGCTACCTGCATGATTTGCGGACCGCGCACGATATGCCGGTTCTGATTGCCGAATTCGGCATTCCATCTTCGCGCGGCATGACACACCGAAATGCTTTTGGCCTGAATCAGGGCTTTATGAGTGAGGAGCAGCAGGGCGATGGTTTAGTTCATCTGTATGATGATCTTTTAGCTGAAGGAATGATGGGCGGACTTGTCTTTACGTGGCAGGATGAATGGTTTAAGCGGACGTGGAACACGATGGACTTAGATGATCCGGAACGCCGTCCGTACTGGTCGAACGCCCAGACGAATGAGCAGCAATTCGGTCTTCTCAGCTTTGATCGCCAGCTTATCCAAACAGACGGAAATACAAAAGACTGGCAAGGCATTGAGCCGTTTTATAAAGAAAACGATGATTTGTATGTCACACACGATGAACGTTACTTGTATATCCGGTCTAAGCTGTTAAACGGCAAGATGCCGACGCTTTATTTTGACGTACATCCAAGCATCGGAAGCAACAAGGCGGAAACTGTCACGTTCAAAGAAAATGATCCGGATTTTGTTCTTTCATTTGAAGGAACAAAGGAAGGGAAGCTGAAAGTAGATGCGTACTACGACACATTTTTGTATCAGTATGGATTTGACGTTCCTATGTTAAAGCCTGCGTCGAAAAAACCGGTAAACAACAGTGGTGTCTTTAACCCAATCCGGCTTGCGCTCAATAAGGAAATCACCCGGCCGGATACAGGGGAAGTACTGCCGTTTGATTACTATGAAACAGGCGTGATGCGGTTTGGCAACGGCAACCCGGAATCGCCTGATTATGACTCTTTATCTGACTACTATGTAAATAAAGAAACAGGAGAGGTTGAAATTCGTATTCCGTGGCTGCTGTTGAATGTAAAAGACCCAAGCAGCCTGCAGGCAACAGGAGATGTTTTTAAAGAAGGAATAGAAGCAGAGCAAAAGATCAAAGGTATTGGGATTGCCGAGTCATTTGATCAAAAAACAACGGTGCCTGAAAAAGCAGCTTCCAAGATGAATATATATAAATGGGAGGGCTGGGACCAGGATACCGAATCAAAAGAACGGCTAAAGGAATCCTATAACATTGTTCAAAAACGATTTGCCCAGAAAGACGAATAAAAAAGACAGCCCAATAGCGGGCTGTCTTTTTTAATCCAGAATGCTTTCGATAAGCGATAAAAGTTCAATGGGGCTGAATGGCTTTGCCATAAAATAATCAGCCCCGTAGGACATGGCCAGTTCCCGGTCTGCTTCCTGGGCTTTTGCGGTAAGCATCATAACAGGTGTTTGAACGCCGTCCTTACGGATTTGCTCCAGCACCTCCATGCCTGTTAAATGCGGCATCATATAATCTAAAACAATTAAATCATATGTGCCGGACCGAATGCTGTCCAGTGCTTCCTGACCGTCTTCTGCCTCGGTAATCTCAAAGTCATCTTCAAGCGTATCGACAATTAACATACGCAAAATATCTTCATCATCTGCTACTAAAATCTTTTTCACATTTTCCCGCCTCCATCTGAGTTATGTGGAAATTCCTTTTCGTTTCATATTGCCCCAATTGTGCTTTTTACGGAAAGCGGCAAAGATTCCTTGGATGCGCCAAATAACCATAAAAGGCCGATACCAAAACGTTTCTGTCAGCGCCCAGAAATAAAGCCGAACCAAGTGGGAAATCTTTGGATATTTATGGAGTGTCATTTCCTCCAGCAGTACAGCCAGCGCAGAAATAAATGACCCATAAAAAATGGTCACTAAAAACAGGATGCCGGCTGTTTTGGGATCAATTAAGGAAAAAAAGAATCCGCCGAAAATCATAAAGTATCCACCCAGTTCAAAAACAGCACCTAATAGCTCTACAAGTAAGAAATAAGGCATAGACAGAAGTCCGATTGAACCGTAGGCAGGGTTAAAAATCATTTTTTTATGTGTCCAAAGTGTTTCCCATAACCCGCGCTGCCACCGAATCCGCTGAGAACGCAATACTTCAAGGGATTCTGGTGCTTCTGTCCAGCATACAGGATCTGGGATATATTCAATCCGCTGCTTGGACTTTTCTTCCCGAAGCAGCCGGTGCAGCCTGACGACAAGCTCCATGTCTTCTCCGACTGTTTTCCTGTTGTATCCTCCTGCGCGGATAACCCGTTCTTTATGAAAAACACCAAATGCTCCGGAGACAATCAGCAGGATATTCATCCGGCTCAGCGCAAGGCGGCCGATTAAAAAAGCACGGAAGTATTCAATGATTTGCATCAGTACAACCGGGTGGCTCGGCAGATTAATAGTTTCAACTTTACTTCTTGAAATAGTTGAGCCATTGGCAATCCGGACCGAGCCGCCGGTTACAATGATTTGGCCGTCCGACTCAATAATCGGCTTCATTGTTTTCAGCAGTGCATCGTTTTCTAAAACCGAATCGCCGTCAATGGCACAGAAGTACGGATAAGATGCCAGGTTAATGCCGGCATTGAGGGCATCTGCTTTTCCTCCATTGGCTTTTTTGATTAAGCGAATGTATGGAAAAATAGAAGATTGATAAATCGTTTTAATTTCAGCCGTTTCCAAATAAGCACGGACTGCAAAAGATACCTCCGTCATTTGAAATTCTTCAATCATGCGGGCTGAAGTTTGGTCCTTTGAACCATCATCGATGACGATAATCTCTTTTTCCGGGTATTCAAGCGCCAGGAGTGAGCGGACCGTGCTGACTACGCCGACTTCTTCATTGTAGGCGGGAACTAAAATAGAAACCGGAAAGGTCCGTTCATTTCCGGCAATGTCCTCCGTCGTTTCCCGCGGATCTAATTCACTTTCTCTGTATACTTTTCGAAAAGCCAGCCCAAACAAAAGAATATAGCTTAAACTCGAAAAAAGCATATAAGCAATAATAGCGTACGAAAGAACAAGAAAAAATGTATGCATTATCGGGCACCTCCAGGTCGAAATGTCTGCCACTGGGCAGCCATATCCCGGCCATAGCGGTCAGGGTGATTCTCAGATAAATGTGCTAAAATCACATCTCCATCTGAAAAATGAGTATATGCTTCTGCCGCTGAATAGCGCACCCACCAAACTGAATCGCCAAGCAATGTACTTAAAGTCTGTTTATAGCGGGAAAACTGCATAATACCTGCAATTCGTGCCGCAAACATTCGCTCTGTCCAGAAGGGAGAATCAAAAAAGGGAGCCAGCAAATCCGGTTCCGACAAATACTCCAGCCGAAAGATCGTTTTGAGTGCCTGGATTCTTGTTTCGACTTGAGAGCTGGCCAGTTCTTTTTCTACCTGCGGCAAAAAAGTCATCGCCCCTGAATGAGCAATATAAGTGAAGGCAGCGTGTTTGATCGTCTCGTTTTCACCTTCGAGCGCGGCTTTCACATGCTTTTCAGCATTCGTTTTATTTAATCGGTGAAATACATCTACAAACAGTCGAACAGGCGCATTCGGAAAACGGTTTAACTCCTCAATGACAACATCTTCATTTAGAGAAGCCAGTGTCCGAATGAGCTGCTGGGTTTCCACGTCCAGTTTCCCAGCTTGCTTCAGCCGTTCACGCAGGATAGGTGCTAAAGAGCGCATGTGAAAATCTTCAATGTAATGAAGGGTGTTCACTCTCCGCGCCCAGTTGCGTTGATTTAGCACGCGTGTATAGGGTTCTGTTAAAAATTCCTCTGACAGCTGTTGCACTAAAGGAGAGGCACTGCCTCCTTTTGTAAATGCCACGTAGCCGTTTAACAGCCGTTCCAGTACAACCTGTTGATGAGGAATCGATTTGACGGCATAAAGAAAACGCGCGTCTGATGGATCCATCATATAGGAAGCAAACGGCTCTGTTGAATGCGTATACTGGCTTTCTATTTCTTCTTCCAGACGCTGCCTTTTACGTTTGCGGATGACTAAATAAAGGAGCAGTCCCATTTGAAATAGAAGTAAGAGCACCGTCAAGAGAAGAAAAAAAGAGAGGGTCATTTAAACATCCTTTTTGTCAGGCGCTGTACACGCGCGACCACTTCCTGCGGGTGAAATGGTTTTACAATGTAGTCATCCGCTCCACTTTTTAGTGCTAAAACAATATCTGCTTCATTTGTCCGGGCTGTCAGCATCGATATGACAATGTTGTCATCCGGGAACCGTTTGCGGACATTTGACAGCACTTCAAGGCCATCCATTTTCGGCATAATACCGTCTAAGAGAATCATATAATTCTCATCAGCCTTGTACCAGTCTGACTCTAGGAATGTAATGCCATCCGGATATTCGTGGACAACCACATCGATTTCATTTGGCTTCCAGCCAGAAAACTGCTTCGACAACATTTTTCGCACAAGAAGGTCATCATCGATAATCATAATATTCAAATGGCGCTTAACATCACCGCTGTCAATTTCATAAATAACCGTTTGGTTTCGGCCGCTTCGTTTTGCTTTATATAACGCCTGGTCCGCTTCTGCCAAAACGGTAGATTCATTGATTCTGTATTCAGCTGCACCAGCAGAAAACGTCACATGAAAAGGATCAAAGCCCGGGACGGTAAATTCAGTTTCGGCCATTTTAGCACGAATCCGTTCAATTAAGACTGTCCCTTCCTCAGGAGTCGTATCTGCTAAAATTAAGGCGAATTCTTCCCCGCCATAACGAAAGAAATAGTCGGTTTCCCGCTTGAGTGTCAGCACGATAGAGCTGAAGCGGCGAAGCACTTCATCGCCTGCAGGATGCCCATATTGATCGTTTACTTTTTTAAAGTAATCCAAATCCAGCATCACAAGCGTAAATGTATGTCGTTTTCGTTCCGCTAAAGCAGACATTTGCGTAAGCGTTTGGGTGAACTGGCGCCGGTTGCCTGCGCCTGTCAGCTCATCGGTCAGTGCAGACTGTGAAACAGCCGATTTGTTTCTTAATCGGTTAGAAATATAAGGGACAAATAAGCTCATATTAAGCGGTTTCTGAATAAAATCCATCGCACCCATTTTATAAGCGCGAAGGGTGTTTTCGACCGGATTGTTCGTACTTACCAATGTAATAGGAACATAGCGGCTTCGAGCGATATCGCCAATTTGCGCCAGTACGTCAAATCCGCTCATATCGGGAAGGTGAACATCGGCGACAACCATATGGGGCTGAAGGGTATAAAAAAGTTCAACTCCTCGTTTTCCATTCAAAGCAATTACCACTTGTATGCCATTTTCTTCTAGTGTTTCTTTAATAAAAGAAGCGGATTCTGCGTCCTCATCAATCAATAAAATAAAGCCGCTGTTTTCTTCGATGGAGTGAAGTGTACTTTCAGGCTGTTTCACTTCAGGCTGGGCCGTTAATTCTTTCTTGTTAAAAAAACTTCTCATTAAAAAAATAAAGTTTTTTAATGAACGAACCGGAATAGTCGCCTCGCTTGCTTCAGAAAGTGTCTCCAACTGTGATGCACAAAAAGCAGACATTTCTTCCATACCAATTGTGCCTGCTGTGCCTTTCATCGTATGTAAAAAACGGTATAAATCCCGTTCCTGGATGTGATCTTGTTCAAACCAGCTGGAAAACTCCTTTTCCATCCGCTTAGAAAGCATTGCCTGGTAATCGTTGCGGGCCATAATAAGTCAATCCTCTCAAAAGTAGTGAAAAGGTTCTGTTCATATTCTGCCTTATTATACTATATGTACCACTCTATCGAGCACATTAAGCGTCTTTCGTTTGAATAAAGAATAGAAAGGGAATGAGTGTAAAAAAACGAGAATAAAGGAGATGGCGTTTTGAAGGCAATCGGCACAGCGTTAATTGGATACGGATTTTCAGGCTCAACCTTTCACGCTCCATTTTTAAACAAAATGGAGGAGTTTCAGCTTGTCAGTATTTTGTCTTCTAAAAAAGAGAAACTAAAAGAGAGTTTTCCATCTACAGACGTTGTCCAACAAATGGACGACGTTTTAAATAACGCTCAGGTAGAGCTTGTGGTCGTAACCACACCGAGCAGTCTTCACTTTGATATTACGAAGCAGGCGCTTGAGGCAGGAAAACACGTCATTGTCGAAAAGCCGATGGTACCGACCCTTCAAGAAGCAGAAACGCTTGCTGACTGCGCAAAAAAACATAACGTGATGCTTAGTGTTTTTCAAAACCGCCGGTATGACGGAAATTTCCTGACTGTCAAGAAAATGATAGAAGAGGGCCGGCTGGGTGATGTTTACGTGTATGAAGCACACTATGACCGTTTTGAGCCGGTGATTGCCAGAGGCTGGCGCGAAGAGAAAAAACCAGCTTCCGGTGTTTTATATGATCTGGGGGCTCATTTGATTGACCAGGCTCTGTCACTGTTTGGGATGCCTGATAGTGTAACGGCAGATATTCAAAAGCAGCGCCCTCATGCACTCGTAGAAGATTATTTCCATCTTGTTTTAACATACGGAACGAAACGAGTGATTTTACACAGCGGCATGATTACAGTGGAGCAAGGCGCCAAGTATAAAGTGCACGGTACAAAGGGAACGTTTATGAAGCGGGGGGAAGATCCTCAGGAAGAAGAATTGATAAATGGAGAGCCCCTGGAAAGTCCCGAATGGGGAATGGACCGGCTTGACCAGTATGGAACGCTTTATACAAAAGAAGGGGATGAAAAAATCATAACCCTTCCAGGTGATTACCGGCGTTATTACAAAGAAATTTATCAATGTATTCGTGATGGAAAGCCGTGCCCGGTTTCGGGAGAGGAAGGCGTACGAACAATCCGCGTTATTGAAGCGGCGCTCGAAAGCAGCCGTGACAAAAGAACAATTGAATTATAAAAACAGGGCAGCATAAGCCTCGTTTGAGATTGACGACAAAGTCGTTAATCTTTTTTTATGAAAGTTTTCACTGTTAAAAACAGCAGATGGCTTTTCAGGAAATAGTGCTTCTTAAAGAGAGCCGATAGGGGAAGCCAGCTGGACTTTGCGCCCCTTAGGGCAGTGCGGGAGCCTCCTCGGCGTATGCGCGCCTGCGGGGTCTCCCGACTCACTGTGCATCCCGCAGGAGTCTTCGTCCGTCCGGCTTCCCCATATATTTCGAAAAAGCAGCAAAAAGAGCATCTCTACCTGCTCTTTTACCGCTTTAATGATAGGGCAAGTGTATCTATTAAGCTGTGCAGTCTTGTTTAACCGCAAAGGCGGCGGGTGTGCGGCGAAGACTCCTATGGGACAAGCGGGCCGACTGAGACCGGCTGGGCCGCACGACGGCAAAGACGGGCTCAGCGCCTGCCCCATGGAAAGCGAAGCCGTGCGCCTGCCGCCTTATCGGCTCTCATCCCAACCGCCGCATTCCTTGCATCAAAGAGAAGCGAAGAGTTACCTTAGCAAAAGATTTTATTTGTCTACAATCTGAAATAGGGTTGTCAAAGCCCTGTTTGTTCTTAAGCAAAAAAGGGATAAAAAAAGGCTTGATAAAACGGTTACACGGATATATAATTTAATAAACCGATTTAGTAAATCGATTTATAAAAAGAGGTGCAGAACAATGATTGTTATTCCGATGAATGCATTTGGTGAAGCAGAAGTAAAGAAAAACGGCCAGGCTTTTCTTTTTAAACAGCTTATTGAAAGCGATGTCAAAGGAGTCGAAATTCGGCGTGAGCTTCTTACTCCTTCGGACAGGCCGCTGGAACAATTTCAAACGGAGCATTATACGGTTTATTCTGCACCTGTTGAACTATTTCAGGCAGATGGAGCTTTTAACAAGGAAAACCTGCAGATAGTCGTTCAGGAAATGACAGAAATAAGGGCGGATACGTTAAAGCTTCCGCTCGGATCGTTTATCAAGGGAAAATCCAATGTAAAAGAAATGGACCATTTTTTTCGCAAAGCTCTTCCCGCTGGAACGCAGTGGCTTGTTGAAAATGATCAAACAAAGCAGGGCGGAACGATCGAGCCGCTGGCTGCTTTTTTAGAAATTTGTTCCAAGGAAGGAATGGAAGCCGGCCTTACATTTGATACTGGAAACTGGCGGTACACAGGTGAATCGGTCCAAAAAGCATTTCATGTATTGAAAAGCTATATTCGTTACCTTCATGTAAAGCAGGTGAACGAAACACCGGAAGGGCTTCAAACCGTTGCCATTCCTCTCGGGAAAAGCGCTGACTGGGAAATCATTTTAGAGCTTTTGCCTGCCGCAGTTCCAGTAGCGCTTGAGTTTCCGCTGTCCATGAATGATCTGTTTCTTTATAAAAACTATATCGAAAAAAAGAAGGCGGTTGTACAATGACTACCATAGAGGTTGTAACATTTGGCGAAGCGATGTCAATGTTTATGGCGAAAACTCCAGGCCCGCTGCACGAAGTAACCGAGTTTACCCAGGCGCTCGCCGGCGCAGAAACGAACACGGCGATCGGCCTTGCACGTCTTGGCTTTAAAAGCGGCTGGGCAAGCAAGGTGGGGAAAGATGCGTTTGGTGCGTTTATTTTAGCGGCTCTTGCAAGAGAAGGAGTAAATACAGATCATGTATGGATGGAAGAACAATATCCGACTGGCTTTCAGTTTAAGTCCAAAGTGACCGAAGGCGACCCGCATGTGCAGTATCACCGAAAAGGCTCAGCAGCAAGCCGCCTAACCGAAGAAGAAATGAATCCGGATTACTTTTTACAGGCGCGCCACCTGCATATGACAGGCATCCCGCTTGCTCTTTCTTTAAAAATGAGAGCGTTTTCCTTATCGATTTTATCCACTATGAAAAAAGCAGGCAAAACCATTTCGTTTGATCCCAATTTACGGCCCTCCTTGTGGGCTTCAGCGGAAGAAATGATTGGCGTAACAAACGAAGCTGCATACCAAGCGGACATCGTGCTGCCGGGAATCGAAGAAGGAGAACAGCTGACAGGGTATACGAAACCCGACAAAATTGCTGATTTTTATAGAAAGCGCGGTGTACCGTGTGTGATTGTAAAGCTCGGAAGTGAAGGAGCATATATAAAAACTGCCGCTCAAGAAGCAGTAGTGCCAGGTTATAAAGTGGAACAGATTGTTGACACAGTTGGTGCTGGTGATGGCTTTGCAGCTGGTGTGATAGGCGGTCTGCTCGAAGGATTGCCGATTGAGGAGTGCGCTCGGCGCGGCAACGCAATTGGTGCAATGGCCGTCGGGCATGCAGGCGATCATGAAGGGTATCCGGACCGGCTGACATTGGCACGGTTTATGAACAAATTTGAAAAAGAGGTGGCATACAATGAAAACACAGCTCGCTAAATCAAGATGGCTTCGTCTCATTCCAGTCGTTTTTATTACGTATAGTCTTGCTTATTTAGACAGAGCCAATTATGGATTCGGCGCAGCTGGAGGCATGGCGGAAGATTTACATATTACAGCTTCCATGTCCGCGCTGCTTGGCTCTCTGTTTTTCCTTGGCTACTTCTTTTTTCAAGTGCCGGGTGCCCACTATGCTGAAAACCGAAGTGCAAAAAAACTGATTTTCTGGTCGCTGATTTTATGGGGCGGGCTGGCGACGGCAACAGGAATGGTCAGCGACGTACGCTTTTTGATTGTTATCCGCTTTTTGCTGGGCGTTGTCGAAAGTGCCGTTATGCCGTCTATGCTTGTGTTTTTAAGCCACTGGTTTACAAAAGCCGAGCGTTCCCGGGCGAATACGTTTTTAATTTTAGGAAATCCAGCCACCGTTTTATGGATGTCCATTTTGTCCGGCTACTTAATTGAATCGGTCGGCTGGCGCTGGATGTTTATTTTGGAAGGGCTTCCAGCTGTCGTTTGGGCATTCTTATGGTGGAAGCTTGTTGTAGATGAACCGAAAGATGCTAAATGGCTGTCAGACGGAGAAAAGCGGGACTTGCAGGTGGAGCTTGAAAAAGAGCAGCAGGGAATCAAGCCGGTTAAAAACTATGCAGAAGCATTTCGTTCGAAAACCGTGATCCTGTTAAGTGCGCAATATGCGCTTTGGAGCATTGGTGTATATGGTTTTGTGATGTGGCTGCCGTCCATTTTAAATGCCGCGCCGAACATGAATATTGTCAAAACCGGCTGGCTTGCTTCTGTTCCATATGTATTGGCGATTGTCGGCATGCTGAGTGCCTCTTATTTTTCAGACAAAATGCAGAATCGCACCGCGTTTGTCTGGCCGTTTCTTTTAATTGGGGGCTTTGCATTTTTAGGATCCTACATGATCGGCACAAGTCACTTCTGGCTGTCGTTTGTGCTGCTGATTATTGCTGGCGGTGCCATGTATGCACCATACGGGCCATTTTTCGCAATTATTCCGGAAGTGCTGCCGCGTAACGTAGCAGGAGGAGCGATGGCGCTGATCAATAGTATGGGTGCGCTCGGTTCGTTTGCAGGCTCTTATTTCGTTGGCTATTTGAACGGGGCCACCGGCGGATTTGGGGCTTCCTACATGTTTATGTCAGGATCCTTATTCCTGTCAGCTATCCTGACGATTATTGCTGTAAAAGGCGCAAAGCCAAAAAAACGTCCCGAGTCCGCTTCCTCTCTTGGAATTACGCAAAAAGAAGCGTAATATAAAAGAAAATTCAAATGATTTTTAAAGGAAGAGGACATATGAAACGGGTAACAATGGCGGATGTGGCGAAAGAAGCGGGTGTGTCGAAAAGCACCGTATCGCAATTTTTAAACGGACGATTTGAATACATGAGCGAAGACACAAAGAAAAAAATTGAGCGGGCAGTTCAAGGTCTTTCGTACAGCCCGAATGTAATTGCTCGCAGTTTAAAGCAAAAAAGAACATCAATGATCGGTATTATTGTGGCCAATATCGTCCATGGCATTTCTACAGAAGTGTGCCAGGCTATTGAAGATTACTGTCAAAAAAAAGACATCCATGCAATTGTATGCAATGCATATGACGATCCGGAAAAAGAAAAAAAGTATATTGATATGCTGCGCGCACGCCAGGTCGATGGGCTGATCATTTTTCCATCCGGGGGCAATCAGGAATTGTACCGTCAGCTGGAAAGGGAAAAGTATCCGATTGTTTTTGTTGACCGCAAGATAGAAGGTGTAGAAGTAAGCACGATTGTAGTCGATAATCGAAGAGCTGTCCGCCAGGCAGTAGAATATTTAGTTGAAAAAAAGCATGACCGTATCGCGCTTGTGACGCCGCCAATGACGACGTATACACGGAGAGAACGGCTTGAAGGCTATAAGGAAGCGATAGAAGCAAGGGGATTGCCGTTTCAGGATCAATATGTAAAATCCGTTCCATATGAGGCCATTGTGCCATCTATGAAAGAAATGTTTCAGCAGCATCCTCCGACAGCACTCATAGCGGCCAATGATCTATCTTTTATGGAAGTCATGAAGTTTGCTAAAGAAAACAACTTGAAGATTGGCCAGGATTTAGCGCTGATTGTTTTTGATAATATTAAATTTGCTGATATTTACGAACCGGCTATTACAACGATTTCACAGCCGGCTTACGAAATGGGAACAAGAGCAGCGGAACTGTTGATTCAGCAAATTATGAAAAAGCCGGTTACCCCAGAGACGCATGTTTTAGAAACAAGCCTGCTGATTCGGGATTCGGCCCAATAGAGCTTTTTACAAAAGCTCTTTCTTTTTCTTTGATTAATAAACCGGTTTAGTTAGGAGGATTACGGTGAACATACAACTGGCATTAGACCGTATGGCCATTGAAGAAGCCATTGGAATGGCAGCAGCGGCAGAAGAGTATGTCGACTGGCTGGAAGTCGGCACCTCTCTTATTAAGGAGTTTGGTATGGACAGTGTCCGGGCGATGAAAAAAGCGTTTCCGAATAAAGTGATTGTTGCCGATATGAAAACGAATGACAATGCGCAGTACGAATGCCGGCTTTGTTTTGAAGCGGGAGCAGATATCGCGACGGTAATGGGAACCTCACCGCTTGTGACGATTGAAGCCTGTATAGCAGAAGCGGAAAAAAGAGGTAAGCAAATGATGATCGATCTGCTTCATACAACACCTGCCCAGCAGGAAATGTTAAGCCGGTATAATGCGATTCTTTGTCTGCATACAAGCAAAGACGAGCAGGAGCTTGGCACGAAACAAAACCGTGAAACAGGCCTGCAGGCTGGCTTAAAAAGAGCGGTAGCGGGCGGAATTACATTAGAAAGCCTGCCAGCGTACAAAAAAATGAACCCACTTGTTTTTATTATCGGCTCCGCCATTACAAAAGCAGAGGATCCTGCCCGGGCGGCAGCTGCATTCAAACAACAGTTAAATATGGAGGAATCAAAATGAAGGAAAAAATAAAAGCCGTTCTGGCGGAAATTGAAGATGTAACCAGTCACGTTCAAGAGGAACAATTGGAAAGGACGGCGGACTATTTAACATCAGCTGAACGAATCTTTGTATTCGGCGAAGGGCGGTCTGGATTTATGGCAAAGTCGTTTGCGATGCGGTTAATGCATCTTGGTGCCCAGTCATTTGTCATTGGCGAAACCACAACGCCATCTATTCAAAAAGGGGATGTCATCGTGCTTGTGTCGGGATCTGGAAAAACAAAAAGTGTATGCTGGACAGCAGAAAGGGCGGCTGAATTAGGATGTGTAACAATAGCCGTCACAACGGATCCAGCGTCTCCGCTTGCCTCCCATGCTTCTTCCATTCTTCACGTACCGGCCGCTACGAAGTATCGGAACGAAGGAGAAAGAAAAAGCATTCAGCCGCTCGGCTCACTTTTTGATCAAAGCACCCATGTACTGTTTGATGTACTTTGCCTGGACTATGCAGAAAAACAAAATCGGACACATGAACAAATCTTTAAGCTTCATAGCAATGTAGAATAACAGCCGTCAAGGCTGTTTTTTTATTTCACTTTATTGTGAAAAGAAGAGCAATCGTTTGCATCAAGTATTTCAGATTTTCTTTGTATATACAAGAATTGAAAACCTATTAAATTAACATTGAAAGGCTTTACAAAAAATATGCAAACGATTTCTCGAAAAATGTTGACGCTTTCATAGTGACGGTGGTATAGTGGTTTCAGAAGTTGAAAGCGTTTACCGTTTTCGGCCGAATAAAAAGACTGCAAAGGGGTAGATGACGTGTTAACAAAAAAAGCATTCGTACTTTCATCGGCATTGTTTCTAGGTCTTGCTGGCTGCTCAACAGCTGAGAAAAAAGAAGAATCATCTGGCAGTTCAGGCGGAGGGGGCGGCGATCAAACGGTCGTAGATATTTTCCAGTTTAAAGTGGAGTTTAAAAACCAGTTTGAGGAACTCGCGAAGCAATATGAAGAAGAACATCCGGAAGTTGATATAAATGTTCAAACAGTAGGGGGCGGGAACGATTACGCTTCGGCGCTGAAATCCAAATTTGCCTCAGGAGACGAGCCGGCTATTTTTAATATTAACGGAGCCGTTGATGTGCAGCAGTACCGTGATAGATTGATAGATGTAAGTGATACGAAAGCGGCTGAATCAGCGCTGGAAGGCACGCTCGAAAGTGTGACAGAAGACGGGAAAGTGCTGGGCCTTCCATACAACCAGGAAGGATACGGATTTGTTTATAACAAAGAGATTTTTGAAAAAGCCGGAGTGGATGCAGATTCGATTAAATCGATGGAAGACTTAACGAAAGCGGTTCAAACACTGGACAGCAAAAAGGACGAGCTTGGCATTGACGCTGTGTTTGCTTTTGCCGGAAAAGAAAAATGGACAGAAGGAAACCACGGCTCAAACTCTTTTATCGCAGACGATTTTAATGGCAGCGTAATGGAAGCATTCCAGGCGAAAGAACTTCCATTTACAAAAGCAGAACAGTACAAGGAGTATATTGACCTTCAAAACAAATATTCCGTACAGCCGGTTTTAAGTCTTGATTATTCACAGCAGGTAGAAGAATTGTTTTCAACAGGCCGCGTAGCCATGATTAAGCAAGGAAACTGGGTATACCCGACAATCGAACAGATGGATCCAGAGCTTGCTGAAAATGTCGGCATCTTCCCAATCCCGGTTGACGGCGAAATGAAAATGCCGGTTGGTGTTCCACAATACTGGGCTGTAAACAAAAACGCAGATGAAGAAGCTCAAAAAGCAGCAAAAGAATTTTTAGATTGGCTGTATACATCTGATGAAGGAAAAGAAGCGGTTTTAACACAATTTAAATTTATCCCGGCTTATGAAGGCTACGATGCAGATAAAATTGCCGACCCGCTTTCTAAAACGATCTATCAATATGCCGAAGAAGGAAACACGCAAGGATGGGTATTCCTTGGCTATCCAGTCGGATGGAGTGATATTTTAGGAGCGCATCTTCAAAAGTATCTTGCAGGTGAAGCGTCTTGGGAAGAAGCGATTCAAGCCGCGAAAAATGATTGGAAAAAAGCGCGTCAGTAATTCCATGAAAAGAAAAAAGATAACAGGCACGTTTCAGCTGTTATCTTTTTCTTTCCCAAAATTCAACGGAAATGAGGTTTAGGCAGCATGAGAAACAAAGACTTTATGTTTTGGCTTTTTTTAGCGCCGGTTTTATTTGCGCTTGGCATCGTCGTCCTGCTTCCGCTTATTTACGGGATTATTTACTCTTTCACAGACTGGGATGGGGTAAATGCAGCTGAATTTATCGGTGTGAAAAATTATATTGAGCTGTTCAGCGACGAGGGCTTTTTAAGATCGTTGTGGTTTACGTTTAAATTCTCCGTTGCTTCCGTTATCGTTATCAACATTATGGGGCTTGGCCTCGCCATGCTTGTTACATCCTACATTAAATCTAAAAACGTTCTTCGCACTATCTTTTTTATGCCAAACTTAATCGGCGGGTTGATTCTCGGCTTTATCTGGCAGTTTATTTTCACAAAAGTGTTTGATGCTATTGGACGGGCAACCGGCATTGAATGGCTGCAGGGCTGGCTTTCCGACTCCCAGACAGGTTTCTGGGGAATGGTTATTTTGATGAGCTGGCAGATGGCCGGCTATATCATGATTATTTACATTGCGTACTTGGAAAACGTGCCGAAAGATTTGCTTGAAGCAGCAGAGATCGACGGCGCAAATGCATGGCAACGCTTCCGGAATATTACGTTCCCTCTTGTCATGCCTGCCTTTACGGTCAGCTTGTTTTTAACGCTGTCCAATGCTTTTAAAATTTATGATCAGAACTTATCGCTCACAAACGGCGGACCATTTGACTCGACGAAAATGGTTGCCATGGATATTGTTCAAACGGCCTTCCAATTAAACCAAATGGCAGAAGCACAGGCGAAAGCCGTTATCTTCTTTATCATTGTGGCGATCATTTCATTAACACAAGTATACATTAACAAGAAAAAGGAGGTGGAGATGTAATGAAAAAGTCAGGAAAACGCTGGACGCTTGAAATTATTGGTGTTTTATTGGCTCTTCTTTGGATCTCTCCTTTCTACTTAATGATTGCCAATGCTTTTAAAACAAAACGCGAGATTTTTACCAATACGCTAAAATTGCCGGAAGAGTTTACTTTTGATAACTTTACGCAGGCTTTTGAAGAATTAACATTTTTGCAGACATTTGTGAATTCAATGCTTGTAACCCTTTTGAGCGTAGCGATTATTCTCTTTTTCTCCGCTATGGCTGCTTATGCATTATCCCGCAATGGAAGCCGGCTGAGCAGTATCATTTTCTTTGTGTTTGTAGCGGCCATGCTGATTCCCTTCCAATCCGTTATGATTCCGCTCGTTACGATTTTCGGAAAAGCCAATGCGCTGAACTTTTACGGGCTGATTTTTATGTACCTTGGCTTCGGATGCAGCTTGTCGATCTTTCTTTATCACGGAGCTCTTAAAGGCATTTCCAAATCACTTGATGAGGCGGCAACGATTGATGGTTGCAACCGGCTTCAAGTATTTTGGTACATTATCTTCCCGCTCCTAAAACCGATCTCTATTACAGTTGGGATTTTGAACGTGATTTGGATTTGGAACGATTTCCTTCTTCCATCACTGGTGATTAGCGGCGACGGCACCGACACGATTCCGTTAAAGCTGTTCAACTTCTTCGGCCAGTATACGAAGCAGTGGCATTTAGCGCTTGCTGGTTTAACGATTTCGATTATTCCTGTTATCATTGCGTATTTCTTTGCACAAAAACAAATTATCAAAGGAGTTTCTGACGGCGCTGTAAAATAAAAAAAGCAGCACCTTGTGTATAAAAGTGCTCCAACCGAGACAAAGAAATACAGGAAGCCCCCAGGCGGCTGGGAAAGTAAAACGCTGCGGGGGCTGCAGCAGGGCATTATGAGAAACGATATACTTTCTTATTTTTTTTGAAAAATGGTACTATAAACTAGAAAAGGGAGGAACCGGTCATGGCTGTCACAATTAAAGATGTAGCAAAGAGGGCACAGGTTGCGCCTTCGACCGTCTCCCGTGTTATCGCGGACCATCCAAAAATTACGCAGGAAACAAAAGAAAAAGTAAGAAAAGTGATGCAGGAGCTCGGCTACCATCCGAACCTGCTTGCACGTAAGCTCGTCACGCAGTCCTCCCAAACAATTGGGATTATTCGTAAAACGTCTACGAAGCATTCACTGTCCGATCCGTTTTTTCCGGCAGCGCTTCAAGGAATGAGTGACCTGCTGCACCAAAAGGAATACAGCATCCTATTGACGTGTGGTGAATCTGATGAAGACATTTATCGGGAAGTTGTAAACATGGTTCAAGGCAAAAGCGTCGACGGCATGATTATGCTTTATTCACAGGATCATGACCCGGTGCTGCAGTTGCTTTTAGAGCAAAACTTTCCGTTTGTTATGATCGGTAAACCGTCAGAGCATACTGACAAGGTCATGTATGTAGATAACGATAACGTCAAAGCAGCACGTGATATAACAGACCATTTGATTCGTGCCGGACATACACATATTGCGTATGTCGGGGGCGATCCGAGGTTTGAAGTGCATAAAGATCGTGAAGAAGGATATAAACAGGCATTAAAACTTGCGAATATTCAATCAGAAGTTCTTTTTAGAAAAGAAATTTCAAAAGAAAGCGCTAAGGAAACCATTGATGAGATGATGAAGATGGATCCAAGGCCAACGGCGATTGTGACGACGGATGAACTGATGGCTATGAGCTTGCTGTCTGCTTTATACGAGCGGCGCTTGCGGGTGCCGGATGATGTAGCCGTCACCACTTTTACGGATTCCATGCTTTCCGAGCTTTCGAGTCCGCCGCTGACAACAGTCGATATTCATGCATTTCAGCTCGGCTATGAGGCGGCAAAAACATTGGTAGATCTTTTGGAAAAACCGGACATGATGAAGCGGAATATTTTAGTGCCGACTTCTGTTGTGGTACGGGATTCATGCAAAAAAATATCAGAGAATGGAGCGATTCTATGAATATTACAGTATGGAATGAATTTCGTCATGAACGAAACAAGCAGGCGGTCAAAGAGATTTATCCAGAAGGCATTCATCAAGTAATCGCAGATTTTTTAAAAGAAGAAGGACGGACCGTTCAAACGGCCACATTGGATGAAGCAGAGCACGGGTTGACAGAGGATGTATTGAATCAAACAGATGTACTTCTTTGGTGGGGGCATGTTGCACACGAAGAAGTGAGCGATGAAGTTGTAAAAAAAGTACAGCAGCGTGTACTCGATGGCATGGGGCTGATTGTGCTTCATTCGGGTCATTTCTCGAAAATTTTCAAAGCACTGATGGGCACATCCTGCGATTTGAAGTGGCGTGAAGCTGGAGAAAAGGAACGCCTTTGGGTCGTGGACCCTGCACATCCAATTGCAGAAGGAATCGGCGAATATTTTGAGCTGGAGCATGAGGAAATGTATGGCGAACATTTTGATATTCCCGCGCCGGATGAGCTCATTTTCATGAGTTGGTTCGAAGGCGGCGAAGTGTTCCGAAGCGGTGTCACTTACAAACGGGGCAACGGCAAAATCTTTTATTTCCGTCCTGGACATGAAACACATCCTACATACTTCAATGAAAATGTCCAACGTGTCATTCAAAACGCAGTAAAATGGGCAGCTCCGGTGAAACGGGAACGGCCTGTATACGGTAACGCACAACCAATTGAAGAGTTAAGGGGAGAATAATAAGAATGGGGAAAATTAAAGTAGGCGTCATTGGGTGCGGAAGCATTGCCCAGCACCGTCATATTCCGGAGTACGTTGCAAACGAGCATGTTCAAGTAACAGCATTTTGTGACGTAAAGGAAGAACGGGCCCAAAAATACGCGGAGCATTTTAACGCAAAGGCCTATACAAGCTATGAAGAATTACTTAAAGATGGAGATGTGGATGCCATCAGCGTTTGTACACCGAATGTACTGCACGCACCTATTACCATTGCGGCGCTTCAAGCAGGCAAGCACGTGCTTTGCGAAAAGCCAATGGCCACTTCAAAGAAAGAAGCAGAGGCGATGATCGAAGCGGCAGAAAAAAGCGGCAAAAAATTAATGATTGCCCATAATCAGCGCTTTGTTGCTTCCCATCAAAAAGCCCGGTCTATTATCGAAAGTGGTGTTTTAGGCAAGATTTACAGCTTCCGTACGGCATTTGGCCATGGCGGGCCGGAAGGCTGGAGTGTGGACGGAACAAACAGCTGGTTTTTCAAAAAAGAGCTTGCGTTTATCGGGGCAATGGGTGACCTTGGCGTTCATAAAACCGACTTGCTTCGCTATTTGCTCGGAGAAGAATTTGTAGAAGTGGCAGCATTTGTCGAGAGCTCGGCCAAGGAAAATTCCACAGTCGATGATAATGCTGTCTGTGTCCTAAAATCGGAAAGCGGTGTGATTGGAACATTAGCCGCAAGCTGGGCGTACAACGGCGGCGAAGACAATTCTACTGTTTTTTACGCAGAAAATGGCATCATGCGTTTGGAAGATGACCCGGATTATTCACTCATTATTCAATATAAAAACGGCAACAGTGAACGTCACAGCCTCGGTGCAATTCAGTCAAATGAAGAAGGCAAACAAACAAATTCTCGTGTGGTAGAGCAATTTATTAACAGCATTTTGGAGGATACAACTCCGCCTGTCTGCGGGAATGAAGGCAAAAAGTCATTACAGGTGATCTTAGCTGCACTGGAATCAAGTGAAACAAAACGAACTGTCCGTATTTAATCAAAGAGGTGACAAACATGACAAAACTGAGAATCGGCGTTTTAGGTACAGGGGGCATTGCAACAGAGCGGCATATTCCGGCTTTTAAACATGTGAAAGAAGCGGAAATCACGGCCGTAATGGATGTAAACGAGGAGAGGGCGAGAGAAACAGCCGAAAAATTTGGGATTGAGCACGTCTGCAAGAGCCTGGAAGAAATGCTTGAGAAAATTGACGCGCTGATTATCGCTACTCCAAATAAATTTCATGCTCCAGCCGCCGTACAGGCACTAAATGCCGGTGTTCATGTCATGTGTGAAAAGCCGATGGCATTGAATACAAAAGAGTGTGAGGAAATGGTTGCCGCAGCTGAAAAGTCAAAAAAGGTACTGCTTATTGCCTATCACTGGCGCTTTTTAAAAGAATCACGTGCGGCCAAACGGCTGATTGACAGCGGCGAAATTGGCCAGCCGCTTGTGATCCGCATTAAATCCATGCGGCGCCGTAAAGTACCGGGCTGGGGGGTATTTACAAATCGCGAACTTCAAGGAGGCGGCGCGCTGATCGACTATGGCTGCCACTTGCTTGATTTGGCAATGTGGCTTACCGGCAGTTCAAAACCATTTGAAGTGAGCGGCGCTACTTTTAACCATTTAAGTATGCAAAAAGATATGGTAAACGAATGGGGTACAATTAACCCGGCCACCTTTGAAGTAGAAGACCATGCCACGGCTTTTATCCGGCTTGAAAACGGGGCAGTGGTCATGTTTGAAACCTCATGGGCAGCGAACATTCCAAAAGATGAAGAAACGATCAGCATTTCCGGCACAAAAGGCGGCATTGATGTGTTTCCGCTTCGCCTGAACAAAGCCGAGCATGGCGTGCTGATCAACTCGGATATCGCATGGATTCCAGAAGAAAAGCCGTTTGCCATTTTGCAGGCGGAACATTTTACTTCCTGCTGCTTTGGAGAAAGCACGCCGCTTACAAATCCAGAGGAATCCATGTACGTATCGAGTATTATTGAATCTGTTTACGAAAGCGCCAAAATTGGCCGCAGCGTCAAAATCAGATAAAAGGAGCGATTCCATTGAAATTAGGTGTATTTACCGTATTATTCTCCAACAAGTCATTTGAGGACATGCTGGATCATGTAAAAGAAGCTGGCCTGGACGCCGTTGAAATTGGTACAGGCTGTTATCCGGGCAACGCGCATTGTCCGCTTGATGAGCTGCTGGAAGATGAGAAAAAGCGTGCCGATTATCTGGAAGCTGTGACGTCACGCGGTCTTACAATCAGTGCCTTCAGCTGCCATGGCAATCCGCTTACACCGGACAAGGCATTTGCGGAAGAATCCGATTCTGTACTTCGTAAAACGATTAAGCTCGCTTCTCTTTTGAATGTGCCGGTTGTTAACTGTTTTTCCGGCACTCCAGGAGACTCCGAGGAAGCTAAGCAGCCGAACTGGCCTGTTGTTCCGTGGCCGGCAGAATACCATGATATTTTAAAATGGCAGTGGGAGAAAAAGCTTATTCCATATTGGAAGGAAATTGGCGAAATTGCCAAAAGCCATAATGTAAAAATTGGGCTCGAGCTGCATGGCGGTTTCCTGGTTCATACTCCTTATACAATGCTTAAGCTTCGCGAGGAAACATGTGACGCCATTGGTGCAAACCTTGATCCAAGTCATTTGTGGTGGCAGGGTATTGATCCAGTAGCTGCCATTAAAATTCTCGGTAAAGCAGGTGCTATTCACCATTTTCACGCGAAAGACACGTATATTGATCAAGATAATGTCAACATGTACGGCTTGACAGATATGCAGCCTTACGGTGATGTGCAGTCACGTGCCTGGACATTCCGCAGTGTTGGCTGCGGTCATAGTGTACAGGAGTGGTCTGACATGATGAGCGCGCTCCGTCTATATAACTATGATTATGTCGTCAGCATCGAGCATGAAGATGCCATCATGTCTATCGACGAAGGCTTCAGCCGTGCTGTGAAAAATTTAAACGATGTACTGATCCGTGAATCTGCCGGTGAGATGTGGTGGGCGTAACAGAAGACGCGAAAAGGATAAAATCAAACCGATTTCATCCTTGAGAGGATAGACAAAGTAAGAAAGCAGGCTGATTGAAAACGTCTGCCTTTCCAGGAATGCAGCCGGCTGGGAAGCGGAGTGACCTTCTCCGGGTCATGAGCATTCAAAGCCGGAAAATGACGCCGAAAGCGGGCGTTTGTCAACAGCCTGAAGGATGAAATCAAGATGATTTCATCCTTTCTTATTGACCAAATAAGTTATGAAAAAGGGAATGAAACAACGAGTATACACGTCTCGTTGTTTCGATTATTTTCATGCTCCCTTCAGTATGATTTTGAATGGACTGGATAGGCGTTTTTCAGCGAATTTCAGTATAATAAGGAGAAAAGGGCGGGAACGGTTCCCTTCAGCGGATCGCTTCTGCTTATTGAAAGAAGGCAGCCGAGATGCAAAGTATCGATGTAATTTACAAAAGAGCCATTATGACAGAACAGCCTAAACTCGACGAAAGCCGCCTGCATTATTACGACAAACAACAGAACCGCTATATTTCTATTCCAAAAGAAGATGTGTCTGAAAGAGAAGAACAGCTTCTTTCCCATTTTTTTGTTCGAATCCGTGAAGACGGAGAAGCAAGCCAGTTTTCCTCGGCAGAACAAGCATGGTGGAACTTTCTGATGAAAGATGGGGAATACCCCGCTTTAAACGCAGACCGGGTCCGATTTTTATATATGAAGCTATCAGAGAATGACCGCGGCAGTTTTTTAGAAGCGGCCCATACATTTTTTGACCATGCTTTTCTGGTTGTCTGGACGGGAGAGCGGGAATGCATTCTTATAGAAGAAGAGTCTGATTATCCAATCCAAAAAACAGAGGCGCAAACGTTTCTGGATGTGCTCGCCGGGGACTTTTACATAACGGGGCGTCTGTTTATTGGACGGTTTGCACAAGCAGCCGCTTCATTAAAAAATCTATATAAGCGGGAAACGGAAGCGGCGCGCAAAGCGGTCCTGCTTGTTCCAGAGCAGCGGGTCACAACGATTGAAACGGTTATTCCTTATCTATTTTTGGCCCAAAGCCGCAGCGAGCTCTCGGAGCTGTTTCCAGAGGAATTGAAATGGTTTGAATCAGATGATGATTTGCGCCATACTCTTCAATTATTGATTCAAAATCATCTGAATGTAAGCCAGACTGCCAAGCAGCTTCACCTGCACCGCAACAGCCTGCAATATCGGATTGATAAATTCATTGACAGGACAAGCATTGATGTCCGTTCCTACGAAGGGGCTCTGTTAGTTTACATGCTGTGTTTAATCAGCACGCAAAAGTGAGAAGGACAACGTGCACAATGAAGAGCGAACGATCTTTGTGCACCCTGTCTATTTTTATTCAGTTTGTAAGCGAATACAATAGATTTAAGAAAACGGTTACAGGAGGAATTGGAAAATGGCTGAACTTCAACTAAACAATATCTATAAAGTCTATGATGGAAATGTAACGGCGGTAGAAGATTTTAATCTTCATATTCAGGACAAAGAATTTATCGTATTTGTCGGTCCGTCTGGCTGCGGGAAATCTACAACGCTGCGGATGATTGCCGGACTTGAAGAAATTTCAAAAGGCGATTTCTTTATCGATGACCGCCGTGTAAATGATGTAGCCCCAAAAGACCGTGATATTGCAATGGTATTCCAAAACTATGCCCTTTACCCGCATATGACCGTTTACGATAATATGGCATTTGGTTTAAAGCTTCGCAAAATGCCAAAAGAAGAAATCAAACAGCGCGTAGAAAACGCCGCCCAAATTCTTGGCCTGACAGAATATTTAAAACGGAAGCCAAAAGCTCTTTCCGGCGGTCAGCGCCAGCGTGTTGCACTTGGGCGTGCGATTGTCCGTGATGCTAAAGTATTCTTAATGGATGAGCCGCTTTCCAACCTCGATGCGAAGCTGCGTGTACAAATGCGCTCTGAAATTATTAAACTGCATCAGCGCTTGCAGACAACAACGATCTACGTAACGCATGATCAGACTGAAGCCTTAACGATGGCAACCCGGATTGTTGTTATGAAAGCCGGAAAAATCATGCAGATCGGTACGCCGAAAGAAGTATATGAAAATCCGGAAAACGCCTTTGTTGCCGGCTTTATTGGATCACCGCCAATGAACTTCTTTAATGCAGATCTTGGCGATGGCTATGTAAGAATTGGTACACAAAGGCTTGATGTGCCAGAAGGAAAAATGCGTTATCTGCGTGATCAGGGCTATGTAGGCAAGCAAATCATTCTTGGCGTTCGTCCGGAAGATATCCATGATGAACTGATTTTCCTTGAAGCATCCCAGCAATCTGCTTTTGAAGCAAAAGTAGCGGTGTCAGAGCTTCTCGGTGCAGAAATTATGGTGTATTCGGACATCGCAGGACAGAATTTTGTGGCACGCCTTGATTCACGTCTTGATATTGCGGCAGGTGAAAAACTGCAGCTGGCTTTCGACATGAACAAAGCGCACTTTTTCGATGCTACATCAGAAGTACGAATTCGCCCTTAATACGTTTTCAGCAGGAAGCAGCCCCCGGCTTCCTGTTTTTTTTGCTTTTTTTAAAGTAAAAGTAGAAAAGCGGTTTCAGAAGTATAGATACGGGGAATTAAAAAAGGACAGACGTACAAAAAGAAAAATGAATGTCGTTTCCACCTTGTATGGACTGTATCGGGTGAATGCTATGCTCCAATTGGTAACGGAATGGAAAAGCCATCGTCAGAGTCCTTGAAGCAGTTTCTGCAACGAAAAAGAGAGACTGCTGAACAACGAGCAGATCTTCTCCACACATATTCCCGAAAAAGGGAACGAAAAAAGCCTGTGCCAAATTTTCGGCACAGGCTTTTTTCATGTACCAAATATATTGGCTTCACCTTTGGAACATTTTGGCGTGTAGCCAGAACAAAAAAGAGTATAAACAAAAAGAGTCCAACAAAAGGAGCTATAAATATGAAAACAAAGAAAACAGCTGTGATTACAGGCGGGGCATCCGGGATCGGAAAAGCCGCAGCCCTTCGTCTTGCTGCAGACGGCGTTCTGGTCAGTCTTGTTGACCTGAACGCCGAACGCCTGAGTGTCACAGCGGAAGAAATCCGGCTCGCTGGAGGAGAGGTGCTTGTTTTTCACGAGGATATAACCAATGAACAGGGCATGGCACGCGTGATGCAAAAAACCGCCGAAGAAGCAGGCAGCATTGAGTGTGTTTTTGCAAATGGCGGCATTTTGGGGACTGTTTCCTCAATCGAGCATTTTACCAAAGAAAATTGGGCAAAAACCATTGAAAACAATGTGGTTGGCACCTTTGTGATCGTGAAATCGGCTATCCCTTATATGAAAGAAAGAGGCGGAAGCATCGTGCTGACAAGCTCGGTCAGCGGCAGCCGCCAGTTTGCTCAGGAAGGGTTCAGCGCGTACAGTACATCTAAAGCTGCCATTGCCGCTTTTTCTAAAATGGCGGCGCTTGAGCTTGCTCAATATCGCATTCGTGTCAATGCGATCTGTCCAGGCTCTATTGATACAAATATTTTTGAGTCGATGGATGAATCTGAGCGAACCAAAGACATTCATTTTCCACTCGATATCCCGAAAAATGCCATTCCGCTTACGAAAAAACCGGGCCAGCCAGAGCAGGTTGCCAGCTTGTTTGCTTTTCTAGTTTCCGATGACGCTTCCCATATCACAGGAACAGAAGTGTATGTAGACGGGGCGGAGACGCTTTTAAAGGGATAACTCAACCCCTTTCAGCTTAAACAGCTGAGAGGGGTTTTTTGTGTGGGGAAAAGAAAAAAAACAAAAAACAAAAAATATATTCAAAAATAAACAAATATATTGTACAATAAAACAAACATAAATAAAGGTTAAGGGTGGAGGAAAACAAAATGGTCAAAAACTTGTGGGAGTCCAATGAAGCGACAGCAAAGTCAGGTGTAGAAGAACTGGTTTACCGTTCCAATTTAATCGGTTCTGACCGCGCCGTATGCAACTGGGGCGGCGGCAATACATCTATGAAAACAACCGAAAAAGATTTTCGGGGCCGCGATATTGAAGTGATGTGGGTAAAAGGAAGCGGTTCCGATTTAGCCACAATGAAAGCAGAGAATTTTACCGGCTTAAACCTGGAAGATATCCGTCCGCTTATTGAGCGCGATGAAATGCCGGATGCAGAAATGGTAGAGTACTTGACGCATTGCATGATCGACAGCAAGCATCCGCGTATGTCGATTGAAACGCTCTTACATGCGTTCCTGCCATTTAAACACGTTGACCATACACATCCAGACGCTATTATCAGCCTTTGCTGCGCGGACAATGGGAAAGAGATTGCCAAAGAAATTTACGGCGACCGTTTTGTATGGGTTCCTTATGTGCGCCCGGGCTTTACCTTATCAAAAATGATTGCAGAAGGGGTAAAAAACAACCCAAATGCAGAGCTTGTCCTTATGGAAAAACACGGACTGGTTACATGGGGAGAAACATCCGAAGAGGCATACAGCCAAACCATCAATATCATTAACGAAGCAGAAAGCTATATCCAAAACAAACAAAAACAAACAGAAGCATTTGACGGCCAGGTTTACGAGTCATTAACGGAAGAGGAGCGCCAAAACGTATTGGCGGCTGTGATGCCAGTGATCCGCGGTGCAGTCAGCGATGAAAAGAAAATGATTCTTACTTATGATGATGGAGAAGATGTGCTTCAATTTGTCAACAGCAGAAATGCCGCCACGCTTTCACAAATAGGTGCAGCCTGCCCGGATCATCTTGTTCACACAAAAATGAAGCCGCTTTATATTGATTGGGATCCACAGAACGGTACGACAGAAGAGCTGATCGAGAAAGTAAAAGCAGGTGTAGAACAGTTTAAAGCCGAATATAAAGAGTACTTCGAACGAAACAAAAACGAAGGCGATGTGATGTTTGAGGCAGCACCGCGTGTAACCCTTATTCCGGGTGTCGGGATGGTAAACTCCGGCAAAAACATCACCATGGCGAATGTGAGCGGCGCCCTTTACCATCGTGCGATTGCGGTTATGAAAGGCTCAACGGCTCTTGGTGAATTTGTATCCTTAAGTGAAAACGAGTCCTATAACGTAGAATACTGGCCGCTCGAGCTGTACAAATTGTCTCTGGCGCCGGCTGAAGCAGAATTTTCCCGCAAAGTCGCGTTTATTACAGGCGGTGCCGGCGGGATTGGCAGCGCGACAGCCCGCCGTTTAGTGTCAGAGGGCGCTCATGTGGTGCTGGCTGACTTGAATCTTGAAGGAGCGGAAAAAGTAGCGGCCGAAATTAATGAGCAGTACAAGGAACAACGCGCGGCTGCCGTGAAAATGGATGTGACCAGCGAAGAGCAGGTGCAGGCGGCCTTTGCCAAAGCAGCCCTTACGTTTGGCGGTGTGGATTCAATCGTGAATAATGCAGGCCTGGCGACATCCAGCCCGTTTGATGAAACATCTTTGAAAGAATGGAATTTAAATATGAATGTACTTGGCACAGGCTATTTCCTTGTGGCGCGTGAAGCGTTCAAGCAAATGAAACAGCAGAGCATTGGCGGCAACATGGTATTTGTCGGTTCGAAAAACTCTGTGTACGCGGGGAAAAATGCTTCGGCTTACAGTGCCGTAAAAGCACTTGAAACACACCTGGCCCGCTGTATTGCAGCAGAAGGCGGCGAGTTTGGCATTCGTGTAAACTCGGTGCTGCCGGATGCCGTGCTGCAGGGATCAGCTATTTGGGGATCCAACTGGCGTAATGAGCGTGCGGCAGCATACGGCATTGAACCAGATCAGCTGGAAGAGCATTACCGGAAGCGCACGACGCTGCTTGTAAACATTTATCCGTCTGACATTGCGGAATCCATTGCGTTTTTCGCTTCATCCAAAGCCGACAAAACAACGGGCTGCATGATTACAGTTGACGGCGGCGTGCCGGCAGCGTTTACGCGATAAAGTTTCATCAGCAGGCAAGGGACTGCCTTATGTTGTAATGACATAGGCAGTCCGGCTGCTTTTGGCGTGAAAGAAGGAGTGATAGAAATGGCGCATATTGCAGTAGATATCGGCGCTTCAAGCGGCCGGCTTGTAGCGGGCGAAATAAAAGACGGCAAGCTTGTGATGAACGAAATTCACCGTTTTGCCAATGGGTTTCGGGAAGTAGATGGTACAAGTTATTGGGACATTGATCATTTACTCAATGAAATCATTAAAGGGCTGGCTGAAGCGAAAAAATGTGGCTATCATTCTGTCACCGTAGGGATTGATACGTGGGCGGTTGACTATGTATTGGTTGATGAAAATGGTAACCGCTTGCAAGAAGTCATTGCCTATCGGGACAGCCGGACTGAGCAGACGATAAGCAAAATCAGCCGGCATATAAACAAAAAGAGCATTTACGAAAAAACAGGCATTCAATTTTTACCGTTTAATACGCTCTATCAATTATATGAAGAAAAACAAGAGCTCATCAAGCGCGCAAAACATATTTTGCTTGTGCCTGATTATCTGGGATACTGCCTGACTGGACGTGCAGTTACAGAAGTGACCAATGCATCGACTATGCAGATGCTGAATGTAAAAACGCGTGATTTTGATGAAGAACTGCTGGCATTACTGTTTATTGAACGCCGCCAATTTCCGCCGTTCGCGGAACCGGGGGAGGAGCTTGGCCCTCTTGTAAAGGAACGTTTTCCAGGAGCAGATCTGCCGGATTGCCGCGTAATAGTGGCTGCGTCACATGACACCGCTTCCGCCATTGCCGGTACACCGGGAGAAGGCGAAAACTGGGCGTATTTAAGCAGCGGCACCTGGTCTCTGCTGGGGATTGAGTCGGCTGAGCCGGTGATCAGTGAGCGGTTTCTTGAAGATAATTATACGAATGAGTGGGGCGTTTTCGGCACATACCGCTTGTTAAAAAATATTATGGGCATGTGGATTATGCAGGAAGTGCGCCGGCATCTCCCGGTTGATTACACGTTTGCCGAGTTTGTAGATGAAGCGAGAAACGTGGAGCATTTCCGCCAGTTTGTCGACTTAAATGATGACCGTTTTTTAAACCCGGTTAACATGGTTGAAGAAATCAAAGCGTACTGTCGTGAAACCAATCAGCCTGTCCCGGAAACAGCCGGTGAGCTGGCCGCTTGTGTGTATGACAACCTGGCTATTATTTATGCCATTGCGATTCGAGATCTCGAGGAAATGACCGGCCAGCGGATTGACCGGCTGCACATTGTCGGCGGCGGAGCAAACAATAAACTGCTTAACCAGCTTACTGCAAATGTAAGCGGTAGAACAGTTTATGCGGGTCCTTCGGAAGCAACAGCGGTTGGCAATTTAATGATGCAGATGATCGCTTCAAAAGAACTTGGCAGCCTGCAGGAAGGAAGGGAACTTATTCGAGCTTCATTTCCGCTCCAGATATTTTCACCGCAGGAGCAGGCAGCAAAACGAATAGAACAGTTTAGTCAACATCGAAAGGGTGAAAAGGTATGAACGTAAAAGAACAATACGAAGCAGCGAAACAGGCATATGCCAAGTGGGGAATCGATGTAGATACGGCACTTGAAACATTAAAAAAAGTGCCCATTTCGATTCATTGCTGGCAGGGTGATGATATTGGCGGATTTGAAGTGAACAAAAGTGAATTATCGGGCGGCATTGATGTTACGGGGAACTACCCGGGCAAGGCAACCACACCAGAAGAGCTGCGGGCAGATTTAGAAAAAGCATTGTCGCTTATTCCGGGTACGCACCGGGTAAATCTGCATGCTTTATATGCGGAAACGAACGGAGAAGCAGTGGACCGTGACCAATTAAAGCCAGAGCATTTCGATAACTGGGTTCATTGGGCAAAACAGCATGGCCTCGGCCTTGATTTTAATCCGACGCTGTTCTCACACGAAAAAGCAGCAGACGGCTTGACACTTTCGCATCCGGACGAAGAAATCCGAAAGTTTTGGATTGATCACTGCATCGCATCTCGCAAAATCGGTGAGCATTTTGGCCGTGAGCTTGGAACGCCCTGCTTAACGAATGTTTGGATTCCAGATGGATACAAGGACATTCCAAGTGACCGCCTGACGCCCCGCAAAAGATTAAAAGAGTCATTGGATCAAATTTTTGCTGAAGATATCGATGAACAGTACCACCTGGATGCCGTGGAAAGCAAAGTATTCGGAATCGGCTCTGAGTCTTATGTGGTGGGGTCTCATGAATTTTATCTCGGCTATGCGCTGAAAAACAACAAATTATGCTTGCTTGATACGGGGCATTATCATCCGACTGAAACAGTTTCGAACAAAATTTCGTCCATGCTGCTTTATGCAGATAAGCTGGCGTTGCATGTATCACGACCAGTTCGCTGGGATAGTGACCATGTTGTCATTTTAGATGACGAGCTTCGGGAAATTGCGCTTGAAATTGTCCGTAACGATGCGCTCGATAAAGTGATTATCGGCCTTGATTTCTTTGATGCAAGCATTAACCGTGTAGCAGCGTGGACGATTGGTACGCGCAATATGATTAAAGCACTGCTGTATGCGCTTCTCGTGCCGAACGATCACTTAAAGCAGCTGCAGGAAGAAGGAAACTTCACCGAACGCCTTGCTTTGATGGAAGAGTTTAAAACGTATCCGTTCGGCGCCGTCTGGGATTACTACTGTGAGCAGATGAACGTGCCGGTGAAAGAGAGCTGGCTGAATGAGGTAAAGCAATACGAAGAAACGGTTTTGTCGAAACGGTCACAAAAAGAGCAGGAAGTAAGCAAATAAAACAGAAAAACCAAGAAAAAGTTCTTTTGCGAAAGGCCGCCCCAGAGATCTTCCACCGGGCGGCTTTTTCTTTTGCATATCTGCTGGAAAAATGGGGAATAAAACGAGTGAACGGAAAAAAAGGAAGGTGTGTAGCAAACATGTACGAACACTTGGTGTCTTTTAAATTTAAAGAAGAGGTAACAACGGAAAAGCAGCAGGAGCTGGCACTGCAGCTGTTGAAGTTTCAAGGAGAAATCCCGGGTATTATGAAGGTAACAGCCGGCATTAATGCAACAGATGAAGTAGAACAGGCACAAGGGTACACATTAGGCCTGCATGTTACATTTAAAGACAAACAGTCTTTAGAAGAGTACCAAACACACCCGCTGCATGAAAAATTTCTGTCCGAAATTGAAGGATTAACCGACAATGTCATCGTAGTGGATTATGAAGTTGCCTGGTAAAAAGCAGTGATTGTAAATAAACGAAAAGGAAAACCGGTACTTATAACAAGTGCCGGTTTTTTTTGTAGAAAAGATTAGCTTGTGCTTGTCTGTTAAATAAATAGAATATCCTGAAAAACGGAATAGCCATATGCCGACAGATGAGGTTGAAGATAAAAAGAGCTGGATTTTGTAAACAGCCGGTTTTTTTGTTTTGAAAGGGTATTCAAAAATAAACAAAAATAAGTTATGATAAAACAAAAAGAAACGGAGTGTAGGCGATGATTCGAAAAGCGACTGCGATGACTGTGTATAAAGACCAATATGAGGAATACAAAAAGCGTCATGATGAGCTTTGGCCTGAGCTGGCAGAGGCACTGCGGGCCCATGGAGCGCGCAACTATTCAATTTTTTTAGAGGAAGCGACGGGCAAGCTGTTTGCCTATGTGGAAATTGAGAGTGAAGAAAAATGGGCTCAAATGGCAGAGACAGATATTTGCCAGAGATGGTGGGCGTTTATGGAGCCGATAATGGAAACGAATCCGGATAACAGTCCAGTGGCGGTGGAGCTGAAAGACGTTTTTTATTTAGCATGATAAAATAAACAAAAACAAACAAAGGTCAGGTGCAAAAGGATGCTGGTAGCAGAGAGACATCAAAAAATTGTAGAGCTGGTGAATGAACGGTCAAGTATCCGCGTATCAGAGCTGAGCGATATTTTCTCCGTCACGGAAGAAACGATTCGCCGCGATCTTGAAAAGCTTGAAAAGGAAGGCAAACTGCAGCGAAGTCATGGCGGTGCGGTCAGCATGCAGGATGAAGAATCAGAAGTGCATTTTTCCGAGCGTGTCATTACGAATGTACAGGAAAAAAAAGTAATCGCACACGAAGCAGCCAAACGGGTGCAGGAAGGGGACCGCATTATTTTAGATGCAAGCACGACGGCCTGGTATATGGCGAAGGCGCTGCCGAATATGACACTGACAGTTATTACGAATTCGATAAAAGTGGTGATGGAACTAAGTAAAAAAGAACGGATCAACGTGATTTCAACCGGCGGTATTCTTCTGCCAAAGTCGTTATCGTTTGTTGGGCCGCTGGCGGAACGTTCTCTTGATTTATACCATGTGAACAAAACCTTTTTGTCCTGCAAAGCCGTTCATCTTGATGCAGGTCTGAGTGATTCTAATGAGCAGCAGGCTCTTTTAAAAAAGAAAATGATGGAGCAGTCAGATGAAGTGTTTTTAATGGCTGATTCAAGCAAATTCGGCAAGCGTGCTTTTTCATCGATCGGGCCGCCAAGTGGTCTTTATGAAGTGATTACAGACAGAGGATTGGATGAAGCCATAAAAAGGGGATTGGACGAACGGCAGATCCATGTTGCCGTTGTGGAATAAAAAAACAGCCTGCTTTCGCAGAGAAAGCAGGCTGTTTGAATGTATTAAAGAGCATTTTCATCCAGGCGTGTATCGTTTTTTTCTTTGGCCATTTTGCGCTGTTTCAATGCACCAGCCAGTAAAATACCCGCTACGACGACAATCTCAAAGCCGTATTTGATAAATGGATTGGCAAAGTATCCGTTCATAAATGGTTCGCCAACAATCATTTTCGATGCTGTCCAGCCAAGAATCGCTGCCCCAATCATAATGATAATCGGGTAACGCTCAATCATTCTCAAAATTAACGTACTGCCCCACATAACAACTGGAATCGACACAAGCAAGCCGATGACCACAAGCCACATGTTTCCGTGAGAAGCGCCGGCAACAGCTAAAACGTTATCGAGTCCCATCAAAGCATCTGCGATAATAATCGTTTTAACGGCCCCCCATAGGGAGTCAGCTGCATTGACTTCATGCTCTTCTTCTTCCACAAGCAGTTTATATGCGATCCACACAAGCAGGATGCCGCCGATCAAGTGCAAGCCCGGAATTTCAAGCAGGTACACGACAAGCAATGTGGCGATTGCACGAATCACAATGGCCCCGATCGCTCCCCAAAGAATTACTTTCTTTTGTTGTTCTTTCGGAAGCTTGCGTGCAGCAAGACCGATCAAGATGGCGTTGTCGCCAGCGAGCACAAGGTCAATCATAATAATAGCAAATAATGCGGTTATAAATTCTGTTTCCATTTGCCCATCTCCTTTTTGTTTTTAATCAAAATAAAAGAGACCTCTGCCATAGGTATATGGCAAAGGTCTCGCTAAACACTAAATCAATAGGTCAATAAAGCCGGAGGAATGAATTCCACGTAATGACGACTTTATTTCAGTTTCCTGACGCTACTCCCCTTTACGGATGAAGGCGATATTCAGTTCATAATGCTTGTGGGTTTATTGTAACAGGTGAAGCGCTAAAAGAAAAGATACTTTAAGATTGATTTTTTTTATTGACAGCCATTATTTTTCGTAAAGGCTGATAATGATCCCCTGTTTGTTTATACTATATTCACTTTTCTACACAAAGAGAGCTCTCTTAAAGGGTCATCGGGATGCTTGACTTTCACTTTTGATCATTTGTATAATTTGTTACATAAAGTAACTAAAATTAAAAAAGGTAACATAAGAGGAGAATAGACCATGAATCATTTTCATGAAAAGCCGCATACGTTTGTTGGAGAAGTGAGTATTCGTGTAACAGATTTGAATAGATCGATTGCATTTTATACGCAAATAATCGGCTTAAAAGTGTTGTCGCAGTCCGGGCAGCAGGCTGTATTAACAGCGAATGGACAAACAGCGTTGGTAACACTGGAGCAGCCAGAAGATGTCACACCGAAAGCAGGACGTACGTCGGGCCTGTATCATTTTGCGATTCTGCTGCCGGAGCGAAAAGGTTTGGCTCAATTTTTACGCCACCTGCTGCAAACAGGCTACCGTTTTGGCGCGGCCGACCATTACGTGAGCGAAGCGATTTACCTCGATGATCCTGACGGCAACGGCATTGAAGTGTACCGCGACCGCCCGGCGTCAGAATGGACGTGGAACGATGGACTGGTTGATATGGCTACTGTCCAGCTCGACGGGGACAGTATTCTTGCGGAAAGTGAAGAAGCATTTACGGGCCTTCCTGCTGGAACAATCATGGGGCACATTCATCTGCATGTTTCGAATATTCCGGATGCAGAACGTTTTTACACGGAAGGACTTGGCTTTGAGATTGTCAGCCATTATCCTCAGGCGATTTTTACTTCAACCGGCCGATATCATCACCACATTGCGTTAAATACATGGCAGGGGGTTGGTGCGCCGCGTCCAGCCGAAAACAGTGCAGGGCTCAATTGGTATACAATTGTGTTTCCGAATGAGGAAGCAAGAGAAGAAGCGGTGGCACGCCTTCAAAATATAGGTGCTAACGTCGATCAGTATGTAACAGAAGACCCGGCCGGAAATCAGATTCGTCTTCTCGTTTAAAAAGCAGCCGGCCTGCTCCGATTTTATGCAGCAGGCTTTTAAAGAGAGACGAAAAACATTTTAGAAACAGAGAAGCTGATAAAAACAGTCGCTTCACATATAAAAAACGCGCCGGCAGTTCCGGCGCGTTTACTTATTTTTATGGATTAGTTGACCAAAGTCCCGCTGATTTGATAAACGTGCGGCTGTTTAATTTCAGCTGTGCCACTACGAATTCCGCAATGTCTTCCGGCTGCATTACTTTGTCAGGATTGCCGTCCGTTAAGTTATTTTCAACTGCAAGGTCCGTTGCCACTGTACTTGGTGTCAGAGCTGTGACCCGAATATTGTGCTTCCGTACTTCAAGCGCAAGAGATTCCGTCAAGCCAAGCACGCCAAATTTAGATGCGCTGTAGGCGCTTGTGACTGGTGCTCCTTTTTGGCCTGCAGTCGAAGAAATGTTAATAATGTCGCCTGATTTTTGCTCGATTAAATCCGGCAGTACAGCGCGTGTTACATTGTACACACCCATCAGGTTGACATCGATAATTTTTTTCCATTCGTCCGGATCAAGGTCCATAAAACCGCCAAATTTTGCGATGCCGGCATTGTTGATGAGAATGTCTAACCCGCCAAGCTCTGCTTTCACTTTTTCAACAGCTGCTGTTACTTCTTCTAGATTTGAAACATCCGCCGTTGCGAACGCTGTTTTAATTTCTACCTTAGACGGCATCAGTACGGGGCGGCCGCACATATCACGTGTTGACACTTCCGGATTTAACCCGAGGTCCTCTGCTACTGCTTGTACATGTTCTTCTGTCCGTCCGATCAAGCCAATATGTACACCTTCCGCTGCGAGCGCTTCTGCAATCGCGCGTCCGATGCCGCGGCCTCCGCCTGTAATAATGGCTTTTTTTCCTTGTAATGATTGTGCCAAAGTATATTCCTCCTCCAATAAATCTCTTCGCTTTATCTTATCAGCCTGCCGCTGAGCGGACAATGGATATGCTTTCTATGGTTTAATAAATGGAAGGGAGGGAATATTGTGGCGCCAATCAAACAGCAGGCTGGATGGCACTTGTGTAAATGGGGACTGCCTGTTCTTTTTCTTGTACATAACATAGAGGAATCCTTTGGAATGATATCTTTTTTACACAACCGGTTTAGGATAGAAGCGGTCACACAGCGTCAATTCACAGCAGCTGTCGTTTTCCTGACTATCCTCGTTTTCTTTCTTGTTTTAACCTTTGGAAAGTCAAAAGCCTTTCTGCTGTTCGTTTATGGGACTATTTTTTTCAACGCTGTCCAGCATATTGTGCTGCTCGCTGTGTTCAGGGCGTATAATCCGGGTGCGGCCTCCGCTTGTGTGATTCTTGTACTCTTTCTTCTTTTTATCCGGCAGGTACGGCCGTTTCTGGAAAGAAAACTTATGCGTTTCGTTCTGCTCGGCAGCCTGCTTACTTATCCCTCTGCCACATGGGCAGCCCTATGGATAGGCGGCGTTATTTCACGAATCAGCTCTTATTAACTTTCAAAACGATGGCAACCAGCAGGGCCGGTTTCCTGCCGGATTGCTGGGGAGACTAAAACGAAGAACAGAAAGCACCGGATACTCTTTAGTTGCGGGGAGGACAGCCCTTCGTTAAAGTAAGAATAACAAGAAGATGGAGGCAGATGGATGCAGCTCATTGAGTATGCGCTTGTTTTTATCGCAGCTGCGATCCCCTGGATGGAGATTGCGCTTGTGATTCCAGTCGGAATTGTGCGCGGCCTGTCACCTTTTTGGGTCATGCTGCTGGCGTTCACAGGCAATATGGTGACAGTGCTTCTCTTAATTGCCGCTTTTTCAAAGGTAGAAGTCTGGCTGAAAAAACGGCTGGAGCGAACGGGCCTCAAAGGAACAAAACAAGCAGATCGCGCGCGCCAAATCATGAATCGATACGGATTTCCGACGCTCGCACTGCTCGGTCCCTTGTTTATCGGTACGCATATTGCAGTATTCATCGGGCTATCATTCGGGGCAAGCAGAGGATGGACAACTTTGTGGATAACAGTCAGTATCGCTCTTTGGACGCTTATTATTGGCATTGCTACAGTGCTTGGCTTTGACTTTTTTCTTCAACAAATGAAAGGATGATCATTTATGCTAGAGTTCTTGAAATCACATGTTTCCGTTCGAAAATACACAGATGAACCTGTTACAGAAGAGCAGCTTCATGACTTGATCGAAGCAGCTCAAGGTGCGGCTTCATCGCACTTTGTTCAGGCCTACTCCATTGTCGATGTAACAGATGCGGACAAACGGGACAAGCTTGCCGAGCTGTCAAAAAACCCGGTTCAAATCAAAGGCGCGGCACGCGCGCTTGTATTTTGTGCGGACTTAAAGCGGCTTGATTATGCAGCCAAAAAGCACGGAAAAACGGTCGAAGCGGGCACAGCCGAAAACTTTATGGTGGCGGTGATTGATACAGCTCTTTTCGCTCAAAACTTCGTTATTGCGGCTGAATCAAAAGGCTATGGGATTTGCTATATTGGCGGTGTCCGCAATAATCCCGGGCCGATCAGTGAGCTGTTAAACCTGCCTGAGCATGTGATTCCGTTATTCGGCTTAACATTTGGCGTTCCGGCTGAACGCAATGAAGTAAAACCACGTCTGCCGGTGCAAGCTGTTTTGCATACGAATGAATACGATGAAGCAAAATACGAAACGATTTTAGATGAGTACGATGATGTGATCCGCACGTATTACGCTAGCCGTTCTACCAACAATAAGTCAGCCGGCTGGACCGAGGGCATGGCCGATTATTTATCGCAGCCGCGCCGTGCGTATATGCTTGATTTTGTTCAGGGGAAGGGGTTCTTAAAGAAGTGAAACATGCGCAATTGGCCCAATGGGTCGACATGGTCAGGTCAAAGTTTGGCCTTGAAGACTACACATGTCTGGAGACGTTTGCCACGTATGAAAAAAACGAGTGGAACGAAACCAGCTATCGTTTTACGAGTGAATGGCTTCCTCCGGGACATTCCGAGCGTAAAGAAGACGAAACAAATCCAGAAGGCACGGCTGTTATAGAGCTTGACGCGAAAACAGGACGGCTGACCAATGTTGTGTTTGTGGGCGGACGGGCGCCCGAGCATGGCTTTTCGTTTTTAAGCGGGGATAGGGAAGAAGTCATCCGGTTTATTGAACAGGAAACCGGCTGGACCTATGGAAGCCAGTTTATAGATACAAGAGCGGAGACAGATTCCTTTACATTTGACCTTGCATACAAAGGCGTGCCCGTTACGCCGGGCGGCTCGGTTACAGTGGAAATGGATGAACAAAAAAAGCTGACCCTGTTTTCTGCTTACGGACTTGTGCCAGATGAAGCGGAAGAAGCAGAGTTCCAGCTTGATGCTGCCGCGCTTGAATCCTTGGCAAAAGAGCGGCTCGTATTTGTGGAATACCCGCTTATGAAAGAAGAAAAATGGCTGCCGCTGTTTATGATAGATGATGTGTTTGTCGATAATAAAACAGGAAAAGCGGTTTTACAGAAGCAGGACATCCTAACATGGAAAAGTGCAAAAAACCAGCGGGTAAAGCGAAAGCTTTTGCAGCTGGGGCCTGCAGAGATCGATGAAGAAGAACTTCTTCAGTTTCCGCCTCATCCCGATACAAAGCCGTTAACGAAAAAAACGCAGGCAAAAGTACGCGAAGCGGCTACTGCTTTTTTGCAGACGTATGTTCCAAAAGAAAGCGGTGAATGGGCGCTGTCGGACATAAGCCGGACGAAGGGCATGGTCAAAGCCAGGCTGGTGAACACAAAAGACATTACCGTCATTCCGGGAATGTACGATGTATTTATTGATTCTGAGTCATATAAAGTCGTTCATTATGTAGATAAAAGCAGCTGGATGACGGATGCATGTGCTGAATTCCAAAAAGCCGCCAAACCAATGCTTTCGAAAAATGAAGCATTTGATAAGATCAAGCCGCACATCACGGTCACACCAATGTATGTGTATAATGGTGAAAAGTACCGGCTGAATGGCAAGCTCGATTCACGTGCAGCTGTTCACGCAGCCACCGGAGAAGTATTGTTCTTGTAAAAAAGAAAGCAAAGCCCTTTTTTTCAAAAGAGCTTTGCTGAGACTGACGACAAAGTCGTCAGTCTTTTTTTATGAAAATTTTCACCGCCGAAAACAGGCAGGAGACTTTTCGAGAAACATTGCTTCCTAAAAAGAGCCGATAGGGGAAGTCCGGCTGGCTTCCCCATTTGTTTCGAAAAATCAGCAAAAAGCGCATCTCCACCTGCACTTTTACCGCTTTGGTGATAGGGCAGGCAGGTGTATCTATTAAGCTGTGCAGTCTTATTTAACCGCACAGGCGGCGGGTGTGCGGCGAAGACTTCTATGGGACTAGCGGGCTCAGCGCCTGCTCCATGGAAAGCAAAGCCGCGCGTCCGCCGCCTTATCGGCTCTCATCCCAACCACCTGCACACCTTGCATAAAAAAGAAACGAAAGAAATCCTTTGGCAATAGATTTTATTTGTCTACGCACTGAGCACAGCTCTTTTTTCAAAAGAGCTGTGCTTTTTTATACGCTTTGTTTTTTACTGTTAAATTACTGTTTAAAAAACAGATCATTCCATTTTCCTGCTGTTTGTAAAAAAAATCTAAAAGTACTTCTTTAAGTCATAGGTCTATATTTTTATTCTTAAAAAAAGGAGCATGAATATCTACTTTTTAAACAATCACAACTGTTTTTTGGCTATTCAAATGGCGTTTACGAGATTACGATGATCATTGTAAGTGCTTACATAGATAAAGGAGGGATAAGATGGCCAAGAAGCACAAGAGAGCAGCAGCGGCTGTTATGGGAACGATGCTTGCTGTTTCCAGTATTCCGCCGCTTGCTGTTATCCAGGCGGAAGAAACAGATACAGTAAAAGAATTTGACTTTGGCACAGCGGACAGTCCAGTGAAAGAAGGAGCCGTGCAGGTCATGGACGGAAGCCTGTATGATGGCAGTACCGGCTTTGGTTTTACAGACGCCGAATCTTTATCTTCTGTAGAACGAACAGGAGAGGATCCGGTTCAATCAGATTTCGTCCGGCCTGGCGCATCCAAATTTCAAGTTGATTTACCCAATGGTGATTACGCTGTAACCGTTACTTCTGGTGATGCATTGGAACAAACAGAAACCGGCGTGATGGCCGAAAGCATTCAAAAAGTACAGAATACGGTTGCGGCAGCCGGTGAGTTTACGGAACGTACCTTTGAAATCGCACTTGTGGACGGCCAGCTGACACTTCAGTGGACGGGAACAGCGCCTGTTATCAATGGACTGTCTATCAAAAAACTTCCGGAACGGACAGCGGGAGAAGAGCCGACGGTTTACATGGCCGGTGATTCCACTGTGCAGACATACGACGAATATTGGCGTCCGGAAGCAGGCTGGGGCCAGATGATTCCACGTTACTTTAACGAAGACATTGCTTTTTCCAACCAGTCAATTGGCGGCCGAAGCTCCAAAACATTTATTACGGAAGGCCGGCTTGATAACATTTTGCGAGCCATCCGTCCAAACGATTACTTCCTCATTCAATTCGGACATAACGATGCGACCATCAGCCGCCCGGAGCGTTACGCATCTGTACCTGACTACAAAAATTACCTCAAGACCTACATCAATGGAGCACGCCAGCGCGGAGCCGAACCGATTTTAGTCACACCGGTCGGACGCCGTGATTTTCAAGAAACAACCGGACAATTTAATATCAGCTTCCCTGAATACGTACAGGGGATGAAAGAAGTCGCAGAAGAAATGAATGTTGAACTCGTTGATTTAAGCGCTCGGAGCGTAGAATATTTCAATGAGATCGGCCCTGAAGGCACGCTTGCTGTTTTCCTGCATACAGATCCCGGTGTATATCCTGCTTTCCCAAATGGCTCACAGGATAATACACACTTCCAGGAATACGGGGCGATTCAAATGGCGCGGCTCGTTGCCGGTGAAGTAGAAAAAAGCAGCAGTAGTTTAAAAGAATTCGTCACATCTGTTGAGCCGCCCGCTGCTGTACCATCCGTGCCGAAAAACGTCAAAGCCGGCAATATCAGCAATGCCGGAGCGCTTTTAACGTGGAATGAAACAGAAAACACCGATATTTATAAAGTGTATCGGAAAGAATCAACGGCGGATTCTTATTCGCTGATCGGGACAAGCACACTGCCGCGCCTGACGATTTCCGGCATGGAAGAAGGGAAATCATACAATCTTTATGTCACGGCGGTCAATGCGAAAGGCGAATCCGAGCCGTCTCAAACGATCACGGTGCAGACAAAGCAGGCTGCTTACAAATATGACTTCGGCCTAGCCGGCACACCGGTAGCAGAAGGATATAACGAGGTAAATCTATCGACCGTGTATTCAAAAGAAAAAGGATTTGGCATTATAAGTCCTGCAGGTATGATTGGACGTGACCGTGGTGCAGCTGGAAACGATATTGTCCGGGACTGGGTTGGTTACTTTAACAACAAGTGGGAATTTGCAGCAGATGTGCCAAACGGATCTTATTCAGCGAAAGTGTATGTCGGTGATTTAAGCGGAACAGCCCGCACAGATGTAGCGGTAGAAGGCGTGAGCTACGGAACCGTTTCCGCGCCGAAAAACAACTATACAACCAAAATCATTCCGGAGATTTCGATCAAAGACGGGCAGATGAACTTTGCGTTCAGCGGCGCCACAGGGATTGTAAACGGTATAGAGCTTACCCCGATTTTAACCGCACCAGCCCAGCCGCAGGCAAGTGACATTTCTCTTGATCCAGCTGCTCCATCCGTCTCACTAAAATGGCTGGAAGCGGGCGGTGCGAAAGAGTATAACGTGTACCGGACAATGGCCGGCACAGATAAAACGGAAAAAGTGGGCACCGTGTCAACGACAGAATTCACAGATAAAACCGCCCATGTTGGATACACGTATACGTATACTGTCACAACAGTAGATGAAAGCGGACAGGAAACCGCTCCATCCGAATCCATGGAAGTATCATTGATTGACCCGAATATACCGGCACCCCAAAAACCAGCCGGTTTGAACGTAACCGATATCGAGAAAAATAAAGTGACATTCACGTGGGATGCTGTAGACGGCGCTTCCTCTTATGCGGTTTACCGTTCAGAGTCAGCAGATGGTAAATTTGAATTTGCTGGTGTTACAACGTCTGCTTCTTTTACAGACAGCAGTGTGCTGACAACCATTCCGTATTATTATAAAGCAGCCGCTGTAAACGCAGGCGGTGCTTCAGCAGAATCCGATGTACTCCAAACCGAAGCTGTAACTGTTTTAAAGCGGCAGGCAGAGTCCTTGAAACGGTCTCCTGTAGCAGTGGAAACAGATGAAGGCGTGTTTGTGAGCTGGCGGATACTGGGCACAGATCTGAAGAAAATTTCATTTCATGTTTTTCGCAATGGAAAAAAAGTAAACAAGCAGCCGATTTCCGGTGCGGCGAACCTGGTGGATCCAGATGGAAAAGCAGGTGACACATACGAAATTCGTCCGATTGTCTCGGGAAAAGAAAAAGGCTATGAAACTGTTACGGCAATAGAGAAAAACTATTTGGATATTCCGCTTGATAAACCAGAGCCGGGTGTGACACCGCTTGGTGATCCGTACCAATACCGGGCGAACGACACAAGCATTGGCGATGTGGACGGAGACGGGGAATATGAATATATTGTCAAATGGGATCCGAGCAATTCAAAGGATAATTCCCAGGCAGGCTACACAGGCAATGTATACATGGATGCGTACAAGCTTGATGGAACTAAATTATGGCGCATTGATCTCGGTAAAAACATCCGCGCCGGCGCCCATTATACACAAATGATTGTGTACGATTTTGATGGCGACGGAAAAGCGGAGGTCGCCATGAAAACAGCAGACGGTACGGTTGATGGGCAGGGAAATGTGATCGGACGCGCCGATGCAGACCACCGCAATTCGAGCGGTTATGTTTTACAGGGTGATGAATTTTTAACCGTTTTTGAAGGCGCAACAGGTAAAGCTTTAACGACCATTCCATACACACCGGCTCGGGGCGATGTGGCCTCATGGGGCGATGCATATGGCAACAGGGTAGACCGTTTTCTTGCTGGAGTGGCCTACCTGGACGGGGAAACCCCGAGCTTAATTATGGCGCGCGGATATTATACACGCACCGTTGTATCCGCCTACCAGTTTAAAAACGGTACATTAACGAAGCAATGGACATTTGATACAAACGAAGGCAAGCAGGATTATGCAGGACAAGGCTACCATGCGCTTAGTGTCGCAGATATCGATGGCGATGCCAAAGACGAAATTGTATACGGACAGATGGTTATTGATGACAACGGCAAAGGGCTTTATACGACAGGCCTTGGCCATGGCGACGCGCTTCATGTAAGTGATCTTGTACCGTCAAATCCAGGTATGGAAGTATTTGCGACCCAGGAAATTAAAACAGGCCCGTACGGCTACGATATGCGTGACGCGAAAACGGGACGTATTTTATGGGGCGTGAAAACCGGACAGGACACAGGCCGGGGGGTTGCAGCAGATATTGACCCGCGCCACGCCGGAGCTGAAGCATGGGCCGTTTCAGGCGCCTGGAACAGTCGTGCAGGCGGGCTTCATACGTCAACGGGAGAAAAGATTTCTGATTCGATTCCATCCGCAAACTTTGCGATCTGGTGGGATGGTGATCTGCTGCGGGAACTTGCAGATCATACGTATAACGACTCAGTCGCAGCCGGCGTCGGTACGATCGACAAATGGGATTACGAGCAAAATAAACTTGTGAATCTACTAACGGCAGAAGGAACATTCTCAAACAATACGACAAAAGGCAATCCGGCCATTCAAGCAGACTTGTTTGGCGACTGGCGTGAAGAAATTGCCTGGCGGACAGAAGACAGCTCTGCTCTTCGTATTTACACGACAACGGATTTAACGGAGCACAAGCTGTACACATTAATGCATGACCTGCAGTATCGTCAAGCGGTTGCCTGGCAGAATGTCGGCTACAATCAGCCGCCTCACCCATCTTTCTTCTTAGGAGAGGGAATGGATGGCCAGCCAGAAGCCCGTATTGAACCAACAAAGTAAGGAAGGAGAGCGGCTCAGTGCCGCTTCTTCTTTAGAAATTATTTGTGAATATTTTCACAAATTGTGACATCGCTCGTTTTTGGACAATGACTTTTATATAATGACGTTATAACAGACCATCAGGAGGGAAAAGAATGACAAAGTGGGCATTTGTTTCTGATTTTGACGGCACGATTTCGAAACGTGATTTTTACTGGCTTGTAATTGATGCGTATTTTCCGGAAGGACGCGATCTATACCCGAAATGGAAAAGCGGCGAGTGGAAAGATATCGATTTTTTGGCAAAAGTGTTTGGGTCCATTCATCAAAGCGAGGAACAGATTGCAAAAGACATTTTGTCCATTCCTATTGATGAAGATGTACCGGAGTTTGTCCGGTCTGTACAGGCGGCTGGCGGCGATTTTTTCATTTTAAGCGCCGGCACCGATTACTATATTAAACCAATTGTAGAAAGCCGCGGGCTTGAAAACGTAGCTGTGCTTTCCAATAAAGGCGTGTACCGCGAGCAAAATATTCACCTTGATATTGATCCGGAGCACTGGAGTTATTCAGAACGGTATGGGATTGATAAAGCGATTGTGATTCAGCGATTGAAGGAAGAATATGATGTCGTTTATTTTGCTGGAGACAGTGAGCCGGATTCTCATCCAGCTGTTATTGCGGACCGGACGTATGCGAAAGAAGCACTTCCGGCTATATTAGACGAAAAAGGGGTCCCTTATGTCCAGTTTGAACGCTTTAATGATATTAAAGCAGATTTAATTAAAGAAGGAAGGCTGCCCGAATGAATCGTGCAGTGACGAACATTTCGATCCCAGCGATGATGGAAATTGGCGTGCAGGTGCTGGATTCTGTAGGCGAGCGGTTACGCCAGTATGGATTTCAGCGTGTGACCGTTATGTGGGATGGCTTTGTAGAAGCCTCATATGGACCCCGTCTTCTTTCCGCTTTACATGGCTGTTCAGTTGGGACGGTTCTTTCGGACGGAACGAGTGACATTCATGATATTACGGAGAGGGCTTTTCAATTAACGGCAAGCGATGTCATCATTGGCATGGGCGGCGGTGCGGTGATGGACGTGGCAAAGTACACCGCCTTCTTGCGGAAGCTGCCCGTTATCAGCATTCCTACATCCGCTTCAAACGACGGATTCGCAAGCAGCGGCTGTTCTTTAATAGTTAATGGAAAAAAAACGAGCGTACCAGCCAAAATTCCATTTGGCATTGTAGCAGAACTGACTATTTTGGAGCAGGCACCGGCTCCGTTTATTCTGGCGGGAATTGGCGATCTGCTGTCGAATATTACAGCTTTATACGACTGGCGGTTTGAAGCAGAACAAGGGGCAGCAGAAGTAAATGCTTTTGCGGAAATGCCCAGTAAAAAAGCGGTTAACAGCTTTGTCCGCACGCCTATGGCAGACATTCATGCCCCTATTTTACTGAAAGAGCTGATCAGCTCGATGACGATGAGCGGGATTGCCACTGAAATCAGCGGCTCAAGCGCTCCCATCAGCGGTTCGGAGCACTTGATTTCACACGCGCTTGATCAATGGGCGGAAAAGCCGCAAATGCACGGCATTCAAGTCGGTGTCGCTGCTTACATTATGTCGCTTGTGCAGGAGCATCGGTACGAGAGAATGCACAAGGTATTTTCGCGTACAGGCTTTTTTGATTATGTAAAAACCATTGGAATGAAGCGGTCTGAATTTCTGATGGCTATTGACCGGGCACCCGGAATAAAGCCGAGCCGCCGCACGTACTTGCATGAAGAAGTATACAGAGAAAAAGCGAAGCAAATAGTTCAGCAAAATTCGACATTGAAAGAGATTTTGGATTAAGGGAAAAACGGTTGTTTTTTCGACAAAGATTCTCTATAGTGATGAAGTAATAACATCTGTAAAGACAGGAGAAGGGATCAATGGCAGAAAAAACAATTTCTCAGAAAAAACTGCTTGGCGTGGCCGGACTCGGCTGGATGTTTGATGCGATGGACGTCGGCATGCTGTCGTTTATTATAGCGGCGCTGAAAGTAGAATGGGATTTAACGCCGGAACAAATGGGCTGGATCGGCAGCGTAAACTCTATTGGTATGGCAGTGGGTGCGCTCGTATTTGGCATTTATGCCGACCGGATCGGCCGAAAAAATATTTTCATTATTACATTGTTGATGTTTTCACTGGCAAGCGGCTTATCCGCCCTGACAACGACGCTTACTGTTTTCTTATTGTTACGCTTTTTCGTTGGAATGGGCTTGGGCGGCGAGCTGCCGGTCGCTTCTACACTTGTATCAGAAAGCGTTCCGGCGAAGGATCGCGGCCGTGTGGTTGTGCTGCTTGAAAGCTTTTGGGCATTGGGCTGGCTGCTGGCTGCTGTCATCTCGTACTTTGTTATTCCATCCTATGGATGGCAGACGGCTCTCGTTATTGGGGCACTGCCGGCGCTTTACGCGCTGTACTTAAGGTTAAAGCTGCCGGATTCGCCGGCGTTTTCCCCGTCTAAAGCTGAAAAACGGACGATTGGGCAAAATATTCGCGATGTATGGTCGAAAAAGTATGCACGGTCTACACTCGTACTATGGGTCGTATGGTTTACGGTTGTGTTTTCTTATTACGGCATGTTTTTATGGCTGCCGAGTGTAATGGTGATAAAAGGTTTTGATTTAATTCAAAGCTTCGGATATGTCCTCGTTATGACTCTGGCACAGCTGCCTGGCTACTTTACCGCTGCCTGGCTGATTGAACGGGCGGGCCGGAAGTTTGTTTTAGTTGTTTATCTGCTTGGCACAGCTGCTTCTGCTCTTGTATTTGGAAATGCTGAATCAACTGCAGTATTGATTGCCTCAGGGATGCTTCTCTCATTCTTCAACCTGGGGGCGTGGGGAGCACTATACGCGTACACGCCAGAACAGTACCCAGCTGTTATCCGTGGTACCGGATCCGGCATGGCGGCTTCTGTTGGGCGAATTGGCGGTATTTTAGGTCCGCTTTTAGTTGGCTCGCTTGTTGCGTCCGGCCAGACGATTGGCTTTGTGTTTGGCTTGTTTTGCGTAAGTATTGTTATCGGCGTACTTGTGCTGGCTCTGCTTGGGCGTGAAACAAAACAAACGGAACTCGAATGAATGTCTTTTATGTTTCACTCGTTCATCAAACCGTAATGTAACTTAACTCCATTGTCACACGTGTGTAACTGTCCAGCGCTATACTAACCTCATGAGATTACGTGAGAGGGGCGTATAGCAGAAATGAGCTTTTTTCTTATCATGTTTGTAACATTTATTGTTGCGATTGCAATCGCCAGCGGCGGGCTTCATTTGCTGTTTAAACAGCTAAATCAATATTTAGATCAAAACAAACGTTAATATAAAAAAACCGCCCCATAACGGCGGTTTTTTTCTTTATGCCAGAAAAATAAAAAAGAAGGTAACGAAAAAAACAAGGGCAAACAATACAACGAAAATAGTCCGCTGTTTTTTCTCTGCTTCTTTCATAAAAAGATCTTCAATCGTCATAAAAATAGCGATAACCGCTACAAGCAGTGCGAATCGGCTCCAGCCGCCCGGATAAGCGGAAATTCCGTAAAAAAGCGCAAAAATAATTAATACGATGCGATATATGAGCCGGAATGACCATGTTTTCAATCCATCACTTCCTTTTAGTTACTATTTTACGAAAAGATCTTACATAAGTACAGTTAAGTGGGTAAAATGTCACATATATACGGAAGAAAATGTCCATGTTACAATAGATTGAAAAAACATGTCAAAATGAGGGATCACGCTTATGAACTTGCCAAATGACCTTGTACACCCAAAAGTGGCGTTAACAAAAAATATGGAATTAATAAGTGGAGCCCACATTTTATATTTGTATGCAGAACGCGAAAAGTATTGGGAGAATCTACTTTCTTTTGCCGCTACCGGTTTAAAGCTCCAACATCAGGTGGTTCTGCTCGAATCGGCCGAGCGGATTGAGAAAATCAAACAGCAGCTTGCTCAAAAAGGGTTCTCGGATGAACAAATCGCCTCCGTTGGCTTTATAGACCACTACCAATTTTACAATGCCTATCAGTCATTTGAAACTGAAACGGTGCTGCAGGGGCTTGATGACGCTGTTCATCATTATGTAGCCAAGGGGGCGCCTATCCGTATATGGAGCCGTGTCATATGGCAAGAAGATACATACTGTAATAAAGAAGTTCCACTTTATGAACAAGAAGCAGATGCCGTCTTAAAGCCGTTTCACGTTTTTACTGTCTGCGCCTACGACGGTAACGATGTTTCGGCAAATTTCTCCTTGAAGTTAATGAAGGGGCACTCGCATGTTATGACGGATAACGAGATTAAGAGTTCACCGTACTATGAAGACAAACAGAAAACACCTTCACTGTTTATGGAAGACTTTTTACAGGAAAAAGTCCAGCATTACAAGCATGTTATTAATGAAATGCCGGATGCTGTTTTTATTTTTTCAGGTGAGAAAGTTATTTACGGAAATTATACAGCTTTAAATATACTGAAGTGTAATGAAAGTGATTTACAGCATGCTACCGTTTGGGAGATCTTCGCAGAAGAATGCCACCCTCTTATTCATAAAAATAAAGAAAAGCTTTTGCAAAATAGTAGAGTACCGCTTGAGGAAATGCAAATAAAAACATACGATGGCCAAATTTTAGATGTTGAAGTGGCAACTTTTCCGTTTTCATTTGATATTCAAAATGATTTCACGGTTATCCTTATTATCCGCAGCATTCAGGATCGCAAAGCTCATCAGCAGCTGACTATTAAAACAGAAAAGCTCAGCCTTGCCGGGCAGCTTGCTGCGTCGATTGCCCATGAAGTGCGCAATCCGCTGACTTCGATTAAGGGGTTTATTAAGCTGGCCCGTGAAGACACCATGCATGATGAATATTACACGATTATCGAAGAAGAGATTGACCGGATTGAAACGATTGCGAGTGAGCTGCTTGTGCTCGGCAAGCCGATGTCGGTTGAAATTGAAACGTGCGATGCCGGTAAAATGCTGAAAGACGTATCAATGTTGCTTCAATCACAGGCAGTAATGCGGAAAATTGACATTCAGTACAGTGACATAGAACCGGATTGCTTTGTTCGGTGTAATGCCGGGCAGATGAAGCAGGTGTTTATTAATATTATAAAAAATGCAATTGAAGCGATGGAAAACGGCGGAGTAGTACGCACTTCGGCACGTTTAAACGGTGAAAAAGTGGAAATTGTGATTACTGATGAGGGAAAAGGGATGCCGGAAAGCGTATTAAAAAAGCTGGGTGAACCTTTTTATTCGACAAAGGAAGATGGGACAGGCCTCGGATTAATGGTTTGTTTTAATATTGTCGAGCAATATGAAGGAATTATCCGCGTTGAATCTACGGTGGACAAAGGGACAGCTTTTACAATCGAGCTGCCGCTTGTTTCGGTTTAAAGTCGTCTATTGAGGGCGTCTTTTTTTTTCACTCTTTTTTCATTAAAACATGGTATAACAAAAGAAGCGAAAGGAAGTGGGCCGGATGAATATATTGCTGGCAGAAGATGATTTGCAGCTTGGAGAATTAGTCAGCTTTATGCTGAAGAAAAAAGGCGGTTATGGGGTAGAATGGGTAAAAACAGGAGAAGATGCTTATGATTATGCATCCTCTGTTCATTATGACGTTCTTATTTTAGACTGGATGATGCCGAATGGCACTGGAGTGGAGGTATGCCGAGACCTGCGCAAAGAAGGATACGGCGGAGCCATTTTAATGCTGACGGCAAAGGATGCAGTAGAAGACCGGGTGATGGGGCTTGATGCAGGAGCGGATGATTACCTGGTAAAGCCGTTTGAAATTGATGAGCTGCTGGCACGGCTTCGGGCGCTTACCCGCCGCAACTACGCCCCTATTGTGGAAGAAACGGTATCTATTCAAGGAGTAGAGCTGAACCGAAATAGCCAAACGATTCAAAAGAACGGCCAATCTATTCAGTTAAGCCCCCGTGAGTTCCAGCTTTTAGACCTGCTTGTGCAAAACAAAGGACAAGTATTAACCCGGGATGTGATGCTTGACCGCATTTGGGGATACGAGACGGACGTAACGACCAAAACGATCGATGCAACGGTAAAGCTGCTGCGTAAAAAGCTCGATCTCGTTGACCGGCCGGATATTGTGCAAAGTGTACGGGGAGTCGGATATAAAGTTGAAGAATAAATGGTTAAAGATAAACTGGTTTAAAAGCAGCAGCGACTTGTTTCAACAAACACAGCGGAAACTCACCATGCAGTACAGCAGCTTAATTATGCTGTTTCTCGTTCTTTTTATCGTGGTTGTATACACGCTGCTATATATCGTCATTCTGCGTGACCAGCATCGGGAGCTTGAACAGCTGACCCGGCAGGAAACGCGGGTGATCAGTGATTATTTAGCAGAGAGCGCCCGAAATGAATTGCAGGGAATCGGCAGCCAGGAGCTGGTGCTTGCCGGGGTTGACCAGTTTTTTTACTATGTGACAGATGCAGATGGAAATTTTGTAATGGGAAATGAAATGGTTCCAAATATACGGAAGGATTTGTTTTCGCTTGTGTCGGGCTGGGTGCCTGACCGCAATCAAATTCGTGAAGAAACTATACAGGTGAAATTTGATGAACGGCGTATTGGCGGAAAAGAAATTAAAGAGCAGCCGAAATCCGATACAGTCCGGCTGATGATCGACGGCAGCCCGATTTTTTATAACGGACAGTTTGTCGGCATGATTTACATTGGCAAGGACATTTCTTTTGCGTATCAATTGTTTCAATGGCTGCTTGTTGTGCTGGTCAGCTTAACGGTACTGTTTGCTGGCGTAGCGATTTTTATCAGCTCTGTCATGTCGAAAAAAGCGATGGGACCCATTTCAAATGCTTTTAACCGGCAGAAAGAGTTTGTCGGTGATGCTTCACATGAACTGCGGACGCCGCTCAGTGTTATGCTTTCATCCATTGATGCGATTCACATGACAGACGGTGTTGAAGCAGATCCTTTTGCACAGAAACTACTGCGAAATATGAAGTCGGAAGTGAAAAGAATGACAGGGCTTGTCAGCGATTTGCTTGTGCTGGCCCGTGCTGATTCGGGCGGGGCAGAACGTACAGTGGCCAGCTTTGATGTGAGGGAAGAAGCTGACCGTGTGATCGAATCGCTGACACCGCATGCCGAAGCAAACGGTGTTTCGCTTGAGATAGAAGCACCGGAAAGCCTGCCGGTCATGGGGGATCGGGAGCGATTAAAACAGCTTATGTACATTTTGCTGGATAATGCAGTCAAGTATTCACCGGACGGAGGCAGGGTCAGTCTGCAATTATCAGAGACCGCTCGTCACTGGACGATGAAAGTAACAGATGAAGGCATCGGTATTCATCCTGATGACCAGCCTCGTATTTTTGACCGCTTTTACCGCTCTGATAAATCGCGCACCCGCACTGTCGGCGGGCATGGACTGGGCTTATCGATCGCCAAGTGGATTGTTGATATTCATCACGGCACCATTTCTGTAGAGAGCGAGCCGGAAAAGGGCAGTACATTTATTGTTACGATACCAAAAGAAAAAGCTGTTTCCGCATAATAGGGAAACAGCTTTTTTATTGTTCACCGCTGTCTGTGTAAGAACAGCCAAGCCGGTTTTGGGTGAACAGTGGGAAAGACCATCAACCAAAATAAAATAAAAAATACTTTTTCTGCATTTTCACCGTCTTTTCACTTTTCTTTTCTACAATGAGGTCAATTCAGTAAATCAATTACGCAAAAGGAGCAGATAAACATGGAGACAGAAGAACGCTATACACCACAGCCAGAGAAAAAAGGAAAGGGCGGTTTCGTGAAAATGGCGGCCGCTTCATTTACGGGTGTTTTGGCCGGCGGCACAATGATGTTTTATATGGCACCAGCTCTGCTTGATACCAATACAACAGCGACTGAAACAAAGTCGTCAAATACAGCAAATGAAATCACTGTACAGCCGGCATCAACGGCTTCCTCTTCGGAAAATAACTTAATGTCCGCCATTGATTCAATGAATGAAGCGGTTGTCGGTGTCGTGAATTTGCAGCAGCAGGAGCAATTTAATCCTTTTGGCAGTCAGTCCATGGCTGCTACAGGTGAAGATACTGAGGAAACAGAAGCTGGAACAGGCTCGGGAGTTATTTTCAAAAAAGGGGAAGATGTCAGCTACGTTGTGACGAATAACCATGTCGTGGAGGGAGCCGACACGGTAGAAGTGGCGCTGGCAGGAGGAGAGCGGATTGATGCAGAGGTAGTTGGAACGGATGCACTGACGGATCTTGCTGTCTTGAAAATTTCCAGTGACCATGTTACAGAAGTCGCTGACTTTGGTGATTCAAGTGCCCTTAAATTAGGTCAGCAGGTAGCAGCCATCGGCAACCCGCTCGGACTGGATTTATCAAGTTCAGTTACGGAAGGGATTGTCAGCGGAATCAACCGGACTGTGCCGGTTTCAACCTCAGCGGGTGAATGGGAAGCCAATGTCATTCAAACCGATGCGGCGATCAACCCGGGCAACAGCGGCGGCGCACTTATTAATAGTGCCGGCCAGGTGATCGGCATTAACAGCATGAAAATTGCGGAAGAAGGTGTAGAAGGGCTTGGTTTTGCCATCCCATCTGAGGATGCCATCCCGGTTATTCAAGAATTGATGGAAGAGGGAAAAGTAGACCGTCCGTACCTGGGAGTAGGCTTGGAAGATGTGAGTGCGTTATCACGTGAAGTTACAGAAAACCAGCTGAATTTGCCGACAAGCGTTACGGAAGGCACTGTAATTTCTCAAGTGGAAATGGGGTCATCAGCAGCAAAAGCCGGCTTTGAGGTCGGAGATGTGATTGTAAAGATTAATGATACAAAAGTGGCAAGCACATCAGAATTCCGAAAGTACTTGTACAATAAAGCGAACATTGGAGACAAAGTTAACCTCACCATTTATCGCGATGGCAAGGAGCAAACTATTTCCATGACGTTATCCGCGCAAAGTGAATAACTTTCACCGATTTTTCACCAAGGCTGGTTACAGTATGAGCAGGGCTGGAAAAGCCCAAATCTAAAGGAGGAAAGTGAATGAAAAAAAGCGTTTTTAATGTAGTGATGACCGGAGCCCTATCACTAGGTGTCCTCGGTGCAGCAAGCCTGCCGGTGTTTGCAGCGAGCAATTCTGCACTCGACAGCAGCACGCAGGCAAAAGTAGACACCATTATGAGTAATTTACGGACAAAGCTTGAAGCCATCGGTGTGGACCTTCCGGAAAGAGGCGATATGTTCGCGAACTTGGATGAGGAAACAAAAGCGAAAGCAGAAGCCATTGTGGATAAAAAGAAAGCCGGTGTGATCACGGAAGAAGAAGCAAAAACACAGCTTGAAGCACTGGGAGTTCAAATGCCAGAGCGTGGCGAGGGCAAAGGCATCGGTCATCTGGCACAAGATGTAGAAGATGCGGATTTGAATGAATCCACACAGAAGAAAGCCGATAATATTCTCGCGCAGGAAGAAAATGGAACTATTACACATGATGAAGCGGAGGAGCAGCTGGCGGCGCTCGGTATTGAAATCAATGAACGTGGCGGCAAGGGCGGCTTTCTCTCAAGCTTAGATGAAGAAACGAAAGCAAAAGCAGAAGCGATTTTAGAAAAGAAAAAGAATGGCACTTTAACGGAGGCAGAAGCAAAGAAACAGCTTCAAGCACTCGGTATCACTCTTCCTGAGCGTCCGGATCTATTTGCGGACTTGGATGATGAAACAAAAGCAAAAGCGGAAGCGATTATGGAAAAACTGAAAAGTGGAGATTTAACACGTGAGCAAGCGGACGAGCAGCTTGAAGCGCTTGGTGCAGATCTGCCTAAACATGGCAGACATGGAGGCAAAGGACGCGGTGATATGCTGCAAGGGCTGGATGATGAAACAAAAGCAAAAGCAGAAAGCTTGATTGAAGACGCAGAAACACAGCTTGAAGACCTTGGTGTTGACAAAATGCCATTGCATTAAAGAAAAGCGCAAGGCGGCCGTTCAGGCCTGAAGGCATAAGACAGACCAGCAGAGCGGCGCTTTTTGCCGCACAGCTGTGACAGCTTATGACCGAGGGGCTGGCTGCCTGAAGCTGGACAGTGAGAAAAGCACAAAGCTTACCTGGATCAAGAGCTGACAGCCAGCGGCCGGCCGTCAGCCCTTGTAACCCAGCGGCGGATTGAATATCCGGAGCTGGACAGCGTAACAAAAAAGCCCCGGGGAGCCAGGGCTTTTTTGTTTTGGAAAAAACTTATATACTAAAAAGAAAGATCGAAGGCTGCCATATGAGTAACATAAATATCGCCGACGTTTTATTTCAAATGGTTATGCTGCTGACGCTCTTTGTGCCAGCCGGTTTGATTTTTCTCGGTATACGCTCCTGGCGCAGACGATCAAAGCAGCTGGACCGAATAGAAAAAAAGCTGGAGGAGCGCCAATGATTGTCGAAAGCTTTTACACCGTGGGCCTCGGGCTTTTGCTCGGAGTACCGGTGCTCATTTTATTAGCCGCACTGATTAAAATCGGTAAAAAAAGAAGCTGAATAAAGTCAGCTTCTTTTTTGCAAAGTTTTTGAACAGCAAAAAGGCGGGTAAAGAAGGAGAAAGAAAGGTGGCGTCATCATGAATCTTACACGAGTCAGCCAGACACCGGACCGCATTTCTCTGGATTGGGAGGGAGCAGGACCGGTGCGCATTTTAAAAGACGGCAAAGAGGTCTACAGCGGCCAGGATATGACGTTTACAGATACAGGCCTGAAACCGGGAACCGCATATTCCTATTTATTTAAAGGAGACAGCACGCTGAAGATTCAAACAGCAACAGCGGTAGAGCGTGAGGACAAAAATGCGGACATTCCGCTGCAGGAACTGATTGTTACAACGGTTATAGAAGAAGGGAAAATCGCGATGGCCTGGGAGCCGATTCGCGGTGTAGAGGAGTATGCGATTTACCGTAACGATGAATATGCCGGAACCGTAACAGAGCCGGGTTTTCATGATACCCGTATAACGATGGATGAATCATATGTATACGAAATTAAAGGTATCCGGCCGCTTGAGCCGGGAGATGAAGAAGCAGCGGAAAAGTCATCTCCGATTGCCAAAGTGATCGATTTGTTAAAAGTTCAAAAGAATGAAAATGATATGCTTGTTGAAACGTTTTTACTTTTTAAAGATATTGGCCGGCCGGCCGATGCGTTAAAAGAACAGCAGGCCTCTGTAGATCGTGACCATGTTCTTCGTTATACAACCTTTTTAGAAGATGAGTGGGTAGAAAACCCGAATGTTTTATCGAAAATGTGCTTTTTTACGGGAGACGGACGGACATTTGATCCGGAAGCAGACCGGTACCGGACAAGAGCTGAAGTGAAAATTAATGGCAAAAATGTTACACTTTCACGAAGTGTCGGCGCATCTGAAGGCTATACTGTAGAAAAAAAGCTGGTTGAACGGGACCGGGCTTCAGATGAAGGGATTGTCATAAAGAGTGTACAGACCGACGAGGAAAAGGTATCTTTTCTGCTTGATCATTCCGTAGGCAACCCGTTAATGCCATCACCAGACATTGTGTATAAGGTCCATGCCGCTTTTTATACAAATGGATTGATGGAGATAAGCGGTGAACATGATGAAGCACCGCATCACGAAGTTTATTTAAAAAGCGGAGCCGGCGAATGGAAGCCGCTGCACCGTTCTAAGAGCCGCGGGCTTGAGCGCCTGGCTCCGCCGACAGCTAACCGGTTCTGGCGGTACTCAAATATGATATAAGAAAAAAGAAGCAGCACTCCTTAGGAGGCTGCTTTTACTTTTACGCGAGAATCAAGAGCATATTTAGACGAGCCGGCAAGAGCCAGGTGAACAGACATCGCCAGCAATACAATATCCAATTCCAGTCCGCCTAAAAAACCAGCAGACAGCTTAACTGTAAAAATGGCCCCTATTAAAATAACGGCAAACAAAATGGACAGGATGCGCACACCCAATCCGAGCATTAAAAGGATACCTCCAACAAGTTCAATGCCTGCAACCACATACGCCATAAAGCCCGGAATTCCTACACTTTCAAAAAAACCGGCTGTGCCGTCAATGCCGCCTCTCCACTTGTCTAATCCGTGCATAAAAAACGTAAATCCAAGCACAAGCCTTAAAATAAGATTTCCTTTTTCCATTGTAAATCCTCCTTCTTCTTATTCACTACATTCGGTAGTGTTATAACACTATGCTTTGTAGTTTACTATGAAATGAGCGAAATAATTGTTAAGATTTTGTTTCAAAAATGTTACACAACGGATTCTTGACGAAGTCTTTGTCTGCACACTACAATGAGTAATGTGAGGGGGGCAGGAAGTGAAAATTCAATCCTTTAAATTTAATGAGCGCGGCTTGAACCGTTTTTTTGGACCGCTTGAAGCTAAAATTATGGATGTGCTTTGGTGTGGCGGCGAAAAGTCGATCAAGGACGTTCAGCATGAACTAGAAAAGGAAAAAGCGACTAATTTCAATACTGTCATGACGGTCATGAACCGTCTGGTGGAAAAAGGCATCCTGACAAAACGATTAGAAGGACGGACTTCTATGTACCAGCCGGTTCTTACGCGGGAAGAGTTTGTAAACACCCAGTCAAAAGAAATGACACAGGAGCTGGTAGACGAATTCGGGAGCGTGGTTGTCAGCCATATGATTGATGCGCTTGATAAAGCAGATGATGACTTGGTTGCACAGCTGGAGCAGAAAATAAAAGAATGGAAAAAGGACCGGTAATATGAGGACTACACACCCATCAAAAAGTCTGTTTCTCGTCAGCCTGCTTGCCTCGGGTACGATTTTATCCCAGATGGGGCTTTATGCTGTTTCGCTGTTAGCCGGCTGGGATGTGCGCCTGAATTTCGTCGCTGTGTGCCATAGCGCGTTAAAATGGATCGGCTTTACGTTTTTGGAATACGCCGTTGATGCGCTTGTGTTCAGCACGCTTATACTATTCGTTTGGAAGCTTAGCAGGCAATGGCTTCTGGCCTCTCGTCTGAGACGGTGGTTTGGCGCATATGAAATCGGTCCACTGACAAACGAATGGTCCAAGCGGTACAGTGCGGATATCCGCTTGATTTCATACCCTGCCCCTGTGGCAGTGACAATGGGATTTTTTCGCCCGGTTGTCGTTCTGTCAACCGGATTAAAGGACATGCTGACGGACTCGGAATTTGAAGCAGTCGTGTATCATGAACTTTACCATCATCGAAGCCGAGATCCGCTGAAGGTTTTTTTGCTGGCGGTGTCGGCCTCTGTTTTATGGTACATGCCTATTTTAGGATGGGTACGGGAGCAGTACCGGCGTGATAAAGAACTGCTGGCTGATGCGTATGCGATTGAGCGGACAGGCTCTGCAGCCGAGCTTGGCAGTGCGCTTGTTAAAATGATCAAAGCAGGCAGACAAATTCATATGCCGCTGTCCTGTGTATCTTTTGCCGATACATCTGTAAACGAGCGGATTCACCGCCTGCTGAACCCGGCTGCAGACCGGCCGCTGCATATACCGGTTCAGTCAGCTTTTTGGTCGCTGTCTGTTTTTGCCGGCATTTGCTTGTTATTTATTGATGTGCTGCTGTAAAGAAATGTTTGAATAGAGAAAAGCTGCGAATCGCAGTTTAAAGGAGAGGAAAAAGTTTGGCGAAAGGTGTTTTTTGGATTGTCGGCTTTTTTGCCATTTGTATGGCAGGAGTCGTTTTTTTATCGAACGTAAGTGAAAAAAGTGCCGAGATTAATTATGAGAAGGAACCGTTTTTAGGCAAAGAAGAGGCACCGGTTTCCATTGTAGAATTCGGTGATTATAAATGCCCTGTGTGCAAAGATTTTAATGAATCGTTTTTTCCGCTGATCAATGAACAACTCGTGGAAACAGGAAAAGCGAAGTTTTATTTTATGAATTACTCATTTATTAACGTAGATTCCAACCGGTCGGCCCAGTTTGCTGAAGCAGTTTATCAGACGCTTGGCAATGACCGCTTCTGGAAGTTCCATCATCTTATGTATGAAAAACAGCCGGATGATTTATCATTTGAAAAAGTCGACTTATATACGAATGACTTTTTAAAAGAAACGCTGTCGGAGATTGCAACCGATGAAGAAGTGGCAAAAGTGATGGCGGTCGTAGAAAAAGAAGGCTCGATGGCAGCGTGGGAAAAAGACGCCGAAACGGCAAAAGAGCTTGAGGTATCTGGAACCCCGACTCTGTTCGTGAACGGCAAAAAGTTTGAAGGAAATTCGTTTGACGATTTAGTTAAAATGGTAGATGAGGCAGCGGCTGATGCTGAGTAAACCGCTTCTCGCCGCCTGGCTCACGGCCATTACAGCCACGCTTGGCAGCTTGTTTTTCAGTGAGCAAATGGGTTTTATTCCTTGTACGATGTGCTGGTACCAGCGTATTTTAATGTACCCGCTTTGTATTTTCCTCGGCCTGGCGTTTTATTGGGGCGACACACGCATGTACCGCTATATTCTGCCGGTCAGCATATTCGGAATGGGGATTGCAGGATATCATTATGCTTTGCAAAAGATACCGGCGATGAAGCATTTTGAAATGTGTACAAGCGGCGTTCCCTGCTCAGGAGAATATATTAACTGGCTTGGGTTTATTACCATTCCATTTTTAAGTTTGTGTGCCTTTACGATCATTACAATATCTATGCTTGTTCTTCGTAAAATGTCCGTTTAAATCAAACGGGCATTTTTTCATTTATTCTTCACGCAATGTTCACATCTGACCTGTATAATCCATGAAGTAAAGAGTAAGAGGGGGCAGGAAAGTGGAACAATCGCGAAGGCATGACCAATGGATTTGGCGCTGGCATTTTTATGCCGGTCTTATTTTTGCACCTTTTTTGCTTGTACTCGCGATAACAGGTGCAGTTTATTTGTTTAAAGCAGAAATTGAGCATGCGCTTTATGCAGACTTATATGATGTAACGCCGCAGTCAGAGACGATGCCGGCCAGTCATATGTTTGCCGCTGTTAAAGAGCAATATCTGCATGCCGTCATCACGCGCTACCGGCCTGCAGATTCGGCAGACCAGTCAGCAGAAATCGGGATTACCGATCATGACGGAACAGCGATGACCGTGTTTGTCGATCCGCACACGATGCAGATTATGGGAACGCTCGATGACGCGGACCGGATTATGGACAAGCTTGAAAAAATTCACGGCGAATTAATGGCAGGCACAGTCGGTGACCGTCTGGTGGAGCTGGCCGCGTGCTGGGCACTGATTTTAATCATTACAGGGGCATATCTCTGGTGGCCGCGTAAGAGGGAAAGAGTATGGGGCGTTGTGCTGCCGCGCTTTTCCAAAGGAAGCCGGACACTCGTCCGCGACTTGCATGTAGTCCCAGCCGCCTGGATCTCTGCCGGCATGTTTTTTCTTATTATAACTGGGCTGCCTTGGTCTGGTTTTTGGGGTACGCAGGTGCAAAACGCGGCAACCAATTCTGGAGAAGGATATCCGCCATCGATCTGGGTGGGAGAAGCGCCGCTTTCCAGCTTAAAAACAGAAGATGTAGCGGATGTTGGCTGGTCGGCAGAAAATCTTCCGGTGCCGCAGTCTGTGCAATCGGCGTACGTCCCGCTCTCGATTGATGATGTTATCCATATTATCAACGAACGGGGCATCAAGCCGGGCTATGACTTATTTATTCCTCAGGAGGCGACAGGTGTGTACACGGTTTCTGCGTTTCCGCCAAAAGCACAGGATGAAGTGACGATGCATATTGATCAGTATACCGGCGCAGTACTGGCAGACTATCGTTATGAAGACTACGGACCGGCCGGTAAGGCGATTGCACTCGGCATTACCCTTCATAAAGGGTCGCAGTTTGGCATGATCAACAAGCTGATTGGGCTTGCAGTTTGTATAGGAATGATACTTGTTATTGTAAGCGGACTGCTTCTATGGCGAAAGCGAAAGCACGGCGCACCCGCGCGTCCTGCAGCGGGAGTGGAAAAAGGATTATGGACATTGATTATCATGCTTGGTATTTTGTTTCCACTTGCGGGTGCATCCATGCTCGTTGTATGGATCATTGATCAAATCGCAAAGCGGGTAAGAGGAGGATTTGCAGCATGAGAAAGTGGCTCATCTTTAGCAGTCTATTTCTATTATCCGGCTGCAGCCTTGATCCCGATTCAGCGGATCAGTATGTCACAGAGGAAAAACTGGCTGCAGCGATTGATGTATCAGCCGGCCATGTACAAGTTACCACATCAACGGGTGCGGACGTATCCGTTTCTTTTTGGCTGGAGGGCGGACAAAGGGAAACGCTGCCCATGCAGGAAGGAAAAGACGGGGTTTTTACAGCACAAAAAAGGATTATAGAAAAAGGGATCTATTTTGTAAAAGCGGATATTCAAACGAATGAACAGCATATTATGCCAACCAAAAAAATATGGGTGGGCGTAGAAGCAGACCTCGAGCAAAATGAGCCTTCCGTAGATATGAAGCACCACCATTGATCTCCTATTTTGGCCGAAAATGTTGTATAATGGTATAAATAGGGATCAGGGGGATTAGGTACATTATGCCAGAACAAAGAAGGATGGAAAGACGAAAGCGCCGCCGGCTGAAACGCTGGGTCAGAGTGTCGCTTTTCGGCTTATGTTTAGCTGTTGCTGCAGCTGTTGCGTTAAATATAATGGTGACGAAAGAACAGGCACAAGGGGTGCCAAAAGGTATTTTGGATGAGGCGACGGCTTCTCAAAAAGAAACGCCGCCCGTGTCGATTACAGTGAGTGCAGCAGGAGATTTTACACTGGGAACGGATGAGACATTCACATATGCCGGGTCATTTCCAGATGAAGCAGAGCGGAATGGCTTAGCTCATTTTACAAAAGGGCTGAACGGTATTTTCGAGCGCGATGACTTGACAACGGTAAACTTGGAGACGACGCTGACCGAAGCGACAGAAAAAGCAGAAAAAAAATTCCGCTTTAAAGGAGATCCGGAATATACGCAGATTTTAACGGATGCCGGTATAGAAGCAGTCAATGTGGCCAACAATCATATTTTTGATTATCTGGAGCAAGGATATGAAGATACAAAGGCGAATTTAAAAGCAGCGAACATTGGCTTTTTTGGTTATGAAGATTCCTTTTTAACAGAAGTAAAGGGTGTGAAAGTCGGTGCGCTCGGCTATGAAGGCTGGGCCGATACGGCGGAGATCCGTGATCAGATGGAAGCGGATATTGCGCAGTTGCGGGAAAAGGGCGCGACGATCGTGATCATTCATTTTCACTGGGGAGTGGAGAGAAGCTACGTGCCGGAAGAATCGCAGAAGACACTGGCCCGATTTGCGGTCGATGCCGGTGCTGACCTTGTTGTAGGGCATCATCCGCATGTGGTACAGGGAATTGAAGAATATAACGGTAAATTTATTGTTTACAGTCTTGGTAACTTTATGTTTGGCGGAAATCGCAATCCGTCCGATAAAGACACGTACGTGTTTCAGCAGACGTTTGAAGTAAAAGATGGAAAGCTGACAGATGGAAAAGATATTAATGTGGTGCCTTTTTCCATTTCTTCACGAACGGATCGAAATGATTACCAGCCGACCCTGCTTCAAGGAGCGGAGCGGGAACGGGTAATGGAAAAGATTTTGGATGTATCCAATCAAATTCAGCCAGCCGATTGGGTACAGTATATGAAAAATGAGCCGTCCAATTAAGGAACGGCTTTTTTTTTGATAAAAAAGGTTTGAAGAAGGACATAGGAAGGTATATGTTCTTTTAGAAAAGGGGGAAGCGTTTAATAATGAAAGAGCAAACGGATGAGTTTATTGTGGAAGCGTATAAAAAAGCAGTGGAACTGGATCTGGATCACGATTTTCTCTTGCTGCTCGAAGAAGAGCTTGAGCGCAGAGAGTTAGAGATACATAGAGAAAAAGTATATTAAAAAAGGGTATCTCATGAGGAGACACCCTTTTTTGTTTGTCCGCATTTTCGCTGCATCCTTTTCGTATGCCAGCTATGACCTGAAAAGTTTTCTTCGTATTCTCCTACAAAGGAAAAACCGTTCGTTTCGTAAAATCGCTCCCCGGACGCGTTGTCGCTTTCTATCTCAGCAGTTATAGAGCAGGGTTTAGATAAATGATTGATCATTTCATCCAGCAGCCGTGTGCCGATCCCTTGCCTCTGGGCATCCGGATGAAGATAGATCGCCTGCAAACTGGCATTTGGCCCTTCTTGTACGGCGTTTGCAAACCCAACCACCTGCCCGCCGCATTCCGCCACAAAAAACAAGCCCTGGAACCGTTCCTTAAGCTGGTTTACCGCATAAGCACGATCCAAAAAAGCATCCCGCACAGACCGTGGAATGATCTCTTCATATGTATTATGCCAGGCTGCCCGTGCAACAGCCTGGATGGCTGGAATGTCTTCGGTATGCGCCGGGCGGACGAGCGGGAAATCAGCCCGGTACACAACGTTTAACAGGCAGGGATGTCCTTCTTTTTTTTCAAGCGCTGCATGCACATCCGGATAGTCTGATTCAACGTTCCACGTAATAAACGGCAATTTCTTTTGTGCGGCCTGTGATCGTTTGTTCACAAGACGCGCACCGATAAAAACGCGGTCAAGGTCCAGTTCTGCAAAAGCTGTCTGCAAAATAGCGTATTTAGAAGCCCTGTTATATCCCTGTCCCCAATATTCGTGTCCAATCCATGTGCCGAGGCTGCATGAACCTCTTTCCCGGTCAATGAACATTAAAGTGGTAATGCCGATTAGTTCACCGCCTTCATTGATGATCGCCCGTGATACTGTTTTTCCTTCCAGCTCCTCCGCCATCACTGCCTGCAAAAAGTCAATCGTGTCATGGACTGTACTTACTTGCAGGCCAAGCGCTTCCTTTATCTCGGGCGCAGAGGTCAGCGTAAAAATTCGGTCTGCATTCGTTAAGCTGTGCGGCTGCAAGGTGATTTTTTTCATTCACTCCACACCTCCTTTAATGTTTGGCGGAACAAATCGTTTAACCGCTCTGTTGGATTCTCTGACGGCTGCTTGAGGGACGCAGCGCGGCTTCGAAGCTCTTCTATCTCCCGTTCAAGAAATGCGTCTATGAGGGCAATGCCAGATCCACCGTTTCCCTCTTTACCTGCTGTTTTTTGTACAGCAAGCTGCTGGATGGCCGTCATTAGTGCTTTATCCTTAATCAGCGCGTCCAGCAGGGAGCCGAGCGGAAAAGGAGGGATAGTCTGCCGCTCAGCAATCCACTTAGCTGCGAGCACCGGGCGCAGGATATAAAAATATAGTTTAAGTTTACTGTTTTCTTTTTGATGTACAGCCCGGTAGTTGCTGGCTGCCATATTGATGTAATGATGCATACAGGAAACCGGTGAAAACACGCTGATGCTCATTTGTCTCATCTGCCCGGCGGTTTGGTACGGTTCTTCATATACAATATCGGAGAACAGCCATTCCAAAAGTAGCGGATTGGATTTACGAAACAGCTTAAGTGTCTTGGTCAGGTCCCAGCCGCTTACATCAAGCTGATTATGAATCGGGCGTTCAATCACGTCACGTTTTTTTCCGACACCTACAGGGTCAATGCTGAGATACACTTCTGGGCGGTGTATATAAAAAAAGCGAACATCCCAGTCGCTGTTCGGAGACGGAAACCCCCATGCCCGGCTCCCTGATTCACAGGCGTACAGTACTTTCACATCGTATTTCTGTTCAATGCCCCGTAATGCTGTCAAAATCTCCTTTTCCATCCTTTTACACCTCCGTTTGCGGTAGTGTACTCGCTTTTTCGACTATTGTAAACCTAAAGATGGGGTAAAGACGTAAAAAAGGAGGAAAAAAGATGATTGCCATTACACATGTAGGGCTTGCGGTGCCAGATTTGGAGAAAGCGGTTGATTGGTATGAGAAGACACTCGGATTTGAGCTCATTGCCGGACCGTATTTCTTTGATGCGTCGGAAGAAAAAAAGCCTAATATGACACAGGATCTACAGGGTCAGCACATAAAGAGAATGAAAAATGCCCACTTAACAGCCGGAAATGGGGTAGGGCTGGAGCTGTTCGAATTTATGGAGCCGAGGATGGAACGAAGAGAACCGGAAAGATACCACACCGGATTTTTTCATCTTTGTCTGATAGTAGATGATGTGGATGCGGCCGCCGAACAAATTGAAGAGGGGGGAGGGAAGCGGATCAGCCAAAAGTGGAACACCCGCCCCCACAAGCCGTACTTTCTACAGTACTGCCAGGACCCCTTTGGCAACACCATTGAGCTGTACAGCCATAGTACGGAACTGATGTATGGAAACTGGGATTGAAGAAAAGCGCTTGTGCCAATAAGGCACGGGCGTTTTTCTTTTACAAAAAACATGTTGCTTTTCACCGTTCTTTCACCAACGCGGTTTACACTTCAGAATATCGAAAGAAGAAAATGGAGTGTGAAGAGAATGAAGAAACGGTTTGATCCGTGGCTCGCGGCGATTTTAGCGCTGTCAGCGATATTGAATTTTTATAACATAGGGGCATCAGGGTCCAACTCGTATTATACGGCGGCTGTAAAAAGCATGACGACCAATTGGAAGTCGTTTTTCTACGCGTCATTGGACTCAGGCAATTTTATTACAGTGGATAAGCCGCCGGTCGCTCTTTGGGTTCAAGCGATCAGCGCGAAAATTTTTGGCGTGAGTGACTGGAGCGTGCTGCTTCCGGAAGCGATCGCCGGTGTATTATCCGTTTTTGTTTTATATACAATTGTCAAACCCGTATTTGGTATAAAAACCGCACGCTGGGCCGGGCTTGTGCTGGCGGTAACGCCAATCTTCGTTGCGGTAACAAGGACGAACAATACAGATGCGATGCTGATTTTAACACTGCTTTTTGCTGTATGGTCGCTCATGAAGTCGGTTCAGCAAAAAAAATTCAGCTTGCTGCTCCTTTCCATGGTGTTGATTGGGATCGGCTTTAATATCAAAATGCTGCAGGCGTACATGGTTGTACCGGCTTTTTATCTTTTTTATTTAATCGCTGCGCAGCACAACTGGAAGAAACGAATCGTTCACCTGGTTATGGCAACAGTCATTTTACTGGGCGTTTCTGTTTCCTATACGACAGCGGTACAGCTGACGCCGGAAGAGAACCGTCCCTATATCGGCGGAAGCCAGACAAACTCAGTGCTGGAGCTGGCATTTGGCTATAACGGGATTCAGCGGCTGACAGGGGACCAATCAAAAAGCGGCGGTACCGATGATAAATCGGGCAGCTTACTGAATAACAATTCTTCCCAGGGAGCCGGCGGGGAAGATATTGGCGAAGCAGGTGTTCTGCGTTTGTTCTCAGATTCGATGTCTGGACAGTCGAGCTGGCTGCTTCCATTTGTCCTGTTCGGTTTAATCGGAATAGCGGTGTCAATCAAGCGTCAAAGAGCACTTACGATGCAGCATAAATTCGCTATTTTCTGGCTGGCATGGCTGCTGCCGATGATGGGCTTTTTTAGCATCGCAAGCTTTTACCATCGCTACTATTTAAGCATGATGGGACCGGCTGTTGCGGCTTTAACAGCTATTGGCGGCGCGGTGCTGTGGGGACTGTACAAAGAGAAAAAGAACTGGAGCCGCCTGCTGTTTCCAATAGCGCTGCTGGCTACATTTGCTTTTGAGGCGTACGTGCTTTACCAGAATATTGACTCGATTCAGCCGTGGCTGATCGGCGGAGTGCTGGCTCTCGGATTGATGGTCTGCATCCTGCTGATTCTCACAACAAAATATGCCCATCATGTCCGGACAGCAGCGATGCTGGGGCTGCTGTTAATGCCAGCTTACTGGGCGGCCATACCCGTTATGGCGGGTACGACAAACAGCATCATGCCAACCGCCGGACCTGCTGCAGCAGGCGGACCGGGCGGCGGTGTATTTGCTGACCGGGGTATGGCGATGGCAGCAGACGGCGAACGTCCAGAGATGCCGGAAGGAATGGAAATGCCTCAAGATGGTGAAATGCCAGATGGAATGGAGCGTCCTGACGGGACAGATGAAAACAGTTCAGACGGCCGAGGCGGCGGTGGTATGGGCAGAGAGATGAGCGAAGAGCTGATCAGCTACTTGGAGGAAAACAATACAGGCGAAACCTACTTAGTTGCAGTGCAAAATGCGAATTCCGCTGCCAGCATCATTTTGGATACGGACTACACAGCCCTGGCTATGGGAGGATTTGGCGGCTCCGATCCAGCTATGACGGTTGAAAAACTGGAAGAAATGACAGCCGGCAGAGAAGTGAAATTTTTCATGACATCAGGCGGCGGACCGGGCGGCGGCCAAAATAGTGAAGTAACCGAATGGATTCAAGAGCATTGCAAGGAAGTCACATCTGATGACTGGAGCGGTTTATATGTTTATGAAGGAGCGTGAGGATATGAAATACTCCATTATTATCCCAGTGTACAATGAAGAATTAGTGATCCGTGAAACGTACAGCCGCCTTAAAACAGTAATGGATCAGGCAGACGGTTCGTATGAGCTGCTGTTTGTGAACGACGGCAGCCAGGATGCGACCATTGATATTTTAAAAGAGATTGCGGTACAGGACCGCCATGTGAAATATCTTGATTTCTCTCGTAATTTCGGACACCAGATTGCGATTACAGCCGGCATGGATCATGCTGCCGGCTCCGCAATCGTGGTTATTGATGCTGATTTACAGGATCCGCCGGAGCTTATTCTAGACATGATTGAGAAATGGAAAGAAGGCTATGATGTTGTGTACGCCAAGCGGACAAAGCGCAAAGGAGAGACCTTTTTCAAAAAACAAACGGCGAAAATGTTTTATCGGCTGCTGCGGGCGTCTACCGATATCGATATTCCGCTCGATACCGGAGACTTTCGCCTGCTCGACCGGAAAGTATGCGATCAGCTGAAGGACATGAAAGAACAAAGCCGCTTTGTCCGTGGTCTTGTCAGCTGGGTTGGCTTTAAACAAACCGCGATTGAATATGAACGAGACGAACGGCTGGCTGGCGAAACAAAATACCCGCTCAAAAAAATGCTCAAGTTTTCAATAGACGGTATCACCTCCTTTTCGTATAAACCGCTGAAGCTGGCAAGCCTGCTTGGCGTCATGCTGTCAGCAGCAAGCTCACTGGCTATTTTGATCGTCTTGTATCAGCGCTTGTTTACAGATACAACGACTCCAGGATGGTCATCTTTATTGCTGACAATGCTGTTTTTCAACGGTGTCATCCTGATTATGCTGGGCGTCATTGGAGAATATATCGGCCGCATTTACGACGAAGCAAAAAACCGGCCGCTGTATATTTTGCGTGACAGCCGTCAATCCGAACATGAAAGCGACGTTGTGACCCGCTATGCGAAATTTAAATAAAATGATGAAATTTGGGATTGTAGGCGTACTAAATACAGCGATCGATATGCTTCTTTTTTTCACGCTTTGGTCGGTTGGTGTGCCGTACTTGTTAGCACAAGTATTATCCTACAGTGCAGGCACACTCAACAGTTTCGTCTGGAACCGGTCATGGACATTTAAAGTAAGTGGGCGAATACATATAGAGGAAATAACAAAGTTTCTCCTTCTAAATGTGATTGCTCTTTGTATGTCGACGTTTCTGCTGTCCCTTTTAAGCGGGCAGCCGCTTTTTATTAGTAAAACCATCGCCACACTCAGCGGCTTGTCCGTCACGTTTTTCGGCAGCCGTTTCTGGGTGTTCAGGCAGCAAAGGAGAAAATCAATATGACTATTAAAAAAGCCGTCATTCCAGCAGCAGGACTTGGCACAAGATTTTTGCCTGCTACGAAAGCACAGCCAAAAGAAATGCTGCCGGTTGTTGATAAACCGGCCATTCAATATATTGTGGAAGAAGCAGTTGCCTCGGGCATCGAAAGCATTATTATTGTAACAGGGCGCAACAAAAGATCGATTGAGGATCATTTTGACCGCTCGATTGAATTGGAACAAACATTAGAGGAAAAAGGGAAGAATGAGATACTGGCAGAACTGCAGGGGATTTCGAATCTAGCTTCCATTCATTATATCCGGCAAAGAGAGCCTCTGGGCCTGGGACACGCTGTTCTCTCCGCCCGTCAATTTATCGGCGATGAACCGTTTGCAGTACTTTTAGGAGACGACTTAATGATGTCTAAAAAGCCGGCGCTTCGCCAGCTGATGGATGTGCACGAACAGGTGGGTACCGATGTTGTCGGCGTACAGCATGTTGCGCCAGTGGATGTATCAAAATACGGTATTATCGACCCCCGTGCCTGTACAGGTTCTGTGTACGAACTTGCTGATCTGGTGGAAAAACCATCTGTTGACGAAGCGCCGTCGATGATTGCGGTTATGGGCCGTTATGTGCTTAATCCATCTATTTTTCCTGTTTTAGAATCTTTAGAGCGTGGCACAGGAGGAGAGATTCAGCTGACGGATGCACTTCGGAAACAGTGTGCTGCTTCCCCGATTCATGCCGTTTTACTTGAGGGGCAGCGTTATGATATCGGCGACAAGTTCGGTTATCTGCGTGCCGGCATTGAAATGGCGCTCAGCCGGCCGGAAATGCGCGGCCAGGTGCTTGCTTATTTGGACGGGCTTCGCGGAAGAATGGCGGTTCAGTAATGAACCCACTCTTTAAAAAGGACGTTTATACCTCATCAGACCGGGAACAGTCATAACAAAGGAGTGATATTTCATGGACCATCCAAAAGAATTAACAAACAAGCAAAAGGAAAACATGAAAGAAGCCCAAAAACAAGAAGCGCAAAAAACGGCTGATAAAAACCGTATGCCTGATGACCAAAATCGTTTAAAAGACACACAGACGCGTCTTCCGTAAAAGAAGAAAAACCGTCTGGCCGAAAACGATCCCCTAGTGTAAGGGGATCGTTTTTTCATGCTGCAGGCTTTTTTATGATAAAGCAAGAATCGTCTGATAACAGGCTGCCGCTGGATGGTAGTCAGCTTTAGGGGCAACGCTTTTTTCTCCTTCATATCGCTCATTTTGTTCATTCAGCAGTGTATACCAGCCACCATGTATATGATCGATAAAATACTCGGAGGCATAAGTGAACAATTCACGGTAATGGTCCCAGTATGGATCATGGCCGGTTTTTGCGCCTAAAAGAGCGGCAGCGGAGATGGCTTCAGAAATTACCCAGTAATTTTTATCGGTATCAATCACTTCACGCTCCGGAGAAAGAGAGTAGTAAATACCACCGTGCTCAGCGTCGTGTCCATATCCCCAGCCGTTTCGATACAGGTCTTCTGCCGTCTCAAGCATCCAGGATTCCGAACGGTGACGATCCAGCCAGAGAAGCAGCTTACTCCATTCAAGCTGATGGCCGGGAATGAAGCCGTACGGCCGGAATTCGTCTTTGGTGTTACCTTGGTTGTATACCCAGTCCGGCTGCCAGTCTGGTGTGTAATGCTCCCAGATCATGCCGCCGCCCTTTGTCCGCAGTTCTATGGGTACCTTTTTTGCCAGCAAGTATGCCCGGTCAAGATACTTGTTTTCCCCAGTTGCTTCAAATGCTGTCAGCATGGCTTCACACATATGCATATTGGCATTTTGCCCGCGGTACGCAGCCAGTACAGACCAGGAAGCATCCCATTCATCACGGTATAAGCCATGCTCCTCGTCCCAAAAGCGCTGCTCCGTTACCTCGTCAACAATCTCGAGTAATTCTTTGGCGCCTGGGACACCGGCTTGATGGGCGATTGAAGCGGCCAGCAGCACAAAAGCATGACCATAGGCCATTTTTGTATCATCTTGTACATAAGTGCCGTCGAGCTCAAAAAAGAAGCCGCCATTTTCTTTATCCTGGTGGTGCTCAGTCAAAAAGCGAATGCCGTGTTCCGCCGCATCCCGGCACCAGTCCGGTCCGTCTGTCAGTACGCCGATGCTGAAAAGGTAAACAAACCGGCTTGTGCCGACAAGGTGCTTTGTTTGGCTGTCTGTCACTGTCCCGTCATCGGAAAAGCCGCTCCGATAGCCGCCGTTTTTTTGGTCGATACAGGCAGGGTAATAAAAACGAAGGATATTGTGAATGTGTGAGGTGAGTGTGCTTTTCTCGGTAAAATCCAATTTATTTCCCTTCTTTCTATGTAAAGTAAAAGGCAGAAAAGCGGACTGCTTTTCTGCCTGGAATGATCAAGAAGACATCGCCATACCACCATTGATATGAATACATTGTCCGGTAATATAAGCCCCTTCATCAGATGCAAGCAGCACATATGCGCCTGCATGGTCTGCCGGCTGTCCAGGGCGCCCGAGCGGGGTATTTGTTCCAAATTCGGCGACTTTCTCACCTTCAAATGTGGCCGGAATAAGCGGTGTCCAAATGGGGCCAGGTGCCACCATATTCACACGGATGCCTTTTGACGCCAGGTTTTGCGCCAGGCTGCGTGTAAAGCCGACGATCGCCCCTTTTGTTGCTGTGTAATCCATTAAGGTTGGGTTGCCGATATAAGGATTAATAGAAGTGGTGGAAATAATGGCGCTGCCTTGTTTTAAATGCGGCACCGCGTGCTTGCTCATAAAAAAGACGGAGTACATATTGGTACGGAACGTTTTATCCCACTGTTCTTCAGTAATATCTTCAATGTTTTGCGTTGGAAACTGAATCGCTGCATTATTTACGAGAATATCGAGTTTTCCCAGCTCGCTCACCGTTTTCTCTACGAGCTCCTTGCATGTATCTTCTTTTGAAACGTCGCCAGGGAGCAGGAGACAGCGTACACCTTCTGCTTCAATAAGCTGCTTTGTTTCTTCCGCGTCGCTATGTTCCTCAAGGTAGTTGACCGCCACATGAGCACCTTCTTTAGCATAGGCAATAGCAACAGCACGGCCAATTCCGCTGTCACCGCCTGTAATCAGCGCTACGCGGCCTTTTAGCTTGCCGCTGCCTATGTAGTTAGTCGGCTGAATCGGACGGGGCTCCATTTGAGATTCAATTCCCGGCTGCTTGGACTGTGACTGCGCCGGCTGGCCGTTTTTTTGCTGTTCATAAATATTCATCTGGATCTCCTCCTTCTTTTTGTACACAATAGTACCTTAACCTTTCCAGAAGATGGCTAAACGTATTCTTGCAGTTGTCCGTTTTAAAAGGGTGATTCTGGCATGAAAAGGATTCGGTTTGATACAATAAGGAAAAGGAATTGCTTCAATTGAAAAAGGGAGGGAAGAACTACATGAATTGGAGCGAAGTCATTTCGTGGATAAAGTCGATTGCCATGGCGGTCATCATCGCAGGTGCTGTACGCTACTTTTTATTTTCAAGTATTGTCGTACACGGAGAATCCATGGCACCGACATTTGAGAACGACGATAAAGTCATTATCACTAAAACAACGAAGGTCAATCGATTTGATCAAATCGTATTTGACGCGCCGGATGTGGATGAACATTATATTAAGCGGGTTATCGGAGTACCGGGCGATTCGATTGAGGTGAAAAATGATGTGCTGTACGTGAATGGAAAAGCGACAGAGGAGCCGTATTTAGATGAAAATCGGGCCGGACTGATGCCGGGGGAAAAGCTGATGGGTGACTTTACTTTAAAGGAAAAAACCGGGTATGACCGGGTTCCGGACGGATACTTATTTGTGATGGGCGATAACCGCCGTGTCAGCAAAGACAGCCGCGCGTTCGGGCTGATCCCGGAGAACAGTGTAAACGGAGAAGTGCAGCTGCGGTTTTATCCATTGTCCTCAATCCAGGCTTATTAAAAAAGCAGTCTCGGTAAAGAGACTGCTTTTTTATTAAACGGTAAAGCGTCGGGTCATCTCTTGAAGATGGGTTGCCATTTCCGCTAAAGAACGGGCAGAAGCGGCGATTTCCTCCATAGAGGCCATTTGCTCCTCAGATGCCGCCGAGACATTTTCCGTGCTGGCAGCAGCTTCTTCTGAGATAGAATGAATTTGATCCATGCTTGCAACAACTTGCTCAGTGCCGGCAGCCATTTGCTGGACAGCGGCGGATACCTCCTGGATTTGACCGGTTACGTCGCCGATTGCAGAAGTAATATCTGCAAACGAGCCGCCCGCATTATGCACCACATTAATACCGCCCTGTACTTCAGCTGTGGCTGATTTCATCGCTTCGACGGCTTGGGCGGTTTCTGCTTGAATAGTGGAAATCAGCTCGGAAATTTGGCTGGCTGACTGGGCAGATTCTTCGGCAAGCTTACGAACTTCATCGGCTACCACCGCAAATCCGCGGCCTTGTTCGCCGGCCCGTGCCGCTTCAATCGCTGCATTCAGCGCAAGCAGATTCGTTTGGGCAGCGATCGCTGTAATAGAATCAATAATCTGGCCAATTTCGTTTGAACGGCGGCCGAGTCCTTGAATCACACCAGAAAGCCCGTCGAATGTTGTATTGATGGATCCCATTTGGTTAACGGCCTGGCGGATTGATGCGTTTCCGGCAGTCGCACGTTCAATCGCCCCAGCAGCTGTTTCGGAGACAGAGTGTGCATTGCGCGCGATTTGCTGAACGCCGTCTGCCAGTTCATTCATCGTTGCCATTGTGTCAGACACTTGACGCAGCTGGCTGTCCGACCCGCTTGCCATTTCTTCCATTGTGTTTGCGATCAATTCAGTCGCACGCGTCGTTTCCTCTGAATTCGCATTGAGCTCCTCGGAAGAAGCCGCAACCTGCTCCGCCGTTTCAGCGACCTGCCGAATCACCTCACGCAATCCGCTCGTCATGTCATTGAATGACGCAGTCAGCTGTCCAAGCTCGTCACGAGAAACATACGTTCCGGAAGCGGTTAAATCTCCTTTTTGAGCCTGGCTCATTAATTCCTGAATGGTACGAATAGGATGGGTGATCATCCGGGAAATCAAAATTGCAAGTCCCACGAAAAGAAGAATGGAAAGAAGAGAAGCGATTAAAATAATCGCGTTTGCTTTTTGGGCGCTTTCCTGGTTTTCATTGTTTAATACAGCCGCCGTGTCTCGATTATAATTGCTTAATTGAGTGCCAAGCTCTGTCATTTTTGCACGTGCAGGTTCTACTTCTGCTAAGTACTGCTCGTAGGCCTCTTTATTTTTATTTTGTCCAGCGAGAATTTGAGCATCGATTGCTTTTTCACTGAACGTTTTAAATTCTTCTACAAACGGCTCAGCCATTTCGAGTTCTTTCGGATCGGATTTGCTGGCGTTCAAGTAGTCTTCCATGAGCTTGTTATTTTCATCGATCAAGTTTTCCGTTTTCTCGCGGAGCTCCTGGTTCATGTTTGAATCAGTAGAGATCATTAATTCCAGTGTATAAGCCGTGATGGCCCGGTTGTTCGTCCGGATTTGGCCGATGTTTTGGATGGAAACCAGTTTATTTTCATACATCTCCTTCGACTTTTCGGCTGTCTGATTCAAAAAGAAATAGCTGGTACCGCCGATCATCAGCAAAAAAAGAACAGCCGCTATGATTAAAACGAGCATTTTCTGGCCAATTTTCAGATGTTTCATGGGTATAACCTCCTAGTTATTGTCGTAATATGTCGATATCTTGCTATGTATTTCGGCAAAAAATGATAAATATTTAGCTCTTTTGGCCAGCTTTTTGGGAGAAATGATAAATATTTTATTTAATTTTAAAAGCGGGGCTGCAAATGATATACTACGGTCATCTAAAAAGAAAAGAGGCGTACCATGCTTACATTTGAAGAAAAAAAAGCAATTCTTGCGACATTTCCGCAGCTGACAGCGAAAGATGTGTCGTTAAAGCGTGTTAATTACCATTTTGAGGAAAGTTTGTATGAAAAAACAGTGGTCGTGTACCACCTGCATCCTAATGGGAATGGATTTGTTTTTGTCGGCGACTTGCCGGGGTATGAAGCTGATTCAAAAGGGCTTGTCAATATTCGGGACTTTTCAGAAAGTGAACTCCGGGCAGCGGTATCGGATTCGATCCGGTACTTATCAGATAAACCAGAAGACGAAGCCATTGAGCAGGAGGAGCTTGTGAAAGAAACGGAATGGAAAAACCGTGAAGGACAAGTGCTGGTGCTTGCGAATGAAGATGAGCTGTGGAATGTGTACACAGGTTTGAATTTGGAAGAAAGCTTTGAATCATTTAAAGAAGCAGAGCGTTATTTGCTGGAAGAAGGATTCCGGCCGCAATCGAAGTAAGAAAAGCCCTGGCATTCCTGCCAGGGCTTTTCTTATGAAACGATCTGTTACCCAAGTTTGTAATAGTTTTTCACAGCCTGCATAAACTCGTGGAGGCTGGGTTCTTCGGTCAGATTGGCAAGCATACCGCGCAGCACAGCGGGCCGCGGACTGCTGCTTTGGAGTTCCTGTTCGATCACATCAAGCGAAACGAAGATGTCATCAGACCAGTTTTCCTGCTTTAAATCAGACAGCCAAAGAACGAAAAGATCGTCGTTCAGGTGATGCTTAAACAAATTTTCCATGATTTGCGAGTCGATCACAGGCGGCTTGGCGCGGCGCTTCAGCCCGGCCTGCAGATCATCGGCACTATCTAATAAAAACTCCGCAAATGAATGGACGTCCAGCTCTATTCCATCCACAAGTGTCATATGCAAAAACGCATGCTGGATGCCTTGAAGTGCAGCAGACAAGTCCCAAAAGTACGGTTCAATCTCGCGTCCATACATACCGATCAGCCGGTTTCGATAAAGTTGATGCGTCTCCGTACGCATTTTGAAAATAAACGCTTCGATATCGTCATTGAATGGAATTGCATTTTCGCGTGCCTGCATGATAAGAAACTCTTTATGTTGTTGAATCTCACGCATTTGGCATTCAATTTGTTTTACAAACTTTTCGCGCGGCGGCAAGTCTTCAGATTCAATCGTCTTGATTTTAGCTGACAACAAATCAAAGTAATAATGCAGAACCGCTAACAGCAATGCTTCTTTGGATTTAAAGTGAAGATAAAAAGCACCTTTTGATATGTCGCAGGCGGTGGCGATTTCTTGTATGGAAGTGGCAGCAAAGCCTTTCTGGGCAAATAGTTTAAGGGATTCTTCAATAATTCGTTGTTCTTTCTCAGTCATAGACGTTCACCTCTACTTCTATTATGACCCACAAGTCACTGTTTTGAAACCGGAAATTATTTGACGGTTGACCGACTAGTCATATATATTGAAAAGAGAACTGACCGGTTGGTCATAAAGGAGAGGAAACATGAACGCGTTAATTAACTTCGTCTTGAAAAACAAATTTGCCGTCTGGCTGATGACCATCATCATAACCGCGGCTGGTTTGTATGCCGGGCTTTCTATGAAGCTTGAGACGATTCCTAATATCACGCCGCCAATTGTGACAGTAACAACGGTCTATCCGGGAGCGACGCCGGAAGAAGTGGCGGACAGTGTGTCAGAACCCATTGAAAAGCAGCTTCAAAACTTAGGAGGCGTAAAAGTCGTCAGCTCGACTTCCTATCAAAACGCTTCCTCTGTCCAAGTAGAATACAGCTTCTCAACGGATATGGAAAAAGCGGAACAGGAAGCAAAAGAAGCACTTGAGGACCTGGATTTTCCAGAAAACGTGCAGGAGCCTGACGTATCGCGTTTAAGCATTAATGCATTTCCGGTCATGGCGCTCAGTCTTTCAGACCAAAACCTGTCTCTGGAGGAGCTGACAACACTTGTAGAAGAGGAGATTGTACCGGAAATTGAAGGCACTGAAGGTGTGGCATCGGTTCAAATATCCGGCCAGCAGGTGGAGGAAGCAACCGTTGTGTTTGATCAGGCAAAGCTTGCCCAGCTGAAGCTGGATGAGGACACAGTGACGAAAATGATTCAAGGAGCTGACATTCAAGCACCGCTTGGCTTATTTGAATTTGGCAGCACGGAAAAGTCTGTGATGGTTGATGGCAATATTACAACGCTTGAAGACTTGAAGAATCTTCTAATCGGACCGGTCAAGCTGTCGGATATCGCCGAGGTGAAATTAACCGGAAAAGCCGAATCGATTTCCCGAACAAACGGCCAGGAATCAATTGGCTTGCAAATTGTAAAAGCAGCCGATGCGAATACAGTGGACGTTGTCAATGCAGTAAAAGAAAAAGTAGATGAGTTTGAAAGTGATATGGACGGTCTGACGATTACTTCTACTTTTGACCAAGGCGGTCCAATTGAAGAATCTGTGAAAACAATGCTGAACAAAGCGCTGTTCGGTGCTCTTTTTGCGGTTATTATTATCATGCTGTTTTTGCGTGATGTACGCTCGACGGTTATCTCAGTTATTTCAATTCCACTGTCGATTTTAATTGCGTTAATTTTACTGAAACAAATGGATATTACGTTGAATGTTATGACCCTTGGAGCGATGACAGTTGCTATTGGGCGCGTCATTGATGATTCGATCGTGGTTGTGGAAAACATTTATCGGCGCCTGTCGCTTCAGGGTGAGACGCTGCGCGGAAAAGAACTGATCCGTGAAGCAACAAAAGAAATGTTCGTGCCGATTATGTCTTCCACTATTGTAACCATTGCGGTGTTCCTGCCGCTTGGGCTGGTAGAAGGTACGGTAGGCGAATTGTTTCTTCCATTTGCGCTGACGGTTGTGTTCGCGCTGCTTGCCTCGCTCCTGGTAGCTGTCACCATTGTGCCAATGCTCGCCCATACACTGTTTAAACGCGGTGTTAAGGCAAAAGCACACGAAGAAAAGCCAGGACGGCTTGCAGCGGGTTACCGTTCTGTGTTGAACTGGACCTTAAATCATAAAATCATTACATTTCTAACGGCCGTTGTGCTCCTGATCGGCAGCTTTTTCTTAGTGCCGAAGATCGGCGTCAGCTTCCTGCCTAGTGAAGAAGAGAAAATGGTTATTGTCACGTACGCCCCGGAGCCGGGACAGACAATGGAGGAAGTAGCGGATATTGCGGCTGATGCGGAGCGCTACTTTATGGATATCGACGATGTAGAGACGGTTCAGTATTCAGTCGGAAGTGAAAATCCGATGAACCCGGGCCAATCGAACAGCGCCATGTTTTATGTGATGTATAACGAAGAGACAAAAGATTTCACACAGAAAAAAGAAGACGCGCTCAAAGATTTGCAAGACTCTGTTTCTAAAGGAGAATGGGCGTCGCAGGACTTCTCGGCCAGCGCCGGAAGTAATGAAGTCGCCGTTAATATTTACGGCGAAGAGCTGGAAGACATCGAGCCGGTTGTGGCAAATGTAGAAGAGATGATGAAAGATAGCGGTGATTTTAAAAAGGTGGAAACAGGTCTTGCAGACGCCTATGAAGAATACACGCTCGTTGCCGATCCAGAAAAAATGGCGGCAGCAGGCCTGACTGCCGGTCAAATCGCTATGGAGCTGAGCCCGGTGCGGGAACGCCCAATTTTAACGACGATTGAAAGGGATGGGGAAGACGTCAATGTTTATATTGATGTGCCTGCGCAGTCATATGAATCTATTGACGATATCACGAACCGTTCTGTTTCAGCAATGAACGGCCAGCCGGTGAAAATCGGCAGTGTAATGACGGTAGAAGAAGGAGAAACATCCGATACGGTTTCCCGCCGTAATGGGAAAGTTTTTGTGGATGTGAGCGGAGAGCTGAAAGGCGACGATGTATCTGCGGCATCCAATTCACTGCAGGAAAAACTCGATAAACTTGATTTGCCTGCAGGTGTAAATGTAGAAATGGGCGGTGTAACGCAGGATATTAATGAGTCGTTTACGCAGCTTGGCCTTGCTATGCTGGCGGCGATTGCGATTGTGTATCTCGTACTCGTCATTACATTTGGCGGCGGTCTCGCACCATTCGCAATTTTGTTCTCGCTGCCGTTTGCTATTATCGGTGCGCTTGTGGCGCTCTTGATTGCTGGCGAAACAATCAGTATTTCCTCTATGATTGGTGCGCTTATGCTGATCGGGATTGTAGTAACGAATGCGATCGTGCTGATTGACCGAGTCATTCATAAAGAACGCGAAGGCTTAACGACGCGTGAAGCGCTGCTCGAAGCAGGATCAACACGTCTGCGTCCTATTTTAATGACAGCGCTGGCGACGATTGGTGCCCTGTTTCCACTTGCGCTCGGTCTCGAAGGAGGAGGCTTGATTTCAAAAGGCCTCGGTGTAACTGTAATCGGCGGCTTGACAAGTTCAACTTTGCTGACACTTGTTATTGTGCCGATTGTATATGAAGTTCTATCCAAATGGATGAAAAAAAGAGTATAAAAAAAGCAGCTTCCTGATCAGGAAGCTGCTTTTTTGTACACTGGTCATGGAAAGTAAAAAACACCCGCAGTTATTACACTGCGGGTGTTTTGGCAGGTGGTTAACGATGGTCTTTCGCATGACCAATATGGTTCTGCACATCGCCTTTTAATTTATCAGCTTTGCCCTCTGCCTGCATTTTTGCGTTGTCTGTTGCATTCCCTACCTGGTCTTTTACCTCACCTTTTGCTTTGTTTACGGCGCCTTTTAATTTGTCGCCAAGTCCATTGTTGTCATGTGCCATGATGAAAACATCTCCTTTTTGATACGTCTAGTAGATGTTTACCCGGGCTGCACAGTCTTAAACAAGATCATCATCCGTTTCAACAACAGCATACTGATCATCCGCTTTTTCGGAAAAACGGTTATAACGAGCTTTAAATAAGCCAAACATATACTGAACAATGACTTTTAGAAGCGCATAAGTCGGCAGGCCGATCAACACACCGACCACGCCGTACAGGTGGGCAGCCGTCAGCAAAACGAAAATAATGGTGACCGGGTGAATTTGCAGCGATTTGCCCATAATTTGCGGAGAAATAAATTTACCTTCTAAAAGCTGGACAACTGTCCATACTAAGGCAAGCTTCACCACCATAAACGGTGAGGTCACGATGGCAATAATAATCGCTGGTGTAATGGCAATGACCGGTCCGAGGTATGGCACAACGCTGGTTACGCTGGCAATAGCCGCAAGCAGCAGCGCATAATCAAGGCCGATAATGAGAAAGCCGATATACATCATAATTCCAATGCAAAGACTCACCAGCATTTGTCCTTGAATATATGAGCGAAGCTGTTCATCCATTTCAATCAGCATCGCCCCAGTACGGCCGCGCATTCTTGGCGGCAGCACATGCAGGAAGCCGTTATAAAGCTTATGGCCGTCTTTTAGCAGGTAAAACAAAATAAACGGCACAGTTACGAGCGAGACAATGAAATTAGTGAGTGTAGCGATCACATTCGTAATACTGTCAAGCGTATGCCCGGCAAAATCAGAAAAATTCTGCGTAATGGATCCTAGAAACTGTTCAGCGTTCGTCTGCATATTTTTAGAGATTTCCATGTATTGGGCTTCAAAGGGCGAGTTCCGTGCCCACATATCGATATCCATGCCGAGCTGCCGGGCGTAGCTTGGGAATGAAGCAATCAGCGCTTCAGTCTGATCCCGCAAAAAAGGCAGGATAGTCACCAGCAAAACGGTAATCAGGCCGGACAGCGCCACGAAAACAATTAAAATTCCCCAGCCGCGCTGTATTTTATAGCGCTGAAGCAGATTCACAAGCGGGCTTAATAAGTAGTAGCCAACAATGGATAAAATAACGGGGAGGGCAACGGTGCCGATAAACCCGAAAATTGGGTCAAAAATAAAGGAAACTCGGGAATATACCATAATAGTAAGCCCAAGCAAAAGCACAAGGCTTAAGACGAATAGGGCTGTGCGTCCGCCTAAAAAACGGACGAGCGGGGATTGTTCATTCATTCAGGTCCACTCCTCTGGCAAATCACAAGGGCGAACGAAGCTGCCTTTGATTCCTTCTATTATACAATAAGAAGAAAAAAAACACGCATTTGCCGCTTTTCTGAAAACACTATTTTTAAAGGAACTGCCAGTTTTTCTCTTATAATGAAGAAAAAAAAGGGGGAGCTGCTTTATGCACATTTTGCTTATACTGGCGGGTTCCGTGCTGATTGCCATCGCGTATAATTTCTTTTTAATCCCACACGAGATTTTAAGCAGCGGATTAAGCGGGGTAGCGATCATGCTTGGCATTATTACGCCACTGAATACCGGATTGTTAAACTTTTTATTAAACCTTCCGCTGCTCATACTCGGGGTAGTCAAGCTTGGAAAGAAATTTATTGCGTATACGATTTTATCGGTTGTATCGCTGTCTTTGTTTCTTTATTGGATTCCCATCACGCAGCTGTCCACTGAGCCGATCCTCTCTTCTTTGTTCGGCGGCGTGCTAACGGGTGCGGGAGTCGGCCTGACTTTCCGTGCGTCTGCTTCATCCGGCGGTTTTGATATTATCGCGATGCTGCTGGCACGCAAGCGGGACTTCCCGCTCGGCACACTGCTGTCCATCATGAATGCAATTGTGATTGTTGCCGCGGGCTTTCTGTTCAGCTGGGATGCTGCCCTCAGCACCTTGATTGCCATTTACGCAACAGGCAAAGTGGTTGATACGATTCACACGAAGCACATTAAGCTCACGCTGCATATCGTAACCTCAAAAGGCGATGAGCTTTGTGCGAAAATGCTGAAAAACCTGTACCGCGGCATTACCGTCACGGAAGCAAAAGGTGCATATTCCGGCGAAAGCCGCTCCGTCTTAATGACCGTCATTACCCGTTATCAATTAAATGAAGTGAAACAGATGATTCAAGAAGTCGACCCGCACGCGTTCGTAAACATTACGCAGACGGTTGAAGTAATGGGGCTGTTTCACCGGGAATAAAAACCGATCCGCAAAAGCGGATCGGTTTTTATATTGTCCTTTTCATATAATACAAGCACGAACGAGAGCATGGAGTAAGAATTTTTCCTGCCTGATCAAATTCTGTCCAGCTTTCTTTCAGTGGAGGGTAATTCATTCTCCTGCTGATTGTCCTTCCTCATAGAGTCCTTCCGATAGCAAAAATGAGCAGAAGAGTGGTTATATTGATCAATGTCATTACTTTCGTTCTATATTTTTCTTACCTTGATAAATGTCCTTATGTTGGTTTGTTTCAGTGATTGAAGTTATTCGCACGCTCCAGCAGGAACACGCCGTTTTGGGAAGGTATAGAAAAAAGCTTTACCTGACCGTTTTCTCCACTGTAAAACTCGTAGTGAGTTTCTGGTTCCTTTTTTCGCACTACTGTAACACGATACCGCCAGGGTGTTCCGTTTGACATCCAGTCATCAACGACTTTAATGGATAAAAGGTCATCCTCACTCCAGCCTTGGCTTTTTTCTAAATAAGCGAGCACTTCCTGTTTCACTTGTTTTTCTTTGAATAGGTGAGGGCCCCACAAATAGAAAGCAGGATAAGCGGCCAACAGAAATAAAACAATCCATTTTGCCATATTCAGCACTCCAGTCTGCTTTTTTACTGCTTACATCGGTACAACGCCTGTCCTTAGAACCACGAGCAAAAATAAAAAACAAAAAGCCAGGCTGTTTAACATAATGCTGATACGTGCAGCCCGTCCTCTTTTTCCTAAAAGAGCATAAAGAATACCGAGCAATGGAAACAGCCCCATTAAAAAAATGGAAAATTCATCGAACGTATAGAAAAACACATCAGCCATCATAAGAAAAGGAATAGAAAAATAAACAAATAAGCAGATAATAGAAAAGAAAATATAATATTTTTTCATCAAAAACTCTCCTTTAGTGTAAAAATACACTAAAGGAGAGTTTTTGTAAATGGATATTTTTAAAATCAATTTCAATCGTATGAAAAAGCCTGCCCGGTTCAAAACGGGCAGGCTTCACGATTATAAAATCTCGGTTACTTCACGGTCGATCAAGCTGGCACTTTTGGCAGCGGTGAATAAGCCGGTTGAGGCCATAAAAACGCCGGATGCGATAATCGCGTTCATCGCCTGCGTAACGGCTGCCGCATCCACCGGTTCAACCGGTGTATCGATCGTGAGGCTGGACGTGCCGCCTCCGGCAGTAGTGAATTGAAGCTGTAGGGTTTTAGCCATACAGTATTCCTCCTTTTTTAGTTAATAGTCGAAGTATCGTTTCGCTCAATGGATACGAGCGGCCGTGCAGACAGCCCGGCAATCGCTGCAGCGGCAGCATTAAACTGATCAGGTGTGACATCTGTTTTTACGTTTGAATATGTTTTTGTTTGGAACAGCTGCTTGCCATTTTCATCTACGCCATTGTCAAACGTAAGGCGCAGTGATGATTTCGTTAAAGTTGCTTGTGCCATTGTTTTCCCCTCCTTTCACCCTTTATGTACAAGGAAGAAAGGAAAACCGATACCCTTATTTAAAAAAAGATGGGATGTATGCGGGACAGATACAATGTATAAACAAAAAGCCATCCCCCAAAAAGGGATGGCCGCTGTCAGGCATTGACGTCACGTAATAAAATGGAGTTGATTTTTGAAAGCTCTTCATCAGAAAAGTGAAGGTTGTCAAGAGCTTTTACGTTTTCTTCAATCTGGCTTACTTTGCTTGCGCCAATCAGGGCCGAAGTGACCCGGCCGTTACGCAGTACCCAGGCTAGAGCCATCTGGGCAAGCGACTGGCCGCGTTCCGCAGCCATGTCGTTTAAAGCACGGATTTGTACCCGGACTTCATCGGTAATCCGCTCTTTCTCCAGAAATCCGGTATTTTTAGCGGCACGAGAATTGTCAGGTACGTCGTGAATATATTTATTTGTCAGCAGTCCCTGCGCCAGCGGACAAAAAGCGATCGAACCAATGCCGTGTTCATCCAGTACATCCTGCAGGCTGTCTTCTATCCAGCGCTCGAACATCGAATAAGACGGCTGGTGAATGAGAATCGGCGTGCCAAGTTCCTTGGCAATACTTGCTGCTTCGGCTGTCTGTTCGGCAGAATAACTCGAAATTCCGACATACAAAGCTTTTCCCTGGCGGACAAATAAATCCAGCGCCCCGATGGTTTCTTCTAAAGGCGTATCCGGATCTGGGCGGTGAGAATAAAAAATATCCACATAGTCAAGATTCATCCGTTTCAAGCTTTGATCCAGGCTGGCAGTTAAATATTTTTTTGACCCCCATTCACCGTAAGGGCCTTCCCACATATAATAACCGGCTTTGGTAGAGACAATGATTTCGTCGCGGTACGGAGCAAAATCACTGCGCATGATTTTTCCAAACATAGCTTCAGCAGAGCCTGGCGGCGGTCCATAGTTGTTGGCAAGATCAAAATGAGTAATGCCGAGATCAAACGCCCGGCGCAGCATTGCCCGGCCATTTTCAAATGTATCAACACCGCCGAAGTTGTGCCAGAGGCCCAGTGAAATGGCGGGGAGAAGAAGACCTGATTTTCCGCTTCGGCGGTATTGCATGCTGCCTTTGTAACGGTCAGGATTTGCCAGGTAACGATCGGAGTTGGTTAGGTAGCTCATGTAAAAGTCTCCTTTGTCTCATAGTCTTCTTTCAGTGTAACGCTTTCATTTTTCACTGAAAAGTAGTGAAATTTTTAAAAGGTAATATGGTATGGTATAGGTACTATCAAAAAGATAGTAAGGGGGATGGATATGAGTAAAGAAGAATTGGTTATTGACTGTTCGATTGAACGGGCACTCGATATCATTGGATCCAAATGGTCTTTTTTAATCCTGCGGGAATTGTTCTGTGGAACGAAACGGTTTGGAGAACTTGAACGCGCTGTCCAGGGGGTCAGTCCAAAATCTCTGTCCGATACGCTTCGCCGTCTAGAAGCGAATGACATTGTTGTGCGGACCGTGTACCCGACCGTACCACTTCGCGTCGAGTATACGTTAACCGAAAAAGGGCAGGATTTTCATAAGATTATTAAAGAAATGAAGCTGTGGGGCGCGAAATGGGGATGAGAGAACCAGAAACATGTAAACAGGGCCGGACTACTTGTTATGAAGACCGAAAAACTACTTTTTCCGGCCTGGCTATGCGGAAATCCGTCCGTCACCATGAAAAGCAGCCTCCTTTAGAAAGGAGAGCTGCTTTTTCTTTTATTCTTTCATTTTATCAGGCAGATTTTGAATAGACTGAATGACGCCATCAAGCTTCGTTTCAATCCGGTACAAAAGGTAAAAAGTCACCGCGATTGGAAAGCCGACGTCCTGAATAAGCGGCAGTATCGTCTCCATCAAACCATCCTCCTTTCTAATGGTTATATACAGGGAATGCGCTCAATTCGAAACCCCGTTTGAAAAAAAACACTGTGAACGGAACCGTTCACAGTGTTACAGATTCATAGGTTGTATTCCGGGCGCGTCCCTTGCGCTTTGACGTATAAAGAGCTTCATCTGCTTTTCGTATTAAAAGAGACGGGTGGTCGCCAGGCTGAGGCGTAAGAGCGGCGCCTCCAATACTAACCGTAATCACTTTGTTTTTATGGTCTTCATGCGAAATGCCAAGACGTTCAACTGCCGGGCGGCAAAATAACGGCCAGTTCTTCGCCGCCATAGCGTGCAGCAGCAGCCCCAACTTCTTTTGCGATCTCATCTGCTACTCTTGCTACATGCTGCAGCGCTCTGTCACCGGTATCATGCCCGTATCGGTCGTTGTATTTTTTAAAAAATCAATATCGAGCAGAAGAAGAGAAAGCGGCTCTCTTTGTTCGAGCGCTTTTTTCCATGACAGCGTCAGCATATCATCAAAAAAGCGGCGGTTAAGCTGTCACTGAATGACAAGTGCCGCAGCTGCTCATTAGTCCGTCGCATTTCTTCTTCTGCCTGCAGGCGAAGTGCCTGCTCCCTTTGAAGGTCGCGTGCCATATCGTTATAAGCGCTGCAAAGCCCGCTGAATTCTTTGGATGCATTTGCAAATACCCGATCGTCAATTCGGTGGCTGTAATGGCCTTTTCGCAAAATGGTGGTTCCTTCGAGCAGGGCTGGAATCGGCTCGGTGATCCGGCCGATCAACCGGCGTATAAAAAATAAGAAATAACAAAAATAACCAGTAAAATAATGCTCATGAAAAAAAGCGTATCCCGAAACGGCTGCTCAATTTCCGCGGTGGACACTTCGCTGATCAGCACCCACTCATCTCCATTGGTCCACGTGTATTGGCCGATGGATTCCACCCCGTTTGCGTTTATATACGGCTCGGTTCGTTTTTTTCGCTTCAGCGCATCCTGAAACAGTTCGGTGTTGTTTAAGGAAGCAGGAAATGTGCGGGAGGAAGCGCTTAGTACGGCGCTGGTTTTATCAACCAGGAACACCGTACCCGTTTTTCCGTATGCAAAGTCGCCGACAATATGGCGAATGTCATTAACGAGGACAATGCCGGCGAGGATTCCGTCAAACCGGCCATTTTCTTTAGTAACGGGAGCGGAAAAAATGATCGAGCGAATGTTTCGATCTCCAATCAGCCGTACACCAGTTGTAAACGTGTGCCACTCCATACCTTCCTGAAAATAAGGCGTGTTGTGCACACTAATTTTTCTCGTTGCAGCTCTGGGGTTCATGTTGTAGAGTATACGTCCGCTGCTGTCAGCATAAAACAAGTCGTAAAAAAGCGCCCTTTAAGCGTCTTTGACATCCAATTATATATTTGTGAAAAGAGCTTCATTTTTTCTCCTCCACTGTTTCTCTCTTCTTTTATTGGAACAAATTAATAGATCGGTATCGATTTTTCTTGTGCTTCTCTACACAAAAAGAAAAGGAGTTTTTTTCTTCTATCAAAGGTGATGAAAGTTTTTATTTTGAAGTGGGAAGCCGGTATCCGCTGGGGATGAAAAGCTCAAAAAAGCAGGGCTAAAAAACGGAAGTGCTGCAAAAACAAACGGCCGGCTGAAGAGAGAATTGGCTGCTTTCGGATAACGAAAAAAAACGGCAGGGAGCCTGCCGTTTTTATTTAAGATTCACATGCCTCCAGCAGAAGATCGACAATATGCACTGCCTGAATGGAATCCGTCAAGCCTTCCCGCTCAATGCCAAGCTTCATTTGCAGCAGGCAGCCTGGATTAGCAGTGACAATAGTTGTCGCGCTTGTGGCTTTTGCGTGCTCCATTTTGTGATCTAGAATCTGCATCGACATGCTGCTTTCTACGATATTGTATATACCGGCCGACCCACAGCACGAATCCGCTTTCTCCATTTCGCGGTAGTCTGCGCCTTCAATCGCCTGCATCAGCACACGCGGAGCGGCGTGCGTATGCATTACGTTGCGCAAATGGCATGAATCCTGGTACGTAATCACTTGCGGATCCACTTTCAGCCGCACCTTTTCGTGAAACTTCAGTTCAAATAGGATTTGAGTAATATCTTTTATTTTCGCTGTAAACGCACGGGCACGTTCACTGTAGTAGGGATCGTCTTTTAGCAGATGATCGTAATCGATTAAAAAAGCACCGCAGCCGCCGGCATTTGTAATAATGTAATCGGCCTTTGTTCGTTCGAAGGCATCAATGTTACGTTTGGCAAGTTCTTTTGCGCCATCCTTTTCACCGCTGTGGCCGTGCAGTGCGCCGCAGCAATTCTGGCCGTCGGGAATCACCACATCGCAGCCTGCCCGTTGAAGCAGCTTGAGCGTCGCATTATTCGTATCAAGAAACATTGTATCCATCAAGCAGCCGGAAAAAAAAGCAACGGTTGCTTTTTTCTCCGCAAGAGCAGTAAGGGATCGGCTGCGATTTTTCATCGCACTTCTTGTTGGCACAGCGGGAAGGGACCGTTCCATTGCCTGCATACTTTCCGGAAACAGCTTCATAAATCCGAGCTTTCACGCTGTTTTTTGCAGGCCGCTCCGCTGGTAAATGCCAAGCAGATTGACGGCATGTTCCATCCGGTTTTGGTGAGGGAAGAGACCTTCAAATACTGTTTTACGGACCGCTTTTGTTGCCGGCTTAAATTCGTTATGACCAGCAAAAATATCACGCGCTTCTTCAAGCAAATGGCCATAGTTGACGCCTGCCGGACAAACCGGCTCACAGGCGCGGCAGCCAAGGCATAAGTTCAGTGAGCGTTCCACTTCCGCATCCGGGGCGATCAGTCCGTCATGGACTGCTTTCATAAGTGCAATCCGGCCGCGCGGCGACTGGCTTTCATCAAATCCGGTTTCAATATACGTCGGGCAGGAGGGCAGGCAAAAGCCGCACTGCATGCAGTTTAACAGTTCACCCTCGTCCATGCGTAAGCTGAATTGTTCTTGAATCGTCCGTTCACGTGCTGTCATCGTTGTCATAGTGTCACCACCACCCGTTTTCTCGTTTCTTTTGCAAACAGCTTGCCCGGGTTCATAATGTTTTCTGGATCAAATGACTGCTTGATCGCTTTCATAATGGCAATACCTTCCGGGCCCACTTTCCATTCTAAGTACGGCGCTTTCATCATCCCGACACCGTGCTCACCGGTAATCGTTCCGCCGAGTTCAATCGCTTTTGCGAAAATATCGGCGAATGCCGCTTCAACCCGTTCCATTTCATCATGGTCACGCGAATCAGTCGGACACGTCGGATGCAGGTTTCCATCGCCAGCGTGGCCGAACGTAGCAATGCGCACGTTATGCTTTTCCGCAATTTTATTAATCGCTTTCACCATGTTGGCGATTTCTGACCGAGGCACGGTTGCATCCTCTAAAATCGTTGTCGGCTTTAGACGGGCGAGAGCGGAAAGGGCGGAACGTCTTGCCGTTGTGAGTGCCAGTGCTTCCGCTTCCGTTGCAGCAATCTGTACTGAAACAGCTTGCTCGCGTGTACAGATATCCGCCATCTTTTCCATGTCGCGCGCGACAATTTCCGGCGGGCCGTCCTGTTCAATCAGGAGCACCGCTTCCACATCCGTCGGTAAGCCGATTTGGGCAAAGTCTTCAACGGCAATGAGTGTCGGCCGATCTAAAAATTCGAGTGTTGCTGGAATAATTTTCGCTGCGATAATTTCACTGACCGATTTCGCTGCCGCGTCCATGCTTTCATAAAGGGCAAGCATTGTCTGCTTCGTTTCTGGCATTGGAATAAGTTTCAGCGTCGCTTCCGTAATGACGGCAAGTGTGCCTTCTGAGCCGACGAGCAGCCTCGTTAAATCGTAACCGGCTACATCTTTTGCCAGCTTGCCGCCGGTACGGATGATATCGCCGTTTGGCAGAACGGCTTCGAGCGCCATCACATAATCGCGCGTCACGCCGTATTTTAAGCCGCGCAAGCCGCCGGAATTTTCGTTAATGTTGCCGCCTATCGTGGAAATCTTCATCGAGCTCGGGTCTGGCGGATAAAATAAGCCTTTTTGTTCCACGGCTTTAATCATATCGAGTGTAATGACACCGGGCTGCACCGTTACGGTTAAATTTTCTTCATCAATTTCTAAAATGTTGTTCATATGTTTGAATAGAAGGACAATACCGCCTTCAGAAGGAACCGTCCCGGCCGCGAGATTAGTGCCAGAGCCGCGCGGGACGATCGGAATTTTATTGTCACGGCAAATGTTTACAATTTTGTAAATTTCTTCTGTGCAGCGCGGCGCGATAACGGCATCCGGCATCGACTGGAAGTTTGGTGTAGCATCGTATGAATACACAAGACGGCCGGCAGAAGAAGTAATAACATTATCCTCGCCGACAATACGCTTGAATGTTTGAATGTTTTCCGAAGAAATCATGATCAATCGCTCCTTTTCCCCTTAATCATAAGGTGATTGAAAGCGAATTCATATAGAGATACATAGGAAAAAATCATCTTTTTTCCTTATGATTTTAGTGATTCATCCAAAAATCGAAGAGCCAGGTACGTAGAAACAGCGTCTTCGGTTATGCGGACGTCCTGCCCGGTCAGACGCTGCCACTTTTTCAGCCGATAATGAAGCGTATTAATATGAATGTTCATTGCCTCGGCGGTTTGCTTCAAGGACATATTTTGATCAAAAAATGTACGCAGTGTCCCGATCAGCTCATTCTGGCCTGTGGCCTCTCCAATCAGCCGGTGGACAAATTCTTTTCTTGTTTTCGGATGGATGTCTTGCAGGCAAAGAGACAGGCGTAGCTCTTCTTCGAATACAATATGGTTCGGCGGGGCAGCTGAGAGTGCCCGCTCTGCCTGGGCAAACCCTTCCGCTGCATTGTCCGGTAATACCGGCTGACCGGCGCCGAGGCGCGCTTCCTCCATAAAATGTTGAAGCCTGTTCAATTTGTAGGGCAAAATCGAGGCATTATCATGAACAGAATGTATGAGCAGTATCCGTTCATGTCCTTGATAGACGAAGAAGTCAAGACCGCGCGCATCGTCCCAAAACCGGTTCATCTCTTGAATGCTTCGGGAAGTAAAAGAAGCTTCGATCAACACAAATTGTTTTGATTTAGCTAAGTCGACCTGAAGTGCATCTGCCCGTTTTTTCAGCTCCGGTGTCAGGGCTGCCGTATGAAGCCAGTCATAAACGAAGGATTCGAGGCTACGCGCCTGCCATTGCGCCTGCTCGGCCATATATCCTTCCTGCACAAGCAGCTCTGTCATTTTTCGCAGTAATTCCCCATATGGCAGGATTGTCTCAGGATGTCCGGTAATGCCAATGACCCCAATTACACGGCTCATAAAAAAAATCGGCAGATTGAGCCCGTTTTTAACCCCCTTTAGCCGCTTTTCATCTTCCTTATAAAGAACGAGTGTCCGCCGTTCGGCCGCACAAAGAAGCGCACCTTCGTGAAACGCACCGACCCTCTTTTCGTCAGAACTTGCGGTGATGATGCCGTCTGTGCCAGCGATCAAAATGTCTTCATCGATCAATTTTTTTACATCTTGAATAATTTTTTGGGAGAGAATCGGAGAAAGCAATTGGATCACCTGCTTTTTTCTACTAGTGTAGCAAACGAAAGAAAAGAAGAATATAGCGGACAAAGCCTGTTTGAAGCAGCTGGACACTTTTTGTATGGAAAAAGACCCGTAATAATCCCTAGAAAGAAACCATCTATTTTCAAAAACAAGAAAAATAGACTATTATTTTTGAGATATTTCCTTTTGCTAGTTCGTATTTCTCGATTAGAATAAAGGTTAAAAGGACTAGATGATAAAATAAAATAGAAATGGAGAGGATACAGTTAGACAAAGCATAAAAGGAAAGATGCTTTTCATTTTTTCAATGATTGTTCTTCTGGCTTGTGTCATTATTTCGTTCGTTAGTTATTACACAGCGGAACAGCTGGCGAAGGAGTCACTCAGCAGTGTAACCGAAAATATTGCGAGCCGTGCAGCCGTCCTGATTGACGCAGCGCAATATGAAGAGATTACTATGGAATCCAGCGAAACCGCTTATTACAAGGAACTGCGTGCCAATTTAAATGAGTTAAGAGAAATGAATGGCCTGGAATATCTGTATACAATGGCTCGTGAGCAGGAAGGGGATGGCTATCGTTATGTTTATATGGTCGATGGCATGCCCAAAGGGAATGAAAATGCGTCCGGACTTGGAGAAATAGAAGAAAACGAAGAATACTATGCCATGATGAATCGAGTATTCGAAACAGGGAAAGTTCAAACAGAAATGAGCCGTACAGACGACTATGGCGCCCTGGTGACCACCTATGTACCGATCAAGGCTGGAGATGGCAGGGTAATCGGTTTGATCGGGGCAGACTTTGATGCCAGTGAAGCGTACAAAACCATGCACGCGAACAAAATCAATCTGGTTCTCTTGACCGGGCTCATCCTCGTTTTGAGCCTGCTCGTTATTTTTCTCGTTACCCATTATTTAACAAAGCCGTTAAAGCGTTTGACAAAAGAAGTAGAACGGGTAAAAAGCGGGGACCTATCCTCCAATATCAAGGACAGCTCAAAAGATGAGTTCGGTGTTTTAACCGAAGCTTTCCAAGGAATGGTCTACGATTTAAAAAAAGTGATCGGAGGAATCAACGATAGTACAGACCAATTGGTAAAAACCTCCGGCGGGCTGTTAAAGGATGCACGTGAAATCAGCGAGGGGAGCCGAAAGGTTACAGCGTCTATGCAGCAAATTGCGTCAGGAACTGACATTCAGCGTAAACGGGCCGAGGAGAGTGCTGGCGTGATGGGTGAGCTGTCCCAAGGTATTCAGCATGCAGCCGCATCCAGCTCAGTTGTTTCGGAACGGGCTTCTTTAACGCTGGCTGAGGCCGAAAGTGGATTTCAAAAAGTGACAGATGTTGTTGAGCAAATGCATAATATTAACGAATCCGTCGGGCAGTCAAGCGAGGCGATCAAGCAGCTGGAGCAACAGTCCGTTGAAGTAACAGACATTCTTCAGGTGATTCAGGACATTTCTTCCCAGACAAACCTGCTTGCCTTGAATGCGGCAATCGAAGCGGCAAGAGCGGGGGAGCATGGAAAAGGCTTTGCGGTCGTGGCAGAGGAAGTGCGGAAGCTGGCCGAGCAATCCGCACAGTCGGCAAAAGAAGTTTCCTTGCTGATTACGAATATGAATAAAGACACCAATCGGTCTGTTGACAGAATGAATGTAGTAGTAGAAAACGTGCAAAGCGGAATTTTGCTTGTTCGGGAAGCGGGAGAAGCTTTTGAAAGGATTTTGTCTTCAATAGAAGAAATCGCACGTCAAATTGAGGAGGTTTCTTCTGTATCAGAAGAAATGTCCGCTTCTTCTGAAGAAATTGCTGCTTCGGTAGCAGATTCTGCACAGGTAGCTGCCCAATCGGCAGACAGCACAAAACATGTACAGGCTATTGCAGTTGAACAAAGCAGCTTAACCGAGCACATGTCGGATTCTATTCAATCTCTTGCCCATATGGCGAAAGAACTTGATGGACTGGTACATAAGTTTAAACTTTAAAAAAACAAGCGGCACTTCATAAAAGAGTGCCGCTTGTTCCTTATGTGCGCCGATTTTCTACGCTTTTCATACGATTTTGGTCATCTGGCAGGCGGCTTTTGTCTTCTAAACGCTCATTCTTTTCTCTTTGAATTTGTTTCGTATTTTCTTCAAATCGTTCATCGTATGTTTTTTTCTCCACAGATCATCACTCCTTATGAGCAGTGTCCCCGTTTTCGGAAAGGGTATGCGCGATCTGCCTGCCGTTTTGGATGCAGGCTCCAATTCCAACGCCAAAATAAGAGCAGCCGGCAAGATGCAGATGCGGGTGATGCTGAGTAAGTTCAGCAGAAAGCCCCGCTACAGCCTGACTGTGTCCAAGGTGATAATTTGGCATTAAATCCATCCATGGCGTAATATGAACAGTCGTTGGTGCTTCATGAATGCCAAGGCTTTTTTGCAGGTCCAAAAGGGCCGCCTCGGTAAGCTCTGCTTCGGTCAAACGCGCAAGAGAAGGGTAGTGCGGATTTGAGCTTTTATAGAAAAACCGGACGAGCAAGTTACGCTCCGCTGATGTGTGCGTCCATTTCCGGCTTGTCCAGGTGCAGGCGTCACACGTTAAATCGGTGCCTTCCGTTACGATAAAGCCGGTTCCATCCGCAGGAAGCTGTTCGTCTGGCAGGTTAAACCCCAAATAAACCGAGATAAGCGAAGAATTTTTCAGCTCGTTAAAATGGGTGTCGAGCACCGGATCATTTAAGAGCTTTTGTGCTGCATCGTGCGGAATGGCGAGTACAACATCATCGGCCAGAAGCGATTCCCCTGTATGAAGAGAAATCGAAACAGCATTCCCTGTTTTTTGAAGGCTTGTTACCTTTGTGTCCGTTAAGATGCGGGCCGATGGTGAGCGTTCTGCGAGCCGGTCGACCAGTGTACCGAGCCCGCTTTTAAAGGAAACGAATTTTTTTCGTGCTTTATCACCGAGAAACGTTTCTTTATTGGCGGAAAATCCCTTGATGATACTGCCGTATTTCTCTTTATAATCAAGCAGGTACGGAAGCGTTGACTTCATCGTTAAATTGCTCAAATTCCCGGAATAAACGCCGGAGAGAACCGGAGCGATCTGTCGCTCGACAATTTCAGGGCCAAGATAATAGGTTAAAAAGTCACCGACCGAATCTTCCGGGCCAAACGGATTGTCTTGTTTATCAAAATCAGAAAGTGCCGCCCGTTTTCCTTCTTCGGACAGAAGAGTGCTTTCGTTCAGCGATTCGATGCTTGTTGGAATGCCAAACACCGTTTCTTCAGGAATTTTGTGAAGAGTATTATCTGTATATAAATACGATACACCAGTTTCATTATAGACAAGCTCATTTCCAAGACCCAGCTCTTCAATGAGCGGCAGAACGCCGGCATTCCGGGCGACCATCGAATCCGCCCCTGTTTCAATCGTAAACCCATTCTCTTTGATTGTCCGGATTTTTCCGCCAAGTGTCTCGTTTTGTTCCACGAGCACGACGTTCCAGTCCGGCTGCTCTTTTGTCAGGTGATAAAGTGCGGTTACGCCCGTAATGCCGCCGCCAATTATAACAACTGTTTTCATTATTTCATCTCCTCAAGACGATGATAGCACTTTTTGAACGGAAGCCTTCAGTTCAATTTCGACATTTCCTTTAACAGCGCGGCTGATCATGCAGGATGATTCCGCTTTTTCCGCCAGCCGGTGCGCTTTTTGCACATCCGCTTCTGTTGCATCCGCTGGCAGCACAATACGCGGCTTATGGATAATGCGTTCATATGTAATCACGCCGTTTGTTACGTCCACTACACCTTCGGAGGTCATTGTAAGAGAGGATTTCTCCAGCCGGCTGCGCTCCATCATTGCCGCCAGCGTAATAATATAGCAGGTGGCCGCTGCGCCAAGCAGCATCTCATCGGGATTGGTGCCAATGCCGGGACCATCCATTTCAGGAGGAATCGACACCTTCGTTTTTAAATGGCCAGACTGGATCGTACCGCTGTCGTTGCGCCCGCCCGGCCAGTCAGCTGTTAGGGTAAAGATATGCTTTGCCATGAATTCACTCCTTTTCTCCAGTGTAAATCATTTTGCCCAAAATAGCGGGAGAGACGCTTTTACCCGCTCTTTATGTTATTCTTTGGGAAAGACATGCAAGTGGAGTGTGAGAAACATGATCATGGTCAGTTCTTGCCTGGCGGGTATGAAAGTGCGTTATAACGGGACAGACCGGCTGGATAAACGAATCCGCCAGCTCGTTGAAGAGAAAAAAGCTGTGATGGTATGTCCGGAATTATTGGGAGGATTTCAAACGCCGCGTCCGCCGGCTGAAATTGTCGGCGGAACCGGAGAAGATGTACTCGATGGACGGGCTAAAGTGATCGATCATTTTGGAAATGATGTAACGGATATGTACGTTGCTGGTGCGAGGGCAGCACTTAAAACCGCCCAGGAAATCGGAGCGGAGGCGGCCGTATTAAAAGAAAACAGTCCATCATGCGGCAGCAGGGCTGTTTACAATGGAAGCTTCTCAGGCAAAAAAATAGCGGGAACCGGAGTCACAACAGCCTTGCTGTTGCGGCATGGCATTCGGGTGCTCTCGGAAGAAGCCTTTTCGGATGAGATAGACAATGATGTTCATCCAGCATAATGCTGGGCAAGAAAGGGTAGGCCGTATGAAAGCTGGAGTGCTGGGCACTTTCTTTCTGGCCGAGTGTGTTCTCACCATCCTGTTTATCGCAGATGTTTCACTTCTTTTTGTACATGGCTGGCTCATCGCTGGCTTTACCACGCTCAGCATTCTTACAGCTTGTATGCCGCTCGTGCAGTTTAAGAAACAGACGAAGCGCACGCTGGTCCTGGCGATCGCCACTGTGCTTCTCGGCCTTGCCTTGCTTGGAGCAATGGGGTTTTTTACGGGTTTGCCCAGTTAATGGGAAGCTGACAAGCCTAAAGCCTTTGTTAAGGAGCGGAAAAATTATCGGTGTAAGCATGAGAAACGGACTTCAATGGGAAAGACTATACCAAAAAGAGGAGAAGCCAAAATGTTTATACAGCGTATGGATCTCTCCCGGCTTGTTCGACAAGGAGGAAGCGGGTTGAATCGAATTATCGGAACATATGAAACAAACGACTATATCGTTGAGTATTCAAAAGTTGGAAATGGAACGCCGGTACTCATTGTGCATGGCGGACATTCCAACTGCTACGAGGAATTTGGTTATGCACCTCTCTTAGAGCGTGGATTTCAGCTCATTACACCGTCGCGGGCGGGCTATGGTTTAACAACGCCTGCCCCCCTGGAGGAAGCGGTCGGACGCTACGCTGAACTGCTGGATCATTTGGGCATTGACCGGGTGCATGTCATTGGCATATCAGCCGGCGGGCCGACCGCTGTTAAGTTTGCCGGCTTGTTTCCAGAAAAAGTACGGACTTTAACCCTGCAAAGCGCAGTTGTCGGCAAATGGCTTACTGCCGACCATACCGAATACAAAACCTCTCAGGTTATTTTTCGCCCCCCGTTCGAGTGGCTGACGTGGAAGCTGCTTTCAGTTGTCGGCACTGCATTTCCGCGCCTGTCGTTTAGGCCAATGTTTTTTTCGCTCAGCACGCTTACGTATGCAGAAGGAAAGCACCTTGTGGAAGAAGAGGACATCGAAGAGGTACGAAAAATGAACTGCCGTCAGCGATCTGGCACAGGCTTTCTTATGGATTTAAAAAGCTCCGGAATGCTTACAGAAAAGGATCTTTCCCGTATTTCCTGTCCGGTACTCATTCAAGCAAGCTTGAACGACCGCTCTGTATCTACAGCTCACGCTTATTTTGCAAAAGCGCATATTCCTTCTGCTTCATTGAAACTGTACAACACGTGGGGGCATTTGATTTGGCTCGGCAGGGGTTCGGAGCAGGTTCACCGGGATGCTGCCGCTTTTTTAAAAGCGGATGGGGTGATCACCTAAACGGGGCCAGCAGCCCAGCTCACTTTAGGAATAGCATTGTTATCACTGTAAACAGCGGCGCCGTCTTTTATAAATCTTTGATGGTTTGCAAAAGACGGCGTTTGCAGTGGAAGGAGCATCTTGAAAAATTAAGGTGGACAAGCTGTATAGAATGAATCAAAGGAGTAAAAGAGGTGGGAAATGTGCTGCTGTTCGTGCCGTTTGTCTTTTTGCTGCCGGGCTCATTCCGCCGCTTCTAGAGGAGTATGCTTACAACAGGGGCTTTAATTTCATAGTCATCAAAATCAGCGCCAATCAAATCGTCATAGTAATCCACGTAAAAGGCCAGCAGTCCATGGGTAGGATAGGGATCAAGTGCCGGCAATTCCTCAAAGTTAATTTTCGCTAGAAGCGATAGGGGCATGCCTTCTCGGTTTACTGGAAACTCCATGCTTTTTGGTATGTATCCGAAGCCGCCTGCTTTTGATGTCATCAGCGGAAGCTCTCCATCTGATGTAAACGAGAATTCAATGATATCTTTCTGTGTACTTAAAAAGTTTCCTGCCATTCTTCCGGAAGCAGTCATCTCACTGCCTGCTCAATATCTTTCATCTGTACACCTCGATTTTAATGGTTTTGTTAATAAAATAATAACAAAAAAAGAAAACCAACCCAATTATTTCATGAAAACCGTCATAAAAGAAGGATACGTGACAGAAGCCCAGGTATATGGAAAATAAAACAGGAAGAGTTGTCTTTAGTAGAGACAGCTTTTTCTTTAAAATGGAATTTACAAAAAATTGAAAAAAAGGTATGCTGGCGAAGAGGTGATAAAATGAAAGCGGTAAAGGTAACGTTATGCATCCTCACACTGATCGTATCTGGTTTGTTTATGCTGGGGTATTGGATGACGCCAGCTCCCGGTACCTCATCCGGTAATGGCAATCCCGCTCTGCTGATTTTAATGGGACTTATTCCTTTGTTCATTGTGATGACAGTGCTCTGGTGGACACTGCTGCGCCGCTGCCCTTTTCAAGCCAAAACATATTGCATCAGTATTCTTCTGTTGCTTACCCATTTAGCAGCGGCCCTTTTTTACCGGCATCATTCACTTGAAGCATACCGTGGCGTGATCAGGCAGGCACTTTCGGACCGTTACGGCACATGGAATGAACAGTATGTACAGGATATTACAACCGGGCTTTCCATTCATATCAATCATCAAAATTTCAATGTAAATACGTTTCTGTTATTTTTATCAGCTGTGCTTTTAGCGGCTATTGTATTCCGGCTTTTGGACCGAACTGCCGGGCGAGATTCATAGAAGCTGGAAATAATCATGGTCTCTGTTCCAAAAATGGTATAAAATAGTGGCAATACCCATAGGAGGGAGCGATCAGATGCCAGCCTTTTTTATCCTAATGGTTGTGGCCGTTGCCATATTTTTGGTTGTGAAAGCTGTTAAAAAGAAGTCGCTGCCGGACAATTACTACACGCCGTATGATGATCTTCAGCTCAGCCAGTCTTTTGATTCGCATTCCTATAAACGTCAGCAAGAAACAAAACATGAACATCCTTATGAGGAAAAACAGCGTGACTAAGCCGTTTTATCCTTTTTACATGCAGCCGCTGTGCTGCTTCTTTTTTTGTTTGGGGAGAAGGAAGGATTCAAACAAAAAACAGCTTCCTTCCCGGGCAGCGAAGTTGTCCATTACAAGTTAGGTGCAGTAATCGATGAAAGCAGGAAGCAGCATCGTTAAGAAAATCATTTTTTTCTGCCGGACCAGCCGGATGTTAGTACGTATATCACGATTGGACAAGAAAAGCGGGATGATTCCGCTTATATGGTTCAAGTGCAGGCAGAATCTTGGAGGGAAGAAATGAAGAAATGGACATATATACTGGCGGCGGGTTTCTTGCTTGCCGGCTGTTCACAGGGAGAGGGTTTAAAGCAAAAAAAGCAGGCCGGGGAAGAAGTGATCACTGTCAAAGCCAGTGAATTATTTAAAGGAGGAGAAAAAGCTTTACAGCCACACCTCCATATTCAAGGCGATGCCGTTATATTAAATAAGCCGTCCGATGTCGCTATTACATTCGATATATGGCAAAACGGCAAAATAGCGCAGAAAGGCAGTCGACTGTCAAATGATCCGCAAGGGGATATTAAAGAGGTAAGCTTCTCGCTTCAGCCCGATCTGTCAAATAAAAACAGCCAGCTTGTGACCATTGCTTGTAATGGCAATGAATTATCACTTTCTTCATCCGTGGATGTTCCAAGTGACACATCCATAAGCTGGGCAGCTGATCTTGCTGAGAATGCCGGCGACGAAGGCTTGAAGATCAAACCGGATGAACGAAAAGCTGTCTGGGGATATGGAATGAACAAAGTGAACGGAGCTGCAAGCTCTACAACCGAAGAATCGATTCAGCAGGCAGACTGGGGAATGCTTATTTATATAGAAGCAGCCAGGTAGCAAGGAAAAACAAGCATTGGCCGCCCGGCTTGCAGTCGTGGTTTCTATATCTAAATGAAACAAAAAACGGCTGTCTCGATGAGAGACAGCCGTTTTTTATAATGGATTAATTTACGCCGGATGCCGTTGAAAAACGGGTCTGCCATTCGGCAAGCTCATCTGGTACCATTGGTTTGGCGTAATAGTAGCCCTGCACAATAAGGGAACGGGCGGTTTCAGTTAAAAAATGTACCTGCTCCGCTTTTTCAACCCCTTCAATGACAATATGCAAATTCAGCGACTGGCCAAGTGTAATAATGGCATTTAAAATGGCAGAATCTTTTTCTGAAAGCGGCACCCGGTCAACGAATGATTTATCAATTTTGAGCGTTGTAATCGGCATCTGACGCAAAAAAGACAGTGACGATACGCCTGTTCCAAAGTCATCAAGCGCTACAGAAAATCCTTGATCGCGGAACGAGCCGATCGCCCGGATGGCACTTTCAGCAGATTGCACCACGCTTGTCTCTGTGATCTCAAGCTCAAGCTGCTTCGGATTCACATGGTAACGTTCAAGCGCTTTTTTTAAAGCCGCCTTTAGACGGGGCGATGTTACGTACTCGCCTGGAATATTTACAGCAATTTTTTGATTAGGAAGTCCGCTTTTTTCCCATTCAGCAATTTGCCGGGCTGCCCGGTCAATGACCCAGTCTGTCAGCTCATTGATGCGATGATGCTGTTCGAGAATCGGAATAAAAATGCCTGGCGACAGCATCCCATGTTCAGAATGACGCCAGCGAATGAGCGCTTCAAATCCGGCAAGCCGGTCTGTATCTGCCATGATTTTAGGCTGATAGACGAGGAAAAGCTCGTCTTTTTCCATTGCCCGTGTAAGTCCTCCTAAAATCTCCTGTTCAACGGAAAATGCATGAACGGCCGGGTCATATAAAACAACATCATGATTGTATGAAAGAAGGGGGTACTCCAATACAGCCATCGCTTCTGCATACAGCTGATGAGTCGTATCCGTCCCGCTGACCGAAGAAACGGAGCACACGGAAGCGAGCTCAATCCATTTTTCCTCGATCTCTATAGGTTCCTTCCATTTTAATGCGATTGTTTTCATCGCCTGAACTAAAATATCAGGTTCAACTGCCGGGGCAAGAAAAGCAAAGCGATTTTCATCAATCCGATATAAATCGGTAAAGCCCGGATGCGCTTCTCGCAGCGTGCATGCAACCTGCTGAAGAACCTGCTCGCCGAACGCATAGCCGTAGCTTTGGTTGATTTGTTCAAGATTATCGAAATGCCAGATCGCTAAACTGCATCGTTCAGCTGGTTTATTGAGTGTTTTTTCAAACAAGCGACGGTTAGGCAGACGGGTAAGTCCGTCGAAATAACTGATGCGGTAATCAATATACCGGTCTAATATGCTCGAAAACAGCAGCAGGACGAGCAGAAAAGATATTCCGGCGGTTACCGGCATAATGAGCATATTCATATTGGCATGATCAGCATGACCGCCTGTTATAGCGGAAGGTAAAGCAAAAAAAGTGACCGCACTCATCCCGGTGTAATGCATACTCGAAACGGCCACTCCCATTAAAAGAGCCGTAACAAGCTTGAACGTCCATTTTTCCATTAGCTTTTTTAACTGGGAAAAAACATATAGCGCGATAAATGACACGAAGATGGCCAGGATAATAGACCAAATAAACAGGCCAAGGTGATATCGGTAGATGGCATTTGTAGCCATCGCAGCCATGCCTGTGTAATGCATGGCTGCGATGCCGATCCCCATTGTCACGCCGGCAAGAACAAACGAAAAAAGAGAATGCCTGGGCCGGCTGACTAAATAAAACGCTAAAAAAGAAGCGAGAATCGCCGGCACAATAGAAAGAAAGGTCCAGCCATAATCAAAATGCATCTCCATAGGCATGGAAAAAGCACTCATGCCGATAAAATGCATAGACCAAATTCCAAATCCCATTGAGAGAGAAGATAAAAGCAGCCAAATCGACTGGTGGAAAAAACTGTTTTTTCGCACTCGTTCGTTGAGCGAGAGAGCCGTATAGGAAGCCAGGCATGCAATGAAAATGGACAACAGTACAAGTAAAAGTGAATGATTTCCGGATAGCTCGATATATCCTGATGGAGCGGATAACGTAAACATAAAGAATTCCTCGTTTCTACACAGTCCTATCCTTATTATCGGTCAATTCTCCCTTCTTTTCTAGGAAGAAAAACCTATTTATTAAAAAAGATAACAAGCTTTGTTTACTTTTTTCAAAATAAAACAAATAAGGAAAAATAAATAAATGAAGTGCTCTATGCTAAAATGTGTAAAAAACGATGTCTTTCTCAGCGAATTCTCCTCCTCGTTTTATACACTGGAATAAAGGTGGAAGAAATAAAACCGACCGCAGGCGATGTCGTCATTGCTGACCAGAAATAGAGAATACGAAACCGGAGCCTTTTTCTAAAATGGCGAACTGCAGTAAATATGATTTCATGTTTAGGTGAAATGTTCTAAGGAAAATAGAATAAGAGATCATTACAAAGGCCCTGTAAAACAGTCGAAAAAATGAAATTGATCCTTGTTTTCAACAAGTGCTATTAGACCTTAGAAGTATACTCATTTTTCCAATGCTAGCGAACTATTTACGTGTCTGCCTGTAAATGCTAAAATCAGCTCAACACACCTAGATAGGAGACTAGCATACTTGAATAAGTACACATTTTTTACCGCCGCTACTGCCGCTACTGTCACTGTTGCAAGCTTCTCAGCACCTGCAAGCGCAGCAGATCATGCAGATTATGAATTTCCTTTTACAGATGTCGGGGACCGATATGCGGAAGCGGTTGAGTTTTTATATATGATCGAAGCCATTAACGGTGTATCCGAAACAAAATTCGAAACACAGCAGACGCTGACGCGCGGAGATGCTGCCGTTATTCTTTCCAATCTGCTTGGACTGGATACAGAAAGCGCGCCGGATGCTGGATTTAAAGATTTAAATACTCGGGTTAAAGGTTCGGTGAATGCCCTTGTAGAATACGGAGTTGTCTCTGGCGTAACGAAAACGGAATTCAAGCCAGGCGAGCCGCTGAGCCGTGGTGCAATGGCGAAGTTCCTTGTTACTGCGTTTGAACTTCAAGATTATGCGGAAGAAACTCCGTTTACAGACGTAGGCGGTGTATTCCAGCCGTATATCGAGGCTTTATACGGCACAGGTATTACAAACGGAAAAACAGCAACATCCTATGGCACGTATCAAAACATTACTCGTGGCGAGTTTGCGAACCTGCTTTATGCTGCGGTTATGTTTGAATTTGAAAACTTGTATTATCCAGTTCCAGTCAAAGCGACTGTTACATCAGCTACCTCTACACAGGTTGTTTTAGAGGAAGCAGTACCAGACGATTATACGCCAGGAGAAATTGCCAGCCTGCTTTACTTTTCTCTTGATTACAGTGATGGCACAGAAAACGAAATTAACCCCACGTCTTATACATTGTCAGCAGATCGTATGACATTAACAATCCGTCATGAAGATTTAACGGGCAAAAAAGGCACAATGCTGGTTAGCGATTTTGAAAAAGAAATTGTAGCGCCGTTTAACTTTGAACCGGTTACAGCTACATCGAGCGCAAACGTAAAAGAATCATTTGAACAGCCTGCTGGTGTACCAGCGACCGAAGCCGCTCAATAAGAAAATAAAAAGCACTCCATATTTGGAGTGCTTTTTTCTATGTAGTCTTCACACCCTGCCCGGTGGGTTCCGTTTAATGCTGCCGAGAGCCACCTGCAGACTGGCGTAAAACTGCATGTCAGCGATATCGTTCATGGTCCGGTTAAAGTAAAAGGCCATTTTGGGAGAAACACCGCTGACGATCAATTCCGCTCCCAGCAGCCGAACGGTGTTTCGAAGGTTTTGTATCCATTCCTCCGTCATATTAGAATCCAGATAGAGCCCGGTCACATCCACAATCACATGCTCCGTTTCTGTTTTGAACAGTTTGTCAGAAAGCTTATCGATAAGCAGAAAAGACCGGTTTGCATCCATTTGGCCGACAAGCGGCACGACCATCGTTTCATCATCAAGAGAAATAATCGGGATAGATAAATCTTCAATTTCTTTTTTTGCCGCTTCAATATCTACATTCAAGTTGATTTTATCCGTCACATCGTACTGGAGGCCAACAAAATAAAGCATGTTATCCAGCCGGACCGGCTTAATATTGATCCGGTTCCAAAACGGTGTGCCATCTTTACGGTAGTTTAAAAGTGTACGTTCAAATGGGCGTACAAGCTTAATCGCTCTTCTCATTTCGGAGATGCTGCTATTGTCGGTTTCTTCTCCTTGCAGAAACCGGCAGTTTCTTCCGACCGCTTCTTTCTTTGAATACCCTGTTACGCGTTCAAATCCTTTGTTGACAAACACAATGGGATTGTCAGGTTTAGCAGCATTTGTGATGACAGCCCCGTTTTCAATAAGGTCCAATGTATGAACCAATAATGAGGAAGCATGCTTTTCTTGTGAAAATTCCATAAGCTCTCCTTTATTCGTGCCCAGTCCCTATATGCCGGCAGCTTAATAATCGAATATGTAAAAGTCTATCCATGACTATATACCCTTTTTTTGCATTATTCAAACGTTTTGGTAGTTTAAAAGTATGATTAGACGGCATGTACCTTTAAAAAAAGCAGGATTTTTTGAGGGTTAACACGGTAAATATGGTATGATATTGCTGATTGTGCTTATGAAAATAATATGTAGAAGGAATAGGAATTTTCTTCTCTTTTCTGATCAAGCGATTCTGAAAGAAAGATAGCGTTTACAAGGAGACGATTCGATGAACATTCGCCTGCTTCAACCATCGGAAGCACCACCATATAAACTGCTGCTGCTGGCTGATCCTTCCCGGTCTATCGTAGAGAAATACGTAAAACGGGGACGGTGCTTTTTACTTGAAGAAGAAAGCAGAATCATTGGTGCGTATATCCTTCTGCCTGTTAATCCTGAAACAATAGAGCTTGTCAATATTGCTGTAGAGGAAACCCGCCAAGGAACCGGCATTGGCAGGCAGCTTATGGACCACGCGATCGAACAGGCTAAAGCCGGGAGTTATCAAACAATGGAAGTTGGTACTGGTAATTCAAGCATTTCTCAGATTGCTTTTTATCAGAAGTGCGGCTTTCGCATGATCAGCATTGACCGCGATTTTTTTCTCCGACATTACAAAGAAGAAATTTGGGAAAACGGCATTCAGTGCCGTGATATGATTCGAATGGCCATGACACTTACCTAAAAGGGTTACAGCCAAAACGTATATTTTTTGGAAAAACAATGGCTTGCTTCTTTAAAAAGTTTCATGAAAACCGATGTAATAAAGGATATAGCAAATAAAGGGCGGAGTGAGGAGGAATATAATGAAAAGGAAAAAAGCAGGGTCCTTGAAACGGACCGTCATCGGACTAGTTACAGCTTTGTTGATCGGTTTGTTTCTTTTGATCGGATCGTTTATGTACATAAATACGAAAAAAGCGATTGAACAAACTGTCCGCGAAACGGCTGTTCTGCATGCCGAGCGGATTGCGGAAAGCATTGATCCCGAAGTGTACAGTGATTTTTTAGAAAATCCAAAAAAAGATCAAACGTATGAAAAGCTGCGTATTCAGCTCAATGACTATCGGGAAAAAATTGGTGCTATGTACGTATATACATTGCAGGCAGACGGGCAGGAATCACTTGGTATCATGGTAGATGGCATGGCAAAAGCGGAAGATGCTGTGGCGATCGGAGAACCGACGACCGCAACGAGCTATAAGGACGTAGCAGCTGTATTTGAAGGAGAAACAGCTGCCACAGAGGTTGTGAGTGATCCAGACTACGGCGACTACATGTCTGCTTTTGCTCCTATTAAAGATGCCAGCGGCAATGTAGTCGGGGTGCTTGGTGTAGATCTAGAAGCCAATATTGTAAAAACCATCATTCAAAATGTAATGAAGAATTCTATTCCGCTGCTTATAGCAGGGCTTTTAGGAGCACTCGCTTTACTGCTGGGCATCCTGTTCTTTTTCCTGACGAAACGACTGAACCCACTTGCAAGACTAAATCGGGCAGCAGCTCTTGTTTCAAATGGAAACATTCATGAAGCAAAAAAGGAAACACAGGCATTCCAGGCTGCTTCCAATGATGAGATTGGTGTTCTCAGCGGGTCGATTCAAACCATGATTAAGACGCTTGAAGGCATGCTTCAAGACATTCAGCTTCACTCTGTAGAGGTGAGGGGCCAAAGCGATTCATTATATAAGATGTCTCACCATATGAAAGAATCGAGCAGCCAAATTGCGGTGACAATGGAGGAAATGGCAACTGCCACAGAGCAGCAGGCCGAAGCAGCAGCCGGCATCTCAGAAGGCATGAACCGCTTTTCCTCTCTTGTTTTAGAAACTGCAGAACAGGGCAGCGCGATCTCGGGCTCATCTAATGAAGTTATGCAGAGGACGAGAGAGGGCGAGAAGCTGATGACGTCAGCCATTGACCAAATGGACAAAACGCATGTGACAGTACGCCAATCCGTTCAAAAAGTAACAGAGCTCGAAGCAAAAACAAATGAAGTGCAGGCACTTGTTTCTTTTATAAGCGGAGTCGCGGATCAAACAAACCTGCTGGCGTTGAATGCAGCGATCGAAGCGGCGCGCGCCGGCGATGCAGGAAAAGGCTTTGCTGTAGTGGCGGAAGAGGTGCGAAAGCTTTCTGATCAAGTATCTACATCCGTTCAAGGAATTCAGCGTATCGTTCAAAGTGTAAATGAAACGACGAATGAGGTGGCTTCTTTCCTGGAGCAGGGACTTCAGCAGGTGGAAGAAAGTAAAAATGGATTAAATCAAACTGGAGCAGCATTTAAGGATATTACAGGGGAAATTCATTCTATGGATGATGCTATCAAAAAAATGCAAAGCCGTCTTCAAGAAGTGCTCACACGCCAAAGCGAGATGTCTAATGCCCTGACGGAAGTAGCCGCTATTTCCGAGCAGAATGCAGCGGGTATTGAGGAAGTAACAGCATCCGCCGAACAAATGAATCATCTGGCGGAAGTAACACAAAGCCAGGTGAATAAATTGCAGGTTATGTCGGGCGAGCTGGATGAATTAAACCGAAAATTTACTTTATAGTTATAAACAGCGAGCAGCCTTTTTAAAAGGCTGCTTTTTATTTTAAAAAAGATGAACATTTTTTTACAGTGCCTTTACAATCGGCTCCAAACCGTTGATATACAGCTTTTTTCGATTTTCCATTCGTTTACAAGAACTCAACATAACTTTTATTTTTGTTTTATTCTTCGTTCACAATGAACCGTTACAATAAATGACAAGAAAATGGAGTAAAAAGAAGCGGAGGAATTTTCATGCGTCATTATGTTTTGCCAGCTTTGGCACTAGCCGTACTTTCAGCAGGATGTTCACAGGAGGCGCTGCAATCAGGGGAAGCAGCGGGTGGTGAAAAAGAAGCGGGTGTATCAGGCACACTCAGCTTTTATACATCACAGCCTGATGAAGATGCACAGGCACTTGTCACGGCATTTCAAGAAAAGTATCCGGAAGCGAAAGTGGAAACATTCCGCTCAGGAACAGAAGAAGTCATTTCCAAGCTGCAGGCAGAAAAGCAGGCAGGGAGTGTACAGGCGGACGTGCTGCTTGTTGCCGATGCGGTCACATTTGAAAGCTTAAAAGAAGCAGATATGCTGATGAATTATGAGTCTTCGGAAGCGGAACACATCCCCGATGATTTTAAAGATCCGGATGGCACTTATACTGGAACAAAAGTTATGGCCACCGGACTTGTCGTAAACACAAACGAAGCGGCCGAAATGCCAACGAGCTGGAGCGTACTGGCCGGGAAGGAAGCAAAAGGAAAAAGTATTATGCCAAGCCCGTTTTATTCCGGCGCTGCTGCCTACAATTTAGGTGTGATCACACGGCAGGAGGAATTAGGCTGGGACTTCTATAAGAGCTTGAAAAACAATGAAATGAGCATTACGAAAGGAAACGGCGGCGTGCTTGAAGCCGTTGCATCTGGTGAGAAAACATATGGTATGGTTGTTGATTTTGTAGCGGCACGTGCAAAGCAGGATGGGTCGCCGGTTGAACTTGTTTATCCAGAAGAAGGCGTGCCGGTTATCACCGAGCCGGTCGGCATTATGAAAAACACCGATAACGAAGAAACCGCCAAAGCCTTCGTAGACTTTGTTTTATCTGAAGAAGGGCAGAAGCTTGCAGCAGAAATTGGCTATACGCCAATCCGGGAAGGGATCGAGGCACCGGAAGGGCTGCGGACTGTAGAGGAACTCAATGTACTTACATCAGATACGTCAGAGCTTTTAAAAGCACGTGAAGAAGACAAGGAGCTGTTCGGCGGCATGTTTGGCCAGCAGTAAAGGTAAGCAGAATGATTTCACCTCAATCAGTCGCACCGGAAAGAAGAAGGGAAGCCCCTTCTTTCTCTTCTTTTTTTGGAATGAAAAAATGGCTCATGGTACTTGGATTACTGCTTGTTGTGTTTATGTTCGTTGTTCCCGTATTTCGTCTTCTCCTTCTTAGTGTGCTTGATAATGGTACGTGGTCCTCGGCTCATTATGAAAGTATATGGAAAGAAGCAGCTACATGGACAGCTGTTAGAAATACCCTATATACGACAGCAGGCTCCACTATACTGTCGCTTGTACTCGGTGTATCAATGGCCTGGATTATGGCCTATGTTCATTTGCGTGGAAAACGATGGATGCAGTTATTTATTTTTCTGCCGTTTATTATTCCGTCGTATATTACGACGCTTGCTTGGATTCAATTTTTAGGAAAAAGCGGCCCTGTGTTTTCACTGTTCGGCTGGGCGCCCAATTTATACAGCATGGGCGGCATCATCTTCCTGCTGGGAATGTCTCATTACCCGCTTGTGTACTTGTTTACAGTAGATGTATTCCGCAAAATTCCACGGGAGCTGGAAGACGCAGCGAGAACGTCTGGAGCTGGCAGAAAGCACGTTCTGCTGAAAGTTGTGCTGCCACTTGCCCTGCCCGGTATTGCCGGCGGCGGCCTCCTTGCATTTTTAACCAATCTAGACAACTTTGGCATTCCCGCTTTTTTAGGGATCCCCGCCAATATTCGTGTGCTCAGCACTTATATTTATGAGCAGATCGCTGGATTTGGTCCATCATCATTTGCACGCGCTGCCGTTTTATCTGTTTTGCTTGGCGCCATTGCACTTGCCGGAACCTTTCTACAATGGCTGCTGCTGAAAAAAAGCCGGGTCACCGAAACCGTAGTGCGTGATACAAATCCGCGCATTTATTTGGCTTCGCGCCCGCAGCAGCTTCTTGAAGCGGGCATATGGCTGTTTTTAGGGGTGACAAGCCTGGTGCCGTTTCTTGCCATGGGGGCACTTTCACTTATTAAAGCATACGGGCTCCCCTTCCGCCCTGAAAATTTGTCGCTCGAAAACTATTATTATGTGTTTTTAGAAGATGCCAAAACTGGCTCTGCCTTGTGGAACAGTGTATGGCTGGCAGTCTTCACAATGGGCATCTGCCTTGTAGCGGGCACTGCTCTGGCATATCTGCGTTACCGGGGAGATGGCTTTCTTGCAAAATGGATGGAGCTGTTTGTGACAGTTCCCTATGCATTACCAGGCACGGTGCTGGCCCTTTGCATGATCTTTGCATGGATGCAGCCAATCCCAGGCTGGAATCCCGGCCTTTACGGATCCGTTTGGATTTTGCTCATTGCATATGTTACCCGTTTTTTTGTTTTGCAGGTTAGAGGCAGCTATACGGCACTTTTGCAGGTGGATCCCTCTATGGAAGAAGCGGCGAAAGTATCTGGTGCGCATGGCTGGGTTAAATGGCGGCGGATTTTGCTGCCGCTTCTATTTCCGGGGCTTGCCGGCGGCGCACTCCTTGTTTTTTTAATGGTGCTGACGGAATTAACTGTCTCAAGCCTGCTTTGGTCAACTGGATCGGAAACGATTGGTGTTGTAATTTTTAATTATGAACAAGCAGGCTATACAACGTATTCCACTGCTTTTGCAAGCGTGCTCGTGCTGGCCATTTTAACGGGCGGCCTGCTTTTTACTGCTTTGAGCAGGCAGTGGGAGCGAAAGGTGATGAAAAAGCGATGATTGAAGTCAACAATGTGACAAAACAGTATGGCTCCTTTACCGCCTTGCATGAAATGGATTTGAGCATACGAAAAGGGGAATTTACCGCCATTCTTGGACCATCCGGCTGCGGGAAAACAACATTCTTAAAGCTTTTGGCTGGTTTTATGAAGCCTTCTTCAGGAGATATTCATATAGACGGCTTTCTGGCTGCTTCGAAAAAACGGCTTGTTCCGCCTGAGAAAAGAAACATCGGTATGGTTTTTCAGTCTTTTGCGCTTTGGCCGCATATGACGGTGTATGAACATGTGGCTTTTCCGCTCCGCCATCATCACCATACACGTAATGAGTGGAAGCAGGATATAGGGGCGCGGGTGCAGCAGGTATTAAAACTAGTGGGGCTTGAGCAGCTATTCGACCGCTACCCGGCTGAGCTGTCCGGCGGTCAAAAACAGCGGGTAGCATTGGCACGGGCAATCGCACCGCTGCCAGATGTACTGCTGATGGACGAGCCGCTCAGCGCACTGGATATCGAACTGCGCGTGGAAATGCGCAATGAAATTCAGCGTATTCACCGTGAAACCCATGCATCCGTTGTATATGTGACCCATGATCAGGGTGAAGCATTGGCAATGGCCGATAAAATTGTGGTGATGAATCACGGCAAAATTGAACAGATCGGATCACCGGAAGCTGTGTACACAAGACCGGAAACCGCGTTTGTCGCTTCCTTTGTTGGCAAGTGTAATATGGTAAAAGGAAAATGGGAGCAGGATTTTTTCATTCCAAATGAATTTCCTTGGGAAAGGTGGCCGGACATCGGAGTAACGGAGTCTTTAAAAAAAGAGGGACTATGCCCGGTTCGCCCTGAACAATGGAAGCTGGCCGGAGAAAAGGAAGAAGGTTTAAAAGGAACGGTTCTGACGGTTCAATATCAAGGCAAGGAAATACACTATACGGTTGAAGTAGAAAATGAAAACTGGACTGTCCACCAGTCTGTTTTTCAACCAAAGTATGGAATAGGCGACACGGTCAGTTTAAGCGTGAAAGCAGAACCATCACAAAAAGCAGCTTCCCTTTAAAGGAGCTGCTTTTTTGAAGCGTAAAAACCCGTTCCCGAGCCGGGAACGGGTTTTTAGTATTATTTTGTTGCTGCAAAGCGTTCTTGTTCCACTTTCAACAAGTTGTTTACAGCACTGAACAGGGCTTTAATAGATGAGTTCATGATATCCGGGTCGATGCCGCAGCCCCAGTAAACAGCACCATTGTCGGACGTAATGCTCACGTAAGAAACGGCATTGGCCTGTGAACCGATTTCCTGGGCATGCTCTTTGTACGTTAAATCTTTATAGGAAATGCCAAGCTCTTTTTGGATCGCATTGTTCACAGCGTCCAGGCGACCATTTCCGCTGCCATGCCATTCATTTGACTGGCCATTCATGTTTACTTCAATTTTAATATTCACGGTATCTTTTCCTTCAAATGTATAATCGATCAGCTTAGCCGGCTCGCTTACATTCACAAATTCCTCCATAAAGATGTCGTGAATTTCGTTTGTCATCAATTCTTTTTGGCTGCGGTCAGACACGTTTTTCACTTTATAGCCGAGTGTTTCACGCATTTTTGGCGGAAGTTCAAAACCGTATGCCTGTTCAAGAAGATAGCCGATACCGCCTTTGCCTGACTGGCTGTTAATGCGGATAACTTCGCCTTCATACTCGCGGCCGATATCTTCTGGATCAACTGGCAGATACGGAACGGTCCAATGCTCGCGTTCTTCCTGTTCACGCCATTTCATGCCTTTCGCAATTGCATCCTGGTGTGAACCTGAGAAAGCGGTGAAAACAAGCTTGCCTGCATACGGCTGGCGGTCTGGAACCGTCATGCGGGTAACACGTTCATACACTTCCTGGATCGCCGGCAGGTTATCCAAGTTCAATTTCGGATCTACACCATGTGTATACATATTAAGCGCTAACGTGACGATATCTACATTTCCAGTTCGTTCACCGTTTCCAAACAGCGTGCCCTCTACGCGGTCCGCGCCTGCGAGTACGCCAAGCTCTGCATCAGCAACGCCTGTGCCACGGTCATTGTGTGGATGAAGAGATAAAATCACATTTTCACGGTACTTCATGTTTTCGCTCATGAATTCAATCTGGCTTGCGTACACGTGCGGCATAGACATAGAAACAGTAGCTGGAAGGTTGATAATCACTTTGTTATCAGCGGTTGGCTGCCACACGTCAAGGACACTGTTGCACACATCAAGCGCGTACTCAATTTCCGTACCCGTAAAGCTTTCTGGCGAGTACTGGAACTTAAAGTTGCCTTCTATTTCAGCTGCATATTTTTTCAACAGCTTTGCGCCGCTGACTGCAATTTCTTTAATTTCTTCTTTAGAACGTCTAAACACTTGCTCACGCTGTGCAAGGGAAGTAGAGTTGTACAAGTGAACGACCGCGCTTTTTGCACCGCGAAGCGATTCAAATGTTTTTTGAATAATATGCTCACGTGACTGCGTTAACACTTGAATTGTCACATCATCCGGAATCAAATCTTGTTCAATTAATGTGCGAAGAAATGTATATTCGGTTTCGGATGCGGCCGGGAAACCAACCTCGATTTCTTTAAAACCAACATCTACAAGCACTTGGAAATATTCTAGTTTTTCCTGCAGGTTCATTGGGATGATCAGCGCCTGGTTTCCATCACGCAAATCAACACTGCACCATGTTGGAGCTTTGGTGATGTACTCTTTTTGTGTCCATTTTAAGCTTGTTGTCGGCGGCATAAAGTAATTGCGCGTGTATTTGTTTACATTTTTCATTTTCTGTCATCCTTTCCTGTATCGGGCTCAATAAAAAACGCCCGTCATCTCTAGTAAAGAGACGACAGGCGTTAACCTTCCGTGGTACCACTCTCATTGGTTTATGCAAATGCATAAACCCGCTTGTAGGCTGATTACGGGGCGTCCGTCAAAGCTTACTGCCGTTTCAGCTTTGCCGCTCATGGGCGAGTTGGGGATGCGATTGACTGCCTTTCACCAAAGCGGCAGCTCTCTTGACAATCACGATTCCTTAATGCTCCCAATCAAAGCGTTTTATCGTTTCATTTTTTACAATCGTATTATCGATTGGCTGATTTGTCAATGAGAATTGAAGAAATTGTGAGAAAATTGTCTGAAGACGGACTTTTTACCGTCGCCAAATCCATAGTCCCACCCAGGTTAAAACAGCTGCCCAGATAAGCAGCACAAAAATACCTGCTATCCAGTTTTTTGGCTTGCCATTTTTCATCAGCTTTTGTGCTCGTTCCTCGCAGTCCGCTGCTACCGGCTTTGGGATCATTTTTAATGCGAAAAAAATACCGAGCGGGACGAGAAGAATGTCATCGATATAACCTAAAACGGGAATAAAATCCGGGATTAAATCGATTGGGCTGAATGCATACGCGACAACGCAGGCAGTAAAGAGTTTTGCATACCAGGGCACCCGCGGATCGCGGCATGCGAAATACAGCATAAACAACTGGCGCTTTAACTGCTGTGCCCACTGCTTTAAACGGTTCATCGTACGTCTCCTTCTTTTTTTACATCATAACACGATAAATAGGCTTGGGGGCTTTTTTGGAAACACTCCCTTTAAGATGGGAATGAATACAAGAAAGCGTGGGTATATTGAAAAGATGTTCTGCTGCGCAAAAAGTAAAGAAAAAGGAGCGGTGTACATGTATTTTGTGGATGATCACCACGCCGTCAATTTTAAATTAACACAAATTCAATGGGAATTTGCCCAGTACGATTTAGAATATGCGGCTGCCTGCTATTTGCTGGCCGTGCCGATGGTATTTGAACATATAGTATCTGAATTAGATACGCATGAAACGCCAGTTGACTGGATCATTCAATGGGAAGAGGATGATTCGGTCTACGATCTCAGCGCCGGCGCGGTCCAGCTTGGCCGGCTTGCGCTTCATTTATGGAATGGATCAGGGCCTTTTCACCTGCTGCAGTGTTTAGAGAGCCTGCAGGGGCATCATTATGAAGTCGTAAAGACGGCGCTGGATGTAAGGATGGGAAGGACCGGATAAGAACGAGCTGAGCCTGTGCAGCAGGTTCTGCCCAATACATATATAATCTTAGAAAAAAATAATAGAAAAAGGTTTGAAAATAGATTTGCCCGGGTAAAAAAGAAGAACACACGACATGTGTGTTCTTAGGCGGGATAGCGTGAGTGGCTGTCAGTGTATTTGGCGCAGGCGGGGCCGGTGCAAAAAGGAAATGTCAGGATAATGTCGAGCTTCTTTCATTTTTTCAGTAGGTTGCCTGATAGATCAAACTGAATTAAGAGGAGGAAATGAAAAATGGCTTCGTTACACGAATTTGATCCTGGTACAGCAGATATTCAGTCGATGCATATTTTAACAAAACTAGCCGCAGAAGACGACGGAGTCTATGTCTTAGCCCGTGAACGCGATGTAACGAGAGACGCAGCCGACAAATCCGATGAAGAAAAATTAAGAGATCAATATATTTTGTTCAGTAGTTTATTTTAACTGAATTCAAATAGCGAATAAGGGAAAAAAGGACCTCCAAGCAGCATTTGGAGGTCCTTTTTGATGAATGTATTTATTTAAAATTATAAATGCCTGTTCATTGCAAAACACCTCTATATATTTTAGAGGTAAAGACGATATAAACAGGAGAATAAGCTTTTTATAAAGAAGGGGATTTAGATGAGCCGGTTAAACGGATGGGTGGAAGCTGTAAAGGAATTACAGATAAAGAAAAGTTTCTAGCTTACCTGCCAACGTCGAAAGTAGATTTTGGACTAAAAAAGGGAGATCCCATTCCTGCTGAGGACCAAAGTCTCCGTGGAGCTTTAAGAGGCAAAAGCAGCTCGGTGGTTATACCAAAGCATATCTACGGGGTGGCATTGCAGGCAAAAGCGTTTCCTATTCGGGATGAAAACGGACAGATCATCGGTGCACTTGCTACAGCGGCGCCGCTTGAAAAACAGGAAAAGCTGGAATCATTTATTGGCCGGATGCATTCTATTACGGAAGGACTGCAAAACAGTATTCAAACGGTTGCCGCCCAATCGCAGGAGTTGGCCGCATCGAGTGAAGAAATCTCTGCTCAGTCACAGGCATCCCTGGACCGGACGAAGCAAACGGTTCAGGAAGCGGGTGAGATTCATAAAATTCAACAGCAAACCAATATTTTAGGGCTGAATGCGTCCATTGAAGCCGCGCGGGCAGGAGAAGCTGGAGCAGGTTTTTCCGTTGTAGCCAACGAAGTACGCAAGCTGGCTCTTCAAACAACAGCTGTCACAAAAAATGTAACTTCTTCTTTGCATGCAATTACGGATAACATTGGCACGCTGGCTGATAAAGTAAGCCGGATCAAAGAATCTTCTGCTGAGCAGGCGGAGCTTGTTGCCCAGTTTAGTGCGCTTATTGAGGATTTAAATGCGCTGAGTGAAGAAATGAATGAATTCATGGAATCAATTTTAACTAAATAAAAATACATTCTTTTAAGTCCGGCTTCTGCCGGGCTTTTTGCTATTTTTTTCTTTTTTTAGTAAGGTTTTAGCAATAGAAGGGAAAGGGAGCGATCAGAATGATAACAGAAGCGGTTATGCTGCAGGTAAGGCTGGGGATGGAAAAGAAATACGAAGAAGCATTTCGCGAGGCGTCGCCGCTTATCGTCTCGATGAAAGGATATAAAGGACATGAATTGCAGCGCTGCCTGGAAGTGACGGGGAAATACTTACTTTTAGTTCAGTGGGAACAGCTTGAAGATCATACGGACGGATTCAGACAATCGTCTGAGTATCAGAAATGGAAAGAGCTGCTGCATCACTTTTACGAACCGTTTCCTGATGTTGAGCACTTTGAACAGGTCAATTTGGAGAAGGGAAAGCCGGTTTGTGGAATGTAACGCGGTCACCATTGTTCTGCATGAAATATACGGAATCAATCAGCATATTGAAGGCATCTGCAGAAAACTGTCGGTAAAAGGGCTGGATATACAATGCCCTAATTTACTTGGGAGAGCCACACCCTTCACCTATGAGCAGGAAAGTGAAGCTTATACTTTTTTTATGAAACATGTTGGTTTTCACAAGGCAGCAGAGCAGGTGAAAGCACTAATTGCTGCGTGCAAACAGAAATATAAACAAGTTTTTTTAATAGGATTTAGTGCAGGAGCAACTGTCGCGTGGCTTTGCAGCGAGGAAGCAGGCCTGACGGGGATTATCGGGTTTTATGGTTCTCGTATTCGAAACTATCTGCACATATCGGCTGCCTGTCCGGTCCTGCTGTTTTTTCCGAGTGAGGAGCCGTCTTTTCAAGTGAGTGAGGTAATCAAAGCGCTCAATCACCCGCTGATCCACACGATCCAGTATGAAGCAGGTCATGGATTCAGTGATCCTTTTTCATCAAACTATGATCAAGTATCGGCAGAAAAAGCATGGGGTGATACATTGACGTTTATCAGTAAAAGGATGGCGGCTGCTCCGGTTTAAATGCTTATAGAGCAGCAGCTTTTTGCTGAAATGATACTAAATGGGGAGGAAAAAGCAATGAATGAGAGATTTCCAATTGGCTCCTTTGCCCGGCCTGATGAATTAACGGAAAACGTAATTAGTGGCTGGAGAGAGGACCTTAAAACCTTTCCTTTGCTACTGCGCCAAACGGTAGAACAATTGACAGATGAGCAACTTGATACACCTTACCGGGACGGCGGCTGGACAGTGCGGCAGGTTGTGCATCATCTTGCAGACAGCCATATGAATGCGTTTATCCGCTTTAAACTGGCCCTGACTGAAGCCACACCTGTTATCAAGCCGTATGATGAAGCGGCGTGGGCGAATCTTACGGACAGCCGCCTGCCCGTTGAAGTGTCTCTTTCTTTACTTGAAGCGCTGCATGAACGATGGACAGCACTCCTATCAAGCCTCACGAAAAACGATATAAATAAAACATTTATACACCCTGATTCGGGCCATGTAACGATCGGCGAAAACATTGGCATTTATGCCTGGCATGGCCGTCATCATCTGGCGCATATTACTTCATTATGTGAGAAAAAAGGGTGGGTATAAACTTTAAACAAAGCAATGGAGGGACTGCAATGCTTGAAGCAAAGAATCATCATGCTCAATATGGTGTGTACCATTCCGTGCCAGGCTTAAAAGAATTTATCCGTACATACAAATCAATGCCATTTAAAGAATTCTGGAAAGAATACCATGCTTTTTTAAGTGGGACATTTGGCAGGCTTTGCACACCGCTTTTGCCGGGAAATGAAAGAGGACAGATTTTCTCGGTTTTTAACCATTATGAGGCAGAACCGATTGAAGACTTCGTCACGCTTTACACGCTTTGTAACGGCAACGACGCCGATCAGTGGATAGAAGATATTGAACAAGAAGGCGCAGCATATGCGCATATTGGCGGAAACCCGCTGATGAACTGGGATGAAATTGTCCGTGAAGTCAACTTTGCGGGCCGCAATATAAAAGGACGGTATCCGGTTCAATCCATCCCGGCTGGTTATGTGAAAAATAATGAAATGCTGTCCAACAAAATTCCTTTTCAGCATGATGGGGGCGGCAACTTTATTGCCATCGACCTTGATCCAGATACAAAGGGCCAGTACGGGCAGGTCGTCGAGGTGGATCATGAATATAATGAGCGGGTTGTACTTGCATCCAGCTTAAAGGAATATATCATCATTTTATATTATTTTGTGAAAGAGCTTGGTGTAATCGATAATGGAGAAGGATATGAAGGCGATAAACCATTGTCATTTTATATTATGCGTACAGAAAAAGCAGCGGATTGATCCGCTGCTTTTTCTGTTACGCTTTTACGTCAATTGATTTTCCGAGCGTTGGATGAGGAGCCTGCAGCATTTGCACCATATGGCTGGCATTTTGCTGGGCCATATCCATTGTTTTTTTCGTCAGCGCAATACTGACACTTTGGTTAAGAGAAGCCTGGCTTATGCCAGTCGATAAAGCAGCGATATCCATACGTCTCACCTCCCTTTTTATTATCGGCTTAATAGTTCGAAAGTATAAGAGGATTCGAAGAATACCTTCATTTAACCAGTAAACAGGTAATTTTTTAGAAATATGGACATGATGACTATTGGATATCAAAAATAACAATTAGATTACAATTAAAGTTAAATTATAGAAAAATAGAATTTAATATGTAAAATTAACCAATAGAGAGATGAAATTTGTAACAAAAGAGAACTGGAGGAAAAGGTTTGAAAAAACAAGCAGCGATGATTGGTTTGGTACTGGCTCTTATTCTATCAATGGCCGGTTTCGGGCTGCCCGCTCAAGCAGCCGGGTTTGTTGATGTGCCAAGCCGTGCAGCAAAGGAAGTTAATTATTTAGCCGAAGGAAAGATTGCAAACGGATCATCCGCAACAGTATTTGGCGCCGATAAAACCGTTACGCGTGCAGAGGCAGCGGCGTTTATTGGACGGGCTCTGCAGCTGGATGGAGCAAAGAGAGCCACTAACTTTGTGGATGTAGGTTCAGGGAATTTTGCGTCCGGGTATATACAGTCGGCGGTAGATAAAAAGATTTTTTCGGGCTATGACGGCGGCCGCTTTTTGCCGGATAAACCAGTAACGCGCGGCGAAATGGCGGTCATGATGGCGAAAGCATTTGACTATTCGTTCGGCGGTACACTGTCAGGCGCAGCCAAAGCATTAACAGCACGCGGGATTGCTCAAGGTGTAGATGACGGCACATTTGGGACCGATCAGCTGCTGAAGCGCGCAGACTTTTCCGTTTTCCTTGCGCGTGCCATCAATCCAGAGTTTCGCCTAGTCAAAACGAACGATTTTAGCAAGACAATGTGGGCGAATGTGGGCGACTTGAATATTCGCTCAGGTCCGTCAACCGCTTATGGTTCAAAAGGAAAACTAGCTGAAAATGTACAAGTTTCAGCAGCCCATAAAGTGGGTGACTGGATTTATATTCAGTCAGGGGAAGTTGTTGGTTTCGTTCATGCTTTTTATCTGCGTGATACAGAGACAAAAAGCGCAGCAAGTGATCCACGCCTGTCAAATCAAACGATCATTTTAGATCCGGGTCATGGCGGACGGGATCCAGGAGCCATTGGTTTTGGACTTCAGGAAAAAGACGTTGTGCTGAAAACAGGCTTGAAAGTGAACGAGCTGTTAAAACAAACACCGTTTAATGTGAAGATGACCCGTTCAACAGATACATTTATCACAATCAATAATCGTGCTGCATTTGCGAGCAAAAACAACGGTAATGTGTTTGTCAGTATCCATGCTAACGCTGCAGCAAGTTCAAGTGCAAACGGCACTGAAACGCTTTATTACAGCGCCACAAATACGGCTAATTCAGCAGACAGCAAGCTGCTGTCCGAAAAACTTCAGAACCGTATGCTGCAGGCTTGGAATTTAAAAGACCGCGGTTTAGTAAGAAGAACAGATTTAGGTGTACTAAAATACAACACAGTGCCATCCGCGTTAGTGGAGCTAGGGTTTATTACGAATAAAGAGGAGAATGACAAGCTAAAGTCAGATTACTGGCAGACAGTGATGTCTAAAGCCCTTTACTACGGTATTTTGGATTACTACAAAGCAAAAGGCTATGATGTTGATTCATTATACGATCTAGCTAACTCATAAGGGAAGCCGGCTGGCTTTCCTTTTTTCTTTGGCAGACTTCTAAACAAGTAAGACAGGAAAGCCGAAAAAAAGAGTAGGAGTGCGATTCTTTTTCCATTATGATGTATTAAAGGAATTATTTGAGAAAAAGAGCGGCTATGAGCTGTAAACGTACATACAAGATAAGCAGTGAGGGGAGTTTTGGAGAGAATGAAAAAAATAGGTTCATATGTGCTGGCGGCCAGCTTATTGTTTCCGCTTGTGCCTTTATCCGAAAACAACGCAGAGGCGGCCGGCGATTCGCTTGGCAGAGAACTGAGTGCAGTGATTGAAGCCGGTATTATGAGCGGCTATGAAGATGGCTCATATAAGCCGGACAACAGCGTCACACGGGAAGAATTCGCAACGTTTTTAGCCCGGGCCTTGCAGCTGCCGGAAGGACCGGAGCGATTTAAAGATGTCCCGGCTTCAGCTAAGCTGGCTCCTTATGTAAATGCCGCGGCTGCTGCCGGCATCATTAACGGCGGTTCAGACGGAAATTTCTCGCCAAAAGCAACGATCACCCGCCAGGATATGGCGCTTATGATCAGCAATGCGCTCAACTATTTAAGGAAAGATGCCGCGTATGTAAAGCCATCCTTTACAGATATTGATAATATCAGCTCGGCGTATCGGGTGGCAATCGGCAAAAGTGTCAGCTTAGGTATCATTTCTGGGTATACAGATGGACGATTTGGTCCGCTGGATAACGCGCGCCGCGGACAGGCAGCTGCGTTTATTTACCGGATGCTTGAAGGAAACCTGCCAGAGCCGATTGTAAAGCCGTTTGAAACAGCGATGATTGATGCAGCTGGCACGATTACACCTTCAGCTGTTGCGTATGAATCTTTTGATGCTGCCAAACAAGCCATGGACAAAAACGGGGCTGAGCTTCTGCTTAAAAATGGGAAAATTGTGTATATGAAAGAGTATGGAGGCATGGTTTTTGCCAAGCCGGAAAGCGGTAAAGCGACGGTTGATCTTTATGCCGATGAAACGCTGAAAACGGCCAAAACGTATGTGACGGCCTCTGCGATTGGAAGCAGCGGCATTTCGGCCGAGCTGCAGTATATCACTTCGACCGATGCATACGTAAAGGTATACCTTGGCGGAAGCGAGTATTTTATGAAGCCGGAAGATACACGCCTTGTACCGTACGAAGGAGCAAAAGGGCGCGGTTATTATTCTGTATCAAATGGTTTGCTTGTCCATCACATTTACAATGTTGACACAAACAAGACAGTCGCATATACAGCTGGACCGGCACCATCATTTATGCAGGCAGGCTCAAAGTATTATAGCTGGGATGGTTTCTCGTTTTACAATGAAGCAGGTCAGCAGGCAGGGCGTGAATATCAATATTTCCAATTCCTGTCCGGCCGCACGAAAACGAATTACACCGCTGCCGAGCTTGATGCCTATATTCAAAAAGTGCTGGCGGAAAGACAGGCGATGGGCCTTTCTAAATACGCAAATGCCACAACGAAAAGCAAGCTGATTGGCCTCGGTACGATGGCCAAAAAAGCAGAAAGCTTATATAACGTCAACGCACTTATGATCGTTACACTGGCGATTCATGAAAGTGATTACGGAATGAGTGATAAAGCACAAACGATCAATAATTTATTCGGCTTGAAAGTGTACGACTCTGATCCTACTGGCGGCTCTGTGTTTAAAACCGTAGAAGAAGGTGTAACGGCGCTTGCAAAAGATTACTTAGGAGCAGGATATTTCACACCGACTCACTGGCGGTTTAATGGCTCCGTGCCTGGAAACAAAACAACAGGCGTAAACGTGAAGTACGCATCCGATCCTTACTGGGGTGCAAAATTTGCCGGCCATATGTATACGGTTGACCAGGCAATGGGCGGACAAGACTTTGGCCGCTATACGATTGGTTTTACAAACACGCCGGGCTTAAACGTGCGCACAGGTCCAAGCACAAGTCAAAGCATCTTGTACACATACAAAGCGAGCGGCATGCCGGTTACCATTATTAAGGATGGAGAGTGGGCGGAGATCGTGTCAGATAACCCGTCCCAGACAGGCTACGTGTACAGCACTTATGTGAATAAGCTTCCTATAGCTGAATAAGTAAAAGCAAAACATAAAAATCCGGCAGGCCTGCGTGAAGGTCTGCCGGATTTTTATGTTTCTAGAAGTACTAGTGGATCACACGCAAAACACGCCGGCCCAACGGATACAACGCATATCCAAGGAACACGCCAGCGACATTTAAGATCAGGTCATCTATATCCAAGCTGCCCCGGTGGGTAACAAACTGCACCAATTCGATCAAGGTAATAACCAGAACAGGTATAAGCGTTTTTTGCAGAAGGGAAGGGGACGCTGTCAGCATCCAGAACATGCCGTATGGTACGAACAGCACGACATTAGCGGCTATATTGTAAAAGGCCACAAACGCATCTGCCTCTCCGCTTAAAAAAAGGCGGATCGTGTGAAGTGGTATAAGGTTCATATTCTCATAAGTCTGATTTGATGGCCGAAAAAACAGCAGAATGAGCAGCGCCGCTGTGTAAAGGGCCATTATCCGTTTTAAAAACTTTGCCGGTAGATCAATTGTATCCTGGCGAAAGCCGTACACGAGTAAGAAAACAAGCGCGGTCAGTGCTGCCCATACAACAACAATGACCACAGGGTGAAGATACGAAAAAAGCATAAACCAAACAGGAAGGAATGCGAGAAACAATCCTTGCGACAGCAAGGCAGAAAGGCCAAATGATGTTTTCACGTATGCCGTTCCAGCTCTGCTTTTTGCTTTTTTTTACATTGATCAATCATGCTAGTGCCTCCTTTTCAATCAGTTTATCACAAGAATGAATGATCTTCTTTAAGATTCATAAGCTGGAAAACAATTCTGTAAGTATTTCATGGATTCGCCAAAGAATACACTCTACTATTTTCATTAGCAGCAAACAAAAAGCGGTGATGGCTCGTTTGGCAGAGGCGATCAAAAGCTGTATGTGATTGAATAATGAAGGGTATGGAACGATGTCGAAAGAGTCAGTGAACGAATTAAAAAAAGTCATTCAATAATAAAAAGAAGAGCTGGAGATGTATGCATTCTTTTAGGCAGCAGGGTTCCTTCAAAGTCGGCTGTTTTTTTCTGATTGATGGAAAAAGGAAGGAAAAGGGGTTTATTCTATCGAAACGTGGGTATGAGGATGGCATACTTACTGGGCATACGCCCTGCATTCAGCGACTATACATAGTGGATCGCTTCTTTTAATGAAAAAAAGACAAAGGGGATGGAAGGAGCGATAGGATGGGCAGTCAAAATATCTGGTTTACGTTGTTGTCGAGTGCGGTCATCATTGTGCTGCTCGGCATCTGGACGTACAAAAAAACAAAAGGGGCTAATTCCACAACAGAAGGGTATTTTTTAGCCGGGCGCGGCTTGGGCGGCGGCTTTATTGCCGGGGCTTTGATCCTCACAAATTTATCTGCCGAGCAAATGGTCGGATTAAATGGACAGGCGTATGGGACGAATATGAGCAACATGGCGTGGGAAGTCACCGCCGTTTTGGCGATCGTCATCATGGCGCTGATTCTGCTGCCCCGCTATTTAGGCGGCGCGTTTACGACACTTCCGCAATTTTTGCGGGATCGGTATGACGAAGGAGTCCGGCGGCTTGCGGTTGTGTTATTTATGCTCGGCTATGTCTTCGTTACCATTCCATCGACCTTATATTCAGGGGCATTAGGGGTTATGAAGCTATTTGATGTAGAAAGCTTATTTGGCATTTCTTATACACAGTCCATTTGGCTGATGGTGTGGGTGATCGGCATCATTGGCGCGTTTTTTGCCATTTTTGGCGGAATGAAGGCGATCGCTGTATCGGATACTTTTATTGGCATTGGCTTGCTCGTCATTTGTGCGCTTATTCCAATCATGGCGCTGTATCAACTAGGAAGCGGCAGCATTGCAGAAGGTTTTCAAACGATGGCCACAAACCATCCCGAAAAATTAAATGCAGTTGGATCAAGTACCGATTCAGTTCCTTTTGCGACCATTTTTACGGGGATGATTTGGGCGAATCTTTTTTATTGGGGAACGAACCAGTATGCCATTCAGCGGACACTTGGAGCCCGAAACCTGGCGGAAGGACAAAAAGGCGTACTGTATACCGGCTTTTTTAAACTGCTTGTCCCAGTGTTTATGATGCTTCCAGGCGTTATGGCTTTTCACTTATATGGCGGAAAGCTGGCCTCTATTGACCTGGCATATCCGACACTGGCGGCCAATATTCTCCCATGGTACTTGCAGGGACTTTTTTTAGTTGTACTGCTTGGTGCGGTATTCAGCACTTTTAATGCGCTGATCAATTCAGCTGCAACGATGTTTGCCCTTGATGTTGTTCAGCCGTGGAAGCCTCATTTATCGGATGCCAAGCTTCTCAGCTTAAGCAAATGGTTTACAGCGGGGCTTGCGGTTATCAGTTTTTGCATATCCCCTTTGCTTATGTATGCACCAGACGGTTTATGGGAATTGATTCGCCGCTTTACCGGTTTTTTTAACATTCCGATTATCACGATCGTTCTTATTGGCATTTTTGCCAGACGTGTACCGCCCGCTGCTGCCAAAGTGGTCATTGTTTTCCACGTGATTACCTACTATATGATGATTTGGGGAACAAACCACCTTTTTGGTTTTTCGCTCGAAATCAATTATATTCATGTGTATGGTATTTTATTTATAACAGAACTCATCATCATGCTTGTAATCGGAAAGCTATACCCGGCGAAAAAAGCATGGAGCTACACACCACATCCAAAGATTGATATGAAGCCATGGAAATATGCCCTGGCAACGGCTTTCGTACTGATCGGACTGATGTTTGAATTTTATATCGTTTTCTCTCCAATTGGTCTTGCATATGAAAGCGGGATCGTTTCACCCTTATTCTGGCCGGCATTAACAAGCTTGGCCATTCTGACGGCTGTTGTGGCCGTATGGGCCGTAAAAAAATGGAATCATAAATATAGCCGTTATATTGAAAAACAAAATACAGTCCAGGCAGCAGAAACATCGATCAATGAACAGCTTGAATCAGCGGGAATCCGCAAATAAAAGACGGCTAAAATCGTCTTTTTTTGCTTTTTATTTACCGAAGACGGGGTAAAGTGAAAAAGTAAAGAGCATGGCAGCAGGCTGTTTTTTTCGGCGTTCATGAGAAATATTTTGGCCTTCAGCCTTAAATGATAGGGGGATAAAGGGTGAGAGAGCAAATTACTTATGATAAGAAAGCGGAAAGAGCTTATATGCATTTAACGGATTTTGAAGCCGGTTCTGTAGCAGCAACAGTCGATTTGATGGAAAACCAGGAGATTATAATCCATTTTGGCTGGCAGGTACCGGTAATTGGCGTTGAGCTGGCAGGAAGAACCGCTCAAAAAGTAAAGTATTTGAATGGAACAGCAGATGTTTTTGTTCGGGAAGTCATAGCGCAGGGATTCAAGCATTCTTTTCGGTTGAGTAACGAAAAAGCAGCAGGTTCCGCAGTACATCCGGACGCCCCGCATGTTGTTTTTTTGTTTTCTGATGAGTCGTGTAATGAATTTTTGGGAATTGACTTGTATGAAGTAGGGGAAACGAAATGAGTCTGGCGGTAAATCATATCTGTATACCGCTGCTGTGCATGCTGAATTTGTCGGTCAGAAAAAGAAAAAGAGCTCTTTTCCTTTCAACAGGGAAGGGAGCTCCTTTACACCTCTCTTAGTTTTCATCCATAACTCCTTCGGGTACATCTTCTGTGTTAGCCGGGTCATCTCTGTCCGGAATAAATAAAGCGTCACGCACTTCAAGAATACGCGCAGAGGCAGTATTCAGCTTTGTCTCTGCATCAGCCGTCTGGAGAGTATCGCCGCCAAGCTGCTGGGCTAACGCATCTACTTTTTGTGAAGCGGTATTCGTTTGGTAAAGAAGAGAATTCAACCGGCTGAGTGAGCGGACACGAGTTTCTTCTGAAATCACTCGTTCTCTTGCCAAATCGGCATGAATATCTTCGAGCTTTTTATCTATGACTGCAATTTGACTTTGGACGGTTTTTAACGGTTGCGTTTCAGTGTGGGTAGAAACAGAAGCACTGGCTGTTGCGGCTTGAGCGGAGAAAGCAAGGCCAACTGCAAGAGCTGGTGCTGCCGCTTTAATAAATGAACGTTTCATTATGCTGCCTCCTTCAGTGGTATCTATATCTTTTTAGTACCTTGTTTTGAGCCGCTTAACCGGATTTTCAACCCTTTTAACCAAATTGACATGACATTGTAAAGGCTGCGAAACATAGCTGAAGGAAGAAAAAGAGAAGTAGGTTTGGAAGCATGAAATATTTGAAAGATAGAAAAATCTACTAAAAAAGAACTAATGTTCCTTTTTTGTTATCCTTATTTACCAGCTCTATGCTATAATGAAAGTGCGTTGGAATTGCGTCTCAAGGGTGGACAGCATTCTTTTAATCGGCTGGCAGACAAAGAGCGCCGGTTCCTGGGGCAATGTCTGCACTACCTGCCCTGCGCAGGCCCGGGGGGTGCTGCCTATGACGACTTTTCAATCGCTGATGCTGATGATTGCTTTTGCTAGTCTCGTTGTTTCAATCATCTCATTAACACAAAAAAAGTAATCCACCCTTGAGCCGACAAGCAGGGGAGTGGATTACCTTTCACTTTCATTTGCTGATCCCCCTTGAAGGGAATTCTGCGCAAGGCCGCTGGTGTTTGCCGCACCAGTGGTCTTTTTTTAATATGTTTCTTTACATACCAATTATACCCCAATCCAGCATAAATGAAAATCAATTTAATGAAGGGCAGAACGAAGGAAGAAGCAGATGAGGGTGGGAACGGCCTGTCTGCTGTATTCTGTCGGCTGCAACAGTTTGGGCTCCTTTCTTATGATGAAGACATTCAGGCTGATTTTAGAATGAATACGGGTTAGATGAATCCACCTTTTTATAAAACAGGGAGGAACGGACAGACATGGAAAGTGAACGACTGCGAATATTTGACGGAGAGCATCGTGAAATCGGAACGGCGAGCCGGGAAGAGATTCATAAAGAAGGATACTGGCATGAAACATTTCAATATTGGCTGTTAAAAAAAGAAGAAAACACCGTGTATATTTACTTTCAAATTCGAAGCAGCATGAAAAAGGATTTTCCGAGCCTGCTTGACATTACTGCGGCAGGACATCTGCTGAAGGATGAAACAGCTGAAGATGGTATTCGAGAAGTAAACGAGGAACTAGGTCTCGACTTAACAATTCACCAGGTACAGCCGCTTGGTATCATAAAAGAGTCGATTGAGCTGGAAGGGTTCCTAGACAGGGAGTTTAGGCATGTATATATGCATCAGATTGAAGAAGAAGTGAACTTTACGCTTCAGCAGGAAGAAGTATCAGGCCTCGTTCGGGCGCCTTTTGGCCTTTTTCAGTCTTTTTGCTTCGGTCAGATTAACTTTATCGAAGTGGAGGGTTTTGGGATAAACGAAGCTGGAGAAAAGGAATTCGTTAGAAAGCGGGCAGATAAGCAGTCGTTTGTACCTCACTCTAAGGCTTATTGGAAGCAAGTTGCTGAAGCGATAGGCACAAAGCTGTCAGAGTAAGTATTATAAAGTAAAGTATCTTGGCTGTGCTCTTTTCTGTTGTCATTCAAATAATCTATTTGGATGTTCTTTTGCATTCAGGTAAGTTTAGGCAAACAAGCCGGCTGAACATCCATCTGGCTTGTTTCTCTTCTTACTGACAAGTGTTTAAAAGAAGAACAGGAGAGTTTGGTTAAAAGGCTGTTTTCTTTAAAAAAGGTTACTGAGACCCCCTTTTAAAGATAGCTTTTTCACTGTATAAACAAATAAATAAAAGATTCTTATGATGGCTCCCATCCACGCAAAATGTAAGTATACTAGTATGTATAATTGGAAGCATCTGTTGACTGAATGAGCCGGACGAGAGTATACCTGGTTTCACAGGCAAATCAATTATTATATAAAACTATACCATTGAGTGAAAGCTGCTAATAGAAAGTGAGAAATAAAGGTGATGAAAACCATTTTATTAATCCGGCATGGCCGTTCTGCCCATACTGAAAGCAGACCTATGACCGGGCGGGAATTTTTAGCATGGGTGCAGGCTTATAACGAAGCTGGCGTACAGGAAAGCAGCTGCCCGAAGGAGACGGTTTCTTCTATAAAGGATGTACCATGCCTCATCACGAGCGATTTAGTTCGATCCATCGAGTCGGCTAAGCATTTGAATCCAGCTGTTAAAGTACAATCAGACGCGCTGTTTCGTGAAGTAGAGCTGCCAGTTGTTTCTTTTACCCATTTAAAGCTGCCGCCTGCTGTATGGACAGTTTTACTGAGAACAGTGTGGTTAGCTGGATATAGCCGGCATTGTGAATCATATAAAGAAGCAAAGCGAAGAGCGGAAAAAGGAGCGAAGCAGCTGGCCGCAGCTGAACATCGTTCAATTGCTCTTGTTGGTCACGGCTTTTTTAACCAGCTGTTAGCCGGCGAGCTGAGGAAAAACGGGTGGAAGGGCCGCCGGAAAACCAATTCAAATCATTGGTGCTCAACCCTTTACACACTTGAATAGCACTTTTTATGAGATAATGAAAGAAACAGCTGGAAAATCATATGCGGTTACAAAGAGTAAGAGCCAGCTTGTCTCATATCCAGCCGTTTTTATATAAAAGCAATATCTCTTTTAACTTAAAATGGCTGGAGCCTTTATAGCACAAAAAGGAGCCATAACATGCAAAACAAGTCTTTTTATCAAAAAATCAATTGGGTGATGATTGCCCTATTTGCTATTGCAGCTGCTTGGTCTATTTTTTCAACTTTTACAGGACTCGCGCAGCCATCCCCAGCTGACGCAGATGTAGATGTTCAACAGTCACGGCTGCTGCCTTTTTTCGGGCCGGATCAAGCAGCGGGGCTTGTCATACTAGGCGCTTTAGCCGCTTTGCTTATTTGGAAGTGGAGGCGCCTATTTCCGTTCAATGGGCCGCTTGCTTTAGTTTTAGGAGGCATCGTGTATGCTTGGATCTTTTTTACATTCACAATTGGCTGGGTCCGAATGGTTGGAATTTACGGATTTATTCTGGCAGCGGGAATAGGATTTATTATGGTGTTGATTTATGCCATTCTATCTGTTTTTCAAAAAAAGTAATGGGCGAAAATACGGACCTGACAGTGTTTGTCGGGTTCTTTATTTTTTGTCGAAAAAAATTACATTGAAAGTGTTTACAAATCAAAAAGAGTGTTGTACACTTTCAATATAAAGTTTTGAAGGTTCAGAAATAACTGAATGAAATCGATTTCAAATAGCGTTTTCATTTAGTGAGGATCGTTGGATTAATTACTTAATAATCCTATCAAAACGTCAATAAGCTGTTTTCAGTGAAATTGACTGAAATCGATTTCAGTCATATGTTGCTTGATAAGGCAATGTAAAGAGTATTAAGATCATTAATAAGGTAGTAATGAAAACGCTCTATTAAGTGGGCAAGTCTCTTAAACAGCGTTCTTATTTTTGAAACATGATGAAATCGATTTCAGTCAGACACTGCTTTTAAGCCAATGGCCAGCTTCTTGTTTATTTAAAAACCGACTTTTCAAGGAGGAATCAAACATGTCAGCAGTAAACTCAGAAGTGAAAACGTTACAAAACTATATAAATGGAGAATGGGTAGATTCTCTGTCCAGCCAGACCGAGACGGTTGTAAATCCAGCAACAGGCGAAGAAATTGCCCAGGTACCGCTTTCTACAAAAGAAGATGTAGACCGTGCGGTGCAGGCCGCAAGCGAAGCGTTTAAAACATGGTCGCAGACGGCTGTTCCAAAGCGTGCACGCGTTCTTTTCAAATATCAGCAGCTTCTTGTTGATAACTGGGAAGAGCTAGCAAAATTGATCACGATTGAAAACGGAAAAAGCTTGTCAGAAGCCATGGGTGAAGTGCAGCGCGGGATTGAATGCGTAGAATTCGCGGCCGGTGCGCCGACACTGATGATGGGCAGCCAGCTTCCAGACATCGCCACAAACATTGAATCAGGCATGTATCGTTATCCAGTAGGCGTTGTCGGCGGGATCACACCATTTAACTTCCCGATGATGGTTCCTTGCTGGATGTACCCACTGGCGATCGCATGCGGCAACACATTTGTCCTAAAGCCGTCTGAACGTACTCCGCTTTTGGCAGCGAAATTAGTAGATTTATTCAAAGAAGCCGGCCTTCCAGACGGCGTACTGAACATCGTAAACGGAGCGCATGATGTGGTAAACGGCCTTCTTGAGCACCCAGAAGTGAAAGCCATCTCATTTGTCGGCTCACAGCCTGTTGCAGAATACGTATATAAAACAGGAGCAGCGAACTTGAAACGCGTACAGGCGCTTGCAGGAGCGAAAAACCACTCCATTGTGCTGGCAGATGCAAATCTTGACCTGGCAGCAAAAGAAGTAACAGCCGCCGCCTTTGGTTCAGCGGGTGAGCGCTGCATGGCTGCAGCCGTTGTAGCAGTAGAAGACAGCATTGCCGATGAGTTTATCGCAAAACTAAAAGAAGCCGCAGACAACATTCAAATTGGCAACGGTTTAGATGATGGCGTATTCCTTGGCCCGATCATCCGCGACAATGCGAAACAGCGTACAATCGGCTACATTGAAGCCGGTATCGAGCAGGGTGCAACGCTTGTGCGTGACGGCCGTGAAGACGAAGCGGCAAAAGGAGATGGATACTTCCTTGGCGCAACAATCTTCGACAATGTGACACAGGATATGACGATTTGGCAGGATGAAATCTTTGCACCAGTTCTTTCAGTCGTTCGCGTAAAAGACCTGGCAGAAGGTGTTGAGACAGCCAATGCTTCTACACTTGCGAATGGTGCCTGCCTGTACACAGACAGCGCAGCAGCAGTACGCCAGTTCCGTGAAACCATTCATGCAGGCATGCTGGGCATTAACGTTGGGGTACCGGCGCCAATGGCATTCTTCCCATTCTCAGGCTACAAAAATTCATTCTATGGCGATCTTCATGCGAACGGTAAAGATGGGGTTGAATTCTTTACACGCAAGAAAATGGTCACTGCACGCTACGTGAAGTAATATCTTGAATTTGTCCTGGCTGTCCGGCTCAATCCGGGCAGCAGGCCATTCAAGAAAAAATCAGGAGGTACATAACATGAGCCGCTTGCTTCAAAAACCAATGAAAAAAGAACAGTCAGAAGGCGTCACACTCGTTCATGACGTCACAAAAGAAAACTCTCCCCTCGAATATGTCGGATTTAAAGTCATTGATTTGGCTCCCGGCGCCACTTACACTGAATCATTAAATAAAACAGAATGCTGCATTGTCGCCCTGACAGGCAAGATTCACGTAACCGAAGGAAGCGAAGAATTCCGCAGCCTTGGCACACGTGAAAATGTCTTTGAAAAAGTGCCGACAGACAGCGTATATGTTTCCAACGATAAAACTTTCCACGTAGAAGGCGCAACAGCTGCCCGGGTAGCATTATGCTATTCCCCTTCCCAGGAGCAGCTGCCGACTGTACTGATTAAAGCTTCGGAGGTTGGCATTGAAAACCGCGGCATTCTAAGCAATAAACGGATGGTTCACAATATCCTGCCGGATTCCGACCCGCGCGCAAACAGCCTGCTTGTCGTAGAAGTTTATACAGAAAGCGGAAACTGGTCGAGCTACCCGCCGCACAAACATGACCAGGATAATCTGCCGGATGAGTCATTCTTAGAAGAATCTTACTACCATGAAATGAATCCGCCACAGGGTTTTGTGTTCCAGCGTGTGTATACCGATGACCGGTCGATTGATGAAACGATGACCGTTGAAAACAGCGACGTTGTGCTTGTGCCAGCTGGATACCACCCAGTCGGCGTACCGGATGGCTATGAGTCTTATTACTTAAATGTGATGGCCGGCCCGACACGTATTTGGAAATTTTACAATGATCCAGACCATGAGTGGATTTTAAAACGTTAACCAAATTAAAGGAGCGGTGAAAACGGATGAACTATACATTCAATAATGAAAAAGAACTTGATGTAATCGCAATTGGACGTGCCTGCATCGACTTAAATGCAAACGAATACAACATGCCAATGGAAGAGACCATGACGTTTACCAAGTACGTTGGCGGCTCACCCGCAAACGTCGCGATCGGCAGCGCGAAGCTTGGCTTAAAAGTCGGCTTTATCGGCAAGCTTGCCGATGACCAGCATGGGCGTTTTATTGAAAAGTACATGCGTGAAGTCGGCGTGGATACATCCAATATGGTAGTAGATAAAGAAGGCCATAAAACCGGTCTTGCCTTTACTGAGATTTTAAGCCCGGATGAGTGCAGTATTTTGATGTACCGTGATGATGTGGCAGATTTATACCTTGAGCCATCTGAAGTAAGCGAAGACTACATTCAAAAAGCGAAAATCCTGCTTGTATCCGGTACAGCACTGGCAAAAAGCCCATCTAGAGAAGCGGTTTTAAAATCGGTCGGCCTGGCGAAAAAACACGGTGTGAAGATTGTATTTGAGCTTGACTACCGTCCTTACACATGGCAGTCACCGGAAGAAACAGCGGTTTACTACTCACTTGTGGCTGAGCAGTCGGATATCGTCATCGGCACACGTGATGAGTTTGACGTAATGGAGAACATCCAGGGCGGCGACAACGATGAAACCATTCAAAACTTATTCAAGCATTCAGCTGATCTTGTTGTGATCAAGCATGGAGTAGAAGGGTCATACGCGTACGCAAAATCGGGAGAAGTATTCCGCGCGCAGGCGTACAAAACAAACGTGCTGAAGACATTCGGTGCAGGTGATTCATACGCATCCGCCTTCCTTTACGCACTTGTCAGCGGGAAAGACATTGAAACTGCTTTGAAGTATGGCAGTGCTTCTGCATCGATTGTAGTCAGCAAGCACAGCTCGTCGGATGCGATGCCGGTTGCTTCTGAAATTGAGCAGTTGATCGCAGCTGCGGTACATGTGTAAAAAATGATTCGTTAAGAGGTGAGCAACTAATGGGAACAGTTCGATTAACAACCGCGCAAGCGTTAATTAAATTTTTAAATCAGCAGTACATTCACGTTGATGGCGAAGAAACACCTTTCGTCGAAGGCATCTTTAACATTTTCGGCCATGGCAACGTGGTCGGAATCGGCCAGGCGCTTGAGCAGGACGCAGGCCGTTTGAAAGTCTATCAAGGAAAGAATGAGCAGGGAATGGCTCAGGCGGCAATCGCCTACAGCCGCGAAATGCTCCGCCGCAAAATTTATGCGGTCACCACATCTGCCGGCCCGGGTTCGGCAAACTTGATCGCGGCAGCGGGAACCGCGTTTGCGAACAACATTCCGGTTCTTCTGCTTCCGGCGGATACATTTGCGACACGCCAGCCTGATCCAGTGCTTCAGCAGCTAGAGCATGAACACAGCACAGCCGTGACAACAAACGAAGCGTTTATGGCGGTTTCCCGCTATTGGGACCGCGTAACACGCCCGGAACAGTTAATGTCTGCACTGATCCGTGCATTTGAAGTGATGACCGATCCGGCCAAAGCTGGCCCGGCGACCATCTGCATCGCACAGGATGTAGAAGGGGAAGCGTTTGATTATGATGAGCGTTTCTTCGAAAAACGCGTTCATTATTTGGACCGCAAGCCGGCGGTAGAACGCGAGATTCAAGGCGCGGCAGAGCGGATCAAAGCAAGCAAAAAGCCCGTTATTATTGTCGGCGGCGGTGCCCGTTATTCAGGCGCCCGTGACATTTTAAAACAAATCTCTGAAAAACATAATATTCCGCTCGTAGAAACACAGGCCGGGAAATCAACAGTGGAAGTTTCGTTTCCAAACAATCTGGGCGGCGTTGGTATTCTTGGTACGTCGGCTGCCAATAAAGTGGCGCGTGACACAGACCTCGTGATCGGTGTGGGAACACGCTATACAGACTTTACAACATCATCAAAAACAGCGTTTGATTTCGAGAAAACCTCTTTCTTGAATATTAACGTCAGCCGTCTGCAGGCATACAAATTAGACGGATTCCAAGTAGTAGCGGATGCAAAAACGGCGCTTGAGCAGCTGGCGCCTCTTTTGGGAGACTATGAAACAGCATATGGCGGCTTGCTTTCAGCATGGAAAGAAGAGTGGCTGACAGAACGCGACCGTCTGGCGAACGTAACATTTAATCGTGAAAACTTCACGCCGGAAATCAAGGATCAATTTTCTCAGGAAACACTGAATGAATATGCCGATGTGCTGGACACTGAATTCACACAAACGGCCGCTTTGGTCGCTGCCAATGAAGCAGTCGCACCAAACAGCATCGTTATCGGTTCAGCTGGATCACTTCCAGGCGACCTGCAGCGCTTATGGCATTCGGATGTACCGAACACTTACCACCTGGAATATGGATATTCCTGCATGGGATATGAAGTGGCCGGCGCACTGGGTGCGAAACTCGCTCACCCGGACCGTGAAGTATACGCAGCCGTTGGAGATGGCAGCTTCCTCATGCTTCACACAGAGCTTGTAACAGCGCTTCAGTACGATAAAAAAATCAATATTCTCTTGTTTGATAACTCTGGTTATGGATGTATTAATAACCTGCAGATGGATAATGGCAGCGGTTCATACTTCTGTGAGTTCCGTACACATGACAACAAGATTATGAACATTGATTATGCGAAGTTGGCAGAAGCCTACGGAGCAAAATCATACAAAGCCAACACAGTAGAAGAATTGAAAGCAGCGCTTGAAGATGCGAAAAAGCAGTCCGTTTCCACATTGATTGATATGAAAGTGCTTCCGAAAACGATGTCGGATGGCTATGATGGATGGTGGAACGTGGGCGTCGCTGAAGTATCCGAGTCTGAAAGCGTTCAAAAAGCCTATGCCGCAAGAGCGGAAAAATTAGAAACGGCGAAGATGTATTAATAGGAGGTCCGCACATCATGCAGGATATTTTATGGGGCATTGCTCCAATTGGATGGCGCAACGATGACATTCCAGAAATCGGCGCTGAAAATACACTATCTCATTTGTTAAGCGACATCGTTGTAGCAGGATTTCAAGGGACAGAAGTCGGCGGCTTCTTCCCTGAACCTGCCGTTTTAAAAAAGGAACTGGCACTGCGTAACTTAAAAATTGCGGGCCAGTGGTTTTCAAGCTTTATCATTCGTGATGGCATTGAAAAAGCATCACAGGAATTTCATGCCCACTGTGCGTATTTAAAAGAAGTGGAAGCAGCGGTTGCAGTGGTTTCCGAACAAACATACAGCATACAGGGTCTTGATAAAAATGTTTTTGCCGAAAAGCCTTACTTTAGCGATGAAGAATGGACCATTCTTTGCGAAGGGCTGAATGAACTTGGCAAAATTGCCGACAGCTATGGCTTAAAGCTTGTCTTCCATCATCATATGGGAACCGGTGTGCAGACGCTGGAAGAAATTGACCGTTTGATGGAAGGAACAGATTCAAACCATGTCCACCTTTTATATGACACAGGCCATATTTTTGCTTCAGATGGCGATTATATGACGCTTCTTGAAAAACATATGAACCGTATTAAACATGTTCACTTCAAAGATGTTAGAGAGTCTGTAATGGACGAATGCAAACAACCAGGAAAATCATTTAGAGAATCGTTTTTAGCTGGAATGTTTACAGTGCCAGGAGACGGATGCATTGATTTTAGGAAGCCTTTCCGCTTTCTTGAAGAGCATGGATACAAAGGCTGGATCGTTATTGAAGCAGAACAGGACCCAGCCATTGCCCACCCGCTTGAGTATGCATTGATCGCCCGAAGGTATTTGGACGAATCATTGCTTGCACGCGTGGAGAAATAAAAAGAGGTGCATGAACAATGAATACAAACGCAGCCCCATCATCTTTTTTACGTAAGATTATCATTATTTCGACGCTGGGCGGACTTCTCTTCGGTTATGATACAGGTGTTATTAATGGAGCTCTTCCTTTTATGACAGAAGAGATGGGCTTAATGCCTGCAACACAAGGGTTCGTAGCAAGTTCGCTTCTCTTCGGTGCCGCACTCGGTGCTTTGTTTGGCGGACGACTGTCAGACATTAATGGACGCAGAAAAAACATTTTAATGCTGGCCGTGGTTTTCTTAGTTGCCACTCTTGGATGTACACTTGCACCAAACGTCACCGTTATGATCATTTCTCGTTTCTTGCTTGGACTGGCAGTAGGCGGAGCATCCGTTACCGTTCCTTCTTACCTGGCAGAAATGTCACCGGCATCACGCCGTGGTCGTATCGTAACGCAAAATGAATTGATGATCGTTAGTGGTCAGCTTTTAGCTTTTGTCTTGAATGCCATCCTTGGTACAACACTCGGTCACGTTGAAGGAATCTGGCGTGTGATGCTGCTGATTGCCGCTCTTCCAGCCATCTTCTTATTCATCGGTATGCTGAAAGTGCCGGAAAGCCCGCGCTGGCTTGTGTCTAAGAAAAGAGACAGTGAGGCACTTGCTGTTTTAAGCCGCATTCGTTCAGAGCAAGAAGCGAAAACTGAACTAGCTGAAATTAAAGCAACATTTACTGAAGAAGAACATACAAAGCAAGCTGGTTTCAAAGATCTTTCCACACCGTGGATTCGCCGCATTATGTTTATTGGTGTCGGTATTGCGGTTGTGCAGCAGATTACGGGTGTAAACTCGATCATGTACTATGGAACAGAGATTTTAAAAGACGCCGGCTTTACAACAGAAGCGGCACTCGTGGGTAACATTGCAAACGGAGCGATTTCCGTACTCGCTACATTCGTCGGTATTTGGCTGTTAGGTAAAATCGGCCGCCGTCCGATGCTGATGGCAGGACTTGCCGGTACAACTGTATGCCTTTTGTTGATTGCCATTTTCTCAAGCGTACTAGAAGGCTCACCAAACTTGCCATACGTTATTCTTACTTTAACCGTTACATTTCTTGCATTCCAGCAAGGCGCCATTTCTCCGGTCACCTGGCTGATGCTTTCCGAAATTTTCCCGCTGCAGTTGCGCGGTTTTGGAATGGGCTTAACTGTATTATTCTTATGGCTTGTCAACTTCTTAGTCGGCTTGTCATTCCCGATCATGCTTTCAGCAGTCGGACTATCTGGAACATTCTATATTTTTGTGGCACTTGGCGTCCTGGCGATTGGATTTGTAGCAAAATTCCTTCCAGAAACGAAAGGGCTTACGCTTGAACAATTAGAGCAAAAATTCCGCAATCATGGTAAAAAACCAGTGGTAGCAAGCTATACAGAAAACAAACGCGCTTAATGATGTAAGCGTTACAAAAGTGGTAATATAAGGGAGGAAATGAATCATGACATTGAAATTTGGAGTAATTGGAACAGGGGCAATTGGCCGTGAACATATTAAACGCATTACAAACAGTTTAGCAGGCGGTAAAATCGTTGCGGTAACAGACGTGAATCTTGAATCTGCAAAACTAGCTGTTGAGCAATACGGACTTGAGGCAGTTGTTCATGAAGATGATAAAGCTCTTTGCCAGGATCCGAACGTAGATGCCGTTTTGGTTACAAGCTGGGGGCCGGCGCACGAACAAAACGTATTAAACGCCATTGAAGCAGGCAAGTACGTATTTTGTGAAAAACCGCTTGCGACAACGGCGGAAGGTGCAATGAAAATCGTCCAGGCTGAAATGGCACACGGGAAAAAGCTAGTTCAAGTAGGCTTTATGCGCCGTTATGATCCAGGATATGTTCAATTAAAAGAAGCAATTGATGCGAATGAAATCGGTGATCCATTGATGGTCCGCTGTGTACACCGCAACCCGGAAGTACCAGAAACATACGGAACAGAAATGGCCATTGTTGATACACTTATTCACGAAATTGACGTGCTGCACTGGCTGATCAATGATGACTATAAATCAGTACAAGTACTGTACCCGAAAAAAACAGCACGTGCTCATGCGGGCTTAAAAGATCCGCAAATCATTATTTTAGAAACAAAATCAGGCATCATTATTAATGCGGAAGTGTTCGTAAACTGCCACTATGGTTATGACATTCAATGTGAAGTCATCGGTGAGGACGGCGTAGCTTACCTGCCAGAGCCGGCAAGCATCGTGACACGCAAGAGTGCGAAGCTTTCTACAAGCATTATGACAGACTGGAAAGACCGGTTCATTGATGCCTACGATGTGGAGTTACAAGACTTTATGGATTCAATCAAAGCAACAGGCGAGCCGAATGGACCGACTTCATGGGACGGCTACATCGCTGCTGTAACAGCGGATGCATGCGTGAAAGCACAGCAGTCCGGCCAGAAAGAAGATGTAGCGCTTGAAGAAAAACCAGCATTCTACCAAAAGCAGACAGCAGCTGTAAACTAACAAGGGTGCCGGCTCGGCCGGCTCCGTAAATAAACAGGAGGAATTTCTAATGAAACTAGCACTTGATCCAACTATGTATGCCGATCTTTCTTTGAGAGAAATGGTAGATAAAACAGCGGAGCTTGGCTATGACTACATTGAGCTTTCACCGCGCGAGGATTTCTGCCCATTCTACAAGTACCCAAAAGTAGACAGCGCAAAAATTAAAAACTTAAAACGCTACTGCCGTGATGCAGGTGTTCAAATTTCTTCTCTTCTTCCTCTTTACTACTGGGCAGGTCCAGACGAAGACCGCCGCCAGGCAGCTGTACGCAACTGGAAACGCGCCATTGAGGTAGCGGTTGAATTGGAAGTAGATTTAATGAACAGTGAATTCAACGGATCTAAGTTCAATCCGATTGTATGCGAAGAGCAGTTTATCCGTTCTATGGACGAATTGCTGCCGATCTTTGAACGTGAAGGCATTAAATTGAACCTTCAGGCGCATCCATATGATTTCATTGAAACGCATGACGGTGCGATGGATATGATCCGTGCATTGGATAAAGACTGGATTAACCTTGTGTACTCTACAGCTCACACGTTCTACTATGACAACGGTAAAGGCGATATTGCGCCAATGTTTGATTCAGCAGGCGACCGCCTGACGCATGTTTTATTTGCGGATACATTCAACCATATGGCATCAGACGGCCTTCGCTACATTGTGAACCCGCCGGCAGTAGAAGCAACGGTTCACCAGCATTTGAACATCGGTGAAGCAGAAGTAGATTTCGATACAATTTTCCGCAAGCTGAAAGAAATGAACTTTGATGGCATCGCAACAAACGCTGTATTTGCCTGGAAAGACAAAGCGGACTGGTCAAGTAAACTTATGCTTCAAAAAATGAAAGAAGGTCTTGGGTTAACGGAGAAAGTCGAGGGCTGATTGTATGTTAGTATCAATGAAAGATATGCTGCAAAAAGCAAAGCAGGGCGGCTATGCCGTCGGTCAATACAATATTAACGGACTGGAATTTGCCCAGGCGTTTTTGCAGGCAGCAGAAGAAGAACGGGCACCCATTATTCTGGCCTCATCCGATAGGCTTGTGGACTACCTCGGCGGCTTCACAACGATTGCCGCCATGGTCAAGGCGCTGATGGAGGAATTAAACATTACCGTGCCGGTTGCGCTTCATTTAGATCACGGCATGAGCGTCGAGCGCTGCAAGAAAGCGATTGATGCAGGTTATACGTCTGTCATGATCGACGGCTCCCACAGCCCAATCGACGAAAATATTGCGATGACGAAAGAAGTCGTCGCGTATGCAAAGGAAAAAGGGGTAACGGTTGAAGCAGAAGTCGGCACAGTCGGCGGGCAGGAAGATGGCATGGTCGGCGGTATTCAATATGCGGATCTGGATGAATGTATCCGAATTGTTGAAGAAGCCGGCATTGATGCACTGGCCGCAGCGCTTGGTTCGGTTCATGGCCCGTATCAGGGTGAGCCGCAGCTGGGCTTCGATGAAATGAAAGAAATCTCAGAGAAAACGGACGTGCCGCTTGTCCTGCACGGCGGCTCCGGCATTCCGCTTCATCAGCTTCAGCGCGCCATAGAGCTTGGCCACGCAAAAATTAATGTCAACACAGAAAGCATCCAGGCATGGACCGCCTCTGTCCGTGAAACATTAAACCAAAATCCGGATGTATACGAGCCGCGGCTTATTTTATTGCCGGCCATTGAAGCAGTAAAGGACGCTGTAAAAGGGAAAATGAGAGAATTTAACACGAGCGGCAAAGCCTAATACGCTTGTCTGGTATCAAGAGAGAGGAGCTGGTCCATTGCATAGGACGGCTCCTTTTTCTCAAAGAGCCGAAGAGCAGGATGTGAGCATGTGAACAAACGCAGTCAAAGATTGTTTTTACTGATTTCTTTTCTTTTTTGGTTTTCGCACTTTATTTATATTCCGATGCTCTCTCCTTACATCGAGCAGATAGGGGGCACGTATACCTTTATCGGCATCGTTTTGGCAAGCTACGGGCTTATGCAGTTTTTGTTTCGCCTTCCGATCGGCATCGGGTCCGATCTTTGGAATAAGCGGAAAGGCTTTGTTGTGGCCGGTATGGCTGTAAGTATGTTCAGCTGCCTCGCTTTTGCGCTGACTGAAAGCCTTGGATGGGTGCTCCTGTCCCGTTCACTGGCCGGCATCGCTGCCGCCACCTGGGTGGCTTTTACCATTCTTTTTTCGAGCTACGCAGCGGAGCGGAATTTGCACCGGGCTATGGGCCATTTATCTTTTGCCGTTGTATTTGCCCAGCTGCTCGGGATGGCGCTCAGTGCATGGATCGTGGAAGAGTGGGGCTGGCATGCACCTTACTGGTTCGGAGTCGCTTTCGGAGCCGCGGGCCTGCTGCTTTCGCTGTTTGTAGCAGAAGGAAAAACAGAAACAAAACGGGAGCCGGTTCGGCTGAAGGAGCTCGGAACAGCGCTGAAGGAACCGGCGCTGCTAAAAGTATCTCTGCTGTCCATATTAGCGCATAGCATCATGTTTACCACGATGTTTGGTTTTACGACTGATTATGCACTGTCAGCCGGCATGAGGGCGGGTGACATCACAATTCTTGTATTTGCTTTTATGGTGCCGCATGCTGTTTCTACCTTGTTAAGCGGCAGCTGGTTTGTTCCGAAGCTGGGTAAATGGGGCACGCTGCAAGTCGCTTTTTCTGCCGCGGCAATCTTTACTTTTTTTATGCCGTTCGCAGATACAAAAGCAGCCTTGATGGGTTTGCAGCTCGTAAATGGATTTGCCCTTGGCCTTTTATTCCCGCTTTTCCTTGGTATGGCTGTAGAAGAAATTCCTCACGCCAAGCGGGCGACAGCAATGGGGGCCTACCAGGCTCTTTACGCTATCGGTATGTTCGCCGGTCCTTTTTTAGCCGGCATTTTAAACACGTATTTTGGACTGGAAGCAAGCTTTTATTTCTCCGGTGCTGTTGGTGTATTAGGCGCTTTGTTTAGTTTTAAATGGCAGGGGGAAATGAAAACGGAATCAATATTTAAGCATAATAATGAGAGTTCGTTATAATAGAGATAATAAGAACGGAACAGGGAAAAGGCAGGTGAACAATATGATGAAAATGAGAGATGTGGCCAAACGGGCGAATGTATCTCCGGCTACTGTGTCCCGGGTGCTTCGCCAGCCAGATTTGGTCAGCAAAGAAACGAAAGAAAAAGTAATGCGGGTGATTAACGAATTAAACTATAAACCGCATATGATCGCCAGCCAGTTCCGCACACGTGAAACAAAAACGATTTTAGTGGTGGTACCGGATATTACCCGTCCGTTTTTTTCCGAAGTGCTGCGCGGCATTGAGCATACAGCGCTTCAAAACGGCTATCAGGTTATTTTGGGTGACACAGAAAATCAGGTTGAGCGGGAAAGAGAATATATTGAGCTTCTATATAGAAAACAGGCAGACGGTGCCGTACTATTAACCGCCCGTATGGATCGGGACAGCCTGGAAGAATTATCGTCCCAGTTTCCGATCGTTCTTGCTTGTGAATATATGGATGGCCTGGACATTCCGACGGTTTCGATTGACAACATCAGCAGTGCCCGCAAAATAACCGAGCACTTGATCAATGTCGGACACCGGAAGATTGCGCATATTTGTGGTCCTATGGATATTATCTTAAGCCGGGACCGGCTGCGCGGTTACAAGCAGGCGATGATGGGCCATGATCTGCTGATCGATCCTTCCTGGGTACAGGAAGGAGATGATGGACTGGATTCAGGCTACAATCAAATGGTGAAACTGCTGGCGCTTGAAGATCGTCCGACGGCTGTGTTTGTGTTTAATGACGAAATGGCGCTTGGCTCAATTAAAGCGGTTAAAGACCACGGTCTCCGCGTACCGGAAGATATAGCTATCGTCGGATTTGATAACCTGCGGATGGCGTCTCTTTTCACTCCTTACATGACGACGATCGATCAGCCGAAATATGAGATTGGCCAAAAAGCAACGGATTTGCTTTTAACGCTTTTAAAAGGCGGCTCAATTGACCGGAAAAAATTCGTCATGAAAGACGAGCTGATTATCCGGGAATCGTGCGGGTTTTATCAGAAAGAGCGATTGTTTGGAGCGACCGAAGGGGTTTAGCCCCTTCTCATTCCGGCAATAGGAAAAGGGTGGAAAAAAGCAAAAGGAGATGTATACATAATGACAAAGCTTGTGCAGATCGGCAAAACAGACTTGCGTGTAAACCCGATTGGCTTTGGCGCCAATGCGGTAGGAGGCCATAACTTATATCCAAACCTGGATGAAGAAGCCGGCCGTGATATGGTGCGTACAGCGCTTGACCATGGTGTTAACTTTCTCGATACAGCCTTTATTTACGGACCGAAGCGTTCAGAAGAATTGATTGGGGAAGTGTTAAAAGAGCGGGGAAATCGATCAGAAGCTGTGATTGCTACAAAAGCAGCGCATGTTCTAACGGATGACGGCGAAAAATTTGACAATTCTCCGGCTTTCTTAAAAAATGCCGTAGACGAAGCATTAGGACGCCTCCAAACGGACTATATTGATTTGTTTTATATCCATTTTCCAGACGAACAAACACCGAAAGATGAAGCGGTTGGAGCGCTAAAGGAATTGAAAGATGCAGGGAAAATCCGCCATATCGGTGTCTCTAATTTCTCTCTCGATCAGTTGAAGGAAGCGAACAAAGACGGTTATGTTGATGTTTTTCAGGGAGAATATAATCTGCTTGCACGCGACGCGGAAAAAGAATTGTTCCCGTACCTTGCTGAGAAAAACATTTCATTTGTGCCGTATTTCCCACTTGCATCCGGACTTTTAACAGGCAAGTACGATAAAAATGCGACATTTGATGATCTTCGTAATGACCTGCCATACTTCCAAAAAGGAGCGTTTGAAGCGAACCTTGAAAAAGTCGATCAAATTCGCCCGATTGCAGAAAGCAAAGAGGTAGAACTGGCTCATTTAGTGCTGGCATGGTACTTAACACGTGATGCGATTGACGTTATCATTCCAGGTGCAAAACGATCTGAGCAAGTATTAAACAACTTAAAAACATTAGATGTTCAGCTTACACAAGAAGAAATCAGCAAAATTGACCAGGTATTTCAATAATGATACATGCTCTGGTATTAGGACAGCTTGAGAGTGTAGACAAAGTAAGAAAGCAGGCTGATTGAAAACGTCTGACTTTCCAGGAATGCCGCCGGCTGGGAAGCGGAGTGACCTTTTAGGGTCATGAGCATTCACAGCTGGCAAGTGACGCCGAAAGCGGGCGTTTGTCAACAGCCTGAAGCAGCCCTGGTACCAGGGCTGCTTTTTTATCGGCTGACTTTTTTCAGACCTAAAGCTTAAAAAAATGGCTTAATATTTTATAAATCAGCCCAAAGGGGAAAAGCGCTGCCGTTACATTAAAGGCAGCGCTTTTCCGGTGAATCTATGACACATTGAACATCTGCTATTAGCTCATCGGCTGTCTCATAAGGCTGATCCAGCTGGAGCATACGACGAATCACACATCTTGCTGGAGAAGAAAGCGTCAGTTCTTCTTCCCAGCTTTTTTCTTTTTTGGACGAGGGCTCGAATGTAGAATACAGCAAAAACAGAACAAAATGACCGAGCGCAAAAAAATCGCTTCGAACAGACAGCTCCCGAAAAAGCGGGTGCTCTTTTTTTCGTCTGCGCCTAGAGGAGGGGTTGCTGCCAAGAATCCGTGCGAGGCCAAAGTCGATTACATGCACAGCTGTCCCATCCCACAAAATATTTGGGATGCGCAAGTCCCGATGAACAATCCCTTGACGATGAAAGTATTGGACTACATAAAGGACCTCTAATAGGATTCGGAATGCTTCTTTTTCGGTATACCGTTGATTTTGATGGAAAATTAATTCCTCAAAATTGGGAGCGTTTATCGAGTCCATCACAAAAAACGGCACGCCATCCCTTTTAAAAGCGGCGACAAACCGGGGAATGGCCGGGTGACGAAGCTGCTGCAAAAAATGAGCTTCCTGCCAAAAGAAGTTTATTTCAGCCGGCTTGTGCCGTTTACGGTTGCGCAGCTGTTTAACCACTACATCCCGGCCGGTCTGCAAATCTTTCGCTTTGTACGTGAGGCCATAGCTGCCTCTGCCAAGCAGGCCTGCCAGCCGAAATCGGCCGCCAACGAGAATGCCTGGCTTTAGCGGTCGTTCAATTAGCTTGGAAAACATCATATGCATACGCTTCAGCTGCTGTAAGAGCTGAAAGAAGAACCGCGTTTTTTCTTGTAATAATGATGTCCATGCTTTGAAGATTGATGGGAATGTTTTCGAGATCGGTGATCACTGCTGGAATAACGGCGGCTGTGAGAAGATTTTTGATTCAGTATCTGTTGAAGAAGTTTCTTTAGCATGAAATCCCTACTTTCCTGTTTTTCTTTTCTACGAATCAAATAAAAAAAGGTTTCATCTTTTGTTTGCTTTTTTTATTTTCAGCCCAGAAGAAGGCTCGCAGAAGATCATTGTATATGTTCCACTATATTCATATGCTTAAACGGACGAAAAAGAAGAGGGATTCTTTTATTCTATCAGTAGAAAAGAACAAGCGGGAATGCTGGGCGAGCGAGACCAAATCCGCTATACTGTTCATATTGTGAAACAAAATGAGCTTCTGGACGAGCGTTTTTTTGTTTTGGAAAAAGAGGTGGATAAATTGGAAAAAACACGTACCATTAAGCGGACGCAGATGGCGATTCTTCTGGGAGCGCTTGGAGCGATGGGCCCATTTACGATTGATATGTACCTGCCATCGTTTCCGACGATTGCCGATGACTACGGGACAACTGCGTCGCTTGTACAAATCAGCTTAACGGCTTGTTTGATCGGTCTTGCTTTGGGACAGCTTGTGATCGGGCCGATGAGTGATGTGCGCGGACGGAAAAAACCGCTGGCCTTCTTTTTATTTTTATATTTTGCCGCGTCTCTTTTCTGTGCCTTTGCACCGTCTATTTATTTGTTTATTGCCGGACGTGTGGTTCAAGGATTTTCAGCAGCAGCCGGTCTTGTTGTTTCCCGGGCAGTTGTGCGGGATATGTACAGCGGGCGTGAATTAACGAAATTTTTTGCGCTGCTTATGCTTGTCAACAATCTTGGGCCGATTTTAGCGCCAATTGTCGGCGGCGGCGTGCTCGCTTTTACAGACTGGTCCGGTGTATTTCTTGTCCTTAGCGTGATCGGCATCGGATTAATGCTTGTCGTAACATGGAAAATGGATGAAACGCTTCCGGTTGAACGGCGCCAGCCAAGTAATATTGCCCAAACGTTTAAAAGCTTCGGTTCCCTTGTGAAAAACCGGGAATTTATGGGCTACGCGCTTGCACAAGGCTTTATGGTCGGCGGGATTTTTGCCTATGTTTCAGGTACACCTTTCGTGTATCAAAATATTTATGGCGCATCTCCCCAGCTGTTCAGCCTGCTTTTTGGTATGAACGGCATTGGCATTATGATCGGCTCACAAGTAGTCGGCCGATTTTCAGATACCATTTCAGAAGCCAAATTTTTGCGGTTCGGCCTGTGGATGTCGGCAGTATCAAGCATCGTACTTGTCATCATGGTATTGATTCATGGACCGCTTTATTCGATCGTAATTCCCATTTTCTTTTTTGTTTCTTCAATTGGTATCATTGGTACATCCGCTTTCTCTCTGGCGATGGAAACGCAGGGGCATATTGCCGGCAGTGCGTCGGCGCTTCTTGGACTGCTTCCATTTGCACTTGGGTCACTGACAGCGCCGCTTGTCGGCATTGCCGGTGAAAATACGGCTGTTCCAATGGGGCTGACGATCTTCGGTGCCAGCATGTTAGCAATGATTGCGTATTTCGGGCTCGCCCGGGGTGCCAAAAAAAGTCCACAATCATGACGATTGTGGACTTTTTTATTTCAATAATTAATCAAGTGAGCAGTCCAGCTAAAAGACTTTACCTTTTTTATGAAACAGCTCCACATCATAAGAGGTATGGAGCTGATTTAGTTTCCAATCTCAAAAGGTGCTGCCAGCCAAAATTCCGTTCCATACACACTGCGTCCATTTTCATCGATAGAAAAAGAACGAAACGCTTTGACGATTCTGTACTTGCCCGCTTCGAGCGGTTTTTGGAGATGGCCAAGGTCAACCGTTTCAATGGTTTGCTTGCGGGGTGGAGACAACAGTGCAATTTCTTCAAAAGCATCCCTGTTTTTTTGGAACGGCACAGCATACCAGGTACCGTCGAGCTGCTGTTCAATTCGGAAGGCGCGGCCATATGTAAAATCAGTATTACGCCCATTTTGAATCATCAGTCTTAAGGCGCTGTCAGATACGTTTTGCACGGTAAGAGACAACCCATTTTTTTGTGAGGCCATTTCCTGCAGGGGTGCACCTTTTTCGGCTGCCGGCTCGGGCTCAGGTTCACCCGGCTGGCAGGCCGACAGCAGCATCGCACAAGCCGCTATATAGACAAGCCGCTTGTTCATGCAGCTTTCACCAGTTGAAGATCCAGTACAATCTTTACGTCGTCTTCCATATGCACGCCTCCTGTTTCGAGCGTTAAACCGTAATCGCTGCGTTTAATGACGGCTTTTGCCTGAAGGCGGGCGGTTTCACCCGTGTCGGAATTCTGTTGCTCATTAAACGTAACAAAAAAAGATTCTGTCCGGGTTACGCCGTGCAGGGAAAGGTCACCGACGAGTTCGTATTGCCCGTTCTCCTGATCCAAAATATTGTTAGCGATAAACCGTACTTCTGCGTATTTTTCCACATCAAAAAACTTCTCTGATATCAAGTGGGCATCAAGTTCTTTACTGCCTGTTTGTATGGTGGATAGATCCACATTAAACGAGATGTTCGCCGTTACTAAATGATCTGCCTCGGCTTCAATCGTCGCTTCATACGAAGGGAAGGAGCCCTTCACATGATTGACAGCAGCATAAACCCGGCTCTGGGATTTATCCACGACCCATGTTGGTTTGTCCATTATTAAAGTCCCCCTTAATCTTTTCTTTTTTTCATTATTTCCCTGCATTGTCACGAATAAAACAAACAGCAAGCCAGGACATACTAAGTAAAAAGGAGGTGAGCAAGTGGACAAGAAAACGGATTATAAGGAATTGTACAATGTACGGGACCAGTTGACCCTGATTCCGGAAGAATTTCCAGAAGGGGCTTATGGACAGCCAATTGATAACGAAAAACCAGTGGAAGGAAAAAGTACGCCGTGGAAAAAAGACCAGCACGTGGCGAGCAACTTTACGTACGAATTCAAGCATCTGCATGAAAACCGCCCCAGAGAGTACCCAGGAGCACATCCTACACACGATGAAAAATAATTTGATTGACGGCGCCTTTTCCTTAAAAGAAAGGTGCCGTTTTTAATGAACAGGGACTGAACTTTTCTTTTTTTGCTGTACTATAAGTAATTGCTAATGGTTGATATAATTAAAACCGACTTGACTTGTAGGAATAATACGACTACGATAAATGTATTATTATGGCGTTAAAAAGAATTTTCCTATAAATTTGTGAGGTGGATCGTGTTGCAACTTCAAGTAACGAACAGTCCGTTTAATGAGGAGCAGGCAGAGCTCCTGAATCGCCTTCTGCCAACACTTACAGAAGGGCAAAAGGTATGGCTGGGTGGATTTTTAGCCGCTTCTCCGTCTGTAACTGTTTCAGCGGCACCTGCTCCAGCTGCGGCTGAAATAGCAGCACCCGTTCAAGCTGCAGCTGCTCCAGCTGTGTCGAAAGATGTAACTATTTTATACGGTTCTCAAACGGGTAATGCACAGCGCTTAGCCCAAAAAGCCGGCCAAACGCTCGAATCAAACGGATTTAACGTCACGGTTTCGGCAATGAGTGACTTTAAGCCAAATAATCTGAAAAAAGTACAAAATTTGCTGATTGTAGCCAGCACACATGGAGAAGGCGATCCGCCGGATAATGCCATCACATTCCATGAATTTCTTCATGGCAAGCGTGCGCCAAAACTGGATGATCTTCAATTTTCTGTTCTGTCTCTTGGCGACAGCTCGTATGAATTTTTCTGCCAGACAGGAAAAGAGTTTGATCAGCGTTTAGAAGAACTCGGCGGCAAGCGTATCGCACCGCGCGTTGATTGTGATCTTGACTTCGACGAGCCGGCAGCAGAGTGGATTGACAGTGTCGTAAAAAGCTTGTCCGAGGCATCGGCGCCAGCAGCAGCTCAAGCGGCACCGGCAGCAGCAGGTCCACAAGTGGCAGAATCTGAGTACTCAAGAACGAACCCGTTTCGTGCGGAAATCCTTGAAAGCATTAATTTGAATGGACGCGGTTCAAACAAAGAAACACGCCACATTGAGCTTTCTCTTGAAGGATCAGGTCTTACGTACAAACCGGGTGATGCGCTTGGCATTTATCCAGAAAACGATCCAAAGCTGGTTGATGAACTGATTGCGGCATTTGGCTGGAATCCAGATGAAACAGTGACGATTAACAAACAAGGCGATGTCCTTTCATTGCGGAATGCACTTTTAACACATTATGAAATAACAGTATTAACAAAACCATTGCTGGAAAAAATCGCTCAGTTAACGGGCGTAGATGAGCTTCATGACTTAATCGGCGATAGCGAGAAAGTGAAAGCCTACATACACGGCCGCGACCTGCTTGATGTAGTACAGCAATTTGGACCATTTGGCGTTTCACCTCAGGATTTTGTGAATGTACTTCGAAAAATGCCGGCTCGTCTTTACTCGATCGCCAGCAGCTTAGAAGCGAATCCTGATGAAGTACATTTGACAATTGGTGCGGTCCGCTATAATGCGAATGGCCGTGATCGAAGTGGTGTTTGCTCGATTCTTTGTGCCGAGCGTTTAGAGCCAGGCGATACATTACCGGTTTACATTCAGCATAACGACAACTTCAAGCTGCCGGAAAATCCGGAAACACCGGTTATTATGATCGGACCAGGAACAGGCGTAGCTCCATTCCGCGCGTTTATGCAGGAGCGCGAAGAGTTAGGTGCTGACGGAAAAGCATGGATGTTCTTTGGAGACCAGCATTTCGTAACCGACTTCCTATACCAGACTGAATGGCAGAAGTGGCTGGCAGACGGCGTGCTGACAAAAATGGATGTGGCATTCTCACGCGATACAGCCGAAAAAGTATATGTACAGCACCGGATGCAGGAAAACAGCAAAGAATTGTTCGAATGGCTTCAACAAGGCGCTGCCGTTTACGTATGCGGCGACGAGAAAAATATGGCTCACGACGTACACCAGACATTGATTGATATTGTAGAAAAAGAAGGCAGCATGAGCCGCGAGCAGGCAGAGAAATATGTAGCCGATATGCAGCAGCAAAAACGCTATCAGCGCGACGTATATTAAGTTTTATGATCGAAAGGGGACAAGCACAATGAGCAAAACGGTAAATGACCTTCACCAGCTGCGCGCACCAGAAGGACCGCCAAGTGATGTAGAAGGCATTAAAGAGAGAAGTAATTTATTGCGCGGCACACTTGCAGAAGTGATGCAGGACCGCATCTCAGCCGGTATTCCAGAAGATGACAACCGCTTGATGAAGCACCACGGCAGCTACTTGCAGGACGATCGTGACTTGCGCACAGAACGACAAAAACAAAAATTAGAGCCGGCATATCAATTTATGCTGCGCGTGCGCCTTCCGGGCGGTGTAGCAACATCAAGCCAGTGGCTGATGATGGACACCCTGGCGCATAAATACGGAAACGGCACCCTGAAACTAACAACACGTGAAACGTTCCAGATCCACGGGATTTTAAAATGGAACATGAAGCAGACGATTCAAGACATTCATTCAACGATGATGGATACGATTGCGGCATGCGGAGACGTAAACCGGAACGTAATGGCTACGTCGAATCCATACCAGTCGGAAGTTCATACCGAAGTTCACGCACTGGCACAACAGCTGAGTGATGACCTGCTTCCGAAATCACGTGCTTATCATGAAATTTGGCTTGGGGAAGAAAAAGTAGCCGGCACGCCGGAAACGGAAGAAGTAGAACCAATGTACGGTCCGCTTTACTTGCCGCGTAAGTTTAAAATCGGGATCGCGGTACCGCCTTCTAATGATATTGACGTGTTTTCACAGGATCTTGGTTTTATTGCCATCGTTGAAAACAACCAGCTGACTGGCTTTAATGTAACAATCGGCGGCGGTATGGGGATGAGCCACGGTGATACACAAACATATCCGCAGCTCGGAAAAGTAATTGGCTTTGTAACACCTGATAAAGTTGTTGATCTTGCGGAAAAAGTCATTACGATTCAGCGCGACTACGGAAACCGTTCTGTTCGTAAATATGCCCGTTTTAAATATACAGTTGACCGTCTTGGCCTCGAAAACGTAAAAGCAGAGCTTGAGCGCCGCCTTGGCTGGACGCTTGACGAAGCACGCGATTTCCATTTTGACCATAATGGTGACCGGTACGGCTGGCAAAAAGGCGTAAAAGGCAAATGGCATTTTACAATGTTTGTTGAAGGCGGCCGGATTGTGGATTACCCTGAATATCAATTGATGACGGGTATTCGGGAAATTGCAAAAGTACACAAAGGTGATTTCCGCCTCACAGCCAACCAAAACTTGATTATTGGCAATGTGTCTGCTCAAAACAAGAAAAAAATTGAGGCGCTCATTGACCAATATGGATTAACAGAAGGACGCCACCATTCAGCGATCCGCCGCAGCGCACTTGCCTGTGTAGCCCTGCCGACATGCGGCCTTGCGATGGCAGAAGCTGAGCGCTACCTGCCGGGCTTAATGGATAAAATTGATGAAATCATCGATGAAAATGGCCTCCGCGATAAAGAAATTACGATTCGTATGACTGGATGCCCGAATGGCTGTGCCCGCCACGCGCTTGGCGAAATCGGCTTTATCGGAAAAGCGGTTGGCAAATACAACATGTACTTGGGCGCTGCGCATGACGGCAGCCGCTTAAGTAAAATGTACCGTGAAAACATTGGAGAAGAAGAAATCTTAAAAGAACTGCGCGTCGTTCTTTCCCGCTACGCAAATGAGCGCCAGGAAGGCGAGCACTTCGGTGACTTCGTCGTTCGTGCTGGTATCGTCGAAGCAACGACGGACGGAACGAATTTCCACAATTAATAAAATAAAAAAGACAAGAACCTAGGTTCTTGTCTTTTTTGTGCTGTCTAAAATCTTCGCTGTATGCATACGAATGGTAAGAGGTTTCAAACAGCGGAGAGGAGCGCCCTAATGGACGAAAAACAAGTCATTCAAGTGCACCATGGAGATGTTACGGGAGACCGGGTGCCGGATATTGTGTACTTAACAGCCGTTCAAACGGCCGGCAGTTCATTTTTGCAGCAGATTACACTCGTTGTTCAGGACAGGCGTACAGGCGGTTCTTTCCGGCTTTTGCTGCCTGAAAATACAGGCTACAATCCAACAGTATTTCTCGGCGATTTTACCGGTAATGGAGTAAAAGATATTTTGGTGGTGACCGATACAGGCGGGAGCGGCGGCACTGTTTACGCTTATGTATATTCTTATGATGGCGGGCGTTTTTATTTGATTTTTGACACAGCTCTGTTTAACAAGCAAACACAATACACTGTCCGGTACCAAAATAATTATAAAGCAGAAGTAACAAGCAGGCAGCCGGCAAAACGGTATATCTTAGACCTGACAACGAAAGGGCCTGATTACTTGAACGAAATCTACAACCTGGACGGCACATTAAAGCAGCCGGTCGAAGGATGGGTCTCACCGCTTTCAGGGCTTTATCCGATTGATTTTGACCGTAACGGCGTGTATGAGTTAAATACATGGCAGGGCATTGCCGGACGTTACAATGCAGATCGCCTTGGTTATGTGCAAAACGTGTTAAAATGGAACGAGCGTGCATTCCAAATAGAGCAGCAGTATGTATCAATTTGGGGAGAAGAGGAAGAATAAGGACGCATGCCCCTGAAAATAAAGCGTCAAAAACCAAACTGGTTTTCCGTTTCAATTTTGCAGGATGCATGCGTAAGAAAAATTAACCTTGAAGCTCTTGCTGAGCAAGGCGGACTAGTCGTTTCGTGATTTCGCCCCCTGTTGAGCCGTTTGCCCGCGAAGTAGTATCTGCTCCAAGCGTGATACCAAATTCGCTGGCAATTTCGTATTTAAATTGTTCCAAAACTTGTTCTGCCCCAGGGACAAGAAGCTGTTGCCGGTTATTGTTTGCCATGTTTTTTCACCACCTCTTCTGTTTGCTTATACTATTTGTTTTGCAGGGGAGAAACATGCAGAAAAAGCGGTAGCAAATGATATCGCTTTTGGAAGGATTCCACTTAGGTGGCACAGGCGTTTCAGTGGATGAAGATAAGGGTAAAGCCAAAGAGCAGACCATCTAGTCAAAGGAGTGATTTACATGCATCATGGATATCCAAAAGTAGGAGACTCCCTTCAGGCATTTGTGAATGTATGCGGCCAGCCGTCGCCCGAATCAACCAATGAAATGATCTTATTTGAAGTTCCCGGCATCAATGCCAAGTTAACGTGCTGGATCGATGAAGAAAAAAACGTACATAAGCTGTCAAGTTCGATACCGATGGGTACGCAGGCAGCGGTAGAGCTGGCGAAGCGATTTCTGCCAATGGATGCAAAGCCTGCTGATACAAGCCTTGATACCGATTCAGCTAAGCTGAACGCGTTAATTCAAACGTACAGCGTAGATCATAAGGGAAAACAAAAACAAGCGGTCATTACTGCTGAAGAAACAGGCGCTTTTACAGTTGCCATTGAAGACTAACGGCTCCGGGCCTCAGCTGCCCGGAGTTTATTTCGTTTTGATTCATATGTATAGGAGGGAAATCATGCATACCATTGCAGAAATTGAAGCAAACTGGCAGGCGCACATGTCAAACCGTCAAACCGCTACATTTGGCATGGGCTGTTTTTGGAGCCCGGACGCTCGTTTTGGTGCCCTGCCCGGTGTGATTCGGACAAAAACCGGCTTTGCGGGTGGTACAACAAGTAATCCGGTCTACCGGCAAATGGGAGATCACACAGAGACGGTACAGATTGAATTTGATCCGGATATCCTCTCTTTTAAAGAAATTCTTCATATCTTTTGGGCGAATCATACGTCAACAAACCGGACAGAATACAAAGACCGCCAGTACATGTCGATTCTTTTTTATCACAATGATGAACAAAGGCAGGCCATTGAGCAGGTCAAGCGTGAGCTTGAAATGAAAAGAAATGAACAGATTGAAACAGAGATTCAGCCGTTTTCCGTTTTTACGCCTGCAGAAGAGCGGCATCAAAAGTATCATTTAAAACGATTTAAGCGGGCAGCGGAAAAACTCGCCTCTGTATTTACCACACCCGCTTCTTTTACCGATTCAACTTTGACCGCCCGCCTCAATGGATTTGTAAAAGAATACACGACTTTGTCCCAAATTGAAGAAGAAATCCATTCATGGGCCATTTCTGATTCAGCCAAGGAGGAGCTCTCTGCTTTTATCCGCGGGCTCCGCTGGTAAACAGAAAAACGAGTCAGGGTGTTAGGACGGGTTGATACAATTCCATCTTCCCATAAAATACGCGCCCTGCTATGAAGCGGGGCGTGTTTCTGTTTGTTCAAGTGCTGTTCCGATGGCTTTAATGGCCTCGTATTCATCGATTCCTTTAGCTGTAAGTGTCATTTCCCCATTGGGTGAACCAAGTGCCAGCACTCCCATAATCGATTTCATATTGACGTGCCGGTTTTGATAATGAAGATAAATATCGGATACGAACTGGCTGGCTAAATGAACAAGTGGAACAGCCGTTTGCGGGGTAAAGCTTCTTATGTAAACAGTTTTAACAAACATGCGTATCAAACCTTTCTTCGTAGAATAAAAGTATTTTCAGTATACCCGCTCCAATAAAAAATAGAACCTCTTTCGGAAAGATGAAGCTGCCAAAAAGAAACAGGCCTATTTCTCCTTCTTTTCGGGTAAAGAACACCGTACTTTTGAAGAGAAAAGAGGCTGGAAAAATGAAGAAGTTGTTGCTGTTAGCGGCCGGGCTGTCGATTTGCCTGAATCCTTTTTCGGCTCAGGCAAAAACAGGGACCCAATCAAAAGACCAGGATATCATCGTGATTTCTTTTGATGGCATGCGTCAGGATTTAACGGAAAAATACATAAAAGCGGGTGACCTGCCAAATATGGAGGCGCTGATCGAAAAAGGAGTGTGGGCAAAGAAGCCGGAAACGATTGTACCGTCCTTAACGGCCCCATCTCATGCCGCTCTCTCAACGGGCGCCACTCCGGATAAAACAGGCATTGTCAGCAATCAGTTCCACGATCCCGAAAAAAAGTTCAATAATAAAGACGATGCCTTTCATACAACCATTCATGTATCCCCGATTTGGAGCGAAGCAAGCCGGCAGGGGAAAACAACGGCGACCGTCGCATTTCCAGGAGCCAATCCAGAAACGAAAAACCAGACGGCGGATTACTCTGTTTTCTATGGAGATACCTGGGCAAAAGCCAGCTTAAACGAGCTTTCGTTCAAGGAGGCACCGGGCTGGAAAGGGGCACCAAAAAGTTTTAGTCCGCCGCAGGAAGCTGCCCTGCCGCTGAAGCTGAAAAGGGCTAAAAACCGAACATTGTTTGTTCTCGCAGTCGATACAACGGATGACGGACGTGTAAACTACGATCAGTTTACCGTTTCTGAGGACAAGCAGATAAACGCAGAAGACGGACGTGCAAAGCGCGATGAATGGGGCACAGTCCCGCTGACAATGGACAAAGGGGAGCATGCCGGCTTTACCTTCAAGGTAAAAGGAGAAACAACGGATTTAACAGAGCCGGTACCGTTTTTTAAAACAGCCGTTACATCCGGCCTGTTTAGCGGACCGGCCGGATTTGAAGCCGGCATTACAGAGCAGTTTGGCTTTTTTCCCGTTGAGTCTGAGGATGATGCGTTGAAGAAAAAATGGATTACCCGCGAAGAATATGAGCAAATCAGTGCCCGGTTCGATACATGGATCACCGATGTGTCTCTTTATATAAAAGACACGTATAAGCCTGATGCACTGTTTTTTTATGGTCCCCAGATTGATCATGAGGAGCATAAATATACGCTGACGGATCCGCGCCAGCCGGGTTATACGAAGAAAAAAGCAGACCGTTATGAAGCGTATATCAAATGGGCGTATCAGCTGGCAGATGATACAGTTGGCAAAACAGTGGAAGCCATGGATGACAATGACCATTTATTTGTCGTATCAGATCATGGAATGGAAGCGGCACACACGATGCTTGAGCCGAATGCCGTACTGAAGAAAGCGGGCCTTCTTAAAACAAACGAAGACGGCACGATTGATTACTCCAAAACGAAAGCATATGCCGTACCGAGCGGCTCAGCTGCCCATGTATATATTAATGCCAAAGCAACCGAGAAAAAAGGCATTGTAGAAAAAGATGAGTTTGACGATGTGAAGCGCCAGGCCATCAACGCATTCAAGACAGCAGAAATAAAGCAGAAAAATCGAAATGATATGCTGGAGCTCGGCTTTGAAGCTGTTCTTTCCGGCAAAGAAAAAGAAGAGCTGTCAAAGCTGCCGGAAGCAAGTATGAAAGGAATATGGGAAGCGGGTTTAAAAGAAACGATTCATCCATATGAAACGGTTCTGTCATCTGAGGATATGGAGAAAAAACCGCTTGGCCATGCTCATGCTGGAGATATTTTGTTGATTGGTGCACCGGGATACATGATGGCAAACGGTACGAGCCGTTTCAGCAAGCCATCAGTTGAATTAGGCACACACGGTGGAAACTCGACCAAACAGGATTTGCGCCCCGTCTTTATGGCAACAGGGCCTTTATTTAAAGAAGGAAGCACGATTGGGAAAGTATCCACGCTCGATCTAGCTCCGAATGTGTATAACCTTCTTGGCATTAAAGCTCCTTCTTTTGTTGAAGGAGAAGTGAAATCTGCTCTATGGAAGAAAAAAGAGGAATAAATTCCTGAATGCATATACAGGATGATGGGTGTCAAAAGACTTATCTGGAGCACACTTGTACTTGAAAAGACCTATCGCGATCCTCCATAATAAAAAGAAAACGTACCTTATAGAATATGGAGGATCACGATGTTTCCTTTCCTTAAAGATAAACAAGTAAAAGAGTTTAAAGCGTCTGTACAATTTCCAGACAAGTCGAGGATTGCCGTCTCGCCCGATGATCGTTTAGCTCGTCGCCTTTACTATATGGGCTATACGCAGGAGCAGGTGGATATGCTCAGACAAATGGCTCCGGTTATGAACGCTATTTTGGATGACGTACTGGAAAATGTACTTGATCATTTGGTGAAAAGCCCGGAAATGGCTAAAATTGCACAGGATCATTCAAGCCGGGAACGGTTAAAACGGGTGTTTGGCGATTACTTTGGCAGCCTGCTGACCGGCAAAATCGATGAGTCATTTTTAATTTTAAACATGCGCAAGCAGATGGGGCAGACTCACAGCCGGTTTTCAGTCCCGGTTACATGGTTTATTGCTTCTTACTCCGCGTTCAGCACGTTAATCATTCCTAAAATCGTTGAGCATTATCAGCACGAGCCGGAAGTGTTGTCTCAAACGATTCAAGCGATTACACACGCCATGAACTTGGATGCTCAAATGGTCATTGATCACTACATGAATGTGCGGATGGATGAAGTACACCGGGCAACCGAGGCGAAACACATACTGCAGCAGGAGATTGTTTCAGTCAGCCAGGAAGTAGCGGCATCGGTTGAACAAACAGAAGCAGCCATTTTGGATACAAGCTCCCGGGCTGCGCAGGTGTTAAAGGAAACAGACCAAACCGAAAAAAATAGTAAAAACCTGGTCGGTTTAACACTTCAGAACGAAAAGCAGATGGAAGAGATGGAAGGGCAGTTTAAGCAGTCAACAAAGAAAGTAAGTGCTTCCCTAACGGGGATTAGTGAATTAAAACAAGCTTCAGAAGAAATCATTGGCATTACAAAAGGGATAGAGGACATTGCCGATCAAACCAATTTGCTTGCGCTGAATGCATCCATTGAAGCTGCGCGTGCAGGAGAGCATGGCAAAGGGTTCTCCGTTGTTGCCAGTGAAGTGCGCAAGCTTGCCGAACATTCAAAAGTAATGAGCAGCAGCATCAACGAATTAATCGTTCAAAACAACATGAATATTACCCGGCTTGTCAGTGAGATGGAAGACGTGAATCAATCAAACGAACAGTCGCAGTTGAAGCTGCAGCAAGTAAAGGGCGGCCTGGCAACAGTTAAAATGGAAATGGAAAATTACTTAACGATGTTTGGCCGCAACAAAGAAGATCTGGATCAAATTGTTCTTTCCATACAGGAAGTCAGCCAGACAACCGAGGGCTTGTCAAAGCTGACTACAAATCTATTAGAAAAAGCAGAACAGACGATGTAAAAAAGCTGAGGCTGTCGACAAAGTCGGCAGTCTCAGTGTGTAGACAAAGTCTTTCGCTATTAAGAAAGAGCCGATAAGTGAAGCCTGCCGGACTTCGCGTTCCGCGGGCAGTGCGGGAGCCTCCTCGGCTGTGCCTGCGGGGTCTCCCGACTCACTGTACTTCCCGCAGGAGTCTTCGTCCGCCAGGCTTCACTAAGTGGTGTGAAAGATCCATAAGCAAGGACCGAATAGACATTTTTTCTTTTTTAAAAAGAAAAATACGACCTTATTAGCCCTATACAACCTGGACGCCGCCGATCCATCCCATTCATGTGCACGGTCATCCATATAGTTTGTCTACAGTCTGAAGCTGTCTTTATACGAGACAGCTTTTTTCTTTTAATTGGAAAAACGTGTATAAAAGATTATAATGTAGAACAAGAAAAGATGACGAAGGCGGGAAGGAAGGCTTTTAACATGGTTACATATCGACTGAACACGGGCATTATGGCTGCTCAGCTGGCCGAGGTTTTTCAATCCTCTGGTATTCGCCGCCCGGCAGACGATCTGCTTCGTCTGCAGAAAATGATTGACCATGCGGATCTGATAGCCGAAGCATGGCAGGAGCAGGAACTGATTGGAATCGCGCGTGTACTTACGGATTTTTCGTATTGTGCTTATATTTCTGATTTGGCCGTTAAAAAAGAGCATCAAGGACAGGGAATCGGTGCGGCGCTTTTAAAACAAGTAAAAGCGGAGCTGAGCGATGAAGTGGCGCTTGTGCTCCTGTCCGCGCCGGAAGCGATCGGTTTTTATCCGAAGCAGGGCTATGAACGGGTAGATAAAGCTTTCCTCATTCCGCGTAAAAAATAAAACAGCAGTAAAAAGGAGAAATGGGCATGGGTCATTTTTTATTGAACCAGTTAGCATTTGTTCGAACGCTGACACTCAAAGAAGTAGAAGGAATTGATGAAGAAACCTCGCATCTTGTGCCAGTTGGATTCAATAACAATATTAAGTGGAATCTCGGACACATTTATTTGGTACAAGAGCGGTTCGGCTTCCATTTTACCGGTGATAAAATGATGATGCCGGATGAGTTTAACAGCTGGTTTGGACGCGGTACAAAGCCAGCCGACTGGCAGGGCGGAGTGCCGAAAATGGATGAACTGCGTGCGCTTTTAAAAGATCAGACAGAACGCATCAAGCGGCAGACAGCACACCGCCTGCCACATCCGCTTGCTGAGCCATTTACCACCTCAGCCGGCTTAACACTTTTGTCTGTTGAAGAAATGCTGACATACAGTCTTTACCATGAGGGGCTTCACTCTGAAACGATTAAGTCAATTAAGCGTGTATTGTAGGTGAAAAGGCGGGCTTTGCTGGGAAGCCCGCTTTTTTCATTCTCTGCATTTTGAGGAGCATTTGGCTTTAAACGTCCATTCTATGATTGGGTTACGATGATGACAGATTGGAGTATGTGGTGGACAGGGGGCATTAAATGATTGAACTTGCGCATTTTACACGGGAAGATTTCGGAACACTGATGCAATGGATTCCAAGTGAGGCTTTTATGATTCAGTGGGCGGGTTCTTCTTTTGAGTTTCCGCTTCATGTTTATCAGCTTGAACAATACATAAAAGAAGCCAATCAGCCAACCGCAGATACCTTTGTTTTCAAGGCCGTTGAGCAGAAAACGGGGAAGGTGGTTGGACATCTTTCATTAAAACTCGACCGGCGCAATGACTCTGCGCGGATTGGAAAAGTTCTGATCGGTGACGAATCTATGCGCGGCCGTGGCCTCGGTGCCAGCTTGATTGAAGCAGCAGTCGAGCTTGCTTTTTGTACCTTTAAAATGCATCGTGTCAGTCTTGGAGTCTTTGATTTTAATCAAGCAGCGATTGCCTGCTATGAAAAAGTGGGCTTTCAAAAAGAAGGGCTGCTTCGCGATGTACGCAAGTTCGGGCAGGAATATTGGAGTCTCTGGGAAATGAGCCTGCTGGAGGAAGAATGGAAGGAGAGAGACGAACGTGAAGCGGCGAAATAGCAAGCGTCTTATTCTTTTGTTTCTTTTTCTCGTCCTGCTGGGGCTGTTTTTCTACATACAAAATAATGTCTTAACTGTTACGGCACTACAAGTACAATCGGAAAAAATTCCAGCTGCCTTTAGTGGATACCGGATTGTACAGTTGTCAGACCTGCACAGCAAATCATTTGGAGAACATCAGCAAGTGCTTGCCGAAAAGGTGAAACGGGAAAAACCGGATATCATTGTATATACAGGCGACTTAATTGATCTCAGGCGGGGCGGCGAAGCAGCGGGCTACGATTTGATGAAGAAAATGGTCAACATTGCACCCGTTTATTTTGTTACCGGTAATCATGAGGAAGGGGACTTTGCAGCAAAAAAAGATCGGCTGCAAAAAATGGGGGTTCACGTACTTCAAAATGAAAGTATGGTTATCCAGCGGGGCGGAGAAGCGATCAATCTTGTGGGGATTGATGATCCGACTAGGATTGAAACGAGTGAAGCCATACAGCAAGCAAAACAGAGCATTAAACAGCGGGATCAGTATACCGTTTTGCTTTCCCATCGTCCTGAGCTTTTTTCTTTTTATGCTGGGGCTCGAATGGACTTGATTTTTACAGGGCATGCGCACGGCGGCCAGGTGCGGCTGCCTTTTGTAGGCGGCTTATTTGCCCCGGGGCAGGGTTTTTTTCCTTCTTATACGGCCGGCGCCCATATGCTTGGCTCTTCTACAATGGTGGTCAATCGGGGGCTGGGCAACAGTCTGGCTCCACAGCGTATCTTTAACCGTCCAGAAATCGTCGTCGTGACCCTCAAACAAGCAAAATAAAAAGCGGCCTGCCGAAGCAGCCGCTTTTTTTATTTATTGCGAAAAGCCATTCTGCCGTTCAGCATTTGATTTGCGCTTTTCAGCTGAAATGTGTTGGCTTCCTGAGAAAAATCAATTTTAACAGCTTCGTCGTAAAAAACCATCTTCGGCTTTTCCACTAAAATCGGCATCGCATTTGTTTGAAGCAGCACGTCGTGATCTGAATCAGCTTCATCCACATACCAAAGCGTTGGAATGCCGTTTAGCACACATCCGTTTCCTTCTGTATCCCATTTTAGCTTTAATATACCGTTCTCCCGGTTTTTTAGTACATGTATTTTTTCGACCGCAGCCGGTGTAATGGTGATTTCCATGTTCATCCGCCTCTCTTGTTTCAGTATAGCATATGAGCATCCGCATCCGTCTTTTTTTGACTTGGTTTTATCGTTTCTTTGAGTGGGGAAAGCGGTATAATAAATAAGAAGAAAGAACATGGCGATGGAGGAAAAAGAATTGGAGAAAAAAGACCAGGCTCTTTATGAAGCAATCCGTTTGAATGCGGCTGATATAAGCAAAAAATGGTTTGAAGCCAGACAAAAAACAGATAGGTCTGTTTACGCAAAAAATGCCGGCTCTGTGATTCAAAAAGAATTAAAAGAACAGCATCTTTTTACCATTCATACGATCGCAAGCGGTTTTTTGCCGGATCAAACATTGTTTGAACAAAATTTGAAGGAATGGACCGAGATTGTGGTGAACACCCGCCTTGAGTGGGACACACCCATTTATGAAGTCATTGCGGCGCTTAACAAAACAAGAAACCTCATCTGGGACTTTATCACACAATACAGTTTAGAGAAAGAAGACGTCGATAAGAAAGATATTTTAAACTGGAGTGCTGTATATCATTCCATTTTAGATACGTTGGTCATTGAGTTTTCTACCCGTTACTATTATTTAACCCGCAGCCGTCTGCAGGGCCAGGAGCAGCTGATTGAGGAGATAGATGCGCCGGTGATCCCGGTTTCCAAAAGAATTGCTATTTTGCCTTTGATCGGTGCGATGGATGAAAAAAGAGCGAAGTCTTTGCTGGAATCCATCCCCGTAAAATGTGCCAAACAGCAAGTAGGGCATTTGGTGATAGACTTTTCCGGCATGAAAGTGATTGACACCTTTGTGGCCAATCAATTGTTTGGCTTAACCCAGTCGCTGCAGCTCCTTGGTATTCAAACGGTTGTATCCGGCATGCGGCCGGAAACAGCACAGACAGCAATTCAGTTAGGTTTGGATTTCAGCCGGCTTGAAACATTTCACGGCCTTCCGCAGGCACTTACGTATCTTGGAGTTGGAAAATAAGCAAAACGGGCAGCCGTAATGGCTGCCCATTTTTTATGTTGAAATGAAACCATTTAAAATAACATACGTATAGCATTGGATTACCCGTTTATTTTCGAGGAAAATTCCAAACACACAGTCAAACCCGGACCAGATAGAAGTCCGGGCTTTTATTTACGTTAATTGCTTTCTTCTTCATCTTCCATCTCTGTTTCTTCTGTTTCCATTTCCTCGGTGTCTGTATCAGTATCCGTTTCTTCCTCAGAACCGCCGCAGCCTGCTAAAGCGCCCATCATTAAAAACATGGTCATTCCGCCGGCCGCAAACTTCTTTTTCAGCATAGAATCCATGCCGAACTCCTCCTTGAAAAAAATAGAATGAAAACCAGTCATCTACTTCCCAGATGGAGGAAGGGATAAAACAGGCTGGGAAGGCCTTTACAAAGTTTTTACATTTTATTAAAAAAGAACAAAAAAAGGGGGCGGTCCGGATGGGCATTCGGACCGCCAAACAATGCACAATGAATCGGTGGGGTAAAGCTAAATTGATAATGATTATCATTACCGGTTACAAGTATTATCTTAACCGGTGTTTCCAAATCTGTCAACTCATAATTAAAAATGATTTTCCTGTAAAGAAGTCTCCCGGTTTTTTAAACAATTTCATCTGCTTTTTATCTGTTAAGGCTTAAATAAACAACTTATACTGAGGGAAGATTTTAAAAACGCCTGCAAAAAAGGTGGTGGAAAAGTTTATGTATATTAAATCGAAAATGATCGCCCCTATTGCAGCGCTGCCGCTGCTTCTTTCTTCATGGACAGGAGCGGCTCAGGCAGCACCGGAAGAAACAACACAGCCTCCCGCAGCCGTACAGCTCGAAGCTCTAGATAGAGGGCTGCAGGCTGTTCCAACATCAAGCGGTGTTTTTCTTAGCTGGCGGCTCCTCGGAAACGAAGTGGATGGGTACGCCGAAACAGGCATGACAGGTGTGGACTTTCACGTTTATAAGAATGGACAAAAAATCGCAGCTGTTCAAGACAGTACCAATTTTGTTGATCCAGCTGGTACAGCCAATGCTTCCTATTTTGTCCGCGCAGTTAAAAACGGCAAAGAATTAAATCAAAGTGATACAGTACAGCCCTGGAAGCAGCAATACTATGATTTAAAACTGCAAAAGCCGGCAGACGGTGTTACACCAGCCGGAGAACGGTATACGTATTCAGCGAACGACATGAGTGTCGGTGATGTAGATGGAGACGGCCGCTATGAATTTTTCGTCAAATGGGACCCGTCTAATTCAAAAGATGTGTCGCAGATTGGCTACACAGGCAATACCTACATTGACTGTTATACGTTTGAAGGCAAGCTTTTATACCGGATTGACCTTGGCGTCAATATTCGCTCGGGTGCACACTATACTCAATTTCTCGTGTACGACTTTGACGGGGACGGCAAAGCGGAATCAATGTTTAAAACGGCACCAGGCACCAAAATTATTCGTTATAACGACAAAGGCGATGTGATATCCCAAAAATATATTACGATGCCAAAGGAAGATATAGAAGCAGGTTATGCCCATACGGATGACTATCGAATGAGCAAAAAAGATTACTATAATCACGTTGTCGAGATGTTTATCAATTGGCATAAGCATGAAGAAGTTGTAAATGGCAGCTGGCCGAAAACACTGGAAGAAAGCTTTGGCATTGAGGCGCAATATACGTATCCGTTGTCTCGAGAAGACGCTCAAAAATTAGCTGACTACTTTATGGATGTGTATGCTCCGGCAAGAAGTACACGTAATAATTTACGGAATTTCGAAGGTTTGATTGTAAGCGGCCCTGAATATATGACGGTATTTAACGGGGAGACCGGTGCCGAGATGGAAACCATTCCGTATGGAGTCAGCCGTCATGACGATGGACTGATGTGGGGAGATTATGCCATGAGCCGGATTGAACCGGGCAATCGGGTGGACCGGTTTCTTGCAGGAGTCGCATACTTAAACGGTAAAACATCATCGGCCGTTTTTGCGCGCGGCTATTATACACGTGCGGCACTTGTTTCCTATGATTGGGACGGGGAAAAGCTGCGTGAAGTATGGGCAGCAGACAGCGGCTGGACACCGATGAAAAATCCTTTTAACGACAGTCCGCATGGAACAAGCGGTGAAGATCCGGCCCTAGGCGCACTTGCCAACCAGGGTGCCCATTTCTTAAGTACAGCAGATGTAGACGGAGATGGGAAGCAGGAAATCGTGTACGGATCGGCAACGGTTGATCATGACGGCAGTCTGCTTTACAGCTCCACAGATACAATGCCGGCACAAAGCGCTGCGCCAGGAACCACCGCGAAGCTTGGCCATGGTGATGCGATTCATGTAACGGATATAGATCCGGACCGTGAAGGACTGGAAATCTTCATGGTGCATGAAGGCGCCGCTTATGCTCCATACGGTTATGCGATGCGGGATGCGAAAACCGGCCGGGTCATTTACGGTGCTTATACCGGCAAAGACACGGGACGAGGCATGGTGGGAGACATTGATCCATCCAAAAGAGGGCTGGAAACATGGGCAGTAGACCTGCGGACCGCCCAGGGCGAGCAAATCGGCACAAAAATTCCCGGCACAAATATGAACATTAAATGGGCGCCCGATATGACAACGCAAATTATAAATGGATCAGGGGAAGGTACGCCAAGCATCGATGACTGGCTGGAAGGAAGAAAGCTGCTGGCGGAAAATACGCGTACGAATAACGGTACAAAAGGAAATCCATCTCTTGTAGTAGATGTATTTGGCGACTGGCGTGAGGAACTGATGCTGCGGACCGCGGACAGCAGTGCAATTCGCATATTCACAAGCACCGAGCAAACAGACCGGAAAATGTATACGCTGATGCACGATACGCAATACAGAACAGGCATTGCCGGACAAAACATCGTCTACAATCAGCCGGCGTACACAGGCTTTTACTTTGCATCGGATACGGATTGGTCTTCTGTACCGAAGCCGGAATACCATACGCCGGGGACAGCCGAGACCCTTCAGAACTTACTTGATGATTATATTGAAGCGGAAGAGCTTTCCCATCCAGCCGGGCAGAAGCTGGATAATGCTCTCAAGCAAGCTTTGCATCAAGCAGAAAAAGGGAACAGTAAACAGGCGATGGCCTTCTTGGACAAGTTTAAGTCTATCCTTGAACAAGAAGAAACGGAGAGAGCAAAGCTGAATTTATCATACCAGGCAGAACAGCTGAAAGAAGAATGGCTGAATAAATAATAATATGAAGAAAAGTATGTCCTAAAGAAAAGGCCACTCTATTCATGTAAAAGGCAACGAATAGAGTGGCTTAGATCATAATGAATGAAAATGAAATTATGGAATCATCCACGATAATACGTTAGATTGCAGATATGTTAGAATACAAACGATAAGAAGCAGGAACAGACTATGTTTTACGGTAAAGCGGAATAAGTCGGATTCCTTGCCTGCCAATCCTACAGCCGCACAAGCTACCGCAATAGATTGAGGAGAAATCATTTTCCCTGTTACACCGCCTGAAGAGTTCGCTGCAAGTGCAAGAAGTGGATCCATTCCAATTGATGTTGCAGTGATCTTTTGTAAGTTACCGAATAATAAGTTTGCTGAGGTATCAGAACCCGTAATAAATACACCGAGCCAGCCTAATACAGGAGAGAAGAATGGGAATAACGCTCCTGTTTTAGCCAATAACATTCCTAGTGTCGTACTCATGCCCGAGGAGTTTGTCACGTAAGCGAAGCCCACTACCGCCATAATCGTTAGGATCGGGAATTTTAATTCATTACAAACTTCACCGAACGATTTGACCCATTCTTTCCATGAAATCTTTACGATAAATTTCGTTACAATAGCTGATAAAAGAATAGCTGTACCTGCCGCACCCAGCAATTCCAGCTTGTATACAGCAGGAATTGGTTCATTGTTTCCATTTAGAATCAGGTTATTTAAGCCCGGAACTTCGGGCATAAGTGTTAATGGATGGCCAATAGAATTAATCGCTTTCAAAATGCCGTTTGTTCCTTCATAGTGACCAGTTAAAGCGCTTTTGATTTGTGGAATCCCCCATACGCAGATAAAAGCTGTTAAAATTAAAAATGGGGACCAGGCTTTAAATATTTCACCACTTGTATATTTCTTGGGCGCAGCTTCAGTTGTAGCTGCGACTTCAGCATCACTTTCAGATTTGAAACGGAAAATCGTTTTTGGTTTCCAGAATTTCAAGAAAACTGCTAAAGCAAATAAAGAAACAAGTGCAGATAAAATATCTGGAAGCTCAGGCCCTAAAAAGTTTGAGCTTAGGTACTGTGTTACTGCAAAGGATATACCTGAAACTAAAATAGCAGGCATTACTTCAATTGTTTTCTTAAAACCAGACATAATCATAACTAAATAGAACGGAATAAAAACAGATATGAATGGCAACTGGCGGCCAACCATTTTGGAGATCTCCATTGCCGGAACACCTGTTGGTCCTTCCATCGCTGTAATCGGAATACCGATGGCGCCAAAGGCGACCGGTGCGGTGTTCGCTAATAAACAAATACCAGCTGCGTATAAAGGATTAAATCCAAGACCTACAAGCAATGCGGCTGAAATGGCAACCGGTGCACCAAAACCTGCTGCTCCTTCAAGAAAGGCTCCGAATGAGAAGGCTACTAAAAGGGCTTGTAAACGGCGATCTTCTGTAATAGAAAGAACAGAATTACGAACGATATCAAACTGACCGGTCTTTACAGTTAATTTGTAAAGAAAAACAGAAGTGATGATAATCCAGCCGATTGGCAACACCCCGTAAACCGCGCCCTGGCTTGCAGACATGATAGCTGTGCCGGCTGGCATTCCATATACAAATATCGCCACGACCAGCGCAACAAGCAATGTCGTAACACCAGCTACATACCCTTTCATACGTTTAATGGCCAGAGCCCAGAAAAAATACAAAATAGGGATTAAAGCTACTACAGAAGACCAAAATAAACTGCCTCCAATAGGCGTAAAGTTTTGTGTCCACGTCATAAATAACACCTCATTTTCAAATTAATCTGCTAATTAGTTCAAAAAATAAAATCGTTTATAAATCCAAGAAACTGAGTTGGCTTATACAATAAAAGAAAGAAGCATTACTCTTAGAAAATGAAGGTGATTCAGCTATCCTGCAAGCATATTAATGACAACGCTTTCTTTTACAGTACTTGAAATTAGTACAGGGCCGGATACAATAACTATAATTTTTAATGCTGTAATAAGTTCAGCCAAGGCAGCATCGGCAACAATAGGGCCATCCGTCCCTAAAACGAACATGGCATTCATGGTTATCACGATGATTGCTTGCTGGCACAGCCTGATTCTCTGGCCAATTTAAGGGCATTGCAAGAACATTCAAATGAAAGTTATTGTAAATTTAAACGAAACTTATTCTTTCCCCCTTTTAAGTAAGCGATTTCAAAATCATTGATGATTAGGTCATCTGATGACCTGTTTAGATTATAGATTAATTGTTTTCGAAAAATCAATAAAAATTTTTTGATTGTTCGGTATATAATAAAAAAAAGAGGTGAAGCAGACATTGAAGTATAAGCAAATTAAACCTAAAAAAATATATGAAGAAGTGGCGGAAACGCTGCTGGCTTCCATTCGCTCAGGCGAATTAAAGCCAGGTGAAAAGCTCGATTCCGTTCAACAACTCGCTGAAAGCTTTCAAGTTGGCCGTTCCGCCATTCGTGAAGCGCTCACATCCCTTCGCGCAATGGGGCTCATTGAAATGCGCCAGGGTGAAGGCACATATGTAAAGTCATTTGAAGCTGAAGGTATTGCTTTTCCGCTGCAAAGCGCTCTTCTGATGAACAGCGATGATTTAAAGAATTTAATGGAGGTACGCAAAATCCTGGAAACCGGCATCGTTGCGTCAGCCGCCGAACGGCGTACACAGGACGACTTAAACGCAATGAAACAGGCTGTAATGGATATGGTGAAATATTCTGCCGATCCTGAGCTCGGTGAGAAAGCGGACCTTGCCTTTCATTTGGCTATCGCAGAGGCAGCTGGAAACAACCTTCTTGCAAGCCTTATGCACCATGTTTCGGATATAACAGCAGAGTCAATGCGTGAAACAAGGCGCCTTTGTTTGTATGGGAAAATGGCGACAGTGGATCAGCTGAACGTCCAGCATGAAACGATTTTACAGGCGATTGAAAGTGGAGATGCAAAACAGGCAAGAAAAGCAATGCACACTCACTTAGACTACGTTGAAATCGTTCTTCGCAACTATATGGACACCCATTAAAAACCATCTGAAGCCAGTGGAATTTCACTGGTTTTTTTCTATAGAAAAAATTATTTGGAATTTTGTAAGCGTTTGTAGTATCATTTAAACAAACAAATTGTACAGGTCATCAGATGACCTTACTTTTATGAGGTGAGCAACATGAAGGTTACGCTTTTTATCACATGTATCATTGATATGTTTCAAGCCGATGTAGGCAAGGCAACAGTGGAAGTACTGGAGCGCCTCGGCTGTGATATCGAATTTCCAATGGGGCAGGTTTGCTGCGGGCAGCCGGCCTACAACTCGGGTTATGTAGAAGAGTCAAAAGATGCGATGAAAAAAATGATTGCGACATTTGAAAACGCGGAGGTCGTTGTAACTCCGTCCGGATCGTGTGCCACGATGTTTAAAGAATACCAGCATATTTTTCATGATGATCCCATCTGGCGTCCGCGCGCGGAACGATTGGCCGCAAAAACCTATGAGCTGACTGAATTTATCGTCCATGTATTAGGCGTGGAAAACGTAGGTGCAAAGCTAAACGGGGTGGCGACCTATCACCCGTCCTGCCATATGACACGGCTTCTTGGCGTAAAAGATGCGCCGATGACCTTGCTTCAAAATGTGGAAGGGCTTCGGTTTGAGCCGCTGCCAAACGCACATAACTGCTGCGGCTTTGGCGGCACGTTTTCTGTGAAGATGGGTAATATTTCGGAGCAGATGGTCGATGAAAAAGTCGACTCGGCCGAGCAAACAGGAGCCGACTTTTTAATTGGAGCCGATGGCGGCTGCCTGATGAATATTGGTGGACGTATAGAACGAAGAGGAAAACCAATCCGCGTGATGCATATCGCGGAAGTGTTAAACAGCCGGTGAGGGGGGAAACAACATGGCAATGAAAATCGGAGAAGGCAAATTTAAAGAAAACGTCAACAAAAATATGGAAGATACCTTTATGCGTGGTGCGGTAGCGGGCGCCCAGGAACGCCTCCGTACACGCCGCCTTGATGCAGCGGAAGAGCTTGGAAACTGGGAAGAATGGCGGTCGCACGGAGAGGAAATACGTCAGCATGTATTAAATAACCTGGATTATTATTTGCACGAGCTGGCCGAAAACCTTCAAAAGCGCGGGGGGCATGTGTTTTTTGCCGAAACGGCAGACGAAGCGACTGGGTATATCCGTGAAGTCGTAAACGCGAATGGCGGCAAAAAAATTCTGAAGGCTAAATCAATGGTTACAGAAGAAATCAGTTTAAATCAAGTGCTGGAAGAGGAAGGCTGCAAAGTGATTGAGACAGATCTTGGCGAGTATATCCTGCAGCTGGATGAACATGATCCACCTTCTCACATCGTTGCGCCGGCACTCCATAAAAACAAAGAGCAGATTCGGGATGTGTTTTCTGACAAGCTAGATTATAAGATGACTTCTAAACCGGAAGAACTGGCATTGCATGCGCGTGAAACGCTGCGCCAGGAGTTTTTAACAGCCGACATCGGCATTACCGGCTGTAACTTCGCCATTGCGGAATCTGGATCTGTAGGTCTTGTGACGAACGAAGGGAACGCAGGGCTTGTGTCGGACCTGCCCAAAACGCAAATTGCTGTGATGGGCATGGAACGAATTGTACCAACGTTTGAAGAATTTGAAGTGCTTGTGGGCCTCTTGACGCGCAGTGCGGTCGGACAGAAATTAACGAGCTATATCACAGCGCTTACCGGTCCTCGCGAAAAAGGGGATGTGGATGGACCGGAAGAATTTCATCTTGTAATCGTGGATAACGGGCGTTCTAAGATTTTAGGCACGGAATTTCAGTCCGTTCTGCAGTGTATCCGCTGTGCGGCCTGCATTAACGTCTGTCCGGTATACCGTCATATTGGCGGCCACTCCTACAATTCGATTTATCCGGGGCCGATTGGAGCCGTGCTCACACCGCTCCTTGGCGGCTATGATGACTTTAAAGATCTTCCTTATGCCTCGACGCTTTGTGCGGCCTGCACGGACGCCTGCCCGGTGAAAATTCCGCTGCATGAACTGCTGCACAAGCATCGGCAGGTGATTGTAGAAAGAGAAGGACGCGCACCTATTTCTGAAAAGCTTGCGATGAAAGCGTTTGGGCTTGGAGCCGCTTCAAATCCTATGTATGCAGCAGGCTCGAAAATGGCGGCGGCGATGATGAAGCCGTTTACGAAAAATGACCGCATTTCAAGCGGGCCGGGACCATTAAAAGCATGGACAGAAATCCGGGAATTTCCGGCGCCAAATAAGGAGCGCTTCCGTGACTGGTTTAAACAGCACGAAAAAGGGGGTGGCGGACAATGATCCATCAACGTGAATCTTTTTTAAACAACGTGGCCAGGCAGCTTGGCCGCAGCCGTAATACAAGTGTAAAGCCGGAGCGAAACTGGCAGTTTCGTCCGCAGGATAAAACACTGACAGATAAAACGCCGGACGAATTAATGAATGTGCTGCGTGACCAGTGCCGGCTGATTCATACTGAATTGATTGAAACGACCAGCAGCAAGCTGGCGGAAGTATTGGAAGCGGCTGTTCATTTATACGGCGGCGGACCGATATCTCTTTGGAAAGACCCGCGCTTTGCGGAGTTTGGCCTGGATGGGCTGCTGAAAGAAACGTGGCCATCGCGTAATGTGGAAGTAAACGAATGGGATGCTGCCCGTGGCCGGGAAAATATCGCCCAGGCAGAGCGAGCGAACATTGGTATTACTTTCAGCGATATCACCCTTGCTGAATCCGGTACGGTCGTCCTGTTTTCCGGTGCTGGAAAAGGGCGCACGGTCAGCCTTCTTCCGCGCAACTATATTGCCCTCGTGCCGAAAAGTACGATTGTACCGCGTATGACGCAGGCAGCCCGGGAAATTTCCCGGCGTGTGCAGGCGGGTGAGACGATTTCGTCATGCATCAATTTTATTACCGGTCCAAGTAACTCTGCTGATATTGAAATGAACCTCGTTGTGGGTGTGCATGGTCCTGTTAAAGCCGCGTATATTGTGATTGAAGATCGGTAATGCTGAAGCTTCACAGCGGCTGATGGGCCAGACTGCCTGTTTCAACATCGGAATTTTGCGATTTCCTGTAGAGTACGTTTATAAAACTTATGAAATGGGCAAATCGTTAACAAAAGGGTCTGGCAGCGATGTCGCGCGCAAAGGAGAGTAACCATGATTAAACATGTACTTTTTGATGGAAAAGAAGCCATTCAAGCATCCAACGATTACCTTCAACTTCTCATGATCCCGTCATTTGGGAGCAATGTGATTTCATTAATCGATAAGAAAACGGGAAAAGAATTGCTCGTGAAGCCGGATTCGTTCGAGGCATTAACTGAAAACCCGATGCTCAATGGCATCCCGGTTTTATTTCCGCCGAATCGAATTGAAAACGGTACGTTTATATTTAACGGCATCACGCACCATTTTCCAATCAATGAAATTGACAAGCATCACATTCATGGTTTTGTATACGACCAGCCTTGGCAGGTTATGAATGAAAAAGAAGAACAAGGTGTTGTGACTATCCAGACGATGATTCAGCTTGACCAGCCTGCGATCTATAAAGGGGCATCTATCCAATTAACATACGAGCTTGACGGAGCGGTTTTACGCCAAACAGCGACCGTTAAAAACAGCGGTGACGAACCATTCCCATGGGGAATCGGCTACCACACTTCTTTTTTATTTGATGAAAAGCATTCTTCTTTTTCCTTAACGAAAAAAAGCCAGTGGCTGCTGACGGAAGAAGCGATTCCTACAGGAGAGCAGGTGTCGGGGGAACCGATGAAAGAAATCAGTTTGCAGGCCATGCCGCTCGATGATGCATATGCAGCTTTTGACGAAGGAAACGAGGCCGTTATGCATAACAGGGAAACAGGCTGTACGGTTACATATCGAACGGACTCCGCCTTTAAACACTGGGTCATCTACAATGGAAATGGAAAGGAAGGTTTTGTCTGCCCAGAGCCTTACACATGCATCACCAATGCGTTTAATATGAACCTTTCACCTGAAGAAACAGGATTGCGTATCCTGATGCCGGGCGAAGAAGATACAGTAAGAACAGAAATTGAAGTCATCTCCTAATGTAATCCGCAGTGATGCCACTGCGGATTTTTTGGTATAATGAGGAAAAGTGCTGAAAGAAGAGGGAAATATGAAAAAATCACTCATCGAAACGCTTTTAACGGAAACGCCGCCGGATGACTACCTGAGAAGAGAAGCGGATGAGCTGAAGGGGAGGAAGAAAAAGATGGGTTTTGGCCCTCTCAAGCCGGCATCAAAAGGGCCTGCGCCGGAATTTACCTTTCTCGCCATGATGGCTGGCTTTGCAGGCATTATGATCGGTGCCGTGTACCTGCTGATTTTTTAAGGAGAGAAAAAATGAAACGAAACTATTCTTTTATGCTGGCGACTGTGTTCGTCGGCTTTCTTATTTTTGGTTTTTCAGAAAATGTAAAAGGGCCGGCCATGCCGCGTATCCAGGCGGATTTCGATCTGGATGCTTTTCAAGTCGGTACACTGTTAGCTTTTAATTCCATTGCCTATTTGCTTGCCTGCACGTTTACCGCGCAGCTAACAAGAAAATGGGGCATCAAGACCATGAGTGCTTTGTCGTTTGGCTCCATGGCCCTTTCCGGTGTATTTATTTATTTGTCTTCCACCTATACAAGCCTGGCAGGAGCCTATTTTTTTATGTACGTTGGAAACGGCATGCTGGAAATTGTCCTGGCTATTTTAAGCGCGCGCTTGTTTGTAAAAAATACAGGGATGATGATGAACTTAGCTCATTTTTTCTATGGGCTTAGTTCAATTGTTGCCCCTATGCTTGCTTCTGGTTTAATGAAGCTGACCATTGGCGGAACGGAGCTGGATTGGCGCGGAATGTATCTTGCGGTCATGCTGCTTTCCCTTATTCCGATGATTCCAGCTCTGGCAAGCCGGTTTCCGCAGGAGGATGTACAACCCGAACATCGGATTCCGGTTCGGATGCTTGCACGTGACCCGGTTCTGTGGCTTATTGTGCTGATTCTTTCATTTGGAGTGGTAGCTGAAATGTCTGTCGGCGGCTGGCTCGTCAACTTTTTGGAAAAGGCATACGATTGGACAAATGCGGATGCCTCTCAGATGCTGTCGATTTTCTTTTTATTCTTTACTTTTTCCCGTTTGTTTCTTGGACCGATAACGGACCGAATCGGTTTTACTGTATCGCTTATCTTATTCGGCGCCCTTTCAGCCACTTTTACTTTCATTGGCATTGCAGCGGGTGAGCCCGGTGCCTTATTACTAGCTGCAGCCGGCATCGGCATTGCGCCTGTTTATCCGACCGTTATGGCGATGATCGCCCGCCGTTATCGAGAAAATAGTGATACAGCCATTACGTTTGTGGTTACGATTATGGGTATTTTCACCGTTTCCGGAAATGTCATTATTGGCGCTATTATTACTGCCGTAACAGAATATGCGGGAGCCGGTATGGGAGTTGTACGCGGTATGCAGGCCGGCTATTTGTTTATTGGTGCCTGTGCGCTCTTGAGTGCCCTATTCAGCTTCTTTTTGTATGTTTATTTACGACGCCAAAAGGAAGTTATATAGAAACAGATTTTTTGCAGTAAAGGAGAGGGAGCGGTTGAAAGAATCCATTATCTCATTAACGAGAAAGCTGATTGAGTTCCGCACCGTGGAGAAAGAACGGATTAACGAAGCAGCTGAGTATTGCGCTGAATGGCTGGCTGCAAACGGCGTTCATGCCAGGGTGATTAATAATGAAGGCTTAAAAAGCGTCGTGTCTGTGATCGGTGAGGAAGGACCGACTGTTATTTTAAATGGCCATCTCGATGTGGTGCCAGCCGGTCCCGATCAATTTATTCCTTATGTGGCAGAAGGAAAGCTTTATGGGCGCGGCAGCTTTGATATGCTTGGCTCGGTTGCAGTCATGATGCATGTAATGGCAGAGCTTGTGCAGGAAGAGCTGCCATGCAAGGTCATGCTTGCGCTCGTGCCGGATGAGGAAAAAGGCGGGCAAAAAGGAACCAAATACTTAGTTGAACACGGCCTGCTTGGAGACGTTGTGATTTGCGGAGAAACGACAAACCTTGATATTGCTGTACAAGCAAAGGGGGTCCTTCAAGTGGAAATCCAAATTGAAGGGGTTTCCGCTCACGGCAGCCGGCCCTGGCTTGGTGATAATGCAATTTTAAATGCGGTTGAAACGTACAAACGAATTGAAGAACTGCCGATTTTCAGCGTAAGTACGCCGTATTTTGAGCATCCATCGCTTAATCTTGCCCGGATTGAAGCCGGACAGGCGATCAACCAAGTACCTGACTGCTGTATTATGGATCTCGATATTCGGTATCTGCCCGGTCAGGACCCGGCAGTGCTGCTTAAAGAAATAAAAGGGGTTGTCAACGGCACTGTTCGCGTATTAAGCGAGGGAGAACCGGTACAGACGAATCCAAATCATCCATTAATTAAACGTCTTCAGCAGGCAGCGGAGCATGTATCCGGACGGAATATTCAAATGTTTGGCCAGCATGGAGCGGCTGACACGCGCTTTTACGCTGCCCGAGGCATTCCCGCAGTAGAGTTTGGGCCATGCGGTGCGAATCATCACGGTAAAAACGAATATGTCGATACCGACTCTCTTGTGACATTTAAAGAAATTTTAACCGACTACATTTTCCGGTTTTAGGGAAAATCGGCTGCCTTTTATCCGGCAGCCGATTTTTTATAAAATGGGAGACAGCAGACGGGCCAGTGATTCTCCAATCCGCTTAAAGAAGGTCCGGTGCTCAAAGCGTTCGCGCGTAACGGGTACAGAATCAGCAAAGTCATGGAGAAAATCAATTTCAATTTTCTCTACAGCGGGGGTCCGGTTATATATAAACGTCATAAGTTCATGATTTAATCGAAAGCTCCGAACGTCAAAATTTGCTGTTCCTACAATCGCATGCACATTGTCAATCAGCAGTACTTTTGCATGCGTAAACGAGTCATCCCGGTAAGCAAACACTTTTACGCCAGCGCTAAGCAAATCTTTAAAATAAGAATTCGTTCCATAAAATGAAATCGCCCTGTCGCCTTTTCCCGGTACAATAACGCGCACGTCTTTTCCGCTTCTGGCTGCTACACGAATAGCCGCCAGCGCTTCATCATCCGGCACAAAGTATGGAGTGGTAAGCCAAATTGATTTTTCAGCGGATTGAATCATTTCCAGCATCGCATCCCGGACATCACGTTCTTCATTATAGGGGCCGCCATAAACGGTTTGCACCATTTGATCGGCTTCATCCACTTTTGCGGGAAAATACGCTTCAAATCGAAACGGTTCTTTCAGTTCGTCAAGCAAGGATGATTTTGCTCCTGTTGCGTGGATCCAGTCTGTTATAAATGCTTCCTGAAGCTGGTGAACAGCCGGTCCATGAATACGGATATGGGTGTCCCGCCACTTTTTAAATTGAGGGGCGTTGCTGCAATATTCTTCACCGACATTCAGTCCGCCTGTGAAGCCGGTATGCCCATCCACAACGACCATTTTACGATGGTTGCGCAAGTTAGCAGTACGGGTGAGCCATGGGGATATAATCGAATCAAATGCATAAGTTTCAATACCTGCATCACGCATCGGCTTTAAAAAAGATTTTGGCAGGCTTGAACAGCCAAGGCCGTCGAAAAGAAAACGGATGTGAACGTTCGCTTTTGCCCGTTCAATAAGCGCATCGCGAATTTGAATAGAAATATTATCGTCGCGGAAAATATAATATTGAATATGAATGTGATGTTCCGCGTGCCGAATTGCATCTAAAATTGCTGGAAATGTTTCATCACCGTTCGTTAAAACATCTACTTTATTGCCAGACATCGCCTCAAAGCCGGTCATATTTCGAATATTTTTCGCCTCTGGAAGCTGGTCAGATATATCCCATTCTTTTCCTAGATGACGCATGGTGGTGATAAATTTAACGGTTTCCGAGACAACCTGCTTCGGCAGCAGCCGTCTTCTTGGATCCCGGCCAAATACGGCATACAAGACAGCGCCGGCAAGCGGAAATGCAAGGACAATTGCACTCCATGCCACCTTTGAGTTGGTCCCGCGTGAATCAAACAGAAGGAGATTTATGACAACTAAAACGGAAACCCCGACAGCTAAATACGTAAAGGCAACTGATAACTCGTTGGAATAAAAACGAATTGAAAAATAAATTGAACCCATACAGATGACCAGTACAAACAGTTGTACAATCTTTTCTCTCATGACTGTCCCATCCTTTTACAATGCTTGTCCCTGACGGATTTATCCCGAAAAGAAAGCACTTTATCAATGTTTCCATTAGTTTACCCAAAAATTTCATTGATGCGACCGTTGAAATTTAAAAAAGGGTGCGTTATAGTTTAAATAAGATAAATGAATGAGTATTCATTCAAAAAGGGGGCTCATTTGTGATTCAGCTTATTCGTAAAGCGGCTGTGATCGGATCAGGAGTCATGGGTTCAGGTATTGCTGCCCATTTAGCCAATGCAGGTATTCCCGTTTTGCTTCTTGACCGGGTATTAGAAGGTGAAAAGAACCGCAGCTCTCTTTCCGAAAAAGCAATTCGGGAGCTGTCTGGACAAAAACCGGCTCCGCTTGCTTTAAAAGATTATGCTGCCCTGATTAAAGCAGGTAACCTTGAAGACGACGCAGACAAATTAGCGGATGCAGACTGGATCATTGAAGTGGTTGTTGAGCGGCTTGATGTAAAAAAAGATATTTTAGCGCTTGTAGATGTCCATCGCAAAACCGGAAGTATCGTTTCTTCCAATACATCCGGCATTTCGATTGAAGCGATGACTGAAGGACGCAGCGAAGATTTTAAAAAGCATTTTCTTGGTACACACTTTTTTAATCCGCCCAGGTATTTAAAGCTGCTTGAACTGATTCCCACACCCTATACCAACCCGGATGTGACTGATTTTATGAAATCAGTTGGGGAGAACATCCTTGGCAAAGGAGTGGTGATTGCAAAAGATACACCTAACTTTATTGCCAACCGGATCGGCACGTACGGCTTGTTAAAAACAATGCACGTCATGGAAGAAATGAATTTCTCATTCGGAGAAGCAGATTCGGTTACGGGACCGCTCATTGGAAGACCGAAAAGCGCAACTTTTCGTACGCTTGATGTCGTGGGGATTGATACATTTATTCATGTAGCGAAAAATGTATATGAACAGGCGGATGGAGAGGAAAAAGTCGTATTTACAGTGCCAAAACTGCTTGTGCAAATGCAGAAAAACGGCTGGATTGGTGCAAAAGCAGGGCAGGGTTTTTTTAAGAAAGAAGAACAAACGATTTTAGAGCTGAATGCTCAAACGATGGAATACGGTCCACGCAAGAAGTTGAAAGCGGATTCAGTAGAACGTGCCAAGCAGCAAAAAGGATCGGCCAAATGGAAAACACTCCTGTATGCCCAAGACAAGGCGGGTACTTTTCTTTGGCGGGTACTTGCTCCGACGCTTCTTTACTCGGCAGCGCTTACCGGAAAAATCGCCGACAATATTGTTGCGATTGACCGGGCAATGAAGTGGGGGTTCGGCTGGAAGGAAGGCCCGTTTGAAATCTGGGACCAAATCGGCCGAAACGAATCTATTGCCAGGATGGAAGCAGAAGGGCTGAAGGTGCCGGCCTGGGTAAAAGAAATGAAAGATTCCTTTTATAAATATGATTGTTATTACGATCCCCTGACAAAATCCTATAAACCTGTACCTCAGGACAAAAAAGTGATTTATTTGCCAAAAGGAACAGCTGTCATCAAGGAAAACAGTGGAGCACGGCTGCATGATATCGGCGACGGGGCAGCGCTGCTTGAATTTACTTCGCCGAACAACGCAATTGGTCTCGATATTATCCAAATGATCAATCTCTCGATAGAAGAAGTGGAGAAAAACTATCAGGCTCTCGTGATCGGCAACCGGGGCAAAAACTTTTGTGTCGGTGCAAATCTGGCGCTTATTTTAATGGCGGCGCAGGATGAGGACCTTTGGGAAATTGAAGCAACCGTTAAACAGTTTCAGCAGGCGATGATGAATATTAAATACAGCCCAAAGCCTGTTGTAGCCGCACCGTTTGGTATGACGCTCGGCGGCGGAGCAGAAGTGTGCCTGCCGGCCGCCCACATCCAGGCCGCCCATGAAACGTATATAGGTCTTGTTGAAGCTGGCGTTGGCCTGATTCCCGGAGGAGGAGGCAATAAAGAACTTTACATCCGCTGCTTGAACCAAATGCCCGGGGAAGATCTGCAGGCGGCTGCAAACAAAGCGTTCGAAACGATTGCCCTGGCAAACGTATCTACTTCAGCAGCAGAAGCACGCAAACGCGGGTTTCTTTATCGATCTGACGGAATCAGTTTAAACGGCGACCATGTGCTTTATGAAGCAAAAAAAGCGGCACTTCACTTAGCAGATACAGGCTATAGAGCGCCGATTCGAAAAAAAATTCCGGTCACCGGAGAAACGGGTTATGCCACGATGCTGATGGGAGCCCGGTCCATGCACACAGCAGGTTTTATTTCCGACCATGATTTTGAAATTGCCCAAAAACTCGCCTGGGTCATTGCCGGAGGACGAGTGCCGTTTGGAACGGAAGTAGAGGAAGAGTATTTGCTGGAGCTTGAGCGAGCGGCGTTTTTACAGCTGGCCGCCTTGCCGAAAACACAGCAGCGTATGCAGCACATACTCCTGAAAGGAAAGCCACTTCGTAACTAAAAGGGGGATTTCAGTGAAAGAAGCGGTGATTGTAGCAGGGGCGCGGACACCGGTCGGCCGGGCTAAAAAAGGAACACTTCGCCATACACGTCCGGACGATCTCGGTGCACTCGTTGTGCAGGAAACAGTAAAACGGGCAGGAGAATACAGCGGAGACATTGATGACTTGATTATCGGCTGCGCGATGCCTGAGGCCGAACAGGGATTAAATGTAGCACGGAATATTGGGGCGCTGGCCGGCCTGCCGCATGACGTTCCGGCTGTAACCATTAACCGGTACTGTTCATCCGGTCTTCAGTCCATTGCGTATGCGGCAGAGCGGATTATGCTCGGCCATGCCCGAACAATTATCGCTGGCGGAGTGGAATCAATGAGCCTTGTCCCGATGATGGGGCATGTAGCTCGTCTTAACGTAAAAATCGCCGAAGAAATGCCCCAGTACTATATGTCCATGGGCCATACTGCAGAAGAAGTCGCCAAAAAGTATGGCGTTTCCCGTAAAGATCAGGATGCCTTTGCTGTTGAAAGCCATAAAAAAGCCGGCCGCGCCATTGCCGAAGGAAAATTTAACGACGAAATTGTACCGGTGGGCGTTACATTCCGGCACATAGGAGAGGGTTTGCGCATACAGGAAGAGCAAGTCACTTTTTCAATGGATGAAGGTGTGCGCCGCGAAACATCTATGGAAGCACTCGCCAAGCTTCGTCCTGCTTTTTCTGCCGCTGGATCTGTTACAGCAGGGAACGCGTCCCAGACATCTGACGGAGCCGCGGCGGTCATGGTCATGGAGCGGGAGCAGGCGGATGCCCTTGGCTTAAAACCACTTGCCAAGTTTCGTTCCTTTGCGGTCGCAGGTGTACCGCCGGAAGTGATGGGCATTGGCCCAGTCGCCGCTATACCAAAAGCCTTGAAAATGGCAGGGCTTCATCTTAAAGATATTGACTTGTTTGAATTAAACGAAGCCTTTGCTTCCCAGGCGCTTGGCGTCATACAGACGCTAGGCCTTGATATGGATAAAGTGAATGTAAACGGGGGCGCGATTGCCCTTGGCCATCCGCTTGGCTGTACAGGCACGAAGCTGACATTAACGCTTATCCATGAATTAGGACGGCGCGGCGGGCAGTTCGGCGTAGTCACAATGTGTATTGGCGGTGGCATGGGAGCCGCTGGTGTATTTGAACGGATTACGTAAAAGGGGGAAAAGGTATGGCAGCAAAAGGTGGTTCCTTTTTAATCGAAGACGTTCCATGCAGCGCAGTATTTACCCCGGAAGAATTTTCAGACGAACAGAAAATGATTGCTAAAACAACAGAAGAATTTGTGCTAAACAGCGTCATGCCGCAGGTGCCCTTTCTTGAAAATCATGAATTTGACCGGTCGGTAAAACTGCTGCAGGAAGCAGGAGAACTTGGGCTCCTTGCCGCAGATGTACCGGAAGAATACGGAGGCTTAAGTCTTGATAAAATAAGCTCAGCGTTAATCGCAGAAAAACTGGCCGCTGCCGGCGGATTTTCGATCTCACACGGAGCGCATGTCGGTATCGGCTCGCTGCCGATCGTGTTGTTTGGCAATGAAGATCAAAAAAAAGCGTATCTCCCGGACCTGGCTGCCGGCACCCGCTTTGCCGCCTATGCGCTTACTGAACCCGGATCTGGATCAGATGCTCTTGGGGCGAAAGCGACTGCCCGGCTGAATGAAGCCGGAACTCACTATATTTTAAATGGCGAGAAGCAGTGGATTACCAATTCTGCTTTTGCAGACGTATTTATTGTGTATGCAAAAATTGATGGCGAACACTTTTCAGCTTTTATCGTTGAAAAGCAATATCCAGGTGTATCGACCGGAGCGGAAGAAGATAAAATGGGCATTAAAAGCTCTTCAACGAGAACCCTTATTTTGTCAGATGCACAGGTGCCGGTCCAAAACCTGCTCGGTGAAGCAGGACGCGGGCATGTCATTGCCTTTAATATTTTAAACATTGGCCGTTATAAGCTTGGTGTCGGCGCTGTTGGAAGCGCCAAGCGGGCACTTGATATTTCTTTGAAATATGCCGCGGAACGAAAACAATTTAAAACGCCTATTGCCGAGTTTCCTCTCATGAAAGAAAAGTTCGGTACGATGGCTGCTAAACTGTATGCCGCGGAAAGTGCCATTTACCGGACGGTTGGTCTTTTTGAAGAGCGGATGAGCGGCTTAACGGCTGAGGAACAAAAGAACGGAAAAGCAGTCGCTTCCTCTATCGCTGAATACGCGGTCGAATGCTCTCTTGGCAAGGTTTTCGGCTCAGAGGTGCTGGATTACATGGTGGACGAAGGTGTGCAGATTCACGGCGGATACGGGTTTATGGAGGAATATGAAATTGCCCGCATGTACCGGGACTCCCGCATTAACCGGATTTTTGAAGGGACGAATGAAATTAACAGGCTGCTTGTGCCAGGTACACTGATTAAAAGAGCGATAAAAGGGGAACTGCCGCTTTTTGAACGAGCTAGAGAGTTGCAGGACGAAATCATGATGCTACTGCCGGAAGAGCCGGGAGATGAGGTGCTCGACCAACAAAAAATGCTTGTGAAAAGGGCTAAAAAAATAACGCTGCTCGCTGCTGGGCTTGCAGCTAAAACGTATGGTACATCGCTCGAATCTCAGCAGGAAGTGCTCGCCAACATTGCAGATCTGACAAACCTGGTGTATGCGATGGAGTCGGCCGTGCTGCGGACAGAAAAAGCGATCAGTGTGTCGGGCGAAGAAAAAAACAAACAAAAAGTGCTTTATACCGAAATTTTTTGCCAGGAAGCATTCAATGAAATAGAAGCCCATGCAAAAGAAACGCTCACTGCTGTCGAATCCGGAGACGCTTTACGCATGATGTTGTCTGCCCTGCGCAAGCTCAGCCGCCATACCCCCGTCAATGTTATTGCCAAAAAGCGTGAAGCTGCCGACAGGCTGAATTTATCCCTAAAATATACGGTGTAACAAATGCGGCCGCCTCCTTTTAAAGAGAGGCGGCTTTTTGCCGCCGCAGACTGTAGACAAATGATATGGATGATCGTGCACATGGATGGGATGGATCGGCGGCGTCCAGGCAGCGCCGCTTTCGATGGGGCAGGCGTTGCCTGGACGCCGCCAAGTGGCTTGCGACAAGATGGTATAGAGCTGATAAGGTCGTATCTTTCTGTTTAAAAAAGAGAAAATGTCTATTCGTTCTTTGATTATTGATCTGCAACACCACTTATCGGCCCTTTTTTAAAAGCGAAAGACTTTGTCTACACACTGAGGCAGCTTTCTGCGGCCAGCCTCCGGAATCCCTTTCTTTGAAAAAGGATTTTGGGCGCTTATGTCGAAATGGATGTGATGAGGTGATAGGAAATGAAGTTTTACTGGTATCCAAAATGCGGTACATGCCGCAATGCAAAAAAGTGGCTGGACGCGCATAATATTTCATATGAAGCCATTCATATTGTGGAATCGCCGCCGTCAAAAGCAGAATTAAAAGATGCGTACGAAAAAAGCGGTCTTCCACTGAAAAAGTTTTTTAATACAAGCGGCCAAAAATACCGTGAGCTTGGTTTAAAAGAAATAGTCGCAACAGCAGATGATGATGAGCTGCTTGATTTGCTTGCTTCCGATGGCATGCTCATTAAGCGCCCGCTTGCTATAGACAATGATAAGGTAACAGTAGGTTTTAAAGAAGAGGACTATGCACAAAAATGGCAGTGATTTCTTGCTTTCCATCTTCATAATCAGTAAAGTGTAAAGTGAAATTATTCTTATCTGGAGGTACATACACATGAGCTTACCTAAAGAGCTGCGTTATTCTGAAGAACATGAGTGGGTAAAACAAGAAGACGGGAAAGTGCGGGTCGGTATTACTCATTTTGCTCAAGCAGAACTTGGTGATATTGTTTTTGTTGAGCTTCCGTCTGTTGGCGATACAGTAACAGTTAACGAACCATTCGGCAGCGTAGAATCTGTTAAAACGGTTTCTGAGTTGTATGCACCTGTCAGCGGTACAGTGGTAGAAATTAACGAAGAGCTTGATGACAATCCTGAATTTGTGAATGAATCACCATATGAAAAAGCATGGATGATTGTTGTCGAACCTTCTGATGCTTCTCAAATTGATGCTTTAATGACAGCAGAGCAATACGCAGAAATGACAAAAGAAGATTAAACATGGGGACCGGCAACGTGCCGGTCTTTTTGCTTTTGGCTGGCACCAGGCAGCGCGAGGGGCTTATACGTCACGGGAAATAAAAGCACAAGTGGAAGGATGTCGCTTTTATTCCATATTATTAGCCGCCGAGCCTCCTTCTTTTTTGCATTTTGAGCGAAAACGCGCCACAATAGAAGTATAATGTGCAGCGGGGTGATTGGTGATGATGGTAGAAAAAACGATTATCGTCGAAGGGTCATCTGATCGGAAACGGGTGGCTGAAATTGTAAAAGAACCGGTAGATATTATTTGCACCAATGGAACAATCGGTGTCGCGCGTCTTGATGAATTGGTAGAGCAATTATTCGAGCGGGACGTATACATTTTAGTCGATGCCGATGCATCAGGAGAAAAGCTGCGCCAGCAGTTTAAGCGCGAGCTTCCTCATGCCCGGCACCTTTACATTGACCGCGGGTACAAAGAAGTGGCTGCGGCGCCGCACCGTTATTTAGCGGCTCTCCTAATGGGGGCTGATATTGACGTGCGCGGTGAGTATTTACAGCAGGAAGGAACACATCATTAAAATGAAAACAGCTGAATCAATCCTGGAATATACAGCCAAGCCTAAATCGGCTCTTTATGTGTATACATCGATGTGCGGTACATGCCAGGTAGCAGGGAAAATGCTTGATGTTGTTGAAGCGATGAATACAGATGTACCGCTCCAACGCATCAATATAAACTATTACGAAGAAATCGCTCATCGTTTTGAGATCGAGAGCGTTCCGTGTCTTCTTTTATTTGAGCAGGGTGTATTAAAAAAGAAAATTTATGCTTTTCAGTCAGTTCCATATATATATGAAGAAATACGGTCACTTTAAGAGGCCGTCGAATATTGTCGGAATTACAGAATGTTTTGTTGACATATGTATTCAGACGGTGGTAAAATCCATTCATAAATTAAAACAACTCTTATCAAGAGTGGCTGAGGGAATGTGCCCGATGACGCCCGGCAACCGTCTTTACAGGAAAAGGTGCCAAATCACACGAAGCAGCATGTTTCGGAAGATGAGAGAAAGGAAACGTCAAAAACGCCTTTCTGTCATTATGACAGTCAGGCTTTTTTTGTGGAAAGGAAGTGATCCCGTGATTTTTATTGAGCAGGCAAAAAAAATATTTCAAACGAAGAATGGTCCGGTTAAAGCGGTCGATAATATAAATTTATCCATCCAGGAAGGCGAGATTTTTGGCATGATTGGCTACAGTGGCGCAGGTAAAAGTACACTGATCCGCATGTTGAACGGGCTTGAAACACCGACGGAAGGATCCGTAACCGTAGCGGGGCGGAAGATCTCAACGATCAAAGGATCTGAACTTCGGAAAGCACGCCAGGAAATCGGCATGATCTTTCAGCATTTCAACTTACTTTGGTCACGCACCGTACGGGAGAATATTGCATTTCCTCTTGAAATTGCGGGCGTTAGCAAAGCAGAACGCACTAAGCGTGTGGATGAATTAATTGAGCTCGTTGGCCTTCAAGGCCGTGGCGACTCATACCCGTCACAGCTCTCCGGCGGTCAAAAACAGCGGGTCGGCATTGCACGGGCACTTGCGAACAATCCAAAAGTGCTTCTTTGCGATGAAGCAACATCAGCTCTCGATCCACAGACAACGGACTCTATTTTAGAGCTTCTTGTCGATATCAACCAGCGTCTTGGATTAACGATTGTGCTTATCACGCACGAAATGCACGTTATTCGAAAAATCTGCCACCGGGTAGCCGTAATGGAAAATGGTAATATCGTGGAACTTGGTCCGGTACTCGATGTGTTCCGTCGTCCGGAGCAGCCAATTACGAAGCGGTTCGTTCAGCAGATCACCGAACCAGAGGAATCAAAAGAAACGATTCAGCACCTCCTTACCGAGCATCCGGAAGGAAAAATCGTCAAGCTGACATTTGTAGGCGTTTCAGTGGAACAGCCGGTTGTAACGGAATTGATTCGTTCGTTTAATGTCGGGGTAAACATTTTGCAGGGGAAAATTTCTCAAACACAAAATGGCGCGTATGGAACGTTGTTTGTTCAAATTACGGGCGATTCGTCTGAAGTGGACAAGGCAGTCGCCTTTTTGGATGCCCAGCAAGTTGATTCGGAGGTGATTGAGTATGATTGAACAATGGTTTCCGAATGTTGACTGGGAAAAAATGTGGGAAGCAACCTATGAAACACTTTATATGACCAGTATTTCTGTTGTGATTACCTTTGTTTTAGGAATACTACTTGGACTGCTGTTGTTTTTAACATCAAAAGGACAGCTCTGGCAGAACAAAGCAGTGTATAGCATCACCGCCGTCATTGTCAATGTGTTCCGTTCGATTCCATTTATTATACTGATCGTATTGCTGATTCCATTTACAAAAGCATTATTAGGAACGATCATTGGTGAAAACGCGGCACTGCCTGCTTTAATTATTGGAGCAGCACCGTTTTACGCTCGTATGGTTGAGATTGCCCTTCGCGAAATTGACCGGGGCGTTATTGAAGCAGCCCGCGCAATGGGAGCGTCCACTTGGACGATCATCCGCAAAGTGCTGATCCCAGAATCACTGCCGGCTCTTATATCTGGCTTAACGGTCACAGCCATCGCTCTTGTCGGCTATACGGCAATGGCAGGTGTGATTGGGGCAGGGGGCCTTGGGAACCTTGCTTTCTTGGATGGTTTCCAGCGCAGCCGCAGTGATGTGACTTTAATGGCAACGATTGTGATTTTAGTTATCGTGTTTATTATCCAGTTTATCGGCGATACGGCTGTCCGTAAGCTTGATAAACGCTAATAAAATATATTTATTTTTTAGGAGGAATGTAACCATGAATAAAAAATGGCTTCTAGGCTTGTTAACAGCTGCCATTATGCTTGTGCTTGCAGCTTGCGGCGGCGGGGACAAAGCGGAAGATAAGGAATCAGCTTCAGGCGGTTCATCTGAAGACGATAAAACAATTGTTGTCGGAGCATCTAACACACCGCACGCAGTTATTTTGGAGCAGGCAAAGCCAATCTTAAAAGAACAAGGCTACGACCTGCAAATTGAAACGTTCCAGGACTATGTACTTCCAAACACAGCGCTTGAAGAAGGCGATTTAGATGCAAACTACTTCCAGCACACCCCATACCTTGAGCTTCAAGAGAAGGAACAAGGATATGACTTTGCAAATGCCGGCGCTATTCACCTTGAGCCAATGGCTGTTTACTCAAAAAAATATAAAAGCCTGAAAGACCTTCCAAAAGGTGCTACGATCATCCTAAGTAACTCAGTTGCTGAGCATGGCCGTGTATTGATGCTTTTAGAAAAAGAAGGTTTAATCAAAATCAAAGATGGCATCGATAAGACCCAAGCTTCACTTGAGGATATTGCTGAAAATCCAAAAGATCTTAAGTTTGACTACGATTACGAGCCAGCACTTCTTCCGCAAATTTTCAATAACGAAGAAGGCGATGCAGTTGTGATTAACTCCAACTATGCTATTGATGCCGGCATCAGCCCGACAAAAGATTCTGTTGCGATTGAAAGTACAGATTCACCATATGCAAACTTAATTGTTACACGTACGGGTGATGAAAATTCAGAGAAAATCAAAGCATTGGTTGAAGTATTGAAATCAAAAGAAATTCAAGACTTCATTACAAAAGAATGGAACGGAGCAGTCGTTCCGGTTACAGAATAATGAAAAAGCGCCTGGTATGCAGCCAGGCGCTTTTTTTTACCTGTTTTATTTTCTGGCAATTTAGAATTTGGGCGTAAAAGGTTTATATTCGGAGATAGCGGTTATATAAAGGAGTGTAACGAAGCTCACCGAGTGTGAGAAGGCTGGAAGAAGCCATACGGCTTTTGTGCCTCCTGGCAAGACTCTGGTAGGATAGAGAACGAAAGCCAGGTCTTCAAAAAAAACGAAAAGGATTGATTCCCCATTAGTAACTCACTTGATATGAAGTACACAGAAGGTATGGAAAAAGCCATGCATGCATCGCATGGTGTCGGCTATGCAGAGTACAATCAGAAGCATGAAGTGAGAATGGATATTGAGCAGAACCGTGAGGAAGACTATCAACAGTCAAGACGCATGGTTGCTGACTTTAATCGTAAATTTACCAATCACCTTTCCTAATGAATAAGCAGAAAAACCGGTTGTAAAACCGGTTTTTCTGCTTTTATTTGAGAATACTTTATTTAATCGTTTTCCTAAGTTGAATATAAATTTCATTTGTTATAAGATTGTAATGAGAATAAATTGAGAATAGACACAATCGGTTTTCTCGGCCGATGAATACGGAGGGTAAAAGATGTCACAATCAACGTTAACAATCAAAAATCTTCACGTCTCAATCGACGGAAAAGAAATTTTAAAAGGGGTCAACCTTGAAATCAAAGGCGGCGAGTTCCATGCGATCATGGGACCGAACGGAACAGGTAAATCCACTCTTTCGTCTGCAATCATGGGCCACCCTAAATATGAAGTAACAGAAGGTTCGATCACGTTTGATGGTGAAGACGTGCTTGAGATGGAAGTAGATGAGCGCGGACGTGCAGGTCTTTTCCTTGCGATGCAGTACCCAAGTGAAATTACAGGTGTTACAAACGCTGAGTTTCTTCGTTCAGCTGTAAACGCGCGCCGTGAAGAAGGCGATGAAATTTCCCTCATGAAATTTATCCGCCAAATGGATGCAAACATGGACGTTCTTGAAATGGACCAGGATATGGCACAGCGTTACTTAAACGAAGGATTCTCCGGCGGTGAGAAAAAGCGCAACGAAATTCTTCAATTAATGACAATTCAGCCGAAAATTGCGATCCTTGACGAAATTGACTCCGGTCTTGATATCGATGCATTAAAAGTGGTTTCAAAAGGAATCAATAAAATGCGCGGCGAAGATTTTGGCTGCCTTATGATTACGCACTACCAGCGTCTTCTGAACTACATTACACCTGATTATGTTCATGTTATGATGCAGGGTAAAATCGTGAAATCCGGTGGAGCGGAACTAGCGGAACGCCTTGAAGCAGAAGGATATGACTGGATCAAGCAGGAACTTGGCATCGAAGACGAAACGGTACAGTAATCGTATAGGAGGAGCAAACATGACAGAAGCAAAATGGTCAGTTGATGAATCAGCAATCCGCGATTTTTCAGCTGCAAACAACGAACCAGAATGGCTGTTAAACCTTCGTCTGGATGCGTTTAACAAGGCGGCGGATCTTCCGCTTCCAAAGCCGGATAAAACGAAAATCGATAAATGGAACTTTACTGAGTTTGGCGCACACAGCGTACAAAGTGCAGCGTATACCCAGCTTACTCAGCTGCCACAGGCTGCACAAGCGGTTATTGGTGAAGAAACAGCTTCACAAAACATTTATGTACAGCGCAACAATACGCCGTCTATTTTAAACGTATCAGCTGAATTAAAAGAAGCAGGTGTCATTTTTACTGATTTTTCAACAGCCGCAAGAGAACACAGCGAGGTTTTCCAAAAGTTCTTTATGCAGCAGGTGGTCAAAGCAGATGAGCATAAATTAACCGCTCTTCATGCAGCGCTTGTAAACGGCGGTGTATTCTTATACGTGCCTAAAAATGTTGAAATTCAAGAACCTATTCAAGCTGTTTTCATTCATGACGATGCGCAGGCTGCGCTGTTCAACCATGTTATTGTGGCAGCGGATGCGAACAGTAAGGTGACGTATGTAGAAAACTACATTTCCACAGTGAAAACAGAGCAAGGCGTAGCGAATATCGTGACAGAAGTGATCGCTGGCGATAACGCACAAGTTTCATACGGCGCTGTTGACACATTGGCTGAAAATATGACAACATACGTGAACCGTCGCGGTATTACGTCACCAAATGCCCGTATTGACTGGTCACTCGGTATCATGAATGATGGCAATACCGTTTCAGAAAATGTGACAAACTTGATTGGCGATGGGTCCTTTGCTGATACAAAAACAGTAGTGGTCGGCCGCGGCAAGCAGTCAATGAACTTTACAACAAAGGTTGTTCATTTCGGCAAGCATACAGAAGGCTACATCTTAAAGCACGGTGTAATGAAAGATGAAGCAAAATCAATCTTTAATGGCATCGGCAAAATCGAGCATGGTGCTTCAAAATCAAACGCTGAGCAGGAATCACGCGTACTTATGTTGAGTGAAAAAGCTCGCGGTGACGCAAACCCAATCCTTTTGATTGATGAAGATGATGTTACAGCAGGACATGCTGCTTCTGTTGGCCGTGTTGATCCGCTTCAGCTTTACTACTTGATGAGCCGCGGTATTACGAAACAAGAAGCAGAACGCCTTGTGATTCACGGCTTCCTGGCACCAGTCGTAAACAACCTGCCAATCGAAAATGTGAAAAAGCAATTGACAGGGGTTATTGAAAGGAAAGTTCGCCAATGAATGCGAAAGAACTGAAAAAGTACTTTCCCATTCTTGATCAAGAAGTGAACGGTCATCCACTTGTTTATCTTGACAGCGCGGCCACTTCCCAAAAGCCCGTTCAAGTGATTGAAGCGCTTGATCATTATTACCGTTATGCAAATTCGAATGTGCACCGCGGCGTGCATACGCTCGGCAACCGGGCGACGGATTTGTATGAGGGCGCACGTGAAAAAGTACGCAAGTTTATTAATGCGGCTTCTACAAAGGAAATTGTTTTTCTGCGTGGAACAACGACAGCATTGAATCTTGTCGCTCAAAGCTACGGGCGTACGAACGTAAAAGAAGGCGACGAAATCGTCATTACGATGATGGAGCATCACTCCAATATCATTCCGTGGCAGCAGGTTGCCAAAGCAACAGGAGCTACTTTGAAGTACATTCCTCTACAGGAAGACGGAACCATTTCTTTAGAGGATGTCCGAAAAACCGTCACGCCTAACACAAAAATTGTATCGGTGATGATGGTATCAAATGTGCTCGGTACCATTAACCCGATTGCAGAAATTACGAAAATTGCTCACGAAAACGGAGCAGTTATGGTAGTGGATGCAGCTCAGGCGGCTCCTCATATGAAAGTTGATGTCGCACAGCTTGACTGTGATTTCCTTGCTTTTTCCGGCCATAAAATGTGCGGTCCAACCGGCATTGGAGTATTGTATGGAAAACAAGCACTTTTAGAGGAAATGGAACCAATTGAATTCGGCGGAGAAATGATTGACTTTGTCGGCTTATACGAATCAACATGGAAAGAACTTCCGTGGAAATTTGAAGGCGGTACACCGATTATTGCCGGAGCCATCGGGCTTGGCGCAGCCATCGACTTCTTAACAGAAATCGGCATGGATGCAATCGAGCAGCATGAGCATAAGCTTGCTGCGTACGCCATGGATAAAGTAACGGAGATTCCGGGAATTTCTGTTTTCGGTCCAAAAAGAGGAAAAGACCGCGCAAGTGTGGTAACATTTAATTTAGATGATGTTCATCCGCATGATGTGGCGACGGTTCTTGACGCGGAAGGCATCGCTGTCCGTGCAGGGCATCACTGCGCACAAACACTAATGAAATGGTGCAAAGTATCTGCCACAGCACGTGCAAGCTTTTACTTGTATAATACCGAAGAAGATATCGACAGACTTGCCGCCAGTTTGTTAAAAACGAAGGAGTATTTCTCAGATGTCTTTTAATAATTTAGATCAGTTGTACCGTCAGGTGATTATGGACCATTATAAAAATCCGCGCAACAAAGGGGCCATTGAAGACGGCAGTGTAACCGTTGATATGAATAACCCAACGTGCGGAGACCGGATTCATTTGACGATGAATGTAGAAAACGGGATTGTCACGGACGCGAAATTTGACGGTGAAGGCTGCTCGATTTCCATGGCTTCTGCTTCCATGATGACACAGGCGATCAAGGGGAAAAACATCGAGGATGCCATCAAGCTGTCTCAAGTTTTTTCTGACATGATGCTCGGCAATGACTATCCGGACGATGTAGACCTTGACGACATTGAAGCGCTGCAGGGAGTGGCAAAATTCCCGGCCCGCATCAAATGTGCGACACTATCGTGGAAAGCGATGGAAAAAGGACTCCAGGACCAGAAATAAACGATAAATAACGAACAAATAAAAAAGCAGGCTGAGGAATCACGCCGCTAACGTCAGATACCTCTGAAAGCGAGCGTTTATCGTCAGCCTGCCATAACAACAGGAGGAATGCAGCATGGCTAAAAAAGCCCCTGAAATTGGCGATTACAAATATGGCTTCCATGACCGTGACGTATCAATTTTCCGCTCAGAACGTGGATTAACGCCTGAAATCGTAAAAGAAATTTCAAAAATGAAAGATGAACCACAATGGATGCTCGATTTCCGTTTGAAATCATTAGAGTATTTTTATAATATGCCAATGCCTCAATGGGGAGGCGATATGGCGTCTCTTAACTTTGATGAAATTACGTATTATGTAAAACCGTCTGAACGCTCAGAGAAATCATGGGATGAAGTACCGGACGAAATCAAGCAAACGTTTGACAAGCTTGGAATTCCGGAAGCGGAACAAAAATATCTTGCAGGGGTTTCAGCACAGTATGAATCTGAAGTTGTATACCACAACATGAAAGAAGATTTGGAAGAGCTTGGAATCGTCTTTAAAGATACGGATTCTGCTTTGAAAGAGAACGAAGACATTTTCCGCAAGTACTGGGCGAAAATCATTCCGCCGACAGACAACAAATTTGCTGCACTAAATTCGGCTGTTTGGTCAGGCGGCTCATTCATCTATGTTCCGCCGGGCGTGAAAGTGGATACGCCGCTTCAGGCGTACTTCCGTATCAACTCAGAAAATATGGGCCAGTTTGAGCGTACATTAATCATCGTTGATAAAGATGCAAGTGTACATTACGTTGAAGGCTGTACAGCTCCTGTTTACACAACAAACTCACTTCACTCAGCGGTTGTAGAAATTGCGATTGAAGCGGGGGGATACTGCCGTTATACAACGATTCAAAACTGGGCGAATAACGTATTCAACCTGGTAACGAAGCGTGCCGTTTGTGAAGCAAACGCAACAATGGAATGGGTAGATGGAAACATCGGCTCTAAACTGACAATGAAATATCCAGCTGTTATCCTAAAAGGCGAAGGGGCGCGCGGTATGACGCTTTCGATCGCTCTTGCCGGTAAAGGACAGCATCAGGATGCAGGGGCAAAAATGATTCACCTTGCACCAAACACATCATCTACAATCGTTTCTAAATCAATCTCGAAACAAGGCGGAAAAGTAACGTACCGTGGTATCGTTCACTTTGGCCGTAAAGCAGAAGGCGCCCGTTCAAATATCGAGTGCGATACACTTATTATGGATAACAAATCAACGTCGGATACAATTCCATACAATGAAATTTTAAACGACAACATTTCTCTTGAGCACGAAGCGAAGGTATCGAAAGTGTCTGAAGAGCAGTTGTTCTACTTGATGAGCCGCGGTATTTCTGAAGAAGAAGCAACAGAAATGATCGTTATGGGCTTCATCGAGCCGTTCACAAAAGAATTGCCAATGGAATATGCCGTTGAAATGAACCGCCTCATTAAATTTGAGATGGAAGGTTCTATCGGTTAATATCGAAAAACCCTTATTCATAAGGCTTTTAATAGAAGGCGAACTGTGATAAATCAGCCGCATACCACAAGAATGTACCAAGTTCAATTGGATTTCATTCTGAAGGGTGTTCGGCGGACTTATCCAGTTCGTCTTTTTTATTTTTTTATAGTATCGAGGGTAAGTATTCGATCTTGTCTTAAAGGTCTTATGCTCCAAGCGATTTAAGGTATATTTAAGGCTTACCCCTGTTTTAATTAATAGAACCACGTCTATATATTTAAATCATGAGTGCTTTTGCTATATTCAACGCCGGCTTTTTTGAAATAATCTTGCATTGTTTCGCGAATAAGAGAAGCAGTTAGATCATGATAATTTCAGGAAATGATACCATCTTCAGTTTAAATCTTTCCCATTCACGTACTAAGTGAGGGTCTGTTTTATTTGAGCGATAAAAAGAATTTTTTAATGTTGTCAGGATGACAGTATTTTGATCATCTCTTCTTATTTGTTTATCGACCATAATCTTATCAGGTCCTATACAGGCAGTCATTTTTCATCAAGAAAGCTGCGATCTTAATAAAACCAAAATAACAGGCAGGGATTAGTGGAGTTCTACTAACCGATCACTTTGGTTCGCCTCTGCAATATGGAACAGAAGGAAAGACTTTGATTATAGAAAGATTTGATATAAACTTTTCAGCAGAGAGCTAACAAATGATCATACATAATGGAGGGAATACAAGTGCCGCACTTAGTGATTCGAGGGGTATCGATTGAGGAGATGAAAAGAATCAGCAAGCCATTAGTAGATGAACTTGCAGAAATTTGTGAATGTGGGATGGATAATTTTACGTTCGAAGTGCCTCATTCCACGTTTGTATTTGATGGGGAAGAGATTCCGGCTTTCCCGCTTATTGAAGTAAAATGGTTTGAACGCGGGCAGGAAGCTCGCGATCGATTCGCCCAGTCCGTTACCAGACATATTATGTCAACAGGTGCTGATGAAATAGAAGTTGTGTTTATTCCTTTCTCCGAGCCTGCTTATTATATTAATGGCGAAAGAGTCGGGGACTAAAGGAAACATGGATGGAAAGTCGAGGGGGACCTTTGCTGCCCTTTATTGAAGTAAAATAGTATTTAATAAGGAATGAATGAATAAAGAGGCTGGGGTACGGATGGATTTTTAAGTTGTTGAATTCGATGCTTGCCAGGGCTTGGTACGATGCTTACATTCATTCGGTTAAACAGTGTATCACAGCTGTTCCAAGACCAGACCACCTGCGTGGTTTGGTTTTTTTGATTGCCGGGGTAAAATGAAAGTATTTACAAATAATGAAAAAAGTAATGAGGAGTCAATGAGAAGGAGAAAGGGTAATAAGAAACCATACTGCAAGCTGCTTTTTGAAGAAGGAAAGAGAGGCTGGATTTACGAAGTGTATCTTTGGGGAATGCCATCTTCTTTTTGAGAAAGAAAAGTAAAATAAAGAGCTGGTATTTGAGATGCTTGAAATTCACAGCCCTTCCTACTTATGCTACACTCTTACTACGAGGTGATACGAGATGATTTATACAGGGGTAACCGGCTGGGGAGATCATGACACACTTTACACGCAAGGAGTCGCTTCCCGCGATAAATTAACCGAGTACGCAGCGCATTTCCCGACCGTTGAACTTGACTCCAGCTTTTATGCTGTACAGCCGGAGCGCAACATGCGGAAATGGACAGAAGATACGCCGGACGGCTTTCGATTTGTAGTGAAAGCATACCAGGGAATGACCGGCCATGAACGGGGCGAAATTCCGTTTGACTCGAAAGAAGAGATGTTTCACGCATTTAACTTATCGCTCACACCAATGATCGAAACAGGAAAGCTCGCCATGGTGTTATTTCAGTTTCCGCCCTGGTTCGACTGCACACGTGAAAACGTGATGTATATTCGGTATTGCCGGGAAAAAATGGGGAATATCCCGCTTGCCATTGAATTTCGGAATCAAACCTGGTATGAAGCCAAGTATTTTGATAAAACGATTTCTTTCTTAGAACAGGAGAACTGGATTCATACGGTGTGCGATGAGCCGCAGGCCGGTGAAGGCTCAATTCCTATTGTGCTTCAAGCAACGAACAAGGAAAAAACGCTGGTCCGCCTGCATGGACGCAACCGGGCAGGCTGGCAGAAAAACGGTCAGAAAAACTGGCGCAAGGTGCGCTATCTGTATCGCTACAATGAGCATGAATTACGGCAGTGGGTTGATTTTACGAATGAACTCCATAAACAGTCAAAAGATGTCTTCGTGCTGTTTAACAATAATTCCGGCGGCGATGCGGCAGATAATGCGAAGCAATTCTTACATTTAGCTGATATTCAATATGACAATTTAGCTTCGCGCCAGCTCGATTTGTTTTAGGAGGCTAGTAATGTAGAATGGAATGGATTCTTTTACTCGGCATCGGCCTGCTCGCAGCAGCAATCGGTGCCCTCGTCGGACTTGGAGGCGGGATTATCATTGTGCCGGCACTGCTTTTTTTAGGCGGAACGGCCCTGCTCGACCCTGTTTCCCCACAAGTAGCAGTAGGTACGTCGTCGGTTATCTTAATTATTACCGGCTTGTCTTCAACCCTTGCTTACATGAAGCAGAAAAAAGTGGATTATAAATTGGGCTTTCTTTTATTTATTGGCAGCGCGCCGGGAAGCCTGCTTGGGGCTTGGGCCAATAAAGGGCTGAACATGGAGCAGTTCAGCTTGTTTTTTGGCTTGTTCATGGTGTTTATGTCATTTGTACTTATGTTGAAAAATCGTGCAAAACCGCTGTTTGCCTCGCGCGGCTTCACCCGGACATTTACCGATAACGAAGGAACTCATACATATTCCATTGAGCCGATTACCGGAACGATCGCTTCATTTGTGGTCGGCTTTTTAGGCGGTTTATTCGGCATCGGCGGCGGCTCACTAATGGTGCCTGCCATGATAATGCTGTTTGCGGTTCCCCCGCATGTAGCTGTTGCTACATCGATGCTGCTTATTTTTTTATCAGCAGGCGTATCGAGTGTGACACACGTATTTCTTGGAAACGTAAACTGGCTTTATGCAGCAGCGCTCGTGCCCGGAGCCTGGTTCGGGGCACAAATGGGGGCCTGGCTGAATGCCCGCCTGGCGTCAAAAACCGTTGTGATAATGCTTCGTCTCGTTTTGATTTTGGTTGGTGTCCGCTTGATTTGGCAGGGCATTTATTAAAGGTGGAATGAACATGGAAAAAACGATACATATTTACCATACAAACGATTTACACAGCCATTTTGAAAATTGGCCGAGAATTGCCCACTTTTTAAAGGAAAAGCGGGAACTGCATGAATCGGCCGGAGAGTTCGTTTTCGCTTTTGATATTGGCGATCATGTGGATCGGGCCCATCCGTTAACAGAAGGAACGCTCGGCACCTTCAACATTGAACTGCTGAATTCATCTCGGTTTGATGCGGCTGCGATCGGTAACAATGAAGGAATTACGATGCCAAGAGAAGCGCTGAACGCTCTGTACGAGCAAGCCCGCTTTCCGGTTGTTTGCGCCAACTTGTTTGAAAAAAACGGAGAGAGGCGGCCGGACTGGGTTGTACCGCATACTTTTTTTCAAGCAGGCAGCACCACGATTGCCGTTACGTCTGCGACTGCACAGTACACCGCTTTTTATGAGCTTCTGGACTGGTGCGTCACTCTTCCTATTGATGAGCTGAAAAAGCAAATTGCGATGCTGAAAAGAAGAGCAGATATTGTAATCGTGCTTTCTCATCTTGGGATGTACGATGATGAAAAGCTGGCGGAAGAAACAGAAGCGGATATTATTCTAGGCGGACATACCCATCATACGTTTCATGAAGGAAAAGAAGTAAATGGAACATTGATGGCGGCAGCCGGCAAATATGGCTATTTTACCGGCCACGTAGAGGTAGATATCGATAAAGCCGGCCGCATAGCTGGGAAACGGGCCCGTGTATATGAAACAAACCGGTCGCTTACACCTCCGCCAGATGAAAAGAAGCAGCAGGCGCTCTTTGAAGAGAAGGGGAAACAAGCCCTGTCTGTGCCGGTTGTACGGCTTCAAAAAGAGCTTTGGAGTGATTGGTTTAAGCCGTCTCCGCTTCCTCAAATGCTGACCGAAGCACTTACAGAGTGGTGCAGAGCCGACTGCTCCTTTTTAAATGCAGGCGTCGTATTGGGGAATTTGCCGGCAGGGGATATCACAAAATACGACCTGCATAAACTGCTGCCTCATCCTATAAACCCTTGTTTAATCGAATTGACAGGGGCGGAGCTGGCAGAAGTCATCCGGCAGACATGTGATGAAAAATGGCCGCATCTGCAAATTAAAGGGCTCGGTTTTCGTGGAAGCGTCATGGGCCGATTTGTATATGACCGCATCGAGATCGATAAGCCAAACATTTTCATTAACGGTGAGCCGATCGATATAAAGCGGACGTACAAGGTTGCAACCCTTGATATGTTTACATACGGTCATTACTTTGTGGAACTGCATCGTGCTTCATCAAAACGGTATTTCATGCCCGAATTTTTACGCGATATTATGGAATGGAAGCTTCTGCAACTATAAGCCTTCTTTCCCGCATACAATGCGGAAAAGGAGGTTTTTTTATGCGCAGGCGCAGGAAATGGAAAAGCCGTGCTTCATCATCGGGCCGCCGCCGCTTTTTAACTGTTGTTATTTTGTTTATTGCCGGCATTATTTTTGTTCTTTGGCTGATCAACCGGAATATTCAGCCAGTCATTTTAAACTTCGCTGAGGCGCAGACGAACAAAATTGCTTCAATGGTTCTGCAAAAAGCGATCAGTGAGGAAATTACCGAAAATCTTGATATAAAAGATATCATGACGACCGAAAAAGGCGATGGAGGGTCGACGACGTTTAATGCGGAAGTGATCAACAGGGTGCTTGCCGAAGTGACCGATCTTGCCGAAGAAAACCTGGACAAAGCGGAAGCGGGTAATTTAACGGAACTTGAAGAGATCTCAGGTGTCGAAATTGATACGGAAGAAACAGCACGGGCGCAGGGGATTGCTTACACGATCCCGCTCGGACAAATTACAAATAACGCTATTCTTGGCAATCTTGGACCGCGTATTCCGATTCGCTTTCATGCCATCGGGGACGTTACATCGAATGTCAAAACAAAAGTGGAGCCGTTCGGTATTAACTCTGCTTATGTAGAAGTATACATTGAACTTGAAGTCAGCGTAGAAGTTATCGTTCCATTTGCGGTGGATACAACAGTCGTCAAACAAACACTTCCTGTAGCGATGGGGCTTGTTCATGGAACGGTGCCAAATTACTATAATCCAGATGCCATCAATGTACCGTCAAAATAAAAAGCATAGAAAAGGTCTGTATTTTTTGATACGATGTTAAAGAAATAAATTATAAAGGCAATGCAGCCAATAAGCCATTGCTTTTTTTTATTGCACAAAATGGAGGAGAAATGCTTTTGGAAAATACAATTTTTTCACTTTTACCGCCGGTCCTGGCGATTGTAATGGTGGTTTTAACACGCCGTGTGCTTTTGTCGCTTGGTGTTGGGATTATAGCGGCAGCTTTTTTGCTTGCTGATTTTGAAATTGGGAAAACCTTCTCGATCGCTTGGGGAGCATTATCTGCTAATGTGTACACAAGAACAGATGGAGCATTTGAATGGAGTGAATGGAATTTATATATTATTTTCTTTTTGCTGATTCTAGGTATCATTACAGCGTTTATTACTATTTCCGGTGGCAGCCGCGCTTTCGGGGAATGGGCTGTTACACGTGTAAAGTCACGCACCGGTGCTCAAATAATGGCAGCTTTACTTGGTATTTTGATCTTTATTGATGACTATTTTAATGCACTTGCAGTAGGCCAGGTATCACGGCCTATTACTGACCGCCATCGTATTTCACGTGCCAAGCTTGCTTATATCATTGACTCGACATCTGCTCCGGTTTGCGTAGTAGCACCGGTATCAAGCTGGGGCGCTTACATCATAGGATTGATTGGCACCATTTTAACTGCTCACCAAGTAACGGATATCACCGCTTTCTCAGCGTTTATGCAAATGATTCCTATGAATTACTACGTTTGGGCGGCACTCGGAATGGTCTTTCTTGTTGCGGTATTAAACAGGGAGTTTGGACCAATGAAAAAGCATGAAAATCATGCTATTCAAACAGGAGAAGTGGTATTCAGCGGCCGTGAAATCCCTGGTGAGCTAAAAGAAGATTTGCCGGTGAGTGACCGCGGCACGATCGGAGGACTTGTCTGGCCGATTGTAGCATTGATTATCGGTACGGTCGCAGCTATGCTTTTTACGGGCTCCAAAGCGGCAGGAGAAGGCGCAGACATTTTTGCTATTTTTGAAAACACAGATGTAGCAAAATCATTGTTTATTGGTGGAGTCATCGGGCTTATTACAGCATTGGTGGTTTTTGCACGACAGGCCGCTGTGTTCCCTGAGGGAGCCGGTGCTGTATTAGGGAAAGGGATAGTCGAAGGCATTAAATCCATGCTTCCCGCAGTGTATATTTTATTTTTAGCGTGGACGATCGTAGCATTGATTGGTGAGCTTGGAACAGGCACGTATTTAGCCGGCCTTGTAGAAAAATCTGACTTGAACATTGGCTTTTTACCGATGATTTTATTTGTGACAGCCGGTATTATGGCTTTTGCAACTGGAACAAGCTGGGGATCGTTTGGGATTCTTCTTCCGATTGCCGGTGAAATCGCAGCAGCAACAGATATTTCGCTTTTACTGCCGGCTTTGGCAGCCGTTTTAGCGGGTGCTGTATTCGGAGACCACTGCTCGCCGATTTCAGATACAACGATTCTTTCATCAACCGGGGCAGGAAGCAACCACATGGACCATGTGATAACACAAATTCCTTATGCGCTCGTATCCGCTTTAGTGGCAGCGGCGGGTTATCTTGTGCTCGGTTTTACGGAAAATATGTTTCTTGGGCTTGTCGTGACGATTCTTTTACTAGTTATATTGGCTTTTATTTTAAAAAGAACAAAGTAAAATTTTTTAGAAAAAAAGACCTGTATATGGAAAATATACAGGTCTTTTTTGTTGGGTAAGCGGATTCATAGATAATTAACTGAATTATTCTAAAAAAATAATAAAAAAGATATTTACGAATATTTTAAAGAAGATTATAATAAAGATGGTCTTCGGAAATTATCTGAAAATACAAAATTTTGAACATTCAAGGAGGTCCATATATATGGAACAAAATCGTCCACAATGGGGGTCCCGCGCTGGATTTATTATGGCAGCGGTTGGCTCGGCAGTCGGACTCGGAAACATTTGGCGTTTCCCCGCAGTAGCGTATGAAAATGGCGGAGGTGCTTTTTTCCTTCCCTATTTGTTCGCTTTATTAACAGCCGGAATCCCACTGCTTATTATGGAATTTACAATGGGTCACAAGTATCGCGGTTCTGCACCGCTGACAATGACAAGAATTAATAGAAAGTCAGAGTGGCTTGGCTGGTGGCAGCTAGCAATTTCTTTTTTCATTGCAACGTATTATTCTGTTATTATTGCATGGGCTACATCGTATTCATTTTTCTCATTTACAAAATCATGGGGTAACGCCCCGCAGGACTTTTTGCTGGGAGAATATTTACAAGTAGGTGAACCGGGCCAGCTTGGCGGGTTTGCAGGTGGTGTTCTTCTTCCGTTATTGCTTGTGTGGATTGTAACATTGGGCATTATGTTTTCAGGTGTTAAAAAAGGAATTGAAGCAGCTACGAAATTTATGCTTCCGCTTCTTGTTATTTTATTCTTTATTGTTGTAGTACGCGCGTTGACTTTGCCAGGAGCTGTTGAAGGCTTAAATGCCTTTTTCCAGCCGGATTGGTCTAAAATTTCGGATGGTAAAGTATGGATTGCAGCTTACGGCCAAATTTTCTTTAGTTTGTCAGTCGGGTTTGCTATCATGATTACTTACTCCAGCTATCTGCCGAAAAAAGCAGATATTACGAATAATGCTTTTATTACAGCTTTTGCAAATTCCTCATTTGAGTTGCTTGCTGGCTTTGGTGTTTTTGCCGCTCTTGGGTTTATGGCACAGCAACAGGGTGTAGCGGTAGAAGAAGTTGTATCAAGCGGAATCATTTTAGCTTTTGCCGTCTTCCCGCAAATTATTAATGAGTTTCCAGTAGCAAGTGGATTTTTTGGATTCTTATTTTTTATCTCGCTTACGCTTGCAGGGTTAACATCGCTTATCTCCATTATTGAAACGTTTGTGGCAGGACTGCAGGAGAAATTTAATATTTCCCGAACAGTATCTGTAGCAGTAGGGGGAGGCCTTTCAGCGTTAATTTCACTTTTATACGCCACAAAAGGCGGTCTTTTCTTTTTAGACACGGTAGATCATTTTATCAACTTGTATGGAATTGTGTTCGCTGGGTTCGTTGAAGTTATTCTTGTTGCCTGGGTATTTAAAGAATTGGATTCGTTGAAACAGCATGCGGATGCCGTTTCTGACATAAAGCTGGGTGCATGGTGGAAATTCTGCTTAATGATTTTAACGCCTATCGTGCTGGCTTATATGATGTTTGATAACATTCGTCAGGACTTGTCTACTCCATATGAGGATTACCCGCTTTCATTCCTGATTACCTACGGCTGGGGTACGGCAGCACTTGCCATTATCATTGGGGTAGTCTTTATGTTTATTAAGCCTTTAAGCCGGAACAGCAAGGAGGGGCTATAATGGATACAAGTGCAATTGTGATGATGGTCATTGGGGTTGTGATCATTTGGGGCGGCCTTGGTGCCAGCATTGGTCACGCAGTAAAAAAAGCAAAAGAAAACAAACATTCATAATAGCAAAAAAGCGGATTTAAACGCTGCTCTGCTGAATACTTTGCAAAATCAAAGCTGGATTACCGATAAGGTAATCCGGCTTTTTATATTATTTACAGTAAACAGCGAACCATTCCTATTTTCATGGGGAATGATTTATTTTTTACGCCAGATAAAATCAAAAGTCAGAATGTTTTTAGGGCGGGGAACGGTATACAGCCAGCCAATGGTTCTTGTGGACATCCATTGGCAAATAAGAGCTTGGACGACAATTTCCCAAGCGATGGCATAAGCTGTGATCAGGAAAATAAAACCATTAATCCAAAAAAGCGGTTTACTGGGATTCACATGCCTGTACTTGGCAATAATTAAAGCGATGACGCCAACTCCTCCGTTTGATACTCCCTGCCTTAATAAAATGGATACGCCTGTACCAAAAAAGAGGGAGCCAAAAAACAAATCAATCCATACATTTGAAAATGGTGATTCTAGGTATACGTTAAAGATGTTGACCGAAATAGAGGTAATCGTAATGCCGAGCAGTGTACCTAAAGCACTCATGCCTCCTAAATAGTGAACAGCGAACAAAAGCATAGAAGAATTAACAAGCCACAGCGCAATGCTTATTGGAATATCCAGCCAGTAATTCAGCAGTACAGTCAGCCCGGCGCCGCCGCCGGAAGGAATAAAGTTAGGGAATAAAAACACGCCCATAGCGAAGCCCTGCATAACCGCTCCCACACTGACTAAAAAATACTTTCTGACTAAAGCGCGGAAGGTCAATGGAGCATAACTTTTATTGTTGGTTTTCAGAAAAAATCATCCCCAATTACATATAAAATGGCGTGCTCGTCCTTCTTTTTAAAGTGTATGCGGCACTGTATAAAAAGAATACGCAAGGAGACCATACATTTAATGAGCTGTCACAAAAACATTAAACGGGGTGTGCATGTGGGGAAACAGGCTGAGAAAGTAAGTATATGGTGTGTTGTAAGTATGGCTTCCATTCCGCTCATCATGACGTTAGGAAATTCTATGCTGATACCGGTTTTGCCGATCATGGAAAAAAAGGTGGGCATTTCCCCTTTTCAGTCCAGTATGATTATCACAAGTTACTCGGTTGCGGCTGTTCTTTTAATTCCGCTTGCGGGATATTTATCGGATCGGCTTGGACGAAAAAAAATCATTTTGCCCAGCTTGATTCTCGCCCTCATTGGAGGACTCATTGCCGGGTTTGCCTCCTGGAAAATGGCCGATCCCTATGCCTGGATTATTATCGGCCGGATTCTGCAGGGGTTTGGTTCAGCGGGAGCGATGCCTGTTATCCTGCCGCTGGTGGGAGATCTTTACAAGGACAATGCGGAAAAAACAAGTGCCTGTTTAGGGACCATTGAAACGTCGAATACATTTGGAAAAGCGTTAAGCCCGATCCTCGGATCTATACTGGCCGCCTTTTTATGGTTTGTGCCCTTTTTCGCTATTTCTGTTTTCAGTTTGATTTCAATCGCATTGATTTTTTTCTTTGTTAAAGAACCGGAAAAACAGGGAAAGCCTAAAAAATTCAAGGAATTTTTAAATAATACGAAAAAGACCCTTAAAAAAGAAGGGAAATGGCTTTTTACCGTTTTTCTTTTGGGATTTTATGTGTTTTTGGTATTATTCAGTGTGTTATTTTACCTATCGGACATTTTGGAGAAAGTACATCAAATTTTTGACATCAAAAAAGGTTTTATATTAGCAATTCCGCTTTTCCTGCTTTGTATTGTGGCGTTTACAGTCGGGCGCAAAATCAAAGGGAATTTGCCAACTATGAGGAAAATCCTTATTGTTTGTTTGATTATTACATCTATTAGTGTGGTATTTGTTGGTTTTGTCAGCAAGCAGCTGATCCTTCTTTTGGTAGTGACCAGCATCCTGGGAACGTCGATTGGAGCTGTTATGCCTGTACTGGATGCCATTATTACAGAGAACATCAAAAAAGAAGAAAGAGGCACTATTACCTCTTTTTACAGTGCAGCCCGGTTTGCCGGGGTAGCAGCAGGGCCGCCTTTGATGTCTATCGTGATGGCAAAATTTTTAAATGGAGGGTATATTACAGCAGGCGTACTGGGACTGATTATGCTATTTGTGGTCATGAAATTTATTCAGGTAAAGGAAATCGAAAACTGAAGACTTTCCCTGTCTTGACAGGACCGGACGATCTATATGTGTTCCGGTCCTTTCTTTATTTTTGAACGATCCAGCTTATTTAACTTTATTTCCTTCTTTTAGGAAAGCAGGCTTTGCAAGGCCGATCGGTTTAATCAAGCTGATCGAGCCAATCGTAGCTGCAAAAACAGAAGCACCCACGATGACGGCATAAAGATCAAAATCCAAAAACAGCTTAACGAGGTTGTAGGAAATAACCAGAGAAAAAAGCGGGGACACGAGCCATACTTTCAGCAGCCTGCTGATAATGCCTTTTTGAAATATTTTTGCGCCTTCTTCCGAAAAGCCTATACCGAGAATACTGCATGTGGTCACCTGGGTTTGTGGAACAGGAATGCCGAATAGAGAAGCAATAATCACGAGTGTCCCGCCGAGACCTGAAACCGCACTTCCTTGAAGCAGACTCAGGTCGGTCAGCTTTTTCCCATTTGTTTCGATCACTTTTGCGCCGAGCAGCAGCGCGCCCGCTGCAGTAAATAGTCCGCCGATCACAATCCCGTTTTGGATAGAGATCAGCCCGGAAGCAGCGAGCGGACCGATCGAGTTGGCGACATTGTTCATACCGGCTGAAAAAGCTTCCAAAAATCCTGTGCAGATCACTAATACGGACAAAATTTTGATCCATTTCGGCTTTTTTAAAAACAACAGCCGGGCTTCTGCTTGTTTTACTCCTTTATTTAAAAGCCAGGCGAAAAAAAAGGCTACAATCGGAATAAGAATCCAATACATCATAATCGTCAACAGCGTACTGATAAATACTTGTTTGTACGCCACCCCAACGCCAACAATCGCTCCTACCGTCACTTCACTTGTGGAAAGCGGGATCCCGGAAATATTGGCGATAAAAAGTGAAATAGCGGCCGAGCAAAGAATGATCAAGGAAATGTGAATGCTGATCAATTCTTGTGGAATAATCCCTGAACCAAGGGTTTTAGCTACTTCGCCGCCGCCTAAAGCCGCTCCGAGCAAAACGCCGATTCCGCAAATAACCAATGCCATCCGCCTGTTTTTTAACGCTCCAGAACCATAGGCAATGCCCATGGAGGCAGCGGCTCCGCTTGCACCGATATTGAGTGCAAAGAAAAGGGCTGCCAGAAAAGCCAATAAGGTAATCATTTTCCTGTTCCGCTCCTATCCATTCGGGTAACGCCCGCCTTCTATTTTCTCACTGGACTGGCATCTTGTACGGGTTATTCCTAAACAAGCAGCTGTGCTGCAGCTGGCTGCACTCCTTCCTGAAACAAACAAAACCAATAAATAGGTGAATTCCTAAAAGCAGTTTATTCAGCATTTAGAAAAAGAGTTCGAATGGAAAAAAGCAGGCTGAGCAAATGCCCAAAGAAGCAAAAATCAAGAACCATCTGAAAAATAGACGAATAAATTAGCTATATGCTGATAAGGTGAGAGACAAATGAATGCTAACATAAGCGGTTTGTCAGCAGGCAGGGAAAACGTTAAAAGGAGAGGAGCAGATAATGGCAGTCCGAATTTATCAAGGCCACTCTCACCAGCTGAGCTGTGCCGATGTGAATGTTGTGATTGACGTCATTCGTGCGTTCACTTTTGCCCACTACGCGTTTATAAAAGGGGCAGAGGAAATTTTACTGGCAGAAACAATCAATTCTGCACTTCAAACAAAAGAAAAAAATCCCACATACATGCTGGCTGGTGAAGAGAAGGGGCTCTACATCCCTGGATTTGACCTTGATAACTCTCCAGCCAGCCTTCTTGAAGCGAACAACATGGAGGGGAAAATTCTCGTTCAAAAAACGACCAATGGAGTAAGAGCAGCGTTACATGCATTAAACGCCAGCCATGTATTTGTAACGGGCTTTTCCAATGCGAAAACAACCGCTCAATACATTCGCCAGCTCGTCGGGAAAAACGCGGACATTAATATAATCGCTTCTCATCCGAGTGGCGATGAGGATCTTGCCTGTGCCGAATACATGAAAGCTATTATCGAAGGAGAGAAAGGCTGCTCCGCGTTTGAAACAGTTTCGAGAATTAGAGAAGCAGAGCCGGCACAAAAGTTTTTTGATGATAACCGGCCAGAATTTAAAAGTGCTGATATTGCCCTGTGTGTGAAAGAGCTGGACACTGGTTTTGTGATGGAAGTAAACCAGAAAAATAATTTACCAAGAATTGTGAGGGTGAATGTATGAGGGACACAGGGCTGAACCTGCCGAAAAGAAGCAGTAAACCAAGAGGAAATGGGCTCACCGTTCTGATCGATAACGGGGTTCCATTGCAGCTTTTTCAAGACACGATCAATAGTTCAGAAGCATATATTGATTTTGTGAAATTTGGATGGGGAACAGCGCTTGTCACAAAGCACCTCGAAGAGAAAATTGCCTGCCTGCAGGAAAATGGAGTGAACTTCTTTTTTGGCGGAACGTTATTTGAGAAGTTTGTCAGCCAGAAGAAATTGAGTGATTTTGAGAAATTTATCCAAAAGCATGGATGCCAGTACATCGAAATCTCGAACGGCACAATCGACATGACCAACAGGGAAAAAGCAGCTTATATAAAAGGGTTTGCTAAGGACTTTACTGTGTTTAGTGAAGTAGGAGCCAAAGACAGTGACAAATCTCTGCATCAAAATGCATCTCAATGGGTCGAATGGATTCTTGAAGATATTGAAGCCGGCTCAACCAAAGTGATCACCGAAGCGCGTGAAAGCGGCACAAGCGGAATTTGCCGGAGTAATGGGGAAATGCGCATGGAAATCGTGGATAAAATACTAGAAACGGGAATGGATCTGCAAAAAATGATTTTTGAAGCACCCTCAAAAAAATTACAGACCGCTTTTATCCAAATAGCCGGCCCGAATGTGAACCTTGCTAATATTCCGTTTTCTGATGCGATCCCGCTTGAAACATTACGGCTTGGACTGCGGTCCGATACATTTTCTTTAAACGAGCGATGTATAATGACAAAAGAGTATAAGATAAATAAGGTTTCTTCTGACAGTATCGATTTCTTCATATAAAGAAAAAGCTGCATCCCTGTTAACATAAGGGATGCAGCTTTTTCGTTTATTTCTATTTTAACAGCCGGCCGTATTTTCTCCTGCTTTGAAGAAATCACCTTTTGCGAGCACTTGATAATTATGATAAAGTAGCGGTATAGTGTAAGCCGATTGGAGATGGAAAAATGAGTACGAAAGAGGAATACTTGCGTAAACCAGAATGGTTGAAAATAAAGCTAAATACAAACGAGAATTACACAGGATTAAAGAAAATGATGCGCGAAAAGCAGCTTCATACGGTTTGTGAAGAAGCCAAGTGCCCAAACATTCACGAGTGCTGGGCTGTCCGCCGTACAGCGACATTTATGATTCTTGGCAGCGTCTGCACACGTGCCTGCCGTTTCTGTGCTGTAAAAACAGGTCTTCCGACAGAGCTTGACCTGCAGGAGCCGGAACGCGTAGCGGATTCGGTTGTACAAATGAATTTAAAACACGTCGTTGTTACAGCTGTTGCGCGCGATGATTTAAAAGACGGCGGTGCTTATGTATTTGCTGAAACGGTTCGGGCCATTCGCCGGAAAAATCCATTCACATCGATTGAAGTACTTCCTTCTGATATGGGCGGGATTGAAGAAAACTTACAAATGCTAATGGATGCCAAGCCTGATATTTTAAATCATAACATCGAAACGGTCCGCCGCTTAACGCCGCGTGTTCGTGCGCGTGCAAAGTATGACCGCTCGCTTGAGTTTTTACGCCGTGCGAAAGAAATGCAGCCGGATATCCCGACAAAATCAAGCTTAATGGTTGGTCTCGGGGAAACAAAAGAAGAGATTATTGAAGTGATGGACGACCTTCGTGCGAACAACGTAGATATCATGACAATTGGGCAATACTTGCAGCCATCGAAAAAACACTTAAAGGTACAAAAATATTACCATCCAGACGAATTTGCCGAGCTGCGTGAAATTGCCATGTCAAAAGGGTTCAGCCACTGCGAAGCGGGTCCAATGGTCCGTTCTTCCTACCATGCGGATGAGCAGGTTAATGCTGCGGCAAAAGCGAAACACGCCGAGGGCGAAGCACAGGCGGCCCAATAAATGATTACGATTCAAAATGAAAACTATGAAATTGTTGAGGAGCGGACAGAAGGATTTAATGAAGAAGCCTTTCGGGCCCGCTACAGCGATATTTTGGCAAAGTATGATTATATTGTCGGCGACTGGGGATATGGACAGCTTCGGCTCAAAGGGTTTTTCGAAGATGACAACAAAAAAGCCTCCTACGACAACAAGTTTTCGACTATACGTGATTATTTGCTGGAATACTGCAACTTCGGATGCGGCTATTTTATTTTAAAAAAGCTGCCTGTTGCGGCAGCACCGAAAAAACCAGCTGAGTCTCAAGGAAAATAACAGGCGGCGTGTTTGCCTATTTGTATGGCGCGATTCAATATGAATCGCGCCATGTTGTTTTAAGCGTTAAATCACTTCATATAAAAATTCTTTTAACTCCGCCGCTTCTTCTTCACCCATATTAAACGCATATTCAATATAGCCCGGCTCTTCCAGGTCATCGCGGCCGATAATGGCATATGTATTTCCCTGCAGGTTTAAAACGACCGATTTGCCGTAATAGCGGTCCGTCTGCATAAGGGCCAGGTCGTATCGGCTGTGTTCGCCGGCAAAGCTAACAAATCGCGTTACCGTCGTATCTTTTTCGTCATAAAGAAAAAAACGTTCACTCATGTGCTGTCCTCCGCTCTACATTTTCAACCATTGTACCACATGATACAATAGAAGCGGAAAGGATGGATGGCCTGTGTATTTTATTGACCGTAAGAAAATAGAAGCAACACTTCGCTTTATGGAGCAGCAGCTCGATTTGTTCCACTCTCAGCCAGCCTGGGGAACAGTCATTGAAAGAGCGGCACTGGAGAGAATTGCCCAAACGGTTGTGGAATCGATCATTGACGTTGGCAATGCAATGATCGACGGCTTTATTATGCGTGATCCAGGAAGTTACGATGACATTATTGATATTCTGGACGATGAAAACGTCATTCTGCCAGAACAATCTGCTCCTTTAAAAGATGTAATCGCTCTTCGGAAAATGCTTGTCCGCGAATATATCTCTATTTCGCATGATGAGCTGGCGGCGGTATTTATCGCCAATAAAAAAGAATTGGCTGATTTTCCAAACCGTGTCCGTGCTTATTTGGAACATGAGCTTGGACCTGTTTCTGCATTTTTACCGGAAGAAGGAGAAAAGAAATGACACGTTATAAAGGCTATTTAATCGATTTAGACGGCACAATGTACGCCGGCACACAAATTATTCCGGGAGCAGCAGAGTTTGTTGACCGCCTGAATGCTGCGGGCCTTCCTTATTTGTTTGTGACGAACAACTCATCCCGTACACCGGAACAGGTGGCGGACAAACTAGTGAAAATGGGTATTCATACACGGCCGGAAAATGTATTTACCACTTCGCGTGCAACGGCGCAATTTATCCATGATGAAAAACCGGGAGCAACGGTGTATGTGATCGGAGAAGATGGAATCCTGCAGGCGCTTGCAGAGCAAGGCCTTGAAGTTGTGACGCATGAACACCCTGATTACGTCGTTACAGGAATTGACCGTGGTATTACATATGAAAAGCTGGCAGGTGCCTGCTTGGCTGTGCGTAACGGCGCCCGCTTTATTTCGACAAACGGCGATATTGCTATTCCATCAGAACGTGGCTTTCTGCCTGGAAATGGCTCGCTGACATCGGTGGTGTCTGTTTCAACTGAAACAGAGCCGGTCTTTATTGGAAAGCCGGAGCCGATTATTATGGAACAGGCTATGGAAGTTCTTGGCACGTCAAAAGAAGAAACGATTATGATCGGGGATTATTATGATACAGATATCCTGGCCGGTATAAACATTGGAATCGATACACTGCTTGTGCATACGGGTGTAACGCAGCCGGAGTTTTTGGAGCGGTATGACATCCAGCCGACTTACACACGAAAAAATTTAAATGAGTGGGAATTATAAGAAACAGCACATTGCTGTTTCTTTTTTTGGGTAAAAATGAGCACATAAGGGTATGGAGTCCATATGACTAGTTTTAGGGAGGCTCTTATGAACATTCCGAAAAAATCCATATCTTATTGGAAAGACCATGAAGCACCACGGTCATTTATTCCGCTGCAAACCGATTTAACAGCAGAGGTTGTCATTGTCGGCGGTGGGATTACCGGCATTTTAACGGCATGGAAGCTGGCTAAAGAAGGAAAAAAAGCAGTTCTGATTGAGGCAGGAAAATTAACCGACGGGACAACCGGGTTTACAACCGCCAAAATTACCGCTCAGCACAGTCTTATTTATGATAAGCTGATTCGCACCTTCGGAGAAGAAAAAGCGAGACTTTATTACGAAGCAAACGAGGAAGCAATCGCTTTTATAGAGAAGACGGTCAAAGAGCTGGATATTGAGTGCGGGTTTTCAAAACAGGATGCTTACACGTATATTACAACCGATGAAATGCTTCCGGCGCTTGAAAAAGAAGCAGCCGCTTACCAAAAGCTCGGCATAAATGGAGGCTTGGCCGGTGCCTCTGCAGGGATGAACCTGCCTTTTCATGTGGAAGAAGCGCTCGTCATAAGAGAGCAGGCACAATTTCATCCCGTAAAGTTTTTAGAAGCGCTTGTGAGAGAGATGGAGGGGCAGGTTCACATTTTTGAAGATACACGGGCAGAGTCCATAGATGGACGGACGGTTAAAACAACAGACGGACATTTCATTACCGGGGATCATGTTGTTGTGGCTTCGCATTATCCGTTTAATGATTTTGACGGTGCTTATTTTGCCAAGCTGCATCCGGAACGGTCCTATGCTATTGGGGTAAAAGGGGATCACACGCTCCAGAGCGGCATGTATATCAGCCAGGATCAGCCATCGCGCTCTGTCCGATATACGCGAATGGAAAATGGAGAGCAGCTGCTTATTATTGGCGGGGAAAATCATCCAGCCGGGCGCAGCAAACAGGAGACGACTCATCATTACGAAGAGCTGGCTGCGTTTGCCAAAAAGCATTTTGGAGCTGAAGAAATCCTTTATCGGTGGTCCGCACAAGACTTAATCACACTGGATCAAGTTCCTTATATCGGGCAGATACATGAAAAAGTCTATTTGGCAACCGGATACGCCAAGTGGGGAATGACGAGCGGAACAGTGGCCGCCGCGCTGCTAACCGATTTGATTATACGGGGCAGCAGCCGGTATGCCGACGTTTACGATCCGAAGCGTGCCAAAGTGAAACCGACCGATATTAAAACATTCATTTCTCAAAACGCAGCCGTTGCAAAAGAACTGATCAGCGGAAAGTTAAAAGGAGCAGACAAAACGGCCGACTCTCTACAGCCTGGTGAAGGAGGCATCGTAACCTTAGACGGTGAAAAAACCGGAGCGTACAAGGATGAACAGGGCAAGTGCCATTTTGTCGATATAACGTGTACGCATATGGGATGTGAAACAGCCTGGAATGATGCCGAACGCTCATGGGACTGTCCATGCCATGGCTCTAGATTTTCTTATGACGGCAAAGTGCTGGAAGGGCCGGCTGTTCAGCCATTGAAAAAGAAATAAAAAAGCCGCCTGTAAAAGGCAGCTTATTCGGTATGGGCAGCACGGTGGGCAAGACGGCTCGCTGCAGCAGCAGCAAGGGCGCCGACAATATCATCTAAAAATGTGTGTACCTGTCCGGTTGATTTGTCATTTAAAAACTCCAGAATACCTGGCTTTTGCTTATCAATATAGCCGTAGCTTGTTAAGCCAATTGTTCCATAAACATTAATAATAGCAGTGGCAATCGTTTCATCAAGGCCATACAGTCCTTCATCCGTTTTAATAATGGATTGAAGCGGTTCCGCCAGCTGGTTTTTCTCCGCCAGCATATCAAGCTGAATGCCGGTCAGGATCGCGTTTTGTACTTCACGCTTACGCAGTACAGCTTCTACATGCTCTGCTGCTTCTTCCAGCTTCAAATTAGGATGATAAGGTTTTTGTAAATATAAAACAAGCTCCGCAATATCATCCACTTTAACGCCGCGCTCGGCAATCCAGCGGCGGGCCGTTTGTTCAGACATGCTCATGACGCGTTTCTTTTCAATACTCATCTTCCACACACCTTTTTTATCATTATATGTATTACTGCTGTTCCTATACCCGTTTTCATTGTGACATACTCAAGATGAAAATGATACAATAAGACAGAATAATCGGAAATGGGGGACGCTGTGTGAAGCCGTATGTGTACGTAACGAGAAAAGTGCCGGATGAAATAACAGCGAGGTTGTCGGCTTCTTACCAGGTGGAAACATGGACAGAAGAGGACAGAGCTGTGCCGCGGGAAATTCTGCTCGAAAAAGCAGCCTCCGCTCATGCATTGTTAACCGTAATTTCAGATACAGTGGATGAGGAATTGCTTTCACAGGCTGAACGATTAAAAGTGGTCGCAAATATGGCCGTTGGCTTTGATAATATTGATTTGGATGCGGCCAGCCGCCATGGTGTGGCTATTTGCAACACGCCGGATGTATTAACGGATACAACGGCAGATTTGACCTTCGCGCTTCTTTTAGCAACAGCACGCCGGGTAACAGAAGCGTCTGAGTTTGTGAAAGAAGGAAAATGGACAAGCTGGGCGCCGATGATGCTGGTTGGAACGGATGTGCATCATAAAAAAATCGGCATTGTTGGAATGGGTAAGATCGGAACCGCTGTAGCCAAAAGAGCAGCCGGCTTTGATATGGATATTTTATATCATAACCGCAGCCGCCATGAAGTAGCAGAAGAAATGCTGGGTGCCCAGTACCGCAGCTTGGACGAGCTTTTAGAGGAAGCGGATTTCGTCGTTTGCCTGGCTCCGCTGAACGATGATACACGGGGCATGTTTCAGCGGGAACACTTTCAAAAAATGAAAAAAGATGCGATCTTTATCAATGCAAGCCGGGGACCGATTATCAATGAACAGGCACTAATAGAGGCACTCGAAGCCGGTGACATTGCAGCAGCAGGGCTGGATGTATTCGACAGCGAGCCGATTTCCGCTGATCATCCGTTTTTATCGATGAAAAATGTAGTGGCACTTCCGCATATCGGCAGCGCATCAAGAGAGACAAGGCTGGCTATGATGCAGACATGCTGTGACAATATTGAAGCGGTATTTGATGAACGTCCGCCCAAAACGCTTGTGAACAAAGATGTATTACAATTTTAAAAAAGAGCTGATCTTATAAAGATCAGCTCTCATCATTAAAACACTTGTTCAACTTCTACAACACCAGGAACTTCTTCGAGCAATGCGCGCTCAATTCCTGCTTTGAGTGTAATAGTAGAACTAGGGCAGCTGCCGCACGCGCCAAGCAGACGAAGTTTTACGATCCCGTCTTCAATATCAACGAGTTCGCAGTCGCCGCCGTCGCGAAGCAGGAATGGACGTAATTTATCAAGTACTTCCTGTACTTCACTGAACATTTGTTGTTCTTGTGCTTGCATGAATCATCGGCTCCTTTCGATTCGATACATATATTATAATGATTTTAAATTGAAAATGCAATTTCTCCTTTACGGAAAGGGAAAAAGGATGTTTTATTCTCAGCACCCCTATATAGAATGAAAAAGTGTTTAAAAAAGATCGTCAGGGCAATAGAACACTATACGTATAAATAAGGAGAGGATTAGCTTGAAAGAATGGAAAATGTACATAAACGGTGAATGGGTAACAGCGGATGAACAAATTCAAGTCGTGAATCCGGCAACAGGCGAAACCTTTGCATCCGTACCCAAAGGCGGCGCTGTGGAGGCGAAGCAAGCTGTAGATGCAGCTTATGAAGCATTTCGCACATGGTCCCAAAAAACGGCCGGTGAGCGATCCGAATTATTACGAAATTGGCATCGCCTCATTGACGAGCACAAAGAAGAAATTGGCCGGATTATGACGGAGGAACAGGGGAAGCCGCTCCAGGAAGCAATTGGCGAAGTGAATTATGCGAACAGCTTCATTTTATGGTATGCAGAAGAAGGAAAGCGGGTGTACGGAGAAACGATTCCAGCCTCAGATCCGAAAAAGCGCCTGTTTGTTTCACGTCAGCCAGTAGGCGTTGTCGCAGCCATTACACCATGGAATTTCCCGGCAGCCATGATTACGCGCAAAGTCGGACCAGCACTGGCATCCGGCTGTACGGCTGTAGTAAAGCCGGCTTCTTCCACTCCTCTTACAGCGCTGAAGCTTGTTGAACTCGCTCATGAAGCGGGTATCCCAAAAGGAGTACTGAATGTTGTAACCGGTGATTCAAAATCAGTGGCTGGTTCCTGGATGGAAGACAGCCGTGTGCGCAAAGTGACTTTTACCGGTTCAACGGAAATTGGCAAAGTGCTCATGAAGCAGGCAGCAGATACAATGAAAAAAGTATCGCTTGAGCTTGGCGGCCATGCGCCATTTATTGTTACAGCCAATGCAGATATCCAAAAAGCAGCCAAAGGCTTGATCGGCTCAAAATTCCGTAACGCCGGCCAAACCTGTGTGTGCGCTAACCGTGTATACGTTCATGAATCCATTGAGCAGGAATTTACGGAGGCGTTTAAAGCAGAAGTGGCGAAATTACGTGTCGGGAATGGAATGGAAGAAGGCGTAACGATCGGCCCGCTTATTGATGCGGATGCAGTTGAAAAAGTACAAAACCAGTTAAAAGATGCGAAAGAAAAAGGGGCAGTCATTCAAATGGGCGGTGAAGCGGACGGAAACTTTATTACGCCTGCTGTTCTAACGAACGTGACAGATGATATGGAATGTATGGTTGAGGAAACATTCGGTCCACTGGCACCGATTGCCACGTACCGTACAACCGAAGAAGTGATAGAACGCGCGAACAACACACCATTTGGCCTGGCGGCTTATGTGTTCTCGGAAAATATTTCAGAAGCTATTGCGATAAGCGAAGGGCTAGAATATGGCATTGTCGGGTTGAATGATGGACTTCCATCTGTGGCCCAGGCACCATTTGGAGGCTTTAAAGAGAGCGGGCTTGGACGCGAGGGCGGCCATCACGGCATGGAAGAATTTTTAGAAGTTAAATATATTTCGCTTGGATTGTAAAATAAAAAAACCGGCTGAAGAAGCCGGTTTTTTTTATTATCCGTTGTGATATTTGTACATCCATAAAACGCCTGATTTCAAGAAGCGGGCAACGCGTCCGGTAATAGCCCGGTCTGCTACAAAACCAAAGCCCTGTTTTTTGCCAAGAGAACCAAGTACACCTTTAAGTTTCATTTCCGGCATTTTTTCCGGAAGCGGCTCATTTCTCCAGCGCTTTTGAAGAACATCGACAATCTGTTCTGCTTGTTCTTCCGCAAGCTGTGCGCTCGGTGCATGAGGAAGGCTTGCGCAGTCTCCGACTACATAAACATGTTCATTGCCGGGCAGATTATGATGAGGTGTCAATACAACGCGGTCAGAGCGGTCTTTTTCCACATTCATCTGCCGGACAACAAGGCTCGGCTGAATGCCTGCGGTCCATACAACAGCGTCCATTTGATATTCGTCTTCACGGTTGTAAATACGGTCAGGCTCAACACGGGTAATGTTTGCATCTCTCACTACTTCCACGCCGTGGTCGGTAAACCATTTCTCAATATAACGGCTTAAACGCTGCGGGAAGTCTTTTAAGATACGCGGTCCGCGGTCAAACAATTTAATATCAAGATCCGGACGGCTTTCACGAAGTTCACTCGCCAATTCAATTCCGGAAAGGCCTGCACCTACAATACCAACTTTTGAACCAGCCGGCATGTTGTTCAGCTTTTCATACGTGGCACGCGATTTTTGGATGGACTGAATGCTGTATGTATACTCTTCAGCCCCTGGCACGCCGTGATATTTATCCTCACAGCCAAGGCCAATAACAAGGTCGTCGTAAGCAAGAGCGCCTTTTGCTTTTAACTCAACTTCTTTTCGATCTAAGTGAATAGCTGTAATTTCGTCGTAAATAATATTTAGTTTTTCATGCTCCGGGAAAGATACACGGACCTCATGATCGGAAGCGGTTCCAGCCGCCAGTGCATAGTACTCCGTTTTCAAGCAATGATATGGCACTTTATCAACCAGTGTAATCGTTACGTCATCCGGCAAATGATTGGGCAACAGCCTGAGCAAAACACGCATATTGCCATATCCGCCTCCAAGCAAAACTAAATGTCTCATATGTATGACCCCTCTGCTTCGTATTCATATGTACAGTATTCATTTATTCATATCCGAGTATAACGAAGATAGCCCTATTATTCAACAGACTTCGCGAAACTTCACGCTTTTTTCTGCACGTAAATGATAGTACAATAAGCGGGTGAGGTGAAAGATAAAATGAAGCCAATTATTGAGTTTTGCGTCAGCAACTTAGCAAGCGGTTCCCAGGAAGCATTTGAAAAATTGGAACGGGATCCGAACTTGGATGTGATCGAATATGGCTGCTTAAGCTACTGCACACGCTGCTCGGAATCTCCATTTGCGCTTGTGAATGGAGAAGTTGTCGATGGAGCGACGCCTGACGAGCTTGTTTCGAATATATATACACATATTGACCAAACGTGGCTGTTTTAAACATCAAAAAACCGGATGCTGTCCAAGGCAGCCGGTTTTTCTTATGTACACTTTAAGTCGTTTTCATTTGCTCGCGTAATTCATGCCAGCGGTCACGCGCCATTTCCACAATTTGTTTTTCGTTTGACTGGCGCTGCCGTTCAATCACTTTTGAAAAATAGGAAACGGCTTTTTCCGTGCGTCCCAGCTTTCGATTCAGTTCACCAAGGAGATAGAGCACTTTAATTTCAGACATTTTCTGTGCTACATCCTCCACAGAAAAAGCTTCCTCATACTCACGGGCAGCGATAGACAAAAATCGCTTTTCTTCTTTGTTGCGGCCCATGTCCCGATAGATCCATGCCGTGCGAAGGGCAAGACCTGCCAAAGTTAAATGCTCTTCTTTTTTCAGTACGCCAGAATAAAGAGCGAGCTTATAGCTTTTAATCGCTTTAGCTGGCGAACGCTCACCGCTGAAATCCTGCTCGACCCAGTGATCGGATACCGAAGCCTTTAATACTTCTGCTGTTCCTGGTGCAAAATAAGAAGTAAAATCCTCTGTAAATGAATAGCCGCAATGCATACAAACATGCACATTGTAAAAAAGAGGATTTATCCCTCCCGCTTCATAAAGCGGTTTTAAGTCCGTATCCTGGCCAATGACTTTAACAGCACTTTTACGAACTTTCGTTGTGCTAAAGGACTGCTGGCAATGAGGGCACTTCATCATTTTATGATAAATTAATGGGGCATCAGACATGATAAAACCTCCTTTTTTTCTGAAATAAAGGTCTTTTTACTTATTTTATTATACAGGAATTGGAGGTAAAAAGAATTAATTTGAATAAAAAAATCAATGAGCGGTTCAGTTGAGGATTTGTTCTATTCCTCGTATACTAAAAGAAAATGAAAGGAGCGATTCCTTTGGCGGATCAACAAGTTGTTACAATTACGGAAGCTGCGGCTTTTCAGATAAAAGATATGATGAAGCAAAACGAAGAAGAAGGTTCATTTTTGCGGGTAGCTGTTCATGGTGGCGGATGCAGTGGATTATCATACGGGATGGGTTTTACGCCTGAAGCAGAAGAAGGCGATATGGAACTTCTTCAGCACGGTATCCCGATTGTGGTAGCCAAAAAGGATGCCCCGATTTTGAAGGGAACGATAGTGGACTACAAGCAGTCGCTAATGGGCGGCGGATTTACGATTGATAATCCAAATGCCATCGCGTCCTGCGGCTGCGGGTCTTCTTTCCGGACAGCAACAGAAACCGGAACACCGGAAAACTGCTAATAATAAAAAAGCCTGGCTGTATCTACGGATGCAGCCAGGCTTTTTTATTGGCTTGATTTCTTTTTTCGCGTAAACCAAACCGATACAAGCGGAATGATAACGAAGAACAGAATAAACAAGGCAAAGATTAATTGTAAAAGCCAATAATCATTATACAAGCTGCTGCCTCCTAAAAGTTTTTTACCTTTAATATGGGACAGCAGGAAGATTCTTATACAAAAAGGCTTACATAAAAGGAAATAGAATGAATCAAACGGACAATAATAAGGAGGAAATTATTCCTGTTTTTTCTATTTATTAAAGTTTTTTAAATTATCTGTAAAGGTTATATTTTAAAATAAAAAGTAGATTACAATGAAGGTGGTTTTTGTCGAACGAGCCATTACATGAGAGAGGAGTTTTTAAATGAGAAAAATTGGACAGGCTTTATTTGCTCTTGTACTCGTCATTGGCACATTGCTTCCGTTTCAAATCCCGGCGAGCGCCGCATCGATCACGGTGGCGGATGCCATTGCTAACAACTCGGGTACAGCGACCGTCGAAGGCTATATCGTTGGCTACGCACTATCAGGAAGTAGTTATACAACAGATCCTGCACGTTATCAAAATACAAATATTGGTATAGCGGATGAAGCAGGAGAGACAGATCCAGCTAAAATATTACCAGTGCAATTAACGACAAGTTTCCGGCAGGGTATTAATTTAAAGGATCATCCAGGGAATCTCGGCAAAAAAGTGCGGGTGACAGGCTCTCTTGAAGTGTATTTTACAGTTCCTGGCTTGAAATCACCAACGTCGATTGAACTTTTGGATAACGGAACCGAAGAACCAGAAGTGCCTGAGGAGCCGTCAAACCTTATAAAAGAACCGATTTCCGACGTGCGCCAAAAAGCAGAAAACACGAAGGTGTGGACGTCTGGCACAGTAACGGCTGTTTTCGGAAGCACGGTGTATATTCAGGATGAAACCGCCGGTATTGTTTTATATGGTTCCGGTATGAATGTAAAAATAGGTGATGTTGTAGATGTGAAGGGAAGCATTGATGACTACAATTCTCTTTTGGAGATTAACGTATCATCCGGCAGTGTAACTGTGACCGGCCAGGCTGGTGTGCCGGCACCGTTAACCGTAAGGGCTGATCAATTCACAGAAGAAGTGGAAGGGGAGCTTGTTACAATCAACAACGTTTCTATTTCCAGTTTTTCAGGCGGCAATTACACAGCAAAGGACGGAGAAGGAAATACCTTTCAAATCAGGCCGCAGGATGCATCACTTCTTGCCATAAACACCAAATACGATTCGGTAACAGGGGTTGTCGGCTCTTACAACAACGCCTATCAATTAATTCCGCGCCATGCAGCGGATATTGAACCTGACTCTTCTACGGCTGGAGCGGTAACGGCCAATCCGGCAGCGGGCGTTGTTAAAGCAGGAACGAGTGTTACACTGTCTTCGCCAACAGAGGGTGCCGACATTCGTTATACGCTGGATGGCTCTCAGCCGACAAAAGAAAGCGCGCTTTATACAGAACCGATCGTGATTAATGAAAACAAAACGATTCAAGCAGCAGCATTTAAAGAAGGCTTAAATGACAGTGCCGTTTCCTCTTTTTCATACGTTATAGAAAAAGAAAACATTCGCATCCATGATATTCAAGGAGCTGGGCACACTTCTCCGTATAATGGTTTAGCTGTTGGAGATGTAGAAGGAATCGTTACCCATATCGTTGACAGCAGTAACTTTTATATGCAGAGCGTAGAAGCAGATGAGGATGAAAATACGTCAGAAGGTATTCTCGTTTATAAGCGGAGCCACGGGTTGTCGCAAGGAGATCTTGTCTTTGTTGATGGTACGGTAAAAGAATGGGTGCTTGATGGATATGCGGAAAAGCTGCAAACAGATCTCCCCGTAACGGAAATTAGTGCGGGTACTGTCAGTAAAAAAGCATCCGGACAGCCGCTGCCGGCACCGGTTGTGTTGAATAAAGATCGCATGATGCCAATGAAAGTGATTGATAACGACCAATTTGGCATATTCGATCCACAGCAGGACGGCATTGACTTTTTTGAAAGCATGGAAGGCATGCGCGTTCAAGTGAAGAACCCGAAAATCATCGCTCCGCAGAGATACGGAGAAGTAGTGGTTGTGCCGGAAAATATAGAAACCAATACAACAGCGGGGGGTCTTCGGATTGAAGCAGACGACTACAACCCAGAACGTATTCATCTTGATTTGGATAATGAAGACTTTGTGGCAAAAACAGGCGACTCATTTGCCGGTCCTGTCACGGGTGTCGTCAGCTACGGCTACAGTAACTTTAAAGTGCTGGCGGACGAAGTGCCTGAAGTGATTGACGGAGGGTTAAAAGCAGAAGAAACAACCCTTACATCAACGAAAGATGGACTAACGATCGCTTCTTACAATCTCGAAAACTTTTCAACGGTTTCAGGCGAAGAGAAAACAAGACGCCTTGCCATGGGAATTGTAAATGGAATGAAGTCGCCGGATATCATCGGTGTAACAGAAGTACAGGACAATGACGGGCCAGCAGATTCTGGCACAACGGACGCATCTCAAAGCGCCGCCGTACTGATTGAAGCTATAAAAGAGCTGGGCGGACCGGCTTATGAGTACACGGATGTGGCACCGGTCAATAAAGAAGACGGCGGACAGCCGGGCGGTAACATTCGTGTTGGCTTCTTGTACAATCCTGAACGTGTTAGTCTTGCGGAAGGAACAAAAGGAAGCGCGACAGAAGCGGTTGCCTATGTAGATGGGAAATTGACCGCTAATCCTGGCCGGATTGATCCGGAAAACGAAGCGTTTGAAAATAGCCGCAAGCCGCTGGCTGCTCAATTTATATTTAAAGGTGAAAAGGTCATTGTAGTGGCCAATCATTTTAATTCAAAAGGCGGAGATGAGCCGTTATTCGGAAAAAATCAGCCTCCTTATTTAGAGAGTGAAATCCAGCGCAAGCAAATTGCTGCGATTGTAAATGGCTTTGTTGAAGATGTAAAGTCAGCGGATCCAAATGCGAATCTGGTGCTTTTAGGTGATTTTAACGATTTTGAATTTACCGAGACTCTTTCTATTGTAAAAGGGGATGAGCTGACCAACATGATTGAAAGAGTACCGGCAGAAGAGCGGTTCACGTATTCCTATCAAGGAAATGCACAGGTGCTCGACCATATCCTGGTCACGAATAATATGGCCGCTTCTACTGAAGTGGATATTGTTCATACCAATTCACAATTTATGGAGGAGCATGGACGGGCGAGCGACCACGATCCAGTAATCATTCGCACGACCTTTGCGGAAGATACTCCAGAAGCAGAAATCGTTTATGTGCCGGCGATGGAGAAAAAACAGTTTGTGGCTGCACAGCCGGGGATTCATCTGGAGTTTGATGAAGGCGCCCGTTTCAGTAAAGGCATTATCGTAAAGCGTTCAGCTGTACTGGAAGGAGAAGGGTTAAAGTATAATACCGTTATCGTTTCCACGCCGAAAAAAGGGCAGGTTATTGATTTGCGAGATGCAGAAGTGAAAGAAGTTCAAATCGATACGAAGCAGGAAGTGGAGATTATAGGGGCTGACAACGTAAAGAAATGGACAGATTTACGAGGAAAGAAAACAAAAAAAACGGCTGCTTCTTAAGCAGTACAACCGCCCGGCCGCTGCCAGGCGGTTTTTTGTGATGAAACATCTGCAGCAAAAAAGCCGGCATACCAGGGGCATGCCGGTTTTTTTCTATATTAATTATAAGGCTTTTAAGGCTTCGGCAATCGGGACAGTGCCTTCGACAATTTCAAAGATCCGGCCCTCTGTTTGGGGGGCGAGCAGGCTTTGAACAAGTACTTCGGCAACATCAGCCCGTGTAATAGACTCCATTCGATTCGCAACTTGGGGAGCTGCTTCAATTTTTCCGCTGCCGGCTTCATTTGAAAGGGCACCGGGACGAACGATCGTATAAGTAAGACCGCTCATCATTAAATGAGCATCTGCTTCATGCTTGGCCCGAAGATAATGCTGCAGAGCCTCAGGACCTGCATCCGGCCGGTCTGCTCCCATTGAACTGAGCATGACAAAACGCTCAATACCATGTGAAACGGCCAGGTCAATGGCTTTGATTGCTCCATCGCGGTCAACAGCCGTAGTTTTGTGAGGGCCGGTTGCTGAGCCGGAGCCGGCTGCAAAAATAACCGCGTTCACATCATTCATTGCATAACTAAAGTCCTGCTCCAGGTCGGCCAAAACCGGTCTGGCACCAAGCTGTTCCATGTCTGCCATCTGGTCGGTTTTTCGAACCATTGCTTTAACGTGATGCTGAATATTTTCAGCCAGACTTTGGACAACGAGGCGGCCGGTTGTACCGGCTGCACCGATCACAAGTACATGCATAGTGAACCACCCTTTTTTTCCGTTTCTTATTCCTTTACCCGCTATTAAAGGATTAAAACAAGGACGTGCTGTGCAGCGGCTGGACTTTTGCATCCGGATCAATATAGGATTTTGCATTGTTAACGGCCGTCGGCGCTTCTCCAAATCCAGTGGCAATTAGCTTTACTTTACCTGCGTATGTTGCCACATCACCGGCTGCATACACACCTGGGATATTTGTCTCCATACGTGAATTGACCACAATCGAGTTTTTCTCAATGTTAAGCCCCCAATTTTTCATCGGGCCAAGTGAAGAAATAAACCCGTAGTTTACAAGGAGGTCATCGATCTCTAGCGATTTCTTTTGGTCGCCTTTCACTTCCTCAAGCGCAAGAGTCTGCCCGTCAAAGGATACAGGAACAAATGGCGTCATAATCTGGATATCTGATTTGTGAAGCAAGTCCACACTGTGTTCGTGGGCGCGAAATTTGTCACGCCGGTGAATAATGGTCACTTCTTTTGCGGTTTTTTCAAGCATCATGGCCCAGTCAACCGCAGAATCACCGCCTCCTAGAACCGCGACACGCCGGCCTGAAAAAGAGGAAAGGTCATTGACAAAATAATGAACGTTCGGCAAAGCATCTGCGCCATCAAGCTCAAGCCGCCTCGGCTGAAAAGCACCGTTGCCCGCGGTAATAATTACCGCTTTGGTTTCATGCTTTCCCTTATCCGTTCCAAGAACAATACTGCCGTCTGGATTTTTTTCGAGGGACTGAACGGCCTCCTCCAGACAAAGTTCAACTGGAAAACGATTCATTTGTTCGACAAGCCGGTCAACCAGCTCCTGCGCCCGTACTGCCGGAAAAGCAGCTACATCGTAAATAAACTTTTCTGGGTAAAGAGCGGATAACTGTCCTCCCGGCTGCGGCAGGCTTTCGATAATTTTAACAGAAGCACCGCGCATTCCTGCGTAAAAGGCGGCAAACAGGCCGGTAGGACCTGCCCCGATAATCGTAATGTCTTTCACTCATAATCCCCCTTTTTAAAAAGCCATAAGATTGATGTATATGCTATCTTTGCTTTATTATGTCTTATTTTACAAAATTCCATAAGGGAAGTCTCATTTCAAATTTCTTGTCCAAATAACTTGAAAAAAGCAGTCAAAGCGTCTATGATAAAACTAGTTATGCACATTGTTAACATTTTGTGACAAAGTAAGAGGTATTTTTTTATACTTATACGTGAAGATTATCACATTCTTCGCGTGAATATTTTTAGTAGAGGTGGATAAAGATGACAGTGAGAAAGCCGAAAATTGTAGTACTAGGCGCCGGCTATGGCGGTCTTATTACTGTAACACGTCTTCAAAAAGCATTATCTGTAGATGAAGCAAATATTGTGCTCATCAACAAAAATGATTACCACTATGAAACAACATGGCTTCATGAGGCATCAGCGGGCACTATGCACCACGATCGTGTGCGCTACGATATCGATGCAGTCATCAACCGCAGCAAAGTAGAATTTATTCGCGCGGAAGTAGAAGATATTAAAACAGATGAAAAGAAAGTCATTTTAGATACAGGCGAAGTAGAGTATGACTACCTTGTGATCGCCCTTGGCGGAGAATCTGAAACATTCGGAATCGAAGGACTAAAAGAACACGCTTTCACCATTTCGAATGTAAACACATCCCGTCAATTGCGTGATCATATTGAATTCCAGTTTGCAACTTATGCAAATGAAGAAGAAAAAAATGATGAGCGTTTAACATTTGTTGTCGGCGGTGCCGGCTTTACAGGTATCGAGTTCCTTGGTGAGCTTGCAAACCGTGTTCCTGAGCTTTGCAAAGAATATGATATTGATTTTTCAAAAGTGCGTATGTACTGCGTAGAAGCAGCACCTATGGTTCTTCCTGGTTTTGACCCTGAGCTTGTTAAATATGCGGTTGCACAGCTTGAGAAAAAAGGTGTTGAGTTCAAAATCGGCACACCGATCAAAGGTGCAACAGCTGACGGCATTATCGTGGCAAAAGGCGAAAACGAAACAGAGGAAATCAAAGCAGGCACAGTGGTTTGGGCAGCAGGTGTCCGCGGCAGCAGTATCATCGAAAAATCAGGCATTGAAAACATGCGTGCACGCGTAAAAGTAACGCCTGAACTTCGCGCTCCTGGCCATGACGAAATCTTCATTTTAGGTGACTGTTCACTTGTGATCAACGAGGAAATCAACCGTCCGTACCCGCCAACGGCGCAAATCGCAATGCAGCAAGGGGAAACGGTTGCGAAAAACCTTGTGAAGTTAGTGAAGGGCGAAGGGAACCTTGAATCCTTCACACCGAACATTAAAGGTACAGTGTGCTCACTTGGCGATAACGATGCAATCGGTGTCGTGTTCGACAAAAAGCTTAAAGGCACAAAAGCTTCATTCATGAAGAAAATGATTGATAACCGCGCGCTATTTATGGTTGGCGGCCCTTCACTTGTCTTGAAAAAAGGGAAATTCAACGTCCTGTAAAAAGCAAAAGAGCCCTCTTTAAAAGAGGCTCTTTTTTTATGGAAAGAAAGGAAGCGTTTGGATGAAAAGGGGAAAGGTATGGCTGGCGGCAGCCGGTCTGGTTATTGACAGCAGCGGGCGCTGGCTTGTTGTGAAAAAAGCATATGGCGGGCTGAAGGGACAATGGTCACTGCCGGCCGGATTTGTGGATGCGGGCGAAACAGTAGATGAAGCCGCTGTCCGAGAGGTGCGTGAGGAAACAGGAATTGAAGCATCCGTGTGCGGGGTGGCCGGTATTCGGTCTGGCGTCATTCAACATGATGTCAGTGATACCATGGTCGTTTTTCATATGATGCCGGCAGAAGAAAAGGAGCCCGAAGCATGCGGGAGAGAATTACTCGCTGCGCGCTGGATGGACGTATCGGAACTGCAAGAAAGTTCCGATACGTCCGTGCTTTTGCGCCGCATCATTGAATCATTTGAGGCGCCAGGTTTAACTTCTCTCGATATCTCAGATCCAGGTCCGCAGTTTGGCTATACAGCATACCGCTTTTTTGGGTAAGAGGATGAGGGAATAAAAAGAAGGAAAATGGTTATACTAAACCGGGAAAGTTTATTTCCTTTTCAAAAGGAAATACTTCTATAAAGCACTGGGTACGCGTCCCCCTCGTATCCAGTGCTTTTTTGTGTGGAAGACTACCTGTCCGGCTAAAAGTGCAACATGCCGGGTTTTCTCTGTTTTTCGCTCATTGACCTTTTGAGAGCGGTTCAGTACACTTAAATGTATACAAATAGGGGGAATGGCTCCATGCATATTGCCGTTGTACTTGTATCTGCCTTGCTGTTTTTTGTTCTGTTTTTTGGCATTGGGTTTATTTTAAACATGCTGCTGCGCATGACGTGGATTATGGCTTTTATTTATCCGCTTGTGACGATCGCCATTGTGGACAATATCAGCACGCTTGATTACTTGTTTCAGCCGGGAGAATCATTCGGTATTCTCAGCGGGCGGGTGATCGGGCTTCAGCCGGTCGATATTACCATTCTATCATGCGGCTTTTTAGGCGCTATTGGAAGCGGATTCGTCATGCGGCTGCTGCGTGCAAAAGGCTATCAAATGTTTTAAGGAAGCGGCCTCTTTAAGGTCGTTTTTTTGTTTTGTAAAAGCTTGTCCAATGTTTCAATTCCTTTAAGCAGGTTTGGCGATGGCCGGCAAAAGTATTTTTCTTCCAGAATGAAAACGGGCGTTTCTTCGTACCCAGGCCGTTTTCTAATGATATCGATATTTACTTTGCTGGTCATTACTCCTACCCACGCCAGCAGGATGACATCCGGCTTTTTTTCCAGAACCGTTTCCCAATCGGTTTGTAAGCTTGGCATTAATCTATCTTCAAATACATTGATTCCGCCGCACAGCGTACTGATTTCGGTGAGCCAATTGGTGCCTCCGGGTGTAAACAATGGCTTCGGCCACCATTCCCAATAAAGACGCACACGGTCTGTCCATTCACGTGACCTGTACGGCTGGAGTGCCCGCATCCACTTGCTTCGAGCTTCTCTTCCATCTGTTCTACAAGCTTCGGCAATTTGCTCAATGGAATGCCCGATATCGTCAAGTGAATGGGGATTTGTCACGATATACGGAATGCCAAGCTGATCCAGTGCTTCTATATTTTTCTCCATTCCTGGTACACTGAGCGATGCCAGCACCATATCCGGCTGAAGAGCGGCCAGCTTCTTCATATCAATCGCTAAATCAGGTCCGAGCCTGGTTCGTTCTAAGTCGGAAAAGTCGTCTACACCGACAATTTGCTCTTCCAGACCAAGATACTGGCACACTTCTGTATTGCTAGGGCAAAGCGATACAATCCTCATTCCAACACTCCTATCCATTTTCCCCTATAATAGCACGTGAGGTGATGAAAATGTTTGTAATCAAAAACGAACCCTTTTTGGAAACTGAAGCAGATGTACTCCTTATCGGCCTGTTTGATAAGCCATTGAAATTTGAGGGAGTGCTCGAACCGCTCGATCAAGCTTTTTCCGGACAGCTGACAGAACTAGTGAAAAACGGTGATCTTTCCGCGAAAGAAGAACATACCTCTGTTATTCCAGCTCTTGGCCATATTCCAGCTAAGCGAATGGTCACAGTTGGGCTTGGCAAAGAAAAAGAAGCGGATTTTCATGCCATTCACCGAGCTGTCCAAAAAGCAGCCAAGCAGTCCAGGCCATACGGTCTGGAATCGATTGCCATTGTACTTGATTCCTTTGTCACAGAGAACGTGACAGCCGTTGAAGCGGCAGAGGCTTTAACAGAAGCCCTGTTTTTAGCGCGCTTTGAATACACGGGATACCGCACGCCGGGTAACGAGCCGGAAAAGCAGTTAACGACAGTTGCCGTATATACAGAGGCAGATCCGGACGAAATCCAGGCGGCATGTAAAGTAGGAAAAACGATGGCAGATGGCACGAACACAGCGATTCGTTTAACCGCTACTCCGCCGAATATGATGACAGCCAGTGATCTTGCCCTTCATGCGGAGAAATTGGCCGAGCGGTATGGCTTTGAACTGGAAGTGCTGGAACGGGAAGATATGGAGAAAATCGGCATGGGTGCTTTTTTAGCCGTTGCCCAAGGATCGGCTGAACCGCCTAAAATGATTACGCTCAAATACAACCCTGCAGATAGCTGGGAGGATGTACTGACATTTGTCGGAAAAGGAGTCACTTTTGATACAGGCGGCTACTCTATCAAGCCGAAAGATGGCATTGTCGGCATGAAAACAGATATGGGCGGCGCAGCGGCTGTGCTTGGTGCGATGGAGATTATTGGAGAGCTGCAGCCGGATCAGCCGGTTATGGCTGTGATTCCCGCGACAGACAATGTGATTAGCGCCAATGCTTTTAAACCAGATGATGTCATTACCTCTTTGTCAGGAAAAACGATCGAAGTAAAAAATACAGATGCAGAAGGCCGCCTTGTGTTAGCAGATGCGATCACGTATGCCAAACAGCAGCGTGCCGGTAAAATTGTGGACGTGGCCACACTGACAGGCGGAGTGATCATTGCGCTTGGAAAAGATAAAACAGGTGCGATCACCAACAATGAACCGTTTTTTGAGCAGGTGCTTGAAGCATCACACGAAGCGGGGGAAATGATCTGGCAGCTTCCGCTGACTGAATACGATAAAAAAAGAATTCGAACAAGCGATGTGGCGGATTTAAACAATTCTCCGGGACGGGAAGGCCATGCCATTATGGGAGGCGGCTTTATCGGCGAATTTGCAGAAAGCACGCCTTGGGTGCACCTCGACATCGCCGGCAGTGCAGAGCTGACACCGGGAGTCATGACACGGACACTAGCAATTTTGGCGCTGTCAGATCAGTCTGAATAATTTGTTTATTAACTATATTAGAAAAGTATATTGACAAGCGGGCAGGCAATTTGCTATCTTTAAGCGGTTCTTTAGTAATTTAGCAGATTAAAGTGTTGGAGGTATAAGAAGAGATGAATGCAGTTGTTTTTGCTGTCATTGTAATGCTCATCCTCAGCCTGCTCCGCGTCAATGTTGTATTTTCCCTTATTACGGGTGCTCTTGTCGGCGGGTTAATAGGCGGACTTGGAATGGATGGGACCATTGCGGCGTTTTCTGAAGGAGTCGGGGGCGGTGCAAATGTCGCGCTCAGCTATGCAATGCTTGGCGGATTCGCCGTTGCGGTTTCAAGCACGGGGCTTCCAGAAGCACTTGTTGCATTTGTATTAAAGTTTATTGGAAATAAAGAGGAAGCACGTTCGAAAAAGCTGCCGAAAGCTCTTATTTTATTTGTGATCTTAATTATGGCCTGCTTTTCACAGAACGTGATCCCTGTTCATATTGCGTTTATTCCGCTTTTGATTCCACCTTTGTTAAAAATCATGAATGAACTGCGGATTGACCGGCGCCTGACAGCATCTGTACTAACATTCGGTCTTGTAACGCCGTACATGCTGTTGCCAGTCGGTTTCGGACAGATTTTCCACGAGATTATTGCAACCAATATGACTGACAGCGGACTTGAAGTGGCTATCGACCAGGTGCCAAGAGCGATGATGCTGCCAGCTGCCGGCATGCTTGTCGGTTTACTCATCGCGGTCTTTTTTACGTACCGGAAGCCGCGGGAATATGCAGAATCCAAGTTGTCAACTTCAGAAGAATCAGAGGTCAGCGGCCCCCTTTATACAACTTCTGGGTTGATTACGGCAGGCATTTCTATCGTCGCTGCCCTGGCTGCACAGCTATTAACAGACTCTATGGTATTTGGCGCGCTCGCCGGAATTGTGATCCTGTATGTGTTTCGGGCGGTTCGCTGGAGTGAGGCAGACCAACTGCTGACAAACGGTATGCGCATGATGGCCTTTATCGGCTTTGTCATGATTGCTGCTTCCGGATTTGCCAGTGTTATGGGAGCTACAGGTGATGTAGAAACATTAGTGCAAAACTCTGCTGCAGCAATCGGTGGAAACAAGGCGCTTGGTGCCCTGCTGATGCTTGTAGTCGGGCTGCTTGTTACAATGGGTATCGGTTCATCTTTTTCAACGGTTCCGATCATTGCGACCATTTTCGTACCGCTTGCTTTGGAACTTGGCTTCAGCCCGCTGGCAACGATTGCGCTTGTGGGAACAGCCGGCGCGCTTGGTGACGCTGGTTCACCTGCTTCGGACAGTACGCTCGGTCCAACGTCCGGATTAAACGCAGACGGACAGCACGACCATATTTGGGATACAGTTGTGCCGACATTTCTTCACTATAATATCCCTGTTATTATTTTCGGCTGGATTGCAGCCATGACGTTATAATAAAAAGGTGCCTCTTTAAGAGGCACCTTTTTTTAAAGGAGAGGATTTTATGAACATTCAAACCGATCATACACTGCTTGCCGCACTCGGAATGGAAGTAGTGACGATTGAAACGGGCCGTGTAGTGATGACAATGCCTGTGGATGAACGCACGCGCCAGCCGTTCGGATTTCTGCACGGAGGCGCTTCTGTTGCCCTTGCGGAAACCGCGGCAAGTATTGGCGCTGCAGCGATGATTGACTTGGACACGGAGGTCTGCTTTGGCCTTGAAATCAATGCCAACCACATCAAATCGAAAAGAGATGGGATTGTGACGGCTACCGCTCTAATCGTTCACCGTGGAAAGTCAACAATGGTATGGTCTATTGAAATAAAGGACGAAAACGGGGAGCTGATTTGTCTTTCACGATGTACGATTGCTGTGAAAGCGAAAAAGTGACGTTTGATTTTTTCGTAGGGCGGGAATATTTTTGGAAAAGGAGTGGTTTTCATGCCTTGGAACAAAAATGAGTACCCGGCTTCGATGAAAAATCTGCCGGATCATATACGCGATAAAGCGATCGAAATTGCCAATGCGCTCTTGGGTGAAGGGTATGAGGAAGGGCGTTCTATTGCCATTGCCATTGACCGTGCGAGAAGCGCAGAAGGAAAAAAGGATGAAGGACGGCCGCGTTATGAAGTAAAGCATGAAGAAGAGCGTTGGGTACTGAAAAAAGAAAATGGCAAACGGGCCATCCGTTCAGAGGGCACAAAACAGGCGCTTTTAGAGGAAGCGAAAGAATATGTGAAACAGCACGAAGGAATTCTTACGATTTATCAGGAAAATGGTGAGAAGGCCCAAACGCTGTATGAATAAAAAAAGCTGTCCAGTTGCGGACAGCTTTTTTAGTTCTTTTTTTGTGCCTGTTTAGTCTTTAAGTCATCACGCACGCTTTGATCCCACATTTTCACGCCGGAATTGTAGGCGGCACGGCTGATTAAATGGCCTGCAACAGGTGCAGTAATAAAAAAGAAAGCAATACCGAGCAGGAGCCGTGAGCTGAAAAATCCGTCCTTCGCAAAAAAGTAAACAAACGTTGCCAGCAGAATGCACATCACTCCGAGTGTTGCGCTTTTAGAGGCGGCGTGATTGCGTGTATAAACGTCTGGAAGGCGGATCAGCCCGAATGCTGCGACAAGGGTTAAAAACGCTCCTAGAAGCAATAAAACGGCAATAACAGCTTCACTGATCACGGTCATATTCAATCACCTCGCCTTTTTCTAAAAACTTGGCAAAAGCAACGGTTCCGATAAATGCCAAAATACCAATCAAGAGAATAACATCGAGATAATTATGCGTATCAAGCAGCATAGACAAAACGGCGGTAATCGACACAAGATTGACGCCCATTGCATCGAGGGCGACAACACGGTCTGGAACGGTTGGCCCTTTCACAAGCCGGTAAACGAGGCCAATCATAGAAACGGCCAGCAGTAAAAGAGAAATCTGCAAAACAGTCTCAATCATCCGCGGCTCACCTCCATAATGGCTTTTTCAAACGAATTTTTAATGCTGTCTACTGCTTCTGACACATCTTCAATATCAATAGCGTGAATGTAAAGAGTTTTATTATCATCCGATACATCCACCACAAGTGTACCGGGAGTCAGCGTAATTAAATTCGACAGCAGGGTGACTTCCCAATCCGACTTCAGTTCAGTTTCAAGTGCGAAGATACCCGGACGAATGTTCAGTTTGGGACGGAGCACCAGCTTTAACACGTCAAAATTCGCTTTAATTAACTCTTTTAAAAACAGCAGAAACAAATAGATCACGGCCCAGACACGATGCAGATAAAAGCGGCTTTTAAAAAAGCGGCGCATTCCAGCCATCACAATCAATCCAAGCAGGTATCCAATAATAAAGGTCCGTGCACTGAAAGACACCTGCAAAAACATCCAAAGAAATGCGAGAAACACATTGAGTAAAATTTGAAAAGCCATACGATCTACTCCTTTAATACGGCGTCAATGTAGATTTCCGGATGGATGAGCGCTTCAACAGCCTGCATCACATAAGGATAAACCGCTTCTGTTCCGACACCGTATAAAACAGAAAGAACAACAAGAGCTGCAGCCGGAAGGAACAAGGAGGATGTTTGTTTTTTTACATGAAGCTGCGGCAATTTTGGCTTTTTCCAAAAAACCTCCATAAATAACGTAACAACCGAATACAACACAGCCAGACTCGACAGAAGCACAACGATGGCTCCAACATATTCACCCGCTTCAAATCCTGCCCGGACAATCAATAATTTGCCGATAAAACCAGACAGCGGCGGAATGCCGGCGAGCGCAAAAGATGCTGTAAGAAAGGTCCAGCCAAGTGCCGGGTATTGGCGGATCAGCCCGCCCATCTTATCCATCTTTGACGTACCTGTAATCCAAATCATGATGCCGCCCAGCATAAACAGAGCCGCTTTGATAATCATGTCATGAATAAAATAAAAGAGGGTGCCGGCGATCGATTCCTCCGTCATAATGGCAATGCCGAATAATAGAACGCCAACCGCTATCACAATGTTATAGATCAGAATTTGTTTTACATCCTTGTATGCAAGAGCGCCAATCGAACCTGCAACCATGGTCAAGAGAGCCAGCAGGGATAAAATATCATGTGTAAATGGCTGGTCATGATAGAAAAATAGCGTGTAAGTTCGTAAGATGGCGTATACGCCTACTTTTGTAAGCAGGGCACCGAACAGGGCCAAAACAGGTGCAGGCGGTGCCGCGTACGAACCCGGCAGCCAAAAGTAAAGCGGGAAAATACCGCCTTTTAAACCGAACACAATCAAGAAAAGAAGCGCCAGCACGGTGACAATGGGCTCGCCGCCAATGTCAGTAAGACGGGCGGAAATGTGCGCCATATTCAGCGAGCCGGTAACCGAGTACAAAAATCCAACCGCGATAACAAAAATAGCGGAGGAAATCACATTAATCAAAATATATTTAATAGATTCCTGCAGCTGTACTTTTGTTCCGCCGATCACAATCAGCACATATGACGACATCAACATAATTTCAAAGAAAACAAACAGGTTAAAAATATCACCCGTTGTAAATGACCCATTTACGCCAACAAGCAAAAATTGGACAATTGGGTAGTAATAAAATGCTTCCCGGCCGCTGCCAATGGAGCGGAATGAGTAAATGACCACACAAAGCGTAATGACAGAAGACGTTAAAACGAGCAGGATACTCAGCATATCTGAGACAAGCGTAATACCAAATGGAGCCGGCCAGCTGCCCATGTCAACCGTTTGAATCCCATCCGTCTTCACTTTCATTAAAACAACAGCCGCTGCAATAACCGTAGCAAAAGAAGCAGCCACAGATACCACTCGCTGGGCATAGATACGCTTTGATAAAAACAGGAGTAACACAGCGGAAACAAGAGGGATCAGGATTGGCAAAATAGGTAAATTAATCATCCGTTTCCATTCCTCTCATTTGCTCCATATTATCTGTGCCAATCTCTTGGTACGCACGATAAGCGATTACAAGAAACACGGCTGTAACACCAAAACTAATGACAATAGCCGTTAAAATAAGTGCCTGCGGAATCGGGTCTGTATAAGCGGAGGCATGTTCCCCGAGAACCGGCACGGCTCCAGTCTTCAGCCCGCCCATCGTCAAAAGCATTAAATGGGTTCCGTGGCTGAGAAGCCCGGTGCCGATAATAATCCGAAGCAGGCTTTTCGAAAGCATTAAGTAAACCGCCGCTGCAAAAAGCAGGCCGGCAATGATACACATTAAAATTTCCATTATTCACTCTCTCCAATCGTTTGAATAATGGTCATGGTTACACCAATGACAACGAGGTACACGCCTAAATCAAACAACATCGCAGTGTGGAGCGATGTTTTGCCGAACAGCGGCAGTTGAAAATAATCATAAGCGTGAGTGAAAAACGGTACATTGAAAAGCAGAGATCCGGCAGCGGTTCCGACTGAAAAAAGGAGGCCAAGGCCGATCAGCCATTTGAAGTCAAGCGGAAACCCGTGCCGTACCGTTTTAATATCAAAAGCTAAAAGCAAAAGAACAATCGCGCCGGATGTAAGCAGGCCGCCTACGAAACCGCCGCCCGGATAATAATGTCCGGCAAAAAACAAGTGAACCGCAAAAAAGATAATCATGAAAAAAACGACTTTGGCGACGGTTTGGAAAATCACATCATTTGTTTTCATTTGTTTCGCCGCCTTTCTCAAGCCTTAGTTTAATCAGTCCGTAAATACCAAGTGCCGCAACAGCCAGCACAGCAATCTCAAACAGCGTATCAAAACCGCGGAAGTCAACGAGGATTACATTGACCATATTTTCGCCGCCGGCTTTTTCATATGTGTTCTCAACGTAATAGTCATTAATAGAAGTGAAAAACTTCGAGCTGTGAGCGGATATGCCAAGCAGTGTCACCATGATACCGACACCGGCTGCAACAAGGGCATTACCTGCCTGAAAGCGCCGTTTTTCTTCATGACGCGATAATTTTGGAAGGTGGTAAAAGCAAAGCAGAAACAAGGCTGTTGAGACTGTTTCAATTACAAGCTGCGTCAAAGCCAAATCCGGTGCGCGGAAAATAACAAAAAACAGCGACACGGTATAGCCAACCCCGCCAAGCGCAATAATGGACGTTAAACGTGATTTTGCCAGTAAAATGGTGGCAGTCGCAATAACCAGAACGATGATTAAGCTTACTTCATACAATCCGATCGGCGCAGCAGCAGAAGCATTATAGCGAAACGCTTCTTTCGCCCACATGGTGAAGCCGAGAATTCCGATAAAAAACACAAAAATGTACAAGAGATAGCTGCGGATAAAGCCGGTCATATACGCATTTGTAATCGCATTTGAGCCGCGTTCTGCTGCGTACAAGCTGGCATTGTAAAACTGATTCAGAGTAACCTTTCCAGGCATATAGTCATACATTTTGATCCATTTTGGCATGAGTTTATAGAGTAGAATGCCAATGACAATCACTCCGATGGTCATAAAGAGCTCAGGCTTAAAGCCGTGCCAAAAGGAAATATGAACGTCGAGCTGACCGCCCGGCGGCAGAATGGATGGTACAATAGCGGCCGCAGCCGGCTGAATCAAGCTGTAGGAAAGCAAATTCGGAAACAAGCCGAATACCACGACAAGAGCGGCTAAAATAATTGGTGAAACAAGCATGCCAATAGGTGCTTCATGCGGTTTTTTCTCGAGTTTTTCCGGCTGGAAGGGACCCGTAAAGACCTTAAACACAATTATCATGCTGTAAATAAATGTGAACACACTGCCAATCCAGGCCATAACCGGGAAAAGGATTGCCCATGTATCCATCTGGTACAAATCCAGTTTGAGTAAATGAACCATAGAAGCCAAAAACATTTCCTTGCTTAAAAAACCGTTAAATGGCGGCAGACCAGCCATTGAAAAAGCACCGATTACAGACAGCGTAAAGGTAACCGGCATTAAGCTCATTAATCCGCCAAGCTTGCGGATATCCCGCGTGCCTGTTTCATGGTCAATAATACCGACCGCCATAAATAAACTTCCTTTGAAGGTTGCATGGTTAATTAAATGAAACACAGCTGCAATAACCGCTGCGGTAAATACATTGTCATCCAGCGATTCAACATGAAGCGCTGCTGCCCCTATGCCCAGCAGCGACATGATTAAGCCAAGCTGACTGACCGTTGAGAACGCTAAAATTCCTTTTAAATCGGTTTGTTTTACGGCATTAAAGGAAGCCCATGTCATGGTGAATAATCCGACGGCTCCAACAATCCAGAACCAGTAGCCGGAAAAGGCAAAGATCGGACTGAAACGGGCAACAAGGTAAATCCCAGCTTTGACCATTGTAGCCGAGTGCAGATACGCACTAACCGGCGTTGGTGCTTCCATCGCATCTGGAAGCCAGATGTAGAATGGGAACTGTGCGGACTTTGTAAAAGCGCCGAGCAGAACAAGAATCATCGCAAGTCCAAAAAGCGGGTCTTCATTTAACTCCAGAGCCTGAGCCGCCAATTCACGAATGCTGAATGTATCACCCATAAGCGATAAAACGAGAAACCCGCCAAGCATCATCAATCCGCCGAATACGGTAATGAGCATCGACTTTAAAGCCCCGTAACGGGAGCGTTCGCGGTCATACCAGTACGCGATCAGCAGGAAAGAAGAAATAGACGTAAATTCCCAAAACATATACAGCGTGATCACATTGTCAGACAGGACAACGCCAAGCATCGCACCCATAAACATGAGTAAATATACATAAAAGTGACCTAGTTTTTCCTTTGATTGAGACAAGTAAAAAACAGAATACAGCACAACCAGCGAGCCAATCCCGGTAATCAAGAGGGCAAACAGGAGGCTTAAGCCATCTATGTATGCGGTAAAGTTGATTCCAAGTGATGGAATCCAGGAAGCTGTTTCGGTAATAGAACTGTTCTCTTTTGTGACGGGAAGATATTGCAGAAACATCCCGAACAAAAGAACGGGCAGAATCAGTACAAACCACCCAGTATGGATGGACGCTGCTCTTTTATGAATAAGCGGAACGAATACAGCCATCAAAAAAGGAGCGAGAATGGCCCAGTGAAGCAAAGACAAATAAATCCCTCCCCATATTTTTATGCATAATTCAAATTATAACGTAAAAAAAATGTTCGTGCATTGCCCAAAACGGGAGAACAATCGAACTGCTCCTTCTCGTAATAAATATGAAGAGTAACGGTATTTTCTGAACGAAAAAAATAAAAATTCGACAAAAGAACTATGCGGATTTTGACAGAAATTGTGGGGTTTTTCCAAAAAAAGATTGGAAATGACTTGTCATAACAAACAACCTCTTGCATAATGAACAGTGACTGATTGTGACAGGGGAGAATTATGTTGATGAAAAACTCGTATTTAACCGGCTATATGCCGCTCTTATCCATCTTATTATTCAGCTTATCACTTTCGATGTTTGGACAAGCCTTTATTGTAGATATGCTGAAAAAAGCAAACTTGTATAATACCATGCTCGATATCTTTACCAAAACAGAAGTAAATCTCGTCGTAATCGGCGGGTTGATGGTTGTATTCACTATGATTTTTGCCACGCTCAAGCTGCTGGCGAATACAGCAAACGAGCTGGCGCTGCTTTTTTTCTCTAAAGATGCAGAAGGAGAGCTGCTGAACAAAACTCGCTTTGGCGCAGTGATCTATTTTCTGGGCGGACTGGTTTCATTGGTCAGCTTTTCTTCTGCTGTCGGGACGATCATTATTTTTCTTGTGACGTCTGTAGTGTATGTTGTGTACTTTGTTTATAAGCTGAGCCCGCATATTTCAACGCCGCAAATGATTGGAATTATTGTGTTTGAAGCGGTCTTCTGGATTTTCTTCGGCTTATTGCTCGCTCTTATTTTTATGAAGTTATACAATGGCCTGCTGGCTGCTATACCACTTTAAAAAAAACGAGCTTCGTTTCGAACGAAGCTCGTTTTTTTTATACAAACAGTGCCGCAATGGCCTCTTTGTTCGGTTTTACAATTCCTTTTTCAGTAATGATGCCTGTAATCAATTCGGCTGGCGCTACATCAAAAGCTGGGTTGAAAACAGAAATGCCTTCTGGTGCAATGCGCATGCCATTCACTTCGGTAACTTCGGCAGGATCCCGCTCTTCAATCGGAATGGCATCGCCATTTGGCGTATCCAAATCAAAGGTCGACAGGGGAGCGGCAATATAAAACGGAATGCCAAATGATTTGGCTAAAACAGCAAGGCCAAAGGTTCCGATTTTATTAGCAGAGTCCCCGTTCGCTGCTACACGGTCGGCTCCTGTAATCACTGCTGAAATATTTTTCGTTTTCATCGTGTGTGCTGCCATACTGTCCGTAATCAGTGTGACATCTACACCGGCCTGCATAAGTTCCCACGTAGTGAGGCGGGCTCCCTGGAACACAGGGCGTGTTTCACAAGCAAAAACGGACAAGTTGATTCCATGCTCTTTTGAAAGAAAGAAAGGGGCAAGCGCCGTTCCATATTTCGCAGTTGCAATAGAGCCTGCATTACAAATGGTCATGACATGGTCACCGTTGTTGAAAAGAGGAAGAGCGTGTTCGCCAATCGCCCGGCACACATCTTCGTCTTCTTTTTGAATAGCAAGTGCTTCAGCAAGCGCGTTTTCGCGCAGTGCGGCGGCTGTCTCAGATTTAACGACCACGTCATTCATCCGATTTAATGCCCAAAATAAATTAACAGCTGTTGGGCGGGACTGTGAAAGATAGCCGCTGTCGATTAATACTTGTTCCTTTAGTTCATCAAGGTCATCAGATGGGTGACGGAGTGCCGACAATGCGACACCAAAAGCAGCCGCAATTCCAATAGCCGGCGCCCCGCGGACAGCGAGAGACTTGATTGCGTCAAACACAGCCGGAACCGTTTCTAACGTTAAATATTCAGTTACATGAGGCAATTTTCGCTGGTCAAGCAGTTGAATCGCATCGTTCTCCCAGAAGACGGATTGTGGAATATTCATTGAAGTGCCTCCTTTACAGCTGCAACTAACTGATCGGCAGATGAATAGGAAGCCCGCTCTTTAACAAAGTGAGCACCAAGCGACAGAGAGTGGCGTTTCGCCTGCAGGCGCTGCTGATCATCCACGATGCCATCCAAATCTTTTACGTGAGCAAGTCCAATTGTCCGGCGAATCATTTCAAGTCCCATAAAGCCGGCAGCCTGTTCAAAAATATCCGCTAGCAGCCACTCTAAATAGCCTTCTGTTTTTGCGAATGCTTCCGTATTTTGTTCGTTCCAAAGACGGCTGAACTCACGGTTAAAAACATCCCAAACAGTCACAATATGCTCGTAAAGCGGCTCGCGACGACCCTCTTCGCGGGATAGAACATTCATAAACAGGTTCGCTGTAAAGTGAGCAATATCAAATCCGAATGGCCCATAGAAAGCAAATTCCGGATCGATGATTTTAGTTTCAGCAGGGCTCGCAAAAATGCTTCCTGTGTGCAGATCTCCATGCAGAAGCGCATCACCCGCTGTTAAAAACAAGCGCTTCAACTGGGCAGCATGAAGTTTCAGTTCATCGTCCTGCCAAAGCTTTTCCACATCGGCACGCAAGCTCTCTTCGAAATCATTCGTCTCTGCATTAAAAAACGGATCGGTAAACACAAGTCCTTCTGTAATATCGCATAGCTCAGGATTGCTGAATGTGTGCTGCAGCTTCTTTTTCTCCTGCGGACCGAGTGCGAAATCCGAGGTTCCGTATAGCGTGCGTGCAATAAATTCACCGGTATGGCGGGCAATCAGCGGATAATCTTCTCCATGAATCAGGCCTGTCCGGGCAATGGTCAGATGAGACAGATCTTCCATGATCGTAATCGCTAAATCTTTATCAGAATAGTAGACTTTAGGGGCATAGTCAGGCGCAAATGTTCCTTGCAGGCGCAGGGCACGGTTTTCGATATCAGCCCGTTCAAGCGTCAGCGGCCAGCTTTCTCCTACTACTTTTGCATAAGGAAGGGCTTGTTTAACAATAAGACTTTTTTCTGTTCCTTTTATATGAAACACGTAATTTAAATTGCCATCTCCGATTTCATTTGCAGAAACGGTGTCGGTTTCCGCGAGCAAACCAAGCTTTTTAACGAGGGCAACCGCAGAATCTATCGTTAAGGGTTCATATGAAGACATGGTCATTCCTCCAAATATATTTACAATTTGTTCAATAATATATATATTTATGACTGAAATTGCAAGAAAATTTTAAGTAGGTGAACGAATGAAGCAATTTAAACAATCACAGCTGTTATCCGGGCTGCCCGACCAATTTTTTGCGGCACTTACCAAAAAAGCCGCCCAATATGTCAGCGCCGGACACGATGTTATTAATCTAGGACAAGGCAATCCAGACCAGCCGACTCCGGAGCATATTGTAGCGTCTTTAAAAGAAGCAGCAGAACGGCCGGATTTTCATAAATACCCGCCGTTTCAAGGACAGAATTTCTTAAAGGAAGCAGCGGCCGGCTTTTATAAGCGGGAGTATGATGTAGATCTGGACCCGCAGACGGAAATCGCTATTTTATTCGGCGGCAAAGCGGGACTCGTTGAGCTGCCAATGTGTTTAATGAATCCAGGTGAATATATGCTCGTGCCTGACCCTGGCTATCCGGATTATTGGTCGGGAGCAGCGCTTGCCGGCGTTCAAATGGATTACATGCCGCTTGTGGAAGAAAACCGCTTTTTGCCGGATTACGGGGATATCGGGAAAGCTCGGCTCGAACGGGCAAAAATGCTTTTGCTGAACTATCCAAACAATCCGACTGGTGCACAGGCGACCCGGGCATTTTTTGATGAAACCGTTGCTCTTGCGTATGAGCATAATATTTGTGTGGTACACGACTTTGCGTATGGAGGAATTGGTTTTGATGGACAGAAGCCGCCAAGTTTTCTGCAGTCACAAGGCGCGAAAGAAGTTGGCGTAGAGCTGTACACATTGTCGAAAACCTATAATATGGCCGGCTGGCGGGTCGCATTTTTAGCGGGGAATCCAAGTGTGATTTCTGCGGTCAACCTGCTGCAGGATCATATGTATGTAAGTCTTTTCAGTGCCATTCAGCAGGCTGCAGCGACTGCACTTTCAGGGCCGCAGGATTGTGTGCGGGAATTATCAAACCGGTACGAGAAGCGCCGTAACGCACTTGTTGATGCCTGCCGGTCAATCGGCTGGGATGTGACGGCTCCGGCTGGCTCATTTTTCGCCTGGCTCCCAGTGCCAAAGCCTTACACATCCGTTCAGTTTTCCGATTTACTGTTGGAAAAAGCACATGTTGTCACAGCGCCGGGTATTGGATTTGGTGCCCATGGGGAAGGCTATGTCCGTGTTGGACTGCTGACGGAGGAAGCGCGGCTGCAAGAAGCCATCCGGCGTATTGGCCGGCTTGGCTTATTTTCCGCTCTTTAATGAAGGTTCGCTTCATTGACAAATTAACTCAAAAATGACACAATCCTAGTAAACTAGTAGGCATTTAGAATGGAGAAAAGCTATATGAACGAAGTGATCGCAACGTACCGCCTGTTTGATCAAAAAGGCGCTTTTGAAAAAAAAGCAGAAGGAATCGCACTTGGTTTAACGATTGGTTCTTGGACCGATTTGCCGCTTCTGGAACAGGAGCAGCTAAAGCAGCATAAAGGGCGTGTTCTGTCTGTTCAGGAAACTGGAGAAGAAACGGTTTATGGGCGCGGGGCAGAAGTGGAAATTGCCTATCCTGCTGCAAACTTCAGCGCGGATTTGCCGGCGATTCTCGTGACGGTGTTTGGCAAACTGTCACTTGACGGTGCGGTTCAACTGGTCGATTTATCCCTTTCAGATGATCTTGCCCGTCGTTTCCCGGGGCCAAAGTTTGGCGTGGAAGGAATTCGCGAACAGACCGGTGCTTTCGAGCGTCCGCTTCTCATGAGTATTTTCAAAGGTGTGATTGGCCGCGATATGGCGTATATGGAAGAACAGCTGCGAGCGCAAATCGCCGGCGGTATTGATATCGTCAAAGATGATGAAATTTTATTTGATAACCCGCTGACACCGTTTGAAGAGCGTGTAAAGCTTGGAAAACGGGTTATTGAACAAAGCGGCCGAAAAGCGCTGTATGCCGTAAACCTGTCAGGACGTACAAGCGAATTGAAAGAAAAAGCGTATCGGGGCATTGAGCTTGGCGCTTCAGCGTTTTTGTTTAATGTATTTGCTTATGGACTTGATGTGCTGCAGGAGCTCGCTGAGGATCCAAAGATCAGCGTACCGATCATGGCGCACCCTGCTGTCTCAGGCGCCTTCACATCTGCACCGTATCACGGCTTTTCAACTGAGCTTATGCTTGGCAAGCTTGTACGGATGGCGGGAGCTGATTTTACACTGTTTCCATCTCCATATGGATCGGTGGCACTTGAGCGATCAGCAGCGCTTAAAACAGCAGAAATGGCGCTCCAGACAAGTGTGCATAAGCCCACTTTTCCGGTTCCATCAGCAGGCATTCATCCAGGGCTTGTTCCTGTTCTGTATGATGACTTTGGAAAAGATTCGATCATTAATGCAGGAGGCGGAGTTCACGGCCACCCGAGTGGTGCAGAAGGCGGCGGGCGTGCATTCCGCCAGGCCATTGATGCGGTTTTAGCCGGCCGGGCTCTTGAGCAGGCAGCAGAAGAAAATGAAGAGCTGCGTGTGGCACTTGATTTATGGGGGAGCAAATAAATGATGCAAAACCCCGTTATTATTTGTGACTTTGATGGCACTATTACAAAGAATGACAATATTATTGCCATCATGAAGAAATTCGCTCCTCCAGAATGGAATGCGCTGAAAGACGGCGTCCTTTCCCAGAAAATCTCGATTAAGGAAGGCGTCGGCCGAATGTTTTCATTGCTTCCGTCTTCTCAAAGAAGTGAAATTACAGAGTTTATTCTGGCAGATGCAAAAATTCGGGAAGGATTTGCTGAGTTTGTCGCGTATACAAAAGAGGCAGGTATTCCGCTTTACGTAGTCAGCGGCGGAATGGACTTTTTCGTGAAACCAATTTTACAGGGCCTTGTGCCGGAAGACCATATTTACTGCAATGAAGCTGATTTCTCAGGCAGCCATATTCATATTAAATGGCCGCATTCCTGTGACGAGCATTGTACAAACGAGTGCGGCTGCTGCAAACCGTCGATTGTCCGTCATATTGCACCGGGGCAGGAGATGATTGTGATCGGGGACTCCGTGACCGACCTTGAAGCAGCCAAGCTTGCCAGCTTTGTGATTGCCAGAGATTTGCTGCTGCAAAAAAGCGAAGAGCTGGGCCTTCCTCACAAGCCATTTGAAACGTTTTGGGATGTTATCGACCATGTGAAAGAGGTAGTAAAATGAATGCATTACAATTAAGATGGAATGATCTGGCGGAGGTTAAAAGAGAGCTTGCTGCCCGCGATTGGTTTCCCGGCACAAGTGGAAATCTATCTATTAAAGTAGACGACGAGTCTTTTTTAGTAACAGCCAGCGGCAAAGACAAGCGAAAAGAAACGGATGAGGATTTTTTGCTTGTAGACCTTCAAGGTCAAGCGATTGAAGGATTTGCCGGTAAGCCGTCCGCCGAAACACTTCTTCACGTAGAAGTGTATGGGAAAACGGCTGCCGGCTGCAGCCTCCACGTGCACACGGTGGACAATAATGTCATCTCTGAGCTGTACGCTGAAGAAGGAGCAGTAACATTCAGCGGCCAGGAAATCATTAAAGCATTTGGCATTTGGGAAGAAAATGCATCGATTACGGTACCGATTATTCCGAATCATGCCCATATCCCGGCTCTCGCCAAAGAGTTCGGCCGCTATGTTACACAGGATGCCGGTGCCGTTTTGATCCGTAATCACGGTATTACAGTATGGGGCAGGGATGCATTCGAAGCGAAAAAGTTTTTAGAAGCCTATGAATTTTTGTTTTCATGGCATATTAAACTACAGATGTTGAAAGGAAGATAACAAAATGGCAGTCATTCAATTCCAGGAAACAGGCGAACGTATTACCGATAAAAACGCAATTGATGCATTTTTAGCAGCACAGGAAGTTATTTATGAAAAATGGGATATTTCCAAACTTCCGGAAAACCTTCGTGAAAACTATACGTTGTCAGATGAAGAAAAGCAGCAAATCCTTGAGGTGTTCGGTGAAGAAATCCGTGATATTTCAGAGCGCCGCGGCTACCAGGCGCATGATGTGATTTCCCTGTCTGACAGCACACCTAATTTAGATGAGCTTTTAACAAACTTTCAAAAAATCCATATCCACACAGATGACGAAGTTCGTTTTATCGTCAGCGGCCATGGAATTTTTGCAATCCAGGCAAAAGACGGCCAGTTCTTTAATGTTGAGCTTGAGCCGGGTGATTTGATTTCTGTACCGGTCAACACGCGCCATTACTTTACGTTGATGGACGATCGTAAAGTGGTTGCCGTCCGTATTTTCGTAACAACGGAAGGCTGGGTGCCAATCTACGACGAAACAAATGCATAATGAATCAGAACCGGACCCTGCGTCCGGTTTTTCTTTGCAAAAAAAACGCACATCCGGTTCGGATGTGCGTTTTCATTATCTCATAATGCGTCTCCAGATCAGTTGGTGCGGCGCATAGGATTCCATAAAGCGAATGTTATCCCACTTGTTTTCGTATTTGTCTTTCCCGGTCCATACAGCAGCTGTGTAGCCTTCTGTCAACCCGACAAACCAAAGGTCGCGGTAGCTGTTTGTTGTACCGGTTTTTCCGCCGATATACGACGTAGCAAAGTTTGCTTTTTTCCCGGTACCATTTTTTACAACATTGGCCAGCATCGCCCGCATTTTGTAAGAAGTCGCCGTTGACCAGACTCGGACCGGCTCCTCGTCCCATGTAAACAGCGTATTGCCGTTAAAGTCCGTAACACGCTTGATCGCATGAGGTTTTGTATACGTGCCATCAATAAAGGATGTATAGGCGCTCGCCATTTCTAATGTGGTCATCCCGTAATCAAAGCCGCCCAGTGCTGTTGCAGGAGCGTTATGATCGGTTTCTGTTACTTTTTCAAATTCAAACTTATCCAGGTAGCTGTAAGCTCGTTCCATGCCTGTTTTTGTTAGAAGGCGCAGAGCGGCTGTATTATGTGACTTGGCCAGCGCTTCTTTGATAGGCACCATTCCATACTCTGTTTTACTGTAATTGGATGGGCAGTACCCTTGATAGCAATAATTATCCGCTGAAACCATGTCATTGATGCCCGCTCCATACGTATCGAGATAAGGCGCATAATCAAGCAGCGGCTTAATTGTTGAACCCGGCTGGCGGTATCCTTGGAAAGCGCGGTTGAAGTCTGTTTTCTGGAATTCTTTTCCGCCGGACATCGCTACAATATCATGAGATTGATTGCCGATCACGGCAGCAGATGCCTGGACTGATGAGCCGGCCAGCACGTTATTGACGGCATTTACTGCTTTTGATTGAATGTCCGGGTCAAGCGCTGTGTGAATGACAATACCGGACGCCAGTACTTCTGCGACGCGGTCGCTCAGCTTTTGCTGGATCGCTTCACGGGCGTCGCCCTCAGCGTTTAAAAGCTGCTGGTCAAAGCCTTCCGACTCTGAAATCAGCTCTCTGAATTCATGCATCACGTAAGTTGAGTAGTCTGGATATTTATCTAAACGATCCCGTACTTTTAACGTGATTTTTTCACTTTTGATTTGTTCCGCTTCTTCAGGAGTAATAAATTCCTCACGGGCCATAATATCAATCAGCCGTTCCTGACGCTTTTTCGTATTTTCAAAGTTTCTTTCAGGATCATAAAGAGTTGGATTGTTTGGGATGGCTGCAATAAAAGCCATCTGTGCTTTGGACAGCTTGTCCACCGGCTTTTGGAAGTAATACTGCGCAGCCGCTTCAACACCATAGGTGTTGTGGTTGAAATAAATAACGTTTAAATATAAATCTAGTATTTCTTCTTTCTCTAGTTTTTTCTCAATCTGATAAGAATACAGTACTTCAGCAATTTTCCGTGCCAACGTCCGGTCCTGTGTCAGATAAATATTGCGTGCCACCTGCTGGGTAATCGTACTGGCGCCTTGTTCAATTTCGTCTGACTGAGCGTTAACCATGAATGCACGAATCACAGCTGCCGCATCAATACCGGAATGTTCATAGAAATGCTTGTCTTCCGACTGAAGAAAGAGTTCTTTTAGAAAAGAAGGGATTTTTTCCCCATCGACTACAATTCGGTTAGGCTGATATAACTCAACGTAAATATCCCCGTTTGTGTCTTTTATCTTGCTTGCCTGAGGCAGATCTACTTCGTTAATGACTATCTTTTCTTCTACGTAATCATCAAAATTTTGCACTTTTCCCGCTTCTGCATCCGCATAATAAAATGTTAAAACAGAGAGGGGGATCAGTAAAATAATGAGTACATATCCTAAAACCGTTCTCATTCACTAACCGCCTTTTTCGAGGTTTAAACGTGCATATGTACCATAATAAAGGAAATAACTTTGGAAATAAAGGGCTCTTCTTCACAAAAGTGGGCTATTTGAACGAAACTTTGTACATAAGTTCATATTCTTTTTTCACAGACTGAAGTGCCTCGAGGCTGCGGGCAGAAAAAGCATTTTCCCGGTCTTTTAATCTTGTTTCAAGCTTGTGAACAGCTGCAATGAGAGATTCATTGTACTCCAGGGGAGCTCCTTCGTAAGAGTGGACAGCTGATTCCGGAATATTCGCCTGCTCGTGATGGGCCAATGCTTTGCGCTCATGAAAAAACGGCACATCCGCTTCGTTTGGATTGTGCAGATCTCCCTGGGCAGGGTGACGTAAAACAGATGAGATTTTCACTGTATAGATACCGGGGCGGATGCCAGTAATCGTTCCAATATATTTGCCTGATTTATAATGGGCTGTTACTAAATCACCAATGTTCATATTTTTCCCTCCTTAATGGATTATTGTATCAATATTCCTGTGTGAATGGAAATAACATTATCGTACAGTTGGATTTATGAAAGTGTCCTGCTATAATAGACGGGAACAACGAATGGAGGCATGGCCTGTGTGGATGAATCTTTTGATCGGGTTTGGTAATTTTTTGTATTTCCCTGAAGACAAAAGCGAGTATATTCCAGCAGCCATCTCAATGAGTGTGTTTGTGCTCATGGCAATCGGCGCGTTTCTTCTAATTAAACGTATATCAAGAAAAGAAGAAGAGCGGACAAAGCATTTGGAAGAACAAATTCAAAGAGCCAACAAAACGAGGCGATAAGCGTTATCAATAAATGAAAGAAGACATTCCGCCCCAGGGCGGGAGAGGTTCGCGAATTCCCTCTATAAAAAACTAAGGAAAAAACCGGCAGATGACGGTTTTTTTCTCGTGTCTTCGCGTTCCATTTCTTTCGAATAAGAAAGAAGGAAAACTATATGTTAAAAAATGAAAAAGCCGTTGTTGTTTTCAGCGGCGGCCAGGACAGTACTACATGCTTGTTCTGGGCCAAACAAACCTTTAAAGATGTGATTGCAGTAACGTTTAATTACGGACAGCGGCATGATGCTGAAATTGAGGTGGCAAAAGAAATTGCCGCTGATTTAGGGGTGCCGCACCATGTGCTTGATATGGGATTGCTAAACCAGCTGGCACCGAGTGCACTGACTCGTTCTGATATTGATATTGAAATCAAAGAAGGGGAGCTTCCATCTACATTTGTGGAAGGACGCAATCTGCTGTTTCTTTCGTTTGCGGCGATTCTTGGAAAGCAGGCTGGAGCCCGTCACATTGTAACAGGCGTGTGTGAAACAGATTTTAGCGGCTACCCGGATTGCCGTGATTCTTTTGTGAAATCATTGAATGTCACGCTTAACTTATCAATGGACCATGAGTTTGTGATTCATACCCCGCTTATGTGGCTGGATAAAAAAGAAACATGGAAGCTTGCCGATGAACTGGGCGCTTTTGAATATGTGCGGGATCGGACGCTCACCTGCTATAACGGAATAAAGGGGTCGGGGTGCGGCGAATGCCCGGCATGCCGCCTGCGTCAAAACGGCCTTGATCAGTTTATAGAGGAAAAAGGAGGCGGCGTGCAATGATGCAGCAGATTTATCCAGCGCCAGCGCACGATTTCCGCTATGAATTAAACAAAGACTTTCATTTTGCCGCAGCGCACTATGTGCCGCATGAAGAAGCGGGAGCCTGCCGGAACATACATGGACATACGTACTTCGTCAACATTACGGTTGCCGGGGACCAGCTGAACGATTCGGGCTTTTTAGTGAATTTTCAGCTGATCAAGTCACTTGTGCACAAACGTTTTGACCATACGCTTTTAAACGAAGATGGGCTTTTTTCCGAAGATCTTTCAGAACGCTTTCCCACAACGGAAGTGGTAGCCCGCACAATTTGGGAAGTGATCCAAAAAGAACTCGATCAAATGGCCAATAAGCCAAAATGCCTTCAGGTGTTTGTGCGTGAAACGCCAACAAGCTATGTGGTTTTCCGTCCGAAAAAAGGTGATTTTGCATGATTCCTGTATTAGAGATTTTTGGTCCGACTGTTCAAGGGGAAGGAGCCGTCATTGGCCGCAAGACAATGTTCGTCCGGACGGCCGGCTGTGATTATCGCTGTTCCTGGTGTGACTCGGCTTTTACGTGGGATGGAAGTGCAAAAGACGAGATTCGCAAAATGACACCGGAAGAAATTTGGGCGGAGCTTTGCAGCGTTGGAGGAAATACGTTTGATCATGTAACGATTTCAGGAGGCAACCCTGCGCTTTTGCCGCATATTGATGGACTCCTTGAGCTGTTTAAAGAAAAAGGCATTACATCTGCGCTTGAAACGCAGGGAACAAAGTATCAGCTCTGGTTTAAAGACATTGATGAACTGACGATTTCGCCAAAGCCGCCGAGCTCTGGCATGGTGACAGACTTTGATAAACTGGCTCATATTGTGACGCAGACAGCCGGCCAGTCTGTCAGCTTAAAAGTGGTTGTTTTCAATGAAGAAGATTTAGCTTATGCAAAGAATGTGCATAAGCGGTTCCCGGATGTGCCGTTTTATTTGCAGGTAGGCAACGACCGGCTTGACGAAGGAGATGACAGCCGGCTGCTTGCTCACCTGGCAGGCCGGTACGAATGGCTGATTAATCTTGTGATGCCGGATGCTGATTTTAAACGCGTGCGGGTGCTTCCGCAGCTGCATACATTTGTGTGGGGAAACAAAAAGGGTGTATAAAAAAGCCAGGCCGTTCTGCGGCCTGGCTTTTTTCGATTAAAGGGATTCTACGGCTCTTTTCATTCGTTCCATCGTTTCAGCCACAGCAGAGCGCGGGCAGGCGACATTAATCCGCATAAAGCCTTCTCCGCCCGGTCCGTACTTAGCACCGTTTCCAAGAGCCACACCGTGCTTGAGAAAAAGATCCAGCAGCTCTTTGTCTGAAAGGCCAAGTGTTCGGCAGTCTACCCAAACGAGATAGCTTCCTTCCGGTTCCATAACAGAAAGAGCGGGAATATATTGATCTGCATATTCTTTTACTAGCTGTACATTTCCATGAATATATTCCAACACTTCATCGAGCCACTCATGGCCGTATCGATAAGCCGCTTCCATGCCGACAATGCCCATTTGATTCAGCGTAAACTGACCTTGTTTCGCAAACAGCGTCTGCAATTTCGTGCGAATGGTTTTATCCGGCACAATAAGAGCGGAAGCCTGCAGGCCGGCTAAGTTAAACGTTTTGCTTGGGGCGATAAGTGTAATCGTAAAAGCTGCATATTCTTCTTTCAGTGATGCAGCGGGGACGTGTTTATGAGGCGCACGTGTTAAATCAGAATGAATTTCATCTGAAACAAGGATAACGCCATGCTTTTCACACAGGTCCGCTGTTTTTGCTAGCTCTTCCGCTGTCCAGACACGGCCGCCTGGATTATGAGGGGAACAGAGCACCATCATTTTTGCTTTTTCTTGAACCATTTTTTGTTCAAGATCCGCGAAATCCATTTCGTAACGCCCGTCTTGAAGAAGCAGTTCATTGTACACAAGCCTGCGCCCGTTTCGCTGAATCATATCAAAAAATGGATTGTAAACAGGCGGCTGCACAATCACCGCATCTTCCGGCTCGGTCAACGCTTCAACAGCTGCACCAATAGACGGAACCACACCATGATTAAACAGCAGCCATTCTTTTTTTATGGCCCAGCCATGCCGGTCTTGCATCCAGTTGACGATAGCCTCCCGCGTAGAGTCTGGTACAATCGTATAGCCGTACACGCCATGCTCCGCTGATTGCTTAATGGATTCAATCACAACATCCGGCGCTTTAAAATCCATATCTGCCACCCACATCGGCAAGACATCTTCGCGGCCAAATACGGTTTTTAATCCATCCCATTTTACCGCGTTTGTTCCGCGGCGCTCAATGACTTCATCAAATCTTGACATGCCTTTCACTCTCCTTGACAATAAACATACATCAAGTTGGAAGGTGATACAAATGAATGAAACTGCTCAATTAAACTTTGCACTTGCAGACGTACTGCAGGCGTTTGACCCTTATAAAGCAGGAGAAGGATTTTATGATACAGAAATGGCGGATGCGATTTATGCGGTTCACCAGGAGGACGATGCTGAAAAGCTGGCGGCAGAGATTCGCCGCATTTATGAGCATTCGTTTGATGCTCCGATGCCGGGAGGAGATCCTATTCATCTCGCAAAAAAACTGCTTTCTATTAAACAAACCATTTCTTGCTCTTTGTGAAAAAACACAAATATAATCGTATTTTTTAGTGAGGCACACAAATCGTTTCGTTTTTTGCTATAATGATCCATGTAGCTTTTGATATCGTTGAGGAGGATTCGTAATGAAGCTGAATGAAAAAGAAGTGGAAATTCTGGAAATTCTGCAAAAAGACGCACGGTTTGAGGCAGCGGACATTGCCAAAATGATCGGTACGTCAGAAACTGAAGTCGCGGAGACGATTCGCCGCCTGGAAGAAGAAAAGGTGATTGTTCACTATGCCACACTCGTTGACTGGGCGAAGATGGACAATTTCACAGGTGTAACGGCGATGATCGACGTGAAAGTCACGCCGAAACGAGGTGTCGGTTTTGACGAAGTGGCAGAACGGATTTACCGCTTCAAAGAAGTCAGCTCTGTTTATTTAATGTCAGGGGTTTATGATTTATCGGTAACTGTTGAAGGGCAGTCCATGAATGAAATTGCCCGCTTTGTTTCCGAAAAATTATCTACGCTTGATTCAGTCGTTTCCACAACTACTCATTTTCAACTGAAAAAATATAAGCATGATGGCAAGATTTATGCATCAAAGCGTGAAGATAACCGAATCGTGGTGTCGCCATAATGACACTCACTAAAAAAAGTTATGTTGCAAAGTCTGTGGAAAAAATGCGCCCGTCCGGTATCCGGAAATTTTTTGACCTGGCTGCGACAATGGAAGGAGTTGTTTCGCTCGGTGTAGGGGAACCCGACTTTGTCACTACATGGTCTGTGCGGGAAGCTGCTATCAACTCATTAGAGCGAGGCTTCACCTCTTATACCGCGAATGCCGGTTTAATAGAACTGCGGACAGAAATCGCCCGTTATATGGCAGACCGGTTTCGAGTAAGTTATTCTCCGCAAGAAGAAGTGATTGTTACGGTAGGGGCAAGTCAGGCGCTCGATATTGCGATGCGTGCGATTATTGACCCGGGTGATGAAATCATTGTGGTAGAGCCTTGCTTTGTGTCTTACGCTCCCCTGGTAGAGTTGACAGGCGGTCATGCTGTAACGATTGGCACAACGGGAGAGACCGGCTTTAAACTGCAGCCGGAGCAGCTTGAAGCAGCGATTACCCCGAAAACGAAAGCTGTTTTGCTTTGCTATCCAAATAACCCGACCGGCACACAGCTGGACCGGGAGGATCTTGAAGCGATCGCTTCGATTGTGAAAAAACACGATTTGCTTGTAATTGCGGATGAAATATATGCAGAGCTGGCATACGACCAGTCACACACATCGATCGCATCACTTGGTGGAATGCGAGAGCGGACGATTTTAATTAACGGCTTTTCCAAAGGATTTGCCATGACCGGCTGGCGGCTTGGCTTTACGTGCGCGCCCGAAGAAATCTCACGGGCCATGTTGAAAATTCATCAATATACGATGATGTGTGCTTCTACACCTGCACAGTATGCAGCCGTCGAAGCTTTGCAGAACGGAATGACGGACGTGGAAAGCATGAAAAAAGATTACCGGCAGCGTCGTAATTACATGGTGCAGTCGTTTAAAGAAATCGGTCTTGACTGCCATTTGCCGGGCGGTGCTTTTTACGTGTTTCCATCCATTCAATCGACAGGTTTAACTTCTGAACAGTTTGCCGAAGGGCTGCTGCTTGAAGAAAAAGTCGCTGTAGTGCCGGGCTCCGTGTTCGGTAAGGGAGGAGAAGGGTACATTCGTTGTTCCTATGCATCCTCTATGAGCCAGCTGCAGGAAGCCATCAAACGAATTAGCCGCTTTTTAGAGAAGCAGAAAAGAAGTGCCGTGTAAACGGCACTTCTTTTTTTGTTAAAAAACCGGTAGATAATGTTATGTCAATCAAAAGTGTGATATAATATCGCGACGCATAAAACAAGAAACCACAAAAAAACTGGAGAGATTTGATGGAACCAAAATTTGAACCGGGACAAATTGTGACCGGGAAAATTACCGGCATCCAGCCATATGGTGCATTTGTAGCGCTGGATCATGGCCGTCAGGGACTTGTCCACATTTCGGAAATTACCCATGGATTTGTCCGTGATGTCCATGATTATTTAACGGTGGGCGATGAAATTACGGTAAAAGTGCTATCGGTAAATGAGGACGAAAGCAAGATCAGCTTGTCGATCCGGGCAACAGACGAAGGAGGCCGAAACCATCGGCGCGGTATTCGTATTGATGATGATGGAGACGGTTTTCATCCACTTCAGGACAAGCTGCAGGAGTGGATCGAGCAATCGATGAAAGAAGAACGAAAAAAAGGGTGACGGATTGCTTGCGAATCATCCTTGCACCGGCGTAAAATGAAAATGAAAACGGAAGCAAAAAGCAAGATTGAAAAAATGAGAATAAAAGAGGCGAAGGTACATGGCTGAGAACTTAAACTTATTCACATCAACCCAGAATGTCATTAAAGAAGCGCTGACAAAACTCGGTTACACAGAAGAAATGTACGAGCTGTTGAAAGAGCCGCTCCGGATGATGACGGTGCGCATTCCGGTGAAAATGGATGATGGATCGGTTAAAATTTTCACCGGCTACCGGGCGCAGCACAATGACGCACCTGGCCCGACAAAAGGCGGAGTCCGCTTTCACCCTGAAGTCAATGAAGAAGAAGTGAAAGCGCTGTCGATGTGGATGACGCTAAAAGCTGGCATTGTAGATCTTCCGTATGGAGGCGGAAAAGGCGGCGTTGTATGTGATCCTCGTCAGCTGTCTATGCGTGAAATTGAGAATATCAGCCGTGGCTATGTTCGGGCGATCAGCCAGATTGTCGGCCCGACAAAAGATATTCCAGCTCCGGATGTGTATACAAACTCCCAGATTATGGCCTGGATGATGGATGAATACAGCCGGATTCGTGAATTTGATTCACCTGGATTTATTACCGGAAAGCCGCTTGCACTTGGAGGATCACATGGCCGTGAAAAAGCGACTGCCCAAGGTGTAACGATTTGTATTCACGAAGCTGCTAAAAAGCGAAACATTGATATTAAAGGCGCTCGTGTGATCGTTCAGGGATTTGGAAACGCCGGAAGCTTTTTATCGAAATTTATGCATGATGCCGGGGCGAAAGTCGTTGGTATTTCAGATGCGTATGGCGGACTTTATGATCCAAACGGTCTTGATATTGATTACTTATTAGACCGCCGCGATAGTTTTGGGACGATTACGACACTGTTTGATAATACAATTACAAACCAGCAGCTTTTAGAGATGGAGTGTGATATTTTGGTGCCGGCGGCTATTTCAAATCAAATTACCGCTGACAATGCACATAATATTAAAGCATCCATTGTAGTAGAGGCGGCAAATGGACCAACAACGCTTGAAGCAACAAAGATTTTATCAGAGCGCGATATTTTGCTTGTTCCAGATGTTCTGGCAAGCTCCGGTGGTGTAACGGTATCTTACTTTGAATGGGTGCAAAACAACCAGGGCTACTATTGGACGGAAGAAGAAGTAAATAAAAAATTGCATGACAACTTAACAAAAGCATTTGATAATATTTATGAAGTTGCGCAAACACGTGGTGTCAATATGCGTCTTGCCGCCTACATGGTCGGCGTACGCCGAGCGGCAGAAGCTTCCAAGTTTAGAGGGTGGGTATAAACCGGCTGATGATCAGCCGGTTTTTTTATGCCTCAAGGTCAATCAGTTGAAAAACAAACAGCTTCTTTCGCATAATGAAAAAGAAAAGGAGCTGAAATAAATGAATCAATTTGTGTATTGGAACCCGGTAAAGTGGATTTTCGGTAAAGATACAGCGATGCAATTACGGGATAATGTTGCTCCGTTTGGTGAAAACATCCTTCTCGTTTATGGAGGCGGCAGCATAAAAAAAAGCGGTCTTTACGATGAAGTCATTGAGCAGCTTGACGGCTTTAATATTACGGAGCTTTCCGGCGTAGAACCGAATCCCCGCCTTTCAACGGTCAAGCGCGGTGCAGAACTGTGCCGGGCAAATGACGTTTCTTTTATTCTGGCGGTTGGAGGCGGCAGTGTGATTGACTGTACCAAAGCGATTGCAGCAGCCGCAAAATTTGAAGGAGATCCATGGGACTTTATTACACGAAAAGCTGCAGTGGAAGAAGCGCTTCCATTTGGAACAATTTTAACCCACGCAGCGACTGCTTCTGAAATGAATTCAGGATCCGTTATTACAAATTGGGATACAAATGAAAAACTTGGGTGGGGAAGCCCGCACACCTTCCCGAAATTTTCTATTTGTGATCCGAAATGGACATTAACGGTGCCGCGTGATCAAACCATCTATGGGATCGTAGATATGATGTCACATATGTTGGAACAATACTTCCACAATGCAGAGGAAACCGATGTGCAGGATCGTTTGATTGAAGGGACAATGAAAACACTGATAGAAAAAGCACCGGCGCTTATGAATAACCTTCAGGATGAAAAGCTGCGTGAAACAGTAATGTTTGCCGGTACGCTTGGATTAAATGGTATGCTGCAAATGGGGTACCGCGGCGACTGGGCAACCCATAACATTGAACATGCAGTGTCAGCTGTGTACGACATACCGCATGGCGGCGGCCTGGCGATTATTTTCCCAAATTGGATGAAACACAATATCGATGTGAAACCGGAACGCTTCAAGCAGCTCGCCGTACGTGTTTTTGATGTAGACCCAGAAGGGAAATCAGATCGCGAAGCAGGCTTGGAAGGGATTGAAGCACTTCGTACATTCTGGACATCGATCGGAGCTCCGTCACGCCTTGCTGACTACGATATTGATGACAGCCGTCTTGAGGAAATGGCGGAAAAAACGTTATTTAATGGTCCATTTGGGAATTTTACTAAATTGGACCGGGAAGACGTGGTCGCGATCTTACGTGCATCACTTTAACCGGGCAGAATTAAGCCCGGTTTTTCCTTGTTTTTTTCCTTGCGAAACCGCGTACAGTCGTATACAGTTAAGTGGAAAAATACCGTTTAGATGGAGGGTAATGAAGAATGACGCATATTAAGTTTGATTACTCAAATGCACTGCCTTTTTTCGGAGAACATGAAATCGATTATTTAAAAGACGCTGTAAAAGTAGCTCACCATTCTTTGCATGAAAAAACAGGCCAGGGAAGCGACTACCTTGGGTGGATCGACCTTCCGGTTGATTATGATAAAGAAGAATTCTCCCGTATTCAAAAAGCAGCCGGAAAAATCCGCCAGGACTCTGATGTTTTAGTGGTAATCGGTATCGGTGGCTCTTACCTTGGCGCCCGTGCAGCAATTGACATGCTGAACCACAGCTTCTACAACGTGCTTTCATCTGAAAAGCGCAACGGCCCGCAAGTATTCTTTGCCGGAAATAACATTAGTTCTACATACATGAGTGACCTTATCGAAGTGCTGGAAGGAAAAAACTGGTCAATTAACGTTATTTCTAAATCCGGTACTACAACAGAGCCGGCACTTGCATTCCGCTTATTCCGTGACCTGCTTGAAAAACAATATGGAAAAGAAGAAGCGAAGAGCCGTATTTACGCAACGACGGACAAAGCACGCGGCGCTTTAAAAACCGTTGCGGATGAAGAAGGATACGAAACATTTGTTATTCCTGATGATGTCGGCGGCCGTTATTCTGTTTTGACAGCCGTAGGCCTTCTGCCAATTGCAGCAGCAGGGGCGGATATTGAAGCCATGATGCAGGGAGCGCGCGATGCCCGTGAAGCGTACAGTTCGTCTGAACTTCAAGAAAATGAAGCGTACCAGTACGCAGCAGTTCGCAATATTTTGTACAACAAAGGCAAAACAATTGAAATGTTGATTAACTATGAGCCAGGGCTTCAATACTTTTCTGAGTGGTGGAAGCAGTTATTTGGTGAAAGTGAAGGAAAAGACTTTAAAGGTATTTATCCATCATCTGCCAATTTCTCAACGGATCTTCATTCATTGGGCCAATATGTGCAGGAAGGGCGCCGCGACTTGTTTGAAACCGTTGTTCGTGTTGAAAACCCGCGTAAGTCCTTAACGATTGAAAAAGCAGAAAATGATCTGGATGGGTTAAATTACCTGGCAGGTGAAACAGTGGACTTCGTGAATAATAAAGCATTTGAAGGCACACTTCTTGCTCATACGGATGGCGGTGTACCGAACTTAACCGTTTCTATTCCAGCTATGGACGCGTACACATTCGGCTACACAGCTTATTTCTTTGAAAAAGCATGCGCAATCAGCGGCTACCTTCTTGGTGTGAATCCGTTCGACCAGCCGGGCGTAGAAGCATATAAAGTGAATATGTTTGCGCTTCTTGGCAAACCAGGATTTGAAGAAAAGAAAGCTGAGCTTGAAAAACGACTTCGAGGGGAATAATTCCCCCGAAGTTTTTTAAAAAAGACTTGCATTAACTAAAAAAATCTTTATAATTTAATCTAGACGCTAAGAAATACATATATCTTAAAGACGGGGGCTTAGCTCAGCTGGGAGAGCGCTTGCATGGCATGCAAGAGGTCGTCGGTTCGATCCCGATAGTCTCCATACATTGATGAATGAAAAGCTGTTCCAATGGGAACAGCTTTTTTTATTATTTACAAGAAGAAGGCAGTCTGCTTATGTGCTTTCAAGCTCAACAGATTGCACATGAGGAATTTCAAATAGGGTATAATAAACTTCTATAGTTCGTCTTTTGAAATATACACCTGCGGTAAAAGCCAGTAAATGAGTATGGCGTTTTTCATCATATAAAATACGAATTTCTTTAATGGTAATTTTGCCTTTTTCTACGTCTTTTAAAATTTCTTCAACATAATGATGCGAGGCAGTTCTTAATTTAATGTGCAGGTCTTTTTCTGGAGGCGGCTTGGACCGGCAAACCGAAGAACAGGCAGCATTTCTACAGCCAGGATAATAAGGATTACACCTGCACCGAGAAAACCAATGCCGGAAACAATTTGGGAGGCTAATCTCAAAGGGTCCATGGTTACATTTACATCGGCATCTCCATGATAAAGATAAATCGATTCCACTGAAACAGCGGTTGAAAGCAGCTGATAACGGAGACCACAATGATAGTTTTTAAGCCGACCGGCTTGCTTCTTAATTCGCGTTCTAACCCTATAAGGGCCCCAAAGTCCGCCGGATAACCCAAGCTTAAGCAGTAAAGAAGTATCAATCATCCATTCCATACAATCTGCCGCCTTCCTACTAAAGGAGAGTCTTTAGGTGTTTGTTTCGTATTAGACAGGATAGGTAATTAAACGTGAGTTTCTTTTTGGTTTGAAAAAGAAAAAAGTATTCTTCTTAAAATACTTGCATAAAGATAAAAGTTATGATATATTATTTTTTGTCGTTAGCAGTAAAAACAAATTGCTTACAAGTTCCTTTGAAAAATGGATTGCTAAATTTGTTTAATATGTTATAATAATAAATGTCGTAAAAAAGTCAGGCGGCAATAGCGAAGAGGTCACACCCGTTCCCATCCCGAACACGGCCGTTAAGCTCTTCAGCGCCGATGGTAGTTGGGGGTTTCCCCCTGCGAGAGCAGGACGCTGCCTGGCGATTTACTTATTACATATGTGGAGGATTAGCTCAGCTGGGAGAGCATCTGCCTTACAAGCAGAGGGTCGGCGGTTCGATCCCGTCATCCTCCACCATTTATGCCGGTGTAGCTCAATTGGTAGAGCAACTGACTTGTAATCAGTAGGTTGGGGGTTCAAGTCCTCTTGCCGGCACCATTTACCGAGCCATTAGCTCAGTCGGTAGAGCATCTGACTTTTAATCAGAGGGTCGAAGGTTCGAGTCCTTCATGGCTCACCATGTATATGCGGGTGTGGCGGAATTGGCAGACGCACCAGACTTAGGATCTGGCGCCGCAAGGCGTGGGGGTTCAAGTCCCTTCACCCGCACTTTCGCGGAAGTAGTTCAGTGGTAGAACATCACCTTGCCAAGGTGGGGGTCGCGGGTTCGAATCCCGTCTTCCGCTCCATATCAAGCTTATATACCCTTGCCGGGGTGGCGGAACTGGCAGACGCACAGGACTTAAAATCCTGCGGTAGGTGACTACCGTACCGGTTCGATTCCGGTCCTCGGCACCACTTTACAATCAAATAGTGCGCCCGTAGCTCAATTGGATAGAGTACTTGACTACGAATCAAGCGGTTAGAGGTTCGAGTCCTCTCGGGCGCGCCATTTATACATAAACGATTTTTCGTTTTGACGGGAAGTAGCTCAGCTTGGTAGAGCACTTGGTTTGGGACCAAGGGGTCGCAGGTTCGAATCCTGTCTTCCCGATCTGTTTAAATATGGGGCCTTAGCTCAGCTGGGAGAGCGCCTGCTTTGCACGCAGGAGGTCAGCGGTTCGATCCCGCTAGGCTCCACCAATATTTTTAATACTTTTTTATGGCGGTGTAGCTCAGCTGGCTAGAGCGTACGGTTCATACCCGTGAGGTCGGGGGTTCGATCCCCTCCGCCGCTACCATATATTTAAATAATGAGAATGCCTTTTGTAAAAGATGCATTCTTGATTCACACATGGTGAATAAGAGGACCTTTAGCTCAGTTGGTTAGAGCAGACGGCTCATAACCGTCCGGTCGCAGGTTCGAGTCCTGCAAGGTCCACCACTTGAATTCTTATTTAATTTGGAGGAATACCCAAGTCCGGCTGAAGGGATCGGTCTTGAAAACCGACAGGCGGGTCAAACCGCGCAGGGGTTCGAATCCCCTTTCCTCCTCCATTATTTTATCGTCGCGGGGTGGAGCAGCCCGGTAGCTCGTCGGGCTCATAACCCGAAGGTCGCAGGTTCAAATCCTGCCCCCGCAATCGTTGGTCCGGTAGTTCAGTTGGTTAGAATGCCTGCCTGTCACGCAGGAGGTCGCGGGTTCGAGTCCCGTCCGGACCGCCATTTTTATATGGCTCAGTAGCTCAGTTGGTAGAGCAAAGGACTGAAAATCCTTGTGTCGGCGGTTCGATTCCGTCCTGAGCCACCATTTTAACAATATGCGGGTGTAGTTTAATGGTAAAACCTCAGCCTTCCAAGCTGATGTCGTGGGTTCGATTCCCATCACCCGCTCCATACATATTGTTTGCTTTGGGCCTGTAGCTCAGCTGGTTAGAGCGCACGCCTGATAAGCGTGAGGTCGATGGTTCGAGTCCATTCAGGCCCATTTTATTCATTATTCCGCAGTAGCTCAGTGGTAGAGCAATCGGCTGTTAACCGATCGGTCGCAAGTTCGAGTCTTGCCTGCGGAGCCATATGGGGAAGTACTCAAGAGGCTGAAGAGGCGCCCCTGCTAAGGGTGTAGGTCGGGTAACCGGCGCGAGGGTTCAAATCCCTCCTTCTCCGCCATATGGCCCCTTGGTCAAGCGGTTAAGACACCGCCCTTTCACGGCGGTAACACGGGTTCGAATCCCGTAGGGGTCATTTAAAAGCGAAAAGCACCCGGAAGTTAAAATAACTTCCGGGTGCTTTTTTATTTGCAAAATTTTAGCACGAGGATTCGTGTTATTTTTTAAAAAATAAGGGAAGATAATAAATAAATATGGAAATAAAGAAGGGAAATCTGTTTTTTTAAAGAATACTAAACAATAATTCAATTATAAATACGGAGTTATCCGCATTTTCCTCTTTTCACTTCACCAAGAATACATAAATAAAGGGTGTGGACCATGTCATCAGAAACATTTTATCCAAGCGATTTTGACCTCCATTTATTCCATGAGGGAAATCTTTTCAAAGCTTACAAACTATTTGGAGCGCACGTTCAAAACGAAAAAACCTGCTTCGTCTTATGGGCTCCCAATGCAAGAAAGGTTCGAGTAATTGGTGATTTTAACAGCTGGGATGGACTAGGATATGAAATGCATCAGGTATCTGCTGAAGGAGTATGGTTTTTAGAAGTTCCACGTAATTTGGAAGGATCATTGTACAAGTATGAAATTGTTGCACAAAGCGGCAGAGTGATGCATAAAACCGATCCATTTGCTTTTATGACAGAACTTCGTCCAAATACAGCCGGCGTAGTGAAAACGCTTGATCATTATCAATGGCGTGACGAAGAATGGCTGCGCAGCTTGGAATCATCCTCTGTTTACGAGGAGCCGCTGGCTATTTATGAAATGCATTTAGGTACGTGGAAAAGAAAAGGAAAAGGTGAAAATGACCTTTACACATATAGAGAGTTGGCTGATATGCTGATTCCACATGTGAAGGAACAGGGATTTACTCATATTGAGGTTATGCCGATAACAGAGCATCCTTTTGATCGCTCATGGGGCTATCAAAGTACAGGATATTTTGCAACTACACGGCGTTATGGAGAGCCGAAAGATTTTATGTACTTTGTTGATGAATGCCATCGCGCGGGGCTTGGGGTTATTTTAGACTGGGTGCCTGGTCACTTTTGTAAAGATGCGCATGGCCTGCATAATTTTGACGGAAATTTCAGTTATGAATATGAAAACAGCTGGGATCGTGAAAACTACGTATGGGGAACAGCCAATTTCGATTTAAGTAAAACAGAAGTACATAGTTTTTTAATTTCAAATGCTCTTTTTTGGATGGATTATTACCACATCGACGGATTTCGTGTCGATGCAGTATCAAACATATTTTACTGGCCTAACCGTGACGGATTAGAAGCAAACCCACACGGCGTCGCATTTTTGCAAAAATTAAATAAAGCCGTTTTTTCATTTAAGCCACAGGCGCTTATGATTGCAGAAGATTCAAGTGACTGGCCGCAAGTAACTGCGCCCGTACATCAAGGCGGCATAGGTTTTAATTACAAGTGGAATATGGGCTGGATGAACGATGTGCTTGAATATATGGAAACACATTGGAACGAGCGCTCTCAAAAACATCACTTGATGACTTTTTCCCTGATGTACGCCTACTCGGAAAATTATATTTTGCCTTTTTCACACGATGAAGTCGTTCATGGCAAGAAGTCCTTGCTTGATAAAATGCCGGGTGACTACTGGCAAAAGTTCGCACAACTGCGTTTACTGCTGATGTTTATGATGGCTCATCCCGGCAAAAAGCTGCTGTTTATGGGAACAGAGCTTGCTCCTTTTTCTGAGTGGAAGGATCTGGAGGAAGTGGATTGGCATTTAACCGATTACGACATGCATCATAGTTTCAACCGTTATTTCACAGAACTGCTGCACTGCTATCAACTAGAACCTGCATTGTTTGAACGTGATCACAGTCCGGAAGGCTTTGAGTGGATTGATGTTCACAATAACCAACAAAGCATTTTGTCTTTTGTACGAAAAGACAAAGAGGGAAATCCGATCGTAATTGTGTGTAATTTTGGTGAATACGGGTACAGTGATTATAAAGTAGGTGTTCCGGAACCAGGGCAGTATGAAGAAATATTAAATAGTGACCGCGCATTGTATGGAGGATCAAATCAGGTGAATAACGGTTCTATCGAAACGGTTTCAGACATGTTTCATGGACAGCCTGCTTTTGTAGAAATAAATATACCGCCATTTGGAGCAGTTTATCTGCGCCGCGTAGACGAAAAAGGGAGGAACTAACATGGCAAAACAAAAATGTGTAGCAATGCTTCTGGCTGGAGGAAAGGGAAGCCGTTTAAAAGAATTGACGGAGACCCTTGCAAAACCAGCAGTGCCATTCGGCGGAAAATATCGGATCATTGATTTTCCGCTTTCCAATTGTGCCAATTCAGGAATTCATACAGTCGGTGTACTTACACAATATCAGCCGCTTGTCTTAAATTCATACATTGGAATTGGAAGTGCCTGGGATCTTGACCGTAAAAACGGCGGGGTAACCGTTCTTCCTCCTTATAGTGAGTCGTCTGAAGTAAAATGGTATTCCGGAACAGCAAGTGCGATTTATCAAAATTTAAACTACATTAAGCAATATGATCCGGAATATGTCCTGATTTTATCCGGTGATCATATTTATAAAATGAATTATGATACAATGCTTGATTACCATATCGAAAAACAAGCAGACGTAACCATCTCTGTTATTGAAGTGCCATGGGAAGAAGCAAGCCGTTTTGGCATTATGAATACAGATGCGGACTTTAATGTAACCCGTTTTGATGAAAAGCCTGAAAAACCGGAAAGCAACTTGGCTTCAATGGGTATATATATTTTTAAATGGTCTGTTCTCCAAAAGTATTTGGAAATGGACGAAAGCAATCCTGACTCATCCAATGACTTTGGAAAAGACGTTATTCCTGCTATGCTGGCGGACAATTTAAAGCTGATTGCTTATCCATTTAAAGGCTACTGGAAAGACGTCGGCACAGTAAAAAGCTTATGGGAAGCCAATATGGATCTGCTTGACGAAAAGCAGGATCTAAACTTATTTGAATACTCTTGGCGCATTTATTCCGTGAATCCGAATCAGCCGCCACAAATTATCGGCTCAAAGGCGAAGGTTCAGCATTCGCTTGTGAATGAAGGCTGCATTATTGACGGGGTGATCGAGCAGTCAGTCATGTTCCAGGGAGTAGAAGTGGAAGAAGAAGCTGTACTGAAAGAGTGTGTAGTCATGCCAAATGCTCGTATCGGACGCGGTTCCTATATTGAGCGCGCGATCGTGATGGGTGATCTTGAAATACCAGAAAATACAGTAATTCGAAACGACTCCAATGATATTTTGCTGGTGACTGAACAATTCTTAATGGAGCACACTGAACAACAATCGAAAGTGGAGGAAGCCTAATGAAAAAATCGATGCTTGGTGTTATTGATGCAACTATGCTTCCAGGGGAAATGGGCGATCTTGCCCTTTATCGCTCCCCCGCAGCGATCCCTTTCGCGGGCCGGTACCGGCTTATTGATTTTGTGCTCTCCAATATGGTTAATTCAGGAGTACAGAGTGTGGCAATTTTCCCAAGATCTCCTTACCGCTCGTTGATGGACCATTTAGGTTCAGGGAAAGATTGGGATTTGAATCGTAAGCGCGATGGCTTGTTTTTCTTTCCTTCACCAACAAAAGAAGGGCAGCTGGACCGCATGTCGGAGCACCTTGACTACTTCCATCGCAGTGATCAAAAGTATGTGATCGTTTCAAACTGCACGACAGTAGCAAATATGGATTTTGCTCCTGTGTTGGACCGGTTTATAAAGCAAAATTGTGATGTTTTGGAAGTTACCCATAAAGGTGAATCTACTTATATTTATCTTCTCTCGTTAGAGCTCTTGCTTGACTTAATTGACCGGCGTAATGAAACAGGATATGAATCTGTACAGGCAGCAGTTGAAGATGCATCTTCTTCGTTAATAAAATGCCAATACGAGTTTGAAGGTTTCCTACAACGGATCAAGACAGTGGACGATTACTACCAAACAAGCATGCAGCTTCTTGAAAAAGACAAGTGGAGCGAGCTGTTTAATGAATTTCAGCCTATTTATACAAAAGTAAAAGACGAGCCGCCAACCAATTATCTCGCAGGCTCACACGTTACAAACGCCATGATTGCCAACGGCTGCATCATCAGCGGGGAAGTCAATCATAGTATCGTTTTTCGTGGCGTAGCCATCGGCAAAAATTCGACGGTTAAAAACAGCATCGTTATGCAAAAAAGCAAGGTAGGCGAAAATTGCGTGCTGGAGCACGTCATTATTGATAAAGATGTATCAGTACAAGATGGGGCTATTTTGCGTGGAACACCGGAAAAGCCGCTTGTCATTAAAAAAGGATCTGTTGAAAGTGCGGTGACCAGTTCGTGAAGGTTTTATTTGCTGTCTCAGAATGTGTACCATTTATCAAATCAGGGGGCCTCGCCGATGTGGCAGGGGCCCTTCCTAAAGAATTAGCCAGTATGGGCGTGGATGTACGGGTAATCATGCCGAAATACGGTACGATTCCTCAAAAATATCAACAAGAAATGAAACAAGTCGCTGTTTTTACTGTGCCGGTTGGATGGAGAAATCAGTATTGCGGCATTTTTGAGTTGAAGCAGGATGGCGTTACTTATTACTTCATAGATAATCTTTATTATTTCCAAAGGGACAGCTTGTATGGCCATTATGACGACGGAGAGCGTTTTTCTTATTTTACAAGAGCTATTTTGGATTCTTTAAGTCATTTGGACTTTTTTCCAAATATTCTTCACTGTCATGATTGGCACACAGCCATGATTCCATTTATGCTCAAAGTTGAGCATCAGCACCGGCCAGGATATGAAAAAATACGGACCGTGTTCACCATTCATAATTTAATGTTCCAGGGGATTTTCCCGCCTGAAGCCGTGACCGATTTATTAAACTTACATAGCCAGCATTATCAAACGGGCCAGCTTGAGTTTAATGGCAATACAAACTTTATGAAAGGCGCACTTGTCGCTGCCGATGCGATTACGACTGTGAGTCCGACATACCGAAATGAAATTTTAAACTCATATTTTGGAGAGCGGCTTGAAGGCGTTCTGCAGGAACGGCAGGGTGATTTAAAAGGCATTTTAAATGGGATAGATTATTCCATTTATAATCCAGAAACCAATGAGATGATTGAACCCTACAGTGTTGAAAATATGGCTGGGAAAGCGGAGAACAAGCGCCAGATTCAAGAGTTTTTCCATCTGCCTGTTCGTGAGGATGTTCCGGTTATCGGCCTTGTATCCCGCTTAACAGAGCAAAAAGGACTGTCGCTCATCCAACATGTTTTTCATGAAATCATGCAGGAAGATGTGCAATTTATCCTTCTTGGCAGCGGTGAAGCCCAGTTTGAAAACTTTTTCCGTGAAATGGAATGGGCGTATCCGGAAAAAGTCCGCTCCTATATTGGATTTAATGAGGAGCTGGCCCATCGTATTTACGCAGGATCTGATTTATTTTTAATGCCTTCCCAGTTTGAACCTTGCGGTCTTGGCCAGTTAATTGCCATGAAGTATGGTTCGCTGCCTATTGTTCGTGAAACAGGGGGGTTAAATGATACCGTTCATTCATACGATGAAGAAACCGGAACAGGCAACGGATTTTCATTCAGTAATTTTAATGCCCATGATATGCTGCATACCGTGAGAAGGGCGTTGCATTTTTATCATGAAGAGCCTGAAGTATGGACGGAAATTGTCGAGCATGCTATGCAGGCGGATTACAGCTGGTCGCAATCTGCTAAGGAATATATGAAGCTCTATGAGGATGTATCCAACAGGAGGGAAAGTCATGTTTTCTGATAAACAAGCATTTCAAGACTCGTTTAAAAAACGTTTGGAACAGTCCTATAGCATCAGCTTTCAAGATTCTACACGTTCCCAGCAGTTTGTTACGCTCAGCAGCATGGTTCGCGAATACATCAGCAGCGAGTGGATTGAAACAAATGAACGCTACCGAAAAAGCAACAAGCAGGTGTACTACTTGTCCATAGAATTTTTGCTCGGACGCCTGCTTGGACAAAATTTAATTAATCTTGGTTTGTATGAAAAACTGGATTCGTGGCTGTCAGATTTAAACATTCCCCTTCATGAGCTGGAGGAAATTGAGCCGGACGCTGCGCTTGGCAACGGGGGCTTAGGCCGCCTTGCCGCCTGCTTCCTGGACTCACTGGCTTCTTTGAATTTACCAGGACATGGATGCGGTATTCGGTACAAACACGGATTGTTTGAACAAAAAATGGTCGACGGTTTTCAAATGGAGCTGCCGGAAAACTGGCTGCGTTACGGTTATGTATGGGAGATACGAAAGTCTGATTTATCAGTCGATGTCCCGTTTTGGGGCAGTGTCGATGTGATCGAGCGCAACGGTGCAATGAAGTTTCGTCATGTAGATGCAGAATATGTACGAGCTGTCCCGCATGATATGCCTGTTGTAGGCTATGGCGGAGAAACCATTAATACATTGCGATTATGGAGCGCAGAAATGTCTACCATGACACCGATGCATGATGTGCTCAAATACAAACGGGAAACGGAAGCCATTTCTGAGTTTCTATATCCTGATGATTCCAATGATGAAGGAAAGATTTTGCGCTTAAAGCAGCAATACTTTCTAGTATCTGCGAGCATCCGTTCTATTTTACGCCGCTTTCTCAGCACTGGCGGGGAATTAAAGGAGCTTCATGAACATGTAGCGATCCATATCAATGACACTCATCCGGTATTAGCTATACCAGAATTGATGCGTCTTTTGCTTGATGAGTATCAGCTTTCGTGGGAAGAAGCATGGCATATTACGGAAAAAACATTTGCTTATACGAATCATACTACTTTGTCGGAAGCGCTGGAACGCTGGCCGATTCGTTTATTTAAGCCACTCCTGCCGCGTATTTTCATGATTGTGGAAGAAATTAATGAACGCTTTTGTAGAAGTTTGTGGGAAAAATATCCTGGTGATTGGTCAAGGATTGAAAAAATGGCCGTTATCGCTAACGGGGAAGTTCGTATGGCCCATTTAGCAATTGCCGGCAGTCATAGTGTAAACGGAGTAGCACGCCTTCATACGGAAATCTTAAAAAATCGTGAAATGAACGATTTTTATCAGTTTTATCCGAAGAAGTTTAATAACAAAACCAATGGCATTACCCACCGCCGCTGGCTGTTAAAAGCAAATCCAGAGCTTACATCCCTGTTAACAGAGACGATTGGCGACGGTTTTCACAAAAATGCGGCAGAGCTCTCTAAGCTTGCACCTTATGCTGACGATGCAGCATTTCAGGAAAAGCTGTGGAATGTAAAAATGAAGCGGAAAGAAATATTAGCTAAGCGTATTTTTGACCAAAACGGCATTCAGGTCGATCCGTCGTCGATTTTTGATGTACAGGTTAAACGTCTTCATGCTTATAAGCGGCAGCTGTTAAATGTGCTTCATATCCTGTCTCTTTATAACCGGGTAAAAGCAGATTCTTCTTACCAGATTCCGCCGCGCACTTTTGTATTTGGAGCAAAAGCATCGCCGGGCTATTTTTATGCGAAACGAATCATTAAATTGATTCATTCGGTAGCGGACCTGGTGAATAATGACCCGGCCACAAAAGGGCTGCTTACTGTTGTATTTATGGAAAATTACCGCGTGTCTCTGGCGGAAGATATCATTCCGGCAGCAGATCTTAGTGAACAAATCTCTACTGCAAGCAAGGAAGCATCCGGTACTGGAAATATGAAATTTATGATGAACGGAGCCATTACCATTGGCACGCTCGATGGGGCGAATGTGGAAATTTTAGAACAAACAGGTCCTGAGAATATTCTTATCTTCGGTTTAAAAGCAGAAGAAGTGATGGCGTATGATAGAGAAGGCGGTTACCGTTCGATGGATTACTATCACCATAGTCCGCTCATTCGCCGTACGCTTGACCAGCTTGTGGATGGCACGCTTGATGATAAAGGCTTGTTTAATGTCATTTATGATTCTCTTCTTGGAGAGAATGATCAATATTTTGTGCTGAAAGATTTTGAGTCTTATTGCAAAACCCAGGAAGAAGCAGGCCGGATTTATACAAACGATCCGGAACGCTGGCGTAAAATGATGGTCCACAATATTAGCGGCTCCGGCATTTTTTCCAGCGACCGTACGATTCAGGAATACGCAAAAGGCATTTGGCATATTTAAAAAATCCAGCGACATTACGTCGCTGGATTTTCATTGTCTTCATCACGGTCTTCTTTATACAGTTCGTTGTAATTCTCTTTATCTTCTACAAAATCAGCAGGAGTCTCGGAAGTTCCGTAATTTGCTGCATCACTAAAACTGTCAATGCCGTCATCCGGATGGGAGAGACGGTCTTCCGGCACGCGGTCGGTTTCAGGTTCTTGATCTGGTGTGTAATCTACAGAATAAAGGGTTGTTGGGACTGCCTGAAGACGCTCAAATGGGATTTCCTCACCACTTTCTTTGCAAATGCCGTATGTGCCATCTTCCATCGCCGCAAGAGCAGCCTCGACTTTATCCAGCTCATCCCGGCTGTGATCATCAATAGCCATATCCCGCTCCCGTACATATAATTCCGTTCCAGTATCCGCTGGGTGATTGTCGTAAGAAGACAGCTCTCCTACATCCTCGTTATCGTTATCCTGCTCCAGCCGGCCGGTCAGCTGCTCCTTTTGGCGGAGCAATTCTTGTTTGAGTTCGTTTAACTGTTCTTGTGTAAGCATAAGTTGCCTCATCCTTTCATCTATATCCTATTCTATAGCCGTTTTGACATAGAAAAAAACCCGATTGTTTGATCGGGTTAAAAAAGGTAGCTGATGCATAAGCCGAAAGCAAGAAGGAAGCCGTAAAACGTATTGGTCTGGGCGGTCGCCTTCATCGCCGGCATCATTTGAAACGGAGGTTCCCCGCCTTTGCCTTTAAAGCCTTTTACTGCTTTTATGGCTTTTGGAATGCTTAAGTATGAAAGAAACAGCCAAGGGGAACCTGAATCTGTGAATAATAAAACAATCACCCACAAGAAAGCGATGAAAAAAGATGTAGCAAGAACGAAAACCGAACGGTCATGGCCGATTAAAATAGCCATTGTTTTTCGGCCGGCTTCCCTGTCGCCAACACGGTCACGAATATTGTTGGATAAGTTAATGCTGCCAACAAGCAATATAATAGGAAGTGAAAATAAAATCGCTGTTGTGGACAGGAAACCCGTTTGAATATAAAACGAAATATAGATAATAATGCCGCCCATAAAAACGCCAGATGCCAATTCACCAAATGGTGTATAAGCAATCGGAAGGGGGCCGCCTGTGTACAAGTAGCCGACAGCCATACAAATAATGCCAATTAAGCCGACCCACCATGAAGAAGCGGTACAAATGTATAGACCGAGCAAAAGCGCGATGCCAAAAAAAGCGAAAGCCATATAAAGAACCGTTTTCGGCTTAACACCGTTGCGTACAATAGCGCCTCCGATACCAATTGATTTTTCTGTATCAAGGCCACGCTTAAAATCAAAGTATTCGTTAAACATATTTGTTGCTGCCTGAATAAGCAAAGAGGCAATCAACATCGCTAGAAACAACGGAATATGCAGGTCTGTATGGGCAAGAGCCAGCGCCGTTCCAAGAAAAACAGGAACAAACGCAGCTGTTAACGTGTGAGGCCGCATAAGCTGCCACCATATTTGAAAGCCAGTGTCAGCGGAAGGGGTTTGATTCATTCTTCTTCTCTCCCAATTTTCATTGTGAACAAATAAACAAATGTCCTTCATCAAGTGTAGAAAACGGAACCAAAAGTGTCAATCCTTTTTCAATAGGATATTAATCTTGAATTTTTTCCGAAAAATCTAACATCGTTTTTCGGAAATGAAAATGTAGCACAAGTGGTATATAATAAGAAGGAAACATAAAGCGCGGTTTAAAAGCCGCAATGTCTTAGTGCCTTAAGGGGCCAAAGAAGTTTGACCCTGTGTGGTCGGCACAATGGAGGGATTTCATTGGCTATGATAAAGGGGCACCCGCTTAAAGGGGCCTTTGTTGATTTTATAAACGAAATAAACGGTTCGACTTTATTCAGTTATGTAGAAAAAGTGGAAAAAGGCGACCCGATCTGTTTTTATGAAAACGGAAAAGAATGGTACAAAGGAGAACGGTTTTATTTCAAAGACCGTGATGGGGAAAGAACGATTGCAGGACTCGGCAGCGTACAGACAATCCAAAGCAGCAAAGCCGAGCGGTTTGAGGATGTGGAAGGGCAGTGGGATGCCCTGATAAAGCGTGCTTCTATCCATAATCCTTATGATATTTACGGGACAGGGCCCGTTGCATTTGGCGGTTTTTCATTTGATCCGCTTCGCTTTCAAGGAGAAGAGTGGTCCCGCTTTGCACCGTCTTTTTTTTATGTGCCGGAATTAATGATGACGGTTTATGGCGGTGAAACATATGTAACGGTCAATATGATGTGCGAAGATGTAGAGTCAGGCCGATTGTTTGATCAAATTGAAGAACGGAAGCAGGCCATTTTGTCAGATTTGAAGCGTTCATTCGAAAAAGAAGCGGTATTAATGGAACTTCGTGCTGGGGATACACAAGCGTGGAAGGAGTCCGTTCAAGCTGCGGTTCATCGAATTGAAGCAGACGACGATCTGAAGAAAGTAGTATTGGCCCGCAAAGCAACGGCTGCTTTTGACGGTACTATTTCGTCAGACCGCATTCTTCGCCGCTTGGACGAGGGACAGCCGGACAGCTTCGTTTTTTCTATTGAAGCAATGGACAGCTGTTTTTTAGGTGCTTCCCCTGAACGGCTTGTGAAGAAACGGGCACAAACCGTTTTAACAACGTGCCTTGCCGGTTCAACAGCCCGCGGTGCAACAGAGCAGGAAGATGAGCAATTAGCGGATGCACTGCTGCATGACAGTAAAAACCGGGTGGAACATGACTATGTTGTGCAGATGATCCGAGAGGAAATGCAGGCGATGTGCGATTACGTGGCCGTGCCGGATGCGCCGGTCGTAATGAAAGTAAGAGATATTCAGCATCTGTATACGCCGGTCATCGGAGAAGCAGACAAGGACGAGTCTATTCTGCGGTTTGTTCAGGCACTTCATCCAACTCCTGCACTTGGCGGACTTCCGAGTGAAAAAGCACTTGGTGTGATCCGTGAACTGGAAGATATGGACCGGGGCTTTTATGCAGCGCCGGTTGGCTGGATGGATTACCGGAAAAATGGTGAGTTTGCGGTGGCGATTCGCTCTGGATTACTGGTACAGAACGAAGCATTTTTATATGCAGGCTGTGGAGTAGTGGCGGAGTCTGTTGCGGAGATGGAGCTTGAGGAAACAAACATGAAGCTGCGGCCGATGCTGCGGGCGATCGGAGGCGGCAATGAATAATCATCAGGACAACATGACACAATACAATGCACATTTTATAGATAGTCTGGTCCGTTCGGGAGTCAAGGAGGCGGTCATCAGCCCCGGCTCCCGTTCGACACCGATGGCGCTATTAATGGAAGAGCATCCTCGGCTGCGCACTTTTATTCAAGTGGATGAGCGGTCGGCGGGTTTTTTTGCGCTTGGGCTGGCTAAAGCCACACAAAATCCTGTTGCGCTTCTTTGTACATCCGGCACAGCGGCGGCCAACTACATGCCGGCAGTAGCGGAAGCGAAAATCTCACGCGTTCCGCTTATTGTGCTGACATCAGACCGTCCGCCTGAACTCCGGGATGTTGGCGCTCCGCAGACGATTGACCAGCTTCACTTATACGGTCATACAGCAAAATGGTTTGCGGAAATGGCCCTTCCTGAATCAGATCAGTCTGCGTTGCAGTACGTCCGCACACAAGGTGCCCGGGCGGTTTTTGAATCACTTGCTGAACCGGCAGGGCCGGTTCATTTAAATTTTCCTTACCGTGAGCCGCTCGTACCGGATTATGATGGTATTTTTGAACGAATCAAAATCCCTGCTCCCGTTCGGCTGATTTCTGGCAGAAAGGTGCCGGATTCGATTATGCTGGATGATGTAGCAGGAGCACTCAAAGTCGAAAAAGGTCTTATTGTAGCGGGAGAGATTGTGAAGCCGGAGATGTCAGAAGCGATCCTTTCGCTTTCCGAAAAAACAGGCTGGCCGGTTGTAGCCGATCCGCTTTCGCAGCTTCGTACGGACAAAACAGTGATTGACAGCTATGACGCCTTTTTACGTGATGATGAGATAAAAGACGCATTAAAACCAGAAGCGATCGTCCGGTTTGGTGCGCTGCCGGTCTCAAAATCTCTCATGCAATATATGAAGCGTCATCAGGATGCGGTACATGTGATTGTAGACGCAGATGGAGGATGGCGTGATCCTTCCCATATTGCGACCCATATGGTGAATGTAGATGACGCCGCTTTTTGCCGTGAAATGATACAGAGATTGGAAGGAAGCCGCTCTTCATGGTACGCATTATGGCAGAACGTAAACGAAGCAGCCCGCTCGGAGATGAAAAAAGCAGAAGGCATGGACGAAGGTTCATTGTTTCGGCAGTTTTTAGAGGCAGTGCCATCCGGCTCTTCTGTTTTTGCAGGAAACAGTATGCCGATTCGAGATCTTGATTCCTTTTTATTTTCAGGCGAACAAACTCTTCGTCTTCACGGAAATCGTGGGGCAAACGGTATAGACGGTCTTGTTTCTACAGCTCTTGGCATTGCCGCAAGCGGGGAAAAGGTTTATGCTGTTATGGGAGATTTATCATTTTTTCACGATGTAAATGGTTTGCTGGCGGCCAAAATGAACGGCCTGTCGATGACCATTTTGATTATGAACAACAATGGCGGCGGCATTTTTTCTTATTTGCCGCAGGCGGGGGAACAAAAGCATTTTGAAAGGCTGTTCGGCACTCCGTCTGGCTTAAAGTTTGATCATGCAGCTGCACTTTACGGCTGCCACTACGTTCGAATTGAGAACAGCGGCGAGCTTCAAAGAGAACTGTCCGTGAAACGGGACGGAATCACCATATTAGAAGCATTAACGGATCGTTCCCAAAACACAGCGATTCACCGGGAGTTATGGCAAAGAGCGATTGCAGCTGCAAAACAGGTGATTCAATGACCGTTTTTCGTCAAGTAAAAGGTGAAGGAGAGCCGATTTTATTGCTGCATGGTTTTACGGGAAGTTCTTCTACGTGGGAAGGCCTGGACGAGCATCTTCCCTTTCAGCTTGTGATGCCCGATCTTGCCGGGCATGGACAAACAAACCGCTTAGCAGCAGATTTGGAAACAGAAGCTGAATCTCTTAAAAAGATGATGAATGACGCCGGTTTTTCTTCTTTTCACCTTATCGGTTATTCAATGGGCGGCCGCCTCGCTTTGGCTCTCGCGCTTCTTTACCCAGAAGCGGTCCGGTCTTTGGTGCTGGAAAGCACTTCACCGGGGCTCGAGAGTGAAGAAGAGCGTGCAGCAAGGCGGCAATCAGACGAAAAACTGGCTCAACGAATTGAACAGGAAGGCGTTGCCTCGTTCGTTGATTTTTGGGGAAGTATTCCAATGTTTGCTTCACAGAAAAAACTTCCAGCGGCTGTTCAAGAAAAGGTCCGGAGGGAGCGCCTGGCCCAGTCGGCAGAAGGGCTGGCGTCGTCACTTCGTTTGATGGGAACCGGCAGCCAGCCCTCGTATTGGAACCGGCTTCAAACGCTTAGCATGCCTGTTTTGCTGCTTACAGGAACGCAGGATGAAAAATTTACACGTATCGCCTGCCGGATGAAGGAGCGGCTTCCATCTTGTGAATGGATTCAATTTGACGGAGCAGGCCATGCAATTCATGTGGAGCAGCGCGAAAAATTTGGTACAATAGTAAAGACGTTTTTGTTGAATCAAAAAGGAGGACAACAAAGTGGCAATTAATTGGGTAAAAGAACGCGAATACGAAGACATTAAGTATGAAACGTATAATGGCATTGCCAAAGTGACGATCAACCGTCCCAAAGTACATAACGCATTTCGTCCGAAAACAGTCACGGAAATGATCGATGCATTTGCATATGCGCGTGACGATTCTAAAATTGGCGTTATTATTTTAGCCGGTGAAGGCGGAAAAGCATTCTGCTCCGGCGGTGACCAAAAAGTGCGCGGCCATGGCGGCTACGTAGGAGATGACCAAATTCCACGCTTAAACGTGCTGGATTTACAGCGTTTGATCCGTGTTATTCCAAAGCCGGTAATCGCAATGGTGGCAGGCTATGCAATCGGCGGCGGCCATGTGCTTCACGTTGTATGTGATTTAACGATTGCAGCAGACAATGCTGTATTCGGACAAACAGGACCGAAAGTCGGCTCCTTTGATGCTGGTTACGGTTCAGGCTACCTGGCACGCATCGTCGGCCATAAAAAAGCGCGTGAAATTTGGTTCCTTTGCCGTCAGTACAATGCGCAGGAAGCATTGGACATGGGTCTTGTAAACACGGTTGTACCACTTGAAAAATTAGAAGAAGAAACAGTGCAGTGGGCGGAAGAAATGCTTTCAAAAAGCCCGACGGCGCTTCGCTTTATCAAAGCGGCTATGAATGCGGACACAGATGGTCTTGCAGGCCTGCAGCAGTTTGCAGGTGATGCGACGCTTCTTTACTACACAACAGATGAAGCAAAAGAAGGACGCGATTCGTTCAAAGAAAAACGCGATCCGGACTTTGGCCAGTTCCCAAGATTCCCGTAACGAAATCGAAAGAGTGTCCTATACCGGACACTCTTTTTTTAAATGGAAAGGATGATCATAATGAACATGCCAAACTGGCTTCAGCAGCGTGCTTTTCTAACTCCTGGGCGAACGGCTCTTGCTTTTTATAACGAAACGTGGACCTTTTCACAATTGTTCGATAAAGCATCCGTGCTGGCAGATCAATTGAAGGCAGCGGGAATAAAAAAAGGCGACTATTGCGGTGTGTTGGCAGGAAATCGTCCGGACACGGTTTTTCTCATTCATGCTCTTCAGCAGATCGGCGCTGCAGCAGTAATGCTAAACAGCCGGCTGGCCGCAGAAGAACTGGCCTGGCAGCTTCAAGATGCCGATGCTGTGTGTCTGCTGTATGACGGGGAGCATCAGAATAAAGCTCATTCTGTGACAGATATACGTTCTTTTTGTTTTACCTCATTCGAGAAAGCAGCGAAAGAAAACAAGCGTGAAATGTTTGCTTTAGAAGACATTTGCTCGCTTATGTATACATCTGGTACAACAGGACGGCCAAAAGGTGTTAAACAGACGTATGGCAATCATTATGCCAGCGCGACAGCTTCGGCTTTAAATCTTGGTCTTCACTCGGACGATGCCTGGCTTTGTGCCGTGCCTCTATTTCATATTTCAGGGTATTCTATTTTAATGAAAAGCGTGTTGTATGGGATGGAAGTGTGCCTCGTTGAAAAATTTGATCCGAACTATGTAAACGGACTGTTACAAGAAGGACGAGTGACCATGATTTCAGTTGTCACGGCCATGCTTTCTTCCATGCTGCATACACTCGAGGGAGCGTACCACGCCCGGCTTCGCTGTGTTCTTCTGGGCGGAGGCCCTGCTCCTCTTTCCATATTGGAGACGTGCCAGGCAAAAGGGGTCCCTGTTTACCAAACGTATGGCATGACTGAGACTTCCTCTCAAATTGTAACGCTCGCACCAGAAGATGCTTTCCGGAAAATCGGTTCCGCCGGCAAGCCTTTGTTTCCATGCGCGATCCATATTGATGGAGAAGACGAGGGAGAAATTTGGGTCAGCGGCCCCAACGTGACGCCAGGCTACTTAAACCGCCCGGACGCGAACGAGCAGGCTTTTCAAAACGGCTGGTTTCGGACTGGAGATATCGGCCGGCTTGATGAAGAAGGATTTTTATATGTGCTGGACCGCCGTTCCGATTTAATTATTTCTGGCGGTGAAAATATTTACCCGGCTGAAATCGAGTCCGTCCTTACCGGTCATCCAGCCCTTTTAGAAGCCGGGGTGGCGGGTGTGCCGGATGAGAAATGGGGAAGTGTTCCCGCTGCTTTTTATGTGGCGCGATCTCCGGTTTCGAAAGCGGAATTGATGCATTTCTGTCAGGAAAAGCTCGCCCGTTTTAAAGTGCCGGCTTATTTTATTGAAGTAGAAGTCCTGCCGAGAAATGCGGCAAATAAATTGCTCCGGCGTGAACTGGCCAGCCAGTGGAGTGAGCGTTATGAACATTAAGCGGCTCACGATGCATATAGTAGAAATGCCGCTGAAAGCGCCATTTTACACACACTTGGAAACGGTCACGAAGCGGGAAGCAATTATCATTGAGGTAGAAGACCGGGATGGGACAGTAGGCTGGGGGGAAGCGTCCGCTTTTTCTACGCCATGGTATACGGAAGAAACGGTGGCCACAGAGTGGCACATTATAAAGGACGTGCTGTTTCCGCTGCTAAAAGAGCATGACATTTCTCATCCGGCGGATGCATCGTCTCTTTTTTGGGCTGTACGGGGCAATCGGATGGCTAAAGCGGGTGTAGAATCAGCACTGTGGGATTTGTACGCTAAAAAGCTGGATCAGCCGCTTTTTGAAGTGCTTGGCGGAGCGCGCTCATCTATTTCGGTCGGAGCGGTTGCTTCAGGAAAAACAACGGACGACATGCTGGAACGCATACAAGCTCATGTAGAAGCTGGATACGGGCGCATTAAAGTGAAAATCAGCCAGGGCACAGACATCGAAATGCTGGCAGCAATTCGTAAAGCATACCCACACATTTCACTGATGGCTGATGCCAATTCAGCCTACTCGATGCAGAATATTGATCATTTAAAAACGCTCGATACATATGGACTGATGATGATCGAACAGCCGCTTGAAGCAGACGACATGTGGAACCATGCGAAGCTGCAACGCCAGCTTAAGACATCGGTTTGTTTAGACGAAAGCATCCGTTCTTTTCATGATGCCAAGTGTGCGGTTGAAATGAAGGCCTGCCGGGTGATCAATGTAAAATTCAGCCGAGTAGGAGGAATATCGGAAGCAAAACGCATTCATGATTACTGCCTTCAACAGAATATCGATCTTTGGGCAGGCGGGATGATTGAATTTGGCATTTCGCGCGCACACAATGTGGCGCTTGCTTCGCTTCCAGGATTTACGATGCCAGGTGACATTGTCTCCACTGACTACTACTGGGAAGAAGATTTTATTGAGCCCGGCATTTTTGTTCAAAACGGCCGGATTCACTTGTCGGAGGAACCAGGCATTGGCTTCGAAGTCAGCCGGAAGCGAATAGAAAAGCAGCGAAAAGCGGTTCATTCCGCTTAATTCAATTTCTTTTTTTTAGCGGCCACTTTTCGGGCACATAATCTACGCCGCCAGGGTGAAACGGATGGCATTTTAAAATACGAATAACAGCAAGCAGTCCGCCTTTCAGGGCTCCATGCTTTTGAACGGCTTCGTACCCATAATGGGAACAAGTCGGATAAAAGCGGCATGAAGGCGGCTTTAGCGGTGAAATTCCTTTTTGGTAAAAGCGGATCAAAAACAAGAATAGCTTTTTCATTTTTCCTCCTGTTTTTTATATGCGGAGTTTTCTTTTGGCGGATCAATCGTGTGTTTGTAACGGTATCCTTTTTGAATGGTGAATAAGGAAAGAGCCAGTACAACGAGAACAACAAGCACAGAAATGATAAGGACTATCATCATATCCGACAAGGAAATCCCTCCTTTTTTCATAGTGTATCACGTTTTTGTTTAGTTCTGTATAAGAGTGGTATACTAAAAAAGTCGAGATAAATTTTGAAAATGTTGGAGGAGATTCTTTTATGTCAGAACAGCTAATCAGCAGTGTAAACAAACAGGTTGCAAACTGGACGGTGCTTTATACAAAGCTTCATAACTATCATTGGTATGTAAAAGGACCCCAGTTCTTTACGCTGCATGCAAAATTTGAAGAGTTATACACTGAAGCAAGCGGGCATATTGATGAGCTGGCTGAGCGTCTTTTGGCGCTGGACGGAAAGCCGGTAGCAACGCTTCGTGAATCCCTTGAACTGGCAACGGTAAATGAAGCAGAAGGGCAGGAAGCTGCGGAAGAAATGGTACAGTCAGTTGTCAATGACTTTACAACGCTGACTGGCGAATTAAAAGAGGCAATGGATTTAGCCGCTGAAGTAGGCGATGAAACAACAGGCGATATGCTTCTGGCGATCCACCAAAGCCTAGAGAAGCATGTTTGGATGCTTAAATCATTCCTAGGAAAATAATGAACAAGCCGAGCCGATAAGAGCTCGGTTTTTTTTATGAAAGGAAACAAAAAAACGGAGAATGAGCCCTCTCCGTTTTTTCTTTATGTATTAATGGAGCAGGCGGTTTCGATCGGCAGGTATTTGATCCTGGTTGAATTTTTCTTTTAATCCTTCGTACAAATAAACGCGGAACAGCCAGGCAAGTTCTTCATTCGGCATTTCTCCAATGATGGACAGGATATCTGTCTCAGTCATTTCACCAAGAACGGTCAGCGTGATCATATCCAGGTCGTCTTCTGTTCCCTGCAGCCGGCCGCGATACAGCTCAAACAATTCATTTACAAATTTCATCGCTGTGCCTCCTTTTTAAGAATATATATATAGTTATACATGAAAACGCTATCATATTCCAACTTTTTTTATTGAATGAAGAAAAGAAAAAGCGCACATGCTGTAAAAAGGAGGGATTGATGTGGAAAAACAGCCTTACTATATTGCCATCGCGAATGGAGAAATTCAATCACAGCCGGATGTGTCCCCATGGAATTTTCGTGTTTTTGCCAATGATAGGGAAATACAATCGCTGCGTGAGCTGTTAAATGGAATGAACCGGGAGGACTTTGGCTCGTTCTGGCGGGCGCACGTTCCTGCTATTCCGTATCATGAAGATCAAAACAATGACCGGTATGACGACTATATGATGGCGGTATACGAAAAAATCTATGAACTTGGGGATGAAGACGCACGACAACATATAAAAACGTGGAGAAATAACGTATAATAGAGAGAAAGCAAGCAGGGGTGAGGGATGCCGGTTGCACAGTTTTACCGATCAAAACAATTATCCTGTTACGATGGTGTTTACAAGAGGAGCGTTTGGAAGGGCGCCGTCTCACGTTCTTGTTTTATGCCGATTCGAGCATTCTTGGCTTTTAACAAAACATAAAGTGCGAGGCCTTGAATGTCCGGGCGGAAAAAGAGAACCGGGTGAAACGCTTGAAGCAGCAGCCCACAGGGAAGTGGCAGAAGAAACGGGGGCCGCGATATCCGGTTTGCACTTCATAGGTGAGTATTATGTTCATGCACCAGAGCAGCCGTTTTCAAAAGCGGTTTTTTTTGCGCACGTAACGGATATAAAAAAGAAACAAGATTATTTAGAAACAGACGGTCCATATATAGAAAAGGATGATTTGCTCGAAGCGCGCTTTGGAGCTCATTATTCTTTTTTAATGAAAGATGAAATGATTCCGCTCGCGTTATCAGAAGTAAGGAGAAAGGGGCTGGTCTAATGGAGTGTATACCGTACCCATCGCCAAATCCACATGTACGTCTTTTCCTGGTTCATTATAAGTCTGCGGGTCTTTTAGTAAAAGGCTTTTTAGCGGAGCCGGCTGACCAGGAATCGTACGAAGGTTTTTTATACTTGCGAGGCGGTATTAAAGGCATTGGCATGGTGCGGCCGTCAAGAGTCGCCGAATTCGCTGCAGAAGGATTTATTGTCTTCGCACCGTTTTACAGAGGCAATCGCGGCGGAGAAGGAAATGAAGACTTCGCAGGAGAAGACCGCGAAGATGCCTTTAGCGCTTTTGACCTTTTGAGAAATCATCAGCGTATAAAAAATGGCCGGATTCATGTGTTTGGCTTTTCACGAGGCGGAATCATGGCTCTTTGGACAGCCATCCACCGGCCGGTGTCTTCACTTGTTACATGGGGCGGCGTATCCGACATGAAACTTACGTATGAAGAAAGAAAGGATATGCGCCGAATGATGAAACGTGTGATCGGCGGAACGCCCCAAAAAGTGCCGGAGGCGTACGACTGGCGTACACCCCTGGAAGAAGCCGGCCAGATCACAGCGCCTGTGCTGATTATTCACGGCCGCAGTGACAAGAATGTATCGGTAGAGCATGCTTACCGGCTGAAGGAAGCTGTGCCGCATGCAGACACGATGTATTTGGATAAATATGATCATTACATACCACCTGCAGTAAACCGTCAGATTGTCGGTTACATTGCAAAATGGATAAAGGGGGATTAAAATCATGGGAATGCCTATGGAACTAAATACGATGATTGTCACAAAAGGAAATGAAGTACGGGAGGAAGAAAATCGGTTCGTTCTTCAAAAAGACGGCTACCGGCTGTATCCAATTGATATTCCAATTGCCGTGTTTAAAACAAAAGACAGCGAACAAAGCGGTACCGCCCTCATTAAAAAAGTAGAATGGCAGCAGGGGAAAACGACCATTACCTATACGCTCGTTTCTTTGAAATCAACGAATTAAAAAATGAAAGCCCGAGAGAGACAGTCCCTCGGGCTTTAAGAGTGTAGACAAAAAGTAAGAAAGCCCGAAGGATTGATCCTTCGGGCTTTCTGTATGGGTTAAAGAAGCGGACCGCCTTTTTGAGCAATTTCATCTGCTACACCGCTGAATTTTTTGAAGTTTTCCCGGAACTTTGCTGCTAATTCCTGCGCTTTTTGCATAAAGGCTTTTTCATCCGCCCATGCCTTGCGTGGAATCAAAACATCATCCGGCACACCTGGAACATGAAGTGGAATTTCCAGGCCAAAAACTTTTGTTTTATAAGTTGGTGTGTGCGCCAATTCGCCTTCTAGAGCAGCTTGAATCATTGCACGCGTGTAGGAAAGCTTCATTCGTTCGCCAGTGCCATACTCGCCGCCTGTCCAGCCTGTGTTCACGAGGAAAACTTGCACATTCTGCTCATCGATTTTTTTGCCGAGCATTTCTGCATAAACCGTTGCATGCAGCGGCAGGAACGGTGACCCAAAGCAAGTAGAGAACGTTGCCTGAGGGCTTGTAATACCGCGTTCTGTACCAGCAAGTTTAGAGGTGTACCCACTTAAAAAGTGGTACATTGCTTGTTCTTTCGACAGTTTGCTGATTGGAGGCAGCACACCAAACGCATCTGCAGTCAGGAAAATAATCGTATTCGGATGACCGGCAACGCTCGGGTCTACAATATTATCAATGGCTTGAAGCGGGTAAGCGGCCCGTGTATTTTCGGTTAATGTGTTATCGTCGTAATCCGGCTCCCGTGTTTTAGAATCAAGGACAACATTTTCAAGAACAGAACCAAAACGAATCGCATCAAAAATTTGTGGTTCTTTTTCGCGTGTCAGGCCAATTGTCTTCGCATAGCATCCGCCTTCAATATTGAACACCCCGTTGGCGGACCATCCATGTTCATCATCGCCAATCAAACGGCGGTTTGGATCAGCGGAAAGCGTCGTTTTTCCAGTACCCGAAAGACCGAAGAACAGGGCTACATCTCCTTCGTAGCCGACGTTTGCTGAGCAATGCATTGGCAGGACATTATTTTGCGGCAGAAGGTAGTTCATCACAGAAAAAATGGATTTTTTCATTTCACCGGCATATTCTGTGCCGCCAATAAGAATAACACGCTGTTCAAAGGAAACAATAATAAATGTTTCAGAGTTTGTGCCATCTGTAAGAGGATCCGCCTGGAAAGAAGGCGCTGACAAAATAGTGAAGCCTGCGTCATGTGTTTTAAGCTCTTCTTCTGTCGGACGAATGAACAATTGGTGCGCAAATAGGTTATGCCAGGCATATTCATTTACAACCTGAATCGGAAGGCGGTGTTTTTGATCTGCACCGGCAAAGCCTTTGAAAAGAAACAGTTCTTCTTTTTCTTTTAAATGAGAAACCACTTTTTCATACAAGCGGTTAAACGCTTCTTCAGAAATCGGCTGGTTGACTGAACCCCAGTCTATGCTGTTTTCAACAGATGCTTCCCGGACAGTAAACTTGTCTTTTGGGGAGCGGCCTGTATATTTGCCTGTTTCGGCGCGAACAGCACCGGACGCGGTTAAAACACCTTCGCCGCGTTGAAGTACCTTTTCTACAAGAACCGGTACAGAAGGCTGAACGAGAATATTGGAGCCTTTGAGCAGCTCAGTTAATTCGCTGGAAACAGTTAAAGAGTTCATCATGTACAACCATCCTTTATTTAAGTTTTAATGTGTTTGATTAACTTGAAATTAGTATAACACATTGAAATGAATAGTCTATACTATTGGATGAAATTTTTCGTATATTTTTATATTTTTTGGGCCATGCTACTAAATATGTGAATTTAATTAAATAGGAAGAAAAGCGGGATACAAAAAAAAGCACCTTTAAAAATTGTTTGCTTTTTGAAAGAGAAACGGGTTGACACGAAGCGCGATATTTCGTAACATTGACACTTGAACGGATACTCTTATCCTGAGTTGGTGGAGGGACAGGCCCTGTGAAACCCAGCAACCTGCCGTACTTTACGGACAAGGTGCTAAACCTGAGCAAGGATCAGCCTTGGACGATAAGAGTGAAAGGCCCGAGTGAAAACAACCTTTCCTCTCTCAATGCCGGGAGAGTTTTTTTATTTTCTGGATCACCTGAGGGAAATGAGTACCGTACACACACTGATTTTAAGGAGGAATTTTTTCATGACAAAACAGCGCCGCCTGTTTACATCAGAGTCCGTAACGGAAGGACATCCGGACAAAATCTGTGACCAGATTTCCGATGCGATTCTTGATGCCATTCTTGACAAAGATCCGAATGCCCGCGTGGCAGCGGAAACATCTGTAACAACTGGACTTGTTCTTGTTGCAGGGGAAATTACCACTACTTCTTATGTGGATATTCCAAAAATCGTTCGTGAAACGGTAAAAGAAATCGGGTATGTTCGTGCAAAATACGGATTTGACTCTGAAACAGCAGGGGTTTTAACATCTATCGATGAACAGTCACCTGATATTGCAGCAGGGGTTAACGTAGCTCTTGAAGCGCGTGAAGGCCAAATGACGGATAAAGAGCTTGATGAAATCGGTGCCGGAGACCAGGGCTTAATGTTCGGTTTTGCGTGTAACGAAACAGAAGAGCTTATGCCGCTTCCAATCTCACTTGCTCATAAATTGGCACGCCGTTTAACAGAAGTGCGCAAAAACGAGACACTTGATTACCTTCGTCCAGATGGTAAAACGCAAGTAACAGTTGAGTACGATGAAAACGGCAAACCTGTTCGTGTTGATACAATCGTTATTTCTACGCAGCACCATCCAGAAGTAACACTTGAGCAAATTCAAAAAGAAATTCGCGAACAAGTGATTAATGAAGTGGTTCCAGCCGAATTAATCGACGCGGAAACAAAATTCTTTATTAACCCAACGGGTCGTTTCGTTATCGGCGGACCTCAAGGGGATGCAGGCTTAACAGGCCGTAAAATCATTGTAGATACGTACGGTGGATATGCACGTCACGGCGGCGGCGCGTTCTCTGGTAAAGATCCAACAAAAGTTGACCGCTCTGCCGCTTATGCAGCACGCTATGTAGCGAAAAACATCGTAGCAGCAGGCCTTGCGGACAAATGTGAAGTACAGCTTGCTTATGCAATCGGTGTAGCACATCCGGTGTCAATTTCAGTTGATACTTTCGGAACTGGAACAGTAGCGGAAGAAACGCTTGTTGACGTAATTCGTCAAAACTTCGATCTTCGTCCAGCAGGCATTATTAAAATGCTGGACCTTCGCCGTCCGATTTACCGTCAGACAGCAGCTTATGGCCATTTTGGCCGCACGGATGTAGATCTTCCGTGGGAACGTACAGATAAAGCAGAAGCATTGAAAGCAGCTGCGAAGTAATAAAAAACCATGCCCAAATACTCGGGCATGGTTTTTTTATGCTTGAATAGATTTATAATACTGGCCTTTTTCAGCGTATTCACGCACGATACGTTCCATGTCTTTGCGGTCTTCTTCATTTACATTTCGCACTACTTTAGCAGGCCGTCCGAAGGCCATTGTATTTGGAGGAATCGCCTTACCCGGCGGTACAAGGCTGCCCGCGCCGATAAATGCACCTTCTCCGATTTCGGCATTGTCTAAAATAATGGATCCCATGCCGATCAAGGCGCCTTTTCGAATTTTACAGCTATGTAAGATCACTTGATGGCCAATTGTCACTTCATCTTCAATGACGAGCGGGTTGTTTGGACTTTGATGAAGAACGGAATTGTCCTGGATATTTACTTTACTGCCAATGATCGTCGGTGCAACATCTCCGCGTATAACGGTGTTATACCAAATAGTAGATTGTTCGCCGATCACGACATCTCCTGTAATCGTTGCGTAGTCCGCAACGAAAGCGGATTCAGCAATAACCGGCTGTTTATCTTTATACGGATAAATCATGGTTGAGGCCCCTTTCTTTTTTGTCTGTTATACCGTTTTATTTTATCGAACAGCAAAAGATTTGTATAATAGAAAAAACGGTTGTCGTTTTTTGAAGGAGAGAGCACTATGTGGAAATGGGAATGTGAAGAAAAGCCAAAAGGCGTGATTGTGATGGTGCATGGTGCCCTTGAACACCATGGCCGGTACGGCTGGCTTATTGAAATGTGGCGGCAAAACGGGTTTCATGTTGTCATGGGAGATCTGCCTGGACAGGGAATGACTTCACGTGCAAAACGCGGCCACATTTCATCTTTTAAAGAATATACAAATGAATTATCGGATTGGGTGCAGGCAGCGTACCAATTTAACGTCCCTGTGTTTTTGCTGGGCCACAGTATGGGTGCGCTTGTGATTACCCGCTATTTACAGGAGGAAAAGCCGGAGATCGCTGGGGTCATTATGTCGTCTCCTCTATTTAAAATGAAACATGTGCCGCCTAAGCATTTAAATGTGCTTACACACGGCTTAAATTCAATGACTCCGTCCTTGAAATTTGATTCAGGCATTACGTCTGAAATGGCGACCCGGAACGAAGAAATTTGGGCCTTTGATGCTGAAGACTCTTTGTTTGTCCGGAAAGTATCGGTTCGGTGGTACAGAGAAATTGTGCAGGCCATCAAAATCGCAACAGCTGGACCGGGAGAAGTGCCGGATATTCCCCACTTAATTATGCAGGCGGGAGAAGACCGGATCACCGACGGAAGTACAGCCCGTTCATTTGCCAAAAAGCTGGAGCTGTCCGAGCTGCAATACAAGGAATGGCCGGGCCTTTATCATGAAATTTTTAACGAACCAGAGCGGGAAGATGTATTTCAATATGCGCTCGATTTTGTCCACAACCGATTGCGGTCGCTCGGTTTTATTATGGAAAAGTGAGGTAAGAACATGACAGTCCCTACGAATTCGCTCCTGTTAATGCGAAAAATATATAAAACCATTTTCCCTGCTGTGAAAACAGAATGGAGCAAATGGAAGGAATTAGCGGAACAAATACCCAATCCGGAACTACGCAAGCAGGCAATGGACGTGTATGAGGAAAAATACTTCCACTGTGAAGCAGGCGGTGTGATTTCAATGCTGGCCGGTAATAGCCAAAAAGAAGCGATCTCTTTTATTGTGCCTTATCAATTAATTTGTGATTATCTCGATAATTTATGCGACCAGACTACATCATTTGATCCGAATGATTTCGCGGCGCTTCATGAAGCGCTGCGTGATTGTTTTTTTCCTGGCCAGCCTAAAAGCGATTATTATCGATTTCGTGAAACCAAGAATGATGGCGGCTATTTAGATGCATTGGTTGATGGCTGCCGCCAGGTGGTGGAAGAAACACCTTCCTTTGCAGCGGCAAAACCGCATGTGCTGGATTTAAGCCGCTATTACAGCGAACTGCAAATTCATAAGCATGTTCGCGAAGAAGAGCGGGAAGAGCGCCTGATCCGCTGGTTTGAGAGTTACAAAGCGGATTTACCGGAAATGGAATGGTATGAGTTTGCCGCCTGCACGGGTTCGACAGTCGGTGTATACTGCTTAATGTCTTGTGCGATGCAGCCGGCGTTTACGCCTACATACGCCAAAATGGTGCGTGACTGCTATTTCCCATATGGGCAGGGCATTCATATTTTGCTCGACTACTTTATTGACCAGGAAGAAGATATGGAAGATGGTGAGTTAAATTTCTGTACATACTACAACAACGAAACAGAAATGATGGAACGGTTTCTTCACTTTTTGCGCCAGGCAAAAAAAGGAACCGAACGGCTGCCGCACGCTAAGTTTCATTCATTTTTAATTGAGGGCATTGTGGCTGTTTACTTATCGGAAGAAAAAGCGGCTGGCAAAAAAAGCGTGCGTGGACATTGCCGCAAGCTTGTCCATACAGCTGGAGCGGCCAGTATTTTCTTTTACTGGAATGGCCGAACTTATAAAACATACCGGAAAATGCGCCAGGCCGGCCGGTAAAAGGAGAGGGGCATATGAAGCTTAGTATATTGGATCAGTCTCCCTTGTCGGAAGGACAAAGCGCTATGAAAGCTCTTCAGGAAACGGTAGAGCTGGCTCAATGGGCGGAAGAACTTGGATATGAACGATTTTGGGTATCTGAGCATCATGATGCAGATACACTCGCCGGCTCTTCGCCAGAAGTGCTGCTCGGCCATTTGGCTGCAAAAACAAACAGCATTCGGCTTGGCTCAGGTGGTGTGATGCTGACGCACTACAGCGCTTATAAAGTTGCTGAAAATTTTAAAGTACTGTCTGCGCTTGCTCCGGAGCGAATCGATCTAGGTGTAGGGCGGGCACCAGGCGGTATGCCGAGGGCTTCGTTTGCCCTGTCTAATGGCCGGAAGCGGGAAAAAGACCGCTTTCCGGAACAAATTGATGATGTGCTCGCTTATTTGTATGATCAGCCCGTTCCCCATCCGTATTCTGGTGTCAGGGCAACTCCTGCTCTTGAAGTACCGCCTGATGTGTGGCTGCTTGGTTCAAGCCCATCCAGTGCAGCGCTCGCTGCCCAAAAAGGGCTGCCGTACGTATTTGCTAAATTTATTAATGGCGACGGGGGGCCCGATGAGCTGGCTGAGTACCGGCGTACCTTTCAGCCGTCTTCTCATTTAAAGGAGCCAAAATCCGCTGTGGCCGTTTTTCTTGTATGTGCAGAGACAGATGAGGAAGCCGATTTTCTTGCGGGAAGCCTTGATCTGTCCCTGATGATGACCGGGCAGGGGATTCGATCAACCGGCACACCTTCACCGGAAAAAGCAGCGGCTTACTCATATGGGAAGTTTGAGCGGATGCATGTTGAAGAAAACCGAAAGCGTATGATTGTGGGAGGACCGGACACTGTTCGAACGCAGCTGGAGGAATTAGCGGAAAAATGCGGGACGGATGAGATCATGGCTGTGACGATCTTGTTTGATTTTGAAAAAAAGAAACGCTCCTTTCAATTACTTGCTGAGGCAGTGGGTAATAAAAAGCTCCTTTAAAAGGAGCTTTTTTTAAAAAATAACATTGACAATGAGAATCATTTTCGATAAGATTTACCTAGTTAATGATAATCATTTTCACTTAGAAAGGACGAACAACATGAAGCGTAAATTATTTTCAGTTTTACCGTTGCTTATGATCATAAGTGCTCTTTTCCTAGCCGCGTGTTCTCAGGAGAAAGAAGAAAGCGGGCAGGAAAAAGAATCAAATACAAAAGCAGAAACCCGTACATATGCATCAGAAGAAGGTGACATTGAGATTCCAGCCAACCCAGAACGGGTAGCTGTCATGGCTGCTACGTATCCGGGGAATTTCCTGGAGCTTGGTGTAACTCCTGTTGCGATTACCGACTGGTCTGCTAAAAGCAAGTTTTTAGGTGATAAGCTAAAAGATGCAAAAGTAGTAGCACCAGATGATTATGAAACGTTGATTGGTTTAGAGCCGGATTTAATTATTACGTATACAGGAGACGAAAACATGGCGAAATACAAAGAAATTGCGCCAACAGTCGGACTCTCTTACGAGAAATACAATTATCTTGATCAGCATCTTGAAATCGGCAAAATTTTAGGCAAAGAAGAAGAAGCCCAAAAATGGGTAGATGAATGGAATGCGAAAGCAGAAGAAGCGAAGAAAAAGGTTCAAGAAGCGATTGGAACAGATGCAACAGCAACTGTAGTTGAAACATTCGGCAAAGACACGTATATATACGGCAAAAACTGGGGCCGTGGAACAGAAGTCATTTATCAGGCTCTTGGCATGAAGGCCCCTGAAAAAGTAGAAGCGGAAGCATTTGGACCAGGCTATAAGGCCATCTCTGCTGAAGCGATTCCAGAATATGCGGGTGATTATATTTTCGTTGGAGAAGGTGCCAACGTATCATCTTCAACATTTATGGAAACAGACCTATGGAAAAACATTCCGGCTGTAAAAGCAGGAAATGTGATCACATTTGACTCGGATTCTTTCTACTTCAATGATCCGATCTCAGTTGAAAAAGAACTTGACTTTATCGTAGACGCTTTAACGAAAAAAGCGGCACAATAAAGGGAAGATACGTATGAATCATACAAGTGAATTACAAGCAAGCTCCCGTCCAAAGACGGGAGTATTCGTTCTTTTAGCAGGATTTGCAGGTTTATTGATCAGTCTCGCGCTGTCCGTTTCGGTAGGGGCAGCAGAACTGACGCTGAAAACGGTTTGGGAAGCCATTTTTTCATTTGATCCAAGCCGTGAAGCAGATCAAATTATTATGGGCATCCGTCTGCCAAGGGAGATTGGAGCGGCGCTGACGGGAGCGGCATTTGGAACAGCAGGAGCTATTATGCAAGGGGTTACACGTAACCCGCTGGCGGAGCCGGGCCTGCTTGGCTTGAATACAGGTGCAAGTCTTGGCCTTGCCTGTATGCTGGCCTTTTTTTCTGCCAGCTCTTATACAATGGCTATTCTTTTTTCTTTTGCCGGTGCAGCTGTCGGAGCTGTTTTATTATTCGGCCTGGCTTCAATCAAAAAAGGCGGCTTCTCGCCGCTGCGTATTGTACTCGCAGGGGCCGCCATTTCTGCTCTGTTAACGGCACTTGGAGAAGGTGTCGCCCTTATGTTTCAGTTGTCACAGGACCTTGCTTTCTGGCAGGCCGGGGGTGTTTCCGGGACAAGCTGGCCTCAGCTTAAAGTGTTGGCTCCGGTCGTTGGAATTGGTCTGCTGACCGCTATTCTGCTGTCGAGGTCGCTGACTATTTTAAGCTTTGGTGAGGAAATGGCTAAAGGGCTCGGACAGCGGACAACGCTTGTAAAAGTGATTTTAATTTTGGTCGTACTTATCCTCTCTGGGTCAGGCGTCTCTGTCGCGGGACCGATTATGTTTATTGGCTTAATGACTCCACATTTAGTCCGGGCGCTTGTCGGAACGGATTATCGGTGGATTATTCCGGGCTCAGCTCTTTTCGGAAGCATGATGCTTGTGCTGGCTGATACAGCAGCCCGTATGATTAACCCGCCATTTGAAACACCGGTCGGCGCGGTCATTTCTGTTGTCGGCGTGCCGTTTTTCCTTTATCTTATTCGCAAAAGGGGGCGGCTCACACAATGAATGATCATTTAAAGAAAAGAGCAAGGCGCGTTTTGACCGTGTCAGTTGTACTTCTTGTTGTTTTATTTATAGCAAGTGCTGCGTCGGGAAAAGCGGCTGTTCCGCCGATGCGTCTTCTAGAAACGCTGCTCGGTAATGGGACACCCAGAGAAGAGCTTATTTTATACAGCTTCCGTCTGCCGCGCATGATGATTACGATGCTTGCCGGAGCGGCGCTGGCCGTCTCAGGCGCGATATTGCAAAGTATCTCCCGCAATCCGCTGGCCGATCCCGGAATTCTCGGCATTAACGCGGGAGCGGGCTTGATGGTCACCATTTACGCGTTGATCTTTACGCCGCAGTCTTCTACATTTTTATATATGGTGCCGCTGTTCGCATTTATTGGCGGCATGGTAACGGCACTCATCATTTCCGCAGTTTCCTATCATAAAACAGAAGGTCTTGATCCGATTCATCTTGTTTTAGCAGGAGTCGGCATGGCGATGGCAATGGCGGGCATCATGCTGATCCTTGCTTCACAGTTTGACTCGCGCGAATACGAATTTATCGCCGGCTGGCTTGCCGGCGATATATGGGGTAATGACTGGAACTTTGTAAAAGCATTGGTGCCATGGCTGGTTGTTTTGATTCCGGCCGTATTGTGGAAATCAAATGTATTGAATCTATTAAACTTAAATGAAGGCACTTCTGCGGGGCTTGGAGTAAGAGTTGGCAGGGAGCGGATTATGCTGCTGCTCCTATCCGTTGCACTTGCATCAGCAGCCGTGTCAGTGAGCGGCGGCATTGTGTTTATCGGCTTGATGGCTCCGCATATTGCAAGAGGATTAACAGGACCGCGTCATCAGCATTTTGTGCCGGCTGCAGCGGTCATCGGTGCACTGCTGCTTCTTGGAGCGGATACGATCGGCCGCCTGCTGCCGTTTACAACCTCTGTACCAGCAGGGATTATTGTCACATTGATCGGCGCTCCATATTTTATGTATTTGATGGTTAAAAAGTAATCTCCTACACAATAAGATATTTCAATCTGTAAAAAAGCTTCCTCCTTTTAAAAGGAGGAAGCTTTTTATATGGCCGGACGTCTTTCGATAGCGACAATAAAAGGAGGCGTGTTTACTTGGTTGATAAAGCCGTATTGCATCACGTGCGCCCGCTGCTGGTCAAGACCGGCAGCAAATTCAACCACCGCATTCCGCTCATCAGCGCCGCCTGCATGGCCATGGTATACAACGAGTACAATCAAACCGCCGGGTTTAAGCATATCAAACAGCTGGCGAATGGCTTCAATAGTGGTATCCGGTCTGGTAATGATCGATTTGTCGCCTTTTGGCAGGTAGCCGAGATTAAAAACAGCCGCATTGATCCCTCCGTGGTAGAAGTCTGGAATATGCTTTCGGACCTCTTCGTGGCCGCTATGAAACAGTGAAACACGGTTTGAGAAGCCCGCTTCTGCTACACGTTTTTTTGTATTATGAATCGCCTGTTCTTGAACGTCGAATGCAAAAACGCGGCCGCCTTCGCCGGCCAGCCCGGCTAAAAATACCGTATCATGTCCATTGCCGGCTGTAGCATCGACAAAGCATGGGGCATCTGACAGGGTTTTTTGAATGAGAAGCCGTGCGAACGGCAAAATTCCATCTAGCGTCATGGCTGCACAATAGCTCCTTTGTAGAACTTGCCCTGCCACGTATCGCGCTTTTGCATTTCGGCATGAATGGCATTCAATACTTCCCATTTATTGACACTCCACATCGGGCCGATCATCAGCTCGATTGGGCCGTCGCCCGTAATGCGGTGGACAACCATTTCCGGCGGCAGGATTTCAAGCTGGTCTACAACAAGCTTCGCATAGTCCTGCATCGATAAAAAGTCCAGCATGCCTTTTTCATACTGTTTGACAAGAGGTGTCCCTTTTAAAAGGTGCAGCAAGTGAATTTTAATGCCCTGTACATCTAAATCAGCGATAGCCTGGGCCGTTTCCATCATCATTTCGGGAGTTTCAAGCGGCAGGCCGTTAATTAAATGCGAGCAAATACGGATGTTGTGCTTGCGCAGCTTTTCAACGCCCTCCACATAGGTTTGAAAATCGTGGGCACGATTAATGATGCGGGCTGTTTTTTCATGAACGGTCTGCAGGCCGAGTTCTACCCATAAATACGTACGCTCATTCAGTTCAGCCAAATAGTCAACAACGTCATCCGGAAGGCAGTCCGGACGAGTGGCGATCGAAATACCAACCACATCATTCTGCTTCAGGACCGTCTCGTATTTTTCACGAAGCACCTCAACCGGCGCATGTGTATTCGTATATGCCTGGAAATACGCCATATATTTTCCGTGCTTCCATTTTTCGTGCATTTTTGTTTTTATATCATGAAATTGTTTTTCCAGCGGGTCAACCCGGTCGCCGGCAAAATCACCCGAGCCTGCTGCACTGCAAAATGTACAGCCGCCAAAAGCAACCGTGCCGTCGCGGTTAGGGCAGTCAAATCCGCCGTCAAGTGCTACCTTAAATACTTTATGACCGAAGTGCTGCCGCAAATGGTAATTCCATGTATGATACCGTCTGTCGTCGCTTGCGTACGGAAACGGGTTTGTCATCATTCATTCCTCCTTTAAAGCTCGTTTTAAATTGTAGCATGAAGAGGGAAGCGGGTAAAATGCGCTTGCATATTAGCTGGAATTTTTCTAAAATGAAAGGTAAAGATTAATGAAGAAAGCCGTCGGACTAATGCTCCATTTTGGGTAGAGAAAAACCTCTCCTGTCCCACTCGCTGGGCAGGAGTTTTCTATTAGGTCTACGATAAAGGCCGCGAAGCGCGGCGTATTCAGTTTTCGATCGGCAGTACATAAACGGAAGGCAGGTTTCAACATGAATTTTGATCATAAAAAGATCGAGCAAAAATGGCAGCACCATTGGGAACAAAATAAAACTTTTAAAATGAACAATGATTTGGATAAGCCGAAGTTTTACGCACTGGATATGTTTCCGTATCCATCAGGCGCCGGGCTTCACGTTGGACACCCGGAAGGCTATACGGCAACGGATATTTTAAGCCGTTTTAAGCGTATGCAGGGATACAATGTGCTTCATCCAATGGGATGGGATGCATTCGGGCTTCCGGCAGAACAATACGCGCTTGATACTGGAAACGACCCGGCCGAATTTACAGAACAAAATATTAATAACTTCCGCCGTCAAATCAAATCACTCGGGTTTTCTTATGACTGGGATCGTGAAATCAATACCACAGACCCGGATTATTATAAATGGACACAGTGGATTTTCCTTCAATTGTATAAAAAAGGGCTGGCATATGTAGATGAAGTGCCGGTTAACTGGTGCCCGGCACTAGGAACGGTTCTTGCAAATGAAGAAGTGATTGACGGGAAATCGGAACGCGGCGGCCACCCGGTTGAACGCCGCCCAATGCGTCAATGGATGCTTAAAATCACGGCTTATGCGGACCGTTTGATCGAAGATTTAGAGGAATTGGACTGGCCAGAGAGCATCAAAGATATGCAGCGTAACTGGATTGGCCGTTCTGAAGGAGCAGAAGTAACGTTCAATATTGACGGCCATGACGAAACGTTTACGGTGTTCACAACGCGTCCAGACACCCTGTTTGGAGCAACGTATGCTGTTTTGGCTCCTGAACATCCATTTGTTGAAAAAATTACAACAGCGGAACAAAAAGAAGCTGTCGAGCAATATATTGATGGAGTCAAATCAAAAAGTGATCTTGAGCGGACCGATCTTGCCAAAGACAAAACCGGTGTTTTCACAGGCGCTTATGCCGTAAACCCGGTAAACGGTGAAAAAATGCCGATCTGGATCGCAGATTATGTATTGATCACATATGGTACGGGTGCGATTATGGCCGTTCCGGCACATGATGAGCGTGACTACGAGTTTGCACGGAAATTTGATTTGCCAATCAAGGAAGTGGTAGCCGGCGGAAATGTAGAAGAAGAAGCCTATACAGGAGACGGCGAGCATATTAATTCAGACTTCCTTAACGGTTTAAACAAAGAAGACGCGATTGCGCAAATGATCGCCTGGCTCGAAAAAGAAGGCATTGGTACGAAAAAAGTGACGTACCGTCTTCGTGACTGGCTGTTCAGCCGTCAGCGTTACTGGGGTGAGCCAATTCCGATTATTCACTGGGAAGACGGTACAATGACAGCTGTTCCAGAATCAGAGCTGCCGCTTGTATTGCCGAAAACGACGGAAATTCGTCCGTCCGGCACTGGTGAGTCACCACTTGCTATTATTGAAGACTGGGTGAATGTCGTGGATCCGGAAACAGGCAAAAAAGGCCGCCGGGAAACAAATACAATGCCGCAATGGGCGGGAAGCTGCTGGTACTACCTGCGCTTTATCGATCCGACCAACAAAGAAGCGCTTGCGGATGCCGATCTTTTAAAACGCTGGCTGCCGGTTGATATTTATATCGGCGGAGCAGAGCATGCTGTACTTCACTTGCTATATGCGCGTTTCTGGCATAAAGTGCTGTATGATATCGGTGTGGTTCATACAAAAGAGCCATTCCAGAAATTGTTTAACCAGGGAATGATCCTTGGGGAAAACAATGAAAAAATGAGTAAGTCAAAAGGCAACGTCGTTAATCCGGATGAAATCGTGGAAAGCCATGGTGCCGACACGCTCCGCCTTTATGAGATGTTCATGGGCCCGCTTGAAGCATCTATTGCCTGGAATACAAACGGCGTAGAAGGAGCACGCCGCTTCCTTGACCGCATTTGGCGTTTGCTTGTGACAGATGATGGTTCGTTAACATCAAAAGTAGGCGAAGGCGATACAGCGCTTGAGAAAGTGTATCACCAGACCGTGAAGAAAGTAACGGAAGACTATGAAGGCCTTCGCTTTAACACAGCCATCTCACAAATGATGGTATTTGTAAATGAAGCGAACAAAGCCGAAACGATTCCAACAGAATACGCAGAAGGATTTGTGAAGCTTCTATCACCGCTTGCTCCGCACTTGGCAGAAGAGCTATGGGAAAAGCTCGGCCACAGCGAGACGGTAACGTACGAAGCATGGCCGCAGTTTGATGAGTCAAAGCTTGTCGATGACGAAGTCGAAATCGTCTTGCAGCTGAATGGAAAAGTAAAAGCAAAACGTATGGTATCTAAAGACGCCACGCGTGAACAACTGGAAGAACTCGCTATGCAGGACGAACAGTTTGCAGCGGAGCTGGCTGGTAAAACAGTTCGCAAAGTGATTGCTGTACCGGGCAAGCTTGTGAACGTTGTAGCCAACTAATGTTGAGGGGATGAAAAATATGATTCCAACGATTACAGCAGAAGAAGTACGTCAAAAACTCGAAAACGGCGAAACATTAGCCCTGATCGATGTTCGTGAAGAAGATGAAGTTGCAGAAGGCATGATCCCGGAAGCAGAGCATATCGTCATGGGAACCATTCCTGGTGAATTGGATCGCCTTGATCCAGAAACCGACTATATCATCGTATGCCGTTCAGGTGTACGTTCTGAGAATGTGGCCCGCTTTCTCATTGAAAACGGCTTTAAAGCCACAAACATGACAGGCGGCATGCTGAACTATACAGGTGAAACAGCACCGAAAAAATAAAAAACTGTGCGGACTCGCTCCGCACAGTTTTTTTATTTATCGAACGGCTGCTGCATTCGTGCCGGCAATATGTCCGGTAATAAGAGCCGCCGTAATATTGTAGCCGCCGGTATAGCCATGAATGTCGAGTATTTCCCCACAGAAGAAAAGGCCGTCTTTCTTTTTAGAAGCCATTGTTTTGGGCTCGATTTCTTTTACGGATACACCGCCGCCGGTTACAAACGCTTTTTCAATTGGCAATGTTCCGTGAACGGACATTTTAAATGACTTGAAAAGGGAGGCGAGTTCACGGATGGACGCTTCCGATAATCCGTTTCCTGGTGTCTCAAGATCGATGCCGGCCTGCTGGAGCAAAAAGTGCAGATATCGTTCCGGTACCATTTTTTTCAAGCTGTTTTTCACTGCTTTTTTCGGTTCTTCTTTTATCGTTTTGCGGAGGGCAACACCTGCGTCATGTTCATTTCCGTCTGGAAACGCATCGATGGCCATTTGAACGGGAAAGCCGTTTTTCCTGCCTTCTTTCACGACGTATTGGCTGCAGCGCAGGGCAGCAGGGCCCGATAAACCGAAATGAGTAAACAGCATATCCATTCGGTGAGTAACAAGCACTTTGCCTTTTTTATTGAGTACCGACAAGCCTACATCCCGAAGAGCAAGCCCCTGCATAGAGCGGTTTACAATAAACGGCTCTTTTGACGTAATAGGTACTTCTGTCGGGAATAGCTCGGTAATGGTATGGCCCGCCTGCTGGGCCCATGGATAGCCATCGCCGGTAGAGCCTGTCTGCGGAACCGCTTTTCCGCCTGTTGCCAGCACTACTGCATTCGAATGAATATCTTCGCCGGAGGCCAGACGGACACCGCGTATATATTGCTCATCCATCAATAATGAGTCAACAGGCGAGCCAAGGCGCATATCGACCCGAAGGCGCTTAAGCTCACCGAGCAGTGCTTCCACAACGTCCTGCGCCCGGTTTGAGACCGGAAACATTCGTCCGTGGTCTTCTTCTTTCAGTTTCACGCCGAGCTGTTCAAAAAAACGGATAATGTCTTCATTACTGAACACAGAAAAAGCGCTGTACAAAAAACGGCCGTTACCGGGAATGTGCCGGATAATTTCTTCAACAGGCAGGCGGTTTGTTACATTACAGCGCCCGCCGCCGGAAATTTGCAGCTTGTTTCCCGGTTTACGCCCTTTATCAATAAGCAGTGTGCGTGCGCCTGCACGGCCGGAGGCAATCGCTGCCATTAAGCCGGCCGGCCCGCCGCCCACGACGATTACGTCATACATATAGTCACCTCATTGTTCAAACTTTGTTCATTATAGCAGATGGCGAAAAAAATTGTCAGACACGAGAGAAAGAGGTACACTAGCAAGTGATGTTTAAAGAGAAAAAGAGGGATTCAATGTATGTCATCCAATTTGATCCGAGGGACGTTTATCCTCACACTTGGCACGTTTATATCTAAATTTCTTGGCTTGTTTTATGTTATCCCGTTTTACAGTATTATCGGAGGGGAAGATGCGGCAGCCCTGTATAGTTATGGCTATGTGCCCTATACGATTTTTATTAGTATCGCCACTGCAGGAGTTCCGCTTGCTGTCTCTAAATACATCGCAAAGTATAATGCGATAGAAGAGTATGCCGTTGGCAGGAAGCTGTTTAAATCGGGCATGGTCATTATGCTGATGACTGGTTTTGCTGCTTTTCTTATTATGTATTCATTTGCGCCTTTCTTTGCACAATTATCATTAAATGGGGAAGAGACGACTTATACGATTGAGGACGTCACGACCGTTATACGCGCAGTCAGCTTTGCCCTGATTATCGTTCCATTTATGAGCATCACGCGCGGATTTTTCCAGGGGCATCAATCAATGGGGCCATCAGCCGTTTCAACGGTTGTAGAGCAAATCGCCCGTATTGCTTTTCTATTGGCTGGAGCCTATATTGTGATTTATGTGATGAACGGATCGGTCGTAACAGCGGTCAGCGTTGCGACATTTGCTGCTTTTATCGGTGCGGTGTTCGGACTGATTGTGCTGTACGTGTATTTCTTCAAGCGAAAAAAGCATTTGGACAAGCTTCTTGAGCAGGATAAAGGACAAGCAAAAGTTTCATTATTTGGGATGTATTCAGAAATTGTCGTGTATGCCATTCCGTTTATTTTTGTCGGCATCGCGATTCCGCTTTACCAGCTTGTCGACCAGTTAACCTTTTCCCGCGCCATGTCTCAAATTGGTTTAGCTGATCAGGCAGTATCGGCATTTGGGATTTTAAATTTCAGCACGCAGAAACTTGTCATTATTCCCGTTTCCCTTGCTACTGCATTTGCCATGACGCTTGTTCCGATGGTCACGAGCTCATTTGTAAAGGGAAAAATGGATGTTGTCACGCAGCAGCTGAATAAAACCTTTGAAGTACTGCTTTTTTTAACGGTTCCTGCGGCGGTCGGTATGGCGCTTTTAGCAGAACCGCTTTATACCATTTTTTATGAAGCGAGCGCGCTTGGCACAGACGTACTTCGTGTGTATGCACCGATTGCGATCTTATTTGCGCTATTTTCCGTTACCGCAGCCATTTTACAAGGAATTAATGAACAGCGTTTTACGGTTTTAAGTTTATTGACCGGTATATTGGTTAAGCTGTCTTTAAATATTCCGCTTATTAAATTGTTTGAAACAGAAGGGGCCGTTTATGCGACTGCACTCGGCTACTCCACTTCTATTATCATCAATCTGGTTGTCATCCGTTTTTATGCCAATTACTCACTTCGCCCGCTTGCGAAAAAAATCGGCTTGATTATTGGGTTTAACGTGGTGATGGCTGTGGTTGTGATGGCCCTTTACGGAGTGCTGTCTTTCGTATTGTCGGCACAATCGGACGGTCCTGCTTTATTGATTACCATCATCTGTGCTGGCGCTGGAGCCGTTGTTTACTTTGTGCTCAGCCAGAAGTTTGGCCTGCTTGATGAGGTATTTGGTTCAAGACTGGACGGAATTAAACGAAAACTACGCTTGAAAAAAGCATAAAAGGAGTAACGCTATGCGCTTAGATAAATGGCTGGCTAATTCCGGCATCGGTTCCCGCAAAGAAGTAAAAAAGCTGTTAAAATCGGGAGCTGTAACAGTGAACGGAAAAGTAATAAAAGATGCAAAGCAGCACGTTCATCCCCAAACAGATGAAGTGATGCTGTTTGATGAGCCGGTTGAATACCGTGAATTTATTTATTTGATGATGAACAAGCCGGCAGGGGTTATTTCAGCAACAGAAGACAAGCGGGACGAAACAGTGGTGGATCTGCTTGATGATATGCATAAGCATTTCGACCCGCACCCGGTCGGCCGCCTTGACAAAGACACAGAAGGGCTGCTTCTTTTAACAAATGATGGACAGCTGTCCCATTCTCTGCTTTCGCCAAAGCATCATGTCCCTAAAACATATTTTGCCCGTGTCCGCGGCCATGTAACGGAAGAAGATGCAGCAGCTTTTCGAGAAGGGGTAACGCTTGATGACGGCTATCATACAAAGCCGGGAGAGCTTATTATTTTATCAGCAGGCGAAGAGTCGGAGATTGAGCTGACGATCACAGAAGGAAAGTTTCATCAAGTAAAGCGAATGTTTCAAGCCGTAGGTAAAGAAGTTCTTTATTTAAAAAGACTATCGATGGGCGGTCTTTTGCTTGACGAAGAATTGGAGCTTGGCGAGTACCGGGAAGTAACAGAAGAAGAGCTTGCTTTACTGCGTGAAAGCTGAAAAAACGGCTGCCTGAAGAGGCAGCCGTTTTTTGATAAAGATATTATGATGTCATCCGAACTTTCTTTTCTGTGGTTGTCCATTTCCCACGTGTCGGGCTAAAAACAAGCTCATTGTAAGCCAGTACATTCAAGTCGCGTTGAATGGTTCGCGGGGTGATGCCAAATTCATCTACAATATCCTGCGTTGTCACAGTTCCATTTTCTTTAATGAACATATAGATGGATTTTATGCGAGTCAGCATCCGATTTGTAGTAGGCTTCAAAATACCACTCCCTCATCTTTTTTCCCATGAGACATAACGACAGCAGGAGACATGAAATGATAATATGATAAGCTGATTCAGACATCTCCCTGCACCTGTTTAACAGGCGCTAAACTGTCTGACAATTACAGTGTACTGTATTTATAGAGATTATGCTAGGGAAAAGAGCTTAATTTACAAGAGATTTACCCTTTTTTAATAATATTATGCCTGATAACAAAAAAAATGTACGTATTTTGGTAAAAAAATTGAAAAATAAATCTTTTGTAAAGAAATTGGTTAAAATGCCGGTTCCCATGTAAAATGAAAAAAGGAGGAATGCTTATGCGTACCATTAACTGGCGAAATGAAATAAAAAAACGCGAAGGCGAATTGATTCAGGATTTGCAGTCGTTAATTCAAATTCCAAGTGTGAAAAGCGATCAGGCAGCAGAAGATGCTCCTTTTGGAAGGGAAGTACGGCAGGCGCTTGATTTTATGCTTGAACTGGGCGAGAAAAGCGGCTTCCGTGTAAAAAACACAGGAAACGTAGCCGGACACCTTGAAATGGGACAAGGAGAAGAACTGATTGGTATTTTGTGCCACGTCGACGTTGTGCCTCCGGGTGACGGCTGGTCGTATAAACCATTTGAGGGAGAAGTAGAGGACGGCAAAATCTTTGGACGCGGGGCGATTGATGATAAGGGACCGACTATTGCAGCATACTATGCCATGAAAACCGTTCAAGAATTAGGTATTCCGCTCGAAAAGCGGATCCGAATGATTGTGGGCACTGATGAAGAAAGTACATGGCAATGCGTGGAGCATTACTTTAAAACAGAAGAAATGCCAGGAGTCGGATTTGCGCCTGATGCAGATTTCCCGATTATTTTTGCAGAAAAAGGGATTGCGGATGTTCAGCTGAATCTGACCGTTCCGGAGCCCGGACAAGCTGATATCCAAATCGAATCTTTCCAGGCGGGCAGCCGGTATAATATGGTTCCAGATTATGCAAAAGCAGCCGTTTGGATTGAAAAGCAGCATACATTATTTTTACAAAACTATACAGAGTATATAAAAGACAACGACTTAGAAGGCTCTTATTATATTGATGGAGGAATTGTTTTTCTCGAAATGAATGGCGTATCTGCTCATGCAGCGGAACCAAAGGATGGACAAAACGCTGCGCTGTTCCTGGCCGATTTTTTAGTGAAGGAAGCGATTGATCCCGCCGCCTCTGCTTATTTGCAGTTTGTTATAGATAATTTCAAGGATGATACACGGGGGCACCGGCTGGGCATTGCCTCAACCGATGCAGAAATGGGCGATGTTACAGTGAACGCGGCTTTGTTCTGCTATGAAAAGCAGCAAAAAGCGCAAATCGGCTTGAATATTCGATATCCTGTTTCTTTTTCATTTGAAGAAGAAATACACAAGCTTAAGGAATATCTTTCTCCTGTTTCACTACAGGTTTTAGACAACAATCCTCCGCATTATACAGAGCCGGATGATCCATTTGTCCAAACGCTAAAGCGAGTGTACGAAGAGGAAACCGGCGAGGAGGCGAAGCTGCTTTCGACCGGCGGCGGTACATATGCGCGGGCTTTAAAAAGAGGCGTTGCGTTTGGAGCTTTGTTTCCTGGACGGGCTGACGTTGCCCATCAGAAAGATGAATATGCGGTCTTGGATGATCTGTTCCGAGCAGCGGCTATTTACGCACGGGCTATTGTCGAGCTTGCTGGAAAAAAGAATTAAAAAGAACCCTGCCATAGGAGCAGGGTTCTTCAGCTTGTAGACAAACAAAATCTTTTGACAAAGTATCTCTTTGTTTCTTTTTTGTTCAAGAAGTCCGGCCGGCTTCCTCTATCGGCTCTTTTTAAGAAGCGATGTATCCCCCGAAAATTTCCTGTCTTTTTTAGGAGAAAGCTCATTTACTCATCTTGAAATACATCCGTAGACAAGTACCGTTCGCCTGTATCCGGAGCCAGGCAAATGACCATATCATCTTTTGATAAAGCTTTAGCTGCTTGAATCGCCGCAAAGCATGCAGCACCGGCAGATGGACCGACCAAAATTCCTTCCTCAGCAGCAAGGCGGCGGGTAATATCATAGGCGTCCTCATCTGTAATTTTAAAGATCGAGTCATAAACCTCTGTATTTAAAATAGAAGGGATAAACCCAGGGCTCGTACCGACGAGCTTGTGCCGGCCAGGCTGGCCGCCTGATAAAACAGGGGATCCGGCCGGTTCTACGACATGAACAGCTAAATCAGGGAATTGCTTTTTTAGTTCTTCCCCTGTACCTGTAATTGTTCCGCCTGTGCCTGCAGTTGCCACAAAAGCAGCAAACCGCTTGCCAATCTGTTCTACAGCTTCGGAAATTTCCGAGGATGTTGTGCCACGGTGGGCATCCGAATTAGCGGGATTGTCAAACTGCATGGGAATAAAACTGTTTGGAACACGCTCGGCCAGCTCTAGTGCTTTGCGGATGGAGCCAGGCATTTTTTCATCTCCCGGCGTCAAAACGACTTCTGCACCATATGCTTTTAAAAGGTTGATGCGTTCCTTTGTCATCGTGTCCGGCATCACCAAAATGGCTTTGTATCCTCTGGCAGCCGCGTTCATCGCAATACCGATGCCTGTATTTCCGCTTGTCGGTTCAATGATCACAGCTCCCGATTTTAACTTTCCTGATTTTTCTGCCTCTATAATCATGTTATAAGCAGCGCGGTCCTTTACACTTCTGCTCGGGTTGTAAAATTCTAATTTTACGTATACATCTGCTCCGTGTTCAGGTGACAAACGCTGCAGCTTTACGAGCGGTGTGTCGCCAATCAGTTTGGCAATATTATCAACCACTTTCATCAAACGTCACCCTTTCTTTGTTCAATTAAAGCATATTACTCGAACAATTCCAATCGAAATACAGTGGATGAGAAAAGACGACTTTTCTTGCGGGTTTTTGGTAAACTAAAAACAACAATTGGCCGAAAAAAGGAGTGTAGGGTATGCAGCCACATTATTTTTTTGCACTTGTTCTTCCCGATGACGTGAAAGAAAAGATTGCGGATGAAATGAAAGGAAGAAATGAGCTTTTTAAACGGCTGGTCCATAAGGAGGATTACCATTTAACATTGGCATTCGTGGGCGCAGCTGATCTTTCAGGTTTGGAAAAAGCCTGCGTGTTTATAGAGGAAAACATAAAACATATACCTGTTTTCGAACTTAAACTGACGTCGTTTGGTACGTTTGGCCAAAAAACGTCTCCGCGTATTTTCTGGATTGGAACGAATGAGCCTTCTTCTCTTTTCGATGTGCAAAAAGGGGTGGCAGCTGCGTGCCGGAAAGCAGGAATTTCCATAGATGAAAAACCGTTTCGCCCTCATATTACTACTGCGCGAAAATGGGCGGGTTCCGAGCCGTATGTGCCAGATGTACTTCCGGAATGGCCGTCTTTTCCTGCAGCTGAAATTGCTTTGTATGAAACGAAAAGGGCACCGGGTCCAAAGTACGTAAAAAAATGGTCCTGTCTATTAAGCGGGTCAGGAGAGGAACAAGAGCCATGGCGCAATTAATTAAGCTTCAAAATTATATCTCAAGATATGAACAAGACCCTTTCCATTACCCAGCCCGGTATGTTCGGCTGAAAAAAGGGGAGTGGGAAAAGGTTCATAACCAGTGGGAATACCAGCGGAGCACGGGAATAATACATACAGAACCCGGCGAAGAGGAAAATTGGCTGCTGGAAGAACCAAAGGAAAAGCATTCTTTGCTCCGGGGGTTGTTTTCTAAAAAAGAAAAACGGGTAGAAACAGAGCCCGGGCCTTTGCAGGAAGATGAAGCTTTGTTTTCAATGAATGAATCAGAATTTATATACTTACAAACAGAAGAGGATGTAAAAAAAGCATTCGTTGATAAAATGTTTGCTTTTCAAGTGAAATGGGCAAGTTCAACGCTGCTGCATCAGTCACCGCTCGACCACAAATATTATATGGATGAGCAGCTGAAATTTTTAGCGACGCGTCTGCCGGATACGTTCCTCATTTTGTATAAGCCGGTTTTCCGCTTTCAAAAAGCCGTTGTCGAGCTGGACATTGTACTGATCACACCGCTGCAAGTCTGGTGCCTTACATTTTTGGAAGAGCAGGACGAAGCGGTTTTTACCGGTTCTTCTGACCGGTTTTGGATGAAGCGTTTTCGAGAAACGGAATCTAAAGTGTTAAGTCCTGCCGTTTCATTGGCGAGAACAGAAACGATCGTCAAAAAACTGCTCCGGCATCATGAAGTGGATATTCCCGTTCGAAAAGCGATTTTATCTCGAAACGGCTACATTGATGACCCGTCCGCACCAGCAGACATATATTACATTGATAAGCGTAAATTTCCCCACTGGTTTCAAGAAATGAGACAGTTGTCTTCACCACTGAAAACGATTCAGCTGAAAGCAGCAAAAGTTTTGCTCGCACATGCAGATTCGATCAGCCTGCGCCGCCCAGAATGGGAGGAGGAGATATAAATGATTTCAACCCGTCCGTTTAATGCATATCTAGATACACTGACTGAAGTCGCTGTTTTGCTTCCAAAGCATTATTATTCAGGGAAGTCTTCTGCTTTTTATATTGAGAGCGAGGGCAACGTAACGAAAATGGAGCTTGTGAGCGTGCAGGAATTGAATGCAGAAATAAAATACACGTGCCGCTTAAAAGAAATGCCGGAATTTGGCCGGGAGCATGTTATTTTAGATGAACGCCTTATGCGTACCGATTTGCAAATGGGCGGTGTAATCCGGACGAAAGAATTCGACCGGCTCTTTTACTACGAAGGTGAGCTGGGAAGCATGTACACACCGGAGAAGACCTCTTTTCGAGTGTGGGCACCAACGGCAACTGAAGCTTTTGTAAAGTTTAAAGAAACAGAAGAAGCTCCGCTTCGCTATATGCCGATGAGAAGAGGGCCATCCGGTACATTTGAAGCAGAAATAAACGGAAATGCAGAAGGTTTTTTTTACCATTACCAAGTGCGGGTTAATAATATCTGGCATGAAGCGGTGGATCCTTATGCAAAAATGGTTTCTGTTCACAGCGAGTGGGCACGTGTTGTCGATGATGAAAAAATGAAGGTGGAAAAGCACCAGCTCCCTCCTTTTTCTTCTCCGCTCGATGCGATTATTTACGAAGCTTCCATTCGTGATGTTTCGAGCCAGCGGGAAAGCGGCATTAAGCACCAGGGCTTGTATCTTGGACTCACAGAGGAAGGGACACAAAGTCCTGACGGGCAGCCGACTGGACTGGATTATATTACATCGCTTGGTGTCACCCATGTACAGCTGATGCCCTTTTTCGATTTTTTTGGTGTATCTGACACAGATTTTTCCGCCAACTACAACTGGGGCTACAATCCTCTTTATTTTAACGTGCCGGAAGGAAGCTTCAGCTCCAATCCAGCCGACTTGTATGCACGTTCAATAGAGCTGAAGCAAATGATCGAAGCGTTTCATAAAAAAGGGCTCCGAGTCATCATGGATGTGGTGTACAACCATGTATTCGTCCGGGAGACTTCCTCGTTTGAAAAGCTCGTTCCGGGCTACTTTTTCCGCCAGGGAATCGACGGGATGCCTTCAAACGGATCAGGGTGCGGAAACGACTTTGCCTCAGAGCGGAAAATGGGCCGCAAGTTTATTTTAGATTCTCTTCAGTACTGGATGGAAGCCTACAATCTCGATGGATTTCGTTTCGACCTAATGGGACTGATTGATGTGGAAACGATGAAGCAGGCAGCCAGCCGTCTTCGCCGTCATAATCCAGGTCTTATTCTGCTGGGAGAAGGGTGGGACTTAAACACCGCGCTGCCCGCTGAGGAAAAAGCAGCGATTCGCAATGAACATGCACTGCCGGAGATTGCTTTTTTCAATGACCGGTTCCGTGACTCCATTAAGGGAAGTACCTTTCAGTTGTTTGAAACCGGTTTTGCGTTTGGAAACAGCAAGATGCTCGACAATGCCTTTGCCGCACTGACGGCCAATGTCGGATGCAGCGGTGTGGACCGGTTGTTTCACTCGCCGGCCCAGTCTGTCAACTATGTAGAATGTCATGACAACTATACACTATGGGATAAGCTTGAAGCATGCTTTCCAGGAGATACAGAAACCAATAAGAAAAGGCATCTTTTGGCCACCGCTATTGTGCTTTTCTCCCAGGGAATTCCGTTCCTGCATGCCGGCCAGGAATTTTGCCGGACAAAGCATGGAGTTGAAAACAGCTACACAAGCTCAGATATTATTAATCAAATGGATTGGCGCCGCCGTGGTGAATTTGTAGACCATGTGCAATATGTGAAAGGGCTGATAGAAGTCCGAAAATCAACGGGGGCGTTTCGTCTTAGAAAAGAAGAAGCCATTTGCTATCATATCGTTAAATGGCCAGCCAATGCGGATACACTAACTGTCTGGCTGAAGGATGTCGGTTCGTACGGCAAGTGGAAAGACTTGGTTTTAAGCTTTAATACGGGTAGAATGGCTTCGACTTTTGCACTTCCGGAAGGAGAAGAATGGCACCAGATCGTTTCAGGTACTGAAGCTGGAACAAAGCCGCTTCAAACGGTGAAGCAGGACGCTTCAGTAGAGCCGTTCAGCTGTGCCGTTTTCGCCAGATAGAATGTTTCATAAAGGAACTGGTCGAAAGCGCCGATTCATGATACAATATGTCAGACGATAAACGAACGATACAAGTAATAAAAAAGACAGCGATTGTTTCTCGAAGCGGCTGCTGTCTTTTTTTTATGAAAAAGGTGAGGTTTTTGGAACACTTTTTGGGAAGAGATTGGGAAATAATGCCTGCCGGAGGCGTAACAGGAAAAGCTTTTTTTGCGCGTCATGCTGGACAGGAGCTGTTTTTAAAGCGAAATTCTTCTCCTTTTCTTGCTATGCTTTCAGCTGAGGGAATTGTCCCAAAACTTGTTTGGACAAAGCGGCTTGAAAACGGCGATGTGATTTCCGCGCAGCATTGGATGAATGGCAGGGAACTTGGGCCGGAAGAAATGGAGTCAGATCGTGTTGCCCGGCTGATGGGGAAAATTCATTCATCCAAACCGCTTTTAAACATGCTCAAACGGCTTGGAAAACAGCCTGTACTGCCGGCAGCTACTTTATCTGATATCCGTTCCCAAGTTCATTCGATGTCTGCCCATCCGGTTGTCTCGGATGCGCTTCGTTTTTTAGAAGAGGGTCTGCCAAATGTGCCGGATTATCAATTTGTCGTATGTCACACGGATGTAAATCATCATAATTGGCTCCTTTCTGACGAGGACGAGTTATTCTTAATTGATTGGGATGGTGCCATGATTGCCGATCCGGCGATGGATATTGGCACATTGCTGTTTGGATATGTGAAACGGGAAAACTGGGCCGAGTGGCTCAATCAGTATGGCTTGGCATTAACACCAGATTTCTTTCACCGCATGAAATGGTATGCGGCCGCACAGCTGCTTTCATCTATTGAGTGGAACCGTGAAAAAACCCGCTTCCACGATATGAACCGCGGTTTAGCTTCTCTGCATCAGCTGTTGGAAGCAGAGCATAATTTATTTGGAAATGGAGAGAACAGGCAAGATGCGTTTACGAAATAAACCATGGGCGCGCGAGAAAATCAGCGCTCATCCACAATATATTGTTCCAAACCCTGAAGAAGCAAAAGGGCACTGGTATGAAATTTTTGGCAACAACAATCCGATTCATATTGAAGTAGGAACAGGAAAAGGCCAATTTGTAACAGGAATGGCAAAACAAAACCCTGATATCAACTATATCGGGATTGAAATGTATGAAAGCGTCATTGTGACGGCGCTTGACCGGCTTATTGAAGCAGACCTTCCTAACTTGAAACTGCTTAATGTAGATGGGGCAGAGCTGCTCAATTATTTTGAAAAAGGGGAAGTAGGCCGCGTTTATTTAAACTTTTCTGACCCATGGCCTAAAAGCCGCCATGCCAAACGCCGTTTAACCTATAAGACATTTTTAAGCTTGTATGAATCCCTTATGCCTGAGGGCGGGGAAGTGCATTTTAAAACTGACAACCAAGGGCTGTTTGAATTCTCGTTAAAAAGCTTTTCCGAATATGGTATGCTGTTAACGTTTGTCAGCCTGGATCTGCACAACAGCTCCTTTGAAGGAAATGTGATGACTGAATATGAAGAAAAATTCTCGGCAAAAGGCCAGCGAATTTACCGTTCGGAGGCCCGATTCCAGCCGCGTGCATAAAAAATCCCAAACGGGTCGAACCCGTTTGGGATTTTTGTTTTATACAGGCTGCACGTTTAACAGTGTGCCCGTTTTTGCATCTGCTGAAAATTCAAATTGTGTATTTCCGGAATCGCCAGGGCGGGAAATACCGCCTTTATAAACGAGTACGGGAAATCCATTGTTGTCAATTTGCTCCGGCTTCATTTGAATCCAGGAACCATCGACCGGTCCATTCTGTTTAAAGGTCTCTTTTACTTTTTTTAATACTTTTTCAGGTGGAATATTCATTGATTTGGACGTTTGTTTTTGAATCAAAATGGCGGCGGCTGCTCCAGCGGCTGCGCCGATCAAAAAAGCGGTTCGATCCCATTTTACCATATTGAAACCCCCTGTTTATCTAGTTGATTGCTTCTTTAGTATACAAGAAGACGAAAGGACTGAAAACTAAAATGCGCTTCAGTCCACCTTGAGCGTTATTTTCGGTATAATGAACAAAAGAAAAGCGGGAGGAATGGAGCAAATGAATCAGGAAACCAAAAACATGTTTAAAACGCTGACAGAACTGCCGGGTGCACCGGGAAATGAACATGCCGTGCGCGCTTTTTTGAAAAAAGAAATGGAGCCTTATGCTGATTCTATTATTCAAGATCACCTTGGCAGCATATTTGGAGTGAAAAATGGGGATGAAAATGGGCCGCGTGTGATGGTAGCAGGCCATATGGATGAAGTCGCTTTTATGGTAACCGCGATTACCGATAATGGAATGATTCGCTTTCAAACGCTTGGCGGCTGGTGGAATCAAACCATGCTGGCCCAAAGAGTCCGTATCTATACAAAGAATGGTCCGATAGAAGGAGTGATTTCTTCCACGCCGCCGCACCTGTTAACGGAAGATCAACGCAGTAAACCGATGCAGATTAAGCATATGCAGATCGATGTAGGAGCAGACGACAGAGCAGACGCGGAAGCGATTGGCATTAAGCCGGGTCAATCTATTTTGCCTGTCTCCCCATTCACACCAATGGCAAATCCGAAAAAAATCATGGCGAAAGCCTGGGATAATCGATATGGATGCGGATTGGCGCTTGAGCTGCTCAAAGAGCTTCATGGAAAAACAGTCCCGAACATGCTGTATTCAGGCGCAACCGTTCAAGAAGAAGTAGGTCTTCGCGGGGCACAAACCGCTGCCCATTTAATCAACCCGGACATCTTTTTTGCGCTGGATGCAAGCCCGGCCAACGACGCAACAGGGGATAAAAAGGAGTTCGGACAGCTTGGCAAGGGAGTTCTTCTGCGTATTTTTGACCGCTCTATGGTGACGCATGGCGGTATGCGTGAGTTTATACTTGATACGGCAGAATCAAACAGCATCCCTTATCAATATTTCGTATCGCCCGGTGGTACAGATGCGGGCCGTGTTCATACGACAGGAAGCGGCGTGCCAAGTGCCGTGATCGGTATTTGTTCCCGGTACATTCATACACATTCATCTATTATTCATACGGACGATTATGATGCGGCCAAAGAACTGCTCGTTCGATTGGTCACTAGTATGGATAAAGCGACGGTTGATACGATCAAGCAATACTAAAGATGGGGGGAGACTGATATGTCTACCATGAAATTAAAAAGAGAACTTGAACAAACGCTTAAACAGCCGAATCGAACCATCCTATACGACCGTGAAAAAGAAGAAATGCGGATTGAAAACAGTGAAACGAAAAAAGGCGTCACAGTGGCACTGGGCGGCATTTTGGCTAAATTTGAAGGCAATGTTCAAAAAGCAGCTGAGGAAACGATTTATTATGTAAATGAAGCGTTAAATGCATTCGATGGAGCCGGGCAAAAAGAAGAAAAAGAAAAGCAGATTTTTCCGGTAATCCGGGCCGCCTCTTTTCCAACAGAGGCGGAGGAAGGTGTGCCGCTTTTTTGGGATGAACATACAGCAGAAACCCGTATATACTATGCGGTGGATCTTGGTACCACTTACCGGCTGATCGATGAGAAGCTTATGAAAAAAGAAGGATGGACAGCAGAGCAAATACGGGAAATAGCCCGTTTTAACCTGCGCTCTCTGCCGCTTGAGATGAAACAGGATACAGTAGCGGGAAATATCTTTTATTTCTTGAATTCAAATGATGGCTATGATGCCACTCGTATTTTAAATGACCGGTTTTTAAAGGAAATGAGTGAGAAAATAGAAGGAGCGATGACGATTTCTATTCCACATGGGGATGTACTCATTATTGGGGACATTCGGAATGAAACAGGCTATGACATATTGGCACAGATGGCGATGAGCTTTTTCGCGGCCGGCCGTGTTCCCATCACCGCTCTTTCTTTTGTGTATGAAGAAGGACACCTTGAACCAATCTTTATTTTAGCTAAAAACCGTCCGCGTAAAGAGTAACGTCTTTAGCGGACGGTTCTTTTTCATCCCCATCTATTTTCCCAAAATTTCGTTTTTCTGTTAACAAATCGTGTATAGTTGGTACAATGAAAAAGACTTTAAGGAGAAAGAGTGATTACAAATGAGTCTGTTTAAAAAAATTCTCTCCTATTTCAGAGAAGAAATTGAAATCATTGAAGTAGATGAAACGAAACCAGTCGATGCTGATACAGTTGAAGAGCTAAAACCAGAGCCGGTGGAAGAGCCGCCGCCGCGCCAGGCTCCAGCCCCTGCTTCTTTTGAGCAGAAGCGCACCATTCCTTCGCTTCCATCCGTGCAGCAGCTTTCTACGCGTGTAGCATACCGGTATCCGACTGTAAAGCGGAGCGGGCATGAGGAAAATCCACGCCGCTCGCCGCGCCTCACCCGGCACGAGCCTGCTTCCGCTGCGCCGGTTGAATCATCGAGGAGTGAGCAGGGACACAAGCCAGCGTATACTTCTGCGTCAGGAGCATCACGTATTGCACCGCGTCCGTTTAAGCCGACAGAGATTCCGTCACCTATTTATGGATTTCGGTCCCGGCCGGTGAAAGAAGATATACGCAGTGTACGCAGCGAAGAGCGGGAAAAAAGGAATGAGCCGCTTTTGCTGTTTTCAAAAGAGCAGAAGCGTCCACTTGAACGGAAGAAGGAAGCATCTATACAAGAGGTGCCAAGACGGGAAGTGCCAAAGCCGAAGGAGGATGAGGAGGCGCCGGCACAAAAGCCGGCCGTTCTTTATCCAGAAAAGAGCATGCCTTCCGAGCAAAAAGAAAAGCCGAGAGAACGGCGCCATTCCCCTTTTAACGTTGTCATGCTGAAGAAAGATCGCGAGAAAATGGCAAAGCCTAAGCCGGCATTAAAGCAGCAGCCCCAGTCCGCTTCTGCTCCATCCAACGTGCCTGCTGCCAAAGCCAAAGAGGACAAGCCGCCTGTACAGGAACCGACGGTGATCCCTGAGAAAATAAATCGTCCGCCGCTCTCGTTTTTAACACCGCCGGCACAGGAATCAGCTGACGATACTTGGGTACAGGAGAAGTCAGCTCTGCTGAATGAAACATTGAAAAGCTTTAACATCAATGCACATGTGACTGGGGTAACCACTGGCCCGTCTATTACGCGCTTTGAAGTAACACCGGCGATCGGAGTTAAAGTGAGCAAGATTGTTAGTTTAACAGACGATATTAAACGCAGTCTTGCCGCGCGGACGATTCGAATTGAAGCACCAATTCCAGGCACCCAGGTCGTCGGTATTGAACTCCCTAATGAAAAAAGCCGCCCGGTCTATATCAGTGAAATTATCGGCCACAGCCGTTTTCAATCACATTCTTCGCCGCTGGCTTCCGCGCTGGGCCTTGATATTGCCGGCAATCCGGTTGTGCTGGATTTGCAAAAAATGCCGCACGGGCTCATTGCCGGTGCGACTGGCTCAGGGAAGAGCGTCTGTATTAATTCCATTTTAGTTAGTCTTTTGTACAAAGCAGCGCCTCATGAACTCAAACTGCTTCTCATTGACCCGAAAATGGTTGAGTTAACGCCGTATAATGGCATTCCGCATTTAGCGAGCCCGGTGATCACGGATGTAAAGGCAGCGACTGCGGCATTGAAATGGGCGGTAGAAGAGATGGAGCGGCGGTATCAGCTTTTTGTCCATGCAGGTGTAAGGGACATGGCTTCTTACAATGCAAAAGTGAAAGCATCGGAATTCAATGAACCGCATCTACCGTATTTGGTCATAGTGATTGATGAATTGGCAGATTTAATGATGATGGCACCAGGGGATGTAGAGGAGTCGATTTGCCGGATTGCCCAAAAAGCCCGCGCCTGCGGTATTCATTTGATTGTGGCAACCCAGCGCCCGTCTGTAGATGTTATTACAGGTTTGATTAAAGCGAACATTCCAACGCGGATTGCCTTTTCGGTTTCTTCACAGATTGACTCGCGTACGATTTTAGACAAAGTAGGGGCGGAGAAACTACTTGGAAAAGGGGACATGCTGTTCCTAAATAACGGCGCGAGCGAATCTGTCCGTCTGCAGGGAACGTTTGTAACCAATGAGGAAATTGATGAAGTGGTTCAATTTGCAAAAGCACAGCAGCAGCCCGATTATTTGTTTAAGCAAGAAGAGCTGCTGCAAAAAGCAGCCGTTCATGATGAAGAAGATGAACTGTTTCAAGAAGCCTGTGAGCTGGTAGTCCGCCAGGGAGGCGCTTCGACTTCTATGCTGCAGCGGAATTTAAAGGTAGGCTATAATCGCGCTGCCCGCTTGATTGAAATAATGGAAGAAAAAGGTCTTGTTTCTGGCCAACGGGCGGGACGGCCGCGGGAAGTGTTGATTTCGGAAGAAGAGCTGCTGGCTTATTTCGAAGAATCAAATTAACCGGCCGGTGCATATGCACCGGTTTTTTTGAAGAATAGTCACACTCTGAAAAAAATGCTATAATGGACAAATGCAATGATTGACTGCCTTCCGTTTCAAATGAGGCGGGAATACATATACTACATGTAAAAGGCTAGAGAATGCTGGAGGTTTAATGATGACAACCTATCATTTTGTTGGAATAAAAGGCTCTGGAATGAGCGCCCTCGCCCATATTCTTCACGATAAAGGATATACTGTGCAGGGATCTGACGTAGAAAAAACATTTTTTACACAAAAAGCGCTTGAAGAAGCAGGCATTTTAATTTTGCCATTTAACGAAAATAATATTCAAGAAGGCATGACAGTTATTGCGGGAAATGCTTTCGGAGATGATCACGAAGAAATCAAACGCGCTCATGAAATGAACGTGCCGGTGATCCGCTATCACAAGTTTTTAGGAGATTTTATTCAAAACTTTACGAGCGTGGCGATTACAGGCTCACACGGGAAAACGTCTACAACCGGCTTGATGGCACATGTTGTAAGCGGATCGGCGCCAACGTCTTATTTGATTGGAGATGGAACAGGCCGCGGAGCAAAAGATGCAGCTTATTTTGTATTTGAAGCATGTGAATACCGCCGTCATTTCCTATCTTATTCGCCAGATTACGCCGTTATGACGAATATCGATTTCGATCATCCGGATTATTTTGCTGATGTGCAGGATGTTGTTTCTGCTTTTCAACAAATGGCCATGCAGGTGAAAAAAGGTATTTTTGCATGCGGTGATGACGAGTATTTACAGGGCATTCAAGCGAACGTACCGGTTGTTTTTTATGGCTTTGGCGATGAAAATGATTTCCAGGCACGCAATACGTCTTTTGACGAAAAAGGAACCACTTTTGATGTGTTTGTCCGGAATGAATTTTATGCGACGTTCCGAATCCCTGGATACGGCGATCATAACGTTTTAAACGCTCTGTCAGTCATTGGTTTATGCCACTACGAGGATATTGATACAGACATCGTAAAAGAACGGCTGCTGACATTCTCGGGTGTAAAACGCCGCTTCTCTGAAAAGCAGGCGGGAGGACAGGTGCTGATTGACGATTATGCGCACCATCCAACTGAAATTCGTGCAACGATTAATGCAGCACGCCAAAAATATCCGAACCGTGAAATCGTAGCCGTATTCCAGCCGCATACGTTTTCTCGTACACAGACTTTCCTTGATGCATTTGCAGACAGCTTAAATGGAGCAGATGCGGTTTACTTGTGTGATATTTTCGGGTCAGCCCGTGAAAACCACGGCAAATTGACGATTGAAGATCTTCAAGAAAAAATTCCAGGTGCACAGCTTATCAAAGAAGACGGTACGCCGGTTTTAAGAAAGCATGAAAACAGCGTTTTAATTTTTATGGGCGCTGGTGACATTCAAAAATTCCAGGCTGCTTACGAAGAACAGCTTGCTTAATGAAAAATGCCTGCTGCCGTTACCCGGCAGCAGGCGTTTTTTTATGGAGCAAATTCACTTTTTACTTTAAGTTTTCTGGATTCAAGCCTTCAAGCTCCGGCAGAACAAACCGGCCGTCTTTTCGGATCAATACACCATCAAACCAAATTTCACCGCCGCCGTATTCCGGACGCTGAATATTGACCATGTCCCAGTGAATATTAGAATGATTGCCGTTATAAGCCTCTTCATAGCATTCACCAGGCGTGAAATGAAAGCTGCCGTCAATTTTTTCATCGAATAAAATATCCTGCATCGGATGAAGAATATAAGGATTGACGCCGATGGCAAATTCACCGATAAACCGAGCCCCTTCATCGGTATCAAAAATGTCATTGATTCGTTTAACGTCGTTAGAATGTGCATCAATAATTTTCCCGTTTTCAAACCGCAGCTTTACATTTTCAAACGTAAAGCCTTCATAAGGAGAAGGCGTATTAAAAGAAATCACGCCGTTCACAGAATCACGCACAGGCGCTGTGTATACTTCACCATCCGGAATATTCAGCTGGCCCGCGCATTTAACAGCAGGAATATCTTTAATGGAAAAAGTTAAATCTGTTCCAGGTCCTTTAAGCTGTACGCGGTCTGTGCGGTTCATGAGCGCTACAAGCGGCTCCATCGCTGCATCCATTTTGCTGTAGTCCAGGTTGCATACATTGAAATAAAAATCTTCAAATGCCTCTGTGCTCATTTTGGCAAGCTGCGCCATAGAAGATGTCGGATAGCGAAGAACAACCCATTTTGTTTTCGGTACCCGAATGTCACGGTGTACCTTTTTGCCGATCGTATTGCCGTGGATTTTCATTTTTTCTGCCGGCACATCAGCATGCTCATTTATATTATCACCGGCCCGCAGACCAATATAAGCGTCCATTTCCTTCATTACATTCGCTTCAAAATCGGCCATAAGGTCAAACTGGCCTTCCTGCGCACCCATCAGAAGGGAGCGGTCTACTCTGTGGTCCTTTAACAGCACGTAGGGCCATCCTCCAGCTTTATATGCTTCTTCTATCAGCGCAGTGACCAATTCGCGCTGCAGGCCAAAGTTTTCAATCAATACTTTTTCACCGGGTTGTATTTGGCAAGAGTAGTTGATCAAATTGGCAGCTAATGTTTGAATACGTGAATCTTTCATAAAATCATCCTCCTAATCCTTTTTATTGTACGATTTCCCGAAACTTTGTGCAAAAAGCAGGAAATTTAATTGTAAAAAAAGAAATAATAAAATTAGTGTTTATAATCATAAGCACAGGGTAATTTTATTACATAAATAAACGTTGGAGGTGTCCCGGAGTGGAAATTATTCTTTATTTGAGTGCGGCGGTTGCGGCTATCGCGTTTTTAATTTTGGTCCTTAATTTGTCCAGAACATTAAAATCAGTCGATAACACGCTTGATACTCTATCCCGTACAGTTGACCGCCTAGAAGGGCAATTGAAGAATGTGACAGCGGAAACGGCTGAACTGTTACATAAAACGAATGCGCTGGCTGAGGATGTTCAGCATAAAACGGAGCAGCTGAATACAGTTGTTTATGCTGTAAAGGATGTTGGTTCATCTGTTCATAACTTGAACCATTCATTGAAAAAGGTGACAACAACCGTTGCATCCCAAGTAGAAAAAAATCAATACAAAATTTCTCAAGCTGTGCAATGGGGAAATGTTATAAAGCAGCTGGTTGACAAATTTAAACAGGACGAAAAAACTACAGCAGGTTCCCCGTCCCCAGCAGGGCGCACAGAAGCTTTACCAGCCCCAGCTTACAAAAACAACGATATATAAATGACTAAAAAGTAAAGCATAACGACTAAATTTGAAGAGGAGCGTTTACCCATGAGAACTAAAAACACATATGATCAGTTTAATATTAAAAAGAATGGGGTTAATTCACCTCAATATCCAATTCAGGCTCAGCCTCAGTATGACAGCTTTGATTTAAATACAGACCGTTATGATTATGAAGAGTCAATGAATACGAAAGACTTTGTTACAGGCGCTATCTTTGGTGCAGTTGTTGGTGCTGCGGCCGCTTTGATGCTTGCACCTAAATCAGGTACAGAACTGCGCAGCAGCTTAAATTCGCAGGCCGGCTCTTTAAAAGAGCGTGCCAGCGGCTTAACGGATACGGCAAAAGATAAAACATCTTCTTTAACAAGCGCAGTGCAGGAAAAATCTTCTGCTTTAATGGATAAAGTAAAGTCCATGAAGTCATCTGATAATGCTGACTCAGGAACTGGAACAATGAATTCGGCATCGCTGGATGAGAAAAAAGAAGATGCAAAATCGGTTGTAGACAGCGTAGCAGAAGCGGTAAAAGATAAAGTAGATACAACAGCTGATACAGCTAAAACAAAGCTTGATGAAACAAAAAAAGCGTTTGATGAAGCAGAAAAAGCAAAAAATAATTCAAATCAAACAAGCAGCAATACATCAAGCAATACATCAACCTCAACCTCGACAGCAACGGTCTCAAGCACAACAGCATCAACGAATGCTACTTCTGCCGGATGGGTAGACCCAGCTGACAAAGGTATTAATGAAAAAAAGAAAAACGGCGGTTTAAATAACAACAATAACAACAGCAACAGAAATAACAACAATTCAAATAAAAAGTTTAACAACAAATAAGAATAGGCCGGACTTGTTCCGGTTTGAGAGTGTAGACAAAGTAAGAAAGCAGGCTGATTAAAAACGTCTGGCTTTCCAAAAACGCTGTCGGCTGAGAAGCGGAGTGACCTTTCGGGGTCATAAGCATTCACAGCCGGCAAGTGACGCCGAAAGCGGGCGTTTGCGGGCAGCCTAAAGCCGGACTGGTTCCGGCTTTTCATTTTGAAAAAGGAGCTGTCAGGATGCAGAAGATTATGTATATTGCGGAGTTTGAAGAACTTTTGGAAAGGAACGAGCCTTTCTTTTTACTAAAGCATAGTACCACATGTCCCATCAGCGCTGCCGCATACGAAGCATACGAATCATTTATAAAAGACCCCACTTCTGGTCAGCAGGGGGTCTACCTGGCGGTCCAGGAAGCGCGGGAATTATCCAATCATATTGCTCAAGTGACGGATATTCGACATGAATCTCCTCAGGTGATTTATTTTAAAAATGGAAAACCGGAGTGGAATGAATCTCATTGGAAAATCACAAAGGACCAGCTTGCTTCCGTTCTATAAGTCAAACCCAAACGAATTTCGTTTGGGTTTTTTGACCCTTTTACTTTAATGCTTAAAAGCGTTTTAGTAATAAAGTAAAATTATCGTGACTTTTCCAAACGGTTGATTTATAATAAATGTAATTAAGAATTGAATACGGCATTTGTTTGCTTTAAATTGAGGAAATATTTCGATTATATCAGTGTGGAAGGATGAGACATGTGAGCAATCAGGAACTAGAACAGTTAAGAAGCAGAGTGGATGAAATGAATGTCCAGCTGCTAAAGTTAATTAACGAACGGGCAGAACTTGTTCAAGAAATCGGGCGTATTAAAGAAAAACAAGGTGTTAACCGTTATGATCCAGTTCGTGAACGCTCTATGCTTAATAATTTACTAGATAAAAACGATGGACCGTTTGAACGTTCCACTATTGAACATATTTTCAAAGAAATTTTCAAAGCAGGTCTTGAACTTCAAGAAGACGATCATCGAAAAGCGCTTCTTGTTTCAAGAAAGAAAAAGCAAGAAGATACTGTTGTGACGGTTCGAGGCCATAAAGTAGGAGATGGCAATGTTACGTTTGTTTTTGGACCTTGCGCGGTTGAATCATACGAGCAAGTAGCAGAAGTGGCAAAATCGATCAAAGGCAAAGGATTGAAAATGATCCGCGGCGGTGCTTACAAGCCGCGTACGTCTCCATATGATTTCCAGGGACTTGGCTTAGAGGGGCTGAAAATTCTAAAGCGCGTAGCAGATGAATTTGACCTTGCTGTTGTCAGCGAAATTGTCAATCCGGCTGATATTGAAGCAGCCTGTGACTATATAGATGTCATTCAAATCGGTGCCCGTAATATGCAAAATTTTGAGCTTTTAAAAGCAGCAGGGGCTGTGAAAAAGCCTATTTTGTTGAAACGCGGTTTAGCGGCTACCATTGATGAATTTATTAATGCAGCAGAGTATATTCTTGCCCAAGGAAACGATCAAGTCATTCTTTGCGAGCGGGGCATTCGTACTTATGAACGCGCTACGCGAAACACGCTTGACATTACCGCGGTGCCAATTTTAAAACAAGAAACGCATCTTCCTGTTTTTGTGGATGTTACGCATTCAACTGGACGCCGTGATCTTCTTCTTCCAGCGGCAAAAGCAGGTATCGCAATCGGGGCAGATGGAATTATGGCAGAAGTGCATCCGGACCCGGCCGTTGCACTGTCTGATGCAGCGCAGCAGATGAATTTGCAACAATTTGATGAATTTTATGATGAGATTTTAAAATCTGTACCAGTAAAAGCATAAAATTAGAGCTCCTGTGTTTGCACAGGAGCCTTTTTTCGTTAATATAGAGAGAAAGAAACGAAAAGGAGCTATTACCCGATGAATATTACGATTTATGATGTAGCAAGAGAGGCAAACGTGTCGATGGCAACAGTATCGCGCGTAGTAAATGGAAACCCGAATGTGAAACCGGCAACAAGAAAGAAAGTAAATGATGTAATCGAGCGTTTAGGCTATCGTCCAAATGCAGTTGCACGTGGGCTGGCGAGCAAAAAAACAACAACTGTCGGGTTAATCATTCCTGACATTTCAAATATTTTCTATGCAGAGCTTGCACGCGGAATTGAAGATATTGCGACTATGTATAAGTACAACATTATTTTAAGCAACTCGGATCAAAATGAAGAAAAAGAAATGCATTTAATTCAAACGATGCTTGGCAAACAAGTAGACGGCCTTATTTTTATGGGCAATCACATTACAGAAGAGCATGTAAAAGAATTTGACCGTTCACCAGTACCGGTTGTGCTGGCGGGTTCTGTTGAAACATCTGGAAAAACAGCTTCTGTTAATATCGATTACAAAGAGGCCGCTCGTGAAGTGATGCAGTCTTTAATTGAAAGCGGTCATAAGCGCATTGCTTATGTAGCCAGCCCATTCCACGATGTGATCAACACAAAGTATGCGCTTGCGGTATACAAAGAGGTACTTGAAGAAGCAGGCCTTTATGATGAATCCCTCGTTGTGGAAGGCGATTACACATATGATTCTGGGATTGAAGCATGGGAGAAGCTAAGCGAAGCAGACGAAAAGCCAACAGCTGTATTTGTTTACAATGATGAGATGGCTCTTGGTGTTGTTCACACAGCTCAAGAAGCGGGTCTGTCTATTCCAGATGATCTTGAAGTAGTCAGCTTCGATTCAACAAAGCTGTCTCTAATGGTGCGTCCTCAACTGACAGCGGTTGCGCAGCCACTTTATGACATTGGTGCGGTTGCAATGCGTTTGTTAACAAAGCTGATGAACAAGGAAGAAGTAGAAAACCCAGTGGTGGTACTGCCGCACCGCATTGAAAAGCGCGGCTCAACGAAAGCGTAAGAACAACAGGATAAACAATAAAAACCGGACGGGCACAGTGTACAAACAAACTGTGCCTGTCCGGTTATTTTTTTTGATCACGGAGCGGATAAAGAAGCTTGTCCACCGTCAGCTGGTTCTTTTCCGTAATTTCGCTTTTTCGCGGGATAGCAGGGTACATATCAGGCGGGTCTGTCCAGGATGAGGGAAGGGGATGCGGTGCTTTTGGCTGCCACTTTGCCGTCCAGCCCTCTGGAAATGTCGCTGCAAGATGCTGCTGTCCGCTCATCTCAAGCCATAATAGAGACCAAGCGCGCGGAACAACACGCCATATATCATAGCCGCCCCCGCCAACCGCAATCCAGCGGCCATCACAGTATTCGTGAGCGAGCTCGTGGGCCAGTGCAGGAATATGCTTGTAAATGTTAATCGTTGCGGACAAGTGCGTTAGCGGGTCATAATAATGGGCGTCCGCACCGTTTTGCGTTAAAATCACATCCGGCTTGAAAAAATGCGTCACTTCACGCAGCGTCGTTTCATAGGAAGCGAGCCAGGACTCATCTTCTGTAAATGCATCGAGCGGTACATTAAAAGAATAACCATAGCCTTGTCCATGTCCTCGCTCTGTTACACTGCCTGTTCCGGGGAAAAGGTAACGCCCTGTTTCATGAATCGAATACGTGGCCACATCCGGATCATCATAAAAAGCCCACTGTACACCATCGCCATGGTGGGCATCTGTATCTACATATAAAACCCGTGCTTTGTACTTTTTCTGCAAATACTTGATCGCAACGGCACTGTCGTTATAAATGCAAAACCCCGACGCTTTTCCGCGAAATCCATGATGAAGGCCGCCGCCTAGATGAATGGCATGATTGGACCGGCCGGTCATCACCTGGTCAGCTGCGGTCAAAGCGCCGCCGACCAGAAAAGCACTTGCTTCATGCATGTCTTTAAACATCGGTGTATCTTCTGTGCCAAGTCCGAATCCTTCACCGATTGATTCAGGCAATTCACCGCGTCCCGCTTTTTTTACTGCTTCTACATACTCACGGTCATGAATAAGCGTCAACTCTTCATCATCTGCCATACGAGGTTCAATGATCTGGCTGTCGTCCAATGCATTCAGGTGACGAAGCAAATCAAGGGTCAGCGTAAGGCGAAACTGATTAAAGGGATGATGTTCTGAAAACCGATATCGCAATAATTGATCGGAATAAATAAAAATGGCATCATGATTCATGAACGAATCCCCGGCATGTTTGGCCAAAGCACCTCGTGGCCTTCTTTTTTCAAATCGTCGATGACGCCGACCGGATTCATCGTTCGAATGCGTAAAACAATCACCTTATGTGTTGCAGCTGTGCGGTCCGGATAAACAAGAACACTTTGTACATTTACCCTCCGATGATGCATCACATGTAAAATTTCGTATAAAACCCCTGCCCTATTCTCCACACGAACCTCGACGCGTGAACCAGGCTGGTTAACACCTGTGAGCTCTACAAAGGTATGAAGAACATCGGTTTCTGTCACTAGCCCGATCACTTTGCCGTTTTGAACAACGGGCAGGCAGCTGATATGATGCTCATAAAAGGTTGCAGCGGCATCTTCAACAAAATCGAGCGGGTGTCCTGTAATCACATTTGTTTTCATAATAAGGCTGAGCGGCTTGTTTAATTGTTCAGAGCCGGTTTCTTGTTTTAAAATGGAGGGTGTCGCGTCCTTTATGTCTCGATCAGTCACCAGTCCGGCCAATGTATGATCTGCATCCAAAATAGGGATATGGCGGATTTTATGGTCACGGCAAAGCTGAAGAGCGGCCCCGATCGTATCGTCAGGGGTAAGTGTATGTATATGAACTTTCATAATTTCTTCAAGGATCACTGGTCAGCCCTCCTTTCTTAATACATAAAGCGGTTCATAAAACGCACCTGGTCAAATTTTTGAATCGATTCCTGATCTACTCTTGAACCAATTCGGACCATTAAACAATTCGCAGGATGAGAGCTGATTTCTGGATCGTCGGTTGCGTACCATACAAGTCCGCCGGCACCCATCATTTTCTCCATGATTTTACGATATTCCCACACATTTAAACCGGTTCCTTTTAAATCCCAATGCCAATAATATTCGGTGGTGATGGTGATATACTCCTCCATTTGGTCATCCATCATGGCAACGTGCAGCAGCGTTTGGCCAACCCGGGCGCCCCGGTAATCCGGCGCTACTTCAATTGCGCCAAGCTCAATAAGATTATCAAGTTTTGCTTCCGACCACCGCTCTAGAGGGTCGGGATACAAAAAAGTAACATACCCAACGATCGTTTGATCATTTCTCGCAATAATAATTCGCCCTTCGGGAAGACCCGCAATTTCAATAAGAGCTTCAAGCTGCTGGTCAGGCTGGCGAAATGCTACCAGTCCTTCATGGAACTTGTACTCTGCAAGCTGTTCCGGCTCAATGGGACCTTCTACAATCAGTGTCCCGCTGGGTGTTTGTAATTCTTTTGAATAATAGGTTTTGATATGTTCCATTAGGTCACCGCCTTCATAAATCTTCTATCCTAACCATATACATAAATAAACAATAAATAAAGCGTTTTCACTGAATTTTCATAGAATCCTTACAATCTTCATAATTTTAATTTTGTATAAATTGTGAAAAATCTGGATGTGTTATATAATAAGGGAGCATTCATCATACAAAAGGGGGAATCGGTTTATGAAATTGGAAGCGCTATCAGCTGTGCAGGGAAATTATAATTTAGCAGATTATGATCAAACGTATGCCTCTTTTGATTGGAAAGAAGCAGAGAAAGCTTTTTCCTGGTCCCAGACAGGTAAAGTAAATGCGGCATATGAAGCGATTGACCGTCATGCCGAGTCTGACAAAGGGGAAAAAGTGGCGCTTTATTACCGGGATGCCAGCCGCAGTGAGCAATACACGTTCGCAGAGATGAAAGCAAATACAAACAAAGCAGCCAATGTACTAAAGCAATACGGAGATCTTCAAAAAGGAGATCGTGTCTTTATTTTTATGCCGCGTTCACCGGAGCTTTATTTCGCAGCATTAGGGGCAATTAAAGCAGGAGCTATTGTGGGGCCGTTGTTTGAAGCATTTATGGAAGGGGCTGTGCGGGACCGTCTGGAAGACAGTGAGGCACGCATGATTATTACGACGCCGGAGCTTGCAAGCCGTATTCCGGTCAATGAGCTGCCGAAGCTGGAAAAAGTATTTATCGTGTCCGACAGCGTAGAAGAGGACGAAAAGCAAATAGATTTTATGCAAAAGTGGAAAGAAGCATCAGACCAGTTTGAGATTGAATGGGTAGATCGTCAAGATGGGATGCTGCTTCATTACACATCTGGTTCGACCGGAAAACCTAAAGGGGTTTTGCACGTACATAATGCAATGATTCAGCAATATCAGACAGCCAAGTGGGTGCTTGACCTGCAGGAAAGTGACGTTTACTGGTGTACAGCGGACCCGGGCTGGGTAACAGGTACAGCTTATGGCATTTTCGGCCCATGGCTGACAGGCTCTACAAACGTCATTGTTGGGGGACGCTTCAGTCCGGAGGCTTGGTATGGAACGATTGAAGAGTATAAAGTAAGCGTTTGGTACAGTGCGCCAACAGCTTTCCGCATGCTGATGGGCGCTGGTGATGAAGTTGTGAAAAAGTTTGATCTGTCGTCCCTGCGCCATATTTTAAGCGTGGGAGAGCCATTAAATCCGGAGGTTGTACGCTGGGGTAAAAAAGTTTTTGACCTTCGCATTCACGATACATGGTGGATGACAGAAACAGGCGCTCAAGTAATTTGTAACTATCCGTCAATGGATATTCGCCCGGGATCTATGGGTAAACCAATTCCTGGAGTGAAAGCAGCCATTGTAGATGACCAGGGCAATGAGCTGCCGCCAAACCGAATGGGCAATCTGGCGATTAAAAAAGGCTGGCCGTCTATGATGGCGGCGATTTGGAACAATGAAGCCAAATACGAATCTTATTTTATGCCGGGTGACTGGTATGTATCCGGAGATTCCGCATACATGGATGAAGACGGCTATTTTTGGTTCCAGGGCCGCGTAGATGACGTCATTATGACAGCTGGTGAGCGCGTCGGCCCATTTGAAGTAGAGAGCAAGCTTGTCGAGCATCCAGCTATTGCCGAAGCAGGCGTGATTGGAAAACCAGACCCGGTCCGGGGCGAAGTGATCAAAGCATTTATTGCACTTCGTGACGGATATGAACAATCGGACGATTTAAAAGAAGAAATCCGCCAATTTGTTAAAACAGGCCTTGCTGCTCACGCTGCTCCACGTGAAATTGAGTTTCGTGACAAGCTTCCGAAAACACGCTCGGGCAAAATTATGCGCCGTGTCTTGAAAGCATGGGAGCTTGATCTGCCAACGGGTGACTTATCGACGATGGAAGACTAACAAGTTTGAACGGCTGCTCCGCAAAAAAAGCGGAGCAGCTTTTTTTGTGAAGCAGTAGCATCATGTAACAATAAACAATTTCCGTTTGACAAACAAAGTGGTGCAGGCTACAATGTGTGTTATATTCAATAAACAAAGCGATGAACGGAACAAGTAGTCTGCTGTCCCTGTTACAAAGAGAGCTTTCGGCTGGTGGAAGAAAGCACAAACAGTGAGATGAATTACCTCCCGGAGCTTTCGCCGTGAACAACAAGTAGCGGCTGACGTCTGCCGTCGTTACCGGTATAGAGTGGAGAATGATTTTCTCAAGCCTGGGTGGTACCGCGCGTAAACAGCGTCCCTGCATTGATTGCAGGGGCGTTTTTTTGTTGAAAAAGGAGAGGATAATATGGAATTGTTAGAAGACTTAAAATGGCGGGGCATCGTCTACCAGCAGACAGACGAAGAAGGCATTGAAAAAATGCTGAAAGATGAAAAAATTGCCCTGTACTGTGGTGTCGATCCGACAGCAGACAGTATGCATATCGGCCATTTGCTGCCATTTTTAACACTGCGCCGCTTTCAGCAGCACGGCCATAAGCCTATTGTGCTGGTGGGTGGAGCGACGGGAACAATCGGCGACCCGAGCGGTAAAAAAGAAGAGCGTACGCTGCAGACGATGGAGCAGGTGCAAAAAAATGTGAACGGCCTTCGTGCCCAGCTGGAAAAAATCTTCTCAGTAGAAGGTGAAAATGGCGCTGTTCTTGTCAATAACTACGACTGGATCGGATCTATGGATGTAGTGACATTCCTGCGTGACTTCGGAAAAAATATCGGTGTGAACTACATGCTGGCCAAGGATACAGTCGCATCACGGCTTGAGAGCGGCATTTCATTCACAGAGTTTGCTTATACGATTTTACAGGCGATGGATTTCTACTATCTTCATAAAAATCACGGCTGCCGCATGCAAATTGGGGGCAGTGATCAATGGGGCAATATTACAACCGGTCTTGAAATGATCCGCAAACTAAACCCAGAAGGCGAGCAGGCATACGGCTTTACCATTCCGCTTGTAACGAAATCAGACGGAACAAAATTCGGAAAAACGGAAAGCGGCGCAGTATGGCTTGATCCGGAGAAAACATCTCCTTATGAGTTTTACCAGTTTTGGATTAACACAGCGGACGCTGATACAATCCGCTACTTGAAAATTTTCACGTTCCTTTCAAAAGAAGAAATCGAAGCCCTTGAAGTATCAATGAAAGAAGAAGCGCACCTTCGTAAAGCACAAAAAGCGCTTGCAGAAGAAATGACGCGTCTCATTCATGGAGAAGAAGCGCTGGCTCAAGCGATCAATATTACAAAAGCGCTGTTCAGCGGTAACATTAAGTCATTATCTGCTGATGAAATCGAGCAGGGGCTTAAAGACGTTCCAAGCTACACGGCAGAAGGAGAGCTTCCAAACATTGTTGACCTGCTTGTCGACGCTAAAATTTCTCCATCAAAACGCCAGGCGCGTGAAGATGTGCAAAACGGCGCTGTATCGATCAACGGTGAAAAAATGACAGACACGGCTTATGTTTTATCGGAAGAAGACAAAATGGACGGCCGATTCACCGTCATCCGCCGCGGGAAAAAGAAGTACTTTTTAATTCAGTACAAGTAATCAGTAAAGTGCATATGCATTCAAAAAACCGTCACGCAAAGGGGGCGGTTTTTTTTGCTTTTTCGATCGATAAATGGAGATTGCTGTTTTATGGTAAAATAAAGATCAGAGAAAAATAAGAGTAAATCCATTTTGTGATGAAGTCAGGGAGTAATTATATCAGATGAATACATATTTTAATTTAAAAAGAAACTATTATATTGGAATGGGATTTGTGATAGCAGCCATGGTCACAGGGTTATTATGGGGAAATACTCATTTTCATCAAATGGATTCAACCTTCCTGATGCATGTGCTTCTTGTGGCTGCCGTTTCTTTATGCCTTCTCATGTATCCTGCTTTTCGAAACCGCATGATGAAAACCGTGCTTATTTCGGCAGCCATCGCTTATTTTTATACGATTTTCTTCCTTTATCCAGATACGTGGTCTACGTTTATTTACATTTGTTTGATTCCGGCTATCTCCATTTTATTCTTTGATCCAAAGCTTTTTTATTTAACGCTGTTTATGAATACGGCCGCTATTACAAGTATTGTGAGTTATGTCATGATCACTCAAAAAGGCGGGCTGTATGTTTTAATGAAGCAGGATCTAATCGGAAATATGATTAACTTTTTCGGCAGCCAGATTATCTTGTGCCTTCTTTTTTATCTGACCTACTTACGAATTAAAAAACAGCGTCTTTATTATGAGCAAATTCAGCAGGCGGAGCGAATTAAAACAGCCGGACAATTAGCGGCTGCGGTTGCACATGAAATAAGAAATCCGCTAACGGTTGTAAAAGGATTTTTGCAGCTTTATGAACAAGACTCTTCATACAATGAAGAAGCAAAAAAGCACTTTGCTTTAATGATAGATGAGCTCAATACCGCAGAGGAAGTAATCTCTCAATTTTTAACGCTTTCTGGGCCAAGCAAAGAAGTTAGTATAGAAAAAATAAAGATAAAAGAAAGTCTCTACAGTGTAGTGGGGCTGATCCATTCATATGGCCTGCTGCATGCAAACCGGATTGAGTTAGAAGCGGAGGAAGAGTGCATAATTGCGGCCAATCAAATGGAATTCAAGCAATTATGTATTAATCTCATTAAAAACGCGATAGAAGCATCTGAAGATGGCCATTCTGTACTTGTTCGGGCAAAACGGGTTAAACAGAACGTAGAAATCAGCATTATTGATCATGGAAAGGGCATGTCAGAAACGGAAATTCAATCACTGGGCACTCCTTTTTATTCATTAAAAAGCAAAGGAACCGGTCTTGGCTTAATGATTTGCTTCAATATCGTGAAAAAATATAAAGGAACGATCCGTTTTCAAAGTGTAAAAGAAAAAGGAACAACAGTAACGATTCAATTTCCTTTGTATGAAGAGATGATATAAATCTATTGAGCATAAAAAAACACCAGCTGTTATATATAACAGCTGGTGTTTTGCGTAAATCCATAAAGCGATAAAATTAACGAGAGTAGAACTCTACGATAAGCGCTTCGTTGATTTCTGCTGGAAGTTCAGAACGCTCTGGAAGACGAGTGAACGTACCTTCAAGTTTATCAGCATCAAACGTCAAGTAGTCAGGTACGAAGTTGTTTACTTCTACTGCTTCCTTGATGATTGAGAAGTTGTTTGATTTTTCGCGAACGCCGATTGTTTGGCCGATTTTCACTTGGTATGATGGAATGTCAAGACGTTTTCCATCAACTGTGATGTGACCATGGTTAACAAGCTGACGAGCTTGACGACGAGTGCGGGCAAGACCTAAACGGTATACAAGGTTGTCAAGACGTGATTCAAGAAGAATCATGAAGTTTTCACCGTATACGCCTTTTAGTTTACCAGCGCGGTCAAACAAGTTACGGAATTGACGCTCAGTCACGCCGTACATGTGACGAAGTTTTTGTTTTTCTTGAAGTTGTTGTCCGTATTCAGACATCTTTTTACGCTGGTTCGGGCCGTGTGGACCTGGAGCGTAAGGGCGTTTTTCGATTTCTTTACCTGTACCGCTAAGAGAAATGCCTAGACGGCGGGAGATTTTCCAGCTTGGACCTGTGTAACGAGCCATTGAATGACTCCTCCTTCTGTGTTTTTATTTTGTTGTAAAATAAAAACCGGTGTGAATAACTGCCAGCACATTTTGTTTTCATGCACCATCGCCCTGCAGCAACGGGTTACACGATGCCCCTTTTCCAGATTGATACCGGATAAAGAAACAAAATGACATCTAAACAGCGAACACATAGGCTGCATTTATTTTACACAAAGAATAGTATATAACGTGCCTATTATAGTGTCAACCTTTTCTTATAAAAAGCGGACGAGTGTTTCGGCAAACTGAACGAGTCCTTCTTCATCCTCTTCGTCAAAGCGGTTTGTTTCCGGGCTGTCAATATCGAGCACACCCAGCAGCTCGCCATCTTTGATTAAAGGAACGACAATTTCAGACCGGGATGCGGCGTCACAGGCGATGTGTCCCGGAAATGCATGTACATCTTCAATGCGAAGTGTTTTTCGCTCAGCAGCAGCAGTTCCGCATACGCCTTTGCCGAACGGAATACGGACGCAGGCAGGAAGCCCCTGGAAAGGCCCAAGCACGAGTCCGTTTTTGTTTTCATCAAGTACGTAAAACCCAACCCAGTTAATCCGGGGAAGGAATTGGCCAAGAAGAGCCGACGCATTGGCTAAATTGGCAATCGTATTCGTTTCTCCTGTCAGCAGTGCTTCTAACTGCTTATTTACAAGTGAATATTGTTCTGGTTTTGTTCCAGAGTAAGCGGCGGTTTGAAACATGTTTAAACACTTCCTTCTATTATAATAGTACGGTCAATTTGCTCTAAACCCTGACCAATGCCGGCAGCCGCGTGAGCATCGGATCCGTAAACGAGCGGAATACCGAGCGAATGAGCGGCACGGGCAATATCAAGAGGAGGGTATGTTTCACCGCAAAGCGGTTTAACAAAACCGGCCCCGTTATAATCAAGCGAATAATTGGCCTGTTTAATGGCCTGCAGCAAGCGGTTTATATGCGGCTCGAACGATGTTGTGCACGGATATAGGAGCTGAAATTTACGCGCAAGCGTAATATGTCCAATTCGGGTTGGCTTAAAAGCCCCGAGATTTGCTTGTACAGACTTCAATACGGTATCATAGTATAATTCATAGACAAATTCAATCGATCCGGCTTCTTTTATGATTCGTCCAAATTCTTCTTCACTGAAGTCGACGCAGACAAATCGTTCGTTCAACGGAAGAAAATGAACGGATAAAATCGCATCATCTAAAAAGGGACCGTATTCTGTTAGAAATTGAGTGGTTTCTTCTTCGAAACCTGTGATGAAATCCACTTCCAGACCGGTATGGATGGTAAGAGAAGAGGCATATTGCTTTTTCGCGTTTTCCACTTCTTTTAAATACTGTTCAAGGTCGCTTTTTCGCATAGAACTGTCCCGGTTTGGTGCAGGGTCTATAAAGTGGTCCGGCAGCGGCGCGTGTTCTGTAAACGTAATTTCTGAAAAGCCAAGCTCAAGTGCACGCTCAATATACTGATCTAATGAATCGGTTGAGCCGTGCGGGCAGTATCGTGTATGAATATGTCCGTCTCTAAGCATGCGAAAAAACTCCTTTTTCTTTTAAAAAGCACTTATTTTGACATTTTTTTGCGAAAACCCGCTTAAAAAAACGTAAGTTCCCATTAAAAATGTGGACAATCATGCTATTATTAATGATAGTGAAATTATACGCAATTGACTGAAAGGACGCAATGAGGCGTTTTCTTTCTATACATACTATTTATTCGTGGTTACGAGGGGGCTTATGAGGGTGGAATTTGTCATTGGAGCGATCATTGTCGTACTTGTTTTTTTCATCTATACACTGATGAATAAGAAAAAAAACAGGGCTGAAATCGATCGGCTGGATATGAAGAAAACAGAACTGCTTCACAGGCCGGTTCATGAAGAGCTGGCTAAAGTAAAAAGACTTAATATGACAGGGCAGACAGAGGCTCTGTTTGATAGATGGCGCACCGAATGGGATGAGGTCGTAACCATCGATATTCCAGCTGTGGATGAAAAGCTTTTTCTTTCAGAAGAGCAGACGGATAAATTTCGATTTGGCGCCGCCAAAAAAACAAATAATGAGATTGAAAGCCGCCTCCATCAAATTGAAAAAAAAGTAAATAATATTTTATCGGAACTCGATCAGCTGGTTGGAAGTGAGGAAAAAAACCGGTCCGAAGGTGAAGACATGCACACACGCCAGCGTGAAGCGAGAAAAAGACTGCTTGCTCATCGTCACACTTTTGGCAAAGCGGCATCCGTGCTTGAGGTGCAGCTTGAAGTGCTTGCAGGCCGTTTTGAAAAGTTCGCCGATTTAACAGAAGAAGGCAACTATCTTGAAGCGCGGGAGCTGTTAATGGAAATTCAAGCGGAAATGGATGCGATGGAGCATAAGATGTCGCGCATTCCTGTTTTAATGACAGAGGTAAACCATACGCTTCCGGCTCAATTATCGGAAATTGAGCATGGCTATAAGGAAATGAAGCAGGACGGCTATCTGCTCGATCATTTACAGATTGAAAAAGAAACAGCTGCTTTAAAAGAAGAGCTGAGCCGCGGACGCGATCTTCTTTTGAAAACAGAAGTAGGAGAAACAGAGCTTATTGTGTCCGATGCCAGAGACAGTATCGAATTTTTCTATGATCTGCTTGAAAAAGAAGTGATGGCGAAGCATCAAGTGTTAAAAGATGAAGGTGAAACGGGTACAGCTATTGCCGGGATCAGTGATCAGAACGAGGAGCTGCTTGAAGAAACCGATCTCGTGAAACAAAGCTATCAGCTCAGCGGAGAAGAATCCGATGTGCCGAAACGGCTAAAAGAGGAAATTTACCATCTTGAGAAACAATATGAAATTTTACACGGGCGCATTCAAGAAGAAAAAACGGCTTATTCGTTCCTTCATGATGAATTAAAAGAAATCCAGGTCCGTATCGCCGAAATGAAAAAAGAGCAGCAGGGCTTTGCTGCTTTCCTTCAAACGCTTCGAAAAGACGAGGTAGAGGCGGCAGAGGAACTGTACGGACTCAGAAACCAGCTTCAGCAGATTATGCGGAAAGTAAAGCAAAGCAATCTGCCGGATATCCCAGATTATTACCGGGAAATGAGTGAAGATGCGCGTGTACGTATTCAGCAGACGAATACACACTTGAATGAAAAACCGTTAAATATGAAAGCGGTGCGGGAACAGCTGGATGCAGCAAGTGCCTCGATTGATCATCTTGCTAATAAAACAGACGAGCTGATTGACCAAGTGGCGCTGGCAGAACGAATGATTCAGTTTGGCAACCGGTACCGCCGCACTCATCCTGCTGTGGGACCTAAACTGAATGAAGCCGAGCTCGCTTTTCGCCAGGCAGATTACAGTAAAGCATTGGAACTGTGCGCGACAGCGATCGACAGGGTGGATTCCAAAGGACTCAAAAAGTTTGATGCCCAGTTCAAACAAGAACAATGATAATGCAGAGCCGCCTCGAGAAAAAGAGGCGGCTTTTTCTGACTCAATATGCTAACATGGATAGGTAAAAAAAATGAGGAGCAGCGCCTATGATCTATTTCGACAACAGTGCGACAACGATGCCCGATGATTCGGTGCTCGAGACATTTATAAAAGCAAGCAAGCGTTTCTTCGCCAATCCGTCTTCCCTTCATCATGCAGGCATGGAGGCAGAACGATTTCTTCAAAAAGCGCGTACTCAAGTGGCTTCGCTATGTGGAGTGTCAGCGTCCGAAATTATTTTTACGTCTGGCGGTACAGAATCCAATAACCTGGCGATCAAAGGTACGGCACAGTTCTACAAGGGCAGGGGACGGCACATCGTCACGACTCAAATTGAGCATCCTTCTGTTTTTGAGGCATGCCGCGATCTCGAAAAAGAAGGATTTCGAGTGACGTACGTAAAGCCGTCAGCAAACGGGGTTGTGACGCCGGCGGATATTGAGCAGGCGATAACAGATGAAACGATTTTGGTTTCTGTTATGCACGTGAACAATGAAACGGGTGCAGTGCAGCCCATCCAGGAGATCGGCCGTATCATCCAGCAGCATCCGCAAACACTATTTCATGTAGATGCTGTTCAGGGATTTGGCAAAGTGCCGCTTAACCTGGAGGATTGGGGTGTTCACCTGATGTCAGTATCCGGTCATAAGCTGCATGGATTAAATGGCACAGGCTTTTTATTTAAAAAGCACGGTATTCACCTTGCTCCTTTGCTTTCGGGCGGCGGGCAGGAAAGCGGCTTCCGAAGCGGCACAGAGCATACGGCTGGAGCGGCTTCACTGGCAAAAGCCGTTCGTATGGCGTTTGAGTCGGATATGGAACCAGTGCGGCACATCACCGAATGGCTGTATCATGAACTGGGAAAACGTCCATGGGTAAACATCCATACTCCGGTTGCTCAGTCGGCTCCACATATTTTAAGTTTATCTTTTCCTGGTTTAAAAGGGGAAGTTCTTGTACATGCACTTGAACAGGAAGAAGTGATTGTTTCAACGACCAGCGCCTGTTCTTCGAAGCTCGCAAAGCCAAGCCGGGTGCTTCAGGCAATGGGCATCAGCAGCGAACTTGCGGCTTCGGCAATTCGCGTCAGCTTGTCATCCAGCAATACGATGAAGGAAGCTGAACAATTTATCGAAGCGTTGGACCGGGTCGTTCCAACGCTCGCAAAAAAAAGGAATGAACGAACATGAATTATGACCGCGTATTGATCCGGTACGGTGAAATGTCCACAAAAGGGCGGAACCGGAGTAAATTTACAAATAAAATGAAAACCAACATTAAGCGTTTGTTAAAAGATGATCGAATTGGTGTAGAAGCGCAGCGGGATCGGATGTTTCTTTATTTAAATGGAGCATCTTTTGACAAAGTAAAGGATGCGCTTGTCCACGTGTCGGGCATTCAATCCTTCAGCCCGGTAATGAAAACAGCGCAGAATATTGATGACATAAAAGAAGCAGCACTGGCGCTGGTTGAAAAAGCAATGGATGGCAAACCGGCTTCGTTCAAAGTCAATACACGCCGGGCAGACAAACAGTTTCCGCTTGATACGCATGAGCTGAATCATGAAATTGGCAGCTTTGTTTTACGAAAAACGGAACAATTAACGGTAGATGTACGAAATCCGGATTTCGTCTTAACGATCGAAGTAAGAGAAGAAGGGGTTTATTTATCTTCAGAAACGATTCCTGGAGCAGGCGGCATGCCAGCGGGCGCTTCAGGTAAAGCGGTTCTTCTTTTATCCGGCGGAATTGACAGTCCGGTTGCCGGTTACATGATGATGAAGCGCGGCGTCGAAATCGAAGCAGTTCATTTTTTCAGTCCTCCCTATACAAGCGACCGGGCTAAACAAAAAGTGATTGATTTGGCAAACGTACTGACAACATATGGCGGCAATGTCCGTCTGCATATCGTGCCTTTTACGAAGATTCAAGAAACGATTCACAAGCAGGTGCCGGAAAACTACACAATGACATCAACACGGCGGATTATGATGCGCATTGCTGACCGCATTCGTGAACAGACCGGCGCCCTGGCCATTGTCACAGGAGAAAGCCTTGGACAGGTAGCCAGCCAGACGATGGAAAGCATGGCTGCGATCAATGATGTAACCAACACACCAGTTCTTCGGCCGCTCATTGCAGCAGACAAACTCGAAATCATGAATATTGCCCGCAAAATCGGTACGCATGACATTTCGATTCTGCCGTTTGAAGACTGTTGCACGATTTTTACGCCGGCTGCACCAAAAACAAAGCCGAAAACGGAAAAAGTCCAGTTTTTTGAAAGCTTTTTAGACTTTGAACCGCTGATTGAAGAAGCGATTCAATCAACCGAGACAATGTTGCTTCCAAACATTGAAGAAGAAATGGACGATCTTTTGTAAAACACCGCGCCTGTGAGCGCGGCTTCTTTTAACAAATATTTCGTGTATAGAAATAAATGAGGTGAAAAAATGCAGGACGAACGAAAAGCCGGCATGATCTATACAGCCGGTTCGTATGTAATATGGGGCTTGATTCCGATTTACTGGAAGCTGGTCAGCGGTGTATCCGCTTATGAAATACTTGCTAACCGCGTGATATGGTCGTTTGTTTTTATGATTTTGCTGCTTGTCCTGATGAGAAAGCTTGCTCCGCTGGGACAAGTGTTAAAAGAAATTACCGCTCACCCTAAGAAAGCGGCGGCACTTGCAACGGCTTCTGTTTTAGTCAGCATTAACTGGTTTGTGTTTATTTGGGCAGTTAACAACAACCATATTATTGAAACAAGCATGGGCTATTATATCAATCCGCTTATGAGTGTGCTGCTTGGTATTCTTGTATTGAAAGAAGCTCTTTCAAAAGCACAAATCCTTTCTTTTATTCTAGCAGGATGCGGTGTGCTCATTATGACTTTTTCCTATGGCTCTTTTCCGTGGGTATCGATATCACTGGCGGTTTCGTTTGCGCTTTACGGACTGGCTAAGAAAATGATCAGAATGGATGCTGCAGTGGGATTGACGATCGAGACAGCTGTTGTGACGCCGATCGCTGTTTTATATTTGGTTTTTCTTTCATCGAGCGGAACCCTTCAATTGTTTTCCGGCAGTGTACAAACGGATCTTCTGCTTATCGGAGGAGGCGTACTGACGGCCGTTCCCCTTCTTTTATTTGGTCACGGTGCCCAAAAAATACCGCTTTATTTAATTGGTTTTTTACAGTATATTGCTCCGACAATGACGCTGCTGCTCGGTGTGTTTTTATACCATGAGCCTTTTACACCATCCCAGCTGCTGTCGTTTTCTTTTATTTGGAGTGCGCTCGTTGTTTTTACATTTGCTCAATTAAAAACGGTTCAAAAGAAAAAAGCCGTTATTTAACTCTTTTTCATTGCAATGGCATTGGTCGATTCAGTATGATGTATGTATAATGCAGAATGTGGAGGGAATTATAGATGGCAAACGTAACATTTAAAGGCAATCCAATGACATTGATTGGCGATGAAGTAAAAGTAGGAGACAAAGCGCCTGACTTTACTGTTTTGGCAAATGACTTATCTCCAGTCACGCTTGCAGACACAGCAGGCAAAGTGCGTTTAATCAGTGTAGTGCCTTCGATTGATACAGGTGTTTGCGATGCGCAGACACGCCGTTTTAACGAAGAAGCAGCTAAATTGGACAACGTTGAAGTATTAACCATTTCAGCTGACCTTCCATTTGCTCAAAAACGCTGGTGTGCAGCAGCCGGTCTTGAAAATGTGAAAACTTTATCGGATCACCGTGATTTTTCATTTGCACAAGCGTACGGCGTTGGAATGCAGGAACTTCGCCTTCTGGCTCGTTCTGTTTTTGTAATCGATTCAAGCGACACTGTTACATACGTGGAGTATGTTGGAGAAGGAACAGATCATCCAGACTACACCGCAGCAATTGAAGCTGCAAAAGCAGCAAACTAATTTAGTACAGGCTCGGTTTGCAGCCGGCTTTGACATTTTGTCGGAGCCGGCTGTTTTTTTCGACAGGAAAGTGAGGTTTTTTTATGACACAGGAATTAACAGTAGAAAATTTATTTGGGGTATTCGATGAATCGGCCGCTCTTCTAAGCCGCCTTTTGTCTATTCCCTATTTAGAAGCGCTTGGTGAAACGGCAGAAAATCTTTTTCACGGGGATGTTATCCAGGAAGAATTAAATGAAATGGATGAAAAACGCCTGCAAAAGCTTTACAGCAGTGCACAGCTCGACCGCTATTCAAAAGAAGCGATCCGCAAAGCGTTTCAGCTCGCTATTTTAAAAGGCATGAAAGAGCATGTGCAGCCCAATCATCAAATGACACCGGACTCGATCGGTTTGTTTATCGCTTATTTATTAAGAAAAAGCATGGGAAAAAACACTTCTTTTACCCTTCTTGACCCAACTATTGGAACGGGAAACCTCGTGGCCACTGTGTTAAATGAGTTTGACGGCAAGGTGGAAGCGTACGGAGTTGACCTTGATGATGTGCTGCTTAAGCTGGCATATGCGGGAGCCAACCTCCTGCACCATCCTATTACGCTGTACAACCAGGACGCGCTGGAGCCGCTTTTAATCGATCCAGTTGATGTTGTTGTATGCGACCTGCCGGTTGGTTATTATCCAAATGATGCTCGGGCGTCTTCTTACAAGCTAAAAGCGGACAGCGGCCATTCATATGCACATCATTTGTTTATTGAGCAGAGCTTACATCACACTAAGCCGGGCGGCCAGCTTTTCTTTATTATTCCAAATGGTCTGTTCGAATCGCCGGAAGCAAAAAAGCTGCAGACTTTTTTAACGGAAGAAGCGTATATCGAAGGTGTGATCCAGCTGCCGGAAACCCTTTTTAAAAACAAAAATGCAGCAAAAAGTATTTTGATGATCCGGAAAAAAGCACCGGGTGTGAAAAAGCCGAAGGAAGTACTGCTCGCAGCAATGCCGTCTTTAACGGATAAAAGGGCAACAGCGTCTATTGTACAAAAAATTGATCGGTGGTTTGCAGATTATCAGAAGGGATGACCAATATGTGGACAAAACGGGATCAGGCTTACTGGGATGAGTTAATGGCGTGGGAACAGCAGCTTGCAGCTGATCAAAACAGCACAGTGGAAGAAGCGAATTCTTTTACGAGCCAGGCCGCAGCTGTCCTGCCGAAAGAGACGCAGACGCTCCTCGCTGAAAAAGCGGATGAAGGTTTAAAGAATATTTATGCGTTTATGCACAAAACACAGCTTCAAAACGAAGTACGCAGTCGAGTGCTGGCTGTAGCGCGGGTTTTTGATGATGAAATCGAAACGCTGGCACATATGCGCCGCCTGCCCATTGATCAGCTTCATTACATAAGCAGCCAGCAAACAGCCCGCAGCCGCCTGCTTGCAGCTGCACAGGGGGCTCTTACGGGAACGGGAAAACTTTTGCCGCTGGCAGCCGATGTGGTTTCACTGCCCGTTATTCAGCTGCATGTTATTGAAGCAACTGCGATGTCCTATGGTTTTGATTTGAACGAACCATTTGAGAAAGAAACTATCCTTCACGTACTGTATACAGCCATGCTCCCGAAGCATTTAAAAGTAGATGGATGGGCGCAGCTGATTACGGAGGTGGAAGAAGGAACATCTTATATAGACGGCCGCTGGTCCTTCAATGAGTCGATGCTGCGGGAGCCGCTGCAATATATCATCAAGCTGGCAGCTGTCAGGGGATTTCGCCGCCAGAAAATGTCCGGCCTTCCGCTCCTGTCAATGGCCATTGGCATTGGAGCAAGCTGGCGGACAGTAAACGAAACAGCAGTGTTGGCGGAACGATATTATCAATACCGTTATTTGCATGAAAAAAAGAACCGGAATTAAAAAACCGGTTCTTTTTTATGCATGTGTTTTTTTTGCCTCATCTACGTCTGGCGACGTTCTAAACCAAAGCCATAAATCATTAATGATAGAAGCAAGCTCACTGATCTCTGTATTCAGCCGGCACGATTGGTCGAAGTTCTCTTCTTCATTTAAGGCGGCTTGTTTCCTATTAATTTGCCCTTCAAGTTCGCCGATGCGGTCTGGGATGGTTCCTCGGATCGTTTCCCATTCGAGAGTGATCTGCTGGCGTTCATTCACGGAATAAGAAAACCAGTCATGCTGAAGCGAAGGAAGAGGAATGCCCAGGCGTTTATCATATTGAAACATTTGGTCACCTGCTTTTAACGGGTTTCTTCCATAGTAAAAGAAAAAGGGTAAAATAGCAAAAGAGCTGAATATGCAGAATCTTTACATAAATACACAAAAAAATGTATTTTTTTTTGAGAAAACCACTTGAAAGGCCCCTCTGAACATGATATTCTTTATACATAATATAAGAATAAAAATAAGATTCGTTGAATAAATATACTTTTGTTCGCAAGAAAGAGGAGGAAATATAGATGGGTAAGAAAGTAGTTCTGGCATATTCGGGTGGCCTTGATACATCCGTTGCAATTCCGTGGCTGAAAGAAAAAGGATACGACGTTGTAGCGGTTTGCTTGGACGTCGGCGAAGGAAAAGATCTTGAATTTATTAAAAACAAAGCCCTGCAGGTTGGTGCAGTCGAAAGTTACATGATCGATGCGAAAAAAGAATTCGCGGAAGATTTTGCGCTTGTTGCTTTGCAGGGGCATACATGGTACGAAAACAAGTATCCAGTTGTATCTGCACTGTCTCGTCCGCTTATTTCAAAAAAGCTGGTTGAAATCGCAGAACAAGAAAATGCAACAGCTGTTGCGCACGGATGCACAGGAAAAGGAAACGACCAGGTTCGTTTTGAAGTGGCGATCCGCGCTCTTAATCCAGACCTTGAAGTATTGGCGCCTGTTCGTGACTGGGCTTGGTCACGTGAAGAAGAAATCGAATATGCGAAACAGCATAATGTGCCGGTGCCAATCGGTAAAGAAAGCCCGTTCTCAATTGACCAAAACTTATGGGGACGTGCTAATGAGTGTGGCGCTCTTGAAGATCCTTGGGCAGCACCGCCGCTTGAGGCATACGACTTAACTGCTCACTTAGAAGATACGCCGGACACGCCGGATATCATTGAAATTGATTTTGAAGAAGGGGTTCCAACATCTGTGAATGGTGAAAAAATGGAGCTGGCAGAACTCATTCTTCACTTAAATGAAGTGGCAGGCAAGCACGGTATCGGCCGTATTGACCATATTGAAAACCGCTTGATCGGCATTAAATCGCGTGAAGTATACGAGACTCCAGGTGCGACGACATTGATCACTGCGCATAAAGAGCTTGAAGATATTACACTTGTAAAAGAATTGGCTCACTTTAAACCAGTCATTGAAAAACGTTTAACGGAAATTATTTATGACGGTCTTTGGTTTAACCCAATTCGTGAATCGCTTGTTGCGTTTTTAAAAGATACACAGAAATATGTAACAGGCACAGTTCGTGTAAAATTGTTTAAAGGCCATGCAATTGTAGAAGGAAGAAAATCGCCGTATTCATTGTATGATGAAAGCCTTGCAACATACTCGAAAGACGATGCGTTTGACCATGCGTCTGCAGTTGGTTTCATCAACTTATATGGTCTTCCAACGGTTGTGAGCTCACGGGTTCATAAAGAGAAGGGGCTTAAGTAATCATGACGAAAAAGTTATGGGGCGGCCGGTTCCAAAAATCAGCGGAAGAGTGGGTAGACGAATTCGGAGCGTCCATCTCATTTGACCAGGAGCTCGTTTTCGAGGATATCGAAGGCAGCATCGCCCACGTGACCATGCTTGGTGAAACAGGTATTTTAACAAGTGAAGAAATGGAACAGATCAAGTCAGGACTTGAGGCTTTAAAGAAGAAAGCCGAAGCCGGTGAAATCGAGTTTTCGGTTTCGCTTGAAGACATCCATTTAAATTTAGAAAAAGCTTTAATTGATTCGATTGGCCCTGTTGGCGGCAAGCTTCATACCGGAAGAAGCCGGAATGATCAAGTTGCTACAGATATGCATTTGTACCTGAAGAAGCAGGTTAAAAACATTATCGGGCTAATCAGCCAATTTCAATCGGTTTTAGTGGAGAAAGCCGATCAGCACAAAGAAACGATTGCGCCAGGCTACACACACTTGCAGCGGGCGCAGCCGATTTCATTCGGCCATCATTTAATGACATATTTTTGGATGCTGCAGCGTGACAAAGAACGGTTCACAGAAGCGCTTAAACGGATCGATGTATCACCGCTCGGGGCGGGGGCACTTGCGGGAACAACATTCCCGATTGACCGTGAGCGTTCAGCAGAACTGCTTGGATTCGCCGGCGTCTATCAAAACAGCATGGATGCGGTAAGCGACCGGGATTTCATTCTTGAGTTTTTAAGCGCATCATCAATTTTAATGATGCACTTATCCCGCTTTGCAGAAGAAATTATTTTATGGTCAAGCCAGGAGTTTCGTTTTGTCGAGATGGATGATACGTTCTCAACAGGCTCGAGCATTATGCCGCAAAAGAAAAATCCGGATATGGCAGAGTTGATCCGCGGCAAAACGGGCCGTGTATATGGAAACTTGTTTAGTTTGCTGACGATTTTAAAAGGACTGCCGCTTGCATATAACAAAGATATGCAGGAAGACAAAGAGGGCATGTTTGACACTGTTCATACTGTTCTCGGTTCTTTGAAAATTTTCGCTGGCATGGTGGATACAATGACGGTAAACGAAGACCGCATGAAAGACGCCGTGCAAAATGACTTTTCTAATGCAACAGAGCTTGCGGATTACCTGGCTGCAAAAGGCATCCCATTCCGAGAAGCGCATGAAATCACAGGGAAACTTGTTTTTACGTGCATTCAAAAAGGATGCTTCCTGCTTGATCTTTCTATGGAAGAGCTGAAAGAAGCATCAAGTGTAATTGAAGAAGATATTTACGGCGTTCTATCTCCGTATGAAGCGGTTAAGAGAAGGAAGTCTCTTGGCGGTACTGGTTTTGACCAAGTAGAAAACCAGATTCAAGCGGCAAAAGAACTGCTTAAATAAAAAGCGTAAGGCGCTGCTATCAGTAGCGCTCTCTATAAAAAAACCGCCAAAGGAGTGGCGGTTTTTTTGTTATTCATCAGGATCATCCGTACGGACAATTAACACATCGCATCCGGCTGCCCGCGTAATATGCTCGGAAACGCTTCCGATCAAAAAACGTTCCATTGCGTTAAGCCCGGTGGCCCCGCATATAATTAAATCGGCTTCTACATGCTTTGCTACGTTTTTTGGAATAACAGCTTTTGGAGACCCGTATTCAACAAATACATTTATGTTTGTAACACCGGCCGCTGCTGCTTCTTTTTTGTAATCATTTAAGAGTTCATTTCCGTACTTTGTTGCCCGGTCGGCAATGGAACGGTCATACGCTTCAATAGCAGCGAATGAGCGGGTATCAATGACATGGACCAGATTAAGCGAAGCGCCATTTCGTTTGGCGATTTGAATAGACTTTTTAAATGCCCATTCCGCTTCCTTTGACCCATCTACCGCTACTAAGATGTGCTTGTATTTTAGCATAATTCATTCCCCCTTATAGTTTTATTTTACCTCAAAAAAAGGAAATCAAAAGTGATAAGTCTAACATTTCTGTAAACTTCCTTAAAGAGGTTTGAAGATTTTAAAGACAGGGAAAAGCCATTTGATGTATTAAAGACTAAAGAAGGGAGTCTGCTCATGAAAGTGTCGTATCATGGACATTCAGTTGTAAAAATCCGATCAAACGGAAAAACAGTTCTAATCGATCCGTTTATTAGCGGAAATGATTTAACAGATTTAAGAGCAGACGAACAAAATCCGGATTTTATTGTTCTTACACACGGACATGGGGACCACATCGGAGATACGGTTGATATTGCCAAGCGAAGCGGTGCGCTTGTCATTGCAGTCAATGAACTCGCTCTTTACCTGCAGCACCAGGGGGTAGAAGCCCATCCGATGCATATTGGCGGAAGCCGGGAATTCGAATTCGGGAAAATCAAATTTACGCAGGCTTTCCATGGATCAGGACTTCAGCAGGCAGATGGAACGTTTCTTTATATGGGTATGCCGGCGGGTGTATTGATTATGAATGAAGGAAAAACCGTTTATCATGCGGGTGATACCGCTTTATTTTCGGATATGAAACTAATCGCGGAGCGCCATCCAATCGACCTGGCCCTTCTTCCGATTGGGGACAATTTTACGATGGGACCGGAAGACGCGGCGGTTGCAGCAGAATTTTTGAACGCAAAAATAACGGTGCCTATTCATTACGATACATTTCCGCCAATCCGCCAAAACCCCGCAGATTTTGTTTCCATGGTACAAAACGGAAGCGGCCAGGTGATGACCGTAGGGGAAGTAATCGAGTTATAAAAGCGGAGCCGTCTCAATTGAGGCGGCTTCTTTTTTTTCGCTTTATTTTGTTCTATAATTGAAAAAGGAATGAGAGCGGAAAGGGACGGGTGGAGCCAGTGACAACAAAACACGAACAAATTCTTCAATACATTGAGGAATTACCGATCGGTGAAAAAATTTCCGTCCGCCAGATTGCCAAAGCGCTGTCGCTTAGTGAAGGGACTGCTTACCGGGCTATTAAGGATGCTGAGACAAAAGGCATGGTCAGTGCGATTGAGCGTGTCGGAACGATTCGGATCGAGCAAAAGAAAAAAGAGAATATTGAAAAGCTGACGTTTGCAGAGGTTGTGAATATTGTAGACGGACAAGTACTTGGCGGGCGAAACGGATTGTATAAAACATTAAATAAGTTTGTCATCGGAGCAATGCAGCTCGAAGCGATGATGCGCTATACAGGACCTGGCAACCTGCTGATTATTGGTAACCGTGTGAAAGCTCATGAGCTCGCTCTTCAAGCGGGCGCTGCTGTCCTCATTACAGGCGGATTTGAGGCAGGCGACGAAATAAAAAAACTGGCCGATGAGCTGGAGATGCCGGTCATCTCAACAAGCTATGATACATTTACTGTAGCAGCCATGATCAACCGGGCGATCTACGATCAGCTGATCAAAAAAGAAATTGTACTGGTCGGGGATATTTTAACACCAGTGGAAAGCAGTGTATTTCTTCAACTTGGAGATACAGTGGGTGACTGGCTGGATAAAAACAGAGAAACGTCACACAGCCGGTTTCCGGTTGTGGATGAGCACTTAAAGGTATTCGGTATTGTAACGGCGAAAGATATTATGGGAAGCGGCCGGGAAGTCGGTGTGGAAAAAGTGATGACGAAACACCCGCTTACCGTTACCTTGAAAACAAGTGTGGCCTCAGCCGCCCATATGATGATCTGGGAAGGAATTGAACTGCTGCCAGTCGTAGATGAACAAAATCGTCTGCAGGGTATTGTCAGCCGCCAGGATGTGCTTAAAGCGATGCAAACCGCGCAGCGTCAGCCACAGGCAGCCGAGACCCTCGATGATACGATTGCCAAGCAGCTGATTCTGCCTGAGGATCAAAGCGCAAGCGGCAGTTATCAGTTTGAGGTAACCCCGCAAATGACCAACCAGCTCGGCACGGTTTCTTACGGAGTGTTTACAACGATTGTAACCGAAGCCGCAAATCGCGTTTTGCGTGCACATAAACGCGGTGACCTTGTGGTAGAAAATATCACGATTTACTTTTTAAAACCGATTCAGATGGAGTCCATTCTTACGGTTGCCCCCAAAGTGCTGGAAATTGGCCGTAAGTTCGGGAAAGTAGATGTCGAGGTATATAATGCAGGGGTGCTTGCGGGCAAAGCGATGATGATGTGCCAGTTAATTGATCGATAAAAAAGCAGGCGGTCTGCCTGCTTTCTCGGTTACAGCTGATCCATTTTTTCTGCTTCTTGCCGGGCGAATGGCTGGTAATGCCTGTACAATTTAAAACCGGCCGCCATGCTGGCGAATCCGTACAAAATAAAAATGGCGGAAATAATATAGGCGGTTGTAGTCTGCTGAATAAGCAGCGTATTTACGCCAAACATGCCGACAAATAACCCCAGTACCATACTGGATTTAGCGGACAGCCATTTTCTTTCCATTGGCCGTCTGCTTCTGACATATTGTACTTTATAAAACAAGTAAAACATAAACGATAAAACAATGATGACGACCAAAAAGAAATTAGGCATTCGATGTATTCCTCCGTTTTTGGCTTCCGTTTTATTGTAACGGGAACAGCGGCGGATTTCCACCGGAAACAAGCCTGTAGAGAAGGGGAAAAAAGTTGAAACAACAGATTATTGATAAAATTAAAGAATACGATACGATCATTCTTCACCGTCACGTACGTCCGGACCCGGACGCGTACGGATCACAAGGAGGACTCGCTGAAATAATCCGCGCTACGTTTCCGGAAAAAAACGTTTACACAGTTGGGGCAGAGGAGCAGACGCTTTATTTTATGCGGCGCCTCGATCAAATTGAAGACAATGTTTATGAAAATGCGCTCGTCATTGTATGTGATACAGCCAACCAGGCGCGAATTTGCGATCAGCGTTTCAAACTTGGCAAAGAAGTGATTAAAATTGATCATCATCCAAATGAGGATCCATACGGCGATCTTCTTTGGGTAGAGGAAGATGCGGCAGCGTGCAGCCAGATGATTTATGAGCTGTTTAAAACATCTGGCGGACAGCTGAAGATCAATGACGAAGCAGCACGCCTTCTTTATGCAGGTATTGTCAGTGATACAGGGCGTTTTTTATACCCGTCTACGACGATTGAGACTATGCAGTACGCTGGTGAATTGATGCAGTATGCGTTTGACCGGCAGGAGCTGTTTAACCATTTGTATGAAAAAGACGCACATGTCTTGAAGCTTGAAGGATATATCCTTCAGCATTTTGTGATGGATGAATCGGGTGTAGCGGAAGTGCGGCTGACGAAAGAATTGTTAAAGCAATTCGGCGCTACACAAGCTGAAACCTCTCTGCTTGTCAGCATTTTAAGCGGTGTAAAAGGCATTAAAGCGTGGGTCTTCTTTATTGAAGAAGAAGATCAAATCCGCGTGCGCTTCCGCTCTAAGGGACCTGTCATTAATGGGCTGGCGATGAAGCACGGAGGCGGCGGCCATGCGCTTGCGGCAGGGGCAAGTGTGTATTCATGGGAAGAAGCAGACCAAGTATTAGCAGATTTAAAAAATCTTGTAGCAGGACAATAAAGGAGAATTTTTTCTCCTTTCTTTTTATATTAAAAAGAGAACGTATATTCAGATTGTGAGAGGAGTGAAAAGAAGTGATCCAGCTGGAAACGGAAACGGCATACAGCTTTCGCGGCGCGACGCTCACGCCAGAGCAAATTGCTCAAAAAACGCAGGAAGCGGGCCAAAAGGCGGTCGCGCTGACAGATTGGAACAACCTGCATGGAGCTATTCCTTTTTATCTTGCCTGCCAAAAGCGCGGCATTAAGCCTATTATGGGATTAAAAGCGGAAGTGGAAGCCCAGCAGGAGAGTGATCGGGCATATCCGCTTCTTTTGTACGCGCAAAATGATAATGGCTTTTCAAACTTAATTAAAATTTCCAGTGCTCTGCAGACAAAAGCAGAAGCCGGTCTTCCGCTTCGCTGGCTGAACGGATATGCCAAAGATCTGATTGCCGTTCTGCCAGGCCTAGATGGTGATCCTTCCGGGGAAGCACTGGCTTTTTTTAAAGAGGTTTTTCAGCATTTTTATATTGGGCTTCGTGGAACGCGGGCTGAACGTTTTTTAATAGAAAAAGCAAGGGCTGACGGCATTCCGGTTGTAGCCATCGGCCATGTTCAGTATGCCGATCCAGCAGGCGCTTTTGCTTCAGCATGCCTCCAGGCCATCCGGGACAACCGGCTTATTGAACCGGAAGAAGAATTAACGGAAGCGGCGTATTCTTTTAAGTCCGAGGCTGAATGGAAGGAACTCTATCAAGATATTCCGGAAGCAATGGACAATACAGCGGTTATTGCCAAGCTCTGCGATGTAAACATAAAATTTGGCAGCCGCCTTCTTCCTGCATTTCCTCTGCCGGAGGGAGAAAGTGCCGATGAACGGCTGAAAAATTTATGTATGGAAGGGCTGAGGGACCGAAGTGATGCAGCTTATATAGAGCGCCTTTCTTACGAGCTGTCTGTAATCAGCAGAATGAATTTCAGTGATTACTTTTTAATTGTTCATGATTTTGTACACTTTGCCAAAAAACAAGGAATTCTGACAGGGCCGGGCCGGGGATCCGCTGCCGGATCTCTTGTAGCCTTTGCGCTTGGTATCACCGCAGTAGATCCTATACGCCATAATCTCTTGTTTGAGCGGTTTTTAAATCCGGAGCGGATTACGATGCCGGATATTGATATTGATTTTCCAGATTATCGTCGTGATGAAGTAATCCGGTACATTGCTCAAAAATATGGTGCTGTTCACGCCGCGCAAATTGTAACGTTCGGTACATTATCAGCTAAAGCGGTGATGAGAGACACAGCCCGGGTCTTCGGTTTTGACAGCGGAGAATTATCACGGCTGTCAAAGCTTATTCCGTCGACACCAGGAACAAAGCTTTCACAGGTTAACTTGGAGGGCTGGCGGGCGGAGTCACCTGTTCATGAACGCATTTATCAAACAGCACTCCGCCTAGAAGGACTGCCGCGCCATACCTCTACACATGCAGCGGGTATCGTGATGACTGAAAAGCCGCTCACTGACCATGTGCCCATCATGAAGGGGCATGACGAGGTGTATTTAACGCAATATCCAATGGAGCCGCTTGAGCAGCTGGGGCTTTTAAAAATAGATTTGCTGGGCTTGCGCAATTTAACAACAATCGAACGAATTGTCGCTTCTATTCGAAGAAAAACCGGCCGGAGGATAGACTTATTGTCGCTTTCGCTAGATGATCATGATGTTTTCAAGCTGCTTGGAGAAGGAAAAACAGCCGGTATTTTTCAATTTGAATCTGAAGGAATGAAAAATGTTCTCACGCAGCTGCAGCCAAACCGCTTTGAAGATATGGTAGCCGTGAATGCCTTGTACCGCCCCGGCCCAATGGAACAGATTCCTACCTATATTAAACGGCGGCATGGACAGGAATCGCTTCAGTATCCACATCCCGTTTTAAAAGAGATACTAGAGCCGACGTATGGCATTATTGTCTATCAGGAGCAGATTATTCAAATCGCTGTGCAGCTAGCCGGCTTTACACCCGGAGAAGCCGATTTGCTGCGCCGTGCTGTAAGCAAAAAGAAAAAAGAGACATTGGAGCAGGAGCGAAAACATTTTGTCAGCGGTGCTGTTCAAAACGGTGTGGATGAAAACATCGCTCTTTTCGTGTACGACTTGATTGTCCGGTTTGCTGACTACGGCTTTAACCGAAGCCATGCGGTTGCCTACAGTATGATCGCATACTGGCTTGCCTGGCTGAAGGTTCATTATCCGGCCCATTTTCTAGCAGCGCTTTTGCAATCTCAAACGGGAAATGAAGAAAAAATGCGGCAATACGCAGCGGAGGCAGCAGAGCATGATCTTTCTTTTCTCGCACCATCTGTTAATATGAGCGGCTATTCATTTCAAGCCGAACAAGATGGGATTCGATTTGGTCTTGTGCCGATAAAAGGAGTGGGCCAGACGGTTGCCAAAACGATTATAGAGGCGCGCAAAGAGGGCCGTTTTCAGGATTTATTTGATTTCTGCCAGCGGGTTCCGGCGAATATTGTGAATCGAAAAGCAATCGAATCACTAATTTATGCAGGAGCGATGGATGAGTTTGGCCAGGATCGTGCGGTGCTGCTGGCCAGTATTGATGCGGCCATAGAACACGCAGCTCTTATTCAGCCGGATGAAGGGAGTTTATTTGAAGGGCTTGGTGTATCGTTCCATCCTAAATATGCGGATGTAACTGGACTTCCCATAGATATAAAATTGGAAAAAGAACGGGAAATGCTCGGTCTGTATGTTTCGGATCACCCGATAGCGCTTCATCGAAAGGTGCTTGCTCAAGCCGGTGCCGTTCCGGTGGTAAAGGTTCAAGCCAGCCGAAAAGTCATTACAGCAGGAATGATCGGAAGCATTCGTGAGATCCGCACGAAAAAAGGCGATAAAATGGCTTTTTCCTCTCTTGCAGATGAAACAGGAGAGCGGGAAATGATCTTATTTCCGGAAGTGTACCGAAAACATGGCCCATTTATTGAAAAAGGGAAAGCGGTACTTGTAAAAGGAGCAGCAGAAGAACGAAACGGCGGTCTCCAGCTTATTGTTCAGTCTCTTGAACCGATCCAAGAAGGAATAAACAAAACGATGGAGAAAAAACAAGTTCTTTTTATCCAGCTGCCGGAAGGAAAAGGAGAAAGTGAGCTGGCAGGCTGGGTAGTGGAAGAGCTTCAGCTTAATCCGGGCCAGGCCTCGGTGGTGATCCATTATGAACGGACGAAGGAAACAGTAAGGCTCGGGCCGAAGTATAAAGTATCACCGAAAGAAGAATTGATTGAGGGGCTGAAAAAAAGGTGTGGAACACGCAACGTTGTGCTTAAATCCTTTGACTAACCTTTACAATTCGGGATGAATCGTTTAAAGTATTATATTGAATTGTGTGGTCTGACCACTTAAAGGAGAAAAAGAGGAGCTGGCAGAATGTCGAATCGGGAAGAAGCGCTTCAAATGCATAAAGAAAATCACGGTAAATTGTCGACCGGTATTAAAACAGTTGTGAAAAATGCAAAAGACTTAAGTCTTGCTTATTCACCTGGTGTGGCAGAGCCGTGCAAAGAAATTTATGAAAAGCCAGAAACCGTGTATGATTATACAATGAAGGGCAATATGGTAGCGGTTGTCTCAGACGGCACTGCAGTGCTTGGACTGGGCAATATTGGTCCGGAAGCCGCTCTTCCGGTTATGGAAGGAAAAGCTGTGCTGTTTAAGAGCTTTGCAGGAGTAGATGCTTTTCCAATCTGCTTAAACTCAACGGATCCAGAAAAAATCATTGAAACGGTTAAAATGATGGAGCCGACATTTGGCGGCGTAAACTTAGAAGATATTGCGGCTCCGAACTGCTTTGTGATTGAGGAGCGGCTGAAGAAAGAAACAAATATCCCTGTTTTCCACGATGATCAGCACGGTACTGCTATTGTGACAGTAGCCGGTTTAATTAATGCCCTTAAGCTGACAGGGAAAAAAATGACGGACATTAAAGTAGTGGCAAATGGTGCGGGTGCGGCAGGTATTGCTATTATTAAATTGTTAAAAGGATATGGCGTGCAAAATATTATTATGTGTGACTCGCGCGGAGCCATTTACGAAGGGCGCCCAGAGGGCATGAATCCCGTAAAAGACGAAGTAGCGAAGTTTACGAACCGAGAGAAAAAAGCCGGCAGCCTTGCTGATGTTATTGAAGGAGCGGACGTATTTATTGGAGTATCGGTAGCGGGTGCGCTAACGAAAGAAATGATCCAAACGATGAACGAAGAACCTATTATTTTTGCGATGGCAAACCCAACACCGGAAATTATGCCGGAAGAGGCAAAAGCAGCCGGAGCAAAAGTAATCGGAACCGGCCGTTCTGATTTTCCGAACCAGGTAAACAATGTGCTGGCTTTTCCGGGTATTTTCCGCGGGGCATTAGATGTCCGTGCCACACATATAAATGAAAAAATGAAACAAGCTGCTGTAGAAGCGATTGCCAGCCTTGTGGCTGAAGAAAACCTTCATGCCGATTACGTAATTCCAGGTCCTTTTGACCCCCGGGTTGCGCCTGCCGTAGCAGCGGCTGTAGCAAAAGCCGGCATGGAAACAGGCGTGGCGCGCCGGAAAGTAGAACCGGAGGATGTTCGCCAAAAAACTATGCAGCTGTCATTGATTGGCAAAGGTGAATAGATGACTGGTTCTGTGCGCCCGCCATCAAAATTTTTGGCTGCCATTGCACAAATTCAGGAAATGATCAAAAGGGACCGCCTTCGGCCCGGAGATAAAATCCCTTCAGAGCGCGAGCTTTCAGACAAGCTTTCCATCGGGCGTTCATCAGTTCGTGAAGCATTGCGAGCGCTCGAACTGCTGGGGCTTATTGAAACGCGGCGCGGCGAAGGGACTTTTCTGCGTGACTTCAAAGACCATCAGCTTGTCCCGCTTATCGGTACCTTTCTTTTTGATGGCGACCAAACAAAAGAGGAGCTTCACGACGTAAAGGCGATCTTGGAGCTCGGCTGTCTCGCCGTTTTGGCGGGAAAAGCCGATTTAGATTCAATAGAGCTGACAGGTTCTTTTGAGGAGCTGACAGGTAAAACCGGCAATCGGCTCCTGCAAAACATATGGATAATTATTTCAAATTACGCAGGAAGCGATCCGGACCATGAACGGCTCCAAAAGCTGCTGGCATCAGCCAGACAAATTCAGTATTCAAAACGCCAGTAAAGGGGTGGGACAATGGCGATTAAAAATATGTTTACCAAACAAAAACCAAAAAAAATAAAATATGCAACCATTCCTTCGGAGGCAGCCAAGCAGGATGTTCCAGAAGGCATCATGCAAAAGTGTCCGAAGTGCAAAAAGATCATGTATACGAAAGAACTGGAAAAAAATCTTCATGTTTGCATGGGCTGCGGGTATCATTATCCGATGAAGGCCTTTGAACGGATCGAAAGCCTTCTCGATGAAGGATCTTTCCGTGAGCTTGATGCAGAGCTGTCAACAGCTAATCCGCTCGGATTTCCTGATTATGAAGAAAAAATAGCGGCCGACCGAAAGAAAACCGGGCTGAATGAAGCGATTGTCACAGGCGTTGGAGCCATCGATGGCCATCAGGCCGCTTTTGCGTTCATGGACTCATCTTTCCGGATGGGCAGCATGGGTTCAGTGGTGGGTGAGAAAATTACCCGTGCCGTTGAAGAAGCGATTCGCCTGCAAATTCCTTTTATTATCTTTACCGCTTCCGGCGGAGCGCGGATGCAGGAGGGCGTATTGTCACTTATGCAAATGGCGAAAACAGGAGCTGCTTTTAAACGTCTCAGCGACCGGGGCGGGCTCATTATTTCTGTAATGACGCATCCGACAACAGGCGGTGTATCGGCGAGCTTTGCATCTCTCGGCGACTTTAACTTTGCAGAGCCGGGCGCGCTGATCGGATTTGCCGGGCGGCGGATTATTGAGCAAACCATTCGCGAAAAGCTGCCGGAAGATTTTCAAACAGCTGAATTTTTGCTTCAGTGCGGACAGCTTGATGCCGTTCTGCACAGAAAAGAAATGAAAGAAAAGCTTTCATTTTTACTCGATATCCATCAAACGGGCGGTGTAAAACAATGACAGGACTTGAATTTGAAAAGCCGGTCCGTGACCTGCAGGAAAAAATAGCGGAGCTCAAAAATTTCACCTCCAGCTCTGATGTAGACTTATCAGATGAAATTGAAAAGCTTGAGCTGCGCTTAAAGAAGCTTGAAGATGACATTTACAACAGCATGACACCTTGGGACCGTGTTCAAATGGCACGCCATCCAAATCGTCCAACCACACTGGATTACATTCCTTTCTTGTTTGAAGGATTTTTCGAACTTCATGGAGACCGTGCATACGGTGATGATGCAGCCATCGTAGCGGGGGTGGCAAAGTACCATGGCCAGCCGGTAACGGTGATTGGACATCAGCGGGGACGCGATACAAAAGAAAATATTCAGCGTACGTTTGGCATGCCCCACCCGGAAGGCTACCGGAAAGCACTTCGTTTAATGAAACAGGCAGAAAAGTTTAAACGACCGATCATTTGCTTAATTGATACAAAAGGTGCGTATCCGGGCAAAGCGGCCGAGGAGCGGGGACAAAGTGAAGCCATTGCCCGTAATATTTTTGAAATGGCCGGCTTAACCGTACCAATTATCTGCATCGTTATTGGTGAAGGAGGAAGTGGAGGAGCCTTAGCACTCGGTGTCGGTGACCGTCTGTTTATGCTTGAAAACTCTACGTACTCGGTTATCTCGCCCGAGGGAGCAGCCGCTTTATTATGGAAAGACGCGAGTCTCGCGAAGCGTGCAGCAGAAACGATGAAAATTACAGCTCGGGATTTGCGCTTACTCGGTATTGTGGATGAAATTATTCCAGAGGTGCGGGGCGGAGCACACCGTGATGCAAAAGAGCAGGCGCAGCTGATTGACCAAGTGTTGTATCCGGCCATGAAAGAGCTGCAGAGCATTGATCATGCAAACTTGGTTGACCAGCGTTATGAAAAATACAAACGAATCGGCGGCTATGCGGAACAAACAACCGGCCTGAATAATTAATATTCAGGACCGGTTTTTTCCATGCATAGACATTTTCTTGGTGGTAACGCTTACTTATTGAGTAAACATTGTGAACGGGAAAACGTTCTGTTATCTTAAAAGAGGGTAGGCATACAAAAGATGCAACTGACAAAAATTTTTAGAGGTGACAAGATATGAAACGAATTGGTGTGTTAACAAGTGGCGGGGATGCACCTGGAATGAATGCAGCCGTGCGTGCTGTTGTCCGGAAAGCGATTTACCACGACATGGAAGTATTCGGTGTTTATCAGGGATATCATGGCTTAATTAATGGGCATATTAAACAATTAGATCGTGGTTCGGTCGGCGATATTATTCACCGAGGCGGAACGATGCTGCGCTCAGCCCGCTGTTTGGAATTTAAAACGCTTGAAGGCCAAAAGCAAGGTATCGAGCAAATGGAGAAGTTTGGGATCGAAGGATTAGTGGTAATCGGTGGAGACGGTTCTTACATGGGTGCGAAAGCATTAACAGAACATGGTTTTCCGTGTGTCGGAGTGCCTGGAACAATCGATAACGACATTCCCGGAACAGAATTTACAATTGGCTTTGATACAGCTTTAAATACAGTCATCGATGCGATCGATAAAATCCGGGATACAGCCAGCTCCCATGAGCGCACATTCATTGTAGAAGTAATGGGCCGTCATGCCGGCGATCTAGCGCTTTGGTCAGGCCTTGCAGGCGGTGCGGAAACAATTCTTATTCCGGAAGCACCTTACGATATGAACAAAATTGCGGCCAAGCTGAAACGCAGCCAGGAGCGCGGTAAAAAACACAGTATTATCGTCGTAGCAGAAGGCGTCATGACAGGCAGCAAGTTTGGTGCTATTATTGAAGAGTTGACAGGATTCGACACACGTGTTTCCGTTTTGGGCCATATGCAGCGCGGAGGCTCACCAAGCGCAGCAGACCGAGTGCTCGCCAGCCGTCTTGGTGCACATGCAGTGGAATTACTTCTAGAAGGAAAAGGCGGTCGTGCTGTCGGGATCGAACAAAACCAAATTGTTGATTACGACATTATTGAGGCGCTCTCAAAACCGCATAAAGTCGATCAGCGTATGTATGAATTATCGCAAGAACTGTCGATTTAATCACAAAAATGGAGGAACTACCAATGCAAAAAACGAAAATCGTCTGTACAATTGGACCAGCAAGCGAAAGCCTTGAAACGCTTCAATCATTAATGAACGCAGGCATGAATGTTGCACGCTTAAACTTTTCTCACGGAAGCCATGAAGAGCATGGAGCGCGCATTCAAAACATTCGCCAAGCAGCAAACAACACAGGGAAAACTGTTGCGATTTTGCTCGATACAAAAGGTCCTGAAATTCGTACACATAACATGGAAAACGGAGCTATTGAGCTTGAAAGCGGCAAAGATGCTGTTATTTCCATGACAGAAGTATTGGGGACACCTGAAAAATTTTCGATTACTTACTCAGGTTTGATTGATGATGTGGAGCCAGGTTCAAGTATTTTGCTTGATGACGGCTTGATTGGTCTTTTGGTTACAGGCATTGATCGTGAAAAAGGCGAAATCGGCGTTCGAATTTTAAACAGCGGTACATTAAAAAATAAAAAAGGTGTAAACGTACCAGGCGTTTCTGTTAAATTGCCGGGTATTACAGAAAAAGATGCGGACGATATCCGTTTTGGTATCGAGCAGGGTGTCGACTTTATCGCTGCTTCTTTTGTACGCCGCACATCTGACGTATTGGATATTCGTGAGCTGCTGGAAAAAAACAATGCTACTCACATTCAAATTATCCCGAAAATTGAAAACCAAGAAGGTGTTGATAACATCGATGACATTCTTGAAGTATCAGACGGGCTGATGGTTGCACGTGGTGATCTTGGTGTGGAAATTCCGGCTGAAGAAGTGCCGATTGTACAAAAGCAACTGATTAAAAAGTGTAATCTGCTTGGCAAACCAGTTATTACGGCTACACAAATGCTTGATTCTATGCAGCGTAATCCGCGTCCAACACGTGCGGAAGCAAGTGACGTAGCAAATGCGATTTTTGATGGAACAGATGCGATTATGCTGTCAGGTGAAACAGCAGCTGGTGCATATCCGCTTGAAGCAGTAAAAACGATGCACAACATCGCAGTCCGCGCGGAAGCAGAGCTGCAAATGAGAGATATTCCGCCTCGCCGCCGCAACAATACAGGCCGTATGACTATGACAGACGCTATTGGCCAGTCTGTAGCTAAAACGGCGGAAGCATTGGAAGTAAAAGCGATTATCGCGCCAACGTCAAGCGGACATACTGCACGGATGATTTCACGTTACCGTTCTAAAGCATCTATCTATGCTGTAACAGACAGCGAACGCGTAATGAGAAGCTTATCACTTGTCTGGGGCGTATTCCCGGTGATGGGGCTTAGTGTGTCTTCAACAGATGATATGCTGGATAACGCGATTGTCCACTGCCTCGATGAAGGGCTGATCAGCCACGGTGAGCTTGTTGTTATTACAGCGGGTGTACCGGTAGGTGAATCTGGAACAACGAACTTAATGAAAATTCATGTTGTTGGTGACATTCTTGTGAAAGCACAAGGTATTGGCCGTCATTCAGCATATGGAAGAGTTGTGACAGCTAAAACAGCTTCTGAAGCCATTGAAAAAGTAAAACCGGGCGATATTCTTGTCACATACGGAACAGATCGTGAAATGATGCCTGCCATTGAAAAATGCAGTGCCCTTATTACAGAAGAAGGCGGATTAACAAGCCATGCAGCTGTAGTTGGCATCAATCTTGGCATTCCGGTTATCGTGGATGTTGAGGGAGCTCTTAATACGTTCTCAGATGGCCAGGAAATTACAGTAGATGCGGCACGCGGTATTATTTACAACGGTCACGCTAACGTTTTGTAAAAAACAAACCAGCTTGATGGATAGACAAACCAAGAAGCAAAAATAAGGGTGCTGTGATGAGCCCGAAAACGCCGGTTAAATGGTAGCCTGCAAATGCTGCAAATAAAACGGCCAGGGGATGAAGGCCCGCTGAATCGGAAACAAGCTTCGGTTCAAGCAACTGGCGTACAAGAACAAGGGTCGTATATAAAACAGCAGTGAAAATGGCTGCGTGGGTTTGTCCAGTAAGAAGGCAGAAGAAAATCCAGGGTACAAACAAAAGGATAGAGCCGACAATGGGAATAAACTCAAGAACGGCCGTTAAAAAAGCCAGCTCCAGTATATGAGGAGTACCCAGCAGAAAAAAGCCTGCGCATGCTGCTGTAAAAGTAACAGTAAACAGCTTTAATTGTGCGTATCCATAGGCGTACAAGGAAAAAGAAAAGGTATTAGCTGCACGGGCTGTTTTGGCACGGATGGATTCGGGCAAAAGAGAGAGGAAAAAAGAGCCGTCTTTTGCCATGAAAAAAGCAGCCAGCAGAGCAATCAGCAATTGGGTGGCTGTACCTGGAAGTGAGAGAAAGTAAAAAGTGCCTGCAAGAAGCCACTTTCCAGCGGATTCCTCAACGGTGTGAGCAGCCGCCGTTTCGACCGTGTGCAGATATTGCAGCAAAAGAGCAAGCTGGTCTTTTGTTAAAAAATTCATCATGCTTTGAAGCAGCTGCTCCAAATGCATAACGGCAATAGGAATATAATGAGGAATCACCGTATGCAGATGGGAAACGGTCCGGGCGCTAATCCAGGCGAACAGCAGGCACCCTGCTGACAGAAGCAGAAGAATCCAGACCATTGATACACATACAGCCACAGTCCGGGAGGCATTCGTCTTTCTTTGAATAAAGTGGGCTGGTCTATGTAACACAGCGGCAAAAAATGCCCCAGCTAAAAATGGCTTGAAAATTGGCAGGAGCCAGTAAATAAGCAGAAAAATTGCACTGGCAATAAGATATTGAACAATGATCCGCATGGTACATGCCCCCGTTTCTATACTACTCGTATGAGAAAAAGGGCACGGCCATGCGTCTTTTTTTAGGAGTGAAGTTATGCAGGCGTTTTTATTTTTGCTTCTGCTGACAGCAATCAGCATTGTAGCCAAAAACCAATCATTGCTTATTGCTTCGGTATTCTTACTGGCCTTAAAAGCAATAGGCCTCGATCTGAAGTGGTTTGATATGATGCAGAAAAACGGAATAAATTGGGGGGTTACGGTAATCACAATTGCGGTACTCGTCCCCATTGCAACAGGGGCGATTGGCTTTAGGGAATTGGGCGCAGCTCTGAAATCACCGTATGCCTGGATCGCTCTTACAGCAGGCATTTTAGTAGCGCTCATTGCAAAAGGAGGAATCGTGCTTTTAGCCGATGATCCCCATATTACAACAGCGCTGGTGCTTGGCACCGTATTAGCAGTCGCTCTTTTTAATGGAGTTCCAGTCGGGCCGTTAATTGGTGCCGGCATCGCGTATTATGCAATGAAGATGTTTTCTGTACTTTAGCAGAAAAAATGAAACTTTTTCAATAATTCTTCGTATGAATACACAATAAGATAAAAAGGAGCTGGATGTGTTGTTAAACAAAAATCCGGGTATTGCCGCTGTCTTAAGTGTATTCTGGACGGGTGTCGGGCAAATTTATAACGGCCAAATTATGAAAGGTTTAATTTTAATTGTTGTGCAGATGATTAATGCAGCCTTGATGTTTGTGCTGATTGGATTTATCACTTATCCGCTTGTGTGGATCTGGGGCATTTATGATGCTTACAAAACAGCGGACAGAATGAACAGGCAGTCTGACTTTTAAACTAAAACTTACTATAATACCATAAATTCCGGGTATGTTACGCCCGGAATTTTACTGTTTTCAAAAAAAATTCGAACAATTTGGCACGTTTTGATTCACAAACTTGCTCACATTGTTTATAATAAGCAATGTAAGCGCACACCTTTTTGAACATTTAAGTAATTTTGTTTTAAAAGGAGCACGTAATTTACATATGCTTTTTTATTTATAAAATGGTACTGAGCAGTTGCTCGGCATACATATACAAATAAAAAAGCGGGTAACGGGGAAATAAACAAGCGAAGGAGAGATAATTATGACTACTGCACGCGGACTCGAGGGAGTAGTGGCTACAACATCATCTGTCAGCTCTATCATTGATGACACACTTACATACGCAGGATACAATATTGATGATCTGACAGAGAATGCAAGCTTTGAAGAAGTAATTTATTTGCTTTGGCATCGCCGTCTTCCAACACAAGCGCAGCTGGATGAACTGAAAGAGCAGCTTTCGGAAAACTATACAATTCCAAAAGAAATTTTGGATCATTTTAAAATGTATCCAATTGAGAAAGTTCATCCAATGGCGGCGCTTCGTTCATCTGTGTCACTGCTTGGCCTTTACGATGAAGAAGCTGATGTTATGACAGATGAAGCCAACTACCGTAAAGCGATTCGCATCCAGGCGAAGATTCCTGCGCTTGTGACAGCATTCTCACGCATTCGTAAAGGGGAAGAGCCGATTGCACCGAAAAAGGAGTACGGTATTGCCGAGAACTTCTTATATATGCTTTCTGGTAATGAACCAACAGCCGTAGAAGTTGAAGCATTTGATAAAGCCCTTGTTCTTCACGCAGATCATGAGCTTAATGCGTCTACTTTTACAGCCCGTGTATGTGTCGCTACTTTGTCAGATATGTATTCAGGTGTAACTGCAGCTCTTGGCGCTTTAAAAGGGCCTCTTCATGGCGGCGCAAACGAGCAGGTTATGAAAATGCTTACAGAAATCGGTTCAGCAGATAACGTAGAACCGTATATTCTTGAGAAGCTCAATAACAAAGAAAAGATCATGGGCTTCGGTCACCGCGTATACCGCCAGGGCGATCCACGGGCTAAACACCTTCGTGAAATGTCTAAGCGTTTAACAGAGCAAAACGGTGAAGCAGAGCTTTATAACATGTCTATCGAAATTGAAAGTCTTGTTACAGGAAGCAAAAACCTGCCGCCAAACGTAGACTTCTATTCAGCATCCGTTTATCACAGCCTTGGTATTGAGCATGATTTGTTCACGCCTATCTTTGCTGTAAGCCGTGCATCAGGCTGGATTGCACATATTCTTGAACAGTATGCCAACAACAGACTGATCCGTCCGAGAGCTGAATATACAGGTCCGGATATGCAAAAATACGTACCTATTAGTGAACGTGTATAATTAAGAAAGCATTTGCAAAAAAATAAATAACTAGTGTAATATGAAAGATGGTAAACACGGGTTAGAGAAATTTTCTCTAACCTTTGAACATGGAATTGGAGGGAAAGGCAAGATGACTCAAGGCGAAAAAATTTCAATGCAAGATGGCGTACTAAATGTACCAAACAATCCAATCGTTCCTTTTATTGAAGGCGATGGAATTGGTCCTGATATTTGGGCAGCTGCTTCACGCGTTTTAGATGCAGCGGTTGAAAAAGCGTACAATGGCGAAAAGAAAATCGTTTGGAAAGAAGTTCTTGCGGGTGAAAAAGCCTTTAACCAAACAGGCGAATGGCTTCCAAAAGAAACGCTTGAGCAAATTGACGAGTATTTGATCGCAATTAAAGGTCCACTTACAACGCCAGTTGGCGGCGGAATCCGTTCATTGAACGTAGCACTTCGCCAGGAATTGGATCTTTTCACATGCCTTCGTCCTGTTCGTTATTTCGATGGCGTACCTTCACCAGTAAAACGTCCTGAAGATACTGATATGGTCATCTTCCGTGAAAACACAGAAGATATTTATGCAGGTATTGAGTATGCTGAAGGCTCAGATGAAGTGAAAAAAGTGATCGAGTTCTTGAAAAACGAAATGGGCGTTAACAAAATCCGTTTCCCTGAAACATCTGGTATCGGTATTAAACCTGTATCAAAAGAAGGAACACAGCGTCTGGTACGTGCGGCGATCAACTACGCAATCAAAGAAGGCCGTAAATCTTTAACGCTTGTTCACAAAGGCAACATCATGAAATTCACAGAAGGTGCATTTAAAAACTGGGGCTATGAGCTTGCTGAAAAAGAATTTGGCGATAAAGTGTTCACTTGGGCACAATACGACAAAATCAAAGAAGCTGAAGGCACAGAAGCCGCAAACAAAGCACAATCTGAAGCGGAAGCTGCAGGCAAAATTATCGTAAAAGATTCTATTGCCGATATCTTCTTACAACAAATTTTAACTCGTCCGAAAGAGTTTGATGTCGTAGCGACAATGAACTTGAACGGAGACTATATTTCTGACGCGCTTGCAGCTCAAGTAGGCGGAATTGGAATCGCACCAGGTGCTAATATCAACTATGAAACTGGCCATGCAATTTTCGAAGCAACACACGGTACTGCGCCGAAATATGCAGGTCTTGATAAAGTAAATCCATCATCTGTTTTGTTGTCAGGCGTTTTGCTTCTTGAGCACCTTGGCTGGAATGAAGCAGCAACTGCGATTACAAAATCAGTTGAAAAAACAATTTCTTCGAAGGTTGTTACATATGACTTTGCCCGCTTAATGGACGGGGCAACGGAAGTTAAATGTTCTGAGTTCGCAGACGAATTGATTAAAAACCTGTAATGTTGTTTGATGCTCTCCCTAAAAGGAGAGCATCTTGCATAATATTTGGTTCCACCATAATTAAAGGAGGAGTTTTATTATGACAGCATATAACCGTAAAAAGGTTTCTGTAATCGGCGGCGGCTTTACTGGTGCTACAACGGCATTTCTTCTGGCGCAAAAAGAGCTGGCAGACGTTGTTCTTGTCGATATCCCGCAGGCAGAGGGCCCAACAAAAGGCAAAGCACTTGATATGCTTGAAGCAAGCCCTGTCCAAGGATTTGATGCAAATATTACCGGCACGTCTGATTATGCTGAAACAGCAGATTCAGATATCGTCATTATTACAGCAGGTATTGCACGCAAACCAGGCATGAGCCGTGACGATCTTGTTCAAACAAACCAAAAGGTTATGAAATCTGTTACGTCTGAAATTGTAAAATATTCTCCAAACTGTACAATTATCGTTTTAACAAACCCGGTTGATGCGATGACATACACCGTTTTAAAAGAATCGGGCTTCCCGAAAAGCCGTGTAATCGGTCAATCAGGTGTCCTGGATACAGCTCGTTTCCGCACATTCGTTGCACAAGAGCTTAAGATTTCTGTAAAAGACATTACAGGATTTGTTCTTGGCGGGCACGGAGACGACATGGTTCCGCTCGTACGCTATTCTTACGCAGGCGGGATTCCGCTTGAAACACTTATTCCAAAGGACCGCTTAGATGCCATTGTTGAGCGTACGCGTAAAGGCGGCGGTGAAATTGTCCAGCTTTTAGGCAACGGTTCAGCGTATTACGCACCGGCTGCGTCACTTGTTGAAATGACTGAAGCGATTTTAAAAGACCAGCGCCGCATTTTGCCGGCAATTGCGTATCTCGAAGGTGAGTATGGCTACAATGATTTATATTTAGGCGTTCCGACCATTCTAGGCGGCAACGGCATTGAAAAAATCATTGAGCTTGAATTAACTGCAGAAGAGCAAGCAGGTCTTGACAGATCTGCTGAAGCTGTACGCAGCGTGATGTCTGTTCTTTCTTAAATCAAGTATAAAAAAGAACCTGCCGTAATATGGCAGGTTCTTTTTTGTGCAGAACAGCACTTTATCGAGCAGGATTTCTTCGCTATAATGAAAGATAGACATTTGAATCAGGAGGGTCATATGAAGAAAATTTTGGTTGTAGATGATGAACCATCTATTGTCACGTTAATTAAATATAATCTGGAGCAGGCAGGTTTTGAAGTGGAAACCGCTTGTGATGGAGAGGAAGCTCTTCAAAAAGCGGAGTCTGTGTCTGCAGATTTAATTATTTTAGATTGGATGCTGCCAAAGTTCGATGGCATGGAAGTGTGCAAGGACTTGCGGCAAAGGCGGGTTGCTACGCCTATTTTAATGCTAACAGCAAAAGACGAAGAATTTGATAAGGTGCTTGGTCTTGAACTTGGGGCAGATGACTATATGACAAAACCGTTCAGTCCAAGAGAACTGATTGCACGCGTAAAAGCGATTTTGCGCCGCGTACAGCTGCCGCCGGCAGAACCAGTTGTTGAGGAAGAAGAGGACAGCGCCTTAATTAAAGTGGCGGACTTAAAGCTCTATCCTGAGAAATATGAAGCGTATTACAAGGAAAACCTGCTGGATTTAACACCAAAGGAATTTGAACTGCTGCTGTTTTTAGCAGAAAACAAAACGAGAGTGCTGACACGTGACCAGCTTCTTGCGGCAGTCTGGAAATATGACTTTGTCGGGGATACCCGTATTGTAGACGTTCACATCAGCCATTTAAGAGATAAGATGGAAGAAAACACGAAAAAACCGCAGTATATTAAAACAATCCGCGGACTTGGATATAAACTGGAAGAGCCGAAAGAAGCGTGATCAATTTCCGGGCAAAACTTATTCTGTCGCTTTTTATTTTGATTGCGGCTGTTTTGGCCGCTTTGGGAATCTGGCTTGGTCAAATGTTTAAATCTTACTATCTTGCTACCATTAATGACCGGCTTGAGCGGGAAACCTCCCTGCTAGCCAGTGCAGTGGAAGATTGGGGAGGAACAGAAGCAATTAATCCGGTGGTGCTTGACGAATGGAGCGAGCAGATGGATACGCGTTTGAGTGTGGCGGATAACAATGGAGATCTTCTTTATGACAGCGGCGGGACAGATGAAGAAGAAAACGCCGTGCACCGAGATATCGCCCACCGGATCTCAGAAACCTTAAATGAAAAAAACTATCAAACCTCCTTAATGCGTAAAATGGATGTTCAATACCACTGGACACCCATTTTAACAAAAACGGGTGAGCAGGAAGGCTACGTCATTGTGAGTATGCGGGTCGATGCGCTCGATGAAATATACGGCCAAATTTGGGCGATTTTGCTGACTTCGCTCGGACTGTCCCTGCTTTTGATTATTTTAATCGGGACCAAAATTACAACCCGGTATGTAAAGCCAATTGAATCGGCAGCTATGGTGGCCATTGAGCTGGCAAAGGGTAACTATAGGGCGAGAACATATGAAACGCCTCCTGATGAGATGGGAATGCTCAGTACGTCGATTAACATATTAGCAAGAAATCTTCAAGAAATGATGCAGGCGCAGGAAGTTCATCAAAATCGCCTGACAACCCTAATTGAAAACATTGAAAGCGGGCTTCTGCTTATTGATGACCGCGGCTATATTGTGATGGCGAACCGGTCTTTTAAAAAAATGTACAGCACCGGCCGCATCATTAAAAAACGGTATTATGAAGTCATTACCCAAGAAGACGTGATTAAAATTGTCGAGGACGTTTTTATGACAGAGAAAAATGTCCGCCGGCAAATTAAAATGACGTTTGATCTTGAAGAGAAGGACATTGAAGTATCAGGTGCCCCGATTATCGGTACAAACGACGAATGGAAAGGGATTCTCGTCGTGTATCACGACATTACGGAAATTAAGCATTTGGAACAAATGCGTAAGGATTTTGTTGCCAATGTGTCCCATGAATTAAAAACACCGATCACCTCAATCAAAGGTTTTTCAGAAACACTGCTGGACGGTGCGCTGAATGACCCGGATGCGGCAAAGATGTTTCTGGAGATTATCTGGAAAGAAAGCGGCCGCATGGAAAGACTTGTGGCTGATTTACTCGACCTTTCCAAAATTGAGCAGAAAGGACTTACGCTTAATTTAACAGCAGTGCCGTTGAAAAAACTGTTGAGCGAAGTGATTGTCACGCTTGAAAGCCGTCTGGAAGCAAAAGATATTGCTCTTCAAATGAACGTGTCTGATCATCTGGTTATTCAAGGAGATGAATACCGGCTCAAGCAGGTGTTTGTTAACCTCATTACAAATGCCATTTTATACACACCAAAAGGCGGGCAAATTTTCGTGGATGCAATCGAGTCGGACCAGATGGTGAATGTAAAAGTTTCTGATACCGGTATTGGAATTGAAAAAGCGGAGCTGCCGCGTATTTTTGAACGGTTTTACCGTGTGGATAAAGCGCGGAGCCGGGATTCAGGCGGAACAGGGCTTGGACTTGCCATTGTTAAACATATTATGGAAGCCCATCACGGGAAAATTAACGTGGAAAGCAAGTTGAACGAAGGAACGACATTTACCGTTTCGTTCATCAAGAATTTGCGGAATGATTTTACAAAAGATTAACGAACCGTTTACATTTATTTTATATTGAACTGGTATAGTATGAATATCAACCCCTTTATCCAGCTTTTGTTTGGCGGAGGCGCTTAGTTGATGGCTCTCCGCCGCTTTTTTTTTCCGAAAAACAAACAAGCCGTTGTTTTCTTTTTTTCTGCCGTGCATGGTAGAATGAAAAAGAAAAACAACGGCTTTTTTACTGACGAATATGTAGCGCCGGGTGCCTGAGGGCTTACAGGAGAAGGGGTCACAAGGTACGGCAGCCGGATGCTGTCAACTTCTGCTCCATTCTTACGCCTGCTGCCGATAAGGGGCGCTTGGCGCTTTTTGAGGTGCATTTACTATGAATGCCAAGGAGGATGTATGGAAAAAAAATTAGTGCTTATTGACGGAAATAGCATTGCGTATCGGGCTTTTTTTGCATTGCCGCTTTTAAGTAATTCAAAAGGTGTGCATACAAATGCCGTATATGGCTTTGCGATGATGCTTAATAAAATGGTGAAAGACGAACAGCCGACTCATATACTGGTTGCCTTCGATGCGGGCAAAACGACTTTTCGCCACAAAACATTTACAGAATATAAAGGGACGCGCCAAAAAACGCCGCCCGAGCTGTCTGAACAATTTTCTTATGTGCGCGAACTGCTGAAAGCGTACAGTATTCCTTACTTTGAATTAGAAAACTATGAAGCCGATGACATTATCGGGACATTGTCTCTTCAAGCAGAAAAAGAAGGATATACGGTTAAAGTATATTCGGGCGACAAAGATTTAACACAGCTCGCTACAGACAAAACGACTGTATGCATTACACGCAAAGGCATAACAGATATTGAAGAATATACACCTGAACATATTGAAGAAAAATATGGCCTGACACCGATGCAGATCATAGACATGAAGGGGCTCATGGGAGATGCTTCCGACAATATCCCTGGGGTGCCGGGTATCGGTGAAAAAACAGCGATTAAACTGTTAAAGCAGTTTCACTCTGTTGAAGAATTGATCCAGTCTATTGATGAGGTTAGCGGTGCAAAGTTGAAGGAAAAGCTTGTCGAACATAAAGATAAAGCAGTCATGAGCAAGCAGCTTGCAACGATCTTACGGACGGTGCCTATGGAGCTCGGAGTCGAACGACTTGCTTATCAGGGGGCAGATCAGGATAAATTGTATGATTTATACCGGGATCTTGAATTTAAGTCATTGCTTGACAGTATTCAGCGTACGGAGGAAGCCGAACCAGCAGCAGACGTGGATTTTACCATTGTAAGGGAGCCGCAGGCGTCTCATTTTGAACAAGCGGACGCTGTATATGTAGAAATGCTCGATGTGAACTACCACCGGGCGCCAATTGCCGGTATTGCTGTGTCGGGAAGTGGGAAAACCATTTTTCTGCCGGGCGAAACGGCTGTGTCTTCTCCGGCATTTAAGCAGTGGGCGGAAAACCCGTCTGCCCGAAAAACCGTTTATGATGCAAAAAGAACGGTCATTGCGCTGCGGCGTTCGGGGATCGAGTTAGCCGGTATTGATTTTGATGTGTTTTTGGCGTCTTATTTAATTAACCCATCTGAATCACCGGAAGATTTCGCTGCTGTAGCGAAGCTGCATGGGGAAACAGGCATCTCATCGGACGAAACCGTTTATGGGAAAGGGGCAAAACTAGCTCTTCCGGACGAAGCTGTTTATGCGAAGCATATTAGTGCAAAAGCAGAAGCGTTAAGCCGGCTTGATGACACATGCCGGCAGGAGCTGACTGAAAACGACCAAAATGAATTGTTTGATGAATTGGAGCTTCCGCTTGCCCTCATTTTAGCCGACATGGAATCGGAAGGCGTGCGGGTTGACATGGACCGGTTAAATGAAATGGGAACCGAGCTGAAAAAACGGCTTGCACAAATGGAACAAACGATTCACCAGCTGGCTGGAACGGACTTTAATATAAATTCACCGAAGCAGCTTGGCGTTATTTTGTTTGAAAAGCTCGGTCTTCCGCCGGTTAAAAAAACAAAAACCGGGTACTCGACTTCGGCGGACGTTCTTGAAAAATTGGCGCCGTCACATGAAATTGTACAGCATATTTTAGATTACCGACAAATCGGCAAATTGCAGTCTACGTATATTGAGGGATTGCTGAAAGTAGCGGACCCGGATACACATAAAATCCATACCCGCTTTAATCAGGCTTTGACTCAGACGGGACGGTTAAGCTCTACTGATCCTAACCTGCAAAACATTCCGATCCGGCTTGAAGAAGGACGGAAAATCCGACAGGCATTCGTGCCGGAAAAAAAGGATTCTGTTATGTTTGCTGCCGACTACTCTCAAATTGAGCTGCGGGTGCTGGCACATATAAGCGGCGATGAAAAACTGATTGAAGCTTTTCAGCAGGGACTTGATATTCACACGGCCACGGCCATGGAAGTTTTTCATGTAGATGAAGACGGAGTAACATCGAATATGCGGCGCCAGGCAAAAGCCGTTAACTTCGGCATTGTTTACGGCATAAGCGATTACGGCTTGTCTCAAAGTCTTGGCATTACAAGAAAGGATGCAGCCGCTTTTATAGAACGGTATTTAAACACCTATCCAGGTGTAAAAGAATATATGGATACGGCTATTCGCCAGGCCAAAGAAAAAGGCTATGTGACGACATTGTTAAACCGCCGGCGTTACATTCCGGAAGTCACCAGCCGAAACTTTAACCTGCGTTCATTTGGGGAACGTACGGCGATGAACACACCGATTCAAGGAAGCGCAGCAGATATTATTAAAAAAGCGATGATTGACGTTGCTGAACGTCTTGAGAGAGAAGGCTTAACATCCAAGCTGCTGCTGCAGGTGCATGATGAATTGATTTTTGATGTGCCAAAGGAAGAAATCAAACAAATGGAACAAATTGTGCCGGATGTCATGGAGCATGCTTTTGAGCTCGATGTCCCGCTGAAGGTAGATTATTCATTTGGGCCAACATGGTATGATGCGAAGTAAGGAGAGAGAAACATGCCGGAATTACCAGAAGTAGAAACGGTCCGCCGTACGCTGAGCGAGCTGGCGGCGGGCAAAACAATTGCCGGCGTTGATGTGCGCTGGCCGAAAATGATCAAACAGCCCGAAGCAGACGCTTTTCGCGATGCAGTGATTGGTGAAACCATTCAGTCAATCGATCGGAGGGGGAAATTTTTAATTTTTCAGCTCGATCATTATGCGCTTATTTCCCATTTGCGTATGGAAGGCAAGTTTAGTGTAAATGAAGCTGCAGAGCCTGAAGCCCCTCATACTCATGTTGTTTTTTCATTCACAGACGGTACGGAGCTTCGGTATCGGGACGTTCGTAAATTCGGTACGATGCATTTAACGGCGAAAGGTGCCGAACACGAGCTGGCTTCGCTGAAAGGGCTCGGTCCTGAGCCGTTTGATGAACACTTTACAGCCGATCATTTATATGAAAAGCTGCAAAAAACATCACGCCAGGTAAAAACAGCTCTTTTAGATCAAGTGATTGTAACAGGGCTTGGCAACATTTATGTGGACGAAGTGCTGTTTCGTTCCCGCGTGCATCCGCATCGGCTCGGCCGGACGATTACAAAGGAAGAAGCGGCAGAGATTCACCAGCATACGGTCGCCGTACTGGCAGAAGCGGTAGAGCGGGGCGGAAGTACGATTCGCACATATGTAAACAGCCAGGGACAAAAAGGGACCTTCCAGGAAGTATTAAATGTATATGGACGTGCCGGGGAAGCATGTGTAGAGTGCGGAGCAGAAATTGTAAAAACGAAAACAAGCGGGCGCGGCACGCATATATGTTTGAACTGCCAGCCGCTGGAGCGTCCGCTATGATTATTGGATTAACAGGCGGCATTGCGACTGGAAAAAGTACGGTCAGCAATATGTTAAAAGAAAAAGGCTTCCCTGTTATAGATGCTGATATTGCTGCCCGTGCCGTTGTAGAGCCGGGACAGCCAGCTTTACAGGAAATTGTGGATGCATTTGGCAGTGATGTGTTAAGCGCGGACGGATCATTAAACCGGCAAAAGCTCGGCTCGATTATTTTTCATGATGAAGCAAAGCGAAAGCAGCTGAATGAAATTGTACATCCTGCCGTGCGGGCCTGGATGATGGCTGAGAAGGATAAAGCTGTCCAGAAGGGGTACAAAACCATTGTGTTTGATATCCCGCTTCTTTTTGAAAGCAAGCTTACCTGGATGGCAGACCGCACGCTGCTTGTTTACACTGATCCTGCTGTTCAATTGCAGAGGCTGATGAACCGAAACGGGTACACGGAAGAAGAAGCATCTGCCCGCATTCAATCTCAAATGCCAATTGAAGAAAAAAAAGAGCTGGCTGATGATATCATTAATAACAGTGGTACAAAAGAAGAAACCGCAAAGCAGCTTGAGCAGTGGCTGACCCGACTAGGACTCGATTCTTAATCGGGTCTTTTTTTGTCCCTTAATAAAATTTTTTAAATTAGTGGGACATTTTTTGTTCCATTTTCCGTTTAATATGTTATACTAAATTCAGTTAATCAATATAAAGTATAACATTATTAGCGGGAGGGCCTTATTTATGACAAAAGCAAAAGTAGCCATTAATGGATTTGGACGTATTGGCCGTATGGTATTTCGTAAAGCTATTTTAGAGGACAACCTTGATATTATTGCGGTAAACGCCAGCTATCCGGCGGAAACCCTTGCACATTTGCTTAAATACGACACGAATCACGGAAAGTTCGAAGGGGATATCGAAGTTGAAGAAAAAGCGCTTATTGTAAATGGAAAGCGCGTGCAGCTTCTATCCAGCCGTGACCCGCTTGAGCTTCCATGGGACAAACTTGGAGTAGAGATTGTGATTGAAGCAACAGGTAAATTTAATGCCCGCGATAAAGCGGCCCTTCACCTGCAGGCAGGTGCAAAAAAAGTCATTTTAACGGCACCGGGCAAAGAAGAAGACGTCACTATTGTGATGGGGGTTAATGAAGAAGTACTTGATATTGATAATCACCATATTATTTCCAATGCATCCTGCACAACAAATTGTCTTGCGCCGGTCGCAAAAGTACTGGATGATCAATTCGGTATTGAAAATGGATTGATGACAACCGTTCATGCGTACACAAATGATCAAAAAAATATTGATAACCCGCATAAAGACCTTCGCCGTGCCCGTGCCTGCGCTCAGTCTATTATTCCGACTTCAACTGGAGCAGCAAAAGCACTTTCTCTTGTGCTGCCGCAATTAAAAGGAAAAGTGCATGGAATGGCCCTGCGTGTGCCAACATCTAATGTTTCACTGGTAGACTTGGTAGTCGATGTGAAAACGCCAGTAACGGCAGAAGAAGTAAACGAAGCCTTTCAAAAAGCAGCGGCAGGTCCATTAAATGGTATTCTTGGCTTTACAGAAGAGCCGCTTGTATCGGTTGATTTTAATACAAACCCTCATTCTTCCACGATCGATGGCCTGACTACGATGGTCATGGGCGAAACAAAAGTAAAAGTGCTTGCCTGGTACGATAATGAATGGGGCTACTCATGCCGCGTTGTCGATCTTGTTCAGTTTGTGGCAGAACAAATGAAGAAAAAAGTTTATATTTCAGCTTAATTGTCTCATACATAAGCCCCGGTACCCACCGAGGCTTTTTTCTATGAAAAAAATAAAGAAACTTGTTGCAAAATGTTTTGACAGGTCGTATACTCAACTTTGTGAAATAAATGCTTAAAGGGTTAGGACCTCTTCGGACTAACTTTCCCCCGTGGCAGTGATCACTTTTACAATTGATTCAAAAACTACTTTGTAAAAGGGGGAACGATCATGGAAACAATGGGTCGTCACGTCATTTCAGAATTATGGGGCTGCAATTTTGACAAATTAAACGATATGGAAGTCATCGAGAGAACATTTGTCGACGCCGCTCTTAAATCAGGTGCGGAAATTCGCGAAGTCGCGTTCCACAAGTTTGCTCCTCAAGGAGTAAGTGGAGTCGTCATTATCTCCGAGTCTCATTTAACGATTCACAGCTTCCCGGAACATGGATATGCAAGTATTGATGTTTATACATGTGGGGATCTTGATCCGAACATTGCTGCAAACTATATTGCAGATGCACTTGAAGCTGAAACACGCGAAACAATTGAGATGCCGCGTGGTATGGGTCCGGTACGCACGCAACTTAAAGAAACTGCAAATGTGTAAGCAAAACGAGGTGTATGAACTTTCATACGCCTCTTTTTTATTTTCATAAGGTCTCTTTTTTAGTATGATAATGAGTAAGAACGAAACCTGCACATTGCAGGATATAAATAAAATCGGAGTTGATTAAAGCCATGATTTGCCCTGACTGCCGTTTTAACGGGACGAAAGTTGTCGATTCGCGCCCGGCAGATGACGGGCATTCCATCCGCCGGCGCCGTGAATGTGAAAAATGCGGCTACCGGTTTACGACTTTTGAACGCGTAGAGCACATGCCGCTCATCGTTGTAAAAAAAGAAGGAATGCGCGAAGAATTTAACCGCGAGAAAATGCTTCGCGGATTGATAAAAGCATGCGAGAAGCGCCCGGTGCCGCTTGGAACGCTTGAAAAAATGACCGCTGATATCGAACAGGAACTACGCTCAAAAGGTGTATCGGAAGTGCAGTCAGATGCAATCGGTGAAATGGTCATGGACCGCCTTGCAGAAATTGATGAAGTAGCGTATGTCCGTTTTGCGTCCGTGTACCGGCAATTCAAAGATATTAACGTATTTTTGGATGAATTAAAAGAAATTATTAACAAAGAAAAATAAACTCCCGGGAGAGATAGAGCTCCGGGCTTTTTTCTTCTTATTTAAGAAACTTTGAGGTGAAGAATATGAATCGGCACTGGAATGAAATGCAGCCCGCCGATGCTTATAGGGTGACAGTGTCCGGCTGTGTAGACAGCCTTGAACAAAAAGTGGTTGCGCTGTTGTACCAGCCGCTGATCGGTGCCCAGGCACTCAGCTTATACATGACCATGTATGCGGAAGTAGAGGACGGCAAGCTGTCGTCTGAGAGTGCTCTGCACTATCATTTAATGAATACACTCGGCTGCAGTCCGCAGCAAATATACGAAGACCGGCTTAAGCTGGAAGGGATTGGCTTACTGAAAACCTATGTGAAAAAAACAGGAGAAAACCGCGAATTTCTTTATGAGCTGCTGCCGCCTCTTGCTCCAGACCAATTTTTTACAGACGGCCTTTTAAACGTTTTTTTATACCGGAAAATTGGCCGTCCTCATTTTTTGAGGCTGAAGCGGATATTTTGCGACCGGGAGCCGAAGTCGCCTGATTATCAGGATGTGACCCATGCTTTTCCGGACGTTTTTTCAACAGGGTATACAGAAATGCAGGAAGCAGAAATAGACAGTGCGCCGGAGCCGGGTACCCGCCTCGCTTCAAAAGGAACTAAAACAGGACCTGTTTTAAATGAGTCCTTTGACTTTTCAGCGCTTGAACGGGCTCTTAAAGACGCCTTGATTCCGGCATCTGCCCTCACCCCCTTTATTAAAGAAACGATTAAAAAATTGTCTTTTTTATATGGCATTCAACCGCTTGATATGAAGAACCTGGTTTTGTCTTCGATAAACGAGCAGGATGAAATTGAGGTGGAGGAACTTCGGAAATCTGCGCGTAATGCCTATCAGTTTGAATCAGGCGGGCGCCTTCCAGACATGACACCGCGCATGGGAAGCCAGGAGCTTAAAGAAGCGGGTGAGCCGAAAACAAAAGAAGAAAAGCTGATCCTTCATTGTGAATCGGTTACCCCCTATCAAATGATGATCGATATATCAGATAAAGCGCCCTCATCGGTAGATATGAAGCTTATTGAGCAGGTGATGCTGCAGTACGATTTTACGCCGGGTGTAATGAATGCGCTCATTCAATATGTTATGCTGAAATCAAATATGAAGCTGTCTAAAAGCTTTATGGACAAAATTGCCGCCCAGTGGGCACGCAAAAAAGTAAAAACGGCCAAAGAGGGTATTGAACTGGCAAAAACGGAACAAAAGCAGCCGAAGGAATGGACAAAGCCAAAGAGCACCTCATCATCCTATGGAAACCGCAAAGCAGTTCGCCAGGAAAAACTGCCAGCCTGGTTTACGGAAAAGGAAAAAGAAAAAGACACAGAAAAAGAGCGGCCTAAACAAAGCGAAGACTTTGAAGCGAAGAAACGCAAGCTGCAGGAAGAATTGAGAAAACGGAAAGAGGGGGCGTCGGCCGGTGAAAAAGATTAACGAAGCACTCGGGAGTATTAAAACGTCGCCCGGGTTTGCAGAACAATATGAGCAGACAAAACGGGAAGTGCTGGCAGACAAAACGGTCCAGAAATTTATTAAAGAACACAATCTTGGTGAACGGGAAGTAACACGCGCGATGGTCAAACTATATGAGTATGTATCCCAAAGCCGCGGCTGTGGGAAATGCCCATCTCTTGACGGGTGTGTGAACATGATGCCGGGCTTTGAGCCGGAGCTTTCCATGCGTTACCAGGCAGTTGAACTGGATTACAAGCGCTGTTCTCGTAAAATTCGGGATGATGAAATGAAACATTTGCGCCGGCACGTGAAAAGCCTCTATATGCCGGGAGACGTTTTAAAAGCTACATTTGATCAAGTGGAGCTGGATGATGAAAGCAGAATAGATGCGGTTTCAATGGCAAAAGATTTTGTTGACAGCTACGCGCTTGGGCAGGCTTCTAAAGGTTTATATATACATGGGAAATTCGGCGTCGGTAAATCCTTTTTATTTGGTGCTATCGCCAATGAATTGGCCGAGAAGCATATTGCATCCATGATCGTTTATTTTCCGGAGTTTGTCCGTGAAATGAAACAGTCGCTTAACGATCATTCAACGGGAGAGAAAATTGAAGCGGTGAAATCCGCGCCTGTTTTAATGATTGACGATATTGGGGCAGAAACGATGTCGAGCTGGATTCGCGACGATATACTCGGCACGATTCTGCAGCACCGTATGCTTGAAGGACTTCCGGTTTTGTTTACCTCTAACTTTAATTATAGTGAGCTTGAGCATCACTTGACGCATTCACAGCGCGGTGAATCCGAAGAGCTGAAAGCAGCACGCATTATGGAACGCATTAAGTTTTTGACCACGCCAGTGGAACTGACCGGTATGAACCGCCGGCACTAAAACTCACTCTTGATTTTGAGTGAGAGGGAGACTATAATAACGTCATATGAAAAGCGAAGACAGGGACATGTTTCATTTGAGACGTCTACAGAGAGGGAAAGCGATGAGCTGCAACTTTCCCGTCGAAACAAATGAATTCACCACCCTCGAGCTCTGCTTCTGAACCTGAAAGTAAGAAGCGGCGGCACCAGACCGTTATCTGACTGTAATTGAGCCGGGAATTTTCCGGAAAGTTGGGTGGAACCGCGATTAAACCTCGCCCCTTCGTTTATGAAGGAGCGGGGTTTTTTTGTCGTTTAAAAAGAAGGAGGAAATACAAATGTCGATTCAATTAACATTCCCAGACGGCGCTGTAAAGGAATTTGCGTCTGGAACAACAATGGAAGAGGTTGCGCAGTCGATCAGCCCAGGCCTGCGTAAAAAAGCACTTGCCGGCAAAGTATCAGGACAGTTTATTGATTTAAAAACACCGATCGAGCAGGATGGCGCGATTGAAATTATTACACCTGAGCATGCTGACGCGCTTGAAGTGCTTCGCCACAGTACAGCACACTTGATGGCGCAGGCGATCAAACGTGTTTACGGAGCCGACAAAGTCAAGCTTGGTGTGGGTCCGGTTATTGAAGGCGGCTTTTATTATGATATTGATCTGGATGAATCCATTACACCGGAAGATTTGCCGAAAATCGAAAAAGAAATGAAGAAAATCATTAACGAAAACGTGCCGGTTATCCGCAAAGAAGTATCACGCGCGGAAGCAGAGCAGTTTTTCAAAGAAATTGATGATGAATACAAGCTGGAGCTTCTTGAAGCAATTCCGGAGAACGAAACGGTTACACTGTATGAGCAGGGTGATTTCACCGATCTATGCCGCGGTGTACACGTTCCGTCCACTGGAAAGTTAAAAGAATTTAAGCTGCTTAACATCGCCGGTGCATACTGGCGCGGTAATTCAGACAACAAAATGCTTCAGCGTATTTACGGCACGGCTTTCTTTAAAAAGGAAGACCTTGAGCATCACTTGAAAATGATTGAAGAAGCAAAAGAGCGCGATCACCGCAAAATTGGAAAAGAGCTTGATTTGTTTACAAATTCCCAGAAGGTCGGACAGGGTCTGCCGCTTTGGCTGCCAAAAGGTGCAACCATCCGCCGTATTATCGAGCGCTACATTGTCGATAAAGAAGTAAGCCTCGGTTATGACCATGTATACACACCGGTAATGGGAAGCGTTGAACTTTACAAAACAAGCGGCCACTGGGATCATTATCAGGATGGTATGTTCCCGGTCATGGAAATGGACAACGAGGATCTTGTTCTTCGCCCAATGAACTGCCCGCATCACATGATGATTTATAAAAATGACATTCACAGCTACCGCGAGCTGCCGATCCGTATTGCTGAACTTGGCACAATGCACCGCTATGAAATGTCAGGCGCCCTTGCCGGCCTGCAGCGTGTTCGCGGGATGACATTGAATGACGCCCACATCTTTGTTCGTCCAGACCAAATCAAAGATGAACTCAAACGTGTTGTCGAGCTGATCCTGTCTGTTTATAAAGATTTTGACTTAAATGATTACTCGTTCCGCTTATCTTACCGTGATCCGGAAAACACAGAGAAATACTACGATGATGATGAAATGTGGGAAAAAGCACAAGCGATGCTGAAAGACGCAATGGATGAGCTTGGCATGGAGTACGTAGAAGCAGAAGATGAAGCGGCGTTCTACGGTCCGAAGCTTGACGTACAGGTGAAAACAGCGCTTGGCAAAGAAGAAACTTTGTCTACTGTACAGCTGGATTTCCTTCTTCCGGAACGCTTTGACTTAACATATGTGGGTGAAGACGGCAAGCAGCACCGTCCGGTTGTTATTCACCGCGGTGTTGTTTCCACAATGGAACGCTTTGTTGCGTTTTTGATTGAAGAATACAAGGGAGCATTCCCGACATGGCTTGCACCGGTTCAGGTTCAAATCATTCCTGTTTCCAATGAGGTTCACTACGACTATGCAAGAAAGTTACAGGATGAGCTGAAAGCAGCCGGCATCCGTGTCGAAATGGACAGCCGTGAAGAAAAGCTCGGGTATAAAATCCGTGAATCGCAAATGAAGAAAATTCCGTACATGCTCGTAGTGGGTGATAAAGAGCTTGAGAGCGGTACAGTGAATGTCCGCAAGTACGGTGAACAGCAGTCTGAGACGATGTCATTTGACGCTTTCCGCGACCTTGTTCAAAAAGAAGGCAAACGTTAAGAAAAAAACTATTGTTTTTTTTAAAAAGCAATGGTATTATTTAAAACGTTGGTTCTTTCAATTTGTCTTCTGGACATTTGAAAGAGGATATGATATAGTTACTTAGGTGAATGAAACACATAATAAAAGAAAGCAGAAGCACCCGCTTCTCACCTCGTCTGACAGAAAAGTTGGCAGGTTGACATGGTAAAACGACTAAGCTGTTTTGGACAGCTTTTTACTAGCGGGGCATCTACTTTTAGATGCCTCGCTTTTTTCATGCAGCAGTGCGCTTCTCTTTTAAATAGTGTTTTTAAAATGACCCGGAGGTGGCTTGTTATTAGCAAAGATATGAATTTAAACGAAGGCATCCGTGCCCGTGAAGTACGCTTGATCGATCAAAACGGCGATCAGCTCGGCATTAAACAAAAACGCGAAGCGCTTGAAATTGCTGCCCGCGTAAATCTTGATCTTGTGCTTGTTGCTCCGAACGCGAAACCGCCTGTAGCCCGTATTATGGATTATGGCAAATTCAAGTTCGAACAGCAGAAGAAAGATAAGGAAGCCCGCAAAAACCAGAAAATCATCCAATTAAAAGAAGTGCGCTTCAGTCCAACGATTGATGACCACGATTTTAATACCAAGCTTCGCAATGCGATTAAGTTCTTGGAAAAAGGTGACAAAGTAAAAGCATCGATCCGATTCAAAGGACGTGCGATTACGCATAAAGAAATCGGCCAGCGTGTACTTGACCGCTTTGCAGAAGCGTGCAAGGAAGTTGCGACTATTGAGTCCAAGCCGAAAATGGACGGCCGTAGTATGTTCCTTATTATGGCGCCTAAAAACGAAAAGTAAACCAGTTTGAGGAGGAAGACGAAATGCCAAAAATGAAAACTCACCGTGGTTCTGCCAAACGTTTCAAGAAAACAGGTTCAGGTAAACTGAAACGTTCACACGGTTACACAAGCCACTTGTTCGCGAACAAATCTCAAAAACAAAAACGTAAATTGCGCAAAGGCGCTCTTGTATCAAAAGGCGATTTCAAACGCATTCGCCACATGCTTGACAATCTGTAAGAAAATTAACGTAACATCATTAGGAGGGAAATAGTATGCCACGCGTAAAAGGCGGTACTGTAACACGCAAACGTCGTAAAAAGGTTCTTAAATTAGCAAAAGGTTATTTCGGTTCGAAACATCGTTTATATAAAGTTGCCAACCAACAAGTTATGAAATCCCTGCAATATGCATACCGGGATCGCCGTAACAAAAAACGTGATTTCCGCAAATTGTGGATCACTCGTATTAACGCAGCTGCTCGTACAAATGGTCTTTCTTACAGCCGTTTAATGCACGGTTTGAAGCTTGCGGGTATCGAAGTAAACCGCAAAATGCTTGCTGATCTTGCTGTTAGCGATGCGCAAGGATTTGCACAGCTTGCAGACGCTGCAAAAAAACAACTAGGTTAATAACCTCAAAACCGTCCTGATCCGTCAGGGCGGTTTTTTTATACCTATTGGGTTTAACGGCCTGTAAAAGCAACGAGCCGAATGAACAGTTTTTTACATCATCAGCTTCAGGAAAGCAGCCGGCTGATAAAAGATTTGTTTCGCTTGTTCTCCAAATTAGGCTGTTTCGGGAAAAGTTTGTTAAAATAGGGAAGGAGGAGAGCAGATAGTGATGGTCTTCATTTATTTTATTTTTATTAATATGATTGCCTACATAACGATGGCAAATGATAAGAAAAAAGCGCAAAAACGGCTGTACCGAACCCGGGAAAGGACGCTCTGGCTGCTGGCTTTGCTTGGCGGTGCACCGGGCGGATGGGTGGCCATGCAGACGTACCGGCATAAAACGAAGCATGCATCCTTTAAATACGGAATGCCGGTTCTTGCCGTTATGGATTTAATGGTGTTAGCAATGATAGGAGGAACAGCCATTTGAATATGAATACATTGTTTGAAATGCAGCGCGGGCTCGATTCATACATAGAAAAGGAACACAATCTGGAAGGAACGGATTTGTTTAACCAAAAAGTGCTCGCTCTGCTTGTTGAAATTGGTGAACTGGCTAATGAAACGAGATGCTTTAAATTTTGGAGTACAAAAGGGCCGTCAGAGCGGGGAATCATTTTAGAAGAATTTGTAGACGGCGTACATTTTATTCTGTCACTCGGCATTTTAGCTGACCTGACAGATGCGGTGCCGGCGTCCCAGCAGCCTGCAAAAACGGCAACGGACCAGTTTTTGCTTGTCACAGAAGCCGTTCATACCTTCCACCGTGATAAAACAAAAGAAGCGTATCAATCCCTGCTTGACCGTTTCTTTACATTGGGGGATATGCTTGGATTTTCAGCAGAAGAAGTGGAACAGGCGTATATCGCCAAAAATGAAGTAAACTATAAGCGCCAGCAGTCGGGCTACTAAGAAAGGGGACTTTATTTATAATGAAGAAACTCGATGAAACGTTAACGATGCTAAAAGAGCTAACGGATGCAAAAGGGATTGCCGGGAATGAACGTGAAGCGCGGGAAGTCATGCAAAAATACATTGAGCCATTTGCAGAAGAAGTGACAACAGACGGCCTTGGCAGCTTGATCGCCAAAAAAACCGGGGATGCAAACGGCCCGAAAATCATGGTGGCTGGGCACCTGGATGAAGTCGGCTTTATGGTTACACGCATTGATGACAAAGGGTTTATTCGTTTTCAAACCGTCGGCGGATGGTGGAGCCAGGTAATGCTCGCCCAGCGCGTTACGATCGTGACGCGCAAAGGAGATATTACAGGCGTGATCGGCTCAAAGCCGCCGCACATTTTGCCGGCTGAAGCACGCAAAAAACCGGTTGATATTAAAGACATGTTTATCGATATCGGCGCATCAAGCCGCGAAGAAGCTTCAGAATGGGGCGTGCGTCCTGGCGACATGGTCGTTCCTTACTTTGAATTTACTGTTATGAACAATGAAAAAATGCTGCTGGCTAAAGCTTGGGACAACCGAATCGGCTGTGCGATCGCCATTGATGTGATGAAGTACGTAAAAGATAAACAGCATGCGAATATCGTGTACGGTGTTGGAACGGTACAGGAAGAGGTCGGCCTGCGCGGTGCGAAAACATCCGCTCACCAAATTGGCCCGGATATCGCATTTGGCGTCGATGTTGGCATTGCCGGCGATACACCAGGGGTAACAGAAAAAGAGGCAATGGGAAAAATGGGCAAAGGCCCGCAGATTATTTTGTATGATGCATCAATGGTATCCCACAAAGGACTGCGTGACTTTGTAACGGATGTAGCCGATGAATTAAATATTCCTTACCAGTTTGACGCTATGGCAGGCGGCGGAACAGATTCAGGGGAAATTCATAAAACAGGCAATGGCGTTCCGACGCTGTCTGTTACCATTGCTACACGCTACATCCATTCTCATGCGGCCATGCTTCACCGTGATGATTATGAAAACGCCGTGAAGCTGCTTGGAGAAGTAATCCTTCGCCTTGACCGCGATACGGTTAACACCATTACATTTGACTAAAAATAAAACCGCTCACAGTGCTGTGAGCGGTTTTTTGTGTTACTGAAGAGCAGATGCCATGCGTTCTAATACGACTTTTTGCTCTTCTGTTGTGCTTTTTTTCCAGAAAAGTTCAAGCATCACACCAAGACCTGGCAGCGTTTTTTCTTCGCCATTTGAAATCGCGTCTTGAATTACAGCCGATAATTCATTTGGATTTTGTCCGTTTAAATTTTGAATAATAGCGCCTCGTAAATCCATGTTTATCCCTCCTTGTTTTGATTATTTTTACCACTGTAGCGCCCATTATACAGAGAAATGCTATAATGAATACGGCGAAAGGAGAATCACATTGACGTATATTCAATCCGCAAATAACACACATATAAAACAGCTGAATAAACTATGGACAAAAAAAGAACGGGATAAAACAGGTCTTTATATGCTCGAAGGCTTTCATCTCGTTGAAGAAGCGCTTCGCTACAAAGAGCAGATAAAGGAACTTCTTTTATCAGAGGAAGCGGCAGTACCGGCATCGTGGAATATAGATGGCCTCGACGTGACCATGATTTCGGCCGAGGTGGCGAAAAAGCTTTCTGATACGGAAAACGGCCAGGGCGTTTTTGCGGTATGCCGGAAACAGGAAGCGGCGGAACTGCCGGCAGGGAAAAGCTTTTTGCTGCTGGATGCCGTGCAGGATCCGGGTAATATCGGCACGATGATCCGGACAGCCGATGCCGCCGGAATTGATGCGGTGCTGCTCAGCCATGGATCTGCTGATCTGTATAATCCAAAAGTGCTTCGTTCGGCACAGGGAAGCCATTTTCACCTGCCTGTTTTAAGCGTAGATTTAACCGAAGCGGTTGAAGAGCTGCAAAAACGAAATATTCCGGTGTACGGAACGGCTTTGGAAGGAGCGTCTGATTACAGAAAGGAACAAGCAGGGCCGTTTGCGCTGCTCGTGGGCAATGAAGGAAACGGCGTACGTCCAGAGCTTCTTGAGAAAACAACCAAAAATGTTTACATTCCGATTTTCGGCCAAAGCGAGTCGCTGAATGTCGCAGTTGCGGCCGGTATCCTTCTTTATCATTTTCGGGAAAACAATTGAATTTCAAAAATGGGTTGTCTATAATAAGAAAGTATAAAATTTGATAATTAAAAGGCAATGACGGAGAAAAGTACGCCATTCCTCTTTTTTTAGGAAGAAAATGCCCCGACTGAAAGCATTTTTAAAAAGAGCTGGCCGAAGTTCACCTCCCGAGCCGGTGCTTGGACCACATTTGTGTAAAGGCATACCGGTTTTTACCGTTATCTGAATGAAGTGAACGCGTGTTTTTCTAGCGCGTTAAAAAGGGTGGTACCGCGATATCAGAAGCCTCGTCCCTTTCCGGGAACGGGGCTTTTTTTGTTGCCAAAAAGGAGGAAAAAACGTGGAAGAACAGTTAAAAGTGCTGCAGGAAGAAGCGATTAAGAAAGCGGCAGCCGCACAGGATTTAAAAGAACTGAATGATGTACGCGTTGCGTACCTTGGCAAAAAAGGACCTGTTACAGAAGTGCTAAAAGGCATGGGCAAGCTGTCTGCAGAAGAACGCCCGAAAATGGGGGCGCTTGTCAATGTTGTGCGTGAAGCCATCACAAAAGCGATTGAATCGAAGCAGGCCTCATTAGAGTCCGAAACTATTCAAAAGCAGCTGGCAGAAGAATCCGTTGATGTAACCCTGCCGGGCCGTCCGGTCAAACTTGGCGGACATCATCCACTTACACGTATTACAGAAGAAATTGAAGACTTATTTATTGGCATGGGCTATACAGTGGCTGAAGGACCCGAAGTGGAGCAGGACTACTATAACTTCGAAGCACTCAACCTGCCAAAAGGCCATCCGGCGCGTGATATGCAGGATACATTTTACATTACACCGGAGCTTTTAATGCGTACACATACCTCACCCGTACAAGTACGAACGATGCTTCAGCATGAAGGCAAAGGGCCGGTTAAAATTATTTGCCCGGGTAAAGTATACCGCCGTGACAGTGATGACGCGACGCACTCCCACCAATTCAACCAAATCGAAGGGCTTGTGGTGGGTGAAAACATCCGCATGAGCGACTTAAAAGGCACGCTGGATGTGTTTGCGAAGAAAATGTTTGGTGCAGAGCGCGAAATCCGCCTTCGTCCAAGTTTCTTCCCATTCACTGAACCGTCTGTTGAAGTAGATGTGAGCTGTATGTGCGGCGGCAAAGGCTGCTCGATTTGTAAAGGTACCGGCTGGATTGAAGTTCTGGGTGCCGGCATGGTGCATCCAAATGTGCTTGAAATGGCCGGATTTGATTCAAATGTTTATTCCGGTTTCGCATTCGGCATGGGACAGGAGCGCATTGCCATGTTGAAGTACGGCATTGATGATATCCGCCATTTCTACACAAATGATCTTCGTTTCTTAAAGCAATTTTCTGTACACGAATAAGGAGGAATTAACCGATGTTTGTTTCATATAAATGGCTGTCTCAGTACGTAGACATTGCCGATCAAACCCCGGAAGAGCTGGCGGAAAAAATTACACGCGCCGGTATTGAAGTGGAAGGCGTTGAAATGCCTGCTTCTGAGATGAAAGGCATCGTAGTCGGGTATGTGCAATCACGTGAACAGCACCCGAATGCTGACAAATTAAGCAAGTGTCTTGTGGATGTAGGCGAGGAAGAGCCCGTGCAAATTATTTGCGGAGCCAAAAATGTAGATGCAGGCCAATTTGTAGCTGTAGCCCGAACAGGTGCGGTTTTGCCTGGCAACTTTAAAATTAAGCGTGCCAAGCTGCGCGGCGAAGAATCAAACGGCATGATCTGCTCGCTGTCCGAACTTGGTATTGAAAGCCGCTTAAATCCGAAAGAATACGCGGAGGGTATTTTTAATTTTCCAAATGACGTTACACCAGGAGAGGATGCGCTCGCTGCCTTGAATCGTGACGACGCCATTTTAGAGCTGTCTCTGACACCAAACCGTTCAGATGCACTCAGCATGATCGGAGTAGCTTATGAAGTAGCGGCCATCCTGGGCCGTGACGTGAAACTGCCGGAGCCAAAGCCGGCTGAAGCGGATGAAAAAGCATCAGACGCTGTTCGCATTCAAATCGACGCGCCTGAAGATAATCCGCTTTATATTGCACGAGTAGTGAAAAACGTAAAAATTGGTCCGTCACCGCTATGGATGCAGACACTGCTTATGAATGCAGGAATCCGCCCGCACAATAACGTGGTTGATATTACGAACTATGTCCTGATGGAATACGGACAGCCGCTTCATGCCTTTGACCTTAACCGGGTTGAAACCGGAGAAATTGTGGTCCGCCATGCCGAAGAAGGTGAGACATTCACCACGCTTGATGACGTAGAACGGACATTATCGGCTGATCAGCTTGTGATTACAAACGGCCAGAAGCCAATCGCCCTTGCCGGCGTAATGGGCGGTGCAAATTCAGAAGTAACAGAGCAAACGGTAAATGTACTCATTGAGTCTGCTTATTTTAATGGCCAAACGGTCCGTGCAGCATCTAAAGCACATGGTCTTCGTTCAGAAGCGAGTGCCCGCTTTGAAAAAGGGGTAGATCCAGCCCGTGTGCAGGCCGCATGTGACCGCGCAGCAGAGCTGATGGCAGAATTGGCAGAAGGCACAGTTTTGTCGGGATCGGTTGTGGCTGGCGAATATGCACCTGAGCCAAAACAAGTATCGATTACACTTGACCGTCTAAATACCCGCCTTGGCACAAGCTTAACAATGGATAACGTGGAAGAGATCTTCAGCCGTTTGAAATTCGAAACAGAAACAACTGGAGACACGATTACTGTAACGGTTCCAACGCGCCGCGCGGATATTACCATTCCAGAAGATTTAACAGAAGAAGTGGCCCGTCTTTACGGTTATGATCACATCCCGCTGACGCTGCCGGAAGGAGAAGCGCTGCCAGGTGCTTTATCACCATATCAGCTTGGCCGCCGTACGGTGCGCCGTTATTTGGAAGGAGCCGGATTTAACCAGGCTGTTACGTATTCTTTAACGTCCCAAAAGCGGGCTGCCCAGTTTGCGCTTGAAGTACGCGAGCCGGTCGCACTTGCGATGCCGATGAGTGAAGAGCGTGCGTACTTGCGTGAAAGCCTGCTGCCGCATTTAATCGAAGCGGCTGCTTACAACAACGCCCGTCAAATGGGTTCTGTCGCTCTTTATGAAACAGGCTCTGTTTACTTAAATGAAGGTGAAAACGTGCAGCCGAAAGAAGAAGAACGGCTTGCGGGTATCGTCACAGGCTTATGGCAGGAGCATCTGTGGCAGGGAGAAAAAACAGCCGTTGATTTCTTTGCCGTTAAAGGCGTAATCGAAGGAATCGCTGACCGTCTTGGCTTAACAGACCGTCTTTCTTTCCAAAAAGCTGCGCCGGAAGGCTTCCACCCGGGCCGGACAGCTGCTGTTTTACTTGATGAGCAGGCGGTCGGAGTCATCGGACAGCTTCATCCATCGCTCGCAAAAGAAGTAGATATAAAAGAAGCGTATTTGTTTGAGTTGAAGCTTGATGTTCTATTGAATACAGAGCGTTCAGCACTTGCTTATACGCCAATTCCGCGCTTCCCATCGATCAGCCGTGATATTGCGCTGGTTGTAGATAGTGCAACGGAAGCGGCTTCGCTGGAGGCTGTCATTAAAGAAGCAGGCGGAGCGCTTTTAACGAATGTTCACGTGTTTGATGTGTATGAAGGAGACCGGATGGAAGCAGGCAAGAAATCTGTTGCTTTCGCCCTGACGTATATGAATCCTGAAAAAACGCTGACAGATGAAGAAGTCACCGCTGTACACGAAAAAGTGCTTACGGCGTTGAAAGAAAAAGCAAACGCTTATTTGCGCGCATAAAAGAAAAGAAGCAGTCCCTCATATAGAGGGACTGCTTTTTTGATAAAAAATGTACTTTTTGGGCCGGAATCCATTTGTTCAAGCTGTATTTTGAAGGAATCCGGCTTTCGAGCAGGGGCATCCGGCCCTGCTTTTTATATTCCGGCTCTGCAGGCATAAACCCTTATAATCCCCGTACGATCCGTCTTGCTTTTTCTGTATTGGCAAAATGAAGCTTGGTAAAATGGCGCAGCACGCTTTCATCATATGTTCGAATGAGGCGGGCGGCCGCTTCATCCACCTTTGGTCCGGCGCCCTTGGGAATGGTAAAGCCCGCTTTTTCGGACAGTGTGTCCATTTCTTTCAGAAATGCATAACGTGCTAGAATCGAAGCGGCCGCAACCGCTAAATGAATACTTTCCCCTTTTGTACTGAAAAATACATTTTCCTCTATAATCCGTTTTTGTCCTTTTAAATGCCGGTAATAAATGGATTTTTCAGCGAATTGGTCCACCAGCACCGCTTCTGGTTTTTCGGGTGCCATTTTATCCTGCAGCTTGCCAAGCGCCTGATTATGCAAGATGGCTTTTATTTTTCCCTGCGACATGCCGCTTTCCTGTAAATCATTGTATTTTTCATTGCGTAAAACGAGCAGGCTGTATGGAATCGTCCGGAGCAGTTTTTTGGCAACTGATACAATCTCAGGATCTTTCATATCTTTGGAGTCCCGTACACCAAGTGCGGCAAGCTCCGGAATCCGGTCCGCTTCAACGTAGGCGGCCACAACGGTAATCGGTCCAAAAAAATCACCTGTGCCCACTTCATCGCTTCCAGCCACCGACATATTGGCAAACCCAGCGGGCAGCTGGCCGCTTGGTGGAGATGCCTTCTTCGGCTTTGAAGCCGCTGCCTGGCCCTCCCATTTGGCAGACTCTGTTTGGGCCTCTTTTCCTTGAAACAGCACTTTTCCGGACCGGTAGCCTGTCACAGAACAGCCGTCCACCTTTGCCGCAAAAACGGCGCCGGCGGGAAGTTTGGCTGGTACTCCGTAATGATTTTTCATTTTTTGCAGTGTAGCTTCGTTTACAACAAGAACAGTATGACTCAATTCGACACGCCTCCAGACTTTCTTCCTTTTCACGGTAAATGACTCATGGTATGATATATAACAGAATTGCAACAGAAATGGGGGCCTTGCATTTGTCAGATCGACAAAAGACTCGCCTAACAGTTGACATTTACGGTTATCAGTACACGATTATCGGAACTGAATCAGAATACCATATTCGCCGTGTAACGGAAATGGTTGATGATAAAATGCGTGAAATCGGCAGCCGCAATGCCTCGCTCGATACGCAGAAAATTGCGGTGCTGACGGCTGTTAATATGGTGAATGATTATTTAAAAATGGAAGAAGAATTGGAACAAATGAAAATGGAAATGAGCCGTATGAAAAGCCGCAATGCGGTGAATGGCTGAAAAACTTCTCTCCTATTTGGTAGAGAAGTTTTTTTCTGCTACTATAAAAGAAAAGCAGGTGACCTGTATGGTAAACAAAAAAGATATCATTCGATTGCTTGAAAAAATCGCTGTTTATATGGAACTGAAAGGGGACAATCCCTTTAAAATATCCGCGTTCCGAAAAGCGGCTGCGGCACTTGAGCAGGATGACCGAAGCTTGTCGGAAATTGATGACGTAACGAAGCTGTCCGGCATCGGTAAAGGAACGGCTGCTGTGATTACCGAGTACATGGAAACAGGCAAATCTACTGTTCTGACCGAGCTCTCCAGCGAAGTGCCGGAAGGGCTTGTGGCACTGCTTGGACTGCCAGGGCTCGGCGGCAAAAAAATTGCCAAGCTGTACAAGGAACTGGGTATTACCAATATGACTGAGCTGAAAGCAGCTTGTGAAGAACATCGTGTCCAGCAGCTTGCCGGGTTTGGCGCTAAAACAGAAGAAAAGATTTTAGCGGCGGTAGCAAAAGCGGGAACGCAGCCTGACCGGCTGCCGATTATGTATGTTATGCCCGTTGCGGAAGGGGTTGAAGCTTATCTCGACAGTTTTGAAGAAATCAGCCGCTTTTCACGTGCAGGCAGCTTGCGGCGCCTCCGTGAAACAGTCAAAGATCTTGACTTTATCGTTGCGACCGAACAGCCGGAACGGGTAAAAGAACATCTTTTAGCCATGCCGGACATTAAAGAAGTGATTGCTGCCGGGCCGACAAAGGTATCAGTGGTCATTGGAGGGGAATTTGATCTATCCATTGACTTCCGCATTGTCACACCGGGCCAGTTTGCGAGTGCACTTCATCACTTTACCGGTTCTAAAGACCATAATGTGAAGATTCGTCAAATTGCAAAAGAACGGGATGAGAAAGTAAGCGAATACGGCATTGAGCAGCCGGACGGCAGCGTCAAAACATTCGACAGTGAAGCGTCGCTTTATCATCACCTTGGGCTGCCATACTTTCCGCCGGAAATCCGCGAGGACGGGACAGAAACGGATAAATATAAAGAAGGCACGTTAATTGAGCTGTCTGATATTAAAGGCGACCTGCATATGCACACAGCCTGGTCGGATGGGGCATTTTCCATTGAAGAAATGATTGAAGCATGCCGCGCACGCGGATATGAATACATGGCTATTACCGACCATTCCCAATATTTAAAAGTAGCAAATGGCTTGTCTGTTGACAGGCTGCTTCGACAAAACGAAGAAATTAAAGAGTGGAACGCTAAATACAGCGATATCGAAATCCTCTCTGGCATTGAAATGGATATTTTGCCTGATGGAACACTTGACTACGAGGACGACGTATTAAAACAGCTTGATTTTGTGATCGCATCAATTCATTCAAGCTTTTCACAGACGCAGGAGCAGATTATGGAGCGGTTGAAAACAGCGCTGCACAATCCATACGTGAAACTGATTGCTCACCCGACCGGGCGGATTATCGGCCGGCGCGACGGCTATTCAGTCAATATGGAAGAATTAATCCGTCTTGCGGCTCAAACGAACACAGCGCTTGAATTAAATGCAAATCCGCATCGGCTCGATTTGTCTGCTGAGCACTTAAAGGCGGCTCAGGAAGCCGGCGTGAAAATTATGATCAATACAGATGCCCATGCCATCGAGCATCTGCAATTTATGGAAACTGGCGCGAGCGCTGGCCGAAAAGGATGGCTGCGGCCGGAAACGGTCGTGAATACCTGGCCAAAAGCGGAACTGATGTCATTTATCCGCCGCTTGTAGCTTTTAAAGGAGTCGAAACGTGTTGAATAAAAAAGTGCTTGCCACACTTGAATTTGATAAAATTATTGCCAAACTGGCCGAACATGCTTCTTCCGAAGTCGGCCGTTCGTTTGCGGAAGAATTAAAGCCTTCACTGAATACGGAAGAGGTACAACGGTGGCTCGACGAAACAGAAGAAGCAGCCGCTGTGATTCGCATTAAAGGAAATGTTCCGCTTGACGGCATTTATGATATCCGTCCGCATGCCAAACGCGCGCAAATCGGCGGCGTACTCAGTGGTACAGAACTAGTGCGGATTGCCAGTACAATCGCTGCAAGCCGCCACATCCGTAATTTTATTGAAGATGTACGTTCAGAAGGACAGGTGACCCTGCGTATTTTACCGGAAAAAACAGCCGTGATTCCGGTTTTAACAGACCTTGAACATAAAATTAAACATACAGTCGATGAAAATGGCCGCGTGCTTGATTCAGCAAGTGACAGCTTGCGGCATATTCGTCACGGCATGCGTTCGGCGGAATCGCGTATCCGGGCCAAGCTTGAAAGCCTGACACGCGGGCAAAGTGCACAAAAAATGCTGTCGGATGCCATTGTGACTATTCGAAACGACCGCTATGTTATTCCGGTAAAGCAGGAATACCGTTCCCACTATGGCGGTATCGTCCATGACCAGTCGTCTTCTGGACAAACCCTGTTTATTGAACCGGCATCGGTTGTCAGCTTAAACAATGAACTGCGAGAGCTGACCGTAAAAGAGCAGTATGAAGTGGAAAAGATTTTGCAGGAGCTGACCGCTCAAACGGCTGAGCACGCACCGGGTCTTTTCACCATGACAAAGATGCTGTCTGAAATTGATTTTATTTTTACAAAAGGAAAGTTTGCCCGCTCGATGAATGCCACAAAGCCTCTTTTAAACGAGGAAGGCTATATTCATTATATTGGCGCGCGGCATCCGCTTTTGCCTGCGGATGAAGCGGTAGCAAGTGACATTGAGATCGGCCGCGAATATACCGCGATCGTGATCACGGGTCCGAATACCGGCGGTAAAACCGTTACGCTAAAGACAACGGGTCTTTCTGTGCTGATGGCGCAGTCCGGTTTGTTTATCCCTGCTGAAGACGGATCCGAAACAGCGGTTTTCCAATCCGTGTTTGCCGATATCGGTGACGAGCAGTCGATTGAACAAAACTTAAGTACATTTTCTTCTCATATGGTTAATATCGCCGCCATGCTAAAAGAAATTGACCATGAAAGCCTTGTCCTATTCGATGAGCTTGGATCAGGAACGGACCCGCAGGAAGGATCGGCTCTGGCGATTTCGATCTTAGATGAAGTGATCAGCCGTGGGGCACGGGTAATCGCAACAACGCATTATCCAGAGCTAAAAGCCTACGGATATAACCGCGATAGAGTCATTAACGCGAGTGTGGAATTTAATGTGGAAACGTTAAGCCCGACATACCGCTTGCTGATCGGCATTCCGGGACGAAGCAACGCATTTGAAATTTCGAAGCGGATTGGGCTTGATACTGCGCTTATCGAAAATGCCCGGAATTTGATCAGCGCCGATTCGCACGAAGTGGATAATATGATTGCAGCACTTGATGAGAGCCGCCGCAAAGCTGAACAGCATGAACAGGAAACACGTGCTTATTTGCGTGACACAGAAAAACTTCATCGTGACCTGCAAAAAGAAGTGATTGCTTATCACGAGCAGAAAGAGAAAATGGAAGAAAAAGCGCGTGCGGAAGCAGCCGAGATTGTAGAAAAAGCACGTGCAGAAGCAGAAGAAGTGATGAAAGAGCTTCGCGCACTTCGGCTGGCAGGCGGAGCGAATGTAAAAGAGCATGAGCTGATTGAAGCACGTAAAAGGCTGGAAGACGCGGTGCCGGAACAGAAAACGAAAAAGCCGGCTATTGAACCAGCGAAACGCCAGTGGAAACCAGGCGATGAAGTCAAAGTGATCAGCTTCGGCCAAAAAGGCAGCATCATTGAAAAAGCCGCCGGCGATGAATGGATCGTTCAGATGGGGATCATCAAAATGAAGGTAGCCGAATCGGATATGGAATTCATTAAATCCGAGAAAAAGAAAGAACCAAAACCAATTGCGACGATCCGGGGCAAAGACTTTCACGTTTCCTCTGAACTGGATTTACGCGGTGAGCGATATGAAGATGCACTGAAGCGAGTGGAAAAGTACCTGGATGACGCGCTTTTAGCGGGGTATCATCAAGTGTCGATTATCCACGGAAAAGGAACGGGTGCGCTTATGAAAGGGGTACGCAGTTACCTGACAAAACACCGGATGGTCAAAAATATACGATTTGGCGGAGCGGGCGAAGGCGGACTTGGTGTCACAATCGCTGAGCTGAAATAAGAGGGGGGCCGGGTTATGACAGGTTTTTGGGAAAACCAATATGTGCAGATGGCGGGCTATTACAGCATTGCAACCATCTGTATTATTATCTGCCTGGCTATATTTGAACTGGTCACATCCTATCGGAATTGGGAAGAAATCAAAAAAGGCAATATGGCAGTAGCCATGGCAACTGGAGGCAAAATCTTCGGTATTGCCAATGTTTTTCACCACTCTATTTTGCATAATGATTCTGTTTTAACCATGGCGGGATGGGGCATTTTCGGCTTTATCCTGCTATTGGCCGGCTATTTTATGTTTGAGTTTCTGACGCCGAGTTTTAACGTGGACAAAGAAATCCAGCGTGATAACCGGGCTGTCGGCTTTATTTCATTTATTATTTCTGCAGGCCTCTCATACATGATTGGCGCTGCGCTTTTGTAAAGAAAAGAGGAGCACAAACATGGAAACATTAGCAAAGATCTTGATGGCCTGCTGTGCAGCTTTTTTGATTGTCGGCATCATTTATATGGTGATGAACTCATAAAATAAAAAAGAAATAAAACCGCTTATGGCGGAAAGAAAAAGCGGCTCAAGAGCTGCTTTTTCTTCTCTTGTAAAATGAATTTCTGTTCATTATACTGAAGGCAGCACCTATTCTTTTTGCAAAGGGGCAGATGAAGATGTCCGAAAAACCGTGGCTGATTCATTATCCGAAGGAAATTCCCGCTGCGCTCGATTACCCGAAGGAACCGCTGTCATCGTTTCTCACGAAAGCCGCTGCGAAGTATCCCGACAAAACGGCTATTCATTTTCTTGGGAAAGAACTGTCTTACAAAGAGCTTCATGAATCCGCACTAAAACTTGCCTCCTATTTAAAAAAACTCGGCATTCAAAAAGGCGATCGTATCGGTATTATGCTTCCCAATACGCCGCAGGCTGTGATCAGCTTTTACGCTATTTTGTACACAGGGGCAGTCGTTGTCCAGTTTAATCCGCTATACAAAGAACGGGAAATCGAGTATCAGTTAAAAGATTGTGGTGCCAAAGTGATGATTGTCCTCGATCTTCTTTATCCACGCGTTCAAAAAATCATTCACCATACAAACGTACAGGATTTGATTGTAACCGCTATCAAAGACTATCTGCCCTTTCCAAAAAACGTCCTTTATCCCTTCATTCAAAAAAAGCAAACTGGCATCTCGGTAAGTATAGAAAACCGTTATAACAATCACTTTTTCACATCTATTATGGAAGAGGCCGAAGCAAAGGAAGAAGCCTTGGAAGTGAATATTGAAAACGATCTGGCCGTTTTGCAGTACACAGGAGGTACGACGGGCTTTCCAAAGGGTGTGGTCCTAACTCACCAAAATCTTGTGGCAAACGCTTCGATGTGCGGCGCATGGATGTACAAATACCGCCCTGGCGGGGAAGTGATTTTAGGCGTCATTCCTTTTTTCCATGTATACGGCATGACAACCGTGATGATTTTAGGCGTTATGCAAGGATATAAAATGGTACTGCTGCCGAAGTTTGATGTGAAAACAACCTTAAAAACGATTCATAAGCAAAAGCCGACTATTTTTCCGGGGGCGCCGACGATTTACATTGGTCTGCTTAACGCTCCACGCTTACAAAAGTACGATTTATCTTCTATTGATTCATGTATCAGCGGTTCAGCGCCGCTGCCGGTTGAGGTGCAGGAAAAGTTTGAGCGGGCCACAGGCGGAAAGCTTGTTGAAGGATATGGGTTAACAGAAACCTCTCCCGTTACCCACGCTAATTTTATTTGGGAAAAGCGTGTAAAAGGAAGTGTCGGCGTTCCATGGCCGGATACCGAAGCTGTGATTTTATCACTGCAAACCGGTAAGCCGGTGGATCAGCCGGGAGAACGTGGAGAAATTGCTGTCCGCGGCCCGCAGGTGATGAAAGGATATTGGAACCGGCCGGAAGAAACGGAACAGTGTTTTCAAGACGGGTGGCTGTTAACGGGAGACATTGGCTATATGGATGAAGACGGCTTCTTTTATGTAGTCGATCGAAAAAAAGACATGATTATCGCAGGAGGATTTAATATATATCCACGCGAAGTAGAAGAAGTACTCTATGAGCACGAAAACGTCCAAGAGGCCGTAGTGGCAGGTGTTCCAGATCCATACCGCGGTGAAACAGTCAAAGCTTTTATCGTCTTGAAAGAAGGCCGGCATACAGCTGCAGAAGAGCTCGACAATTACTGCCGGACACATTTAGCCGCTTTTAAAGTACCCCGTATTTATGAATTCCGTGACGAGTTGCCGAAAACAGCTGTCGGTAAAATTTTACGCCGCGTGCTCATTGAAGAAGAAAAGCAAAAAACGGACTGAAAAAGCTGAAGGGGGGCTGCCTGCTTGACGAAATCAAAGAATAAGAATAAGATAAATTCATGAATGAATAGTCATTCATTATTGATTTCACAGGAGGCGGCTTGCTTCATGCAGCGAAACAAACCAAAATACCATCAAATCATCGATGCCGCCGTTGTCGCTATTGCCGAGAACGGCTACCACCAAGCACAAGTATCGAAAATAGCCCGGCAGGCCGGTGTCGCGGATGGAACCATCTATTTATACTTTAAAAACAAAGAAGATATTTTAATTTCATTGTTCCAGGAAAAAATGGGGACATTTATCCAAAAAACAAGTGAAATTATTGAAACGAAGCAAACAGCAGCTGAGCAGCTGGAGCTGCTTGTCCAAAACCACTTCGGGCTTCTTGCAGAAGACCCCCATCTGGCGGTTGTAACCCAGTTAGAACTGCGTCAGTCCAACAAGGAGCTGCGTTTGAAAATCAATGAAGTGTTAAAATCATACTTGCAGCTGATCGAACAAATTTTACAAAAGGGAGTCCAAAACGGCGAGTTCAACGCGGCCTTAAATATACGCCTGTCCCGGCAAATGGTATTCGGAACACTTGATGAAATGGTCACTACCTGGGTGATGAATGACCAAAAGTATAACCTGGCTGCTTCAGCGGAAGAAGTAACCAGGATGCTGTTAAATGGTTTTTCAGGCCGTTAATTGTCTGAACAGAAGGAGGAAATCAAATGAACTTATATGTTTTAATGAAAAGAACATTTGATACAGAAGAAAAAATCTTTATTTCAGACGGAAGTATTCAAGAAGACGGAGCCGAATTTATTATCAATCCATATGATGAATATGCAATTGAAGAAGCCATCAAAATCCGGGATGCGCACGGCGGAGAAGTAACCGTTATAACTGTCGGCACGGACGAAGCTGAAAAGCAGCTTCGAACAGCTCTCGCCATGGGCGCAGACAAAGCCGTGCTTATCAATATAGAAGAAGAGATCGAGGATGGAGATGCCTTTACCACAGCCCGAGTTTTGACCGAGTATTTAAAAAACAAAAAAGCAGATCTTATTTTAGCGGGAAACGTCACGATTGACGGAGGAAGCGGCCAGGTCGGACCACGTGTAGCAGAGAGTCTCGGCATGGTCTGCGTGTCGACCATTACAAAAATAGAAATAAACGGAAGGGAAGTTTTGATCACCCGGGATGTAGAAGGTGATACCGAAAAAGTAAAAACAACACTGCCGCTTCTTGTAACCTGTCAGCAGGGGTTAAACGATCCCCGTTATCCTTCTTTGCCTGGCATTATGAAAGCGAAGAAAAAGCCGCTTGAAGAATGCGAGCTCGACGACCTTCAACTGGAGGAAGACGATGCGGCGCCCAAAACAAAAACCGTTGAAGTATTTATGCCGCCCCAAAAAACAGCCGGACGCATTTTGCAGGGAGATTTAGCCGGACAGGTCAGTGAGCTGGTCACATTGCTCCGCTCTGAAGCACATGTCATTTGATTTCTAGGGGAGGGGTTATTATGCCAAAGAAAATCATGGCAGTAGGAGAAATAAGAGAAGGACAGCTCCGCCGTGTTTCTTTTGAAACCATTGCCGCTGCAAAAGCCGCTGCAGAGGGCGGGGAAGTGGTCGGTGTTCTGATTGGCAAAGAGGCCGGTGTTCTTGCTGAAGAAATGATTCAATATGGTGCAGACCGGGTGCGGACAGCAGAAGATGAAAAGCTCGGTCACTACACATCAGACGGATTTGCCAGCGCGATGATTGCGGCTGTTGAGCAGGAGCAGCCAGATGGCATTTTCTTCGGGCATACAGCGCTCGGCAAGGATTTAGCTCCCAAAATCGCTGCACAGCTGGATGCAGGGCTCGTTTCGGATGTGACGGCTCTCGAAGTAAGGAGCGGGGAGGTTGTATTTACAAGACCTATTTATGCGGGCAAGGCTTTTCAAAAAGTAACCGTTCCTGAAGGCCTTTTGCTGGCGGCCATCCGGCCGAATAACATTGAGCCATGCCCAAGGGATCGGACGCGTTCCGGAAATATTTCTCCTCTTTCTTTTCCGGTTAAAGATATCCGCGTTGTGATCGAGGAGGTCGTTCGAAAATCAGCAGGAAGCGTAGATCTTTCAGAAGCAAAAGTGATTGTAGCCGGCGGACGAGGGGTAAAAAGTGCGGAAGGCTTCCGGCCGCTGCAGGAGCTGGCGGATGTTCTGGGCGGAGCCGTTGGTGCTTCGAGGGGAGCCTGTGATGCCGGCTATTGTGACTATTCTCTGCAAATTGGACAGACGGGTAAGGTGGTAACCCCTGATTTATACATTGCCTGTGGCATTTCCGGAGCCATTCAGCATTTAGCCGGAATGTCCAATTCAAAAGTGATTGTAGCGGTCAATAAAGACCCGGATGCAGAGATTTTTAAGGTGGCGGATTACGGAATTGTCGGTGACTTATTTGAGGTAGTCCCGATGCTGACGGAAGAGCTGAAAAAAGTAAAGGCGGTGAGCCCCTGAGTTTGGGGCTCTTTTACTTAGGGTAAGCAAAATAATAGCTAACCCCAAAAAACGGTGATATACTTTCCGTACAGAAACTTTAGGAGGTATTTATACATGGCAATTGTAAAAGCGACTGATGCAAACTTCTCGACTGAAACAGGAAGCGGACTTGTTCTCGCGGATTTCTGGGCACCTTGGTGCGGACCGTGCAAAATGATTGCGCCTGTTCTTGAAGAATTAGATTCTGAAATGAGCGAAAAAGTAAAAATCGTCAAAATTGACGTTGATGAAAACCAACAAACTGCTGGCGAGTATGGCGTAATGAGTATCCCGACACTGATCTTATTCAAAGACGGCCAGCCGGTCGATAAAGTGATTGGATTCCAGCCAAAAGAAGCGCTTGAAGAACTAATCAACCGCAACGCGTAATGAAAGAAAAGGCGTCCCGCATTGACGGGGCGTTTTTTTTACGTTATTTCCTTAAAAAGCTCCTTCGTTTTCCTGCCAGGCAGCCAGCCTTCCGGTAAAGAATGCTGCCTGGCTCGTCCGCCGTATGCTTTCTTATATAAAAGGAGTGAAAAAAGATGAATGAACTGATCCAGCATAAACTGGCTCTCCTGCCGGATGAATCTGGATGCTATTTAATGAAGGACCGGCACGGGACAGTGATTTATGTGGGAAAAGCAAAAGTGCTGAAGAACCGGGTCCGTTCCTATTTTACCGGCTCGCATGATGCGAAAACAACGAGACTGGTCAGTGAAATTGTAGACTTTGAATATATTATTACTTCCTCGGATCTTGAAGCACTTATTTTAGAGCTGAACTTAATTAAAAAATACGATCCAAAGTATAATATCATGCTTAAGGACGACAAAAGTTATCCGTTTATTAAGCTGACTGCAGAGCGGCATCCGCGCCTTATTATCACGAGGAAGGTAAAAAAAGACAAAGGGAAGTACTTTGGCCCGTACCCGAATGCGTATGCTGCATCGGAAACAAAAAAGCTCCTGGACCGCTTGTATCCGCTCCGCAAATGCTCAACGCTGCCTGACCGCGTTTGTCTTTATTACCATATGGGGCAGTGTCTCGCTCCTTGTGTAAAAGAAGTGCCAGCTGATACGTATAAGGAAATGGCAGCGGAAATTACCCGCTTTTTAAATGGCGGCCATCAAGAAGTGAAAAAAGCTTTAACCGCAAAAATGGAAGAAGCAGCGGAAAAGCTTGAATTTGAACGTGCAAAAGAATATCGTGATCAAATTTCTCATATCGACACCTTGATGGAAAAGCAAAAAATCAACATGGCCGACCTTACTGATCGTGATGTTTTTGGCTATACAGTCGATAAAGGCTGGATGTGTGTGCAGGTGTTTTTTGTGCGTCAGGGGCGCTTAATTGAACGGGATGTGTCCACTTTTCCTATTTATAGTGAGCCTGAAGAAGAATTTTTAACATTTCTTGGCCGTTTTTATGAGGCGCCGGAGCATTTTAAGCCGAAGGAGATTCTTCTTCCAGACGCCGTTGATGCAGATCTTGCCGGCCAGCTGATCGGTGTGCCGGTTACAAAGCCGCAGCGGGGCAAGAAAAAGGAATTGGTGGAGCTTGCAGGCAACAACGCAAAAGCGGCTTTAAAAGAAAAATTTGCGTTAATTGACCGGGACGAAGAAAGAACGATCAAAGCGGCTGAGCAGCTTGGCGAAGCCATGAATATTCATGTTCCCCGTCGAATTGAAGCATTTGATAACTCAAACATCCAGGGAACAGCTCCGGTATCGGCGATGATTGTCTTTATTGACGGGAAGCCTGAAAAAAAAGCATATCGAAAATATAAAATTAAAACTGTAAAAGGGCCCGATGATTACGGCTCTATGCGGGAAGTAGTGCGGCGTCGGTATACTCGTGTGCTGCGGGAAGGGCTGCCGCTGCCTGATTTAATTATTATCGATGGCGGAAAAGGGCAGATAGAAGCAGCGCGCGATGTATTGCTAGATGAGCTTGGGCTTGATATCCCGGTCGCCGGCCTCGCAAAAGACGAGCGTCACCGCACCTCTCAGCTTCTTTATGGAAGCCCGCTGCAAATTGTTCCGCTTGCGCACAACAGCCAGGCATTTTATTTGCTTCAGCGTATTCAGGATGAAGTGCACCGGTTTGCGATTACCTTCCATCGGCAAATCCGGGGCAAAGGTGCTTTCCAATCTATTTTAGATGACATAGAGGGCGTGGGGCCGCAGCGGAAAAAGCAGCTGTTAAAAGCATTTGGCTCTCTTAAAAAACTAAAAGAAGCATCAAAAGAAGAAATCATGGCGGCTGGGATTCCAGCCAAAACAGCCGAAGCCGTTATGGCAGCTCTAAATGAAGAATAGACCGCTCAGCGAGCGGTCTATTCCCATTTTACCGTAATTTCGACATGCTTATTTTTCTTATGTAAATGACAAATTGCTTCAGCGTTCGACTCAAAATGGGCTGCTGCCTGTTCCGCAATAAAGCCGCTTTCAAGTGTAAAAGCAGGATCTGCCTGCACGGTAAACCGCCGTTCAACTAAACTTCCAGATAAGTGGTAGACCCATTCTTTTCTCGTTTCTTTTACAAGTTCAATTGTACCCCAGCCAGCTTCTTTGAAAAAAGCTGTCAATTCTTCTGTATTTGCACAAGGAAAGCGCCGCGCCAGCGTTTTTCCGCCCCAATATAAGATTTCAGCCGCGTCATTTCCGAGCAGATCGCCAAGTAAAACATCCCGTATCAGTTCATAGCCAAAGACAGAAACGGACGCTTTCGGTGCTTCAACGAGTCCCTGTTCTTCGTTTTCAATAGTCAAAGTGAATTCCTCGCTTTCTCTCTCGTTATTATATACAATTGATCGTCCCAAAAAAAGCATATTCCGCATGAAAAGCCGGACAAAAATGTCCCCACCTTACCTTGACGCTCTTAATTTATGGGAGTAAAATGAATTTGTCACATCGTAAGATTACTAGATGAAGCAATGTGCGAATAAACAAAATATTTGTCGGATGCTTCAAATTCAAGGGGGGAAAATGGTGGCTGACAATCGAGAGTTTTTTTACCGCAGGCTGCACTCATTGCTCGGTGTCATTCCAGTCGGGCTTTTTATGACGCAGCATTTAGTCGTGAATCATTTTGCGACGAAAGGGGAAGAAGCGTTTAACCAGGCGGCAGGCTTTATGGGAAGTTTACCTTTTGTGCTTGTGCTTGAAACGTTAGTGATCTTCCTGCCACTTTTGTTCCACGCGATTTATGGGCTTTACATTGCGTTCACTGCGAAAAACAATCCTGGACGCTTTGGGTACTTCCGCAACTGGATGTTTGTGCTGCAGCGCTGGACAGGCGTGATTACACTGATCTTTGTTGCATGGCACGTATGGGAAACACGGGTTCAAGCTGCGCTTGGTGCAGAAGTGAATTTTCAGATGATGGAGAATATTTTAGATAATCCATTTATGCTTGTTTTTTACATAGTTGGAGTTCTTTCAGCAATTTTCCATTTTGCAAATGGTTTATGGTCGTTTTGTGTGAGCTGGGGAATCGCAGTATCGCCACGTTCACAACGCATTGTTACATACGCAACATTACTTGTATTTTTAGCTTTATCGTATGTCGGATTAAGCGCTATCTTTGCGTTTGTATAAAACCCGGCAATGAATGGAGTTTTGTCAGATAGATAGAAGGCAGGACTGAAAAGGGAGTGGACCTCACAATGAGTAAAGGTAAAGTTATCGTAGTCGGCGGCGGTTTGGCCGGTTTGATGGCTACGATTAAAGCAGCGGAGTCAGGTACGCCTGTCGAGTTATTTTCGCTCGTTCCGGTAAAGCGTTCTCATTCCGTTTGTGCGCAGGGCGGCATTAATGGAGCGGTTAATACAAAAGGGGAAGGCGATTCTCCGTGGGTACATTTTGATGACACCATTTATGGAGGCGATTTCTTAGCGAATCAGCCGCCGGTAAAAGCGATGGCAGAAGCGGCACCAGGCATTATTCATTTGCTTGACCGTATGGGCGTTATGTTTAACCGGACACCGGAAGGTCTTCTTGATTTCCGCCGTTTCGGGGGCACACAGCATCACCGTACTGCTTTTGCAGGTGCCACTACAGGCCAGCAGCTGCTGTATGCGCTGGATGAGCAGGTGCGCCGCTTTGAAGTAGCAGGCCTTGTGACAAAATATGAAGGCTGGGAATTTCTCGGCGCCGTAATTGATGACGAAGGAATTTGCCGTGGGATTGTTGGGCAAAACCTGGCAACGATGGAAATTCAATCGTTTCCAGCAGATGCAGTTATTATGGCAACAGGCGGCCCTGGTATTATCTTTGGTAAGTCTACAAACTCGATTATCAACACAGGCTCAGCTGCATCAATTGTGTATCAGCAGGGCGTTCATTACGCAAATGGCGAGTTCATTCAAATTCACCCAACAGCGATTCCAGGCGATGACAAACTTCGCCTAATGAGTGAATCGGCGCGTGGTGAGGGTGGACGCGTTTGGACATATAAAGATGGAAAGCCTTGGTACTTCCTGGAAGAGAAGTATCCAGCTTACGGAAACCTGGTACCGCGGGATATTGCAACACGTGAAATCTTTGACGTTTGCGTAAACCAAAAACTAGGTATCAATGGTGAAAACATGGTATACTTGGATCTGTCCCATAAAGATCCACACGAACTAGACATCAAGCTGGGCGGAATTATCGAAATCTATGAAAAGTTCATGGGTGATGATCCGCGTAAAGTACCGATGAAAATCTTCCCTGCTGTTCATTACTCTATGGGCGGACTATGGGTTGATTATGACCAGCAAACCAATATTCCAGGTCTTTTTGCAGCTGGTGAGTGTGACTATTCACAGCACGGTGCAAACCGTCTTGGGGCGAATTCTCTCCTTTCCGCTATTTATGGCGGTATGGTAGCAGGACCAAACGCAGTACGGTACATTAACGGACTAGAGAAAAGTGCCGAGGCCGTTTCTTCGTCTGTTTTCGACAATCATGTGAAGCAGGAACAGGCAAAATGGAACGATGTCATGTCCTTAAACAAAGGATCTGAAAATGCCTATGTTCTTCACAAGGAATTGGGCGAATGGATGACCGCTAATGTGACCGTTGTTCGATATAATGATAAGTTGCAGCAGACAGACGATAAAATTGTTGAGTTGATGGAACGCTATAAAAACATCGACATTAACGATACAGCCAAGTGGAGCAATCAGGGTGCGATGTTTACGCGCCAGTTGAAAAACATGCTTCATTTAGCACGCGTCATGACGATTGGTGCTTTGAACCGGAACGAAAGCCGAGGAGCACACTACAAGCCGGACTTCCCGGATCGTAATGACGAGGAATTTATGAAAACAACGATGGCCACGTTCACAGGTGAAAACACGGCGCCTTCTTTCCATTACGAAGACATCGATGTATCGCTCATTCCGCCTCGTAAACGGGACTACTCGAAGAAGAAGGAGGAGAAATAATGAGTGAGCAAAAAACAGTTCGATTTCTCATCACACGTCAAGATGCCGCTGATTCTACTCCGTATGAGGAAGAGTTCGAAATACCCTACCGTCCGAATATGAACGTGATTTCCGCCCTAATGGAAATCCGTCGTAATCCGGTAAATAAAAAAGGTGAAAAAACAACACCGATTACCTGGGACATGAACTGTCTTGAGGAAGTATGCGGTGCCTGCTCTATGAATATCAATGGCAAGCCGCGCCAGTCTTGTACAGCTCTGGTTGACCAATTGGAGCAGCCGATTCGCCTGGCTCCAATGAATACGTTCCCAGTTGTCCGTGACCTTCAGGTAGACCGCAGCCGTATGTTTGATTCATTGAAGCGTGTTAAAGCATGGGTACCAATTGATGGAACATACGATTTAGGGCCTGGACCGCGTATGCCGGAACGGAAGCGCCAATGGGCATATGAACTGTCCAAATGTATGACATGCGGTGTATGCTTGGAAGCTTGTCCGAATGTAAACAGCAAATCAAACTTTATCGGTCCGCAGCCACTATCGCAGGTTCGTTTGTTTAATGCGCATCCAACAGGTGCCATGAACCGTGATGAGCGCCTCGAAACGATTATGGGAGACGGAGGACTTGCCAATTGCGGTAACTCACAAAACTGTGTTCAGTCCTGCCCGAAAGGCATTCCGTTAACGACATCGATCGCTGCGTTAAACCGTGAAGCTACATTCCAGTCGTTCCGTAATTTCTTCGGAAGCGACCACGCAGTAGATTAATAGAAAACCTCCAGCTTATGCTGGAGGTTTTTTGTATGGAAAGATACCATGACCGTTGTCGGTGAATGAAAGCAGCTGCGTATGTGAGGCTTTGGAAGAATGGGCATGTCCCCGTCATACACCCGCCGTATTTATATGTTCTGGAAAAGGTCTCGTTTGCTTTTTGCAGGCGGGCGGCTCCCAAAAAAACCAATCGTGGAACTCATTACAGCTGTAACAGCTGATTTATAAGTGACTATAGGGAAAAGTGCTCTATCGTAATGAATTAAAATGTAAGTTTAAACAGCTTCCCTTGTCACTTTCCCGGTGGTTTTTATGGCGAAAAAGTAACGTGATGATGCCCTTGATAAAACCTATGGCCGGCCCGTTTCTTTTACTGTTAATACAAAAGAGCTTCTTATGTAAAACCAATTACGTATAGCGCGCATATGATAAGGGTAGTGGCGGCTAACCGACACAGGCTGCTCTTTGAAAGGGTGACGTTGTTTGTGGCAGCTCTGATTTTGACGAAGCGCGAAAAAGACGTATTCAAGAGACTGGTTGACGGAAAATCTACACACGACATTGCAGAAGAATTGGGAATCAGTGAAAAAACGGTCCGGAACCATATTTCAAATGGCATTCAAAAGCTGGGCGTCAAAGGACGGGCACAAGCCATTGTAGAATTGCTTCGGATCGGGGAGCTTACGTTATAAAGCTAAAGCCGTGCCGAGAAGGGCGCGGCTTTTCCCTTGCTTGCATTTTGTTTGAAAAAAAGCGAAAATAAAAGAAGAATGGCATATTGTTTTACATATGAAAGGGTGCAAAAACATGTCTCTCACACGAAGCAGTTCGGGAGAAGCGGTCGCCGATATTGAACGGAACCTGCGTCATATTGACAGCATTATCAAGCAAAAAGGCCGTGAAATTTTAAATGATTACATGATTACGCCGCCACAATTTATTGCCCTGCATTCATTATATGAAAAAGGGGATACAACTATTGGCGATCTTTCTTCAAGAATGTTTTTGGCATGCAGCACGACAACGGATTTAATTAACCGAATGGAAAAAGCATCCCTTGTTGCGCGCGTCCGGGACACAAAAGACCGGCGCATTGTCCGGATTCATCTTCTAGAAGAAGGCGAAAAAATTATTAAAGAAGTTATTAAAAGGCGCCGCCAATATGTGGAGGATGTGCTGGATAACTTTTCGGAGGAAGAAACAGCGCAATTAAATGCCCTTTTAAGTAAAATGCACATTGAAATGAAAGTGGAATGAGGCGTCGGTGTTGAACAGACCAATTGGAGTAATTGATTCAGGTGTCGGCGGGCTGACGGTTGCAAAAGAAATGATGCGCCAGCTGCCTAAAGAAACCATTTATTATATAGGGGATACAGCGCGCTGTCCGTACGGCCCGCGGCTGCCCGGAGAGGTACGGCAGTTTACTTGGGAAATGACCCGTTTTTTAGAGCGGTATGATATGAAAATGCTGGTGATTGCCTGCAACACGGCTACGGCCGTTGTGTTAGATGAAATTAAACGCCAGCTTCCTATTCCGGTTGTCGGTGTTATTCAGCCAGGCTCCCGCGCGGCTATTAAACAAACCAAGAACCGTCGTATTGCTGTGCTTGGAACCGCCGGCACGGTGAAAAGCAAAGCTTATGAAAAAGCTATTGCTGCCATTGATCCGGGAGCAGAAGTGTATGCTCTTGCCTGCCCGGGATTTGTCCCGCTTGTTGAAAGTGGAAAATATCGCAGTGAGCGAGCCAAGCAGGTGGTGGCCCATACACTTGAACCGCTAAAAGAAACGCCGTCTGATACGGTTATACTTGGCTGCACACACTATCCTCTCTTGGAACCGATTATTGCGGATTTTATGGGGGAAGAGGTGTCAGTCATTAGTTCTGGTGATGAAACCGCCCGTGAAGTCAGTGCGATTTTAGAGTTTAATGAGATGCTTTCAGATAGCGAACAGGCGGATCACCGTTTTTTTACAACCGGAAGTGTCCGGGCTTTTAACGCGATTGCAGCAGACTGGCTTGGGGATGTTCCATTAAATACGAAAAAAATTCAGCTGGCATAAATGCCGGCTTTTTTTCATTTGTCTGCATATATTTGTATGAATGCAAATGAAAGGGGCGGTTTAAGTGCAGAAAAAATGTGGCTTGCTGTTGCTGCTTATACTGTCAGGCTGTTCAGCGGAACCAGAGGAAGGACTGCCGGTGAAAGTGGTGTATACCGAAGAAGAGGGAGACAAGCCGGTCGCGGCAGAAGAAAAAGTGATGGCAGAATTGTATGTGGTGAACGAAAATGGACTTCTTGTTCCTCAAATAGCGGCAGTCGAAGGGAACGGGCAGGAAGAGCAAGCTGCGCTTATCGCGCTGGCGGAAGGGAACATTCCAGCCGGCTTCCGTTCTCCATTGCCTGAAGGAACCGTTATTCAAGATGTCGAGCTCGATGGGAAAACAGCCATCGTAAGTGTGGGGGGCGCTTTTGCCAATTATCCGGCAGAGGAAGAGGAACTTGTCGCATCAGCCATTACGTGGACGGTTACCGGAATGGGCCAGGCGGATCGCGTTCAAATTAAATTTAACGGCGAAACACTGGAGTCCATGCCGAAAGTAGGACTGCCGATTGCAGCCGGAGGCATGAAGCGGGAAGATGGCATCAACTTAAAAGCGGGCTATACCGATCCTGGAGCAACAAAACCGATTACTGTGTATTTTACCGGACAAAATGAACAGGGACCTTATTTAGTGCCGGTTACCCGCCGCATTTCAGAGGATGAAACAGACCTTATTGCTGCTTCTGTAAAAGAGCTTGCGAAAGGACCTGCAGCAGGCAGCGGGCTTATGACAAGCTGGCCGGCTGATGCAAAGCTGACAAAAGAACCAGAAGTAGAAGATGGACGGGCTGTTCTTCAGTTTAACGAGGCCGTTTTGGAAAACAACGGGGAAGCTCTTGTTTCAAGCAGTCTGTTAAAGCCGTTATCACTGACGCTGGCTGCTACTGCCCAAATTGAAAGTATAGGGGTTGAAGTGGAAGGCCACCCAGAAGTGAAAATGGAAACAGGGGCCCCTCTGCCGGCTTCCTTGACGACTCCTTTATTTGTAAACGAAGAAAGTCTTCCATCTGCCGAATGAATATTTGACAGACGCGTATAATTTTTGGAAAATGGACAGCGGAAGCAGGAAAAAACGGAGGAATGTATATGCGCACAGATGGACGGACAGAAAAAGAACTTCGGCCGGTTGACATTCAAACCAGCTTTTTAACACATCCGGAAGGGTCCGTGCTGATTTCGGTTGGAAATACAAAAGTAATTTGCACCGCGACGATTGAAGACCGGGTTCCGCCTTTTATGAGAGGGAGCGGAAAAGGCTGGGTTACAGCAGAATACGCGATGATTCCGCGAGCGACCGGCCAGCGCAACATGAGGGAATCAACAAAAGGAAAAGTAACCGGACGGACGATGGAGATTCAGAGGCTGATCGGCCGGGCGCTGCGCGCAGTCGTAGACCTTGATGTCATTGGAGAGCGCACTGTCTGGATCGACTGCGATGTGATTCAGGCAGACGGCGGAACTCGGACTGCAGCCATTACAGGCGCGTTCGTAGCCATGACCCTGGCTCTGCATGATTTGGCGATCGAAAAGGAGTTTTCCGTTTATCCGATTACGGATTTTCTTGCGGCCACAAGTGTTGGCATTGTCAAGGAGCAGGGAGTTGTTGTAGATTTAAATTATGAAGAAGACAGCACTGCAGAAGTAGATATGAATGTCGTCATGACAGGGACCGGACAATTTGTTGAAGTACAGGGAACAGGAGAGGAAGCCACTTTCTCTATGAACGAGCTTCAAGAAATGCTTCAAGCAGCACAAAGCGGCCTGGAAACGTTATTTGATATTCAAGCAGAGGCGCTTGGCGTTGCAGCAGAGTTGATCTACGAAAGGAAGTCAGTCAATGAATGAAGTCATCGTGGCTACACGTAATGCTGGTAAAGCAAAGGAATTTATTCGCATGTTTGAGCCTGTCGGCATCACAGTGAAAACACTGCTTGATTACCCCGATCTTCCGGATGTAGAGGAAACAGGCAAAACCTTTGCGGAAAATGCCTTTTTAAAAGCTGATTTTGCCGCCCGGTCAACAGGCCGGCCGGCGATTGCTGACGATTCAGGCTTGATCATTGATGCGCTTGATGGACGTCCGGGCGTGTATTCAGCACGGTATGCCGGAGAAGAAAAAAACGATCAGGCGAACAATGACAAAGTACTGGCCGAAATGAAAGACGTACCGAGAGAAGACCGGACCGGCCGTTTTATGTGTGTGCTCGCTGTAGCGTTTCCGGATGGGCGTGACCCGATTTATGCAGAAGGGCGCTGTGAAGGAATCATTGGTTTTGAAGAAGCGGGCCAGCATGGATTCGGGTATGATCCATTGTTTATTCCGGAAGGGTACAATGTGACAATGGCACAGCTTGATCCGGAAGAAAAAAACCGAATCAGCCACCGTGCAAATGCCCTTCAGTCATTACGGGCACAGCTGCCGGAATTGGCAGGTGAACCGGAATGAAGATGCTTGTCGTAAGTGATAACCATGGATGGAACAGCATTTTGTCGGATTTAAAGCAGCACTATGCAGGTAAAGTTTCGGTGATGATTCATTGCGGAGATTCCGAAATGAGGGCAACAGACCCGGAAGTCGTCGGCTATACGATTGTCCGCGGAAATTGCGATGATGAGGACAAGTTCCCAAACGACATCTTAGAAAGTGTAGAAGACTGCCGTGTATTTGTGACACATGGCCATCGCTACAATATCAAGATGACGTTAACGAACTTAGCTATGAAGGCAAAAGAAACCGGAGCCGATTTTGTTTTTTTCGGTCATTCTCATACCCCGGGTGCTGAAATGGAAGACGGTGTTTTGTATTTGAACCCGGGAAGCATTTCCCTGCCGAGAGGACGCCGTGAAAAAACATACGCTATTGTCGATGTAAGCAAATCGGCGATTTCTGTTCAATTTTATGATGACACACATCAAGAAGTAAAAGAACTGAGCTGCACATTCAGCCGTTGAGCGAACAGAACGTCCTGCTGTTCGCGCAGGGCGTTTTTGTTTCAAGTCAAAAATCGAGCGGTATAACAAATAATTTATTTTAAAATGAAATAAGTGTTGACAGGCGATAAATGGATTGATATTATAGATATTGTCTTCAGAGGAAGTCTCAGTAGCTCAGCTGGATAGAGCAACGGCCTTCTAAGCCGTCGGTCGGGGGTTCGAATCCCTCCTGGGACGTAATAAAAAAAGCGCCGTAGGGCGCTTTACAAAACGCCTTCTAATGCGTCGAATGAAACGGTCAATGATCCGGTCAACAGCCGATCGTAACCGACATTCACGCGTTAGGAGGTTTTTTTGTTGTCTAAAAAGAATGCGTCATTAACCGTAAACGCAGATTTATCCGATCTTTTTATCGAGCAGCAACCGAAGCAACAGCGTCGTCTTGTTGCGGAAGGTATGCCGATAGAAAAAGCGCTGTTCACGATTACCCGCCACATGGAAGCGACTGGCTTCCGAGAAAGAACGATCAGCGATTATAGACTCCACGTTACACACTTCGCAAAAATAACCGGCGTCCAGTTCCTAGACGAATTGACAGCCGACCACATTTACGAGTGGCTTTCGAGCATGAACGTCAGCAATCAAACGAAATTAACGCGTCTAAAGTGCCTCAAGGCGTTTCTAGGCCGTTGTTTCGACTTAGGCTGGGTTCAGACACGTTTTTGGCGAGCGATCAATATAAAGGTTGATAGCCCCGTTAAAACAGGTGCCGCCGAAAAAGACATTCGTATTCTACTACACTTGCTTGATTTAACGAGATTCGTTGAACTACGTGATGCTGCCGCCATTTTGATGATGTATCAGACGGGGCTACGCGTCGGCACAATCGCCAAACTCGAAAACAAGCACGTCGATATTCAAGCCAAACTCCTTAAAATTGACGGAAGTATCGTTAAGAACCACGAACAACTACATTTACCTATTGGCGATGACCTAGCACGCTTGCTAGACGTTTTAATGCGTCAGAATGACGTTGTAAGGCGCCATAACCGCTGTCGTAATGATTTTGTATTCATAACTAAGAACGGCGGTCCTACGGCCTCTGGAGCGTCTCACAATAACATACAGAAACGGCTGGCTAAATACGCCCGTGAATACGGACTAAAAAATATTAATCCGCACGCATTACGTAGAGGCTTCGCTAAGAATTTGCTCGATAAAGGAGCGAACGTAGCGATGATCTCAAGAGCGCTCGGTCACAGCGATATAGCCGTTACCAGTCGATACTTGCACCTCGACAAAGAAGAAGTCGCAGAGAGCCTGCGGAGATTTCTATAAAACAAAAAAAGGCCACCGCCTGCCGAAACAGATGATGACCCCCGTCGTAAGGTTAGTTTATCAAAAATTTCGGCTTTAAGCAAATTCTGCCCGTCTGTTCATTTAACAGAACGTATGTGCTTATTTGCTTGCGGTGTCCTATTAAAGGAGCCGTTTAAAATGATTAATATTGTGTTCGATAAAATACAAAAGTCAGATTTTGCAAAGTTCAAAGATATGGATGGACTTAGAATCGCAGTGAATAAACACGTTCGCACGATAGAAGCGAGCGAGCTATCTGCCGCCTGGAAGCGCAAGCTCATCCGTTTACTGGACTATCTGCGCGACATTTCCCGTAATTATCCCGGCCTATCGTTCCGTAGCCAGCGCAAGATTGCCGCTGACTTTGGCGTAAAGAAGCCGGACACGATTGGCGTATGGCTAAAGAAATTGGCGTCTTTAGGTATCGTTAATATACTGCCGACTAAACGCAGCTCGACGATGCAGCAGACCGTGAATTTGGTGCAAATCATGCCCGCTGAGCCTGCGGAAAATGAAAAACGGGGGCAAGCGCCCGCAGAAAACGGGGAGCATGAAGACAATATCTTTTCTAAGACTAGTACTAATATTAATACCAATACGTATCCTGCGGAGCCGCTAACGTTTTATCAACGTTTTAAATCCTTCGTTAAGAACGTAAATAGCCAAGACGAGACGCTTGCAAGCCGCATGTACGGCGTTTACAGAGGGCAAACGGCAGCCTTATTAAAGAGCGACGCATATGACAAGGAAGACCTCGAAAACATTGCCATGAGCGCCCTGCACGCCGCTGTAATGGCGACTAAAAGCCGCCGCATACGTAACCTGCCGGGCTTTTTTAACGGCGTTATTAGCCGCATGATAGACAGTTATATCGATGATATTATCGAGCAAGAATCCGTTCCATTAACGGCACCGCTGCCGGTGTGGTAAATCGTTCGAAAATGGCACCGAAATTAATAGCGTAGGTCGTCTGAAACACAACCCTGGCGCGGGTTCAAGGCGGTTTACCATTTGCGTAGACCTTCCGTGTAGTGATACGGTATACGTCTATTAACTGCGAGAGGAAGAACGCACCATGAGCAAGAAAAAGAAAGCCGCTGCGCCTAAATCGATTCACGACGTTATGGCCAAGAAAGCAGCGCGGCCAAAACTGTCAGAAACGCATACGAGACGGACTTTTCACGTTGAAAACAAACTGCTGCCTATTATCGATCAGCTCGAAGCCACAGCGCCAGCACGCGGGTTTAAGAAGGAGCTTATTAACGTGGCTCTGCGGAGAGTGTTGCGAGAGGACTACGGGATCGACGTCTGATTACATAAAAAAAAAAGGCTGCGACGGGCGCTACAGTCTAAAGTGCGACCCTAACTACGTTATTTCTACGCACTATATAGAAGAAACGCGCTCAAACGGGTTAGGAAAAGTTATGATTTCGCTTTACTCTGCTTTACTATTTGCGGGCACGCGGGTCCAGACGGAGACACGCCGGAAACTTTCCGAATGTGTAATGACTGAACTACGGGATACCTTATAGAAGGAAATCGGAAATGACGTTACTCAATATTACACAAAACACCGGCTGCGTGCCTCTGGCGGACACGTACCCGAAACACTTTGGCGGCACATTGCGTCACAATGACGATGTAACGTAGTTCCGTTTTAGCGCACTATATAGAAGAAACACGTCAAATCAACTTTACATAGGGTTACATTACGTAATAAATCCGTTGTGCATTATTGTGCATTTCATCGGCTGGATGCTCGCGGGACGGACGCCTCTGAAAATATCGGGGGGTCTATTTTGCTTCCGGAAATTTCCGATTTCAGCGATCACTAGGGGGTTCGGCTATCGTCTATAAAACGAACGGTTTATAAACTCCGACAAAACTCCGCAAAATGACGTCTATTTACTCGTTATTTAGTTTATAAACTCGTTCATAAATCATAGTTGACTTCTCCATACGTTTGATGTACTATTAAGGTACAAACAAACGACAAGGGGCGGTTATTATGAAAATCGGTTATGCTCGCGTATCTACGGCGGATCAGTCGCTGGATCTTCAAATGGACGCATTAAACAAGGCGGGGGCTGAACGAATCTTTTCGGAGAAGCAAAGCGGCGGCAAGTGGGATCGTAAGGAGCTGCAACGTTGCTTGGACGTATTGAGAAAAGGCGATACACTAATCGTCTATAAACTCGATCGTCTCGGCCGTAGCGCTAAGCAATTACGCGAGATAGCCGATGACCTGCAGGAGCGTGGCATTGAACTCGTAAGCATCCAGGAGAAACTTGATACAGCGACAGCAATGGGGCGCGCCATGTTCGGTATGATAAGCGTTATGGCAGAGCTAGAGCGGGACATCATTAAGGAACGTACACAGGCCGGGCTGGAAGCTGCACGCGCACGGGGTCGTAAAGGTGGAAGACCTGCAGCCAATCCGCAGAAGGTAAAGCAGGCGCTTGTAATGTACGACAGCAATCAATACTCAGTTGCTCAGATAACGGAAGCAACAGGAATCAGCAAAGCGTTGTTATATAAAGAATTAAATAAACGTAAGGAATCGAGCCAGGCGTGATGCTGCGGCTCTTTTTTGCGTTGACCCCCATAGCGTACCCACCGAATACCCCTCAGCTGGTGTCCGGAATTTGCTCACAACAAAAAAACATTTTGACCAATTTTTACCAATCATATTTACCCCATACCTTGTTTTTTGACGATGCAGCTGCGTCTGAAAAAAAATTCGCTACAAAAATTTTAACTCAGGGGGCTAGTCGAGGAAATCTTTCGGCAGCCGGTAACCCATCGCCTCGATCGCCTTCTTTACTTTTACCAGCGTCGCGTACTTCGGTATGTAGTCATCATCGTTACACATCCGTGAGATCGTTGCGTGACTTACCTTCGATTTACTTGTAAGCTCCGACTGTGTAATTCCCTTTTCGTCAATAAATCGTCCAAACTTCGTTCTGCTCTTTCCTAATCCGAACCAACTAAACATGTCGGTCACCTCCTGGCAAACAGTATTGTCCACGTTTTACATTTTTATACCTGCGGCAACTTTTGAAAAAAATGAAAAAAATTATACAACATGTACAAGCAGTCGTTAATACATTAACAGCAGATGCAGAAACGCCAGCAGAAATTGCAGTAGCGAATCCACTTACGTTAATACAGTTAATCCTCGATAAAGCCCGTAGGTATACGGTTTCAGAGTTTTGTTTAATAAAGGGAGGAAACGGAAGATGGAAGATGTACTGTTGATTACGAGCCTAATCGGAGTTATAGCGATAGCCAGCTTAGAGAAGTTCTGTGAGCAACACGGTCTGCCACGCTATGCCGCCGCCTTAAAAGTCTTGCTGCCTGTCGGAGCTATTGCAGGCTTTACAGCGGTCATGGGGTTGATCTTATGAGCGTATTTGAACGCCTGGCAGCCCGCAGGAAGCTCGTTAATGTGTTCAGCTTATTCAGCGACTATAAACCGCTTATACACGACGTTACCATGACGCCAGGCTTTACACGGTACGTCTTCACGATTCCAAACGGAATGAATCCGAAGCTCCTCCACGATAAACTATTCGCTTTTCATCAGGTGTTAGGCGAGAACATGACGTTAGAAGGTACGGCAAAGAAGTTTGTTCTTACCGTCTATCGTAAAAAGATGCCGCGTGAAGTAAAGTATCGGCCGGCTGACTGGACGGAAGCAACCGAAGGCATGACGCTGCCTATTATCGTTGGTGTTAATCAACAAGGCGGGAAGGTCGCTTTTGACTGCGCTGAGCTGCCGCATGTGAGCATTGCTGGCGAAACGGGCTCCGGTAAATCTTCATTACTGCGGTCAATCCTCACGAATTTAATACTGTCACGCACGCCGGACCAGGTGGAGCTAGTTCTATGTGATTTGAAGCGCAGCGAGTTCGGGCTTTTTAAAAATTTACCGCATGTGCGAGGCGTTCATATAAAAATCAGCGATGTTGAGCAAGCGTTGATGCAGGTGAAAATCGAGATGGATCGTAGAGGGGATTTATTAGATGACGCAGAGATGCCGCATATAAAGGATCTGCCGCAAAAACTCAATTACATTATCGTTGCCATCGATGAGGTCGCGCTTTTAAGAGAAGAAAAAGAGCTAATGGCTATCGTTGAGGATATTTCGTCAATTGGCCGTTCCCTCGGTATTATCTTGCTTTTGTCTATGCAACGTCCAGACGCCGGAATTTTGTCGGGAAGGCTCAAAAATAATCTTGTCGTCAGAATCTCCGGAAGGCAATCAAACACAACCAACGCTACTGTCGCCGGGGTTCCTGGCTCGGAAAATATAAAAGTAACCGATCGTGGCCGCATGATCCTTATGGCGGAGGAAGCCGTTACCGTACAAACGCCGTGGCTATCGTTTGAAGAAGCAAAGCGCCTATTGAATCCGCTGAAACAGACGGGCCGTAAGCGCAAGGAAGTATTTGACGCTGAACCTGAGCCGCAAGAACCGCAGTACAGCTTCGGATTGCTAGGGGGTGCGAACGATGCGACTAAGTAAGCGTGACCGTGCTATCCTTGCGGATCTCAAGCGCTTCTCCTGCATGGATCGAGACTCGGTGGCCGCCATTTACTTCTCGCATGTAAAGGACCCGATACAGGCCACAAATGCAACGCTGTTAAGGCTTTACCGGCAAGACTTAATCGAAAGAACGACCGACTATCAACCATTCGTCTATTTTCCCGCTAATTCATCCATGAAAAAGAACTCGCAGAAAATTCCTCACTACCTCGAACTTGTAAAAGTGTATATCGACCTTCTGGCGTATGAACAGCCGGACATCTTCCGCACTGAAATACAGTATCAGAAGGGCTTAGCACAGCCCGACATATTCACCGTATTCAAAAAGTCGCCTCTATTTATCGAGGTTCAGCGGAGTACGTACTCCGAAAAGTTAATGAAGGAAAAGATCGCACGCTATGAGGCGCTGTATGATTCGCACCTGCTCGATAGTGAGCCGTGGCAGCCGCAAGGAAAGTCGCCTGTATTCCCGGCTGTTTTGCTGCTCACAACGAAGAAATACGCCATTAAAAGCGACCGGTTTGCCGTTATTCAAGCCGAGTCAATCGACGAATTTATGCGCATTATGGGCGCCAGAACAGTGCCGACAGCGACAGGGAAGCCGCGTAAAGCCCCGGTGATTACAATAAAAAACAATCGAGGTGTGTAAATATGAAAGTAACGGTGAACGGAGAGGAACTGCGCATGTGTGAGCCGACTGAGGCGTTCAATTATGAGGAAATGTTTAACACGGCAAATGCGGAGGTCTGTGTGGATCAGTCCACCGTTAATGCCTACGTACATGAAATGCATCAAGTGTGGCCGGTGTTTGAGGATTACTCGCCAATCGACCACGGAATCGCCACGTTTTACATGTTCGGGCAAATGACGCACTGGACGCTTACAAAGACGGCTGATATGATGTCGAGCTTATTTTAACGCAGAAAAAAAACGCCTACTCAATCGCGAGGGGCGTCTTTTTGTTGTTCGACCTTCTTAAATTCCACTACGTCTTGAATATCGCAGTCCAGGTACTCGCAAATCAAGGCGATTACATCAAGCGCCACATACTCGCCGGCACTCATTTTCGCCAGTGTGGACGGTGATATTTTCAAGTCATTCCGCAGATCAGTGCGCGTTTTATCTCTTTTGATTAGCGTAATGTCCATCGGTTTGTACGACGGAGCAATGCTTTCGGCTTTTCTTCTTTCTCTTGCCATGTTCAACGCCTCCCATACGTTAATTCTATACTACATCTACGTAAATAGAAATAAAATATTCGACTTATCGAACTTTTTTTACGAAAACAGTTGACGTCCGTTTTTACATATCGTATTATAAGTACAAGAAGTCGAACACAAAATACAATAAAACGGAGGGACAGCGATGAAATTCAGCCCGATTAAACTGGTGCAGCACATCGAAGCCGACTTGCCACTCGATCCTGCGAGCACTGAATATTACGACGGAATCATTTTCGACAGTGATATTGTCGCATGGCGAGACGAAAGCCGGACCTTTCCTGAGATCCACGCTTACATACTACCGAAGCCAGTCGTCGGGCTGGACGAAGTAGTCGACATTACCGACTTGTCGCCGATCTCCCTGGAACTGAATGCCGACGGCCTTAATGAACCGTTAGATAAATTGGCAGGGATGCCGCTATCAAAATTAATTCGATACCTAGCGTAAAGCATTTTAATAAAAAAAAATCGGAGGGATTTTATTATGACACCACCACATGAACGTTATCTTGAGCAGCTTGATACTATTTGCGAGAAAGTAAACTCGGACTGGCGCTACTACTCCCGCGCCCAGGGAGACATTGATAAAAGAATCAACGAATTAAAGAATCGTGGCGACATCGACGACATTACCGCACATGAAATGCAGCAACTACTGGCCGATCGCGCCCGTATTAAAAACATCGCCATGAATCTTCTTCCTCTACGGGATCTATTCAAAGGCTACGACGAAATGAATGAGCGCCTTGCGAATCTTAAACGGTACGAACGATGATAACAGCGCCAGAGCAGCGCATCCAATACAAAATACAAAAATCGGAGGAATGCGAAATGACGTCAAGAAATATCAGAGTAATCGAATGGTGCCAGGACGATCTTGCGGTGAACTGGGAGGATCAATGGAGCGTACGTATGGGGACGGTAGTAGGGCAGCGCACAATCGCAATCCGCGACGATGAGAAGCTAAACCTGTTCACGCTGCCACAACCGATTCCGCAGGATGCCGACGGCGTAGACGTAACGGATATTCACTGCTCATGGATTTATTTATCGGAGGAAGGAAAGCAAATGAGCGCGGAAAAACTAGCCCGCATGTCCGTTATCGAACTAGCACCTTACGTTGCATAACAAAAACAGCCCACTTTTGGACGCAATGAGGTGTTAAATAAGTATAAAAGCAAAAAGCCCGGCGCCTGTATCGCGTCGGGTTAGCATTTTTTGTTATTATTTTAGTAGGAGGGATGCGCAGTGTCCGAATTTAAGAAGAAAATCGCTAATTATCAGCAAAATGGGGATGAAACGGTTATCGATGACATTATGTCCGCAGTAGAAAAGGATTTCATGGGGAATCCTACGAGAACACGTATTGTAGACGGTACAGCTTCCGGGGGCGTTCGTATTAGCTTGAATAAAAATTACGAATATATCGCCTATCGCATTCGAGCGATGAGAGAGCTTTTGCTGCGGCATGTAATGGTGGAGTTCTCCGATAACATTAACGAATTTCAACGGTATCTATCTATCATTTACATTGACTTCGGCATTCAGTTTAAGGCGACTATATACGATAAAGACGAGTTTCTATACTATTTCAAGTTAAATTCCGAGCTTTTTGAGGGATTAGAGCCGCTTATGCCGGAGCTGGAAGAACGATTTAGTGTAGATGAGTTCCGTTATTTCCGTTGGATGTTCGATAAATATAAGCAGCTCGAATTACAAATGCGTGCAGAAAGAGCGGAAAGACAGCGGGAAATCCACGAAATTTCCATTGGAGCGCTCAAGTATGCTTTAAAGTATGTAGACGTCAACAAAAGCGAAAAGGAAATCGTTAAGTACGTAAATATGACGTTCAGCAGCAAGCTATCCGACGCAGAAGCAAAGCGCAATGGTTTAAGACGGATCCAGCGGCAAACATTCGGCAAAGAGCGCTCGTCTTATTTGGTGAAGCCATATTTTCCGAAGAATATTTACCACGTCATATTTGGCGATGATATTAGTGACTCATTACGCTATTTGAATGATGCTCAGCGAGAATTTATCCAGGAAGTATATGAAATAGTAGAAGCGGACAAGAAAGCCGGGAATATGGACGATTATAAATGTGAAATAGACGGCGAATTAAGGGTTTCTAAGAAATATATTGCGGAAAAGCTAGGCATTAAAGAGAGTTTAGTCAGAAAAAGATTCCAAAGAATTTTAGAAAAAATTAATTAAGTGTCACATAATACAAGTATTTTTAATAGAGGGGAAGGACATTTAAGTTATAAAATTAACCTGGAATATTACAGTTTTATTACATTTTACGTTTATAGGGGCGAAAAAGGCCAAAACGTTGTGCTTTAAAAGATGAGGGGACTAAAAAGTTTCGTCAATGATTGTTGTTTAAGGACTAAGGAAGTGTGGAGAAGTTTCCGCAGCTATTATCGGCTGCCGTTTTTATTTACGCTACTTGTTGCATTTTATAACAAAACTAATAGGAGGAATCGACATGACCGCAATTGACGTTGCTAATATTCGCCACTGCTACTCGCTCACTCAAGAAGCACTCGCCAGTAAGACCGGTTATACTACCGCCTACATTACGATGATAGAAAACGGCCAGCGCCGTGTTACAGAATCCGTGTCATTGCGGATCATGGCCGCCTTAAATATCGACATAGAACGCCTTCAAGAAATACGCAGGCTATACGCTAAAATCGGAGAATATCGACAAGGCGGTTAGAATGTTACAAGAGCAAAGAACAACGGGCAAGACCGGCCCGGCATTCGCAGGAAAAGCACCTGCTCTGCAATCTCTACTATCGTATATCTCTTTGCGTATGCTTTAAAACCAACGTTAAAAGTGATGCATTCATAGGCGGTTTTCCTATGGATGCGCGAGGGGCGCTCTTTGCCCCGAAGCTAAATACCTTCGCTATTTCTCGTACCGGACGTATTCCGTAAAGACTGATTAAGATAAGCTAGCAAAGCAAAAAACGGCTGTAACCCGCGCCACCATTGGCGTTAGGACACTTTTGCTATGTAAACGAAAAGCAGTGTATCTAGCCGATTTTGTAAACGAAAAGCAGTGTATTTTTCTGAATCCGATAAAACTGGGGGAACGATGAATGGAAAATAACAGACAAGCAGCACAACGCGCATGGGTAAACGCACATCCGAAAGTACGCCGTGATTACATGGAAAATAAGGATAATCTGCGAATCGAAAACGGCAGGTTCACTACGGAAGACGGACGCGATCTCACTTATCTATTCGAACTGCAGCCGAGAGTGAACGCTACAACGCCACCACAGCGCGACAGCCTCAACGCAATAGCTGAGCTTGCCGAGCATCAAAAAGAGCATGGCGGCTTCGTATTCGCCTTTTTTGACGCTGCACAAACGATGGACGGCCAGTTCCCAACGTTGACACAATCGGACCTGGCGCGCCTCATGTTTATCGGTACATATGCGGCATGGGAAACCGGCCAGCTAAAGCACGACAACGGGCGTCCGATCGATAAGAAAGGACTTGCGGAGCTATTAAACGTAAGCAGACCGGCATTCGGTACGTTTTATAAGAAGCTAGTAGCGGAAGAAATTATCCGTGAAAAAGACGGAGACCTCTTTGTAAATGCGGCGGTCTTTTACCGCGGCAATCTCGGCGATGTCCGCAAACAGCTTGGCGATGTCCAGTACACTCGATTGTTCCGGAAAACCGTGCGGGAGCTTTATGAACTGTACGGAGGCCGCGCAATCAAGCAACTCGCCATTATATATTCGGTGCTGCCGTTCGTGAACTTCAATTTCAACGTTATCTGCTACAATCCGGAGGAGAGTAACGTGGATCTCGTTCGACCTATGACGTTGGACAAGCTCGCGGCGGCGCTCGGCTACAAAGACACGCACAAACTCGTAACAGCCCTGCGGAAGATAAAGCACAATAACCAGTCAGTCTTCGGCCTTTTTGAAATCGACGGAGACAAGCGAGCAAGAAAGGTAGTCGTTAACCCGTCGGTAGTTTATGCGGGTGGCGGCGCCAGTTTAGACGGAATCAGAGTCCTATTTATATAAAACAGAGAAGCCTACGCATTCATTTGCGGGGCTTTTTTCTATGCGCTCATTTAAGGAGGTGATTGGAATGGAACGGAATGAAGGACGTGCGGCAAACCTGGCAGCATACATCGCGGCTCTGGCTCAAATCGAGCGTAACGGCAATGTGTACGTTAGCAGGGAAATCGCCGAGGCAATCGCAGCCATTAAAGTGGAGCTCGAACTGAAAAAATAACTGAAACGAAGGGAATGGAACGGAATGAAAACAAAACACTGCACCCGCTGCGACCAAACGAAGAGGATAAAGGAATTTTACAACGCTGGCCGACATTACTGTATCGCCTGTGAGCGCCAGTCCGCAAAGTGGCGTATGCACTCCAAATCAAATATCGCTGCCACTGCCGCCCGTAATGCCGCAAGAAAAGCCGCCAAGTTCGGAGTATACAGCGACCTTACTGCTGATGATGTAGCGTATTTATTCGCGATCTCAGGCGGCCGCTGTAATTACTGTAACCGACTTGACCGGCTGACCCTTGAACACCTACTGCCGATGAGCAAAGGGCATCCGAATACGATTTCCAACTGTACTGCGGTCTGTGCCCGGTGTAACAAGGAAAAAGGAGACGGTGATTTTCTCGACTTTTTGGAGGTTCGGCTGCGGCATCGAGAAGCGGATGATCTTATGCGGCAAGTGGCTACACGTAAGGGCGTTCCTTACAGCGATGTCCTGGCTGACTTTGTAGAGGAGCAGCGTCAGTGGAATAACGAGCGTATTCGTAAAATCATGGCCGGATGGGCTGCAGAGGAGGCGACAGGATGAAAAATGAGCTCTGGAAGTTTGAAACCGGCTTTCTCTGCGGCTATACGGAGGATCGCGACCTTATTCGCAGAATCAAGCGGTACAAAAAGGACTGGACGATCATGGCGGATTATTTTAAGGGGAATCGTTTAGTCGGCGTTCAATTTAAAATACCGATTGAACAACGGCGGCCTGCTGAGCGTATGTTTTACGGTGCAGAAAATAAGGAAAATGAGGCGATTTAAGCCGTTTTGATGCCTTACCCTTCCGCTAGTATTCAAAACGAAATAAAAGACGCTTAAAACGGCTGATTTCCCTTGAAATCCGTCAAATACACACACTTTTGCTAGGAGGTTCGGAGAGGATGCGCATAACAGTCTGTAAAAGCGTCAATCGAGGTCCAAAACTAGTGAAAATCACAAAAAATAACCGCGTCGGCTGGATGTCTGTGGGTCCGCATGTTTCAGAGCAGCGTATTCAGTATTTAGCCAGCAGCAACGTCGTGAAATGGGAGGCTCGATAATATGGGGCGCAAGAGTAGCAAGGATGCAAGATATAGCTCGTTAAGCCAGTGGAAACAACGGAAAGAAAAACGTAAGGCACAGACGCACGGCCGCAATGATTTCAATAAATTCGGGGAGCGTATGATGAAAACCTTAGAAAACGCGAAGGAGCAACCGACAAATGAAGAAAACTAATAACGGATTCACTCTCGCAGACATGTTAGATCCGGAACAAGCGCGCAAGCTGCAAAAACTGGCCGGTGCTCCAAAAAAGACACCCAGTCGCCGCAGAAATACGCGTAAGCATAGCCCTGGCGGAGAGTAAAGCCGGCTTCGGCGCCGGTGTGATGATAACCGATCGTGGCAGGCTGATTTCGATGGAATCGGCTTTTTTGTCGCGCTCTGTTTATCCGAGCCGGAACGGATGCCTTCGACATCTACTGCTTAAATATGCCGAGAATGGCACGGTGTTTATTGGAGCAGCGGAGATATTCAAGACGGATCCGCGCCGATTGAAGCGGTGGTCTTTAAAAGATGTCCGCATCCTTCATTCGGAGAAATTGCCTGGGGAATGTTACCGGATGGCATACGAGGAGCTGAACAAACATGGCGGGTAGGTTCGCAGTCATAAACGTCGAGCCGTTAGAGTCCGGCCGTCTTATCGTGGCGAACGTATATAGCAATGAGAGCGGCCAGCTGATCGACCAGATTATACGAAAATTTGAAAGTTATCCGCAGGCAGTCGCATTACTGCAGGAAATCGGCGCTGAACAAGCATGGACAAGCGATCGAGAACTGTATGGCTTTCTGTTACAGATTGTCGGCATCGGTGCGGAGTATAAACACTCTGACGATACGGCTGACACAAGGCGAGCCATCGAGCAACAAGCGGACCTGCTCTGTGAGATATTCCAAATCGAAGCATTGCCGCCAAAAAAGCCGCTTCCAAAGTGGCGATTGTACTTAATTACGAAATTGGAGGAGTTAACTATATGGCTAAGAAAACAATGACGAAACTAGAAGAGTATAAAGCGCAGAAAGCCGCCGGCACTAAGGCTGCAGAGGATTTTCAGCGTAGAATCGCGCAAGCAGATGAGGATTACCAGGCGCTCAAAGCGAAACATGAAGCTCTTATCCGTGAATCGATTGTATCTGGCGTTGATAAAACGGCTGAACTCGATGAGCTTGCCGGGCAAATTGACGCAGCGAAAAAAGCGTGTGAGCGCCGCAGAGAGGAACAGCGCGTTTACAGTGCTATGGATCCGTTAAATACCATTACTCCGCAGGACGTTATTAACGCCTTTAATAACGAGGTAATTCCAGCGTTCAAAAAAGAGCGACTTGAGCCGGTTCTCGAACGGCTTCTCGCTGCTAAATTGGAGTACGCTGCTGCGGTAATTGACTATCACACTGCCGTATCAGAGTTCGAGGATAGTCGTGCTGAAAACCGCGCGGAACTGGCACAGACGCACTATTACAAGTTTAACGATGCCGCACTCAATACAACAAAAGAGACGGATCGCTACTTTATTAAGCAGGCCGACATTAATGATCTGAACATGGCGCAGATGCCCGAATCAATTAAATCAGAGGTGAAGAAATAATGGCGGAATTTACAAGCGTTAAAAAATTAGACGAAATGAAAATGATGAGCCGCGGTAATCCGGAGAAGATAGCGGCTTATAGTACGGCTCGGAAGCAATACAACGAAACTGTAGCGGCTTATTTTACCGATGATGAGCCTCTGCCGAACCTGCCTAGCGCTGATTACGTTGAGGGGCTTAAAGCCAAAGCGGAAGAAGGCGACGAAGCCGACAAAATGCGTTATGAGCTCGCCAGAGATCGCCGGGAAAGCACTGAGTACCGCCATAATGGAGCGCATGAACAAACGCATCAGACAGTAAACAGGCTGCGACAGAAACTAATCGCTGGTGAAAAGATGACCTCAGCGGATGTTAAAGCGATGGAAAGAGCAGCAAAGCATCAGTCGTCGGCAGAAAATATCGCGCTATACGCACAAGTAAAACGAGTAGCTGAATAAATAAATCGCGGGTTTGAATGGCTCCGGCATGACATACCGGGAAGTCAGACCGCAATAGCCTCCGTTAAACAGGCCGGTGTTTCACGTTCACCGGCTTCTAAATTTACAGAAAAGGGGACGTATAAATGAAAATATTTCACACTGAAAACGGACAAATCAGCATTACAGGTGATGAGGATTTACTGACGAAAATTGAAGGTGAAAACCTTGAGGAAGTCAATATAGACGGTATTCGCGCTACTGCAGATGAGTTAGCGAAACTGTATGAGGTTGCCGGCGCTAAAAAGACAGTCGAGGCGATCGGAAAGTACAAATTGCTAAAGCAAAAATACATCGCAGCATTCAGTAAGTAAAAAGCGGCCTTAACGGGCTGCTTTTTTTATTTTATCCGGAAAGGGAGAGAGAAATGGATGAACAAATCGAGAAATTAAAAGCGCTATTAGGCGCGGTAGATAACGTAATTAAAGCGACCGGCAGTAATCACCGTATCAGTCATATGCATGTGAGCGAATTAGAGGCACATAAAGCGATTTTCTTAAAGGAAGATCCGAGCTACATGACGTTTGCTGCGCTGAGCTTGATTAAGAAGACGCTGGCTTACGTGGACTATTTCAATACAGGCGATGATTTTAGCGAGCTGCAAAAGGCGGTCGCTGCGGTAATTGACGCAATGGATCGCGTAGAAAAGGCGTTGATGTGACATGGCTTGGGACTTGGTTGCCACATTAAAATTACAGGACCGCATTTCTAAGCCGCTTCGCGACGTAAACAAGCACATGGATACGCTCAACCGTATGACCGGGGAGACGACGTCCGCTACAATGCGTTTCGCTAATGCGTTGCCGGCTGTGGCTACTGGAAGCGCTCTTGCAGTATCTGCGATTGCTCCGCTTGGAGCCGCAGCTGGTGGCTTGGCATCGAGCTTTGGCGCAGCAGCAGGAGGCCTTGCAGCCTACGGCGTCGTTGCCTCATCCATAATCGGAAAGGTTGTTGAGGCATCCGACGAGCTTGAGAAGATTAACGAGAAAATCGCGCAGGCAGATACGGCTAAGGAGCGACTAGCAGCCGAGAAAGAATTGGCGGCGCTTTACGAAGGCATGAGCAAATCGCAGGCCAGAGCGCTTAAAGACCTACAGTCGTTCAAGTCGTTTTGGGCGGGCTTTACGAAGGAATTTGAAAATCCGGTATTTGATGCGTTCGGACAATCGCTTCAAGCAACAAAAGGATTGCTGAACGGGCTAAAGCCAACGATAACAGCCGTCTCAGGCGTTGTTACTCAGGTTATGACCGATATTAATAAGTCGATGACCGGTAGCACTATGCAGACTTTCTTCGCATGGCTCGAAGGTAATGCGGCTCGGAGCCTTCAAAACTTCGCTACAATGGCGGGCAATACGTTTGCAGGCGTGGTCAATATACTCGACTCTTTTTCGTCTGTCGGAGCGAGCATGGAGACACGACTGGTCGGACTGACTGAGCGCTTCCGCACCTGGTCGGAGACTTTGGCCACATCAAACGGATTCAAAGCGTTTATCGATTATGCAAAGGCGAATGGACCGGTGCTCATGCAGGTGTTCAGTAATTTAGCCAGTATTGCCGGAAAAACGATTGTAGCTCTTATGCCGATTGGCTCAACGTTGTTACAAGGTTTAGCGAGCTTCACTTCGTATGTGCGCGATAATTTCAGCGTAATTGCTCCGATTGTCGGTTCAGTGATTGCAGCTTTCGCTGGTTTTAAGATCATCACAGGCGTTCTGACTCTAGTTCGCGGCGCGATTGCTGTATTCGGCGTTCTAACGAAGGTTTTCAAGGTAGTAAAAACCGCATTTACACTTGTTAGATTAGCGATGCTTCTTTTCCCTGGAACGTGGTTAGTCGCAGCGATCGGAGCCGTAATTGCGATTGGAGTCGCGTTGTACAAAAACTGGGACAAAGTGAAGGCGAAATCAATCGAAGTCTTTAACAAGGTGAAATCGACGATCGGCGACGCGATGGACAGTGCAAAAGCGAAGGTATCGGCGTTTTTTGAACCTTTGCTCGATTTCATTAGCCGCGCCAAGAGCCGTTTTGACGACTTAACAAGCGCTTTGAAAGGATTCTCGTTACCGGATGCTGTTTCGTCCGTTCTTTCGGGTGCTGGTAAGATCGTTAGCGCAATTACTGGCGGAGGTGGAGGCTCAGGCGGCGTGATTCCTGGTAATTACCACGGTATGGAAAAAATTCCCTATGATAATTACGTAACGCGTCTCCATAAGGACGAAGCTGTCTTGAATCGCGACCAAGCTGCGGCATGGCGTGCAGGAAGATCCGGCGGTAACACCATTTACCTCAACGTCGCGTATAACGGAGGCCAAAAGCTCGATAAAGCCGAAATGGACCGTTTCGCAGCGTACATGAACCGTAGATTAGCGGAAGTAATGGACGGCGGAGCTTAATCGTAATAAACAACGGGCTGCCTTTGGGCGGCTCTTTTTTGTGCTTATAAATAGGTAGAAAACCGTAACAGCTTGACGCGTAATGCCACACGATGGTAAAATCGCCACAAGCGGTCGAATGACCGATCAATGAACGTTTCAACTGACGGATTAGAATAGCGTATACATATGCGGGCTAGGAGCGGTCGGGGGTTCGAATCCCTCCTGGGACGTAATAAAAAAAGCGCCGTAGGGCGCTTTTTTTGTGTATTTTATAGGAATCTATCTTTATTTTTATTATATTAAGTAAAGCTGCAGATCAAAGCATGGACCAATGCTTTGATTTTTTTTATAGAGCGAAAAAAGAAATCTGGCAGTCCGATATATAAAACAAAGCAAAAGCCATACAGGGGATATATGGCTTTTTTGCAATGTATGATGCAGGACGAGAGGGCTTATTATAAACTGGACATAGAGAGCCGCCTTGAAAGTACGGCAGCTTTACTCTTATTGCTCCAGGCTGTCATCATTAAACCAAAGCGGAGCGTTGTCATCCACATCACCATTGTAATTAATTAAAATCTCTTCACCGGCCTGAATATCCCGATATGCATAAAATTTAAAAGAATGACTTTCAAAATGAATGTCATATATAGCATTAGGGTCATAGGAATGATTAAACAGCATACCATAACCAAGCAGGATAGCTGAGTGATTGACGCCGTATTCAAAAGCATAATCGGCTAACAGGGTCTTTTCGATATGGATGTGCTGGTCGTTCGGGTAGGGAATAACAGGCGCCTCGTGAAGCATCTCTCCCTTTTTTATATCACGGACAGCGAAAACGCCGCGGTTCAGTTCACCGTCGCTTAATGTAGATGTTTTAACTTCGATCATGATTGGATCTCCTTTTCATTGTATTCATACTAACAGCATGACAGTCGGAAGCGGCGAGAGCAACTGTTTTCTCTGTTCAACCGTCCGGTACCATGCTACACTCAACTATTATAAGAGCTGGCGGGTGAGAACGTTGAAGAAAAAAAGAATAAAAAAATCAGGCAATGTCGTTCAATTTCCCGGCACCTCAGCCCGGCTCCAGCAGCAGGGACAGCAGGCGCTGGAGGAAAAGCGGTTTGATGAAGCCATTCGTCTGTATACCGAAGCGCTCCGTTTTGACGAAGGGCACCAGGAAGAAATTAAAACAGCTCTCTTAATTGCTTATCACGAAAGCGGGAACCACGATGAAGGGATAGAGCTTTCACGTGCGATGCTGCATGCAGGAGAAGGCCATTATTTTGACGTGCTTGACCTGCATGTGTTGATGCTCATTCAAAAACGGCGGTATAAAGAAGTCGCGGATACATTATCCGTCCTGCTTGAAGAAGGGCTTCCGCCAGATCGTTACGAGCATTTTGCACACTTAAAAGCACTGGCAGACCGAATGAGTGTAAAAAAAGAAGAAACGCTGTTTAAAACGGACGATTCCTTTCAGGATAAAATGATGAAGCTGGCAGAACTGGCCAAAACGGATGCCGCTCCTTTTGAAAAAGAGCTGATAGACCGAGCGGGCGATCAAACCGAGCATCCTTTTATTCAAACGATGGCTCTTGGGCTGCTGCGGGATATAGGAACTGCCGAAAGGGTGTTGGTGCGCAAATTTCACTTTGAAAAAGAGGTCATTCCTGTGATGGAAGGGGAAGTGTTCAGCCATCCTTTTTTCAGAGGTGTAATACAATACTTAGAAGAAACCGCCGGCCAAAATGACCCCGCCCTGTGCGAGCAGGCTGTGGAGCTGGCCAGACAGTATCAATTTTTGCTGTATCCTTTTGATCCCCCTGCATCTGTAGAGCAGTGGACGGAGGCATTGGTGCTGAAAATAAGCCGCCTGTACGAGATGAGCAGTACAGAGGAAGGTACTTCAGAAGGCGAAGCAGCACTTCAATTTATGAAAGAACTCGATGAAATTTCAGCCTTTTAGTTGAAACAAAGCCGCTGTATGGTATAATGTAAAAGTCGTATTGTGTCCTTTTTATATCAATTCAGAATATACATAGGACGAACGTTCATATTTATTAATAGATTGTTGGAGGGAATTTTTATGTCAGCAAAGTGGGAAAAACAAGAAGGCAACCAAGGCGTACTAACAGTTGAGGTTGACGCTGAAACCGTTGATAAAGGCCTTAACACAGCATTTCAAAAAGTAGTTAAAACAATTAACGTTCCAGGATTCCGTAAAGGGAAAATGCCGCGTCCGTTGTTTGAACAGCGTTTTGGCGTGGAAGCTCTTTACCAGGATGCGATTGATGCGATTCTTCCTGAAGCATACGGAAAAGCGATCGACGAAACAGGCATTGAGCCAGTTGACCGTCCAGAAATCGATGTAGAGCAATTCGAAAAAGGCAAGCCGTTTATCTTCACTGCGAAAGTTACGGTAAAACCTGAAGTAACACTTGGCGACTACAAAGGCCTTGAAGTAGAAAAAGAAAACACAGAAGTAACAGAAGAAGATGTGCAAAATGAATTAAAAGATCTTCAAAAACGTCATGCTGAGCTTGTTGTAAAAGAAGACGGTACAGTTGAAAACGACGACACAGTTGTAATCGATTTTGAAGGCTTCGTGAATGGTGAAGCATTCGAAGGCGGCCAAGCTGACAACTATTCAATCGTAATCGGTTCTGGCACATTCATCCCAGGTTTTGAAGAACAATTGATCGGCATGAAAACAGGTGAAGAAAAAGACGTTGAAGTAACATTCCCTGAAGAGTACCATGCAGAAGAGCTTGCGGGTAAACCAGCAACGTTCAAAGTAAAACTTCATGAAATCAAAGCGCAGGAGCTTCCTGAGCTGAACGATGAATTCGCAAAAGAAACAGACGAAGAAGTAGAAACATTAGAAGCATTAAAAACAAAAATCCAAGAGCGTCTTGCAGAGCAAAAGAAAAACGCTGCAGAGCAAAAGCTTCGTGACGATCTTGTTGAAAAAGCAGTTGCCAACGCACAAACAGACGTGCCTGAAGCAATGATTAACACAGAAATCGACCGTATGCTTCAAGAATTCACGCAAAACCTTTCTATGCAAGGTATGAATCTTGACTTGTACTATCAATTCTCTGGACAAACAGAAGAAGACCTTCGCAGCCAAATGAAAGAAAATGCTGAAACACGCGTACGTACAAGCTTAACGCTTGAAGCGATCGCAGAAGCAGAAAACCTTGAGCCAACAGACGAAGATGTAGATGCAGAAGTAACAAAAATGTCTGAGCAATTTGGTCTTTCTAAAGAAGACATTCAAAAAGCACTTGGAAGTCTTGAAGGCATGAAAGCAGACTTGAAAATTCGTAAAGCAGTCGAATTTCTTGTCGAAAACAGCACAGTTGGTGCATAATAAATAAAGAACAAACTGACAGGGCGCGACGTGATCGTGCCTTGTTTTCTACCCAAAAAGAGCTGAGAAACGCTTTTTCGTTTTGGTTTTGTGGCAGATGTGCTACAATGCGATACATAACTTAGTTACGGCGCAGTTAAAAAGCGGACTATTAAAAAGGGGCTCCCAGCTGCACCAACATAGCATAAGGGGTGAACAGATGTTTAAGTTCAATGAAGAAAAAGGACAATTGAAATGTTCGTTTTGTGGAAAATCACAGGACCAGGTGAGGAAACTCGTCGCGGGACCTGGCGTTTATATTTGCGATGAGTGCATTGAACTATGCACAGAGATCGTGGAAGAAGAACTGGGTACAGAAGAAGAAGTAGAATTTAAAGATGTGCCAAAACCAACTGAAATTCGTGAAATTTTAGGTGAGTACGTTATTGGTCAGGAGCGTGCGAAAAAATCGCTTGCTGTGGCAGTGTATAACCACTATAAACGTATTAATTCAAACAGCAAAATTGATGATGTTGAATTGGCAAAATCAAATATTTGCTTGATTGGCCCGACAGGAAGCGGGAAAACGCTTCTTGCTCAAACGCTGGCGCGTATTTTAAATGTGCCATTTGCGATTGCAGATGCAACATCACTGACAGAAGCTGGTTATGTAGGGGAAGATGTTGAAAATATCCTTCTTAAGTTAATTCAAGCGGCTGATTATGATGTGGAAAAAGCTGAAAAAGGGATTATTTATATCGATGAAATTGATAAAGTAGCCCGAAAATCAGAAAATCCATCGATTACACGTGATGTATCCGGTGAAGGTGTTCAGCAGGCGCTGTTGAAAATCCTGGAAGGAACAGTAGCGAGCGTACCGCCGCAAGGAGGACGTAAGCATCCGCATCAGGAATTTATTCAAATTGACACAACGAACATCCTATTTATCTGTGGTGGAGCGTTTGACGGCGTCGAACAAATTATTAAACGCCGCCTTGGCCAAAAAGTCATTGGATTTGGCTCCGAGCAGAAAAATGATCAAGGCGAGGAAAAATCCTACCTTGCTCAGCTTGTACCGGAAGACTTGCTTCGTTTTGGATTAATTCCGGAATTTATCGGACGTCTTCCAGTGATTGCAAGCCTAGAGCAGCTGGATGAAGACGCGTTGATTGAAATTTTAACAAAGCCGAAAAATGCGCTGATCAAGCAGTACCAAAAAATGTTGGAGCTTGACGATGTAGATCTTCAATTTGAAGATGCGGCTTTAAGTGAAATTGCGAAAAAAGCGATTGAGCGGAAAACAGGTGCCCGTGGTCTTCGTTCCATTATTGAAAGCATTATGCTCGATGTAATGTATGAATTGCCGACACGTGAAGATATTAAAACATGTGTGATCACGAAGGAAACCGTAACCGACCTTGCGCCGCCGCGTCTTCTTGATGAAAATGGAAACGATGTCGGCTCTGCCGATAAAACGTCTGCATAAAGACGGGTCATTTTAGGAAGGGACAGTGCCTCTCGGGGTGCTGTCCCTTCTTTTCAATCGACAGTTTCTGTTCGTTTGCGTTAAGATAGGAAGAAAGAAAGGGAAGAAAAGAGATATTTTGGACGTTATCCAGCTTCGAGCGCTGCCGGAGATCCACTTATGTAAAGCATAAAAGCGCCATGGTATGATATCGTGGCTTTTGTTTAAATGGATAAACGGGCGCCTTGCGCTTTTCTTACTGGGAGGGAGATTTGTCATGAAGGCAGATACAATTTATACTGTGCCATTGCTTCCGCTGCGCGGAATGCATGTATATCCGACAATGGTTCTGCATTTGGATGTAGGCCGTGATCGGTCGATCGAAGCACTTGAAAAAGCCATGATGAACGATCAGCTTGTTTTTTTATCCGCTCAAAAAGACCCGGATTTAGATGATCCATCTGGGGATGATGTATACGAAGTCGGTACATTAACGAAAGTAAAGCAAATGCTGAAGCTGCCAAATGGGACGATTCGTGTGCTTGTTGAAGGGCTGGACCGGGCAAAGCTGATTTCTGTTGTAGACCAGGGAGCATTTTATGAAGCGGTCGTAGAAGTGCATAAAGAAGACGTGACAAAAGATACAGAAACAGAAGCATTGATGCGGATGCTGTTAAAGCAGTTTGAGCAATATGTCAAGTTGTCGAAAAAAGGTTCCGCGGAAACGATCAGTTCAGTGGCTGATATTGAAGAACCGGGAAGACTGGCTGATATTGCCACATCTCACATGTCACTAAAAGTAAAAGAAAAGCAGGAGATTTTAGCGACATTCTCTATAAAAGAACGACTGGAACGATTAATTTCCCTTCTTCACAGTGAACGGGAAGTATTGAATTTAGAAAAGAAAATCGGACAGCGTGTGAAAACATCGATGGAAAAAACGCAGAAAGAATATTATTTGCGTGAGCAGATGAAAGCGATCCAGCTTGAACTTGGCGATAAAGAAGGAAAAACAGGGGAAGTTGAAGAACTGACCACACGCATTATGGCTGCAAATATGCCGGAGCATGTGGAAAAAACAGCCATGAAGGAGCTTGACCGTTACGAAAAAATTCCGCAAAGCGCCGCGGAAAGTGCGGTTATCCGCAACTATCTTGAATGGCTCGTTACACTGCCATGGTCCAAGGCGACTGAAGATGACCTGGATGTATTAAAAGCCGAAGACGTGTTAAACCGCGATCACTACGGTCTTGAAAAAGTAAAAGAGCGGGTGCTTGAATTTTTAGCTGTCCGTCAATTAACGCAGTCACTGCGCGGGCCGATTCTTTGCCTTGGAGGTCCTCCGGGCGTAGGGAAAACAAGTCTGGTCCGTTCTATCGCGGAATCGCTTGGCCGGAATTTTGTACGCATCTCGCTTGGCGGCGTCCGTGATGAATCGGAAATCCGCGGCCATCGCCGCACGTACGTAGGTGCTATGCCGGGACGGATTATTCAAGGGATGAAAAAAGCAGGTACGATCAACCCCGTTTTCTTGCTTGATGAAATTGATAAAATGTCGAGCGATTTTCGTGGTGATCCATCTGCTGCGCTTTTAGAAGTGCTTGATCCGGAACAAAACCATAACTTCAGTGACCATTACATTGAAGAAACATACGACTTATCGAATGTCATGTTCATTGCAACAGCCAATGATCTGAGTGCTATTCCAGGACCGCTGCGTGACCGCATGGAAGTGATCTCTATCGCCGGCTACACAGAAGTGGAAAAAATCAATATTGCAAAAGACCATTTATTCCCGAAACAAGTAAAAGAAAATGGCCTTTCACGAAATCAGCTTCGGTTAAAAGAAGAAGCGATTCGGGATATCGTTCGCTATTATACTCGTGAAGCCGGCGTGCGGGGTCTTGAACGCCAAATGGCTGCCATCTGCCGCAAAGCCGCTAAAAAAATCGTATCAGGCGAGAAAAAACGGATTACGGTTACAGACAAAAACTTGCAGGAGTTTCTTGGCAAGCGTATTTTCCGCTATGGGCAGGCTGATACCGAAGATCAGATCGGCGTAGCAAACGGTCTGGCTTATACCTCTGTCGGCGGCGATACGCTGCAAATCGAAGTGTCACTTTCTCCGGGGAAAGGCAAGCTTATTTTAACCGGAAAACTGGGAGACGTGATGAAAGAATCCGCGCAGGCTGCATTCAGCTATGTGCGTTCAAAAGCGGATGAGCTCGGCATTGAAGCAGATTTTCATGAACATCATGACATTCACATTCACGTTCCAGAAGGGGCAGTTCCGAAAGACGGGCCATCTGCAGGGATTACAATGGCGACGGCACTTATTTCGGCTCTTACGGGACGTCCAGTACGCAGGGATGTGGGCATGACGGGAGAAATTACACTACGCGGCCGCGTGCTGCCTATCGGCGGTGTAAAGGAAAAATCACTCGGTGCGCATCGTGCCGGTTTAACAACGATCATTCTGCCTAAAGACAATGAAAAAGATATCGATGATGTTCCAGAAAGTATCCGTGAAGGCATGACGTTCCTGCCTGTTTCGACCATGGATGAAGTATTGGATATCGCGATCGGAGGAAGCAATTCATGAAAGTAAACAATGTGGAACTGGTGATCAGTGCCGCGAAACCGCACCAATACCCGACGGATGGACTGCCGGAATTTGCACTTGCCGGACGGTCGAACGTAGGAAAATCATCTTTTATTAACCGCATGATCGGCCGTAAAAGCCTGGCTCGTATTTCATCAAAACCCGGCAAAACGCAAACACTGAACTTCTATAAAATTGAAGACACCGTCTTTTTTGTCGATGTGCCGGGTTACGGCTATGCAAAAGTGGCTAAAACAGAGCGTGAGGCCTGGGGACGCATGATCGAAACGTATATGACAGACCGGGAGCCGCTTACTGCCTGCATTCATATTGTCGATTTGCGTCATGCTCCGTCTGCTGACGATGTAGCGATGTATGAGTTTCTAAAATATCACGACATTCCAGCTATTGTGATTGCGACAAAAGCAGACAAAATTCCAAGAGGAAAATGGCAAAAGCATTTAAAAGTGGTAAAAGAAACCCTTGATTTTGATCCGCTAGATGATATCATTGTCTTTTCATCGGAGACGGGCCTTGGAAAAGATGAAGTGTGGAAAGCCGTGAAAAAACGGATGCTCGATCAAAAAGAATATCAAACAGAGCTGCGTAAAGAAGAAGAATTCGGAGAAGAATAAAAACAGCCTCCCAACAAGGGAGGCTGTTTTTTTATGTTTTTTTACGGGCCGGCCCGCTGTTTTTTTTCACAAACAGCAGGTATCCGCCCACCACAATTAAAATCAGCGGCCAAAACTGCCAAAAGGAACCCGCCGGTCCCAGCCATTGTTTTACAGTGCCATAAAAAAGCATAACGGCTGCTAAAGCCAAAAATAAAACACCGTTTAAAAGGCCGCGGCCGGTCTGCTGATGCTGCAGCAAAAAGCCTACGGCAATGATGAGAAGAAAAACACCGGTATCATTGGCCCACCAGCCGAGATAGTCGACTACATAAAAATGAAAGCCAAATCCCGAAAGTACGACACCGGGAACCAGTCCGCTTCCATCACCTTTAAACCCTTGGGCAAGAAAAGCAAGACCTGTAATAAAGAGCAGAGCCGGCCAGCCAAGATAAGGCTTAACCCACGTAAAAGCTGATTGCTGGAGAAAAAAGTACAAACCAAAGCCAATTAATAAAACTCCTGGGAAGATACGCTGTTCATTCATATCGATTAAGCCCCGCTTTCCAACACGATTAATAGAGCGCCCACAGGAAGTGGGTGATGAGGATGTTGTAACAAGACGCCACGTTCTTAGTCTTTATACAATGATTTCAACCTGTTGCTAAAATAATTTTTATTTGAGGCCCATAGGAAGTGGGTCACGAAGACGTTGTGACAGGATGTCACGTTCTTAGTCTTTGTACAATGATTTCATCCTATTGCTAAAATGATTTTTATTTGATAATATTTATAAATAAGAAACCAAACAAAACGTCGTTTGAAAAAATACGGCCCCGAACTTATGTCATTTTACCTGTTGTTCAGCGCATTAGCACATGCGTTATAACGGTGATCGGTGACGCCGTCGTTTTAGCATTGGAGTTTCTGTCTATAGTACAAACAGAAACAGGAATACGTGTACATATGTTTTAAAAGCATGACTGTCTTTTATGTTAGCATATGTTCACAATTTATAAAAAATAAAAACGTTACATTATGGTATAATGAAACCTACAATGAATCGTTTTCGGGGGTGCAGTGACGTGCATATCATCACGGTGGGATTAAATTATAAAACAGCCCCGGTAGAAATTCGTGAGCGCCTTTCATTTAGAGAAGAAACGCTCGCGGCAGCGATGGCAGAGCTCCAAAAACAAAAAAGTGTGCTTGAAAATGTCATCGTATCAACGTGTAACCGTACAGAAATTTACGCGGTTGTTGATCAGCTGCATACCGGCCGTTACTATATAAAAGAATTTTTGTCGAAATGGTTCGATATTCCTCAGGCAGACTTTACGCCGTTTTTGTTTATTTATGAGCAAGAGGCCGCGGTTGAACATCTTTTTCGTGTGTCTGCCGGATTAAATTCAATGGTTCTGGGCGAAACACAAATTTTAGGACAGGTCCGCCAAAGCTTTTTGCAATCACAAGAAGTAAAAGCGGCAGGTACCGTTTTTAACCATTTATTTAAACAGGCGATTACATTGGCTAAACGGGCGCATGCCGAAACAGATATTGGCGCGAATGCAGTATCTGTCAGCTATGCAGCAGTGGAACTTGCCAAAAAGATTTTTGGCCGCTTGGCCGGCCGTCATGTTTTAGTTGTGGGTGCTGGTAAAATGGGCGAACTGGCCATCCAGAACCTGCATGGCAGCGGTGCGACAAAAGTGACTGTTGTAAACCGGACGTTCGAAAAAGCAGAAGCGCTTGCTGAGCGGTTCCAGGGCCGGGCTAAAACAATGGACGAGCTGCAAGGCGCATTGGTTGAAGCGGATATCTTAATCAGCTCAACCGGCTCAAAGGATTACGTCATCACAAAAGAAATAATCGAGGGTGTTCAAAAGCTGCGCAAAGGGCGTCCTTTGTTTATGGTCGATATTGCAGTTCCTCGTGATATTGCTCCTGAGGTTGCAGATTTGGACAGTATTTTCTTATATGATATCGATGACTTGGAAGGCATTGTCGAAGCGAACCTGGCTGAACGAGAAAAAGCCGCCGCAAAAATAGGCCTTATGATTGAAGGGGAAATCGTCGCGTTTAATGAGTGGATTAATTTGCTTGGTGTTGTGCCGGTTATTTCGGCTTTGCGCCAAAAAGCACTTTCGATTCAAGCGGACACGATGGAGAGCCTTAACCGGAAGCTCCCGCATTTATCAGAGCGTGACCGGAAAGTATTAAGTAAGCACACAAAAAGTATCGTCAATCAGATGCTGAAAGATCCGATCTTGCAGGCAAAAGAATTAGCCGGTGACAAGCGGGCGGCTGAAAAGCTTGAGCTTTTTATGCACATTTTCAATATTGAGGAAGACGTTCAAGAACTGAAGCGTGCACAGGAAGAGGAAGAGCGTGTTCAGAGGGTTCAAACAAAGCCTTTACTCCAGTTTTAAGTGAGGTTACGTGATGTTGGAGCAAGGAATGATCCGCCTTCATGAACTTATGATTATTTTGTACGCTGTAAGCGTATTGCTTTATTTTCTTGATTTTGTTCAAAAAAACCAGCGGGCGAATCGAATCGCCTTCTGGATTTTAACAGTGGTTTGGAGCCTTCAAACTATTTTTTTAGGCTTGTATATGTATAATACAGGCCGATTTCCTGTATTGACTCTTTTTGAGGGTCTTTATTTTTATGCATGGGTGCTGGTTACGTTTTCCCTTGTTTTAAATAAGCTGCTTCGGATGGATTTCACGGTTTTCTTTACGAATGTGATAGGATTTATGATCATGACGATCCATACCTTTGCGCCGGTTCAGGTAGAGTCGCAGGCGGCAGCGGAAAAACTGGTATCGGAACTTTTGCTTCTTCATATCACGACAGCGATTTTGTCGTATGGAGCGTTCTCGCTTTCGTTTATTTTTTCAGCCCTATACCTGCTTCAATACCGGCTTTTAAAAATGAAAAAGTGGAATGAACGCCTCTGGAGGCTTGGCGATCTTGGCCAGCTTGAAAAACTGTCAGTCATCTGGAATGCAATGGGTGTTCCGCTTTTGCTGCTGAGCTTAATTTTAGGACTGGTTTGGAAAACGATTAAACTGCCTGATGTAAGCTGGTTTGATTTGAAAATTGTTACTTCTTTTGTTTTACTGTTTATATATAGTGCTTTTTTGTATGTGAAAGTGCGAAAAGGAGTCTCGGGAAAAACCCTTGCATCGATCAATGCAGCGGCTTTTCTTATCATCTTAATGAACTTTTTCCTCGGAAGCCGGCTGTCCACATTCCATTTCTGGTATTCGTGACACCGGCTTTCGGGCGGTTATGGAGGGAATCATCTTGCGGAAAATTATTGTTGGATCGAGAAGAAGCCGCCTGGCGCTCACACAAACGAATCAAGTGATCGATCAGCTGAAGGCGCTGTCGCCGGGAACAGAGTTTGAAGTAAAAGAAATCGTGACAAAAGGCGACCGTATTCTGGATGTGACGTTATCAAAAGTGGGCGGTAAAGGCTTGTTTGTAAAAGAAATCGAACAGGCACTGCTTGATGGCGAGATCGATATGGCTGTTCACAGCATGAAAGATATGCCGGCTGTCCTGCCGGAAGGTCTGGTGATTGGCGCCGTGCCGGAGCGGGAAGATCATCGCGACGCGCTTATTTCAAACGGGCATGTGAAGTTTCATGAATTGCCGGCCGGCTCCATTGTTGGTACGAGCAGTCTTCGCCGGAGCGCCCAGATTTTGGCGGAAAGACCGGATCTTGAGATTAAATGGATTCGGGGCAATATTGACACGCGGCTGACCAAGCTCCAGAACGAAGAATATGATGCGATTATTCTTGCTGCCGCAGGTCTGGCACGTATGGGCTGGTCTGCAGATACCGTAACAGAATTTTTGAGTGAAGAATTGTCGGTTTCCGCTGTCGGTCAAGGGGCTCTGGCGATTGAGTGCCGTGAAGATGACAAAGAATTACGGAATTTGCTGGACCAATTCACTTGTGACAACACGAAACGAGCGGTTACGGCAGAGCGTGCTTTTTTAGGAGCAGTAGAGGGCGGATGCCAGGTACCGGTAGCTGGTTTTGCTACAACAAAAGGTGAAGAGCTGTCTTTAACAGCACTTGTTGCTTCACCGGATGGAAAAACCATTTTAAAAGAAACGGTCTCCGGAAGTAACGCTGAAAAAGTGGGCTTAGAAGCGGCACATCTTTTAAAGGACCGGGGTGCGCTCGAATTAATCCAGGCAGCGAGGGCGGCAGCCGAATGAAGCCGCTCGCTGGTAAACGAATCGTTGTAACCCGTCCGAGGGGACAGGAAGCACCGTTTATTGGTAAAATAGAAGAAGCGGGCGGCACAGCATACGCAGTGCCGCTTATCGCATTCCGGACGTTTGAAGACGGGCAGGAAGAGGCCATTTTGGCCAGCTTGCATACATATGATTGGATTTTGTTTACAAGCAAAAACGGCGTTGATTTTTTTATGCAAAAAGCCGGTCATCTTTTGCACAGAATAAGGGCAAAATGGGCGGCGATCGGCACACAGACGGCTAAAGCAGCAGCATCCTATGGACTTTCTGTTTCTTATATGCCCGGACGGTTTTCCGCAGAGGATGTTGCCGAAGACATACGAAAAGGATGTTTTCTGCCCGAAAAAGTGCTGATTCCAAAAGGCAGCATGGCGCGCAGCTTAATAGCGGATACCGTTCGTGAGACAGGCAGACAGGCAGACGACTGGATTGTTTATGAAACGTACTTTCCAGCCGATGAGCGGGCACACTTATTAAAGCTGATTCGGACGGAAAAAGTAGATATGATTACATTCACAAGTCCATCTGCTGTCCGGCATTTTATGCAGATTCTGAAGCAGGCACAAGAGCCGCTGCCAAGAACAGATTACGGAGTGATTGGCCGGGTAACAGAAAAAGAAGCAGCAGCATGCGGCATACCGATTTCGGTCTGTCCATCCGTTTTTACCATTGACGCGCTTGTAAAGGAAATAAGCAGATTTTATAAGGAGTGATACAAATGGAATTGAATTTTGAACGTCACCGCCGTTTGCGTCAAACCGCAAATATGCGGGCGCTTGTGCGGGAAACACAGCTTGATGTGAATGATTTTATTTACCCGATTTTCGTAGCAGAAGGAGAGGGCATCCGCAACGAGGTTCCATCTATGCCGGGCGTTTTTCAATTGTCTATTGATCAATTAAACGAGGAAATCGAAGAAGTAGTCGGGCTTGGCATTAAATCGGTGATTTTATTCGGTCTGCCTGATGTAAAAGATGCAGTTGGAACAGGCGCTTATCATAATGATGGCATTGTCCAGAAAGCTACACGCCATATTAAGAACCATTACCCAGACCTTATTGTGATTGCGGATACATGTTTATGTGAATATACCGATCACGGTCATTGCGGCGTTATCGAAGGAAGCCGCATATTAAACGACCCATCTCTTGACCTTTTGGCCAAAGCGGCAATCAGCCAGGCAGAAGCAGGTGCCGACATCATCGCGCCATCAAACATGATGGACGGGTTTGTCGCAGCAATCCGCAAAGGGCTGGATGAAGCGGGCTTTACAGAAGTGCCAATCATGTCTTACGCTGTAAAATATTCTTCTGCTTATTATGGACCATTCCGTGATGCGGCGGATTCTACACCGCAATTTGGCGACCGTAAAACGTATCAAATGGATCCGGCAAACCGGCGTGAAGCGATTCGGGAAGCGCGGGCTGACATTGAACAGGGTGCAGACTTTTTAATCGTTAAGCCGGCTCTTTCCTATATGGACATTGTCCGGGATGTACGAAACGAATTTGATGCACCAATTGTGGCATACAACGTAAGCGGTGAATATGCCATGGTGAAAGCCGCTGCTTTAAATGGCTGGGTTGATGAAAGGGCGATTGTTCTTGAAACATTAACCGGCATGAAGCGCGCAGGTGCAGATTTAATTATGACGTATCATGCAAAAGATGCGGCACGCTGGCTAAACGAACAATAAGAGGAGGCTTTTTCATGCGTTCATTCGAAAAATCAAAAGCTGCTTTTAAAGAAGCGGTTCAAATGATGCCGGGCGGCGTAAATAGTCCGGTTCGTGCGTTTAAATCGGTCAATATCGATCCTATTTTCATGGAGCGGGGCAAAGGGTCAAAAATTTGGGATATTGATGGGAATGAGTACATTGATTATGTACTGTCATGGGGTCCGCTTATTTTGGGCCATTCAAATGACCAGGTAGTCGAAGCATTGAAAAAAACGGCGGAAACAGGTACGAGCTTCGGCGCTTCTACGCTGCTTGAAAATGAAATGGCAAAGCTCGTCATTGAGCGCGTACCGTCGATCGAAGTCGTTCGAATGGTATCAAGCGGTACGGAAGCTACAATGAGTGCGCTTCGGCTGGCACGGGGATATACAGGACGCAACAAAATCCTTAAGTTTGAAGGGTGCTACCACGGACATGGAGATTCGCTGCTCATTAAAGCCGGTTCCGGTGTTGCAACGCTCGGACTGCCGGACAGCCCGGGTGTGCCGGAGAGTGTTGCTAAAAACACCATTACGGTTCCATACAATGATTTGGAAAGTGTTCGTTTTGCATTTGAACAATATGGTGAGGATATTGCCTGTATAATTGTCGAGCCGGTTGCCGGCAATATGGGCGTTGTTCCTCCGCTGCCGGACTTTTTAGAAGACCTGCGTGAAATTACGGAGCAAAATGGTTCCTTGCTTATTTTTGATGAAGTGATGACGGGTTTCCGTGTCGGCTACAACTGTGCACAGGGGCACTTCGGCGTTACGCCGGATCTTACCTGTCTTGGCAAGGTGATCGGCGGCGGTCTTCCGGTTGGTGCTTACGGCGGCAAAGCGGAAATTATGAACAATGTGGCGCCGGCGGGAACCATTTATCAGGCGGGCACGCTGTCCGGAAACCCGATGGCCATGACTGCCGGAATCGAAACACTTCGTCAATTGACGCCGGCATCCTACGAGGAGTTTGGACGCAAAGCGGATATGCTTGAAAAAGGGCTGACGGATGCGGCACGTAATTATGGGATTCCAATCACGTTTAACCGTGCTGGCTCGATGATCGGCTGCTTCTTCCATGAAGGACCCGTTCAAAACTATGAAGATGCAAAAGGGTCGGACCTTGCTCTGTTCGCTGATTATTTCCGCGAAATGGCGCTTGAAGGTGTTTTCTTGCCTCCGTCCCAATTTGAAGGGCTGTTTTTATCAACAGCGCATTCAGATGAGGATATTAATCAAACCATTCAAGCAGCCGAAAAAGCGTTTAGCCGCTTGGCAAAATAAAACGACGTGGTGTCTATAACAAAGCATTTAAGGCTATGTTATAGACACCTTTTTTTCATGTTTCCGTTTCTGCGCGCATACACTAGCGCGAAAGGGAGGGGTGTGCATGGAAGAGTTATTTTTCGTTGCGCTTCAGGAGGATGTTGTATTTCCAGAAGGAGAAGAAGTGGATGAACTGCTGTCCATTTCCCTTGATCCGCAAGTTGTGATTCAAGGAGCAAGTGTGCAGGGCTCTATTGAGGTAACAGGCGAGTATCGTATACACGATTATTTTGGCCTGGAAGAAGATTCTATCCGCCAGTTTTTCCGTCATATTCCGGTGCAGGCCGTCTTGCCTCCGGACCAGCGTGCGGCGGAGGGGGCAGATATTGAAATTCACACCTTTGATTATACAGTAGAAAAGCCGGACCGGCTTATTTTAGAAGCAGAGCTTGCTATTGCAGTGTCCACTGTCAGAAAAATAGAGGAAGAACCAGCGCCAATCGTGGCAGCTGCGTACGAGTACGAGCCAGAAGGAAGCTTAGAAAGCGACGTAGAAGAGCTTGAGGAGAGTGAAGCAGAAGAAAGCGCAGAAGCCGAAGAAGAGCAGGAAACAGCCGAAATAGAATCAGAAGATGCCGCTGTTCAAGTTCAAAAACGGGCGGAAGACGATGCTTCCGTTTTTAGCTGGCTTGAAGAGCGGCCTGCACAAAAAGCAAAATGGCGGTTCCAGGTATCCTCCGGCAATGTGGAACTTATAACCACTCAAGATGAAGAGCAGCCGCAAGAAGAATCAAAAGAGACAACAGAATAACATCAAACGTCGTCGGCAAAAAAAGCGTGCGCAGCCCTTGAAAGCAGCAAAGCGGAATAATAATCCGGCAGCACATAAGGCGGCAGCGGCGCAGCCACGGCGGCCACCTATCGTAATGGCGCATCATGGAAAACACTCCTTTTTGACATCATATGAATTGCACGAAAAAAGGTGCGTAAGGTTGACGCACTGAAGCATTTTCGGCTAAGATAATGGTATTGAAAAGAAACGTGTGGACCGGGAAAAGGTGGTACCGCAAGCAGCCTCTTCGTCCTTTTCAGACGGCGGGGCTTTTTTTTATGATGTCCAAGCTCCAGGCGCCATCAGCAAGGGCATAAGCCGGTTCCTTCCGGAGGTATAAACCGTCTCTGTGAGGGGTTGTCTTAAGCTTGCCGCTGAAAAACGTGTGCCTTGCGCTTTTTTACAAGGAGGAAAAACAATGTCACAACAAGAAACAACGATGCCGACAAAATATGATCCACAGGCGATCGAGAAAGGCCGATACGACTGGTGGACAGCCGGCAAATTTTTCGAAGCAAAAAACGATGAATCCAAAACCCCTTATACGATTGTTATTCCGCCCCCGAATGTTACAGGCAAGCTTCACCTTGGGCATGCATGGGATACAACACTGCAGGATATTTTAACGCGCATGAAGCGCATGCAGGGCTTTGACGTTCTATGGCTTCCAGGAATGGACCATGCCGGTATCGCGACACAGGCAAAAGTAGAACAGAAGTTAAAAGAAGAAGGCAAGACCCGCTATGATCTTGGCCGTGAGAAATTCCTTGAAGAATCATGGAAATGGAAAGAAGAATACGCCGGGCATATCCGTGCCCAGTGGGCAAAGCTTGGTCTTGGTCTTGATTACAGCCGGGAACGCTTTACGCTGGATGAAGGGTTGTCAAAAGCCGTTCGTGAAGTATTCGTAAAGCTGTATGAAAAAGGGCTCATCTACCGTGGTGAGTACATTATCAACTGGGATCCGTCTACTAAAACGGCGCTGTCAGATATTGAAGTTATCTATAAAGATGTACAAGGTGCTTTTTATCATATGAAATATCCGCTTGAGGACGGCTCGGGCTCTATTGAAGTTGCCACAACACGTCCGGAGACGATGCTTGGTGATACGGCCGTAGCGGTTCATCCAGAAGATGAGCGTTACAAACATTTAATCGGCAAAAATGTTGTCCTGCCAATTGTCGGCCGGGTAATTCCAATTATCGCTGATGAGTATGTAGATCCAGAATTCGGAAGCGGTGTTGTAAAAATTACGCCAGCGCATGATCCGAACGATTTTGAAGTCGGAAACCGTCATGACCTTCCGCGTATCCTTGTGATGAATGAAGACGGAACAATGAACAAAGAAGCCGGTACATACAGCGGCATGGACCGTTTTGAATGCCGTAAGCAGATTGTCAAAGATCTTCAGGAACAAGGTGTCCTATTTAAGATTGAAGACCATTTACATTCAGTCGGCCATTCGGAAAGAAGCGGCGCTGTTGTCGAGCCGTATTTGTCTACCCAGTGGTTTGTTAAAATGGGTCCTTTGGCTGAACAAGCCGTTGAGCTTCAAAAAAACGAAAACAAAGTAAACTTTGTACCGGATCGTTTTGAAAAAACATACCTGCATTGGATGGAGAACATCCGTGACTGGTGTATTTCCCGTCAGCTTTGGTGGGGGCACCGCATTCCAGCCTGGTACCATAAAGAAACAGGTGAAGTTTATGTAGGGCAGGAAGCGCCTCAGGATGCAGAAAACTGGGAGCAGGATACCGACGTACTCGATACATGGTTCTCATCAGCTCTGTGGCCGTTTTCAACGCTGGGCTGGCCGGATGAGGATTCTGCTGAATTCAAGCGCTATTACCCGACCGCAGCCCTTGTAACGGGGTATGATATTATTTTCTTCTGGGTATCCCGAATGATTTTCCAGGGGCTTGAATTTACAGGTGAACGTCCGTTTGAAGATGTTTTAATCCATGGTCTTGTACGCGACGCAGAAGGACGCAAAATGTCGAAGTCTCTTGGCAACGGTGTGGACCCGATGGAAGTCATTGACCAGTACGGTGCCGATTCACTTCGCTACTTCCTTGCAACGGGAAGCTCGCCTGGACAGGACTTGCGATATACAACCGAGAAAGTGGAAGCAACATGGAACTTTGCCAATAAAATTTGGAATGCGTCTCGATTCGCCCTGATGAATATGGGCGGTATGACATATGATCAAATTGATTTGACGGGCAAAAAATCAGTTGCAGATGAATGGATTTTAACACGCTTAAATGAAACGATTGAAAGTGTGACACACTTATCGGATAAATACGAGTTCGGGGAAGTCGGCCGGACGCTGTATAACTTTATTTGGGACGATTTCTGTGACTGGTATATTGAAATGGCGAAACTGCCGCTGTACGGAGAAGATGAACAGGCGAAGCAAATGACCCGTTCGGTTCTTGCTTACGTGCTCGACAACACAATGCGTCTTCTACATCCGTTTATGCCGTTTATTACCGAAGAAATTTGGCAGAACTTGCCGCACGAAGGAGAAACGATTGTCGAAGCATCATGGCCAACAGCAGATGATTCTTTAACAAACAAAGAAGCAGCAGCCAGCATGAAGCTGCTCGTTGATATTATCCGTGCTGTCCGCAACATTCGTTCAGAAGTGAACACGCCGATGAGCAAGAAAGTACCGCTTGTTTTAAAAGCAAAAGACGAAGCAGTTCTTTCTACTTTAACAGAAAACCGCTACTACATTGAGCGATTCTGTAACCCGGATGAGCTTGTAATTGATGCAAACCCGGCAGTGCCTGAAAAAGCGATGACAGCTGTTGTAACGGGAGCCGAGCTCTTTATGCCGCTTGCAGGTCTATTAAATATTGATGAAGAAATTGCCCGTCTTGAAAAAGAAAAAGCAAAGTGGCAGTCTGAAGTAGACCGCGTACTGAAAAAGCTGTCTAATGAGCGGTTTATCTCAAAAGCACCGCAAAAAGTCGTTGATGAAGAGCGCGCGAAAGAAGCGGATTACCGTGAAAAGCTCGCTGCTGTTGAAGCACGTATCGAAGATTTAAAGAATTAATCGAGAAGACGAACCCGCCTCAAGGCGGTTCGTCTTTTTCGTACATAAGGAGAAGAAATGGCATGAATACGTACGAAGAAGCACTTGCCTGGATTCATGGACGTCTGCGCGTAGGCATTAAGCCGGGTCTGATGCGGATGGAATATATGATGGAACGGCTTGATCATCCCGAGCGCCGCCTGCGTGCAGTCCATATTGGCGGAACAAATGGAAAAGGCTCGACTACCGCTATGCTGCGGTCGATTTTAACGGAAGCCGGCTTTGAAACAGGGACGTTTACATCACCTTACATTGAACAATTCAATGAGCGGATCAGCGTTAATGGGACGCCTATTTCAGATGAAGAGATTACGGCTTTGGCAGTGAAAATTAAAACGATTGCAGATGAAATGGAAGAGCTGGAAATGGGCGGGCCGAGTGAATTTGAAATCATTACGGCTATGGCTTTTTATTATTTTGCTTATATGCACCCGGTTGACCTTGTTTTATTTGAAGTCGGTCTTGGCGGCCGCCTGGATTCAACAAACATTGTTCATCCGCTGCTGTCGGTGATCACCACGATTGGCATGGATCACCTTCAATTCCTTGGTGACACGCTGGAAGAAATTGCGCGGGAAAAAGCAGGCATTATTAAAAGCGGTGTGCCCGTTGTAACAGCGGTTCATCAGCCGGAAGCTCTTGCTGTGATTGCCGAGACGGCAAAGCAAAAACGTTCAGCACTTTACCAATACGGCCGGGATTTCACGGGCAGCTGGATCGCTTCAACGGAAAAAGGAGAACAATTTGACTTCACGTCCCTTTACAGCAGCCGTCCTGCCCTCGAAACGGGACTGGCCGGGCTGCACCAGGTGCAAAATGCGGCGACAGCCGTGATGGCAGCTGACTTTTTACGTGTATTTTACTCCTTTTTAATCGAAGAGCACCATATTGAGCAAGGGCTCCAAAAAGCCGTATGGCCGGGACGATTCGAAACACTCTCAGACGATCCGCTGATCATTGCAGACGGCGCCCATAATGAAGAGGGAGTAGAAGCACTTGTGCGGACAGCCAGCCAGCGGTTTCCGAATAAAAACATAACGGTCCTGTTTGCGGCCATGAAGGACAAACCGCTGGATGGAATGATTGCACGCTTAAATCAAATGGCAGATCAGCTGTACCTGACTTCGTTTGACTTTCCAAGAGCCGCGGGTGCAAAAGAGTATGCACCATTTCAAAGCGCATCAGTTATATTTGATCCGGATTGTGTTAGGGTTATTCGAGACTTCCAGCAAAATTCTACCGTTCAAGATATTCTTATTGTCACGGGCTCTCTTTATTTTATTTCTATGATAAAACAAGAACTAACCATTTAAATGGTTAGTTCAAAGTGGAAAAAAGGAGCAAAAGGATTATTTGCTCACTAATTTACATCGTTTTAATGTCCTCCAAAAGATATTACTATCAGTGTTATTGTCTTCTTTTCTTTTTTTGGATTAAAGACCAAATGTATAAGTTCTTTAGATATAGAGAGGGAAATGGTAAATATATGGGTAGAAATACGTCATTTCTACATTTCATAACCAGAAAAATTTAAAGTATAGTGAGCACAAAGTAAAAGAAGTGGAGGAAGAACATTAGAATGATTAGGTTAATCAAATACAAACAAAGTAAGAATTTTATGTATCCGTTCACTTTTCAGAAGAAGGCCAACAGATCAAAAATTTACAAAAAGTCTATGCATGTTTCTAATGATCAAGTTTAATGGCGAATTCTTTGGTGATTTTTCTATATGGACTTGTTTTCACTTCGTTTTATAATGTAATAGGGATGCGTGTTCCAGCCGGAAAGTCAATTCTTTACCCGCCAAGCACATGCACTCACTGTCAGTATCGCTTAACTTTTGCTGACTTATTGCCTCTTATATCCTATATCCTGTTAAGAGGCAGGTGTAGAAAGTGTAAAAAGAGTATTTTTCCTCTTTATTTTATCATCTTTGGCGAGAACACCCCCACTTCAAGCTTGCTAAGTGGGGGATGAATCGTTGCTCTTTCAGTCATTCTTTTTCCTTGAACGCTCTATGGCTAAAATGGTATAATTAGGTATAGAACAAGTGTTCAAGGGTGAGGAAGATGATAAAAACCAAAAAAGATGAAAAAAAGAACCTTCATTTTAAAGCATTTCGGTTTAAAATCCATCCAAGTGACGAGCAAAAACAACTGATTAACCAAACGATCGGCTGCTGCCGGTTTGTCTACAATTATATATTAAATGAAAACATCAAGAGTTTTGAAAAAACAAAAAAACGGTATACAGAAACAGCCGCTAAAAAGCTCCTCCCTGGGCTAAAGGAAACGTTCAAATGGTTGTCTGATTCTGACAGTATTGCTCTTCAGGCAAGCATCGAATATCAGTACGAAGGATTCAAAAAATATAAGGATCAGCCGAAAAAAGAATTAAAAAAACGAGCCGTTAAAAAATGTGCAGAAGGCTACACGCCAACGGCGTATGACTTTAAGGGCCATCCAACATTCAAAAGCAAGAAAAACCCAGTCCAAAGCTACACAACCAAAATGACAAATCACAATATTAAAATCGTAGACAATCGCGTTCAGCTGCCGAAACTCGGCTGGATTCGTTTTTCCAAGTCCCGAAACATTGAAGGTGACATTAAGCGTGTCACCGTACGCCGAAGCAGCACCGGCCGGTATTCTATTTCGTTCATTTGCGAGATGCCTTATTCCCCGTACAAACCAAGCACCAAGGATGCCGTTGGCATTGATCTGGGATTAAAAGAGTTTGCCGTGCTCTCCAATGGTGAATCCATTGCCAACCCGAAATACTACCAAAAATACGAAAAGCGACTAGCCTTTCTTCAGCGTGCGTTTGCACGTAAAAAAGAAGGTTCGAAATCGTGGAAAAAAAATAAAGCCCAGATTGCTAAACTGCACGAAAAAATCAAACACACAAGAGAGGATTTTCTTCACAAGCTGACGACCAGGCTCGTTCATGAAAACCAAGTGATCGCAGTGGAGAATTTGTCAGTGAAGAATCTCGTCCAAAACAAAAAACTAAGCAAGCGGATTCACGATGCGTCATGGTCGAGATTCAACGAAATGCTCGCCTACAAAGCAAAGTGGTACGGACGGACGATTATAAAAGTCGATCCGTTCTTCCCATCAAGCCAGCTCTGTTCCGGGTGTGGCCACCAGCATAAGGATGTAAAGAGTCTTGCTGTCCGGGTGTGGGAGTGTCCATCCTGCGGTGTGTGTCACGACCGGGACCTGAATGCGAGCCTGAATATTAAAAAAGAAGCCCTTCGGCTTCTTTCACTTCAGTCTATTTAAGATTGGTCATAAAACCGTTGGAATACGGGGTTAGCCTGATTACTGGGGGTCGAAGGTCCCCTTGCCCAGGAATCCTTCACTTCAACCGTCAGGTAAGTGGGTGGTAGTTCAAAATGGAGCTCGTTACACCACTGCTTTTTGTATTTGCATATCAAACTTTTGGCTGGTCGTTATCTTTTTTATACGCCTTTCTGCTTATTTCGTTACTTAGTATTCTTATTGTTTCAGATCTTGTTTATATGCTTATTCCAAATAAAATCTTACTGGTTTTTGGAAGCATCATATTTCCTATATGGCTTATTAAGCCCCTAGAATCTTGGGGAAACTCTTTATTAGCCGCTTTATTCACTTTTGGTGTATTAGCAGCATTTGCTATGTTATCAAGGGGAGGAATTGGCGGAGGAGATATTAAATTGTTTGCGCTGCTTGGATTTACATTAGGATTTAAATTGATTCTGCTAGCTTTTTTCCTTGCTTGTTTCTTTGGAGCTGTCATAAGTCTTATTCTTTTATTTTTTGGAATAATAAAAAGAAAAGAACCTGTCCCTTTCGCTCCATTTATTTCGATGGGTACATTGCTAGCTTATTTTAAAGGTAATATATTTATTGATTGTACTTAAGTTTCTTTTGAAAAACAGGTGTAAAGAAACGTATCTAGTGATCATCTTGTCTATTAAAAATTATAAGAACAGAATAATATTTATTCTGTTCTTTTTGCTTTCTATAAGCCGTATGTTTAAGAGAGGAGGGATAAACATGGAAGAGCCGGACTGGACACGCCGGGATGGAGAGGTATTGATTTGGCAGCTTCCCGGTGAAGAAACGGTACTGCCGAAGCCGAAAAAAAAGCCTGCTTTAAAAGCAGGGACGGGAATCCTAATTATTTTTGCTGCTCTTTTAACAGGCAGTGTGTTCGGGCTGTTAATGATGAGCGCGGTTCCGGATCAAAAATCAGCCAAACAAGTGCAGGCATCGGGTACGCCTTCTGAGCAAGCGGCGCCGTCAGCAGAGGAGCCGGCCGAAAAAGGAATAGCTGCTTCCGAAAAAAATATTTCGCTGTTTGTTCTTCAAGGAGGGCTTTATTCTACAAAATCGGCAGCAGACGAAGCAGCTGCTGCATCAGAAGAGCGGGCCGCTGTCCTTTCATCAGAGAAGCAATACAGCATGATCTACGGTGTTTTTTTCTCCAAACCCGAAGCGGATCAAGCCGAGCAGCAATTGGAATCGGACGGAACAGCCGCTTATGTAAAAGAAACGAAAGTCACTGTTTCAAGCGAAGAAGAAAAAGTGTTAAAAAAAGCGGCAGAGGATCAGCAGCTGGAAGAAGCCGCCTCGATTCTGTCACCCTAGCCTGCCTCCATCCGGCGGGTTTTATTTGTTTGCCGGTATGTTTGTTTGATATGATAAACGCGTAACTCCCAATGACTCTTTATATCCAACCAAAAGGAAAGGTGATCCTCTTTGACCCACATTATTTTGGCTTCATCATCGCCCCGCAGAAAAGAATTGCTTGCTCAAGTGAACATTCCTTTTACCGTTCATGCGGCCAATACGGACGAAACCATCATACCTGGAATGCATCCGGCTCAGGCAGTTGAGCAGCTTGCTCTTCGAAAAGCAGAAGCTGTTTTGGCTGAATATCCGGATAAAGTAGTGATCGGTGCGGATACCGTTGTGTCTGTTGACGATCGTATTCTTGGAAAGCCGGAAACCGAGCAGGAGGCGATGGACATGCTTTGCAGGCTTTCCGGCCGTCACCATGCCGTTTATACCGGTGTGGCCATTCTCTTGAAAAATGAAAAAGTGGTCTTTCATGAAAAAACTGATGTTGAATTTTGGGAACTGACAAAAGCGGAGATCGCAGCTTATATCAAGACAGGTGACCCATTTGATAAAGCAGGCAGCTATGGAATTCAAACAGCCGGCGCGCTTTTTGTTAAAGCGATTCACGGTGATTATTTTAATGTAGTGGGACTTCCGGTTTCCTCACTTCACCGCCGCTTGAATCAATTGGGCCTTCTTGAGGACGGGCCGGTCCGCGATTGAAAGAAGGGAAGAATCCAAATGACCCATGATAAAACAATCCCGTCTCAGCCGCTGATGATACGGGATGTTCCGCCGCACGACCGCCCGCGTGAAAGAATGATCGCGAGCGGTCCGCACAGTTTATCCAACCATGAACTCCTCGCTATTTTACTTCGTACCGGTTCAAAAGAAGAGTCGGTTCTGCAGCTGTCCAATCGCATTTTAATCCACTTTGAAGGCCTGCGCCTGCTCAAGGATGCCTCGCTTGAAGAAATTACATCCCTCAAAGGAATAGGAAGCGCCAAAGCGATTCAGCTGATGGCGGCCGTTGAAATAGGGCGGCGTATAGAACGCTTAAAGTATGATGAGCGTTTTACCATCCGCTCTCCGGAAGATGCCGCTAATTATATGATGGAAGAAATGCGCTTCTTAAGCCAGGAGCATTTTGTTGCACTTTACTTAAACACAAAAAACCAGGTGATGCACAAACAAACGCTGTTTATTGGCAGCTTGAATGCTTCGATTGTCCATCCGCGCGAGGTCTTTAAAGAAGCATTCCGCCGTTCCGCTGCTTCGATTGTCTGTCTGCATAATCATCCATCGGGCGACCCGTCTCCGAGCCGTGAAGACATCGATGTAACTAAACGGCTGGTGGAGTGCGGAAAAATATTAGGCATTGATATCCTCGACCATTTGATTATAGGTGAGAAGAAATATGTGAGTTTGAAAGAAAAAGGTTATTTATAACGCTATGCTTTTTTTTTTCGTTCCGCTATAATATAAGTTATGGTTTTTGAGAAGCTTTTCACACATTTTAAAACAGCCATATCTAGTGAAATGATCACGATAAAAAGGGTCTATTGAGGAAAGGGAGATACACTACATGTTTGGAATTGGGAGCCGTGACCTTGGCATCGACCTTGGAACAGCGAATACACTTGTTTATGCAAAAGGAAAAGGTGTTATTGTACGGGAGCCATCTGTTGTTGCATTGCAGACAGATACAAAACAGATCGTGGCAGTTGGAAATGATGCACGCAACATGATCGGCCGGACACCGGGTAATATCATTGCCACTCGCCCGATGAAAGACGGTGTTATTGCCGACTATGAAACAACAGCCACGATGATTAAGTACTACATTAAGCAGGCGACAAAAGGTGCAAGCGGCTTCCTATCAAGCAAGCCGTATGTAATGGTTTGTGTGCCATCTGGCATTACAGCCGTTGAACGCCGCGCGGTAATTGATGCGACACGCCAGGCAGGGGCACGGGATGCTTATCCGATTGAAGAGCCGTTTGCAGCAGCCATCGGGGCCAATCTTCCTGTATGGGAACCAACGGGAAGCATGGTAGTAGATATCGGCGGCGGTACGACAGAAGTCGCGATTATTTCGCTTGGCGGTATTGTGACAAGCGAATCACTTCGGATTGCCGGTGATGAAATGGATGATGCGATTATTGCGTATATCCGCAAGCAGTACAATTTGCTGATTGGAGACCGGACAGCAGAAATGATTAAAATGGAAATCGGGTCAGCCGGTGATGCGGAAGGCATTCCAAACTTGGAAATCCGCGGCCGTGATTTGTTGACAGGATTGCCGAAAACGATTGAAATTACCGCACAAGAAATAGCAGATGCGCTAAAAGACACAGTTTACGCTATTGTAGAAACGGTAAAAAGTACCTTGGAAAAAACGCCTCCGGAATTAGCGGCCGATATTATGGACCGCGGTATTGTACTAACGGGCGGCGGTGCGTTGCTGCGCAATTTAGACAAGGTGATCAGCAAGGAAACCAATATGCCAGTTATTATTGCCGAAAATCCACTTGACTGTGTTGCAGTAGGAACGGGTCTTGCATTGGATCACATTCATCTGTTTAAAAACAAATAATCCTTGACGATGAGGCCGGTTCTCCGCGCGTCTTAACCGGTTTTCCGGTGCGCGTTGAACCAGCCTCACCGTTTTGAATGCTTAGAAAACTGAGGTGGAATTCATGCCGCACTTTTTAACAAACAAGCGGTTGATTATATTGCTCGGCAGTATTATTCTTCTTGTTGCTATGATTGGTTTTTCCATGCGGGACCGGGAGAACATCACTTGGTCGGAAAAATTTATTAAAGACGTAACAGGTTTCGGGCAGAATATTGTGTCGAAGCCCGCGGGTGCTGTGGAGTCTTTTTTTGACGATGTAAGCAGATTGCGCCATACATATGAAGAAAATGAAAAGCTTCGCACTCACTTGGAAGAGCTTGCCCAGCTGGAAAGTGACGTGGCGCGTCTTGAAAAAGATAATGCCGAACTCCGTAAAGTGCTTGAGAAAGAAGACAGCCTGGCTGATTACGAGCCCGTGCAGGCAACGGTCATTGCCCGCAATCCTGACCGCTGGTATGAGCTGATTACCATCGATCAAGGAGAATCAAATGGGATTGAGCCGGATATGGCAGTGATGACAGCGAGCGGCTTGGTCGGAAAAGTACAGAGTACGTCAAAGTTCACGTCTACTGTGCAGCTTTTGTCGGCTCACGATTCAAACAACCGCGTTTCGGCGCTTGTCCAAGGCGACAAAACCGTTTATGGGCTTATTGAAGGATATGATGAAGAAAAACAAATGCTTCAACTAACGAAGATTCCATCCGATGCGAAAGTGAAAAAAGGACAAGCTGTCACAACATCCGGCCTTGGCGGCGTTTTCCCGAAAGGCCTGGTGATTGGAAAGGTATCAGAGCTTGTTCCGGATGAGTTTGGTTTAACGCAGACAGCACTTGTCAAACCGGCCGCAAGCTTTTACGATTTGGAACACGTTATGGTGTCCAAGCGTAAAATGACAAAAGTACTGCCTGAAGAAGAAGACCGCCAGCAGGTAGTGGTTGAGGAGGAAGGAATGTGAAAAAAGCGCTCCTTCCTCTTTTAATGACCGCCCTGTTTTATAGTGATAGTGTGTTTATGATCTTTTTTTCAGAACAGGCCTTTGACGGGGCCTACATGCCGGTTCCGCGTTTTTTTATCATTGGCCTTTTGTTTATGTCTGTTTTCTTTGACCGGAATACAGCTATAAAATATGGCTTTTTCTTCGGCTTTTTATTTGATATGTTTTATACAGGGCTTCTAGGCGCCTATTTCTTTTTCCTGCCGCTTATCGTTTACATAACATCCATGCTGACGAAATGGCTTCATGGTACGCTGCCTGTTTTTCTCGTTATCGTGTTGTTTGATATTGCCCTGCTTGAATTGGTCATGTACGGATTGAATGTGCTCGTACAGCGGACAACCTTTTCATTTGAGCAGTTCACCTATATGCGGCTTTTGGCAACGCTTGTGTTAAACGCTCTTTTTTACATTTTGTTTGCCATCCCGCTCCGAGGTGCTTTTTTGAAATTGAAAAAAGTGTTCGATTAAGAGAGAAAAAAGGAATATCGGATAGCGCTGTCGAATATTGAGACGTACAGAGGTGGGATACTTTCTATGAAACAAAGTCAAAATGTCGTCATTAAAGGGACGAAAGACGGCCTGACTCTTCAGTTAAGTGATAAATGTTCCTATAATGAATTAATAGAGGAATTAACCGAAAAATTAGATGCCGTTACAAAAGACGGCGAAAATGCACTCATTACAGTCACGGTTCAAACAGGGAACCGATATTTGACTGAAGAAGAAAAAGAAGAACTGCGTCAGCTGATCAGGCAGCGCCGTCACCTAGTTGTCGAAGACATCAAGTCCAACGTGCTGACAATTGACGAAGCTATACAATGGAAAGAAGAAAATGAAATTGTTTCATATACAGGCCGTATCCGTTCCGGTCAGGTGCTGGAAGTGCCGGGAGATTTACTGCTGATTGGGGATGTAAATCCTGGCGGTGCTGTGATGGCAGGAGGAAGCATTTTTATCATGGGGGCGCTGAAAGGCATGGCGCACGCGGGCTGCTATGGAAATGACAATGCGGTGATTGCCGCTGGAAAAATGATGCCGTCCCAGCTGCGGATCAGCAGTCATTTAACCCGTTCACCAGACCGATATGATGAAGAAGACGTTACAGAATCGGAATGCGCGTTTATTAATGAAGCACAACAATTGGTGATTGATCGGCTGCAAGTATTGAAATATTTGCGTCCTGATTTATCGACGTTTAAAGGGGGCTTTTAAGTGGGGGAAGCAATTGTCATTACTTCTGGAAAAGGCGGAGTCGGCAAAACAACAACGACCGCCAATCTCGGTACAGCGCTTGCGCTGCAGGAGAAAAAAGTATGTCTCATTGACACAGATATCGGTCTTCGTAACCTGGATGTAGTCATGGGACTTGAAAATCGGATTATTTATGACCTTGTTGACGTAGTGGAGGAGCGGTGCAAAACGCATCAGGCTCTTGTGAAGGACAAGCGTTTTAATGATCTCCTCTATTTGCTGCCGGCTGCCCAAACGACCGATAAGTCTGCTGTTACGCCTGAGCAAATGAAAAAATTGGTCGATGAATTAAAACAAGATTACGATTATATTTTAATTGACTGCCCCGCTGGAATTGAGCAGGGATATAAAAACGCTGTAGCTGGCGCAGACCGCGCCATTGTCGTGACTACACCGGAAAAGTCGTCCGTCCGGGATGCAGACCGTGTAATCGGTCTTTTGGAAAAAGAAGAAGGCATGGCACCGCCAAAGCTTGTGGTAAACCGGATCCGCAATCATATGGTCAAAGAAGGTGACATGCTGGATGTGGATGAAGTAGCTGCTCATTTGTCGATTGAGCTGATCGGGATTGTAGCAGATGATGATGAGGTCATTAAATCGTCTCATAACGGAGAGCCGGTTGCGCATAATCCGAACAACCGCGCTTCAATCGCATATCGGAACATCGCCCGCCGTATACTCGGCGAGTCGGTTCCGCTTCAGCCGCTTGATCAGGAAAAGGATACGTTTCTCACGAAGTTCAAACGATTTATTGGCATGAGCCGATAAAAAAAGCCGCTTTTTTAAAGCGGCTTTTTTTCTTTAGACGGCATATACATAAGCAGGCGGGAGGGATTCTGATGATCAAGAAAGTCCTCGTTTCTGTTTGCTTATTTGCGGCCGTGCATGTTAATCAGCACACCTCCTTTGTGCAAACCATCTTTACCCGTGACTTTTCGTTTGCCGTTTTTTCGGCCGCATATGAGGAACAATTCGGTCCTTTATTGCCGGCTATGCATCAAACAAATGACAGGCAGACTTTCGTTGCCAGCACAAACAGCCTGCTCGCCGCGGAACAAAACGGCGTAGTGGTACGGGTTGGCGCTGAATATATCGTCATTCAGCAGGAAGATGGTTCAGAAATGGAGGTGAAGGGACTGCGTCCTCATTCGTATCGTCTTTTTGAACGCATTAAACAAGGGGAGCCGGTTGGAGCCGCTTCTGGAAAATCGGTTGAATTCATCGAACGAAAAAACGGCCAGATTCTTTCTTCCAGAAAAGTGAATGTAAATGAATAAGGTATCCGTTCATCCGATCACCTGGCTGTTTGGGGCTGTTGCTGCTGCCACAGGTCTCTTTTTAGAAGGGCTTTGTGTCGCCCTCATTCTGTTTGTCCATGAAATGGGGCATGCCGCTGCCGCTAAAGCAGCAGGCTGGCGCATCACCAAAATGGAATTCCTGCCATTTGGTGGAAAGCTTGAAACAGATGAGCATGCCGGACGGCCGCTTGTCGAGGAATGGCTCGTTGTCATCTCTGGTCCTTTTATGCATGTCCCAATGCTTGCGGCAAGCACACTTATGCAAAAAGCCGGCTGGATCAGCGCAGATGTATCACAATTGCTGTTTCAATTAAATGCTTTTATTTTTTTGTTTAATCTGCTTCCGGTCCTGCCGCTTGACGGGGGAAAAATGGTTCAGCTCCTTCTATGTACACTTCATCCTTACTACAAAGCGTACAAGCAGTCGATCTTTTTTTCATTTGCGTCGCTTGCTTTGCTGATGGGGGCAGCCGTTGTTCTGCTTCCCTTTTACGTCCAGCTCGTTTTAACGGCTTCCTACGTCGCAGTCCAGCTTCTTGTTATGTGGAAAGAAAAAGAAGTAATGTTTATCCGATTTTTAACGGCCCGCTATTATGAGCCGGTTTCACTGCGCCTGCTTGATCTGCCTGTATTGAAATCAGACCGCCTGCTTTACACGGTCAGAAGGTTTAAACGGAACCGGACGCACACGCTTAAAGTGAAAGGCGGCAGGGACATGACAGAAGAACAATTGCTTCAATCCTTTTTTGCCGGAAAAAAATACATCCGGGAAGTTGATGAAAATATGGATTGACACTTCTTTTAAAAGATGATAGAATTCATATGTTATTGTTTGTAGCACCCGTGCTACAACCGCGCACAGCAGGTTTTAAGTATCGATCGATCACCTGTTAAGTGGCGAGTCTGAGTAAACAGGGAGGTGCAGAAATGTACGCAATTATTGAAACAGGCGGCAAGCAGGTTAAAGTTGAAGAAGGTCAAGCAATCTACATCGAAAAATTGAACGCACAAGATGGTGACACTGTCACTTTTGATAAAGTTCTTTTCGTTGGTGGCAACGACGTGAAAGTCGGCAGCCCAGTCGTAGAAGGCGCAACTGTAACGGCGAAGGTTGAAAAGCAAGGACGCGCGAAGAAAATCATCGTTTTTAAATTCAAAGCGAAGAAAAACTACCGCAAAAAGCAAGGACACCGTCAGCCTTACACGAAAGTAGTCATTGAAAAAATCAACGCATAAGGCGATGATGCAATGATCTATGTAGATGTGAACAAAAACGAGGCCGGGCTCATTCAGTCATTTACGATGAAAGGACATGCCGGCTTTGATGAAAGCGGCAAAGATCTTGTCTGCGCCGGTGCATCAGCTGTTTCGTTCGGCGCCATTAATGCAGTACAGGCATTGACCGGTATCACACCTCATATTGAACTGGGGGAAGATGGCGGCCTGCTTTACTGCAAGGTGCCGGACGGACTGCCTGAAGACAAGCGCAGCCAGATTCAGCTTCTGCTCGAAGGCATGGTCGTTTCACTGCAGACGATTGAAGAAGGGCACGGACAGTATATTAAGATAAATTTTCTATAGGAGGTGAAATCACATGTTGTTGAAATTGGATCTTCAATTTTTCGCATCCAAAAAAGGGGTAGGTTCTACAAAGAACGGACGTGACTCTGAAGCAAAACGCCTTGGCGCTAAACGTGCTGACGGTCAATTCGTTACAGGTGGTTCAATCCTTTACCGTCAACGCGGTACAAAAATTCACCCAGGTGAAAACGTTGGCCGTGGCGGCGATGATACATTGTTTGCGAAAACAGACGGTATCGTTCGTTTCGAGCGCGTTGGACGCGATCGTAAAAAAGTAAGTGTTTATCCTGCTGCTCAATAATTGGATGAACGAATGGAGGCGTTCTGAAAGTCAACCTTTCGGAGCGCCTCTATTTTTTTGTGTGCAGGCTTTGAGGTTTTCCCGTTCAATTGGGACATTTTTCTGCTATACTAAAAAAGAATGTGTGAACGTTGGAACGAGCGGGGGGCGTGATCAGCCAAGTGGAAAATGAAAAATGGACGTTGTTAAAAACGCTTCGTCATGCGCGTCATGACTGGATGAATGATATACAAATTGTCAAAGGGTATCTTTCTCTTAATAACATTGATGCCGCAGCCCGAGCTGCAGATCATATCATTTTAAAGGCTGTACAGGAGTCGAGGCTGTGTAATCTTGGCATGCCGGGGATGGCGGAGCTGTTTATGACGTTTAACTGGTCGCAGCACTTATTCCGGCTTGAATATGAACTGGATGAATCCGTTGCTGCCGGCACGGCGGACGACCAAAAAGCGTGCCGTTTCTTTAATGAGTTATTTTCGCTGCTGGAGCAGCATGTAAAAGAATTTAACGAGCACGAGCTGTTTGTTCATTTATCTGAAAAACAAGGGTCTCTTGCTGCAGAGATGGAATGGATGGGAGAAGTGGCTAACCGGCCGCTGCTTCTGAAGAAAATAAAGGAATTTGCGCATAGTCTTGAGCTTAAAACTGCTGTGTGGGAAACGGATTCCGGGGATATACTAATGGAAGTGACATTTTAGGAGGAACAGACAATATGTTTGTAGATCAGGTTAAAATATATGTTAAAGGCGGCGACGGAGGTAATGGGATGGTCGCATTCCGCCGTGAAAAATACGTACCGAACGGCGGGCCGGCCGGCGGTGATGGTGGAAACGGTGCGAATGTAGTATTTGAAGTGGAAGAAGGACTCCGCACATTAATGGACTTCCGTTACCAGCGCCATTTCAAAGCGCCACGCGGCGAGCATGGCATGAGCAAAAACATGCATGGCCGTAATTCAAAAGATATGATTATCAAAGTTCCGCCGGGCACAGTTGTAACAGATGATGAAACCGGAGAAGTGATTGCGGATCTCGTAGAACACGGGCAGCAGGCCATTATTGCACACGGCGGCCGCGGCGGCCGTGGAAACAGCCGCTTTGCGACACCGGCTAATCCGGCACCGGAAATCTCTGAAAACGGGGAGCCTGGTATCGAGCGTAATGTTACGTTAGAATTAAAGCTTTTGGCAGATGTAGGACTTGTCGGTTTTCCAAGTGTGGGTAAATCCACTCTTCTTTCAGTCGTAACGGCGGCTAAGCCAAAAATCGCGGCCTACCACTTTACAACGCTTGTTCCAAATCTCGGCATGGTTGAGACCGAAGACGGCCGGAGCTTTGTTATGGCGGATCTGCCAGGATTAATTGAAGGTGCGCATGAAGGAACCGGACTTGGCCATCAATTCCTGCGTCATATCGAGCGGACGCGCGTCATTGTTCACGTACTTGATATGTCTGCGATGGAAGGCCGTGATCCGTATGAGGATTACGTAACCATTAACAATGAGCTAAAAGAGTATAATCTTCGGCTGACAGAGCGTCCAGAAATTATTGTAGCCAATAAAATGGATATGCCGGAAGCAGAAGAAAATTTGAAAGTGTTCAAGGAAAAAGTAGGAGAAGATGCGGTTATTTTCCCAATTTCTGCGCTGACACGCAGCGGGCTGCGCGACTTGCTGTTTGCTATTGCCGATAAAGTGGAAGAGACGCCTGAATTCCCGCTTGAGCACGAAGAAGAAGATTTGTCTGTAAACCGGGTGATGTACCGCCATGACAAGCAAGCCGCTGAGTTTGTGATTACACGCGGTCCGGATGGAGCGTTTGAGCTGACAGGCAGCAAAATTGAAAAATTGTTTAAAATGACGGACTTCTCGCGGGAACCATCTATTCAACGCTTTGCCCGCCAGCTGCGCTCAATGGGGGTAGATGAAGCGCTGCGTGAACGGGGTGCTGAAAACGGCGACATCGTCCGTCTGCTTGATTACGAATTTGAATTTGTCGATTAAAAGCTGCAGCCGGCGGTTTTGAGGGGGAGCGACATGGGGAAGAAAGAACAGAATGAAAAATTTTATCTTGTCCGCGAAGATGTACTTCCGGAAGCGATGAAAAAAACGCTTGATGCAAAAGAATTAATCGAACGGAAACGAGCAGACTCTGTGTGGGACGCGGTTCAACAAGTGGATCTGAGCCGCAGTGCTTTTTATAAATACCGCGATACGGTGTTTCCGTTTCACACCGTTGTCAAAGAGCGGATCATTACTTTATTTTTTCACCTGGAAGACCGATCGGGTACCTTATCTGAACTGCTGGCCGTTGTCGCGAGCTGCGGCGGAAACGTGTTGACGATTCACCAGACGATTCCGCTGCAGGGACGCGCAAACGTGACGCTGTCCTTGAATGTGACCGGTATGATTACCGGGCTGGACGAGCTATTATCTCAATTAAAAAAATTGGAATTTGTTGATACAGTAGAAGTGCTCGGTTCGGGCGCATAAGTTGTTTGAAGAGAAGACTGGAGTGAACTGTTTTGAGGAAAATTGCTTTTTTAGGTCCCGCGGCTACATTCACTGATATTGCAGTATCAGAAGCATTCCCGAATGATGAGCGGATTCCATGTGTGACTATTCCGGAATGCATGGACTATGTTATTGAAGGAAAAGCAGATCTGGCTGTTGTACCGATTGAAAACGCCTTAGAAGGCACGGTCAATATGACCATCGATCATTTGTTTCATGAAGCGGATCTAACCATTGTCGGCGAACTAACGGCTCCGATTCAGCAACACCTGCTTGTTCATCCGGACAACGCCCAAAAATGGACAGAAGCTAAAAGAGTTTTGTCGCATCCGCATGCCATTGCGCAATGCCACAAATTTTTGCACCGTTACTTTTATGGCGTTCCGTCGCAGCAAATGACTTCGACGGCGGCCGCAGCGAAATATGTAAGTGAGCATCCGGAAGAATGCATTGCAGCCATAGCCAATTCACTTTCAGCAAGAGAATATGGCCTGTATACAGCAAAAGCAGATATTCATGATTTGGCGTTTAATCATACTCGTTTTCTTGTTTTATCTAAAACACACGAAGAGTTATCGTTTTCACTTCCTAAAACAGGCGGTAAAACAACCATTGTTGTTACGCTGCCGACAGACCGGCCAGGGACGCTTCATCAAGTACTGGCAACGTTCGCCTGGCGAAATCTGAACCTTGCGAAAATTGAGTCTCGCCCTCTTAAAACAGGTCTGGGCAATTACTTTTTCATTATTGATGTTGCACAGCGCATTGACGATGTGTTAGTGCCGGGCGCTTTCGCTGAGATGGAAGCACTCGGATGCAAGGTGCAGGTGCTCGGAAGTTATTACGGCTATGAAGTAGGACAAGCCGCAGAAAAAGCATAAAAAAGAAGCCTGTTTCAAAACGGGCTTCTTTTTTATTTTATTGAAGCAAAAATCCGGCTTCACGCAAAGCCTGCTCGGCTTCATCAAGCACCGCGGCTTCTTTGGCGGACAATGTATGCAAATGAACGCCTTCTGTCAGCTCAGACAAGTAAGCCGCACCTGTTTGATTAATTTTATCCAAAAACTGCATTGCTTCTTTTCGATTTGATACCATAATGGACGCAGTTAAATCACCATAAACCGGATGTTCAATTTTAACGTCTTTAACAAGAACACCAAGGTCTACGAGGAGAAGAAGCTCTTCTCTTGTTTGACCGGGCGGATGCGAGCAGGCAACGATCCGTTCCACTTGTCCGCTCTGAGGTGAATCCATATATACATACCCTTGGCTTGTCGCCACAATTGGAATGCCGCGGGCTTTAAGCAGCGTAATATCTCCGACTACAACCTGACGGCTCACTTGTGCCCGTTCGGCCAGCTCACTCCCGGTCAGCGGATTCTGGCTTGATTGAAGCCAGTGCAAAATCTGCTCACGCCGGTTTTCGCCGATCAGTTTTCTTTTATCTATCATGATGCAATCCCTCCACCGGTAATCATAGCACAACCGCTTGTTTTGCAACATGAATAAGTGCCTGTCCGAGCTGCCGGACTTCGTCTTCTGTCGTCTCAGAACCAAAGGAAACGCGGAAAAACTGCCGTGCTTCTTCCATGGACATTCCCATCGCAAGTGCTGCTTTCATGCCTGATGCAGAAGAAGCGTCACAAGCACTCCCGGTTGAGATATACATATTCCGGGCATTTAAAGCCAGCATCACCAGCTGTCCTTCCACGCCGGGAATACACATACCAATTACACCCGGGTACTGCTTGCTGTCTGGCCCTTCAATCCACCGAATCGAAGAGTCCTTCAGCTCCTGTTTCAGCAGACGACGCAGGGAGGAAAGCTTCTCAAGAGATGAATTCGTTTGGGCAGCTTCTGCAAAAGCCGCAGCAGCCGGTGTATCCACTGTACCGCCGCGAACGCCTTTTTCATGCGTTAAACCGGGAAACACAGGCTTTAACGCATGAAATGGAGACAGATAAATTGCCCCGCAGCCTTTTGGGCCGCCGACTTTGTGGGCTGAAAAAGTCATGGCGTCGGCGTGAATGGAATGAAGAGGCATTTTGCCAAACGATTGAACACAGTCTGTATGAAAAAAAATCCCTCGCTTCTTTGCCTCCACAGCCAGTTCTTCCACCGGCTGAATCGTACCGATTTCCGGGTTAATATGCTGAATGGAAATGAGCCCGGTTTGGGAGGTGATCGATGCTTTTACCGATTCTGCAGCAACAATTCCTTCCCTGGTCATCGGCAGCTTCGTCACAGAGAACCCTTCTGATTGCAGAACGGACATCGCAGAATGTACGGATGTATGCTCTGCCATAGAGGTGATGATATGTTTTTTTCCGCTGCTTCGCGCTAAGGAGAGAATCGCCAGCAAATTCCCTTCCGTTCCGCTGCCTGTAAAGTAAATCCCCTCTTTTTGCACACCAGCCCGCTCAGCAATAAGAGCTCGGCTTCGTTCAAGCAGGAGGGAAGCCCGTGTTCCTTCATCATGCGGACTGGAACTGTTTCCCCAAAAACGACTTGCTGCTTCTATATATATATCGAGTGCCTCTTTTTTCATTGGAGAGGTGGCTGCATAATCAAAATACATATTATCCCTGCTTTCTGAGCAAAAAATTAAAGCTTGTCTTTCTTTTTATTTTATGTAAAGATAGGTGTCAAGACAACTGTAAAGTGAGGGTGGGCAATGAAAAAAATGCCACAGGCGGTCATTATCGGCTCCGGGGTTGCGGCGCTGCAGGCCGCTAGACATTTAGCGCCGCATATGAATGTGATTGTTATCACAAAGACGACGATTCGGCAAAGCAACTCTTACTATGCGCAAGGCGGTATTGCAGCCGTTTTGTCTTTATCTGATACAAATGAATCTCACATACAAGATACTCTCGCGGCGGGTGAATACCATCACAATAAAGAAGCCGTCAGAGAGCTGGTTGTAAAAGGAGCTCGTGAAGTAAACAGCTTATTAAGGGAAGGGTTCCCGGCCGATCGGCAAGCAGATGGAAGTCTCTCATTCGGTTTAGAAGGAGCACACAGCACAAGTCGGATTATTCATGCGGGCGGCGATGCAACCGGGAAGTGGACAATTGAGCATTTAATCGCACACCTGCCGGAGCAGGTCACGATCCGTGAAGGAGAAATGGCGATTGAACTCATTGTTTATGATGGCATCTGCACGGGTGTTAAAACAAAATCAAGTCAAGGGGATTTGTATCACTATGATGCAGACCATATTGTGCTGGCAACGGGCGGGGCCGGAGCTCTTTATTCGTTTACCTCTAACCAGGAGACGATTACGGGTGACGGGATTGCTTTGGCCTGCCGGGCTGGAGCCGCAGTAACCGATATGGAATTTATGCAATTTCACCCGACTCTTTTATTTATAAATGGCGAAACGAAAGGACTCGTTTCAGAAGCGGTCAGGGGAGCGGGGGCTATTCTAGTCGATGAGCAGGGCCGCAAAATAATGAAGGATATACATCCGCTCGAAGATTTAGCACCCCGTCATGTGACAGCTTTTGAGATTTACAAAGCCCGGCAGCAGGGAAGAGATGTTTTTTTGGATATCTCGATGATCGAAGAGTTTGACCGCCGCTTCCCGTCTATTGCCGCGTTATGCCGCCGGCACGGCGTAGACGTTACAAAAGGACGCATCCCTGTTGCACCCGGAAGCCACTTTTTAATGGGCGGCGTAAAAACAGACACATGCGGCCGTACAAGTGTAAAAGGGCTGTATGCAATTGGAGAAACAGCCTGTACAGGTGTGCATGGGGCAAATCGTTTAGCAAGCAATTCTCTTCTTGAAGGCCTCGCCTTTGGAAAACGTTTTGTTGAAGCGGTGCTTCACAACGAAGAAGAGAAAAGAAGTGTATATGGACCGGAGCCGGTGATGCCGCCTTCCCCTCTGCCGCTTTTACAAAAAGAAGAGCTTCAGGCGGCTATGATGGAGGGAGCCGGTATTATCCGGACAAAGAAAACGCTTCAAGAACTCGAAGACTGCTTAAAGCAGGCAGGAACACAAAAAGGGGATATCAGCGGCTGGCCGATCGAGAAAATCGAGCGTTTCTTTATGCATATAACCGCTTATTTGATTGTTTCCGCCGCGTTAAAACGTACTGAGTCACGCGGCGCTCATATTCGGGCTGATTACCCGGAAAAAAATGAGCAATGGGCAAAAACATGGATTACCTTTCAAAATAAATGGCTGTATACAAGGAGTGAAGAACATGAATGGCATGAAACTGGACGATATGCTGAAAGCTTTTTTTATTGAGGATATAGGAGATCGCGACCTGACAGGGGAGAGCATTTTTAGTGAACACGAAGCAGGGACGTTTTCTTTTTGGGCAAAAGAAGCCGGTATTTTTTGCGGAAGAGCTGTGATTGAACGGGGATTCCGGCTCGTAGACGAAACCATTTCAACAAGTGTACTGAAACAAGACGGCGACCAGGTGAAAAAAGGAGAATGCCTTGCAAGAATTACAGGGCCGTATCGATCGCTTTTAGCAGGAGAGCGGGTCATTTTAAATTTGGTTCAGCGAATGAGCGGGATTGCCACAGCTGCGGCGGCCGCGGTAAAAGAAATAGAAGGAACAAGGGCGAGAATATGTGATACAAGAAAAACGGTTCCCGGCCTTCGTATGCTTGAAAAGTATGCAGTTCGGACAGGCGGTGCATTCAATCACCGCAACGGGCTCTATGATGCCATTATGCTGAAAGATAACCATATTGCATTTGCAGGCGGAATTAAGCAGGCTGTTACAAAAGCGAAGCAGTCATGCGGACACACCATCAAAATTGAAGTGGAAATTGAATCGGAAGAACAGCTCAAAGAAGCTGTGCAGGCAGGCGCGGATATTATTATGTTTGATAACTGCACGCCGGCCCAGATCGAAGCGTGGCTGCCTTTTGTACCGGCGCATATTGAAACAGAAGCATCAGGAGGCATTGAGCTTGAAACAATCCGTGACTACGCGTTAACAGGAATCGGATGGATTTCGCTTGGTGCATTAACACATTCCGTTCAAGCACTTGATATTAGCGCAAGAGTAGAAATGAAAGGAGAGGTTTTGCATGGCATTAACTGAACTGGTTAAAGGGATGCTGCCGGATCAATATCGGCAAATGGCGCAGGAGGATATGGAAGCACGGGTGCGGGAAATTAAAAAGGAAATGGGCAAATCGTTATTTATTCCTGGCCACCATTATCAAAAAGATGAAGTCATTCAATTCGCAGATGCAGTAGGAGATTCTCTTCAACTTGCACAGGTGTCAGCAGCGAACCGTGAAGCAGAACATATTGTGTTTTGTGGCGTTCATTTTATGGCGGAAACAGCCGACATTTTAACAAGTGAAAAACAAACGGTTTACCTGCCGGATATGCGTGCAGGATGCTCTATGGCGGATATGGCTGATATTTACCAGACAGAGCGCGCGTGGACAGCCCTTCAGGCGTTGTTCGGTGACACGATGATTCCTCTGACTTATGTCAATTCAACCGCAGCGATAAAAGCTTTTACCGGACGCAATGGCGGGTCATGTGTCACTTCATCCAATGCAAGGTCAATGGTAGAATGGGCGTTTACGGAAAAGCCGCGTATTTTGTTTTTGCCGGATCAGCACCTTGGGCGCAATACAGCCTTCGACATTGGTGTGCCGCTTGAAGAAATGGCGGTCTGGAACCCGATTACCGATACATTGGAATATGAAGGAGATATAGAAAAAGTCCGGGTTATTTTATGGAAGGGACACTGCTCGGTTCACGAAAATTTCACGGTTGCTAATATTGAAGAACTGCGCCGCACACGGCCGGACATGAAGATTATCGTTCATCCGGAATGCCGTAGAGAAGTAGTGGCGATGGCAGATGATAACGGCTCCACAAAGTATATTATCGATGTGATTGAGCAGGCAGAGCCAGGTACAGCCTGGGCTATTGGAACAGAAATGAACCTTGTTAAACGGATTATGGCGCAGCATCCGGACAAAGAAATCGTCTCGTTAAATCCGAATATGTGTCCGTGCCTTACCATGAATCGGATCGACCTGCCACACCTGCTTTGGTCACTGGAAACCATTGCAGAAGGAAAGAGCGGAAACATTATTCAAGTGGATGCACGCACGGCCCAAGAAGCCAAATGGTCGCTTGACCGTATGCTGGCACGAGCATACTGATTTTTTCGCACACCGGCCTACCGGGCGCATACAATATGGGGGAATGATCATTGAGGAGGGACACAATGAAGATCCATATTGTGCAGCGCGGTGATACGCTATGGTCGATTGCCGAGAAACATGGAGTGACGTTTGAAGAAGTACAAAAACTAAATGCCCATTTGGCCAATCCGGATATGATCGTTCCGGGTATGAAAATTAAATTGCCCGATACTGCTGCAATAATGGAAAAAAGCCATCCATATGCAAACAACAAGCCATTTGCATACCCACCTTTAATGGAAGAAACAAAAGGAATGGAAGAAGTAAAGGGAATCGAAGAAGACATGAAATCTGAACCTGAACTGACCATGCCGGAAGACTGGATGACAGAGCCGGTACCGGCACCAACGGCAGAATCTGTACCAGCGCCAGCACCAACACCAACACCATCAATGCCGTCTGTGCCGCCGATACAGTCTATGCCATCGATGCCATCTGTACCGCAGGTGCCATCCATGCCATCCGCACCGCCACAGCTTGAACACGAGATGATGATGCCTTGTCCGCCAATACCATGTTACTTTGTGCCGGTGCCTTGCCCAGTGCCGTACATGCACCAGCCTTACGGGTTGATGCCAGAGATGGAAGATGAGGAAGAACAAGAGCATCATGATAACATGCATTATCCGGAAATGATGATGCCAAAATGCCCATACTGTCATCGTTGACTGAAAAGACGTGCGCTTTCGCACGTCTTTTTTTGTGGAGTAGAAAATAGTATGTTTTTGTATATTCACATAATTTTCAGATAAAACAGTGCAGAAATTGCCCGTTTTTTTTCATGAATCAGTCACAAATAATCAAAATGTGAATGTTTTTGAGAAATAATGATTGAAAATGATTGTTTTTGCATGAAAGCGGTTATATAATGAAAGTAACAAAAATAAAGGAGGGATGCAGCCAGTGCTGACAGAAGAACGCCACGCCACGATTTTAAATCTTTTAAAAGAAAAAGAAGTGGTTAAGATTCAAGAACTAACGGAAGCAACAGGGGCGTCAGAATCTACCATCCGCCGCGATTTGACGGATCTGGAAGAATCAGGACTCCTTAGGCGGGTTCACGGCGGCGCTGCAAAAGTATCCAGGAAACGTATTGAACCATCGATGGGTGAAAAAAGTAATCGTTTCTCAGAAGAAAAGCGTGCGGCCGGACGCCTGGCTGCATCCCTTATTGAAGACAATGACTGCGTGTTTATTGATGCGGGAACAACAACACTTGCTCTTATTCCATATATTCAAGCGAAAAATATTGTCGCCGTCACGAGCGGTTTTGATCATTTGCGTCTCTTAGCTGAACAGGGAATTGAAGCGTACGGAACCGGCGGCCGGTTAAAGAAGTCTACGGAAGCTTTAACGGGAACTGGAGCGGTACACGGCCTTCAGCAATATTGGTTTGACAAAGCATTTCTTGGTGTAAACGGGATTCATTTAAAAGCAGGGTATACTACACCGGATCCGGAAGAAGCAGCTGTGAAAACAGAGGCAATAAAGCGTGCACAGCAGCCGTTTATTTTAGCGGATGCGTCGAAGTTTCAGGAAAGCACGTTTGCTCATATTGCTAATCTTGAAGACGCAGTCATTATTACGGGCAAAATCCCGGAGAAAACAAGACGGATGTTCGAGAAAGTAACGGACATCAAGGAGGCACTATCATGATTTACACATGCACACTAAACCCGGCCATTGATTACGTGATACGGGTCGATCAATTTCAAGCAGGTGGATTAAACCGCTCTGAAAGCGCCGATATGTATGCCGGAGGAAAAGGAATTAACGTATCGCGTGTTCTGAAGCGCCTTGAAAGCGACACGTGCGCGATTGGTTTTGCAGGAGGATTTACAGGAGAGTTTATCAAAAGCGAACTGGATCGCGAAGGGGTATCTCACCGCTTTACACCTGTTGAAGGCGCCACACGTATTAATGTAAAGCTGAAATCAAACAGCGAAACAGAAATCAATGGTCCATCACCCCTTATTTCAGACGAGAATGCGAGGCAGCTGGTTCAGCTAACGAGCGAATTAACGGATCGGGACTGGCTTCACATCGGCGGAAGCGTACCGTCTTCACTGCCAGCAGACTATGCAGGAACATTAATCGATGCGGCAAGAGCAAAAGGGGCGCGGGTTGTCGTTGATACAAGCGGCGCAGCCCTTAAAGCACTTCTTCCATATAAGCCGTTTTTCGTAAAACCGAACCATCATGAGCTTGGTGAGTTGTTCGATACAAAAGTAGAAACAAAAGAACAAGCTGCTTCTATTGCGAAAAAACTCGTAGATGAAGGCGCTCAAAACGTGATCGTTTCTATGGGCGGTGATGGTGCTGTTCTTGTTCATAAAGAAGGCGTTTATTTCGCTTCTTCACCAAAAGGTACAGTGAAAAACACAGTCGGATCCGGTGACTCCATGGTAGCAGCATTCATGGCTAAAATCGATGCGGGTCTAGCGCCGCATGAAGCGTTCCGCTGGGCGGTTGCAGCAGGAAGCGCAACAGCGTTTTCGGATGATCTGTGCACAAAAGAAGAAGTAGAAGACGTGTACAGCCGTGTGACGATTGTAGAAGCAGAACAGGAGGGATTAGTATGAAAATTACAGACTTGCTGAAAAAAGACACAGTCATCATGGACTTGTCTGCAACAGATAAAGCGTCTGTTATTGATGAATTGGTTGCGAAACTAGATCAAGCCGGCCGTTTAAACGACCGTGCTGCCTATAAAGAAGCCATTTTAGCCCGTGAAGCACAAAGCACAACAGGTGTTGGAGAAGGCATTGCCATTCCACACGCGAAAACAGCAGCGGTTAAAACACCGGCTGTAGCATTTGGCCGTGCGAAAAATGGAATTGATTATGAATCATTAGACGGACAGCCATCTACACTTTTCTTCATGATCGCGGCTCCAGATGGCGCAAACGAAGCGCACTTAGAGACACTTTCAAGCTTATCCGGCTTTTTAATGGATCCTGGCTTCCGGGATGAGCTAATGAACGCTAAAAACGAAGATGAAATTATTCAAGCGTTTGACCTGCGTGAAAATGTAGAAGAAAAAGAAGAAACAGCTGCTCCTGCTGAGGCGGATGCACCGCTTGTACTGGCGGTAACAGCCTGCCCGACAGGGATTGCGCATACGTATATGGCAGCAGACTCACTGAAAGCAAAAGCGAAAGAAAAAGGCTTAAACTTTAAAGTGGAAACAAACGGTTCAAGCGGCGTGAAAAACGCGCTTACAGCCGATGAAATTGCGAAAGCGTCCGCCATTATTGTCGCAGCGGACAAGCAGGTAGAAATGGAGCGCTTTAAAGGCAAGCATGTGATTCAAGTGCCGGTGGCACAAGGGATTCGCAACCCGGATGGATTGCTTGACCGTGCCGTAAAACAAGATGCACCTGTATTCCAGGGCGGCGGTGGTGCTGCAGCCTCTTCATCGAAAAGCGATTCTTCAGCTGGAAACGCATTCTACAAGCACTTAATGAGCGGTGTATCCGCAATGCTTCCGCTTGTAGTCGGCGGCGGTATTTTAATCGCGATTTCATTCTTCTTTGGTATTAATGCAGTAAATCCTGATGATCCAACATACAATCCGTTTGCAAAAGCATTAATGGATATTGGCGGCGGCAGTGCATTTGCTCTTATGATTCCGATTCTTGCTGGATTCATTGCGATGAGTATTGCGGATCGTCCTGGTCTTGCTCCTGGTTTAGTTGGTGGTATGCTGGCTGCAAATGGCGGTTCTGGCTTCCTTGGCGGTTTAATCGCCGGTTTCCTTGCTGGTTATGCAGTCGTATTGTTGAAAAAAATCTTTGCTGGCCTTCCTCAGGCATTGGATGGAATTAAGCCAGTTCTGTTGTACCCGCTATTCGGTATCTTTATTACCGGTATGGCAATGGTTTATGTGATTAATGGTCCTGTAAGTGCCTTGAACCAATGGCTTGTAGATGCCCTTGGCGGAATGGGAACAAGCAATCTTGTTCTTCTTGGTGTGATTCTTGGCGGTATGATGGCTGTTGATATGGGTGGCCCGATTAACAAAGCCGCTTTTACATTTGGTATTGCCATGATTGATGCCGGCAACTTTGCACCGCACGCAGCGGTTATGGCCGGCGGTATGGTTCCGCCGCTTGGTATCGCGCTTGCGACAACATTCTTTAAAAATCGTTTTACTGTACAAGAACGCGATGCAGGTAAAACAAACTACATTATGGGTCTTTCTTTTATCACGGAAGGAGCGATTCCGTTCGCTGCAAAAGATCCAGCACGCGTAATTCCAGCGGCAGTAGCCGGTTCAGCAGTAGCCGGTGCGCTGACAATGATTTTTGGTGTTAAATTGCCTGCACCACACGGCGGGATCTTCGTTTTCCCTGTTGTACAAGGAAATCCCCTTCTTTACCTGGTAGCAGTCCTGGTAGGCGCAGCTGTAACAGCTCTCCTTCTTGCTGTTTTGAAAAAGCCAGTTAAATAAGGAACTAAGGCGGCTCAACCGAGGTTGAGCCGCCTTTTTCTATGGAAAAAAGCCGGGGAAACGGATAGTATTAAAAGAAAAGAGAAACGGAGAGATAAAATGGGAAACTTGCATGAAAAAAGAATTGCCATTACTGGCTCACGGAAAATGGCAGAAATGAGCATGATGGTTCAAAAAAAAGGCGGCACGGCTTACGAACGGCCACTTCAGGAAACAATAAAATGTAAGCCGGAGGATATGCAGGAAATTCTTGAAGCCGTGATCGCAAACGGAACAGACTGGAGTGTTTTTACAACGGGTGTCGGAACAGCGGCTCTTTTTGAAGCAGCTGCCTCGCTTGGCCTGAGTGAGCCGCTTCAAAAAGCGGTAGCGGCTTCCCGAATTGCAACGCGCGGCTACAAAACTGTGCAGGAGTTAAAAAAACATGGGTTAGCTCCAGAAATTATTGATGGTGACGGCACAAACGCCGGACTGCTTGGGGCGCTTGAAGAAGTGGATTTAGCTGGACAGCGCGTGTTCTTACAGCTTCATGGAGAGCGGGTGCCGGCTCTTGAGCAGGGGTTTGCAGAAAAGGGAGCAGATTTAACATGCATTATGCCGTACGAAACGACAGTTCCATATCCTGAAGTAGTCACGAAACTGGTCCATGAAATCATTGACGGTGAAATCGATGCTGTTTTATTTACGGCGACGCCACAAGTGCGTGTTTTATTTAAAGAAGCGGAAAAACAAGGGCTGGCCGGGCAGCTGGCGCAGGCTTTTAATGAAAAAGCGGTTGCCGGCTCGATTGGCAGGGTTACAACTGGAACGCTAAGCGAATATGGCATCACACGGGTGGTAGCACCGGAACATGAGCGAATGGGAGCACTTGTTGTGGCAGTTGATGAGTTTTTTAAAGGTGACTGAATATTCAGGGAACAAATGTTTCTTTTTTAGCGCTGATATGATATGATACAATGAACAAGCGTATAAAAGGAGACAGGAATTTGTACGAGTATATTAAAGGATTTATTACATTTGTAGGGCCGGAGTATATTGTTGTTGAAAACAATGGCATCGGCTATCGAGTGCTTACACCGAACCCATTTGCTTTTTCAAAACATGAGCAGGAAGAAAAAACGGTTTATTTGTATCAGCATGTCCGTGAAGATGCTCATGTTCTGTTTGGATTTGCAACGATGGAAGAAAAAAGGCTATTTGAAAAGCTGATTAGTGTGTCCGGCATCGGTCCAAAAGGAGCGCTGGCGGTTCTGGCTTCTGGTACACCATCACATGTTGTCAGTGCAATCGAGCGCGAAGACGAGCCCTATTTAGTGAAATTCCCGGGGATCGGCAAAAAAACGGCGCGCCAAATGATTTTAGATTTAAAGGGAAAACTGGATCACGTTGTATCGGATTCCTTGACCGGTTTATTTGCTCCAAAACAGCCGGAACCTGCTTCATCGGGGAATGCTGCGCTTGATGAAGCGCTGCTTGCGCTTGAGGCGCTAGGCTATTCAGCGCGGGAAATCAAGCGCATTACGGGCCGGCTCGAGAAAGAAGCAGCCATGTCTACTGATGAGTACATTCGAAAAGGACTGCAGCTGCTGCTTGGATAAGAAGGAGGGACTGGATTGGAAGATCAGCGGGTATTATCAGGCGGAGCCGGAGCAGAAGAACGATTTGAAGAGCAGTCGCTCCGGCCGCAAACGTTACGTCAATATATTGGACAGGAACAAGTTAAACAAAACTTGTCTATTTTTATTGAAGCAGCATTGAAACGGGAAGAAACACTGGATCACGTGCTTCTGTATGGGCCTCCCGGACTTGGCAAAACAACGATGGCAGCGGTCATTGCCAACGAAATGGGGTCCGGATTCCGGACAACATCCGGTCCGGCCATTGAACGTCCAGGAGATTTAGCCGCAGTATTAACAGCCCTTGCCCCAGGCGATGTGCTGTTTATTGATGAGATTCACCGGCTGCCACGCTCGATTGAAGAAGTCCTTTATCCGGCAATGGAAGACTTCTGTCTTGATATTGTGATTGGAAAAGGACCGGAAGCAAGGTCAGTGCGGCTTGATCTGCCTCCGTTTACACTTATTGGCGCGACCACACGGGCTGGGGCACTTTCTGCGCCGCTTCGTGACCGGTTTGGCGTTCACTCCCGGTTAGAGTATTATACGCCTGATCAGCTCAAGGAAGTAGTCATACGAACAGCAGATATACTGGGTACCTCTATTGATGCAGAAGGAGCCGATGAGCTGGCGCGCCGCTCACGCGGTACACCCCGTATTGCCAATCGATTATTAAAACGGGTGCGCGATTATGCGGAAGTCCGTGGAGAAGGGCACATTACGATCGAAAAAGCGAACGAAGCGCTTGAGCTTCTGCAGGTCGACCGCCTTGGCCTTGATCATATTGACCATAAATTGCTTAACACGATATTAAGCCGTTTTAAAGGCGGTCCGGTGGGGCTTGATACGCTGGCTGCCAGCATTGGCGAAGAATCTGCTACAATAGAAGATGTATATGAACCTTATTTATTGCAAATTGGCTTTCTGCAGCGGACGCCGCGTGGAAGAATCGCCCTGCCAGCGGCTTACGAGCATTTTGGAATGGAGCTGCCTGCATTATGACAAGTATGGGCAAAATGCTGATGGCAGCTGGGGCCGTTTTATTCCTCATTGGGCTTCTTGTCCAATTTGGAAAGCTCGGCCGGCTGCCGGGCGATATTGTGATTAAAAAAGAAAACGCAACCTTTTATTTTCCGATTGTAACATCGATCGTGGCAAGCATTGTGCTGTCGCTTCTTTTTTATGTAATTGGAAAATGGAGATAAATTAGAGGTGTAAGAAATGAAAGTAGAAGATTTTGATTTTGAGCTTCCTGAAGAGTTAATTGCACAGACACCGCTGAAAGAGCGGGCTAAGAGTCGTTTGATGGTGCTCGATAAGGGCACGGGAAGCGTCACTCATGAAACGTTTCAAAATGTCACAAACTATTTGCAGCCGGGCGACTTACTTGTGTTAAATGACACAAAAGTGCTGCCGGCTCGTCTGCATGGCGTCAAAGAAGAAACAGGCGCTAATATTGAAGTGCTTCTTTTGAAGCAGGACGAAACGGATGTATGGGAAACATTGGTAAAGCCGGCCAAGCGTATTAAAGAAGGCAGTGTCATCTCATTCGGAGATGGTAAACTGAAAGCGGTCTGTGTCGGAGAAAAAGAACAGGGCGGACGGATGCTTCGCTTTGAATACGAAGGAATCTTTTATGAAGTGCTTGACGAGCTTGGTGAAATGCCGCTCCCTCCGTATATTAAAGAACAGCTTGAAGAACGGGACCGCTACCAGACCGTATATGCGAAAGAGCGCGGCTCTGCGGCTGCACCGACGGCGGGTCTTCATTTTACTGAGCCGCTTTTAGCCGAGTTAAAAGAAAAAGGCGTACGAATCGAGTTTATTACGCTACATGTCGGTCTTGGGACATTCCGTCCGGTTTCGGTTGATTCAATTGAAGACCATGATATGCATGCGGAGTACTATACCATTTCTGCCGAAACGGAAGAAGCGATTCGCGAAACAAAACGAGCAGGCGGCCGGGTTATTGCGGTCGGAACAACTTCTGTTCGTACGCTTGAAACGGCTGCACGCGAACACGGGGAAGTGAAACAATCAAGCGGCTGGACCGATATTTTTATTTATCCGGGATTTGAATTCCGGGCGATTGACGGCATGATTACGAATTTTCACTTGCCAAAGTCTACGCTCATTATGTTAATCAGTGCTCTGGCCGGACAGCAGCGTGTCCTCGCAGCTTATGAAGAAGCCGTAAGAGAAAAATACCGCTTTTTCAGTTTTGGAGATGCGATGCTTATTATCGATGTGAAAGGTGACAAAACGAATGACAGCTATTAAATATGAACACATTAAAACATGTAAACAAACAGGAGCCCGTCTTGGCCGTGTACATACACCGCATGGCAGCTTCGAGACGCCGGTTTTTATGCCGGTTGGAACGCTTGCCACGGTTAAAACAATGGCGCCGGAAGATATTAAGGCGATGGGCGCGAACATTTTGCTCAGCAACACGTACCATCTATGGCTGCGCCCCGGGCACGATATTGTGAAGGAGGCAGGCGGCCTTCATAAATTTATGAATTGGGATGGCGCTATTTTAACCGATTCCGGCGGGTTCCAAGTATTTTCGTTAAGTGAATTCCGGAAAATCGAAGAAGAAGGCGTTCATTTCCGTAATCATATTAATGGCGACAAACTGTTTTTATCTCCTGAAAAAGCGATGGAGATTCAAAATGCGCTCGGCTCTGATATTATGATGGCATTTGACGAGTGCCCGCCGTATCCGGCAGAGTATGAATATATGAAAAAATCTGTAGAGCGCACATCCCGCTGGGCAGAACGCTGCCTTACTGCACACCAACGGCCGCAGGATCAGGGGCTGTTTGGTATTGTACAGGGCGGTGAATATGAAGATCTTCGTAAACAAAGCGCTCGTGACCTCGTGTCGCTTGACTTCCCGGGTTATGCCATTGGCGGCTTATCGGTCGGCGAGCCAAAAGATGTCATGAATCGTGTACTTGAGTTTACAACGCCTCATTTGCCGGCAGACAAGCCGCGCTATTTAATGGGGGTAGGATCACCAGACTCGTTAATTGATGGAGCGATACGCGGAATCGACATGTTCGACTGCGTACTGCCGACACGCATTGCCCGCAACGGCACCCTGATGACAAGTGAAGGAAGACTTGTCGTAAAAAACGCCAAGTATGCCCGTGATTTTGGGCCGCTTGATCCAAATTGCAGCTGCTATGCATGTAAAAATTATTCTCGTGCGTATGTCCGCCATTTGCTTCATTGCAATGAAACATTTGGAATTAGACTTACGACTTACCATAACCTACATTTTCTGATAAAATTAATGGAAAACGTACGTCAAGCGATCCGAGAGGACCGGCTTGGTGATTTCCGCGAGGAGTTCTTTGAGCAATACGGGTTCAATCGTCCGGATGCAAAAAACTTTTGACGTTGTTTGTTTTTGGAAAGGAGTGAAGAATACGAATGGAAGCATTAGCTCAGTTTCTCCCTTTGATTATCATGTTTGCCCTGTTTTATTTCCTATTGATCCGCCCGCAGCGAAAGCGTCAGCGCACGGTGATGGAAATGCAGACCAATTTGCAAAAAGGAGACAAAATCGTCACAATTGGCGGTCTTCACGGTATGATTGAATCAACCGATGAAACAACGATTACCATTGTAGTCGGCGATGGTACACGTTTAACATTTGACCGCTCTGCGGTACGTGATGTAGTAAACAAAACGACTGTCTAACATGCAAAAGCCCGGAAAATATTCCGGGCTTTTTATGTGCGCCAAAAAAGAAGCGTGGACAGATCGTCTTTTTTAAAGATACCGAGTACAACAGCGCCAGCCACATAAACGAGCAGGCAGCCGGTCATTCCACCTCCTACATAAAGGAAGGTACTCTCTTTAAGAAAGGGAAGAAACGCCTGGGCGCTGAAAAAGGTAAAGAGAAGCAGCAAACCGATTTTTGCGTATAAGCCATATTGAAGTGAAAACGGTACGGCTTTTAGCATAGATGCTGTGTGAAGAAGTGTAACAATCACGATGCCGGCCGCTATAGCAATGGCGGTGCCGCGAATACCAAATGCAGGCTGGCTTGATAAAAGAAAGATAACCAGAAGCTTTACCACAGCGCCATAAAAGCTGTTCAGCATGGCAGCACGTGACAAGTTAAGTGCCTGAAGAACAGCCTGGAGCGGTCCCTGGCAGTAATAAAGAAGGAAAAAGGGTGCCATAACCTGAATTAAATCGGCTCCTTTTTGGGTATGATACATCACCAGCATAAAAGGCTCTGCAAACAAAAACAGAATAATCGTAGCGAATCCGCCTGAAAACAAGCAAAAGCGGATAGATTCATTTACCCGCCAGGCAACGTTGCTGAATCTTTTTTTACTGAAAGACTCGCTAATATCCGGAACGAGCGAAGAGGAAAGAGCAACCGTTAAAAAAGACGGCAGGAACATGAGCGGCAGCGCGTAGCCTGTCAACACTCCGTATTCTTTCATCGCTTCACTCGAAGCAAGCCCTGCAATGGCCAGGCTCTTCACGACGACAATCGGCTCTAAAAACCAGGCACCAGACCCAATCAGCCGGCTTCCAACAGCAGGAAGAGCCGTTTCCGCCAATTCGCCAAAAAGAGGCCGGCTTGTCCGCCTGCCGGGATACTTCCGGACTTTCCGCCACTCCGAACGAAAGGAGCCGAGAAGATAAAGGAGGGAAATCAGCTCTCCAGCTGAAGCAGCTGCCATGGCACCTGCTGCAGCATACTCGATTCCATAAGGCAGAAGAAGCCTCCCTGATACGATAATCAAGCCGATTCGGACGATCTGCTCAATCAGCTGTGAAAGAGCAGCCGGCTTCATATTCATCTTTCCTTGAAAATAGCCGCGCACAATAGATGAAATGGCGATAATTGGAATCGATGGTGCTATGGCATAAAGCGGCAGGACTGCCCGTTTATCATGAAATAAGTTTTCAGCAAGATAGGGTGCCAGCAAACAAAATAAAGGTGTTAAAACGGCTGCCAGTGAAAGGGTGATAAAAAGCGATGTGCAGAAAATATGCTTTCGCTGTGCATCATTTTCTGCAGCGGCAACGCTTCGTGTAACAGCCACCGGCAGTCCGAACTGAACGGCTGTAATCGTTAATATAAAAGCTGGAAATACAGCCATATACAAGCCGACGCCTTCTTCGCCAATTAACCGGGCAATGACCATCCGGTTGACGAAGCCAAGGATTTTCACAAGGAAAATAGCGCCTGCAAGCCACATCGTTCCTTTTATAAATGATGACAATCTGCCACCGCCTTTTCTAAGAAAGTAATTGTGAGAAAAGTATTGTATAATGAGATATATGTACAAAGATGGACGAGCATGACAGGGGGCATTCATGATGGGAAATCATCCGTACGATGTGTATTACGACAAGCTGCTGCCGGCACTAATCAGCAAAGTTGAAGAGTTTAGGCTGCTTCACTATGAAACTGCAGAAACGGGAATGCTATGGCGGTTTTTGAAAGAAAAAAGGTGGAAATCAATGGACACAGAGCGTTCGCTTTCCCGTTTAGTAGGAGATATCTTATCAGTGAAGCCGGGGGAATATATGAATTACACGCAGCTGACGGCCTTTAAAGCGCCGGAATGGAGTGAACCGCTGTCTGATGTGGAAATAGCTGCTTTGTTTGCTCCGCCTAAAGAAAGGGAGTAAATTGACAGCCTGTTTGTTCTCATTCATAATGTAGAGGGCTGAGGGATTCTGGTATTCGTTACCGGAATTTTTTTTATCAACTGGTTTTTATATATCATAAGGAGTGGGAATGTAGAATGGTAAAACGGAGCCGGATCGTTGCTTTTTTGCTCGTGGTCCTCGTTTTGTTAGGAGCGATGAGTACAACGGCAAAAAACATCGTCCAGGATATTAAGCTGGGGCTTGATTTGCAGGGTGGTTTTGAAGTGCTGTATGAAGTACAGCCTGCAAAAGAAGGACAGAAAATAACGGAAAGTGTAGTAGCGGATACCGCTGAAGCGCTGGATAAGCGAATTAACGCTCTCGGTGTCAGCGAGCCAAGCATTCAAGTGGAGGAAGGCAATCGGATTCGTGTGCAGCTGGCTGGTATAGAGGATCAGGAGCAGGCACGAAGCATGCTGTCTACACAGGCAAATTTATCTTTTCGCGATGTAAACGACAAGTTGATGATGGATGGAAGCGATCTTGTCGAAGGTGGAGCTGAGCAGTCCTTTACGGAAACAGGGCAGCCCAACGTCGCTGTTAAGTTAAAAGATAAAGATAAATTCAAAGAAGTAACAGAAAAAATTGTTTCCATGGCACCAAACAATCAGCTGGTCATCTGGCTTGATTTTGAAGAAGGCAAAGATTCTTTTGCCAAGGAAGTTCAAAAAGAAAATCCGAAGTTTTTGTCGGCCCCAAATGTTGACGAGGTATTCAATACAACAGAAGTCACCATTCAAGGGGATTTTACAGTAGAAGAAGCACAGGAACTTGCAGCACTGCTGGATGCAGGGGCTCTTCCGGTCAAACTGAAAGAAATATATTCAACGTCCGTTGGGGCACAGTTTGGTGAACAAGCACTCAATGAAACGATGCTGGCTGGTATTGTTGGTATCGGGATCATCTTCTTATTTATGATTCTATATTACCGCTTGCCGGGATTCGTAGCAGTCATTACACTGATAGCCTTTCTTTACTTAACACTGCTTATTTTTGATTTGCTTGGTGCAGTCATGACGCTGCCGGGTATCGCGGCTCTTATACTTGGGGTTGGGATGGCAGTAGATGCAAACATCATTACCGCAGAGCGGATCAAGGAAGAAATTAAGATCGGCCGGCCGATCAAAGCCGCTTTCAAGACAGGAAGCAGCAATGCCTTCCTGACCGTCGTTGACGCAAACTTAACGACACTGCTGGCAGGCGGCGTTTTATTTTACTTTGGGACAAGCTCTGTAAAAGGCTTTGCGACAACTTTGATTATCAGTATTCTTGTCAGCTTTATTACCGCTATCTGGGGTGCAAGGGTGCTGATGAGCATTCTTGTAAAAAGCAACTGGCTAAATAATAAGCCGGGCTGGTTTGGCGTGAAAAAAGCAGATATTCATCCGATCAGTGAAGGATATGATGCACTGGATCTGCCAACTAAATTTGACAAGCTGGATTTTGTTAAACCGCATAAAAAGCTGTTTGCACTGTCGGCTGTGGCGATTATTGCCGGCATGATTGTACTGGCTGTGTTCCGTTTAAACCTCGGTATTGATTTCTCCAGCGGTTCCCGGATGGAATTGCTGTCTGAGAAACCGTTAACCGAGGAGGCGGTTGAAGCAGAGCTCGACAAGCTTGGCTATGACGTAAATGTAACGCTTGGCGGGGACAATCAAACCATTGCATCTGCCCGGTTTGATGAAGCGCTGACGCAGCAGGAAATTGCTAAAGTCAAAGCAGGCATGAATGAAAAATTTGGCTCTGAGCCAAATATCAGCACCGTTTCGCCGGTCGTTGGGAAAGAGCTGGCGAAAAATGCAATAAAGGCACTTGCCATTGCCACAATAGGAATTATTTTATATGTGGCGTTCCGCTTTGAATTTTATATGGGCCTTGCTGCCGTTTTAGCACTTTTGCATGACGTATTCTTCATCATTGCGTTTTTCAGTTTAACGCGCCTTGAAGTCGATATTACCTTTATCGCGGCTGTATTGACGATTGTCGGGTATTCAATTAACGATACGATCGTTACATTTGACCGGATTCGCGAAAATATGACGAAAGCAAAGAAAATCACGGCACCGGAGCAGTTGGACAATATTGTCAATAAAAGTATCCGGCAGACGCTGGCCCGTTCTATCAATACGGTTTTAACTGTCGTCATTGCTGTTATCACGTTGATTGTGCTTGGAAGCCCGTCGATCTTAAACTTCTCTATTGCGCTTTTGGTCGGCTTGATTGGTGGAGCATACTCGTCTATCTTTATTGCTTCCCAGCTATGGCTGATTTGGAAAAAGAAAGAATTAAAGAAAAAAGGCAAATTAATTACGTACAAAGAAAAAGCAGCAAACAAAGACGAATTACAAGTATAAATGCAAAAAACCTGCAGACGCATCAGTCTGCAGGTTTTTTCTGTTAATATGGGTGGTTTGTTTCGGTTCTTAAGCGTTTCGCTTCAAAAAAGAACATTTGGATAAATTTTTTCATATTCACTTTAACGGGAGCAGAAGCGGCATTTGGGTCTTTTTGCAGTTCCAGCATTTTTTGGCGGACGGTCATAAAATCAAAAAACTTGGCCGCATAAAACTCAAATTTAGGATTGGCGTAATCAGTCAGCCCGAGTGAAGCGAAATGAACGATGGAGTGAATAATAGCGCGGCGGACCCGCTGTTCCGAAGCTTTTATTTCCCTGTTAACCGCTTGGGCGGAAGCAGATTCACCCAGTCTTTTTTGAATCGTCTTTTCAAAAATGGTTTTTAAAGAAGGAAAGCTTTGATCAAAAGCAGATTCCTCGTCTGAAAATAAAAAAGAAAGAATATCAAGCAAATCCTTCGCACCGTTATGGCCGACAATCCCCATTTCAGCCAGCAGGTATTCTCCTGTATCGATTAAGCTCGTTTCGCTTTGTGCAGCGCGTCTGTCCGATTCTTCGGCCGGCAGCAGGCTGTTTAAGGATGTTTTAATCGTCTGGATTGATTTTTCAAGCTGAATCCGCTCTTTTACTTTTCGAATAACCGTAATGATTTCAATTCGATTGATCGGTTTCATAACGTAGTATTCTACACCGAGGGCGTATGCTTCGCCGATCAGTTCCTTCGTTTCTACTTGTGAAATCATAATCACTTTGCCATTGTACCCTGCCAGGTCGCGGATCGTTTCCAGGCCGTCTTTGATGGGCATCAGCAAATCAATAAAAAGGATATCAATTTTTTGCATGTTCAAAAACGCACCGGTTAATCCATCGCCATCTGCTTGTTCTCCGGCTACTTCTCCCAAATCCTCATCTTCAATAATTTTCGTCAGCGTAAGACGAATTGCATCATCATCATCTACAAGAAAAAAACGCATATGTAATCAACCTTTCTGCATAAACGCCTGAACCGGAATGTTAATTTGAAACAAAACACTGCCCTGTTCATTTTTTAATTCAATGCTGCCATGAAAGCCATTCACGATCTCCTTTACATGGGCAAGCCCAATGCCTGTTGAAGGGTTTCCTTGCTCATCATACTTTGTTGTAAAGCCCGGCTCGAAAATTACCTTCTGATATTTATCGGAAATAGAAAGACCGCTATTGCGCACCTGAAGCTCAATGTGCTCCTGCTGTGATAAAAGCTTGATTTGGACAAACCCTTCCTTCGGTATGGCCTCGACAGCATTTGAAACCAAATTATTCAGAAGGGACAGGAACGTATAAGCATGATACGGAGGATGCTCTCCCGATACTGCAGATAAAAAGGTCACCTTCTTTTTTAAGGCAATAGCATACTTTTCATTAATCTGGACTGTTAGTTGAAGAAGTTCCTCGGCACTCATAAAATCTTTCGGGCTTTCGTTTGTAATCACATTGGAAAGTCCGGCATAAATCCGCTGATTATCTTTTTTAATATCGTGAATTTTACCCGCCAGCTTCAATGCCTCCTGGCTTGCCGGATGATCTTCCTGTTTTAGAGAGCGATAGAGATGATAGGATTCTTTTGTCGCTTCTTCTGCATCAGTGAGCGTTTTTTTTAAATAAACGGTTTCTTCATACAAACTGGAAACAAGCATGAGCATATACTCATTTCGCTCCGTGATATGCTTTTCTCTTGTATGCGCTTCATTTAGTTTCAGCATGTTCAACAAACTAACAACGATAAAACTGCGGGCAAGTGCAATCAGAATAATTTCTTTTATGTCGTTGAAAGAAAGAGAAATCTCAAACAGCAGATAATCAATAAAAAGCTCGATAGAATTGGAAGCCAAATCAATTCCAAGCATGGCAAATCCAACGCCAAGCAGCCTATTTCGATGACTTTTTACGTAAAAAAGACGGAACAAACAAGCGTATGAAAAATAATAAATAAAAGCTGGAACATGATGCGAAAAAGAAAGAATGAGATCTTGTTCATGAAAAGAAGCTGTCTCAAGACCGGTACGAAATAAAAAGACCGCTGCAGCGGTAAGCAGGCCGGCCCATATGATCCGTTCTTTCCTTAAATATAACAAAAAGAAAAACATAACCGGTGGACCCAGGCCAATCCGGAACACTTCTCCAAATGGATAAATCTTCAGTTCTCCTGCTGCTGGAACAGCGAAAATCATGATAAGTATCAGGAGCCGCTCATTTTTCAAAAAGGCACGGGAAGGAAAAATAAAAACCCCTCCTTTTGTTTCGATTTATGAAGAATAGTATACAATTGGGCGATACGTAATACAACTTAACGTTTTTTTTATATAAAAAAACGCTCCCTTTGTAGGTAATTGTATGATTTTGTAGGTAGTGAAATATAGTTATATACATGGAAGTATACCTGTCATCTGGATGTAAATAAAAAAAGCACAGTTGACAGCTTTTTTTAGGGAATAACCAGCCGCATTTGGCGGACAGTTGAATGCAGCGATGGATGATAAATAAGGGGAAGGGATTGATGAAATGAAAAAAATAGGTTTAGCATGGCAGATTTTAATTGGTTTAATTCTTGGTATAGCGGTCGGAGCCATGTTTTTTGGAAACCCGCATGTTGCCACGTATCTGCAGCCAATTGGCGATATTTTTCTGCGTCTCATTAAAATGATTGTCATTCCGATTGTCATTTCCAGCATTATTGTCGGGGTAGCCGGTGTCGGCGACACGAAAAAGCTTGGAAGACTGGGCGGTAAAACAATTCTTTACTTTGAAATCATTACAACAATCGCGATTTTGGTCGGTCTTGCTGCCGCCAATATTTTTCAGCCGGGTGCTGGAGTTGATATGTCCAATTTGGATAAAACCGATATCAGCAGCTACGTAGACACAACAGAAGAAACATCCAGCCATGGGTTTGCTGAAACGTTTGTCAATATCGTGCCGTCAAACTTATTCACGTCTCTTGCAGAGGGTGATATGCTGGCAATCATCTTTTTCTCTGTTGTATTTGGTCTTGGTATTGCCGCAATCGGTGAAAAAGGAAAGCCGGTTCTGCAATTTTTCCAGGGAACGGCAGAGGCGATGTTTTATATTACAAACCAAATCATGAAATTCGCGCCGTTCGGCGTGTTTGCCTTGATTGGTGTAACCGTATCTAAATTCGGGGTTGAATCACTGATCCCGCTAAGCAAATTGGTTATTCTTGTATACGGGTCAATGATTTTCTTTATCCTTGTGGTATTGGGAATTACAGCGAAAATCGCTGGAGTAAACATTTTTAACGTATTTAGAATTTTAAAAGACGAAATGATTCTTGCGTATACCACGTCAAGTTCGGAGACAGTGCTGCCGAAATTAATTGAAAAAATGGAGAAGTTCGGCTGCCCGAAAGCGATCGTTTCATTCGTTATTCCAACGGGTTATTCATTCAACCTTGATGGATCTACCCTTTACCAGGCGATTGCAGCTTTGTTTATCGCGCAAATGTATGGAATCGACTTGTCGATGGCAGAACAACTCTCACTTGTACTTGTGTTAATGGTTACTTCTAAAGGGATTGCAGGAGTTCCAGGCGTTTCCTTCGTCGTGCTTCTTGCTACACTTGGAAGCGTGGGAATCCCGGTTGAAGGCTTGGCATTCATCGCGGGAATCGACCGGATCATGGACATGGCCCGTACAGTGGTTAACGTTGTAGGTAACTCTCTTGCTGCTATTGTAATGTCTAAATGGGAAGGACAGTACAATGAAGCGAAAGGGAGACAATACCTCGAAGAAGTGCGTCAAATACAGCAATCAAAATCTGCATAATAAAAAAGACAGGCTGAAAAAGCCTGTCTTTTTTTGTACGCTCATGACATATGCAAAAACGACTCATTCGAATCAATTTTTCCAAACACACGGGTAATGGGAAGCCGCTCTCCAGCCAGCCAGCGGCCGAAGTCAATGGGAAGAGGATGGGCGCTTTCGCCGACGCCAAGAAGCATCCGGAGAGAAGCCGGTTCATATACGGTTGTGTGAAGTGTTCCCGCCCAGCTGGCGTATTTCTTTTTAAAAATGCCATAAGCAGGATCGTTGAAAAGCTTGTATCGTTCCATGGTGCTTTGTGCGGTTCCGGAAAAGTGTTGCAGCGTCTGCAGCCGTTCTATAGACTCAGCTGTATGATGGCGGTTTTCGGACGATAAGGTGTCCGAGAGAAAATGATTCGCACAAGCTGCAGCCTGCTTGTGCACTTGTACCCCTCGTGGTGACGCTTCGACAACTGCACTATGCATGGAGGCATCATAAAGAGAGTAATTAAATGCATGTCGATGTGGAATAGAACGAAGCAGGTCGATCGCCTGGTCTGTTGTCGCACACGAGTCCAGCACCATGCGAGCGATAACGCTGCACGTAAATCCATCTTCAGCACGACGCCGATTTACAAAGTGAAAGCCAATCACAAGCCCTTTTTCATTCATGCCGTCAATCCGCCCAATCATCCTGCCGCTTATACCGACTGAAGCGTAGCCATGATCAGGCTGCCACAATAAAAGTCTGCCTTCATAGGTTTTCGGGTGATAATCATAGTTTCTTGCGAAAATGCCATTGTTCATCAGGGCAGAACATCCGCTGTTTACATCATCGGCTTGAAAACCGCTGTATTCGTGAACCACCTCATATAAAGACCAGCTAAGGGACTCTGCAAGGCCCTCAAGCTCTTCCCATATAAGAGGAAGGAAGGATTGAAAGTAGGCTTTTACCTTTTTGAAATCAATATCATAAGAACGAAGAGACTTTTGGCGCCGTTTTTGATGAGCCGCAAAAAGCGGCGATTCCTTTAATTTTTCGCCGGCAAGAAGCCCGAGATCATAATAACTCCCTCTTCCTTGAAGAATGTCGATATAAAAACGCTGCATGCTACTCCTGCTTTCTTTTTCTCTTATCGTGCCTGTTTTGGAAAAAGAATTCAAGAGAGAAGCGGCCGGCCAATGTTTGAAGTGAATTCGAAAAAGGAAAAGTAAAGACATGTAGGGAGGGGAAAAGATGAAAACACAAACAGCTCTTATTTTAGGATTGATTTTCGCACTTGTTATCGCTGTTTTTGCTGTCATTAATGTAAATCCGGTAACGGTAAATTACCTATTTGGTTCTGCACAATGGCCGCTAATTCTTGTTATTTTGTTTTCTGTGCTGCTTGGCGGACTCGCTATCTTTATGTTTAGTTTGTTTCGTACATTGGCACTTAAGCGGCAGCGTAAGGAGCTGGTCCGGCAAAATGAGCAGCTAAAAAAAGAATTGCACGAATTAAAGCTTGAGCACCGGGAGCAGAGAACACCCGCTGCTACGTCAACCCGGCTGGCGCCGGACGGTGATTCATAAAAGAAAAAGGAGAGCTGAGTGAAACCCACTCAGCTCTCTTCTTTTGAATCATATTGTCATTTGTTCAATTGACCCGTATAATGAGTACGTTATGGGGTGAAATTATGCTGAAACCAAAAATGCGCTGGTCCTTGAAAGAAGTGGACCACAAAAAAAGTGAAGCGTTTGCGGAGGAAGTTGGAACAAGCCCTCTCGCTGCATCGCTTTTATTGGGACGGGGAATCACAGAAAAAGAAGAAGCACGTGCATTTTTGTTTGATGAAGGTGTCGCTTTTCACGATCCTTTTTTGTTAAAAGATATGAACAAAGCAATCGACCGCATTCGTCAGGCGAAAGAGCGGGAAGAAGCTGTTCTTGTTTTTGGTGACTATGACGCTGACGGTGTCAGCAGTACGTCGCTGCTTTTAACAGCGCTTCGCGATTATGGTGTTCTCGCTGATTATTATATTCCGAACCGGTTCACTGAAGGCTATGGTCCGAATGAGCCGGCTTTTCGTCATGCGAAAGAAAGTGGCTTTGGTTTGATTATTACGGTTGATACCGGAATTTCAGGCGTTCATGAAGCACAGGTGGCCAAGGAGATTGGCATTGACTTAATTATTACGGATCATCACGAACCCGGGCCTGTACTGCCGGAAGCATTAGCGATTATACACCCGAAGCATCCAGAGGGCACGTATCCATTTGGGTATCTTGCCGGTGTAGGGGTGGCGCTGAAGGTGGCACATGCGTTATACGGGAAAGTACCGGAACATCTGCTTGATTTGGCTGCAATTGGCACGATTGCCGATCTGGTGCCGCTGTACGGAGAGAACCGGCTGATTGCCAAAAAAGGTCTGTCCGCCCTGCGCCAGACAGAGCGGCCGGGTATTGTCGCGCTTTGCAAACAGACGGGCACAGAGCAGTCATCTATTGATGAAGAAACGGTCGGATTTATGATCGGACCGCGTATTAATGCAGCTGGCCGCCTTGATGATGCAGGTCCTGCTGCAGAATTAATGTTAACGGAAGACATAGAAGAAGCGATGATGCTTGCAGAAGAAATTGACGCAATGAATAAACAACGGCAGTCTATCGTCAACGACATGGCAAAAGAAGCAATTGACATGGTAAATCAGGAGTTTCCGCCGGATGAGTACCCGGTCATTGTGGTAGGCAAGGAAGGGTGGAATCCCGGTGTTGTCGGAATTGTTGCGTCCCGTTTGACTGATACATTTTATCGGCCGGCTATCGTGCTTGGTTTTGATTCTGAGAAAGGCATTGCGAAAGGCTCAGCCAGAAGCATTAAAGGCTTTGATTTGTTTAAAAGCTTGTCAACCTGCCGGGATATTTTGCCGCATTTCGGCGGTCATCCAATGGCTGCCGGCATGACCCTGTCGATTCATGATGTAGATGAGCTGCGCAGCCGTATGGTTCGTATCGCTAAGGATACACTTAGGGAAGAGGATTTTACGCCGATTGTTCAAGTCGATGCGCAGGCCTCGGTGTCTGATATTACAGTGCAGGGGATTGAGGAGCTGAATAAGCTGGCGCCGTTTGGCATGAACAACCCGAAACCGCTTTTTGTGATCCAGGATGCTAAAATTGCTTCGATGAAAAAGATTGGCGCCAACCAAACGCACTTAAAAGCAGCGTTTGAACAAAACGGGCAGACCATTGACGGAGTCGGTTTTGGCATGGGAGAGTACGCCGATCAAATAGCGAAAACATCAGACATTTCGGTGATTGGCGAACTGTCTATTAATGAATGGAATAATATGCGCCGCCCGCAGCTTATGCTTCGCGACCTTCGGGTGGACGAATGCCAGCTGTTTGATATGCGCGGCGGAAGAAATGTTTCAAGCTGGTACAAGAACATACCCGATGTAAAGGTCGCTGTATCCTTCAGCCGTGCATCAGGGGATCCTAATGTCGTATTTGTTCAAAACGAACAGGATGCCCAAGCCGTTGAAATGGATGGCAAAAATGTAGTACTGTTAGATTTGCCGGAAAGGGAAGAAGTGATCAAGTCACTCTTGGGTGGAAAGTCGCCGGCTCGTATTTATGCCCATTTCAGCACGCAGGAGAATCATTTCTTCAGTTCGATGCCAACACGGGATCATTTCAAATGGTATTACGCATTTTTATTGAAAAGAGGCTCATTTGATGTGAAACAGCATGGTGAGCTGCTGGCGAAAAAGCAGGGCTGGTCTTATGCTGCTGTTCGTTTTATGTCAAACGTGTTTTTAGAGCTTGGATTTGTTAAACTAGAGAATGGAAAGATTGAAGTGCAAAGAGAAGCGGACAAGCGTGATTTGAGCGAGTCGCCTGCCTACATACGAAAGCAGACGCAATTTAACCTTGAACAAAAGCTGCTGTACTCATCCTACCGTGAATTAAAAATAATTCTGGATGAATGGATGAAGCAGCCCGCTAGACACTGGGAGGAACGATTAACATGAATTTAAAAGAGTATATTAAAATTGTGCCGGATTGGCCAAAGCCGGGCATTCAGTTTAAAGATATCACACCACTTATGGACAATGGCGAGGCATTCCGTTATGCAACGGATCAAATTGTCACGTATGCAAAAGATAAACAAGTAGATTTAATTGTAGGTCCGGAAGCGCGTGGCTTTATTGTAGGCTGCCCGGTTGCCTACTCTCTTGGTGTTGGCTTTGCGCCGGTCCGTAAAGAAGGCAAGCTGCCGCGTGAGACGATCAAAGTACAATATGGGCTTGAGTATGGAAAAGACGTGCTGACGATCCATAAAGACGCCGTTAAGCCGGGTCAGCGTGTTCTTATTACAGATGACCTGCTGGCAACAGGCGGTACGATTGAAGCGACAATCAAGCTTGTAGAGCAACTTGGCGGTATTGTAGTAGGTATTGCATTTTTAATTGAATTAAATTACTTGAACGGGCGCGAAAAATTGGATGGATATGATGTATTAACCATCATTCCGTACGACTGATTCGACAAAAATCGCCTAATTCACAAAAAAAGTGCAGGATGACTTTACATCCTGCGCTTTTTTTTCGATAATAAGAACAATCAGTTTTTTTCGGAAAGGGCGAAGGTGAACAAAACATATGGCGAAAGACCAGATATTAACCGCCGACCAGGTCATCGACCGGACCCGTGCCTACTTGAACGAAGAGCATGTCGGATTTGTCCGGCGTGCGTTTGAGTACGCAAAAGAAGCGCATAAGCACCAGTTTCGTAAATCGGGCGAACCGTACATCATTCATCCTATCCAGGTTGCGGGCATATTGGCTGATCTTGAAATGGACCCGGCAACGGTCGCATCCGGTTTTCTGCATGATGTGGTAGAAGACACGGATGTGACACTGCAGGACTTGGCGAATGAATTTAATGCGGAAGTAGCAATGCTGGTAGACGGTGTCACAAAGCTTGGAAAAATTAAATATAAGTCAAAAGAAGAACAGCAGGCGGAAAATCACCGGAAAATGTTTGTCGCAATGGCACAGGATATTCGTGTGATTTTAATCAAGCTGGCAGACCGTCTGCACAATATGAGAACGTTGAAACACCTGCCGCAGGAAAAGCAGCGCCGTATTTCCAACGAAACGCTGGAAATTTTTGCACCTCTTGCCCATCGTCTTGGAATGTCGAAGATTAAATGGGAGCTGGAAGATACAGCACTTCGTTATTTGAATCCACAGCAGTATTACCGGATTGTCAACTTGATGAAACGTAAGCGCGAGGAGCGGGAGCAGTATTTAGATGACGTCATTGATTTAATGAGAACACGGCTCGATGAGATGGATATCAGCGCGGAAATTTCCGGCCGCCCTAAACATATTTACAGTATTTATCGGAAAATGGCCATGCAGCACAAACAGTTTAATGAAATTTACGACTTATTAGCGGTTCGTATTGTCGTAGACAGCATCAAAGACTGTTATGCAGCGCTCGGCATTATTCATACATGCTGGAAACCGATGCCAGGACGTTTTAAAGATTATATAGCGATGCCAAAAACGAACATGTACCAGTCTCTCCACACGACGGTCATCGGCCCGAAAGGTGATCCGCTTGAAGTGCAGATTCGCACAGAAGAGATGCACCGAATTGCCGAGTACGGGGTTGCGGCGCATTGGGCCTATAAAGAAGGACGAACGGTAGACGAAAATGCTTCGTTTGAAAAGAAAATGACGTGGTTCCGTGAAATTCTGGATTTCCAAAATGAATCGCAGGATGCAGAAGAGTTTATGGAATCATTAAAGCTCGATTTGTTTTCGGATATGGTGTTTGTGTTTACGCCAAAAGGCGATGTGCTGGAGCTGCCGGCCGGTTCTGTCCCGATTGATTTCGCCTATCGTATTCACTCAGAAATCGGCAATAAAACCATTGGCGCAAAAGTAAATGGGAAGATGGTTACGCTTGATTATAAATTAAAAACAGGCGATATTTTAGAAATTTTGACGTCAAAGCATTCATACGGCCCGAGTAAAGACTGGATCAAAATGGCGCAGACGTCGCAGGCGAAAAACAAAATCCGCCAATTCTTCAAAAAGCAAAATCGTGAAGAAAACGTGGAAAAAGGCCAGGAAATGGTCGAGAATGAAATTAAAAATATGGAATTCGATGTAAAAGAAGTGTTGACGCAGCAGAACTTAAAGCGCGTGGCGGAAAAGTTCAACTTCTTGAATGAGGAAGACATGTATGCAGCAGTCGGTTATAACGGAGTCACCGCTCTTCAAGTAGCCAACCGGCTGACTGAAAAGCTTCGCAAGCAGCGTGATCAGGAAGCGGCGCTGAGTGAAGTGGTGAAGGAAATTAAAACGCCGCCAAATCCAGCCGCTCAAAAGAAAAATGCCGGTGTTACGGTTAAAGGCATCGACAACTTGCTGATTCGGCTGTCCCGCTGCTGTAACCCTGTACCGGGTGACGATATCGTCGGCTATATTACAAAAGGACGCGGTGTCTCTGTTCACCGGGAAGACTGTCCGAACGTGACGGCGGATGACGATGCAGAAAATCGCTTGATCCCGGTTGAGTGGGAGTCAGGCGGTGCAAATCAAAAAGAGTATTTGGTTGATATTGAGATTTCCGGCTACGACCGTCAAGGTCTCTTAAATGAAGTGCTGCATGTAGTCAGTGAAACAAAAACAAATATTTCCGCGGTATCTGGACGTTCAGACCGAAATAAAATGGCCAAAATCGATATGTCTATTTTTATTCGTAATGTGAATCACCTGCAAAAAGTGGTGGAACGGGTCAAACAAATTCCGGACATTTATGCAGTCCGCCGCATTATGAATTAACGTTGGCAGGTGTAGAAGAATGAGAGTGGTTTTACAAAGAAGCAAACAAGCAAGCGTGACGGTGGACGGAGTAATCAAAGGAGCCATTGACTCAGGCCTTGTCCTTCTAGTCGGTGTAACACATGAGGATACGGAGCAGGACGCAGCCTGGCTCGCCGAAAAAATTGTGCATCTGCGTATTTTCGAAGATGAGTCGGGAAAAATGAATGAATCACTGCTTGAGCGGGGCGGATCGATTTTATCGGTTTCCCAGTTTACCTTGTACGGTGACTGCAAAAAAGGGCGGCGTCCGAATTTCATGAAGGCAGCAGCCGGTGCCCAGGCAGAAGGGCTATATGATGCCTTTAACCGCCTCATCCGCGAAAAAGGCGTACAGGTGGAAACGGGTGTGTTTGGCGCCATGATGGATGTGTCGCTTGTAAACGACGGTCCGGTTACCTTAATTCTTGATACGAAAGATTAAGGTTGAAATCAGGGGAAAAGTTTTTTATAATCTTTTCATCGGCTGGATATCCAGTCCATCATAAAAGAACATATGAAAAGCCATAGACGAAGAAAAGTAGTGAAGCCCATGCCCGGACAGAGAAAAATGCCGCGACTGAGAGCATTTACGGTGCACCTTCATGAACAGACACTTCTGAGGCGTTTTTCTGAAACAATAGTAGGAAAAACCGCGTATTGCGTTATCAAAAAAGGGAAAGCTTCGGCTTTAACGAGGGTGGTACCGCGGAAAACTTCCGTCCCTGCGCGCAGTGCAGGGATGGAAGTTTTTTTATGTGCTTTTACAAATAAAGGAGGAACGACCATGTCAGTGAATATTCCACGTGGTACGCAGGATATTTTGCCAGGACAGTCAGAAAAATGGCAGTACATAGAATCCATTGCTAAAGACGTCTGCCGCCGTTATCACTATAAAGAAATTCGCACACCGATTTTTGAGCATACCGAATTGTTCAAGCGCAGCGTCGGCGATACAACCGATATCGTTCAAAAAGAAATGTACACGTTCGAAGACAGAGGAGAGCGCAGTTTAACCCTTCGCCCAGAAGGAACAGCCGCGGTTGTCCGTTCGTTTGTGGAAAACAAAATGTTTGGCCACCCGGATCAGCCGGTCAAGCTGTTTTACACAGGTCCGATGTTCCGGTATGAACGCCCTCAGGCGGGCCGCTACCGCCAGTTTGTCCAGTTTGGCGTAGAAGCGATTGGCAGCGAAGATCCGGCCATCGACGCGGAAGTGATTGCACTTGTAATGGATATTTACAAAGCAGCAGGGCTTCAAAAGTTAAATCTCGTCATTAATTCTCTTGGCGATGCTGACAGCCGAAATGCACACCGGGAAGCGCTCATCGGTCATTTCGAGCCGCGTATTGAGGAATTCTGCAGCGACTGCCAGACGCGTTTGCAGCAAAATCCGCTCCGGATTTTAGATTGCAAAAAAGACCGGAATCATGAGCTGATGCAGACAGCACCTTCTATTCTGGACTACTTAAACGAAGAATCAAAAGCGTACTTTGAGAAAGTAACCAGCTATTTAGATGCAATCGGCATTTCATATACCGTAGATCCAAAGCTTGTCCGCGGGCTTGATTACTACAATCACACAGCTTTTGAAGTGATGAGCGAGGCAGAGGGCTTCGGGGCCATCACGACGCTGTGTGGAGGAGGACGCTACAACGGTCTTGTCCAGCAGCTTGGCGGTCCAGAATCACCGGGAATCGGCTTTGCTTTCAGTATTGAGCGGTTTATTGCCGCGATGGAGGCAGAAGGTGTAGAATGGCCGATCGATCAAGGAATTGACTGTTTTGTAGTAGCGCTTGGAGATGCAGCAAAAGACCGGTCCGTCTCGCTTGTTCATGAGCTGCGTACAGCGGGTCTTTCAGTAGACCGTGACTACCAGGACCGAAAAATGAAAGCTCAGCTTAAAGCATCTGATCGCCAGCACGCCCGCTTTACAGCGATTTTGGGTGAAGATGAACTGGCGGAAAACCGAATTACCGTCAAAGACATGGCGGCGGGTTCGCAGGACCAGGTGTCACTGGATGAGCTGGCTGGTTATATTAAAACAAAAATGGAGGCGAAGTAAATGTTTGGACGCACGTTTTATAACGGTGAAATGACCGAAGAACATATTGGAAAAGAAGTATCATTAAAAGGATGGGTGCAGCGCCGCCGTGACCTTGGGAGCGTCATTTTTATTGATTTGCGTGACCGTACAGGCATCATGCAGATCGTGTTTAACCCGGAAATTTCAGCAGAAGCACTTGCTGTGGCAGAAAAAGTCCGCAATGAATATGTACTTGATGTCAAAGGGACAATTGTAAAGCGTGATGCGGAAACCGTAAATGAAAACATCCCGACTGGTACGATTGAAGTACACGTAACGGAAATCAACGTACTGAGCGAAGCGAAAACACCGCCATTCATGATTGAAGACGGAACGGAAGTAAACGAAGACGTCCGCTTAAAATATCGCTACATGGATCTTCGCCGTCCAGTGATGTTTGAAACACTGAAAATGCGCAGTGATGTAACAAAAACGATTCGTGATTATTTAGACGAAAATCGTTTTCTTGATGTGGAAACACCGATTTTAACAAAATCAACACCGGAAGGCGCACGTGATTATCTGGTTCCAAGCCGTGTTCACCCAGGCGAGTTTTACGCGCTGCCGCAGTCACCGCAAATTTTCAAACAGCTGCTTATGGTGTCTGGTGTAGATCGTTACTATCAAATTGCCCGCTGCTTCCGTGATGAAGATTTGCGTGCAGACCGTCAGCCTGAATTCACACAAGTCGATATTGAAACAAGCTTTATGAGCCAGGAAGACATCATGCAAATGACAGAAGAGATGCTGAAAAAAGTGATGAAGCGCGTGAAAAACCTCGACATTGATGGATCTTTTGAACGCATGACATATAAAGACGCGATGAACCGTTTTGGTTCTGACAAGCCGGATACACGCTTTGGTCTTGAATTGATCGATATGGCCGATGTGGTTCGTGGATCTGGATTTAAAGTATTCGCGCAGGTTGTAGAGTCAGGCGGACAAGTAAAAGCGCTTTGTGTACCGGGCGGTGCTGAAAAGTATTCTCGTAAAGATATTGATCATCTAACAGAGTTTGCAGCGATTTACGGTGCGAAAGGCCTTGCTTGGCTGAAAGTTGAAGAAGACGGCATGAAAGGGCCGATTATCAAGTTCTTCACGGACGAAGAACAGGCAAAGATGCTGGAAACAGCCGGAGCAAAAACAGGCGATTTAATCATGTTCGTCGCAGACAAAAAGCAGGTTGTAGCCGATGCATTGGGTGCTCTTCGCTTAAAACTTGGTAAAGAGCTTGGCATGATCGATGAATCTAAATACAATTTCCTTTGGGTAACAGACTGGCCGCTGCTTGAGTATGACGAAGAAGAAGGACGTTACTACGCAGCGCACCATCCATTTACAATGCCATTCCGTGAAGATATCGAGAAAATGGAATCAGACCCGGGCGCGGTACGTGCGCAAGCCTATGACATTGTGTTAAACGGCTATGAACTCGGCGGCGGCTCGATTCGTATTTTTGAACGTGATGTGCAGGAAAAAATGTTCAAGCTGCTTGGTTTCACAGAAGAGCAGGCGAAAGAACAGTTCGGCTTCCTTATGGATGCATTTGAATATGGTACGCCTCCACACGGCGGTATTGCGCTGGGCTTAGACCGTTTGGTTATGCTTCTTGCCGGCCGTACAAATCTGCGTGATACTATTGCTTTCCCGAAAACAGCAAGTGCAGCAGACGTATTAACAGATGCGCCGGGCGAAGTGTCCAATGCACAGCTTGAAGAACTGCATCTACGTATCAGCCAAACAGCGAAATAAGAAAAAAGTTGTGTTTTTAATTTTCTGATAAATTCGCAGTGATCATTAGTTGATTTTCAAAAAAACGTATGATAATATGATTTCAATGAGGCGGATCCTGATGTGTACGTTAGTTACACATTCTGTTTTGACCGAACACTATATGTTAGGGAGTCTGAGTTTTTGGACAGCGCACATGCCCTTTGCGGGGACTTGCAACGCCCAGAACAGGGCACCCACCTGCTGTAGAGCGGGTTCAAAACATATGTTATTACAACGACGGCACGATTGGGATTCGCCGTCTTTTTTTATGCTTAAAAACAGGAGTGATTGTTTAAATGCTTCACCAATTTTCCCGTAATGAACTTGCCTTCGGAAAAGAAGGGCTTGACCTATTAAAAAATGCAACCGTTGCCGTTTTGGGCATTGGCGGAGTGGGCTCATTTGCAGCGGAAGCACTTGCCCGTTCAGGAGTCGGCCGCTTAATTCTGGTCGATAAAGATGTGATCGATATTACAAATATTAATCGCCAGCTGCCGGCACTTTTATCAACAGTCGGACAGCCAAAAGCGGATCTAATGAAAGAACGAATTGCGGATATCAATCCTGAATGTGAAGTGATCGCACTGAAAATGTTTTATACAGAAGAAACATATGAGCAGTTTTTCAGCTACGGACTCGATTACGTTGTGGATGCGTCCGATACGATCTCTTACAAAATTCACTTAATGAAAGAATGTTTAAACCGAAATATTCCGATCATCTCCAGCATGGGGGCGGCGAATAAGTTAGACCCGACACGGTTTACCATTGCCGATATTTCTAAAACCCATACGGATCCTATTGCAAAGGTGATTCGCACACGCCTGCGCAAAGAAGGCATTCGAAAAGGCATTCCCGTTATTTTCTCGGATGAAAGCCCAATTGTGATCCGGGAAGATGTACGTCAGGTCGTCGGCAACGATGAGGCGGAAATTCGCAAAGCGAAAATGCCTCCCGCTTCAAACGCTTTTGTTCCATCTGTTGCGGGCTTAATCGCAGCAAGCTATGTTGTTCGTGACATTTTAAAAGATGTGAAAATCACTCGTGTAAACGATTAAAAAGTCATCCTTTTCCAAGGATGACTTTTTTTGCTTGAAAAAGGGACTTTTTATCTATATATTGGTATAATGTCATAGATTAATAATGATCGGAGCACAAAAAGATGAATTTATTTATGGCACGCCAGCCCATTTTCAGCGTCAATGAGCACGTATTTGGTTATGAGCTGCTGTACCGAAACAGCGAAACCAATACTTTTCCGGATGTGTCCCCGGATCAGGCGACAATTGAAGTGTTAATTCATTCATTTTTGACGGTTGGAGTAGAAAAAATAGCCCATGGGCACCCTTGTTTTATTAACTTTACAGAAACGCTGTTAAAAGAAAAAGTGGCTGAAAACTTTCCGCCGGAGCACGTTATTATTGAAGTGCTGGAGGATATTCCAATTACAGCTGAACTGATTGCCGTTCTTCAGAGACTGAAACAAAAAGGGTACTCAATTGCTTTAGATGATTTTATTCTGCGCGGGCAGACAGACCTGTATAATGAGCTGTTTAACCTGACTACATACATAAAGGTAGATTTTTTACACACAACACCCGCCGAGCGGCTGGCCATCGAACAAAAAGTGAAAAACGATTTTCCGCATATTGTGCTTCTGGCAGAAAAGGTTGAAACACATGAAGAATTCGAGAGGGCAAAAAGGGCAGGTTACGAACTGTTTCAAGGCTACTTTTTTGCGAAACCGCAGCTGATTCAGTCAGCATACCTGCCGATCAATGCGGTCACTTATTTTCATTTGATCAAGCTTTTGCAGGAAGAGGAAATCGATATTGAAAACATTACCCGCTTGATTGAACGGGATGTGTCACTGTCGTATCATCTATTAAAGCTGGCCAATTCACCTGCACTGCGTACAAGAGCCAAGATTAAGTCTATTAAACAAGCGATTATGATGATTGGGTTTATTGAACTGACAAAATGGCTGTATATGCTGGCTCTGCGGGAAATTCAAAAGGACTTGCCGGCCAAAACAAAAGAATTAATGGAATCGGCGCTGTTTCGCGCAAAAGCATGCGAGGAACTGGCCAGGAACACACAAGCTGGGAATGCAGCCGAGTTTTTTCTTGCAGGTATGTTTTCACTCGTGGATGTACTGCTTAAGTGCAGCATGTCAGATGTATTAGCGCAAATTCCATTATCTGATCAGGTAAATGAAACGTTAAGGGGAACTATCACGCCTATCACTCCTTTCTTAGAACTTGTGGTCGGTATGGATATTGTGGATTGGAAGATCATTGAAACAAAAGTGCAAGAGCTTGGGCTGAATGTGCAAACAGTGAAAATGATTTATGAAGAGGCCCGGCAGTGGGCGGGAGAAATGAGCCAGGTCAGTGAGGCAATGAACTGATGACAAATGAAAAACACCAGCTCCTCTAGAGGAGGGCACTGAAAAACTTACGTTTTTAAATTCTTGCTTGTTTCTCCAACAAAAATAGGCAGATTCCTGTTCAAAATTCAACAGGAATCTGCCTATTTCCTTTTAGGCTTTTTGTTCTTTTTCCTTTA